>CAUPPH010000006.1:0-349281 GCA_963513125.1 uncultured Albidiferax sp.
GACCCTGCGGGCGCACAACGACATCGTGGTGGCCGCGAACGTGGCGATTGCATCTACCGCCAACCGGCTGAACGTGGTGTTCAACAGCGACCGGGATGGCAGCGGGGCCGGGGCCATCGCGCTCAACACGGGCTCCAGCATCACCAGCAACGGCGGCAACATCACGCTGGGGGGCGGCACGGCGGGCGATGGCTCGGGCAATGCAGTAGGCAGCGGTAGTTTTCGTCTGCAAGGCATCGCGCTCAACCAGGCAAGCCTGGCGGCGGGGGGCGGCAATATCACCATGCGCGGTATGGGCTATTCGGGCAATGACCTGACCCTTGGCTACGGGGTCGATCTGTATAGCAGCAGTGCCGTGTCTACCACCGGTGCGGGCAGCATCAATGTGACTGGCGTGGGCGGTACAGGCACCGGAACCAGTGCGTTTAGCCAGGGTGTGCGCGTCAACGACTCCACCATCACTGGGGGCACGAGCGGCGGCATTACCTTGGACGGTACGGGCGGAGTTGCACCCGGCAGCAACAACACGGGCGTGGCGGTAACAGGTGCCAGCAGCCTTGTATCCAGCCTGGGCGGTAATGTGTTGATCACCGGGCAGGGCGCTGGCACAGGGACTGGTGGGAATAATCTGGGCGTTTTCATGGGGACCGGTGCCGTGGTGCAGGCGGCAGGCAGCGGGACGGTGAACGTGGTGGGTACGGGCGGTGGTGGTTCGGGTGAGTTCAACGGGGGTGTGCTTGTGACCGGCGCCAACACCCGCGTTTCGTCTGCCGGTGGCGCTGTCACGCTGACGGGTACGGGCGGTGGTACCGGCAGTGCCGACCATGCTTACGGAGTGGACATCAATGGCAACGCTACGGTGCGCGCCGGGGGCGCTGGCGCTTTGACCATTACCGGTACGGGGGGCGGCGGCACGGGGAATGGCAACGTAGGTATCTTTATAGAAAATAGCGGTACGCTGGTGGAGTCCAGTGGCGGTACGGTCACCCTGGCGGGTACGGGCAAGGGGAGTGGCGCGAGCGGTTTTAACTACGGGGTAGAAATTAACTCACCGGCGACGGTGCGGTCTGGCGGTTTAGGGGCGGTGTCTGTGACCGGAACAGGAGGCTCCACAGCCGGGGGCGTTGATGTCGGCGTTGCTTTGTTTGGTGGAATCATTACATCGGCAGGCGGCAACGTGAGCGTCACGGGGCAGGGCGGCGGCACGGGCTTCAGCAGCGTGAATATAGGCATACATCTCGACACTATCGGTGGGCAAATTAGCGCCGGAGGGACTGGCTCCGTGACCGTCCAGGGCACCGGGGGGAACACCACCGGGTCGGGCAATAGGGGTGTCTATATCAACGGCAGTCTCAGCAGTATTTTTGCCAGCGGCAATGTCACCGTAACCGGTCAAGGGGGGGTGGCTGGTACCGGCAGCAACAATGTCGGTATTGCGCTGGACAGTGGCGGCAAGATCAGCGGCACAGGCAGTGGCGTGGTCACGGTCACCGGCACGGGTGGCGGCACTGCGGGCACGGTGAACCACGGTATTCACACCACCGGCAGCCCGGGCTCGGGCTTCACCACAGCGGGCAGTGCGCTCAACGTGACCGGTACGGCGGGGGGCGGCGGTACATCGTACGGCGTGGCCTTGGGCAGCGGCGCGGTGGCAACCACTGCGGGCAACGCGGCGGTTACGGTCACGACAGACAGCCTGAGCCTGAACACCTCGGGCACGCCCGCCAGTATTTCGGCGGGCACGGGCACGGTGCAAATTCAGAACCGCACGGCGGGCACGCTGATCGACCTGGGCGGAGTCGATGTGCTGGGCGGCAGCCCGCTGACCCTGGGCTTATCTGGCACCGAACTTGATCGCATCACCGCGGGCACGCTGGTGGTAGGGCGCACGGGGGCAAATGCTGCCGGGGGCATCACGGTCAGCAGCGCCATCGCGCCGGGCTCAACCACCCACCTGATCCTCCAGACCAGTGCCGGTATCGCTGTCAACGCGCCCGTGACCTTGGGCAGCAACAGCACCCTGACCCTCACGGCGGCAGGCAACGTCAGCCAGACCGTGGGTGGCAACATCACCGCCACCAACCTGCTGCTCAATGGCACCGGCAACTACGCGCTGGCCACCGCCAGTTCCAATGCCGTAAGTGCCCTTGCCTCAATTGGGACGGGCGCTATAAGCTATCAAAATGGTAGTGCTCTGCAAATCGGCAGCGTAGGCGGCGTGAACGGCGTCAGTGCCAGCGGCGCGGTATCCATCGCCACCGCCAGCGGCGACCTCACCGTGGCGCAGAACGTGGCCACCACCGACACCACCAGTGCCGCCGTGCTGCTCAACGCCGGTATCTCCACCGCCGCAGGCACCAGCACCGGCGGCAACATTGTCCTCAGCGGCAGCCCGGCCATCACGGTCGGCAGCGGCGGGCGGACCACGCTGATGACCGGCTCGGTCGCGGGCAGCACCGGAGTCACCACGCTGGTGGGCTCGGGAAGTGGCCGCTTCCGCTACAACAGCGACGAGAGCGCCACCAACTACACGACCACGCTGGGCAGCGGCACGTATGCCATCTACCGCGAAGCGCCCACCGCCACCGTCACCCTGAACAACGCCAGCAAAACCTATGACGGCATCGCCTACAGCGGCGGCAACGGCTATGTCCTTGGTAGCGGTGGTTTTGTGAACGGCGACAGCGCCACCGTCAGCGGCAGCATCACCTACGGCGGCGGCAGCCAGGGCGCGGTCAACGTGGCGGGCAGCCCGTATGCCATCAGCGGCAGCGGACTCAGCAGCGGCCAGGGCTATGCCATCAGCTACACCAGCGGCAGCCTGACCATCAACCCCTACGCCGTCAGCCTGACCGGCAGCCGCAGCTACAACGCCACGGCCAACGTCGCCGCAGGCATCTTTACCCTGGGGTCGCTGGTAGGCAGCGAAACCTTGACCCTGAGCGGCACCGGCACCGTGGCCAGCAAGAATGTGGGCACCGGCAAAACCGTGACCCTGGGCAGCCTGGCACTGGGCAACGGCAGCGGGCTGGCCAGCAACTACACGCTCACCGGCGGCACGGCCACGGCGGATATCACCCAGGCCAGCCTGCAGGTCAGCGGCATCAGCGCTGCCAACAAGATCTACGATGCCACCACCACGGCCGCGCTGACCGGCACAGCAGCAGTGAGCGCCCTGGGCAGCGACGTAGTGACAGTAAGCGGCCCCGGCATCGGCAGCTTCGCCAACAAGAACGTGGGCACCGGCAAGGCCGTCAGCGTGTCTGGCTACAGCCTGACTGGCACCGATGCAGGCAACTACACCGTGGCCCAGCCCAGCGGCCTCAGCGCCAACATCACGCCGGCCACCTTGACGGTCAGCGGCATCACCGCCGCCAACAAGGTCTATGACGCGACCACTGCCGCCACCGTCACCACCAGCGCACTCACGGGTGCTTCTGGTTTGATAGCGGGTGACGTAGTCACCGTCAGCGCTACCGGCATATTTGGCAATAAGAATGTGGCCAACGGCAAGACCGTTACCCTGACCAGCAGCTATGCCGGAGCGGACAAGGACAACTACAGCATCACCGACCAGGCCACCACCACGGCCAACATCACGCCTGCCAACCTGACGGTCAGCGGCATCACCGCTGCCAACAAGGTCTATGACGGCACCACCGCTGCCACCGTGACCACCAGTGCACTTACAGGTGCTTCTGGTTTGATAGCGGGTGATGTAGTCACCGTGGGCGCTACCGGGGTATTTGGCAACAAGAATGTGGCCAACGGCAAGACCGTTACCCTGACCAGCAGCTACGCCGGAGCGGACAAGGACAACTACAGCATCACCGACCAGGCCACGACCACAGCCAACATCACCCAGGCCAGCCTGGGTATATCGACCAGCAACATCAACAAGACCTACGACGGCACCACCTCGGCTGCGGGTACGGCCAGCGTGGCTTCGGGCACCTTGTTCAGTGGCGACAGCCTCAGCGGCGGCACGTTTGCGTTCACCGACAAGAACGCGGGCACCGGCAAGACGGTGACGACCTCGGGCGTGACGGTGAACGACGGCAACGGCGGTGGCAACTACCTCGTCAGCTACGCCAACAATACCGCCAGCAGCATCGCCCAGGCTGCGGTAACGGTGGCTGCGCCGACGGTCAGCAAAACCTACGACGGGAACACCCATGTCATAGGCAGTGCCACGGTGGGGGGCCTGGCGGGCAGTGCTGCGGGTGAGCATGTGGGCCTGGCTGCCACGGTGGCCTATACCGACAAAAATGCGGGTCTGGGCAACAAGACCACGCGCGCGGCGGGCTTGACCATTGTGGAGGGCAGCGGGGCCGACGTGACGGCCAACTACGCGGTGACCTACCTGGACAGCACCGTCAGCAGCATCACTCCGGCACCGCTTACGGTCACGGCCAATGCCGATGCCCGCTTCGTGACCTTGGCCGATGTGCCGGGCTATTACGGTGCCCATTACGACGGTCTGGTAGGTGGCGAGACCAGCAGCGTGCTGGGCGGCACCCTGGCCATCACCCGGCCTAACGCATCGACCGAGGTAGCCGCCGGTACCTACGCAGGGGCCTTGGTGCCCAGCGGGCTGGCCTCGGGCAACTACAGCATCCGCTTTGTGCCCGGCACTTACACCGTCGTGCCGGCCAACCAACTGCTGGTGCGGCTGGCGAACACCACCAGCGTTTACGGCAGTACGTCCCCGCCGACCGTCACTAGCGCGCAATATCTGGCGGCAGACGGCAGCACCATCATGAACCTCGCCGGCAGCCGTGTGGGCAATACCTACCGTTACGCCGATGGCGCAGGCGGCAGCATCACGTTCACCCCTGGCCCGCAGGGGGCCGCTAGCAGTGGTGCAGGCAAGACACCGGTGGGCAACTACGCGCTGGCCGACGCAGCCCCTTCCGTGGTGGGCAACAACTTCAACGGCAGCCCGGTGTTCGTCGGCAACCTGGCGGTCACGCAAAAGGCCGTCACGCCCAGCACTGCGGGGGTCAACAAAGTCTTCAACGGCAGTACCGATATGCAAGGCTTGACCCTGGACCTGGCGGGCCGGGAGCCGGGCGACAGCCTGTTGGTCCGCGGCAGCGGGGCGTTTGCGCACAAGAACGTTGGCAGCAATCTGAATTACGTGGTGCGGGATATTGCCCTGGCCGGTGGCGATGCGGGCAATTACTACCTGGCTGGCGGCAACATCCTGGCCGGCAGCAATGGCAGCATCACCCCGGCGCCCCTCACCGTGTCTACCCGCAACGTGGTCAAAACCTACGATGCCACCACCACCGCCCTCGGCAGCGCTGTGGTGACCGGTGGCACTCTGTTTGGCGGCGACACCATTGCAGGCGGCAGCTTTGCTTTCACCAACAAGAACGCAGGATTGGGCAACAAGACCGTCACCACGGCAGGCGTTCGGGTGGTCGATGGGAACGGCGGTGGCAACTATGCCGTGACCTACGCAAACAACACGACCAGCACCATTACGCCTGCTTCCATCACGGTTGCGAGCAGCAATGTCAGCAAGCCCTTTGATAGCACCACCCGCGCGCAGGGCACGGCCATGGTGGCGGGTGGCAGCCTGTTTGGCACCGACCGCCTTGTCGGTGGCACGTTTGCGTTTACCGATCCGAATGTGGGTACCCATAAAACCGTGCTCACCTCGGGCGTGGCCATAGACGATGGCAATGGTGGAGGCAATTACGCCATTACCTACGCCAGTAACGGCAGCAGCAGCATTGTGGTGCCCGCTGTGCCAGTGGCAGCGGTGTGGACACAAGAGATTTTGCTACCCCACCCCCCAACGGTGCCTGTGTCGGCGCAGGCACCGACCCACAGTGCGCTGGAAGGGGTCGCTGTGGGGGCCTCGGCCCTGGGACGGCCCACGGGGGATGGCGCGGCACAGGGTGCGGCGGGCTGTGTGAGCACATCACAGACCGGCCTGGACTGCGACCGCCGCGATGGGCAGAACGGCTACGTGGTGGTGACTCCGGTGCGCAATGTGTCGCCGTTGTTGGCCGGTCAGGTGCTGGTGCAGGTGGTCGGCTTGCGCAGCGGCACGTTCGAGGCTGCATTGCCGCTGCAGGCCAGCACCACCTTGCGGTCCCAGGCCGCGCCAGCCACTGCCGCGCTGCCCGATGGCCAGCCGTTGCCCGCGTGGCTGCACTTCGACCCGCAAAGCCTGGCGTTCACGGCGCAGGCGGTGCCCGCCCATGCCCTGCCCTTGACGACGCTGGTACGGTCGAACCACTACCGGGTCGAGGTGGAGATTTCCGAGATCCGGTGAGCTGCCGTGTGAATTTACAAGCCTTTTAGGTCGCAAGCCCTTACGGCATGTGCGCTATAAGCTATAAAAATTATAGTAAATCGAGTGTAACAACCACGGGAGCGTGGTCGCTGGGGCGCTCGTTCTTGCGGGGTGTGGTGTCGATGGTGCAGGCGGTGACCCGGGTTTTGAGCGCCGGGCTGACCAGGATGTGGTCGATGCGCATGCCCCGGTTGCGCCTAAAGCCAAAATCGCGGTAATCCCACCACGAATAGCACTTGGGTGGCTGGGGGAACAGGCGGTGCGTGTCGGTCAGGCCCAGGCCCACCAGGGCCTGCAGGTGGTAGCGCTCTTCGTCGGTGCAGTGGATGGTGTCTTTCAGGCCCACCGGGTCCCACACGTCGGCATCGTCGAAGGTGATGTTGTAGTCGCCCATCAGCACCAACTGCGGGTGCACCAGCAGCTCGGCCCGGACCCAGTCGCGCAGGGCTTTGAGCCAGTGCATCTTGTAGTCGAACTTTTCGCTGCCCGGCTCCTGGCCGTTGGGGAAGTAGGCCCCGATGACCCGCACGCCCTGTACGGTGCCGGTAATCACCCGGGCCAGGTCGTCACTGAAGCCGGGGATGTTCTTCACCACCTCGGTAGCGGCGGTCTTGCTCAGCAGGGCCACGCCGTTGTAGGTCTTCTGGCCGAACCACTGCGCCTGGTAGCCCGCTTCGGCAAAGGACGCATGCGGAAACTTGTCGTCGGTCATTTTGGTTTCTTGCAGGGCCAGCACATCGACCGGGTTGGCAGCCAGCCAGTCCAGCACCTGGGGCAGGCGCACGGTGAGGGAGTTGACGTTCCAGGTGGCGAGTTGCATGTGGGGATCCGCAGAAAAATAGGAGATGTTACCGATGCTGTCGATGGTGCACTTTCACATGCTGCGCTGCACACGTGCAAACGCCCCGGGATCGGAGACCGATCACGGGGCGTTTTAACCGTCAGACGGCTGGTTTACTTGAACCAAGCGTCGTCTTTGGCCTTCTTTTCCCAGTCAGACAGCTGCTTTTCGGCTTCGTCTTTGGCAATGCCGTAGCGTTCCTGGATCTTGCCTGCGAGCTGGTCGCGCTTGCCGGCCACCACGTCGAGGTCGTCGTCTGTCAGTTTGCCCCATTGCTCTTTGGCTTTGCCGGTAGCCTGTTTCCAGTTACCTTGGATGGTGTCCCAGTTCATAGCGGTCTCCTTGCGGTTGCGGGTAAAAAATCGACCTTGGGATTAAGGACGAATAGCGATTTCGTTCTTCACGGCCTTCACGCCCTTGACGTTGCGGGTGATGCTTTCAGCGGTGGACTTTTCCTTCAGGCTCTTGGCAAAGCCCGACAGCATCACGGTGCCGTTCAGGGTTTCCACGCTGATGGCCGATGCGTCTACTTCCTTGTTGTCCACAAAACGCGCTTTGACACTGGTGGTCACGGCGGAGTCGTCGATGTAGGCGCCCACGGATTCCTGGCCACGGGTGACGGCACAGCCTGCGGTGGTCAGCAAAACAATGGCGGTGATGGAAGCGGCGAGGGTGGTGCGGATGTTCAGTTTCATTTTGGATACTCCAGTGGTTTAAAAAGTTGGTTTGGCATGGTGAATGGCCCCACCAGCCAGGGCTACGAAATCAAGCCGCCAGCCAATCCTTGAGCTCGTCGGCGTGCTCTTGCTCGTCACTCAAGATGTCTTCGAGCAGACGGCGGGTGGTGGAATCCTTGTCGCCAATCATGGCAATCATCTGGCTGTAGGCCTCGATCGCCACACGCTCAGCCACCAGGTTGGCCTTGATCATTTCTTTCAGATTCTTCGAATCGTCGTAGGCAGCGTGGCTGCGCTTGGTCAGCGAATCGGGTGAAAAATCGGGTTCACCGCCAAGCTGCACGATGCGCTGGGCCAGCCGGTCGGCGTGGCCGGATTCTTCGTTGGCATGCACCAAAAACTCTGCGGCAATCGCGCTGGAAGCCAGGCCTTCGGCCGTGAAGTGGTGGCGCTTGTAGCGCAGCACGCACACCAGTTCAGTGGCCAGCGAGTCGTTGAGCAACTGGATGATGTCTTCGCGCCAGGGGCCGTAGCTGGGGGTGACGGCACCCTGGTCCAGGCTGCGGCGGGCGGCACCAATGGCGGCTTCGTTCAACACCATGCGATCGCCGCTGTGGGTGGGCAATTGCGTGACATTCGTGGGTTCGTTCTTGGCAGCCATCGTAGTTCCTTGGTTGGTCGGTCGAGGGAGTCAGGTACTACCCAACCGATGACTGAACTTTAAAACCGAGGCCTGCCGCGCCCTATCGGCTTGTGCCGCTAAGCTGTGTAGGAGATTGCCCCATGGGGGTGTCGGCTAGCTGGAAGCTTTGTCCTTCAAATGCGCCAGCAGCTGCAGCTGCTCCTTTTGCATTTCCAGCAGCTCGGCCCACTGGCCCTGGCGTAGCGCGTCGATCTTTTCGTGCAGCAGCATGATCTCCAGCTCGGCCTTGAGGTTGACTTCGTAGTCGTGCTCGGCGTGCAGCCGGTCCTTCAGGGCCTGGCGGTTTTGCGACATCAGGATGATCGGGGCCTGCACCGCGGCCAGCATCGACAAAAACAGATTCAGCAGAATAAATGGGTAGGGGTCGAACACCGCGTTCCAGCGCACCAGCAGCACCACGTTCAACAGCACCCACACCACCAGCACCGTGGCAAACAGCAAAATGAAGGTCCACGACCCGCCAAAACTGGCCACGGCATCGGCCGCGCGTGCGCCGAAGGACGTGTCGTCGTCCAGGTCTTTGGCGGTATTGCGGGCAATGTGCTTGCGCCCGGCGATGTGGCTGGCAACCTTTTGGGTTTGCGCGTCCATGGCGGCGTAAGCCAGGCCGAGCAGTTTCTCGGTGCTGTTGTCAGATGTGGTCATGGCAGAGGGGTTCAGATCGGGATCACAAAGCAGCTCTGCGCAGCCAGCCCTGCCCAGGGCAGTGCCTCACCCACACGCAGTAACCGGGCATTGCAGTGTGCGTTGGCCGCCAGCAGTGCATCGGGTGCGCCGCGGGTAAAGATGAAACGCATGCTGCGTTCGCCCCGGCGTAGCGTCAGCTCGGCCTGCGGCCAGTGCGAGGGCAGGCTGGGGGCAAATCGCAGCGTGTCCGCGCCCTGTTCCAGGCCAAAGATGGAGGCAATGGCAGCCCGGTGCATCCATGCCGCCGAGCCGGTGTACCAGCTCCAGCCACCCCGCCCCACGTACGGGGGCTGGGTGTACACGTCACCGGCCATCACATAGGGTTCGATCCCGTATGCGACGTTGTGGGCCGGGTTGGCAGCGCGGTGGGCCGGGTTCAGGTAGGTGAAGTAGCGGTAGGCGGTGTCCCTTTCGGCCACGGTGCTGTCGGGCTGGCTCCGGGTGAATTGGGCCTGCGCCATCATCGCCCAGACCCCGGCATGCGAGTACTGGCCGCCGTTTTCCCGCACGCCCGGCGGGTAGGCCTGGATATAGCCTGCGCTGGGCACGGCATTCGCCAGCGGCGGGTCCAGCAGCTGGATAAGACCGGCTTGCGGGTCTACCAGGCGCTCTTCCATGGCGGTCAGCGCAATCCGTTGCAGGGCCACCGGGGCGGCCTGGGACAACACGGCCCAGGCCTGGGCGATCAGGTCGATCTGCGCCTCGGGGTTGGTGTGCGAGCCCAGGGCTTCTCCGTTGTCAAAAAACGCCCGTTTGAACCACTGGCCGTCCCAGGCCGGGCCCACCAGCGCAGCCTTCCAGCCTTCGGCGGCCTGTTCCCAGCGCAGCGCCCGGGGACTGTCGCTACGGGCGTGGGCCAGCGGGGCAAATTCGGCCACCACCTGGCACAGGAACCAGCCCAGCCACACCGATTCGCCCCGGCCTTCGATGCCAACGCGGTTCATGCCGTCGTTCCAGTCGCCGCTGCCCATCAGCGGCAGGCCGTGCACGCCCACCGCCAGGCTGCGGTCGATGGTGCGTGCGGCGTGCTCGTAGATGGTGGCGGTGTCCATGCCGATGCTGGGCGTGTAGTACGCGTCTTCGGCACCGATGGGAATGGCCGCGCCTTCCAGAAAAGGCACCTGGACCTCCAGCAACGAGGCATCGCCCGTGCTGCGCAGGTAGTGGGCGCAGGCGTGCGGCAGCCACAGCAGGTCGTCCGAAAAGTGCGTGCGCACCCCCGCGCCGTTGGGGGCATGCCACCAGTGCTGCACATCGCCCTCGGGGAACTGGCGCGCGGCGCACACGGTGATCTGCTCGCGCAGCATGCCCGGTGCGGCCCAGGCCAGCGCCATGGCATCTTGCAACTGGTCGCGGAAACCCGTGGCCCCACCGGCCTGGTAAAAGCCGGATTTGGCCCACAGGCGGCAGGCCACCGTTTGGTACAGCAGCCAGTGGTTCACCATGGCGTCGAACAGCGGGTCGGGTGTGGCCACCACGGTGGCGCTCAGCAGCGCGTCCCAGTGCGCGCGGGCCGCTGCCAGGCGCTGCGTGGCCTCCATCCCGGCAGCCTGCAGCACCACCTCGCGGGCCAGCAGCGGGTTGGCCGCAAACCCCAGCAAAAACACCCGGTCGGCGGTGTCGCCTGCGGCCAGTTGCAGCGTGGTGGAGAGGGCGGCGCAGGGGTCCAGCCCGGCACCGGTGGCGTGGCCAAAGTGGTCGGGCAGCACCAGGCGGCCACGGGCATCAAAGCATTCGCGCCGGTCGCAGGTCCAGTCGTCTACCGGGTGGTCGCCGTCGTCTGTCAGGGCCAGGAAGGCCGTGCCTTCGCCAAAGCCTGCGCTGCGTTCGCGCTGGGTACACAGCAGGGCGGTGGTAGCCCCGTGCTGGAACACGCCCATGTGCACGCTGCTGCGGTCGCTGCGGTTGGCCCCCATCAGCCATTCGGCCATGCCGATGATGCGCAGTTGCAGCGTGCGGTGGCCCCGGTTGATGGTGTGGATGCGCACATGCTTGACCGAGGTGTCGGGGTCCACGCACCAGGTGGCCGCCACGTCAATATCGCCCCGGCGGTGGCGGATGGTGCTGCTGCCCTGGCCATGCGCCACGTGGTACACCGCCTGCGGATCGGCCCAGGCGCTGGGGGTGATGCTCCATACCTCCAGCGTCTTGCGGTCTTGCAGCAAAAACCATTCGGATGGCGCGTCGCCCACCGGGTCGTTGGACCAGGCGGTGAGCTGGTTCAGGCGGCTGTTCAGGCCCCAGCTGTAGCCGCCACCGGCTTCGGTGATGTGTGCGCCAAAGCCGGGGTTCGCCAGCACATTGGTCCACGGGCGCACGGTGCGCAGGGCGGGGCTTACATCAAAGCGGAACTCGCCCTCGGCGGTAAATACCCCGGTGGGCGCGGGTACGGCCTGGGTGCGGTGCGGCACCAGGGGCACGGCCACGGTGGCGGTAGCGTGCCGGGCTTCCAGGGCCTTCTCGTGCAGGGCGCTCCAGGCCTGTACATGGTGCAGCAGCGGGCGGCCATCGGCCAGCAGGCGTACGCGGGCCTGGGCGTGCAGGGTGCTGAATTCGTCGGGGGTCAGCTCGTCGGCCCGCAGCAAATACATGGTGGTGGGGGCAGATTCGCCACCCCGGTCGGCCGCATGGCGGTCGCGCAGGATGCCGATCTCGCGGTGCAGCGCCATCAGGTAGGACGCGGGCTCGGCGTTCACCACCACCAGGTCGCAGCCCAGGCCGCCCCAGGACCACAGCTTCAGCGCCTGGGCCAGGGCGCGCAGCAGGCCCAGGCCTTCCATGGCACTGGCAGACACCAGCAGAATAGGCCGGTCGCCAGAGATGCCAAAGCGCCACAGCAGCCGCCGGTCGCTCACCGGGGCCATGCCGTCGGGCCCGGTGCGCACGGTGGGACGGGCCAGGCTCAGTACCAGCGCGCTGGTCAAGGTCTGGATGGCCACCAGGTTGTCAGGGGCCAAGCCCCAGGTGCGCAGACGGATACCGGCCAGCGTGGCCGACATCAGCGACGAACGCTTTACATGGGTGTGCTGGCGGTACTTGTCGATCACCGCCTGCAGGGTCTCGGCGTTGTCGCTGGCGGCGGTAGCAAAGGTCAGCCGGGCCTTGCCATGCGGTGCGATGCGCAACTGCACGGCCATGGCGCAGACCGGGTCCAGCCCGGTGTCTAGCGCGCTGCTGCTGCCCGGTGCAGGCGGTGCAGCCATGCGGGCCAGCGGCTGGCTGGTATCGCGGTTGCGGCCCAGCCAGTGTTGGCGGTCGGTCTGGATGCGCAGGCCCAGTACCTGCGGGTCGGTATCGACCATGAAGTGGGCGGCCTGCAAGGCCTGCTCGGTGGGCAGGCGGGGGCTGCGCTCGAACACCAGCGCCTGGTCCTCGGCCTGCCACTGCGCGCGGATGAACAGGTTGGTAAAGGCCGGGTGCGCCTCGTCGGCCCGCGCATCGGATAGCGTGACTTCAAAGGCCGACACCAGCTCGATCTCCAGCGGCTGGTCGCCCAGGTTGCGCAGCTCCACCTGGCGGAACTCGATGTCGTCCTCGGGGCTGACCCATACCGTGGTGTGCGCCTGCACGCCGGGCCATTCGGCATCGAAGCAGACCCGGTCGGCGTGGTAGGTGCTGTGGTAGTCGGCCGCCGGGTCGGGTGCCGGGTGTTGGGTGATGGACACCAGCGGCTGCTCCGGGCTCCAGCGCAGGTAGAAAAAGCTGCCATAGGCATCGCGCAGCGCATCGTCGCGCCAGCGGGTGATGCCGGTACTGCCACGGCGGCTCCAGCCCGCGCCATTGGCCCGCAGCGCGACGTGGTAGCGCCCGTTGGACAACAGGTGGGTGGGTTCCAGCGCCGTGCCGCCGGGCACCACCTCGCGCAGCAGGCCGGGGGCGCGCTGCTGCATCAGCTGGGTCGGGGGCGCGGCTGGAGGCGCGCTCAGGAGCGACACCTCGCGCGGTGCGCGTTCGTGAAGCAGCGAGGTGACCGCCTCAATGGACGGGTTCGCCATGCCCCAACGCTGGGCCGGGCCGTCCAGCAGCAGATTCGCCAGGGCGACCAGGGTCATGCCCTGGTGGTGGGCCATATAGGTGCTGACGGGGGTGAAGGCCCCGCCATCGGCCTGGCGCGCAGGGGTGAAGTCCAGTGCCTCGATGAAGCCGTAGCGCCCGTGCGCGCCCAAGTTCTCCAGTGCTACAAAATTAGTAGCTGCTAATGCAGGTGCAACCAGCGCGGCAAGCCCCGTGGCATAGGGAGCGATGACCAATTCATCGACCGGCGTGCGGCGCAGCGCCAGCCGCGGCACGCCTTGCGGCGCGTACTGGTAGGCCAGCGTGTGGTCCTGCCCGGCGTAGGCGGATTCGGAAATGCCCCAGGGCACCTTGTGGGCCTGGGCGTAGGCCATCTGCTCCTGCAGCGCTGCGTGGCAGGCCTGCTGCAGCACGCTGCCGGGGGGCTCGACCAGCACCAGCGTGGGCATCAGGTACTCGAACATCGAGCCCGACCACGAGCGCAGGCCTGCATTGGCCCCAATCGCGTAAAACGGCCGCCCCAGCGATGCCCAGTGGCGCACCGGCACATCGCCCTTGGCAATGGCCAGCAGGCTGGTCAGGCGCGACTCGGAGGCCAGCAGATCGTAAAAACCTGCATCCAGTTGCCGCTCGGCGACCCGGTAGCCAATGTGCAGCAGGTGCCGCTTGCGGTGGTACAAAAAGTGGAAATCGGCCGCCCAGGCCATCTCTTCCATCGCGTGCGCCAGCGCCTGCAGGCGGGGGGCATCGGCCTGGGTGCGGGTTCCCCGGTCTTTCTCGGCAGATGTGCGGGTGGCGCGGTGGTCGGCCAGCATCCAGCGCAGTTGTTCGCGCTGGGCCGGTGACAGGCTGCTGCGGGCCGCCAGCAGCGGTGCGATGCGGCGGCGGGATGCGTTGAGCGCGCCGTGGGCGGCCTGGGTGTTGTGCGGGGCCGCGGCCATCTCGCGGCAGGCCTGGGCCACGGCCAGCAAATGCCCGCTGAGGTTGCCACTGTCCACGGTAGACACATACAGCGGCAGCAGCGGCGCGCAGGTTTGCGTGTCGTACCAGTTGTAGAAGTGGCCCCGGTGGCGCTGCATGCGGCCTAATGTGGCCATGGTGGCTTCCAGCCGTTCCAGCAGGTCTTGGGTGCCGACCCAGCCAAACTGGCGGGCACAGGCCACGCTGAGCAGGTACAGGCCGATGTTGGTGGGCGAGGTGCGGTGCGCCAGCATGTCCACCGGCAGGGTTTGCAGATTGTCGGGCGGCAGGTAGTGGTCGTCCGGGCCAATGCAGCGTTCAAACCAGCGCCAGGTGTCGCGGGCAATGCCGTGCAGCCGCTCCAGGTCGGCGGTGGGCAGGCGCGCATCCTCGCTGCTTGCACCGTTTTTGTAGGAAGGGCGGCTGGTCCACCAGATCCACACCGGCGACGCGGCCCACAGCAGGCACAACACGGTAGCCAGAGCCGGGTAAGGGGTGCCCACGGCCAGCAGCCCGGCCAGCAACAGCAGCGCCACCACCGGCAGACTCCAGTGCGCACGCACCAGGGCGGGCAAATGGGTGCGGGCCTGGGCCTGGGCAGCGGCGGCGGTGGTCCATTGCAGCAAATGCCGGTGGCTCACGAACATGCGGTACAGCGCCCGGGCAATCGCGTCCACCGCCAGCAGGGCGTGCATCAGCAACTGGGCTACGTGCCACAGCCCGCCCCACAGCGTGCGGGCCAGGTCAGACCCGGCCTGGCGGTAGAAGTGGCGCTTGGCGAGGTCGTCGCGGCTGGGCGAAAAGCCCGCCACCGCTCCCATCAGCGGCCCGGCCGAAAAGGCCGCCGCCACCAGGGCCAGCGCGGCCCAGGGCGACACCGTGGGGGCGATCAGCGCCAACAGCAGCAAGAGCAGCGAAGCCGGGGCCACCAGCGAGCGGCGCAGGTTGTCAAACATCTTCCAGACGTTGATGCCCCGCAGCGGGTAGCGCCCGGAGTTCAGCAAAATCGCCAGCAGTTGCCAGTCGCCGCGCGTCCAGCGGTGCACCCGCGAGGCGGCTACGTCGGCATGGAAGGGCGCGTCTTCGATCACGTTGACATCGGTGACCGCGGCGCAGCGCGCCAGCGAACCCTCCAGCAGGTCGTGGCTGAGCACCTGTCCTTCGGGCAGCCTGCCCGACAGCACGGCATGCAGGGCCTGCACGTGCAGCAGACCCTTGCCGGTGAAGCTGCCTTCGCCAAACACATCCTGGTAGACCTCGGAGGTCGCGGCGCTGTAGGGGTCGATGCCGCACTGCCCGGCAAACAGCCAGTGGTACAGGGTGAAATCCTTGCGCGCGGGCAGCGGTGTGGCCACGCGCGGCTGCAGGATGCCGTAGCCCTGCACCACGCTGCGTCCGCTGGCATCCAGCCGGGGCTGGTTGTGCGGGTGGGCGGCCACTCCCACCAGTTCGCGCAGGCGACCGGGCGGCAGCTGGGTGTCGCTATCGAGGGTGACGATGTACGGCGTGTGGGCGGCAATGCGCGAGGAGTCGCCCAGGTACATGAAGGCGGCATGGGAGTCGGTGGCCATGGCATCCACCAGCTGCTCCAGCTTGCCGCGCTTGCGCTCCCAGCCGATCCAGCGCTGCTCGCTCTGGCTGAAGCTGCGTTCCCGGTGCAGCAAGATGAAGCGGGGCGCTACCCCCAGCGGGGTGGGGTAACGCAGGTTCAGCGCGCTGATGCCCTGCATGGCAGCAGACAGCAGGTCGGCATCGGTCGGGGTGCGCTCGGTGTCGGCATCCACCCAGTCGGTCAGCAGGCCGAACTGGGCGCAGGGCTCGGGGTTGGCAATGTAGTGCAGGTGCAGGCGGTGCACCAGGGCGCGGGCTGAGGCTGCGCTGTCGAGCATGGCCGGAATCACCACCAGCACCCGGTGCGCTGGCGGTATGCCGTCCAGCAGGCTCAGGCGCGGCAAATGCTGCGGGCGTACCGATTCGCTGATCAGCCGGTTGATGATGGCGACCAGGGCTTCCGAGGCAGGGAACAGCATCAGCGCCGCCGTCAGCAGGGCCAGGCCCAGCCCACCGGTGGGGTGGTGCAGCATCCACGCCACCAAGCCGATGGTGCCTACGCCTAAAGCGCCCAGGTAGGCGGGCAGGGCGGTGCGGCGCATGAGGGCGCGGCACAGCACGGCAGCGTTTTCATGCAGGCCCAGGGCTTTGACCAGCACCGGGCGGCCCGCACCTTGTAGCCAATAGCTGGGCACACCGGTGGCGGCATCGAAGGGGTTGCCGGTCTGCATCAGCCCCAGCAGGGTCTGGGCCACCGAGGCTTCGCTGTGGCCGCTGCGTTTGGCCAGCCGCTCGATGCCGTGCAGCGTGGCATCGCGGGTGCGGGGGTGTTCGGCTTCAAAGATGGGCGAGGCCAGCATGCGCTGCATCAGCAGGCTGGTGCGGGCCACGATGTCGGGCCAGTCGGCATCGCCGATGGCGCGCAGCGATTTCACGGCGTTGCTCACGCTCAGGTTGTCGGCGGCCTGGTCCACGTTGTGCTGGGTCTGGGCGGCGGCAAAGTCGGGCAGGGCGGCCTGCAGCCAGTCGTGGACCGGCGAGTCGACAGTTTTGCGGCTGTCTTGCAGGCGCAGCGCCATCTGGGTCAGGAACATGCGGCCCACACCGCGCTGGTGCATCAGCGCCAGCAGCGCGTCCAGGGCGGTAATCGGGGTGGTGGCCAGGTGGTCGCTGCACCGGTTGGCCACTTCGCGGGCCGCCTTGTTGGTGGCCACGCGCTCGGCCAGGCGGCGCAGGTTTTCTACCAGCACCACCCGCAGTGTGGTGGGCAGGGCCCACATTTCCGCCAGGTTCAGTTCGCGGGTTTCCTGGTAGGCGCTGAGGAACTGCACCAGCAGTGCCTCGTCAAACGCGCCGTCGGTATGCGCCACAAAAGCCCAGGCGATGCCGTAAACCCGGGGCAGTCCGGCCAGGGGCTCGTCTTGCAGCACTGGCAGGGCGCGGAAGTAGCTGCGCGGCAGCCCGGCGTGGATTTCTTCCAGCTGGGCTTCGATCAGATGGAAGTTGTCCAGCAGCCATTCGGCTGCCGGGCTCACGTCGTAGCCGGTGGCGGCCTGCGCGCCGATGTAGCGGTGGGCCTCGTTCAGGGTGTGGATGTTGTCGCGCAGGCGCGGAAAAAAGCTGGCGGCGCGCAGGCTGGGCCGCTCGGCGCGGTGCGTCTCGCCCAGGCTGCGGCCATGCTGGGCAAAGCGCTGCAGGCCAAATATTTCAGACCGTATCGGCGGCTGCACCGGGCCACGTACCCCGTCCAACATTTGGCACAGGATGGGGGATGCACCAGGCACCAGGCGCAGCAGCTCGGTCGCCATGCCTTACAACACCAACAAAGTGGCACCGATCAACAGGGCGGCAATGGCCAGGGTGGTCACAAAACGCGAGGCGGCAAAACCATGCACCGTGTTGCCCACATGGCGCAGGGTGGACCAGCGCCGGTTGGCACCCTGGCACAGGCTCAGGTGTTCGCCCAGGGCGGCCAGTTCCATGGGCTGGCTGGCGCTGGCATCGTGGTACGACGCGGTGCTCCAGTTGGGGCCTGCGTAGTCGGGGGCGGTGGTGGAGTGGGTGGTGAAAGCAGGCATGGAGTTCTCCTGGAAATGCGTGGACGGGGTGTCAGTCCATCGTAGAAAGGCGGCGTTCGGCTGTCTGTCGGACAGTGCGCCACAGCGGGTAGGACGGGGGCTCAACGTTCGGTGGCTTGTAGGACAGAGCCGACGCAAATAGCCGACGACCGCCGATAGCCGCTGGGCGCGGGGATGGGAATGATGGGACGCATCAGGACTTACGCAAGCCCTACGCATTCACTTCAGCCCAAGGACTCCCATGCCCACAGCTCTACAAACCGTTTCCGATCCGCGCCAGAACCAGTTGCTGGCCTCTTTGTCCGATGCCGACTGGCAGCGCTGGCAGCCCTATCTGGAATGGGTGGACTTGCCGTTGGGCAAGGTGCTCTGCCGCTCCGGCAGCACGCCGGCCTATGTGGTGTTTCCGACCACTGCCATCGTCTCGCTGATGTACCTGGCCGAGGACGGTGCCTCGTCCGAAGTGGCAGTGGTGGGGCTGGACGGCGTGGTCGGCCTGTCGCTGTTCATGGGCGGTGAAGTCAGCCCGCACGAAGCGGTGGTGCAAAGCGCCGGGCAGGGTTACCGCCTCAGTGCCCACCGGGTCAACGCAGAGGCCGAATCAGGCGGCCCGGTGATGCGCATGCTGCTGCGCTACACCCAGGCGCTGATCGCCCAGGTGACGCAGACCGCCGCCTATATCCGCCACCATTCGATCGACCAGCAGTTTTGCCGCCGTCTGTTGCAGGGGCTGGACCGCCTACCCAGCAACAAAATGGCCATGACCCAGGAGCTGGCCGCCAACCTGCTGGGCGTGCGCCGCGAAGGCGTGACGGCTGCCGCCCGCAAGCTGCAATTGGCTGGGGTGATTGCCTACCGGCGCGGCCATATCGAGGTGTTGAACCGCCCCCGGCTGGAGCAAGGGGCCTGCGAGTTCTATGGCAGCAGCAAGTCGCGCTCGCGCGAACTGCTGACGATGGCGGCTTAGTTGGTCTTGGTCCCGTCCTGCCGCTTGCGCTCGCCAGTAGCTTCGGGAGAGCCGTCCACCAGCGCCCGGTAGCGGGCCTCGCTGGCCTGCATGGCCGATGCCATGACCTTGGATTCGCTGATATCGGCTAGCACCAGGTGCTGCTCGGGCGCACCGGCTGCGTCCCGGGCAGCGCTGGTGGTCAGTTGCACCCAGCAGGCACGGCCCTCCAGATTGGCGATCTGCAGCTCGCAGGTCTGGGGCGCGCCGGTTTCCAGCAACTGTTTGCGCAGGCGGTAGTAGGTGTCCTGGTGGTCTTTGCCGATGAAGCGGCTGATGCGCTGCCCTACCAGCGCGCCGCGGGCGATACCCAGCAGGGCCGCCACGGCCAGGTTGGCCTCTACCACCAGTCCGCCTTCGCTCACGGTGCAGTAGCCCACCGGGGCCAGATCGTACAGCTCGAAGTAGCGGGTCCGCGAGGCTTCCAGCAGCAGCTGGGTGCGCAGCAGTTCGTCGTTTTGCATTTCCAGCTCGATCTGGTGCACCTGCAGTTCGTGCATGGCGCGCTGCATGCCCGCCACCGTCAGGGTTTCGGGTGGGCGACTGCTGAGCGCGGCTTTGTCGCGGACGATGGCTTCGGCCTGCAGGCGCAAGGAATGCGCAGCGCTTGATTTATCCATGGCGTGCCTCATTGGTGGCGTCAATGGGAAGATGGGGCTGGGGGCGTTCGGTGGTGGCATGGGCATAGATCTGGCCGTCTGCGTCCAGCAGCTCGGTCGATGTCAGGGAGATGGTGAGCAGTTGGCCGTCTTTGGTCCGCCGCTGGGGGGCGGCGTAGTCTTGGGGGCCGGGCGGTAGCAGGTCGCGTATGTTCACCTGCAGGGCTTCGGCCTCGGTCCAGCCGTACAGGCGCTCGGCACCGGGGTTCCAGGCCAGGATGCGGCCGTCCAGGTCTTGCACGGTGATGGCGTCGAACGCGTCGCGTACCACCACCGCCAGGCGCAGCAGCGCGTTGGCCTTGCGCAGGGCTTCGCGGGCGCGCACGATCTCGGTAATCTCCACAAAGGTGATCACCACACCTTCGATCACGTTGTCCAGCGTGCGGTAGGGCAGGATGCGCATGGTGTAGTGCTTGTGGTCCAGCGTTTCCACATGGGCTTCGATGGGCTGCAGGTTCTTCAGCACCGCTTGCACATCGGCCACCAGCCGGTCGTAGCCCAGCAGGTTGGACGCGATATGGCCTACCGGGCGGCCCACGTCGCTCAGGATCAGGTTGATGATCAGCGTGGCCGCCGGGGTAAAGCGCAGGATGCGCAGCCCATGGTCAACAAAAATGGTGCCAATGCCGGTGCCTGCCAGCAGGTTGTTCATGTCGTTGTTGGCGCGGGACAGATCGACTACCTTGGTTTGTAGCTCGGTGTTGACGGTGGCCAGCTCTTCGTTGATGGACTGCAGCTCTTCCTTGGAGGTTTCCAGCTCTTCGTTGGTGGACTGCAGCTCTTCGTTCACCGATTGCATTTCTTCGTTGGACGACTTGAGCTCTTCGTTGGAGGTTTCCAGCTCTTCGTTGGCGGCCTGTAGGTACTCTTCTTTGGCCTGCAGCTCTTCGTTGAGCTCGGCGATCTGCCGCTGCGAATCCAGGCTGGTGGCGGGCGGCGGCGGTGGTTCCAGCACCTCTTGCACCGTGGCCACTTCCAGCACCACCAGGTACAGCGCAGACTCCAGCGCCGATGGCACCCCCGCCGCCACCGGGCACACGGCCAGGTTGACCAGGGTGAAATGGCCGTTGGTCTTGACCCGCAGGTTCAGGACCTGCACCGGTGCCTTGCTGACCGTCGCTTTGTGCAGCACGGTGGTGAGCTCACGGCGCAGGCCTTCGCGGGCCATCTTGACGATGTTGTTGATGCCCGCCTCGCCCGGCGCGGGTTCCAGGTACATGCCGGTGCGGCCATGCAGGTACAGGATGTCGCCCTGGCCGTTGACCAGCACCGCCGCCGGGGCCAGGCGGTGCAACAGGGTTTGTTCGGTCAGGGTGCGCAATGACAGCTTCATGGGGTGGGTCATTTTGTCGATCACGGGCGGCAGCGCCACGTCGCGGGTGGTCACGGGTGGCAAAAACCGGCCCAGCGCGGCACGCTGTGCGCCCTGGAAGTCTTCCTTGCGCTGGTAGGCCTTGGATTTGCGGTCCACCACAGCAAACAGGTCGGCCAGCTCGCCCACGGTTTCCGAGCTGCCCAGAAACAGCATGCCGCCGGGCAACAGCGCGTAGTGGAACAGCGCCAACACCTTCCTTTGCAGCTCCGCGCCCATGTAGATCAGCAGATTGCGGCAACTCACCAGGTCGAGCTTGGAAAACGGCGGGTCTTTCACCAGGTCGTGCTCCGAGAACACCAGCATGTCGCGGATGCCCTTGTGCACCCGGTAGGCACTGCCGTCGGGCTCGGCGGTAAAAAAGCGGGCCAGCCGCTCGGGCGAGATATCGGCGGCAATGCTGGCCGGGTACAGCCCGGCGCGGGCGGTGGCAATGGCGCGGCTGTCCAAGTCGGTGGCAAATACCTGCACCTTGAAGTTCTGCTTTAGGGTGTCCAGCCGCTCCTGCAGCAAGATGGCCAGCGAATAGGCCTCTTCGCCCGTGGAGCAGCCCGCCGACCAGGCGCGCACCACCGAACCCGGCGACTTGCTGGCAAACAGCCTGGGGATGACCTGCTCCTCCAGCACCGCAAAGGCCTCGGGGTCGCGGAAGAAGTTGGTCACGCCGATCAGCAGGTCGTGGAACAGCGCATCCACCTCGGTCGGGGCGTGCTGCAGGTACTTCACGTAGCTGTCCAGCGTGGTCACCTGGTGCACCGCCATGCGCCGCTCGATGCGGCGGTAGAGGGTGTTGGGCTTGTACTGCGAAAAATCGTGTCCGGTGTGGGTGCGCAGCAGGATGAAAATCTTCTTGAGGGCGCTTTCGGACAGCGGTGCGCTGGCCGAGCTGACATTCGGCGGGCGGCCAAAGGCGTGGGCCACGTAGGCCATCAGCTGGGTGGGCATTTCGGCCGGTGGCAGCTCAAAATCCACCAGCCCGGTGGCCAGCGTGCTGCGCGGCATGCCGTCGAATTCGGCCGAGGCCGGGTTTTGCACCATCACCATGCCGCCTTCGCCCTTGATGGCGCGCACGCCCAGGGTGCCGTCGCTGCCGGTGCCCGACAGCACGATGCCAATCGCCCGCTCGTGCTGGTCTTGCGCCAGCGAGCGGAACAAGTAGTCGATGGGCAGGCGGTGGCCGCGCGGCGCGGTGGGCTCCAGCAGGTGCAGCGCGCCGTTCAAAAAGGCCATGTCGCGGTTGGGCGGGATGATGTAGGCGCAGTTCACCTGTACCACCATGCCGTCTTCCACCTCCAGCACCTGCATGCGGGTGTTGCGCTGCATCAGCGCGGTGAGCATGCTGCTGTGGTCGGGGGCCAGGTGCTGCACCAGCACAAAAGCCATGCCGGGATCGGTGTCGGCAGGCATGCCCGAAAAAAAGGCTTCAAACGCCGCCAGCCCACCGGCTGACGCGCCAATGCCGACGATAGGAAAGCTGGGTGGGGAGTGGGGGGTAGCAGGGGTTTCCACCTCCTTCTCGGCGGCGGCCGGAGGGGGCTTGTTGCTTTTTGCCTTGGCTGCCATGGGGGTTCTCCGGTTACGAAGAAGGGTCATGCGGGCGCTTCAGCGTTTTACAGTGTAGCCGCTGAGTAAGTGAAAGTAAAAAACTACAAAAAATATAGCTGCTCGCGCTTGTCATATAAGCGCTGGATGCCCATTTGATGCCTGAATTCCCGGCCAGCCCGACCGCGCTAATTAGCATGTGTGTGCAGCATGTCGGTATAGATGTCGGCCGCCACCGGTCGGCTGAAGTAATAGCCCTGGCCCTCGGCACAGCCCTGCGCCTTAAGGTGCGTCAGCTGCTCCAGCGTTTCCACACCTTCGGCCACCACCTGCAGTCCCAGGCTCTTGCCGGTGGCGATGATGGCGTTGACCAGCGGAGTGTCGCCTTCGGGGCGGCCCATGTCCTGCACCAGGAGCTGGTCGATCTTTAGCGTGTCGATGGCAAACCGGCGCAGATGCGTCAGGCTGGAGTCGCCGGTACCGAAGTCGTCCAGGGTGATCTGCACCCCCAGGTCTTTGAGCGCCCGCAGTATCGTGGTGGTGGCATCGCTGTCTTGCAGCAGGCTGTTTTCCTTCAGCTCCAGCGCCAGGGCCTGCGGGTCCAGGCCGGTGTCTTCCAGCACGCTGCGCACGCCTTGCAGAAAGTCTTTGCCGTGGAATTCTGCGGCCGACACGTTGACCGCCATGCTCCCTATGGCCAGCCCGTCCTGCTGCCAAGCCACCGCCTGCCGGCAGGCGGTGTACAGCACCCATCGGCCCATGGGCACCACCAAGCCGCATTCCTCGGCAATGCCCACGAAATGGGTTGGATGCAGCAGCGGCTGGTGGGGCCGCTGCAGGCGCACCAGGGCCTCGGCACCGGTGATCTTGCCGCTGGCCAGGTGCAGCTTGGGCTGGTAGTGCAGCAGCAGGCCGTGGTTGTCCAACGCGTGGTGCAGGGCCGCCTCGATGGTCTGGCGGGCCACGGCACGCATGTGCATGTTGGGCGAGAACATCTGGAAGTTGGCGCGCCCGTTTTTCTTGGCGTGGTACATGGCGGTATCGGCGTTGCGCAGCAGAGTTTCCACGTCGCTGCCGTCGTCGGGGTAGATGCTCAGGCCGATGCTGGCCGACACATACAGCCGGTGGCTGCCCACTACGTAGGGCTCGGAGGTGGCCTCGATCAGCATGGCGGCGGCGCGGGCGGCATCCTTGACCGTGTCCACCTCGGCCAGCAGCAACACAAACTCATCACCACCCTGGCGGCAGACCGAATCCGACTGGCGCACGCTGCCACTCAGGCGCTGGGCCACCGCCTGCAGCAGCGCGTCGCCCACGGCATGGCCCAGCGAGTCGTTGATCTGTTTGAAGTTGTCCAGGTCCAGGTAGAGCAGCACCACCTTTTGGCCGTGGCGCTGCGCCAATGCCATCGACTGTGCCAGCCGGTCGTTGAGCAGCGCCCGGTTGGGCAGGCCGGTCAGGATGTCGTGCTGCGCCATGTACGACATCTGTGCGGTGGCACCTTCGGCGGCTTCGGTCATGGTCTGGGCCAGCACGGTGGCCACCACCAGGCGCTCGTTGGCTTCGCGCAACTGGTCGGCGGTTTGTAGCACCAGGTGATCTTTGGCGTGGGCGGCCAGTTCTTGCAGCTGCACTGCCTTTTCGCGCTGTTCCAGCTGGGCTTCGCGGGCGGCGATGGCGGCCTCGCGCTGGGCCAGCGCCAAGGAGTCTGTCGGCCCGGTCGGCACAGGCTTTTGTTCCAGCAGCGGGGTTGGGGTGGTCATGCCGTGTTCCGGGCCGAGGCATCCGCTTCGGCGGTGGCAGGGGGATCCAGCCAGACCGAGGCCAACAGGCGTTCGGTCAAGGAGTCGCCAATCAGGCTGGCCAGCAGCTCGGTGAAGGTGACCAGCAGGGCACAGCCTGCCGCGGCGGCTTCCTGGGCACCACGGCTGGCGAAGCAGGCCTGCAGGCGGCTCAGCCGGTCGGCCTGGTCCTGCGGCGGGCCGGTGTGCGCCAGCCAGGGGTAGTTTTTGCCGGTGAGGTGCACGGCGCGGTCCAGCAGTACGCCCACGCCGCGCGCACCGATCACCGGCTCCAGCTGGGCTGCCATGAACTGCCAGGTGCGGCTGACCGCATCCACCACCGCGCTGGCATCGGGCGCGCCACCAGCACGCTGGGTCAGCGTTCCCTGGATGGATTCGCTCACGGTGGAGTGCTGGGAGTGCGGCATGTCAGGATGTCCAAGGTGGTTGTAGCGCAAGCTGAAATCCGTGTGCCAGACGGTGTGCGGACTGTGTGCCGCCGGTGTCGAACCGAAAGTGCATGCAGTTGGGTGCCCAGTCTGCACCTGGGGATGGCGCGGGTCTGTGCGCTAGACCGCATAGCGCCGTTACGGACAAGTTCTAAAAGCCCGTTCAATACTATTGTTTTGCTAGCTGCTCAGGCTTATTTGATGGGCGTAAAAGCCATTTTTGACCCGAATTTTTAGCGCAAACCCTTCCACCACAGCAGGTTGCTGCGTGGCTGGCCCACGGTGAGCACCTCGCCGATTTGCGGGGTGGCCAGGTCCACCTGGTGCTGCTGCGCCAGGGCAGCCAGGCGCTCCAGCGGGTCTTGCCAGGGGTGGTAGGCCAGGTCAAAGGTGCTGTTGTGCACGCTGTACAGGGTTTTGGCGCGCAGCTCCATGAAGGCCTGCAAGGTGTGCTCGGGGGTCATGTGGACGGCGGGCCAGTAGCTGTCGTAAGCGCCGTTTTCCATCAGCGCCAGGTCAAACCCGCCCAGCCGTTCGCCAATCTGCGCAAAGCCGGGGAAGTAGCCCGAGTCACCGCTGTAATAGATGCGTTGGTCGCCGCTTTGCACCACCCACGAAGCCCACAGCGTGCGGTTGCGGTCGCTCAAGGTGCGGCCCGAGAAATGCTGCGCCGGGGCGGCGGTAAAGCGCAAGGTGCCCACCTGCTGGCTCTGCCACCAGTCCAGCTCGGAAATGCGGTCGGCGGCCACGCCCATGTCTTGCAGGCGCGGGCCTACACCCAGCGGCACCAAAAAGCGCTGCACCCCGGTTTTCAAAAAGTCGATGGTGGCGGTGTCCAGGTGGTCGTAGTGGTCGTGCGACAACACCACGCCGGTGATGGGCGGCAGGTCGGCCAGGGCGATGGGGTTGGGGTGGAAGCGCTTGGGGCCGTACCACTGCACCGGTGAGGTGCGCTCGCTGAACACCGGGTCGATCAGCCAGTACTGGCCTTGCAGCTTGAGCAGGTGCGACGAATGGCCCAGGCGCACCACGTGGTTTTGCTGCGGGTCCAGCGCGTCCAGCTGGGCGCGGGTGAGCGGCAACATGGGAATCGGGTCGATGGGCACCGTGCCCACTTTGGGGGCGGTGAACATGCGCCAGAAAATCTTGAAGGTGCTCTGCGAGGGCAGCGCTGCCGGGTTGTCCATGTTGCGAAAGGCGCAGTCTTGGAACTGTGGTGAGGCGGTGTAGGGACTGTCGCAAGAGGTTTCGGTGGGGGTGCTGCAGGCTACGGCGAGGGCGGCGGTGGCCAGGAGGAGGGTGGTGCGGGTGAGGAGGCGCAAGAGCATGAGAGATCAGGGGTATTGTTTGGCGACGTGGAGCAGCGCCAGGGCGATCACTGAGCTGGCGTTTTGCTCCAGTACCACGATGTAGTTGGGGTGCACCACCAGTTCCAGGGTGCCGGGTTTGCGGCCTTTGCGGCGGGGGAAGTTGGGGTCGGCCAGGTGGGCTACCTGGTTGTCAATGTCCAAAAACATGTCCATGGCGGCATCGGTGTTGTCTTGCGCGATGGTGTCGTGCATGGCCATCAGGTCCAGCAGGTACTGGTCGGATCGCACTACGGCAAGCCACGGCTTCATACTGTTTGACGGGCCTTGATGCGGGCAATCATGTCGGCACGCAGGACTTTCCACTCGGCCTCGTTGTAGAGCCGGTTGCTGCCATCTTTAATGCCGTCTTGCGACTTCTGCACCTTGGCCCGGAACCAGCGGTCGTAGTCTTCATCGGCCTGGGCGGCTTCGTGGGCGGCCTTGAGGGCGATGCTGCGGTCGGGGCGGGCGGTGCGTTCCAGGGCGCTGTCTTCAGGCCGCCACTGGGTGGCATCCAGGCGGCATTCGTTCCAGCCCATGCTGCGCAGCACCTGCAGGGCTTTGCGGGGGTCGGCAAAGCGGCGCGGCTGCTGGCGCGAGGTGACCATGATGGCCTCGCCGCGCTGGGTATGCACGTTGACCACAAAGGCCGCACCGTCGCCGCGCAGGGTGATGCCGGTCACACCACCGGCCAGGGTGGCGGCTTTGAGTTGTTCAAGGTTCAGGGTTTGCATGCGGTGGCTCCAGCAGGGGTGGTCCTGTAGTTTAATTATTCCCCGTAAATCAAACAATTGTTGTTTGATTTACGGGGAATAATTAAACGGGCTGGCCTCGGTCCAGGCTCTGGCGTTGTACCTGCCGGGGCGCAAACAGGGCGATCAGCCCGTCCAGCAGCGCCTGCGCCTTGGCCGAGTGGTCGGCACCGAAGTTGCACACGTACACATCCAGCGTCACGGCGCGCAGCTCGGGCCAGGTGTGCACGCAGAGGTGCGATTCTGCTAGCAAAATAGTAGCTGTAACCCCACCAGGACCCTGCGCTGTGGCCGGAAAACCATGGAACAGCTCGGCCACGGCCTGCAGCCCGGCGGCCTGTACGGCATCGCGGCAGGCCACGCCCAGCAGGCGCGCGTCCAGCAGCCAGGCGCTGTCGCACTGGCAGTGGTGGAGATCGGCGGTGAGGTGCAGGCCTTGCATGGCCGGAACTTTAACCCGGCATTCAGCCAGGTTGGACCCGGGGTGGGCAGGTGCGCAGCCCGGCGATCAGCATGTCCACCATGGCCGGGGCGGCGCTGGCCAGCGGGTAGCTATGGGGTTCCAGCAGCCATTCGCGCATGGTGCCCATGGTGAAGCTGTGCAGGGTTTGCAGGCTCAGGAACACATCGGTGTCAGCAGGCAATTGGCCCTGGGCAATGGCTTGCTGCAGGATGGATTCGAACTTGGCCATGCATTCGTCGCGGCATTCGAGCTCGTGCTCCAGCACGTCGGCCACTTCGCCCACGTTTTCACATTTGTGGAACAGAATGGTGAACACCCGCTGTTGGCGCTTGGATTCGGCCAGCGTGGTCAGGGCCTGCACGCACATGTGGCGCAGGGCGCCCAGAGGGTCGGAGGCGGTGTGGACGGAGGCTTCGGCCAGCATGTTTTCCATGGGCAGCGTGGCCTGCTCGAACAGGGCCTGGAGCAGCGCGCCTTTGTCTTTGAAGTGCCAGTAAATGGCACCGCGCGTCATGCCTGCGGCGCTGGCAATATCGGCCAATGTGGTGTGTGCAACACCCTTGTCAAAAAACACTTGTTCCGCCGCTTCTAGCAGGGCGGCGTAGGTATGCTCTGCGTCTTCTTTGGTTTTTCTGGCCATGGCGGGAAAGTTGCTTGCGGGTTACTACTTAACTAAAGTAAACATTCACGAATGTATGTGATACTACATCAACCTCATTAAACCTCACTATGTTTATGTCCATCGCACCGTCTCGCGTTTCCTCGATCGACCCGTCCCATCCCCCCGTTGCAACGCGCAGTGTGCGCCAACGGTGGATGTCGCCCTTCTTGCTGGCAGCCCTGCCTTTGGCCCTGGTGGCCTGCGGCAAGCCTGCGGGTCAGGCCGGAGCACCGGGCGGTGCCATGCCGCCGCCCGAGGTATCAGTGGTCACAGTAAAGGCCCAGGACCACGCAGTGGAGCTGGAATATGTGGGCCAGACCGCCGGTTCGCGCGAGACCGAGGTGCGGGCCCGGGTGGCTGGCATCTTGAACAAGCGCCTGTTTGAAGAGGGTGCCACCGTCAAGGCCGGTACGCCGCTGTTCCAGATCGACCCGGCCAACTTCCAGACCCAGGCCGCTTCCGCCGAGGCCAACGTGGCCGTGGCCCAGGCCAAGGTCAACCAGACCCAGCGCGACCAGGCCCGCCTGGCCCCGTTGGTGGCCGAGAAGGCCATCAGCCAGAAAGAGTTTGACGATGCCAAGTCGGCTGCCGAATCCGCTGCTGCGTCGCTCAAGCAAGCCCAGGCCCAGGCCAATGAGGCCCGCCTGAACCTGGGTTACACCACCGTGGTGGCCCCCATCAGCGGCACCACCGGCGTAGCCGCCAAGTCCGACGGCAACCTGGTGTCGGCCACCGACAGCCTGTTGACCACCATCGTGCAAACCAACCCGATGTATGTGAACTTCAGCGTGTCAGAGGCCGACATGCTGCGTATCACCAAGCAAGTGGGTTCGGGCCAGATGGCCGTGCCGGGCAAGAAGGCGGCCAATGGAAGCCTGGGCTTTGGCGTGAACGTGAAGCTGGCCGACGGCAGCACCTACCCGCTGGCGGGCAAGCTCAACTTCTCCGGCGAAAGGCTCAACCCCACCACCGGCAGCTTTGATGCCCGGGCAGAAATCCCCAACCCCAATGGGGTGCTGCGTCCCGGTCAGTTTGTGCGTGTGCTGCTCAGCGGTGCCAGTCGCCCCAACTCCATCAGCGTGCCGCAGCGTGCGGTGATCGACAGCCCCATGGGCAAGATGGTGTTCCTGGTCACCCCCGATGACAAGCTGGCCCCACGTCCGGTGGAACTGGACGGTTGGACCAAGGGCGAGTGGATCGTCACCAAGGGCGTGCAAAGCGGCGACCGTGTGCTGGTCGAAGGTTTCATCAAGGCCCACGAGCCAGGCATGACCGTCAAGCCCGTGCCCTACGTGGCGGTAGCTGCGACCAATGCCGCTTTGGGCTCGGCGGGCAAGTCCCCGGGTGCCGCTGCCGAAGCAGCTTCTGAGCCTGCTGCGCCCGCCAGTGCTGCATCAGCTGCTGCGAAATAAGGAGCGACTTCCCCATGTTCTCCAAGTTTTTTATCGACCGTCCGATTTTCGCGACGGTGTTGTCTCTGTTCCTGGTGCTGGCCGGGCTGGCCGCCATGCGCGTGCTGCCGATTGCCCGCTACCCGGAAATCTCGCCCCCTGTGGTGAGCGTCAGTGCGGTCTACCCTGGTGCTTCGGCCGAAGTACTGGAAACCACCGTGGCCGCGCCCATCGAGCAAGCCATCAATGGCGTGGAAAAGATGCTCTACATGAGCTCCACCTCGTCCGGTGACGGCGCGGTGAGCATCAGCATCACGTTTGACGTGGGCACCGACCTGGACATCGCGGCGGTGAACGTCAACAACCGGGTCAACCAGGTGTTGAACAAACTGCCGCAGGAAGTGCAGCGCCAGGGCGTCACCGTAGCCAAAAGCTCGTCCAGCTTCATGACGGTGGCGGCGATTTACTCGCCCGACGACCGCTACGACTCGCTGTTCATCTCCAACTACGTGACACAAAACGTGCTGGACGCGATCAAGCGCGTACCTGGCACCACCAATGTGCAAATTTTTGGTGCCAAAGACTACGCCATGCGCATCTGGCTGCGCCCCGACCGCATGGCGGCCATGGGCATTACCGTGGCCGACATCTCCAGCGCCGTGACCGAGCAAAACGCCCAGTACGCCGCAGGCAAGATCGGTGCGCCGCCTGGCAACTCCGAGGAGCTGACGCTGACGGTCACCGCCAAGGGCCGCTTGCTGGAACCCGAGCAGTTTGCCAACATCATTCTGCGCACCGGTACCAACGGCGCGGTGGTGCGCCTGAAAGACGTGGCCCGGGTCGAGCTGGGCTCCAAGGACTACAACTTCTATGGCCGCGTCAATGGCCACCCCACCGTGCCCGTGGGCGTGTTTTTGCAAACCGGTGCCAACGCACTGGACACCCGCAAGGCCGTGGAAAAGGTCATGGTCGAGCTCAAGTCCAAGTTTCCCGAGGGCCTGACCTACGCCACCCCGTACGACACCACGCCGTTCGTGACCGAATCCATCCGCGAAGTGCTGATTACCCTGGTGGAAGCCATGGTGCTGGTGTTCATCGTGGTGTATTTGTTCCTGCAAAGCTGGCGCGCCACCATCATCCCCACGCTGGCCGTGCCGGTGTCGCTGATCGGCACCATGGCGGGCCTGCACCTGCTGGGCTACAGCATCAACACACTGACGCTGTTCGGCATGGTGCTGGCCATCGGTATCGTGGTGGACGACGCGATCGTGGTGCTGGAAAACGTGGAACGCCTGATGCACGAAGAGGGCATGAGCCCGCGCGAAGCCGCCATTGAAGCCATGCGCGAAGTCACCGGCCCGGTGATTGCGATTGTGTTGGTGCTGTGCGCAGCCTTCATCCCGGTGGCCTTTTTGGGCGGCCTGGCTGGCGAGCTGTACCGGCAGTTCTCGGTCACCATCACCATTGCGGTCGTGCTGTCCGGCATCGTGGCGCTGACGCTGACCCCGGCCCTGTGCGCCGTGCTGCTCAAGCCCGGTGCTGAGCGCAAGAATGCGTTCTTCAACTGGTTCAACCGCAGCTTTGAAAAGCTGACCTACCGCTATACCCGTGGCGTGGCCTTCTTCCTGAAGCGCGGGTTCCTGGGCGTGGTGCTGTTCATCTGCATGGCCGGGCTCACCGGGCTGCTGTTCAAGATCGTGCCCGGCGGCCTGGTGCCTGACGAAGACCAGGGCTATTTCATTGGCGCAGCCATCCTGCCCGAAGGCTCTTCGCTGGACCGTACCAACGACGTGGTGCGCAAGATCGAAGCCATCGAATCGCAAAACAAGAACATCGACACGGTGTTCAGCCTGGTGGGCCTGAACATCCTGGGCGGCGGCGGCCTGAAGTCGTCTACCGCCACCATGTTCTTCCCACTCAAGCCCTGGGACGAACGCACCCAGTCGGCCAAAGAACTGGTGGGCGAGTTCTATATGAAGACCGGCGGCATCAAGGAAGGCCTGCCTTTGGCCTTCAGCCCCCCGGCCATCCAGGGCCTGGGCCAGACCGGCGGCTTTGAATTCAACCTGCAAAACAAGGGCGACGGCGGCGTGCGCCGTCTGGCGCAGATCCTGCCCCAGTTGCTGGAAGAGGCCAACAAGCAGCCCGAACTGCAAGGCGTCAAAACCCTGTGGCAAGCCAACTCGCCCCAGCTGTTTGTGAGCGTGGACACCGAAAAAGCCCGCTCCATGGGCATTGCCGTGGCCGACATCTACAACACCCTGGCCGCTACCCTGGGCAGCTACTACGTGAACGACTTCAACAAAAGTGGCCGTATCTACCAGGTGCTGATGCAGGCCGAGGGCCAGTACCGCTCCAAGCCGGACGACATCGGCAACCTGTATGTACGTACCAACACCGGCAAGATGGTGCAGATCCGTTCCGTGGCCGACGTGCAATTTGTGGCCGGGCCCGATTCGGTGCAGCATTTCAACGCGCTGCCTTCGATCCAGATCCTGGGTGACCCGAAACCCGGCTTTAGCTCGGGCCAGGCCATCGCCGCCATGGAGCGCGCCGCAGCCAAGGTGCTGCCCGCCGATATGGGCTACGACTGGGGCGGCACTGCGTTCCAGGAAAAGCGCAGCAGCGGCTCCAGCGGCCTGGCCATCGGCGCGGGTTTTGTGATGATCTTCTTGATCCTGGCCGCACAGTATGAAAAGTGGTCGCTGCCGTTCTCGGTGTTGCTGGCCCTGCCGTTCGGCATCTTCGGTGCGCTGGTGGCGGTGTACCTGCGCAACTACACCAACGACGTGTACTTCCAGATCGGTCTGGTCACGCTGCTGGGCCTGTCGGCCAAGAACGCGATTTTGATCGTCGAGTTCGCCACCATGAAGGTGCACGACGGCCTGACCCCGGTGGCAGCGGCACTGGAAGCGGCACGCCTGCGCTTCCGTCCGATTCTGATGACCTCGCTGGCCTTTATCTTGGGCGTGGTGCCCCTGGCCTTCTCCAGCGGTGCAGGTGCGGCTGCGCGCCAGTCCATCGGTACGGGTGTACTGGGCGGCATGCTGGCGGCGACCTTCCTGGCGGTGTTTTTGGTGCCGCTGTTCTTTAAATTGGTCAACGACTGGAACTTCCGCAGCACGCCGGAGGACTTCGAGAGTCTGAACAAACCCGCCCACGCGCAAGGAGCGCAGCATGTCTAAGCGCAACCTGAAATCTTTTGCTATTACTTTAGTAGCTGCTTGCGCCCTATCTGCTTGCGGTATCGCCCCTTTGGGTCCTAACTACCAGCGTCCGGCGCTGGACCTGCCCACCAGCCTGCCCACCAGCGGTACGGCGGCGAATGTCGATTGGCTGGCATGGTGGAAGGGCTTCAACGACCCGGTGCTGGATGGCCTGCTTGCAGAAGCCGCCGCCAACAGCCAGGACTTGGCCCTGGCCACCGCCCGGATTGCCGAGGCCCGCGCCACGCTCGACCAGAACGCGTCCAACTTCTACCCCACGGTGGATTTGAACGCCAGCGCCTCGCGCCGCCGTGCCAGTGAGGACACGGCCAGTTTCAACCCTGGCTCCAATCCATACTCGAACGACCGGCAACTGGCCCTCAGCGCCAGCTACGAGCTGGATTTCTGGGGCAAGTACGCACGGGCCGACGAAGCCGCCAAGGCCCGCCTGCTGGCCCAGGCCGCCAGCCGCGGCACGGTGTTGACCACGCTGTACGCCAACGTGGCGCAAAGCTACTTTGCCCTGCGCGCGCTGGACGCCCAGCAAACCCTGGGCGAGCAAACCCAGGCCACCCGCACCGAAAACCTGCGCCTGCAAAACCGCCGCTTTGGTGCCGGGGTGATCGGCGAGATGGACCTGCGCCAGGCCGAATCCGAAGCCGCGGGCATCCAGGCCACGCTGCAGCAGACCCGGCAAGCCCGCCGCAACGCCGAATCCGCGCTGGCCGTGCTGCTGGGCCGCAAGCCCAGCGATATCGCCAACCCGGTGCTGGTGCGCGGTGCCGACCTGGGCACGCTGTACGCCGCCCAGGCGATCCCGGCCGATCTGCCGTCTGACGTGCTGGCCCGCCGCCCCGACGTGGTGGCTGCCGAGCAAAGCCTGATTGCGGCCAACGCCGACATCGGCCAGGCCCGCGCCGCCTATTTCCCCAAGCTCAGCCTCACGGCGGGCCTGGGCTACCAGTCGCGGGAGCTCAAAGACCTGTTCGACCCGGCCTCGTTGCTGTGGAACCTGGTGGGCAACCTGACCCAGCCGATTTTCCGCGCCGGGGCCATCGATGCCGTGGTGGCCGCGTCCAACGCGCGCCAGCAGCAGGCGCTGGCCACCTACACCCAGACGGTGCAAAACGCCTTCCGTGACGTGCATGACGCGCTGAACAACGTAGCCGCTGGTCGCGACATCACGGCCACCACGGCCCAGCGCATCGCCGCCCTGCGCAGCACCCTGCGCCTGGCGGATCTGCGTTACAAAAACGGCTACTCCAGCTACCTGGAGGTGCTGAACGCCCAGCGCGACCTGGCGCAGGCCGAATCGGGCCTGATCGACATCCAGCGCAGCCAGTTGGCGGCTGTGGTCAGCCTGTACAAGGCCTTGGGCGGCGGCTGGGATGCCAGCAGCGTCACCGCGCAGACCACAAAACCGTAGGTTTTGCCCGTCCCCAACGCCCCCACGCTTTGCGGCTGGGGGCGTTGTGCCGTCTCCAGCACGCCCGGCGCGCCTGTGATACCTTCCACGCCCAGTCAAGATTTATGAACGACTGGATGCAGTGCCCAGACCGTGGGCGAGCCGCCCAAGGTTTGGGCGCTGCGTCCTGTCTCTAACGGATACCTCCAAGATGCCCAGCTCCCTTCCCAACCCCGCTTTGCTAGAACGCCTGCAGGCCCTCGCGCCCGAACGGCTCCAGGGCATCCGCCGTGGCCTGGAGAAGGAAAGCCTGCGTGCGCAAACCAATGGCAACCTGGCCCTCACGCCGCACCCGGCCGCTTTGGGTTCGGCCCTGACGCACCCGCACATCACTACTGACTTCAGCGAGTCGCAAGTTGAACTCATCACCGGCGTGCACCAGGGGGTGGAGGCCTGCCTGGACGAGCTCACCGAAGTGCACCAGTTCACCTACCGCACCCTGCAAGCCCAGGGGGACGACGAAATGCTGTGGGTGTCCAGCATGCCCTGCGGCCTGCCCACGGATGAGACCATTCCGATTGGCCGCTATGGCAGCTCCAACGTGGGCCGCGCCAAGAGCGTGTACCGCATGGGCCTGGGCCACCGCTATGGCCGCCGCATGCAGACCATCTCGGGCATCCACTACAACTGGTCGCTTCCGGGCGTGAGCAGCGAGGAGTACTTTGGCCTGATCCGCAACTTCCGCCGCCACGCGTTTTTGCTGCTGTACCTGTTTGGCGCGTCGCCCGCCGTGTGCTCCAGCTTTGTAGCGGGCCGCCAGCACGAACTGCAGCAGCTCAACGACCGCACCATGTACATGCCGCACGGCACCTCGTTGCGCATGGGCCGCCTGGGCTACCAGAGCGATGCCCAGGCCTCGCTGGCCGTGAGCTACAACAGCCTGGAAGGCTATGGCGCATCGCTGCAAGACGCGCTGACCCGCCCGTACCCCGCCTACAAAGCGGTTGGCGTGCGCGGCACCGGCGGCGACTACAACCAGCTGGGCACCAGCCTGCTGCAGATCGAGAACGAGTTCTACGGCACCATCCGCCCCAAGCGCGTGATTTATTCCGGCGAACGCCCGCTGCACGCCCTGCGCGAGCGCGGTGTGGAGTACGTGGAAGTGCGCCTGCTCGACCTGGACCCGTTTGTGCCCGTGGGCATCACCGCCCAGACCATGCGCTTTATCGACGTGTTCTTGCTGCACTGTTTGCTCAGCGACAGCCCGCCCGACACCCCGCAAGAGATCACCGAGCTGGCGCACAACCAGCACCGCGTGGCCGCGCGGGGCCGCGAGCCTGGCCTGACGCTGGAGCGCGCCGGCGCAGAAGTGCCCTTGGCCGAGTGGGGTGGCGACCTGGTGGCCCAGTGCCGCCCCATCGCTGCCGCGCTGGATGCCGTACACGGCGGCACGCTGTACAGCGATGCGCTGACTGCCGCCGATGCCGCCCTGGCCGACCCCAGCTTGTTGTCTTCTGCCCGCGTGCTGGCCGCCATGCAAGACACCCCGTGTGGATCGTTCGTGCCTTTCATTGCCCAGCAGTCGCTGCAAACCCGCCAGCATTTGCTGGACCTGCCGTTCAGCGCTGAGCAGCAAGCCCGCTTCGAGGCCATGACCACCGCTTCGGTGGCCGCCCAGAAAGCCATCGAAGCCGCCGACACCATGCCTTTTGATGTGTACCTGCCGCAGTACCTGTCGCCCGAGCGTCTGGTGGTCAAACACCGCCGGGTCGCGTCGTCTCCTGTGACGGCATGATTTTTAGGGTGGAATAGGCCTCTCGTGCATATTCCATCAGCGTATTAAGCTATTTAAAATATAGCATTCACGGTACGGGCACGCCCGCCCACACCAGGGTCTGCCCGGCATCGGACAGCAAGCGCAGCACCGGGGCCGGGCCGCCGTCCAGCTGCACCTGCAGGCGCTGGGCGAGCAGGGCGCTGAGGACGTTGTCCGCCTCCATCAGCCCGCCCGCGCAGGCCATGCGCGTGGACATCAGCGGCCCTACCTGCAAGCGGTTCGCCGCGTCGATCTGGTAGCTGCCGCCCATGGCGTTGCAGCCACCCCGGATGCCCATGCGCCCCTCTTTGAACTCCACCGTAAAGCGCGTGTCGGCACGCGGAAACAGCGCGGCAATGGCTTGCCCCTGGCCATTGGTGGCCGATTGCAGCGTCCAGCGCAGGGCACCGAGCCGCCCCTCCAGCACCGGGCCGACCGGTGCGGGCTTGGTGGCGCAGGCCGAGAAGGCGAGGGCGGCTACGGCCAGCACAACAGCCAGGCGGATGGGCATAAAAAATCTCCTGTTCAGCGGATAACCGGGTGGGTCCATGGTAGGCGCATTCTCCTGTGCCGGTGCTTTATGCAAGTTGCCTAAATATTAAGCACTGCAAGCTTTGCCCTTTTAAAACAAGCACTTAGGCTGGGCATACAGCGGTTTGCCCGGCTTATCCACAAGCTTGTCCAGTGTTGGCAGGGTTAACTTGGGCGCGGGATTCTGCCATTTCGCAACACCGCCGGGTGGTGCAGCATCGGCATGTTTGACCCGGATCAAAGTTATTCATATAATTTTAATGATTGAAGTTTCAGAAATTACTGAAATTTCAATCTTTCAAAGATGAAAAACACCCCGCCCCAATCCCGTTTGCGCAGCCTGACCCCTTGGGGCCTGGGCGGTGTGGTGCAGGGCCTGGCTGCTGTGCTGTGGTTGCCGCAAGCCGCCTTGCTGGCCTGGGCCGTGCACCGCCTGGCCCATCCTGCGGGGCCCGTCGACGCAAGCGCAGTGCTGTGGCCCGCCGCCGGGGTGCTGCTGCTGGGCGCGTTGCGTGCGGCGGCCGAGGCCTGGGGACTGCGCCGGGTGTTTACCGCAGCGCGCCAATATGTGTCGGACCTGCGCGTACGGGTGGCTGCAGCGCTGGCAGCGCGTTCGCCGCTGGATGCCGCCCGGCCCGCGTCCGGCCTGGCCGCCAGCGTGGTGGCCGAGCAGGCCGAGGCGGTGTTGCCTTACCTGGTGCGCTACCAACCCGCCCGCTGGCGGGCTATGGTGGTGCCGCTGCTGATTTTGCCCACCGTGGCCTATTTTTCCTGGGCCGCAGCCGTAGTGCTGCTGTTGGCCGCCCCGCTGATTCCGATCTTCATGGCGCTGGTGGGCTGGCGTGCCCAGGCAGCCAGTGCCGCCCAGATGGTGGAGATGGGCCAGATGAACGCGTTTTTGCTCGACCGCCTGCGCGGCCTGGCCACCTTGCGCGCGCTGGATGCCGTAGATGCCACGGCCCACCGCCTGGGAGCTTCGGCGCAGTCGCTGCGCCAGCGCACCATGGTGGTTCTGCGGATCGCGTTTTTGTCATCGGCGGTGCTGGAGCTGTTTTCGGCCCTGGGTGTGGCCATGGTGGCAGCTTATGTGGGCTTTCATCTGCTGGGCAGCATCCCCTGGGGCAGCTGGGGGCAGCCACTGGGCCTGGGCGAAGGCCTGTTCATCCTGCTGCTGGCACCGGCCTTTTTTGAGCCCCTGCGGGAACTCGCGGCGGTGTGGCACGACCGCGCTGCGGGCGAGGCGGCCCTGGCGGCGTTGGCAGAACTTGCCAAGGACGGCGTGCCTTTGCCGGGGGCCGATGGTCCGCCTGCCGGTGTGCGCAGCCTGGAAGCGCCGTCAGTACACGTGCACGATCTGCATTTTGGCCATGCGGGCGAAGTCCCTGTGTTTGCCGGTCTCGGGCTGCGGGTGGCGGCGGGTGAGCATGTGGCGCTGATGGGGGCCAGCGGCACAGGCAAGACGGCTTTGCTGCACCTGCTGGCGGGCATGGTGCCCGCACAGCAGGGGCGCATCCGCATCGGCGGTGTGCTGCTGACCGAAGCCTCCGCGTCGGCCCTGCGCCAGCGCATGGGCTGGGTGGGGCAAAAGCCGCATATTTTTGCTGGTTCGGTGCAGGACCATGTGGTGCTGGGCCGCTCTGGCGTGGCCCAAGACGATGTGCTGGCCGCGCTGCAGCAGGCTGGTCTGGGCCGCGTCGCCCAGGCGGGTGTGGATATGCCGCTGGGCGAGGGCGGCACCGGCTTGTCCGGTGGCGAACTGGTACGGCTGGCGCTGGCCCGGCTGGTGTTGCATGCCGATGCCGACCTGCTGCTGGTGGACGAACCCACTGCCCACCTGGACACCGAAACCGCCCAGGCCGTGGCCGATGCGCTGCTGCAGTTTGCCCAAGGCAAGACCCTGATTGCGGCCACCCATGACCCGGTGCTGGCCGCCCGCATGCACCGGGTGGTGCAGCTGGATGCTGGTTTGGTGAGGGCCGCAGCATGAACCGGCGCTGGCACGATGTGCGGGTGGTGTTGGCCATGTTCTGGGCCACGCAGCGTACCCGCCTGGCGTTGGGGGCCGCGTGTGCCGCCCTGACGGTGCTGGCCGGTATGGCTTTGCTGGGCCTGTCGGGCTGGTTCATCACCGCCACCGCCCTGGCCGGGTTGCAGGCGGCCACCGCGCTGCATTTTGATGTGTTCATGCCGTCGGCAGGCATCCGCCTGCTGGCCCTGGGGCGTACCGGTTCGCGCTACGCCGAGCGGCTGGTCACGCACGATGCCACCTTTGCTGCGCTGGCCGACTTGCGCGAGCGCTTGTTCCGGGGTTGGGCCCGACCCGATGCGGCGCGCCAACTGCTGGCGCAACCGGCCCGCCTGCTGTTTCGCTTGACGGCCGATATCGACGCGCTGGAGTCGCTGTACCTGCGCCTGCTGGTGCCCGCACTGGCCGCGCTGGGTGCGGCCCTGCTGGCTGGGCTGGTGTTGGGCTTTATGCAGCCCTGGCTGGGGGTGTTGTTGGCCCTGTGGCTGCTGGGCGCGGGTTGGGGTATTGCCCTGGTGGTGGCGCAGCGTGCCGGGCCTGCGGCAGTGCGCCGGGCCCATGCACTGGAGTTGTTGCGGGCCCGTGCCGTTGATCTGGTGGCCGGGCAGACCGAGCTGGCCATGGCCGGGCAACTGCAGGCCCAGCGCGTCGCCCTGGCTGCCGCCGACCAGCAACTGGTCCGGGCCGACCTGGCCCTGAACCGCCTGGAAGCCCGCACCGGTGCGGCCTACGGCATGGCGGGCAGCCTGACGCTGGTGGCGGTGCTGCTGTCTGTTGCGGCGCTGGTAGAGCAGGGCCGTATCGGTGCCCCCGCCGCTGCGCTGGCCCTGCTGCTGGCCCTGACCGCTACCGAACCCTTTGCGGCGCTACGCCGGGGCGCACTGGAGGCAGGCCGCAGCTGGCGTGCCGCCCGGCGGCTGGCTCCGCGCATGGCGCAGGCCGAGCCACCCACACGAGCCGCTGATGGTGCCGAAGGCCACGCCTTGCAGCTCAACGCCGTCAGTGTGGCTTACCCCGGCAGCCCGCTGCGCGCATTGCACCCCACCTCGTTCACGCTGGCCCAGGGCGAGCGGGTGGCCTTGGTGGGGCCCAGCGGGGCGGGCAAGTCCACCCTGCTGGCTTTGGTGGCGGGCGAGTTGGCGGCGGAGGCGGGCAACCTGCAAGTGCAGCCGCACAGCCTGCTGACCCAGCGCAGCGAGCTGTTTGCCGACACGCTGCGCGACAACCTGCGCCTAGCCGACCCGATGGCCCCGGATGCCCAACTCTGGGCCGTGCTGGAAGTGGCGGGCCTGGCCGACGGCGTACGGGCCATGGCCGCAGGGCTGGACACACGGTTGGGCGAGGGTGGGCTGGGCTTGTCCGGCGGCCAGTTGCGCCGTTTGGCGCTGGCGCGGCTGCTGTTGCGTCCGGTGGCATTTTGGCTGCTGGACGAACCTACCGAGGCGCTGGATACTGAAACGGCCCACGATGTCTTGCAGCGCCTGCAGGCGCAGGCCCACGGCAAAACCCTGTTGATTGCTACCCATTTGCGCCGAGAGGCGGCGCTGGCCGACCGTCTGCTGTGCTTGCGCGGTGGCTGCGTCACCGCCGATCTGCGGCGCGGAACCGCCGAATTTGATGCCGCGCTCCTGGCGCTGCGACCCGATTGAATTGAAACCAAGGAAACCCCATGGACCTCGATATTGTGGATCTGTCCCGGCTGCAGTTTGGCTTGACCGCGCTGTACCACTTCTTGTTTGTGCCGCTGACCATTGGTTTGGCGGTGCTGCTGGCCATCATGGAGACGGTCTATGTGATGACGGGCCGCCCCATCTGGCGCGACATGACCCAGTTCTGGGGCGGGCTGTTTGGCATCAATTTCGCGATGGGCGTGGCCACCGGCATCGTGATGGAGTTCCAGTTCGGCATGAACTGGAGCTACTACAGCCATTACGTGGGCGATGTGTTTGGCGCACCGCTGGCGATCGAGGGGCTGATGGCCTTCTTCATGGAGGCTTCTTTTGTGGGCCTGTTCTTCTTTGGCTGGGACCGGCTCTCCAAGCTCGGGCACCTGGCCGTGACCTGGGCTGTGGCCCTGGGCACCAATTTGTCGGCACTGTGGATTCTGATTGCCAACGGCTGGATGCAAAACCCGGTGGGCGCGGCGTTCAACCCGCAAACCATGCGCATGGAAGTCACCGATTTTTATGCTGTGCTGACCAACCCGGTGGCCCAGGCCAAGTTTGTGCACACGGTGTCGGCGGGCTACACCATGGCCTCGCTGTTTGTGCTGGGCGTGGCAGCCTGGTATGTGCTGCACGGCAGGCATACCGAGCTGGCCAAGCGTTCGATGACGGTGGCCGCGTCGTTCGGTCTGGCTGCCGCGCTGTCGGTGGCGGTGCTGGGCGACGAAAGTGGTTACCTGTCGACCGAACACCAGAAGATGAAGCTGGCGGCCATCGAAGCCATGTGGAAGACCGAGCCCGCGCCTGCGGCCTTCACCGCGTTCGGGTTTCCGGACCAGGAGGCGCGCGAAACGCACTACGCCGTGCATATTCCGGCGGTGATGGGCCTGATCGGCACCCGCTCGCTGAACACCGAAATCCCCGGCATTGACGAGCTGGTCTTGCATGCCGAGCTGAATATCCGGGTGGGCATATCGGCCTATGACGCGCTGCAAAAGATCCGCGACCCGGCCACCGACCCGGCGGCCCGTGAGGTGGCTGCAGGCATCTTCGAGAAGAACGGCAGCGCCATGGGCTATGCGCTGCTGCTCAAACGCTACGTGGACGATCCGCGCCAGGCCACGCCGGAGCAGGTGGCGCAGGCCGCCCGCGACACGATTCCGCCGGTGGCACCCTTGTTCTGGTCCTTCCGGGTAATGGTGGGGCTGGGCATGTTCTTCATTGTGCTGACAGGCACCTTCTTTGTGCTGTCGGCGCGCCGCAAGCTGGATGCCTACCCCTGGCTGCTGCGGGTGGCGGTGTGGTCGATTCCGCTGCCCTGGGTGGCGGCGGAATGCGGCTGGATTGTGGCCGAACTGGGCCGACAGCCGTGGGTGATCGAAGGCGTGCTGCCCACCGCCGTGGCCGTCTCCAACCTGGGTGCTGGTACGGTGCTGGCCACCATCGTGGGGTTTGTGGCGCTGTACACCGTGCTGTTTGTGATCGAGATGAAGCTGCTGCTCAAGGCCATCCGTAAAGGGCCGGAACCGCACCCCGCGCTGCCATCTTCCCCTGCCCCTGTGGGCGCACCCCGTACCGCCGCCATCTGAACCGAGGAACACCAACATGGTCTTGCACCAACTGCTTTCGTATGAAACCCTGCGCCTGGTCTGGTGGCTGCTGCTGGGTGTTTTGCTGATTGGCTTTGCCGTCACCGATGGATTTGACCTCGGTGTGGGTATGCTGCTGCCGTTTGCCGGGCGCGACGACCTGGAGCGCCGGGTCATCATCAACAGCGTGGGTCCGGTGTGGGAGGGCAACCAGGTCTGGTTGATTCTGGGTGGCGGGGCTATTTTTGCGGCTTGGCCGCCGCTGTATGCAGTGTCGTTTTCGGGCTTTTACCTGGCCATGTTTGCGATTTTGCTGGCCTTGATCCTGCGGCCGGTGGCCTTCAAGTTCCGAAGCAAACGCGAAGAGCCCACCTGGCGCGCGCGCTGGGATGCGGTGCTGTGCTTCAGCGGTTTCGTGCCGTCGCTGATTTTTGGGGTGGCCATCGGCAACGTGCTGCAGGGCGTGCCTTTCCGCTTCTCCAACGACATGCACATCTTCTATGAAGGTACGTTCTTCGGCCTGCTGAACCCGTTTGCGCTGCTGTGCGGCCTGGTGTCGGTGGCCATGCTGCTGCTGCACGGCAGCGCCTGGCTGGTGCTGAAAACCTCGGGCCCGGTGGCCGAGCGGGCGCGTGGCATCGGCAGCGTGGCCGCCATGGCCAGCCTGGTGCTGTACGCGCTGGCGGGCTGGGTGATGTGGGGATGGGGGGTGGGCTACCAGGTGACCAGCGCCTTGCCGGTGAACGGGCCGTCGAACCCGCTGCTGAAAACCGTGGCCTTGCAAGCCGGTGCCTGGTTTGCCAACTACGCCGCCTATCCGGGGCTGTGGCTGGTGCCTGTGCTGGGGCTGGCCAGCCCTTTGCTTGCCCTGGTGTGCCTGCGGGTGCGCCGTGGCGGGCTGGCCTTGCTGGCCAGCGGGCTGTCGATTGCTTGCATTATCTTGAGTGTGGGCGTGTCGATGTTTCCGTTCATCCTGCCGTCGTCGCTGGACCCGCGCTCCAGCCTGATGGTGTGGGATGCGTCGTCCAGCCATTTGACCCTGTTCATCATGCTGGTGGTCACCGCAGTCTTCATTCCGCTGATCGTGGCCTACACCAGTTGGGTCTACAAAGTGATGTGGGGCAAGGTGGATGCCGATGCCATTCGCGACAACCGTGGCCACGCGTACTGATCGCGGCCGTGCACTTCTAACCTAAAGGAACTCAGATATGTGGTACTTCTCCTGGCTGTTAGGCCTGCCGCTGGCCGCGACTTTCGCGGTGCTCAACGCCATGTGGTACGAGCTGATGGACGATGCCGCCACGCGGCACGACAAGCTCGACAAACCGCCGCACGGCTGAAGTTTGTCAGGGGGCTTTGTCGGACTTGAAGACCTGCTTCACCCGGTCTGTGACCTGGATGAGCTTTTGCACCTGGGAGCCCATTTTCATGAGCCGGGCCAGTGAGGCCGAATCCATCTTCTGCACCTCGTCCAGCCAGGCGGTGCCCAGCTCGATCAGGTCGTGCATTTCCTTCATGCGGCCCTGGGCGTGCACGTCTTCGTCAGCAGTGGGCTCTTCCAGCAGGGCATCGCGCAACATCGACAGAGTGGGGTCGATCTCGCGTTTGCGGCGCTCAGCGGCCAGGGTGCGAAAGATGGCCCACACGTCTTCGGGAGCCTGAAAGTATTCACGCCGGTCGTTGGGCAAATGGTGCAGCCGTACCAGGTTCCACGAGGCCAACTCTTTCAGCCCCATGCTGACGTTGGAGCGCGAAAACGCCAGCGCCTCGGCAATTTCATCGGCATTGAGCGGCTTGGCCGACACAAACAGCAGCGCGTAAATCTGCCCCACGGTGCGGTTGATACCCCAGCGGCTGCCCATTTCGCCAAAGTGCAGAACAAAACGCTGGGTCAGGGGCTGCAAGTTCATACATGGATTCCTTTGATTCCCGAATTTTCAGAATTTACGGTACTTCATGGCGGGGCAGCTAAAAAAAAACCCCTTAACTCGTCGGAGTTAAGGGGTTTTTTGGTGTGTGGTGCCCGAGGCCGGAATCGAACCGGCACGCCTTGCGGCGGGGGATTTTGAGTCCCCTGCGTCTACCAATTTCACCACCCGGGCAATGCAGAAGCAAGACCAATATTATGGCACAGTGCAGGGTATGAAATATCCAACCATTGAAGATGTCATCGGAAAAACTCCGATGGTGGCGCTGCAGCGCATCGGAGCGGCTGGCAACGCCGAGCGTGGCAACGTTGTGCTGGGCAAGCTGGAGGGCAACAACCCGGCGGGCTCGGTGAAGGACCGGCCCGCGCTGTCGATGATCCAGCGGGCGCAGGAGCGCGGCGAAATCAGCGTGGGCGACACCCTGATCGAGGCCACCTCGGGCAACACCGGCATTGCGCTGGCCATGGCCGCGGCGGTCAAGGGCTACCGCATGGTGCTGATCATGCCGGAGGACCTGTCCATCGAGCGCGCCCAGACCATGAAGGCCTTTGGCGCTGAGCTGATCCTTACGCCCAAAAGCGGCGGCATGGAATACGCCCGCGACCTGGCCGACCAGATGCAGCGCGAGGGCAAGGGCCGGGTGCTGGACCAATTCGCCAATGCCGACAATCCGCGCATCCACTATGAGACCACCGGCCCGGAAATCTGGGCCGACACGCACGGCCAGATCACCCATTTCGTCAGTGCCATGGGCACTACCGGCACCATCACCGGGGTGTCGAAGTTTCTGAAAGAAAAGAACCCCTCCATCCAGATCATCGGGGCCCAGCCCAGCGAGGGCTCGCGCATCCCCGGCATCCGCAAATGGCCGCAGGCGTATCTGCCCAAGATTTACGACCCTTCGCACGTGGACGAACTGGCCTACGTGAGCCAGGACGATGCCGAGGAAATGTGCCGGCGCATGGCGCGCGAGGAGGGTATTTTTGCGGGCATCTCTGCCGCCGGTGCCTGCTGGGTGGCGCAGCAGATTGCCGAGCGCGAGACCAACGCCACGGTGGTGTTCATCGTGTGCGACCGGGGCGACCGGTATTTGTCCACCGGCGTGTTTCCGGCTTAGAAATTTATAGAAAAAGTGGCTTTAGCGCAGGTTCTATATGCGCTTACAGCTACTATTTTTGTAGTATTGTTAAAAATTGAACCTATGCCTTCTGCCTTCAAGTTTTGCCCCCAGTGCGCCACGCCGCTGGCCCTGATCAGCCAGTTGGAAGACGGCGGCCCCCAGCAGCGGCTGCGCTGCCCGGCCTGCGACTTCACGCACTGGAACAACCCCACGCCGGTGCTGGGGGCGATCGTGGAATACGGCGGGCAAATCCTGCTGGCGCGCAACGTGGCCTGGACCAACGCCATGTACGCGCTGATCACCGGCTTCATGGAGGCGGGCGAAACCCCGCAAGAGGGCATCGCCCGCGAGATTTTGGAAGAAACCAACCTGCAGACCTCGGCGCTGAACCTGGTGGGCGTGTACGACTTTCAGCGCATGAACCAGGTGCTGATCGTCTACCACGCCGTCGCCCATGGCGAAGTGCGCCTGTCGCCCGAGCTGGTGGACTACCGGCTTTACGACCTGGCCGACGTGAAGTGTTGGCCCGCCGGAACCGGCTATGCCATGGCGGATTTCTTGCGCGGGCGGGGCTTTGAGCCGCAGTTCATGGAGCCCATGCTGCCCAACCCGGTCGAGAATGCCAGCCACTAAAATCAAAACCCATCCTAGGACACCCGCCCCATGCAGACAGACAAAGAAATCGACACCCGTGGCCTGAACTGCCCGCTGCCCATCCTGAAGGCCAAAAAGGCGCTGACCGACATGCAAAGCGGCCAGTTGCTCAAGGTGGTGTCTACCGACGCGGGCTCGGTGCGCGACTTCCAGGCGTTTGCCAAGCAAACCGGCAACGAGCTGGTGGACCAGCAGACCGCGGGCGCGGACTACATCCACGTGCTGCGTCGGCGGTAAAGACCTTCACCCCGGCCCTCTCCCGCTGGCGGGAGAGGGAGTAAGGCAGGGGCCCTTAGCCCAGGCGCGCTAACTGCTCTTTCAAACGTTCCAGCGTCGCACCGAAGTCGGTGATGCGGCCCCGCTCCAGGGCGATCACGGCGGGCGGGGCCTTGGCCACAAAGGCTTCGTTGCTCAGCTTGTTGTGCGCCTTGGCGATTTCGCCCTCCAGACGGGCTGCTTCCTTGCCCAGGCGGGCTTTCTCGGCTTCCACGTCGATCTCCATGTGCAGGCACAGGCGCGCGTCGCCCGCCACCACCGTGGGGGCGGCCTGCGCGGCGGCTTGCCAGGCGGCTTCATCGTCAAACAGCTTGACTTCGCTCAGCTTGGCCAGCGACTGCAGCACCGGTGCCACGGACTGCATGAAGGCGGCATCGCCCACGCAATACAGCGGCATGCGGGTGGCGGGTGACACATTCATTTCGCCACGCAGGTTGCGGCAGGCATCCACCAGGCCCTTGAGCTTGGTGATATGCGCAATGGCCGCTTCGTCGATACGCTCGGGCTGGCTCACAGGGTAGACGGCGATGCTGATCGATTCACCCGCACGGCCCGCCACGGGGGCCACCTTCTGCCACAGCTCTTCGGTGATGAACGGAATCAGCGGGTGCGCCAGGCGCAGCAAGACCTCCAGCGTGCGGATCAGGGTGCGGCGGGTGGCGCGCTTTTGTGCGTCGCTGCCGGTGTTGATCTGCACCTTGGCGATTTCCAGGTACCAATCGCAGAACTCGTTCCAGGCGAAGTCGTAAATCGTGTTGGCCACCAGGTCCAGACGGTAGTCGGTGAAGCCCTTGGCCACCTCGGCTTCGGCCTGCTGCAGCTTGGAGACGATCCAGCGGTCGGCCTGGCTGAAGTCCAGATAGCCGCCGGGGCCGCATTCGGCGGGCGTGTGCTCGGCCACGCCGCAGTCCTGGCCTTCGCACTGCATCAGTACGAAGCGGGTGGCGTTCCACAGCTTGTTGCAGAAGTTGCGGTAGCCCTCGCAGCGCTTGCTGTCGAAGTTGATGTTGCGGCCCAGCGAGGCCAGCGAGGCAAAGGTGAAGCGCAGCGCGTCGGCACCAAAGGCGGGGATGCCCTCGGGGAACTCCTTTTCGGTGTTTTTGCGCACGGCGGGCGCGGTTTCGGGCTTGCGCAGGCCGACGGTACGCTTGTCCAGCAAGGGTGCCAGGGCGATGCCGTCGATCAGGTCCACCGGGTCCAGCACATTGCCTTCGGACTTGCTCATTTTCTTGCCCTGCGCGTCGCGCACCAGGCCGTGCATATAGACGTGCTTGAACGGCACCTGGCCGGTGAAGTGCTTGGTCATCATGATCATCCGGGCCACCCAGAAGAAGATGATGTCGTAGCCGGTGACCAGCACGCTGGAGGGCAGGTAGAGGTCGAAGTCCTGGGTTTTTTCAGGCCAGCCCATGGTGCTGAAGGGCACGAGGGCGGACGAATACCAGGTGTCCAGCACGTCTTCGTCTTGGCTAAGTGTTCCGTTATAGCCCGCTGCCTGTGCTTTTGATCGAGCTTCATCTTCGCTGCGGGCAACGATGAATTTTTCCCCGTTAATTGGCGTGCCATCCGTATACCAAGCTGGAATCTGGTGGCCCCACCAGAGCTGGCGGCTGATGCACCAGTCCTGGATGTTGTTCATCCACTGGTTGTAGGTGTTGACCCAGTTTTCGGGCACAAACTGGACTTCGCCGGACTGCACTGCGTCGATGGCTTTCTGGGTGATGGACTTGCCGGTCGGGTCCTGGGGACTGACCTTGCTCATGGCGACAAACCACTGATCGGTCAGCATGGGTTCGATCACCTGGCCGGTGCGGGTGCAGCGGGGCACCATCAGCTTGTGCTTCTTGGTCTCGACCAGCAGGCCAAGTTCAGTCAGGTCGGCGACGATCTTTTTGCGGGCCACGAAGCGATTGAGGCCTAAATATTCTTCTGGAATTGCGCGCTGGCCTTCTAAATTCGCAAGATCGCCGCGCAGGAGGAAAGAGGTTTCACCTGCATCAATTCTGCGTCGCAGGTCTTGCATTCTTGCGGCATCGTCACCGGCGGGGTGAGAGATGATGTTTGCTTCTAGGTCCAGCACCGTGATCATCGGCAGCTTGTGGCGCTGGCCGACGGCGTAGTCGTTCTGGTCGTGTGCGGGCGTGACCTTGACCACACCGGTACCAAAGGCCTTGTCCACGTAGTCGTCGGCGATCACCGGGATCTCGCGGTCACAGAGAGGCAACTTGACCATCTTGCCGATCAGGTGGGTGTAGCGCTCGTCTTCGGGGTGCACCATCACGGCCACGTCGCCCAGCATGGTTTCGGGGCGGGTGGTGGCCACGGTGAGGGAACCCGAGCCGTCGGCCAGGGGGTAGCTGATGTGCCACATGTGGCCGTCTTCTTCTTCGCTCTCTACTTCCAGGTCGCTCACCGCGCTTTGCAGGACCGGGTCCCAGTTGACCAGGCGCTTGCCGCGGTAGATCAGGCCTTGCTCATACAGCTGCACAAAGGTTTCGGTCACCGTTTTGGACAGCTTGGGGTCCATGGTGAAGTATTCGCGCTCCCAGTCCACGCTGTCGCCCATGCGGCGCATTTGGGTGGTGATGGTGTTGCCGCTCTTTTCCTTCCACTCCCACACTTTTTCGACAAAGTTCTTGCGGCCCAGGTCGTGGCGGCTGACTTTTTGCTCCTGCAGCTGGCGCTCCACCACGATTTGCGTGGCAATGCCTGCGTGGTCGGTGCCGGGCACCCACACGGTGTTGTGCCCCTGCATGCGGTGGTAGCGCGTCAGGCTGTCCATGATGGTCTGGTTGAAGGCGTGGCCCATGTGCAGCGTGCCGGTCACGTTGGGGGGGGGCAGCTGGATGGCGAAGGCCTCCACACCGGCTTGGGCCTGTCCCGTACCCCGGTAGCCCGCCGTGGCGTAGCCGCGCCGCTCCCATTCCGGGCCCCAATGCGCTTCCAGCGCGGCGGGTTCGAAGGATTTGGACAGGCTGTTCAGGCCGGGTTGTTGCAGGGTGTCGGTCATCGGGGGGCTCAATGGAAAACGGCATCCTGTGGGGATGCCGTTTGAAGGGGTTACAGGATGGCCCGGATTTTACCGGGCGGCTGTAGCGGGTTTACTTCGCATCCACCAAGGCCGAGATGTCCAGCAGCGTCAGCTCGTTGTCGTCAGGCTGGCCGATGGTGCGGCCCGACGAGAACGGGAAGTTGTTGTCGTTGACCAGCACGATGTGCTTGGCATCGACCACGGTCAGCCCCTCGGGGCCGAGGTGGGGCAGCACAAAGTTGGCTTCGTTCGGGCCGCGCTTGGCCAGCAGCTTGGGGTTGCTGATCTTGGTCAGGTCGATGAAGGCCACCTTTTTCACAAAACCATCGGCATCCAGCTGGCCCAAGTCGATCTTGTAGACGCGCTTGAAGCTGGCCGGGTGGGTGAAGCAGTCGGTGCGTGGGGCTTTGGGGCAGCCGGGGCCTGCGCCTTCGCTGGCATCGTCGCGCTCGATCACCAGGCCGGTGGTGGCGGTCAGCATCTGGAAGTCGGCAGCCACGTTGCCTGCGGCTTCAAACTGGTATTTCCACTGGCGATCGGTGTAGCGCTGGCTGGCCACGTCCAGCTCCAGGATGCGGGTGAAGGGCTTACCGTTGCGGGATTCCTGGGCCTTGGCCGCTGCATCCCACATCGGCCATTCCAGCATCGGGTAGATGGTTTTGCCGTCGATGGATTGGGCCATGGGCTCGAAACCACCCGAGCGGCGCACTTCAAAGCTGGCATCGCCGGGGTAGTTGGGCAGGCGACCGTTCAAATAGTGGTCTGGGCCGCGGGCGGGTTTGCCGCCCACCACGGTTTCCACCACGCCCAGCACCTTACCCTGGGGCGTGACGCGCAGGATGTAGGGGCCAAATTCGTCGCCAATCCACCATTCGCCGCCCACTACCTGGATGGACTCGGGGTCGAAGTCCGAGCCGGTCAGGTAGCGGGTGGCGGTGTTTTCGTTGCCGATGTGGAACGGCACCTTGCGGTCCGGGTCCTGCAAAAAGGTGGTGCGCGTGCGGGTCACGGTGCCGCTGGCCCAGTCGGCCTGTACGTGGTGGACCATCAACAACGCGTCTTGCGAGTTGATTTTGCTGCCAAAGCCGTTGTCGGTCAGCGCCAGAAACTGGCCTTGGCCCAGCGATACGATGCCGGAGAAACCCTGCACCGACTGGCCCTGGATGGGCAGGCTGCCACCCGAGTTGCGTGGGTACTTGGGGTCGCCCACAAAAGTGACCCCGGCCACCGTGCCCAGGGCCTCAGTGCGTTGGCGGTTGCCCGCGCTGAACTTGCCAGCGGTGGCAAACAGCGGCCCGGCATCGGCGGGCGCGGCCACGGTGCTGCTGGAAGGCAGGGCGGCGTGGCCGGCCAGCACGGCGGACACTTCGGTTTGGGCCTGGGCGGTGGTGCAGAGCGCAGCCATTGCCAATGCGGAGAGTGCAAAACGGAACATGGAGAACTACTTTGGGTCAGTGGAAACAGCGCCCGAGCCTAGTGTGCACGCGTGAATTCCTTGTGACAGCAAGGGCGCTCTAGAATTCTGCATCCCGGTGTCTGTGACCGCGTTTGTGCAAGGAGCGTCCATGATCAAGCCCGCCATTCCGCCCGACGAGCCGTTTCGGCTGGGCACCTTGCGTTCGCTCGACCTGCTCGACACCCCGCCCGAGGAGCGCTTTGACCGGCTGACCCGCATGGCCCGGCGCATGTTTGGCGTGTCGATTGCGCTGGTCAGCCTGGTGGACGAGAACCGCCAATGGTTCAAGTCGGCGCAGGGGCTGGAGGAAACGGAGACACCCCGCGACATTTCCTTTTGCGCCCATGCCATTTTGGGCGACGGCTTGCTGCTGGTGCCAGATGCCAAAAGCGACCTCCGGTTTTTTGACAATCCGCTGGTCACCAGCGCGCCCTACGTGCGGTTTTATGCGGGCTGGCCGCTAAAGGCAACGAACGGCAGCAAGCTGGGCACGCTGTGCCTGCTGGACCCGCAGCCCCGTAGCTTTGCCGAGGAAGACATTCAGCTGCTGGGCGACCTGGCCGCCATCGTGGAGCAAGAGATTTCCACCTACCAGCTGGCCACGCTGGACGAGCTGACCCGGCTGCACAACCGGCGCGGTTTTCTGGCACTGGCGCAGCATGCGCTGCATCTGGCGGCGCGCAAAGCCTTGCCCTGCGCACTGGTGTTTTTTGACCTGGACAAGTTCAAGGCCATCAACGATGACTTTGGCCACGCCGAGGGCGACAAGGCCCTGCTGGCCTTTGCCGACCAGATGCGGCGCAGTTTTCGGGATGCCGACATCCTGGCGCGCCTGGGCGGCGATGAGTTTGTGGTGCTGTTGTTTGACTGCCCCTACGACCTGGCCCAGGGCATTGTGGATCGCCTGCTGGCCGCGCTAGACCGGCGCAACCAGTTCAGCAACTGCGGCTATGCGATTGCCTGCAGCTACGGCATTGTCCCCGTCGCGATGGATGCCTCAGATTCCATCGAGGCTCTGCTGTCCCAAGCCGACGTACTGATGTACCAGAACAAGCGCCGCCGCAAATAGCGCGAATCCTACCTGGCGCAGCCGTTGGCAAAGGTGATGCCCTGGGTGATCTGCTGGAACTGGCCGCTCTGCTTCATTTTTTTCAGCGCCTGCGAGAACTTGTTGGCCAGGGCCTTGCCTTCGGCTGTGTTCTGGAATGCGTAGTACACGTCCTGGCGCGACACGGGTACCTGGGGGGCGTACTGCATTTGCGCCGCCATGCCCAGCTTCTCAAAAGCCTTGACGCCGGTTTTTTCGTCCAGCAGGAACGCGTCCAGGTAACCGGCCACCAGCTTCTGGATATTGGCCTCGTCGGTGTTGGCAGCCTCCACTGTGAAGGCGGTGCTGCCGGTGACCTCGGGCGCATACGGATAGCCGCGCGTGATGCCGACGCGCTTGCCTTTCAGGTCTGCCAGGGTCTTCAGGAACGGGCTGCCTTTTTTGGTGAATACGAAATCTTCTTTGCAGTCGATCGATTCGCTGGTGCGGGCAATCGGCTGGTGGGCGGAAAAGTTGACATCCAGCGCCGGAAACAAGCCACCGAAGCTGCCGCCCAAGAATCCTTGCACCGCCCGGGGTGGCGGCATGACCTGGATGTGGATGTCGGTCTGCGCCTGTTTGGCCACCTCGCGGACCAGCTCTACAAACAGGCCTTTGGTGTCGCTTTCTACATGCACGGGGATGGGGAAAGTGGCCATTTGCACTGCGGCATGCCCCGTTGCTGCCGAGCCGAGTTGGGCCAGAGTGAGCCATAGGATGCGCATGAAAAGCTCCTCAAGTTAGGTGGCAATGGGTGCCAGCTTACGCCTCCATACCCTGCTGTAAAGACTGGGTTGCTGCGTCGAAATCAAAGTCTTCGATGGCCCGCTGCAGGGCTTCAAACTGCGTCCCCAGCACCTGGCGCAGGCTGTTGGCGTGCCGCTGCAGAAAGACGATGCTGTCGGCATCGCTGTCTTGCAGCAGCGCTTCGAGTTGCACGCACAGGTGTCGGGCCTGGCGTGCATCCACCGGGGGTGGAGGTACGGTGGCCGCCGCGCCATTGTGTGTGCCGATGTGGGCCACCAGGTCTTGCAGCGGCGCGCGGATGGCGTGCAAGTGCGCATCGATCTGCTCGCGCGGGCTGCGTGCAGCGATGGCGGCCTCCAGCGGTTGCGCCAGTTGCTGGATCTGCATGGCCCCGATGTTGGCGGCCACCCCTTTGGCCGTATGGGCCAGGCGCTCGGCCAGCGCCCAGTCGTTGGCATCCAGCGCCGCCTGTAGTTCGGCCACCAATGTCTTTTGGCCATTGGCGAAACGGCGCAGCAGCGATGCGTACAGCGTGCGGTTGCCCGCTACGCGGTCCAGTCCGGCAGCCATGTCCAGGCTCGGCACGGTGGGAAGGTCGGGCCCTGGCGCGTACCTGGCAGGTGCCGGGAGCTGCACAACCGACCGCACGGGACCATGCGGTGGCTGGATCCACCGGTGCAGGGCGGCCCACAGGCGCGGGGGCTCAATCGGTTTGGTCACAAAGTCCTGCATGCCTGCGGCGGCGCAGCGCTCGGCATCCTGCCGCATGGCGTTGGCGGTCATGGCGACGATGGGCAGGTGGTCCAGGCGGGGGATCTGGCGGATCGCGCGGGTGGCCGTCAGGCCATCCATCACCGGCATCTGCATGTCCATCAGCACGATGTCATAGGGCTGGGCCTGCACCATGTCTAGCGCGATCTTCCCGTTGTCGGCAATCGCCACCACAAACCCGGTGGAGCGCAGCAGCTCGGCGGCCACCATCTGGTTGATCTCGTTGTCTTCCACCAGCAGGATGCGCGCGCCTGCCAGTGATGCCAGCGCCGCCAGGCTCGGGCTGCTGTCGTCTGCTACTGCCATGCCGACATGCGGGCTGGACGGCTGCGTGGAGCGCACCACCCCCAGCAAGGCGGTAAACCAGAAACGGCTGCCTTGGCCCAGCGTGGAATCCAGCCCCACCGAACCACCCATCAAACCGGCCAGGTGCTTGCAAATCGCCAGCCCCAGCCCGGTGCCGCCGAAGCGCCGGGTGATGGACGCATCCACCTGCGAGAAGCTTTGGAACAGCTGGCTTTGCTGCGCCGGTGTCATGCCGATGCCGGTGTCTTCCACGGTGAAGCGCAGCAGCACGGTGTTGGTCGATGCCATCTTGCCGCGCGCGACCAGCCGGATGTGGCCGGTTTCGGTGAATTTGAGTGCGTTGTTGCAGTAGTTCAGCAAGATTTGCCGCAGCCGCAAGGGGTCGCCGACCAGCAGGGGCGGCACGCTTTCGTCAATATCTATCGAAAACTCCAGGCCCTTGAGTTGGACTTTCTCGGTCATCATGTCTGCAATGTCGTCCAGAATGCTGCCCAGCGAAAAGTCGATGGTCTCGATATTGAGTTTGCCCGCCTCGATTTTGGAGAAATCCAGAATGTCGTTGACGATGCCCAGCAAATGGTTGCCCGAGCTCTGGATCTTCTGGACGTAGTCCAGCTGCTTGGGATTCAAAGGGGTCTGCAGCGCCAGGCGACTCAAGCCAATGATGCCGTTCATGGGCGTGCGGATTTCATGGCTCATATTGGCCAGAAAGTTGGCTTTCATCTCGGCGGCGGCTTCGGCGGCTTCGCGGGCCTGGCGCAGCTCGGTCACATCAAAAAACCAGCCCAGCGAGCATTCGGTATCGTCGTAATCGACCTTCACCACCGTGGTCATGGACCAGAACGACGTGCCATCGGATCTGATGAATTCCAGCAGGCGCGGCGGGCCCGCCGTTCCAGATGTTTTGAGCTTGCGGGCCAGGTCGAAATAGTCCTCCTTGTTCTTGTAGATGTATTCCATGTCGGTGCGCGACATGCTGGTGCTACCGCCATTGAACAGGTCGTAAAACCGCTTGTTGGCAAATACAAACTGCTTGTCCAGCGTCAGGATACGCACTGCAAGCGGGCTGTCTTCCAGAATGCGCCGCAACTGCTCGGCGCTGCGCTCTAGCTGCCCGGCCCGCAGGGCCAGTTGTTGGCTGGTGGTCTGGAGCTCCAGGGTGCGGCTGTCTACTGTGGCTTCCAGCGACTCCTTGGCCTCCAGCAGGCGCAGCCACAGGCTGTTCAGGGCGGCCACCAAAACCCCCAGCTCGTTTTTGTCCGGGTAGTGGATGTTCTGGTACTTGGACGGGTCTGCGGCCATGTTCAGGGACGTGACCGCCTGGGTCAGGGCCACCAGCGGGCGCGACAACACCCGGTTGATCGACAAGGCCAGCACCACCCACAAACCCAGGCCCACCAGTGCGGCATTGGTGGCCAAGGCCAGCAGGCTGGCGGTCAGCCGCTCGAAGATCACCGAAAAATGGGTGTAGATGCGGATGCTGCCGATGGTGTCAGTGCTGCGGGTGCTGCTGGTGTCCAGCGAGCGCAAGGTGATGGTGTGCAGTGCCGTTCGTTGCCAAAAGGGCAGGATGCCGGGGTTGGCGGCAGTGGGCACCGTGCCCTGGGTGCTCTGGAGCTGCCCATCTTTGTCCAGCACCACCAGCCCCGTGACGACCGAGGCCCGCGCCGCGCCCCGGGCCAGCATCTCAAGCATCTGCGGGTCGAAATTCCATACCGCCTGCCGTATGCCCGGCACAAAGGCGGTTTCGATGTGGTGGATTTCGTCGGCAATATCCTCATGGATCGATTGGTAAACCCCATACAACTGGGCTACCGAACTTGCCAATACCAGCACCAGGTACCACGCAAATACGCGCCTAAGCAATTGGCGGGAGAGAGATGTCATTTTTCGCAGATGGACAAAGGCAACTCGGCGCTGAGGAGGGCATCCCTGGATGGATGCAAAGATCGTAGCACTTACCTCTGATTGGTTACATCCGTAGCGTGGCACCGCAGACGGGGGCGGGTTGGCCCAGCCCGCGGTGATGCGTCCGATAATGGCGGCAAAGGATGTTTGCCCATGTTGTTTTTGCTGTCGCCTGCCAAGGCCCTGGATTTTGAAACGCCCGCCACGGGCCAGCCCCACACCCAGCCCTTGTTCACTTCGCAGTCGGCCGAACTGATTGCCCTGCTGCGCGCCCAGTCGCCCCAGCAGATTTCCGAGCTGATGCACCTCAGCGATGCCTTGTCGGCCCTGAACGTGGCCCGCTACCAGGCCTGGAGCCCCAAATTTACCGCCAAAAATGCCAAACAGGCGGTGCTGGCCTTCAATGGCGATGTCTATGGCGGGCTGAACGCCGCCACCTTGCCCGCCGACGCACTGGCCTGGACACAGGAGCATCTGTGCATCCTCAGCGGCCTGTACGGCGTGCTGCGCCCGCTGGACTGGATGCAGCCTTACCGGCTGGAGATGGGCACCCGCCTGGCCAACCCGCACGGGGCCACGCTGTACAAGTTCTGGGGCACACAGATATCTGACTACCTGAACCAGCGTCTGCGTGCCGATGCCACGCCGGTGGTGGTGAACCTGGCCTCGCAAGAGTATTTCAAGGCGGTAGACCGCAAGGCGCTCAAGGCCCGGGTGGTGGAATGCGTGTTTGAAGAGCTGCGCAGCAACGGCCAGTACAAGGTCATCAGCTTCATGGCCAAGCGCGCCCGTGGGCTGATGGCGCGCTTTGCCGCCGAGCAGCGCCTCAGCCTGCCCGGGCAACTGCAGGGCTTTAACCTCGAAGGCTATGCTTTTGACGCTGCCACCTCCGAGCCCGACCGGTTGGTGTTTCGCCGCTTTGGTGCCGCCCATGCCTAAACCCGCTGCGCCGGTGCAGACCGTGACGCCCGCGCTGCGCCGATGGATCATCGAGCAGGCCGAGGCCGGGTTTGCGCCCGACGTGGTGCTGGCCTCCATGCAGGCATCGGGCTGGGACGCGACAGTGGCTGCCGATGCCCTGCAGGCCACCCTGGCCGCGCACCGGCTGGAGTACCCGGCGCAGCGGCCCGACGCAGTGGCCGTGCCCAGCCCTAACCTCGACGGCGCTCCCCTGTGGCTGGACGCGGGCGACCGCCAGGTGGCCGTGCTGTCGGTGCTGCGCAAACCCCGGCTGGTGGTGCTGGGCGGCCTGCTCAGCGACGAGGAATGCGCCGCGCTGGTAGAACTGGCCCGCCCGCGCCTGAGCCGCTCGCTCACGGTAGAGACCCAAAGCGGTGGTGAGGAAGTGCATGTGGACCGCACCAGCGACGGCATGTTTTTCCAGCGCGGCGAGAACCCGCTGGTCCAGCGCATCGAAGCCCGCATCGCCCGCCTGCTGCACTGGCCCGAGGCCAACGGCGAAGGCCTGCAGGTGCTGCAGTACCAGCCGGGCGCGCAGTACAAGCCGCACTACGACTACTTCGATCCGTTTGAACCCGGCACCCCGCACATCCTGCAGCGCGGTGGCCAGCGCGTGGCCACGTTGATCCTCTACCTGCAGTCGCCCGAGCAGGGCGGTGCCACCCTGTTCCCGGACGTGCAGCTGGAAGTGGCCCCGCAACGCGGCAACGCCGTGTTCTTCAGCTACGACCGGCCCCACCCCAGCAGCCAGAGCCTGCACGGCGGCGCGCCGGTGCTGGCGGGCGAAAAGTGGATTGCCACCAAATGGCTGCGGCAGAACGAATTTAACTAGTCAAATTGGCATCTGACGCTTATTCTGTGAGCGTTAGTAGCTATCAAATAATGAGTAAATCCCTATGACCAGCGCTAACACACCTGACCAGTCCCAACTGGGCAAATCCTCGGCCTACATCGACCAGTACGACGCATCGCTGCTGTTTCCCATTCCCCGCGCCACCAAGCGCACTGAGCTCGGCCTGGCCGACACCACCACGCCGTTCTTCGGGGCCGACCTGTGGACCGCGTTTGAGCTGAGCTGGCTGAACCTGCGCGGCAAGCCGCAGGTGGCGCTGGCCCACATCACCGTGCCCTGCGAAACGCCCAACATCGTTGAGAGCAAATCCTTCAAGCTCTACCTGAACAGCTTCAACAACACCCGCTTTGCCGATGCCGCCGCCGTGCAGGCCCGCATCCGCGCCGACATCAGCGAAGCCGCCTGGCGCGGCAGCTCAACATCGTCCGGACCGGCCACGGTGGGCGTGCGCATTTTGCTGCCCGAAATGTTCGACCGCGAGCCCGTGCACGAGCTCGACGGCCTGAGCCTGGACCGGCTGGACATGGACTTTGACACCTACAGCCCCGACCCCACGCTGCTCAGCGCCGCGCTGGAAGAAGCCCCGGTGTCCGAGGTGCTGACCAGCAACCTGCTCAAAAGCAACTGCCTGGTCACCGGCCAGCCCGATTGGGGCAGCGTGCAGATCAGCTACAGCGGCCCGCAGATCGACCAGGCCGGGCTGCTCAAATACCTGGTGAGTTTTCGCAACCACAACGAATTCCACGAGCAGTGCGTGGAGCGCATCTTCATGGAACTCTGGACCCGCTGCCAGCCCATCAAACTCACGGTCTACGCCCGCTACACGCGGCGCGGCGGGCTGGACATCAACCCGTTTCGCACCAGCCACCCGGGCACGCTGCCCGCCAACATCCGTAACGCGCGGCAGTAGGATTCAGCCGCGCAGCTCCAGCATGTCTGCGGGCCCGGGCCGCCCAAAGTAATAGCCCTGGAACGCGTCGCAGCCAATACCGGCCAGAAAGTGGCGTTGCTCGGCGGTTTCCACGCCTTCGGCGATGACTTTCAGGCCCAGGTTGTGGCCCAGGGCCACGATGGTGCGGGCGATCACGGCATCGCTGGGGTCGGTCAGCACATCGCGCACAAACGACTGGTCGATCTTCAGCTGGTCCAGCGGCAGGCTTTTAAGGTGCGACAGCGACGAGTAGCCGGTGCCGAAGTCGTCCAGCGAGAAATTCACGCCATAGGCCTTGAGGGCGTTCATCTTGGCGATCACGTCGTCCACATCGTTGACCAGCATGCTCTCGGTCAGCTCCAGCTTGAGCAGGTGCGGTCGGGCACCTGTCTTGGCCAGCGCCGCCGTCACATGGGCCACGAAATCGGCCTGGGCGAACTGCCAGGCGCTGACGTTGACCGCCATGCTCCAGTGGGCGGTGGCGGGGTTCTGGGCCCAGACCTGCAACTGGGCGCAGGCGGTCTCCACCACCCACTGGCCCAGGGGCAGGATCAGCCCGGTTTCTTCGGCCAGCGGGATGAAGTCGCCCGGCGGGATGCGGCCACGCAGCGGGTGCTGCCAGCGCACCAGGGCTTCGGCACCGGTGGGCACGCCCTTGCTGTCCACCTGGATCTGGTAGTGCAGCACAAACTGCTGGGTGCTCAGGCCCTGGCGCATATCGCGCTCCAGCTCGGTACGCGCCATGGCGACGGCCTGCATGGCGGGGTCATAGAAGCGGGCAGTGTTGCGGCCCGCTGATTTGGCCTGGTACATGGCGACATCGGCTTTCTTCAGCAGATCTTCCATGCTTTCCCGGTCCTGGGCAAACAGCACGATGCCGATGCTGGGCGTGCTGTCGTAGACCAGGCCGCGCAGCTTGTAGCTTTGTCCCAGGGCATAAAGGATCTTGTTGGCAACGGACTCGGCCTGGGTGGCCGCCTCGGGGGCCAGCGGGCTCAGGGCCTCCAGCAGCACCACGAACTCGTCGCCGCCCAGGCGGGCCACGCTGTCGGCCTCGCGCACACAGGCGTTCAGGCGGGCGGCCACCTGCTGCAACAGCTCGTCGCCCACATCGTGGCCCCAGCCGTCGTTGAGCTGTTTGAAGTGGTCCAGGTCCAGGAACATCACCGCACCATGCTGCTGGCTGCGGCACGAGCTGGTCATGGCCTGGTGCAGGCGGTCCATCAGCAGGCGGCGGTTGGGCAGCCCGGTCAGCGGGTCGTAGAAAGCCAGCCGGCGGATTTCCTCGTCGTGCAGTCGGCGCTGGGTGATGTCGCGCACGATGCCGATGAACGTGGGCTGCCCGGAGCGCGTGATTTGCGAGACCGACAGGCTCATGGGGAACACCTCGCCGTTCTTGCGCACGCCTTCCACCTCGCGCGGCTTGCCGATAACGCGGGCCTCACCGGTGTGCTGGAAGTGCTGCAGATAGCCATCGTGGTGGCTGCGGTGCGGCTCGGGCATCAGCATGGACACATTGCGTTCCAGCACTTCGCCCGGCGTGTAGTGAAAGATCTGGCTGGCGGCCTGGTTGAAGGACTGGATCCGGCCGCGCACATCGATGGTGATGACACCATCCACCATGTTGTCCAGTACCGCCTGGCTGTGCAGGGCCGACTCCTCCAGTGCCGCCTGGCCCGCCAGCAGTTGCTCCTTGCGCCGCGTGATGTTGTGGTGGGACACCACGTACAGCCCTGGGTGCGCGTGCAAAGGAACGACCCGCATGACGAACCAGCGTTTCTCGTCGGCGCTGTGGCAGGCGTATTCGCAGTCAAATGTGGGCACCACGCCCTTGAGCACGTTGTGGATACCCTCCTCAAGAGATGCCTCTTGCTCCGACCCGACGGCACTGAAGTATTTGCATGCATCCAGGTAGTCGCTGCCCACCCAGGGGTAGTCTGCGGGGGTGCCATTGCGGATGCCGAATTCAACCCAGTCCCGGTTGACGTAGGTGATGACTCCGTGCTGGTCGATGATGGCGATCTGGCTGGCCAGCGAGTTCAGTGCCGGTTCGAACTGGCAGGTCCAGGTGGCAGCCAGTGCCTCGGCCAGGTTGCGGGCGTTTCGCCACGGTTTGCAGGGCTGGTACTGCGGGTCTGGCAGGGTTGCGGCAGTCTCCACCAATGCCTCGGACGGGATCACGCCAGGTGGAACACTTGTACCGAGCGCGCCAGCGCCAGGCTGCTGCCGCTCAGGCCCTCGGCGGACGCGGCGGACTCTTCGACCAGGGCGGCGTTTTGCTGGGTTACAGCATCCAGCTGGTTCACCGCCTCGTTCACCTGGGCGATGCCGCCCGACTGCTCCACAGTGGCGTGGGTGATCTGGCGGATCAGCGCGCCCACTTCCTTGACCGAGGCCACCACCTCGTCGATGGTGCGCCCGGCATCCTGCATCTGGTGGCTGCCCGCCGCGATCTGCTCGGCCGATTCGGCAATCAGCGTGCGGATCTCGCGGGCTGCCGTGGCACTGCGCTGCGCCAGCGAACGCACCTCGGAAGCCACCACGGCAAAGCCGCGCCCCTGTTCGCCGGCGCGGGCGGCTTCCACGGCGGCGTTGAGCGCCAGGATGTTGGTCTGGAAGGCAATGCCTTCGATCACGCCGATGATTTCCTGCACCTTTTTGGACGACTTGTCGATGTTCTGCATCGCCACGCCCACCTGGTGCACCGCCTCGCCACCCCGGGTCGCCACGTGGGTGCTCTTGTCGCTTTGCTGCGCCACCTGCAAGGCGGTCTCGGCGGTTTGCTGCACCGTGCCGGACAGCTGCTCCATGCTGGCCGCAGTTTGCTGCAGGCTGCTGGCCTGGGATTCGGTGCGTTCCGACAAGTCCATGCTGCCCGAGGCGATTTCGGCGGCCACCTGGGTGAAGCCGTGGATTTCGGTGTTCACGTCGCCGATCACGGCCCGCATATTGATCTGGATCTGCCACAGGCAGCGCACCAGCGAGCCCAGCGGCGCGGGGTAGTTCAGCGCAATCGAGGTGTTGAGATTGCAACCCGAGAGGTCGCTGGCAAAGCGCTCGGCGTCCAGCACCACATCCGTCACGTGGCTCTTGAACCACAGCACCATCACCGCCGCGCAGGCCAGCTGCAAGCCCACTTGCAGCAGCAGGCCCATCTGGCCGGTGATACCCAGCAGCATCGGCAACACGCCCACGCCCACCATGACCGCCAGCACCAGCAGGTAGCGCTGGGTCATGCCCACGCGGGCCAGGCCGGTCAGCGCGCCGCGCCAGCCCAGCGGCTGCACCACCCCGGCGCGCAGCGCAAAAGTAGGGCGGTTGACGGCCCGTTCGCTGCGCATGCGGGCGTACAGCGCTTCGGCCTCCTGCACCTGCTGGCGGCTGGGCTTGGTGCGCACCGACATGTAGCCGCGCGGCTTGCCGCCGTCCATGATGGGGGTGACGTTGGCCTGCACCCAGTAGAAGCTGCCGTCCTTGCGCCGGTTTTTCACCATGCCCGTCCAGGGGCGGCCATGGCCGATGGTGCTCCACATGTCCTTGAAGGCCTCGGCCGGCATGTCGGGGTGGCGGATCATGTTGTGCGGCTGGCCCACCAGTTCGTCATAGCCAAAGCCGCTCACATGCACAAACGCACTGTTGCAGTGGGTGATGAAGCCCCGGGTGTCGGTGGTGGATACCAGCATTTCGGCCGACGGGTAGTCGTACTCTTGCTGGGAGACGGGCAGGTTGGATCGCATAAATCTCTTTCGGCGTAGCGGTAACTACATTTAGTAACAGGCTCCGATTAGGCGCGAGCTGTTGGTAGGTTTCAAGCGGCGGTCGGCGATGTTTGCCGTTCACTTGATCCAGATCAAACAAGCTGCCGCCGCGATTTTTTTCGCTGTGTACGGTGGCGCACAGATGGCCACGGGCGGGCTGGCGAAGATGGCTTTGCGTGCAGTCGTTGTGCACACCCATTCCCGCCACAAGGATGAACCATGCGTTGTGCCACCAGCTTCCACGGCGTGGGGAGCGAGCCTGCCGGTGCCCAGATGCGCCCTTTTCTCCACCGTCCCCTCGCTGGCGCGCCGGATGAACTGGCGAACCTGCTCTACCGCACGGCTGCGGGTTGCCAAGAGGCGTTTGGCCTGCTGTACCAGTCCAGCCGGGGCCGCCTGTTCGGCGTGATTTTGCGCATCAACCAGGACCAGGGCGAGGCCGAAGAGGTGTTGCAGGACACCTACCTCAAGGTCTGGCACCAGTGCTGCGGGTTCGAAGCCAGCCGGGGACACGCCAGCGGCTGGCTGACCAGCATTGCCCGCAACAGCGCCATCGACAGCCTGAAGCGGCGCGCCTGCCGTCCCCAGCGTACGCTGCTGTGTGCGGACAACGACGGCGACGACTACGCCGGAGCGTGCTCGGCCGACGACGGGCCCTTGGAAACCCTGGCCCTGCGCCGCCGAGCTGCCGCCGTGCAGCGCTGCCTGCGCGCCTTGCCCGCCGGGCAGCGCAACAGCCTGGTGCTGGCCTACTACGGCGGGCTGCGCTTCGAGGACATCGCCGCCCAACTGGGCTGTCCGCTGGGTACGGTGAAAAGCTGGGTGCGCCGCGCGCTCATCGCGTTAAGGAAGGCATTGGCTGAAGATGTGCCGCACTGCAGCCTGGGAGATTTCGAAATAAATGAGAAATAGTTCACGTTTGTGAATCCAGGGTAAAGCCGCCTGCGTATCCAGTAAGCCAATGGTTTTCATTGGCACCAATGGACATGACCCCCAGGAGATCACCATGCAATTCAAACGCAACCCCCGCACAGCTACCGCTACCGCAGCGTGTGTGCTGCTCGCGCTGACCGGCGCGGCATTCGCTTCCAGCCACCGCGAGGCACCGTTCATCACCACCAGTCCGAAGGTGGACGGCACCGATTTCTACATGTTCCGCAGCTACGAGGGCGTGGCCAGCAACGGCAGCGGTGGCCGCTCGGACTACGTCACCATGATCGCCAACTACCAGCCGCTGCAGGCTCCGTACGGCGGCCCCAATTACTTCGCGATGGACCCGAACGCGCTGTACGAGATCCACATCGACAACGTGGGTGACGGCAAGGAACACCTGAGCTTCCAGTTCAAGTTCAACAACAAGCTCAACAACGTGGCTCTGCCCATTGGCACAGCCAACGTGGCGATTCCGCTGATCCAGGCCGGTGCCGTGGCCAACGTCAACGATGCCAACCTGAATGTCAACGAGACCTACACCGTCAACGTGGTGCGCGGCGACCGCCGCAAGGGCGCGGCAGCTGCCGTTACCAAGGCCAGCGGCGGTGCCACCTTCGAGAAGCCGGTGGACTACATCGGCGTGAAGACCCTGGGCGGTGCCGCCGCGTATGAAACCTACGCCCAAAAGCACATCTTCAGCATCAAGGTGCCCGGCTGCCCCGCCGGTATGGACGATGGCAAGGTCTTCGTCGGCCAGCGCCAGGAAGGTTTTGCCGTGAACCTGGGCCCGGTGTTTGACCTGGTCAACGCCCCGGCCTCTGTGTTGCTCGACCCGGCCAACAAGGACGCGGTGGGCATGGGTGGCCAAGGTGTGGTGCAAAAAAACAACATCACCACCATCGCCCTGGAAGTCCACAAAGGCTGCCTGACGGCGGGTGCAGAGCCCGTCATCGGCGGCTGGACCACCGCCAGCCTGCGCCAGGTCCGGCTGCTCAACGGCAAGCCGAAGTCGGGCCACCAGGCCAGCGAAAAGGCTGGGGGTGCCTGGGTGCAGGTCTCGCGTCTGGGCAACCCGCTGGTCAACGAGCTGGTCATCGGCCTGCCCGACAAAGACAAGTTCAACGCCTCCAAGCCGCAGGACGACGGCCAGTTCCTGACCTACGTGACCAACCCCACGCTGCCCGCGCTGCTGGGCTTGGTGCTGGCCGGTAGCCCGGCCGCCGTGGCCCCCACCAACCTGCCGCGTACCGACCTGGCCACCGTGTTCCTCACCGGCATCACCGGCGTGAACAAGCCCGCCAACGCCACCCCGTCCGAGGTGCTGCGTCTGAACACCGCCATCACCCCCGTGCCGTTTGCCATGCAAAACCGGCTGGGCGTGGCCGGTGAGGTGCTGCGCGTAGGCGGCACGGCCAACCTGTCGCAAGCGGTCGATCTGGCGGGCTTTCCCAATGGCCGCCGCCCCAAGGACGACGTGGTGGACATTGCCCTGGTGGCCATGCTCGGCGGCTTGTGCGTCATCAACGGCGACAACAACAGCCTGGGCCTGAACGGTGTGCCCGGCGTGCCTAGCCTGACCTCGGCCTGCAAAGCCTCCAGCGTGCCGCTGGGAGCCCAGTCGGCCAACATCCACGATGCCGTGGACCAGGCCACCGTGCCTTTCCTCACGCGCTTCCCCTACCTCAACACGCCAAACTCTGGCTCCAACTGATAAGGACAGCACCATGTTGCACTTCAAATGGACAGTACCCACGCTGGTCGCCGTGGGCTTGTTGGCAGCCTGCGGCGGCGGGGGAGGGGATGGCCCCACGACCCAATACGTCGCCGGAACCACCGAAGTACCGGTGGGCGTAGAGGCCAAGGTGGAGGATGTGGTCGCCTTCTCCCTGGTCCAGATCGCCAACACCAGCGACAGCCGCGACCCGGTGGTCCTGGCCGATACCCAGTTGGCCACCAGCGACTCGGCCGACCCTGCGGATATTTGACGCGTTCCCTGCCTCGCACCCTCCCCCGAAAGGGGGAGGGTGCGAGGCAGCAGGTTATCTATAAGAAATCGGCACCTCACGGTTATTCCACCGGCGCAAGATGCTACCAATTAAATAGCAAACCAATTTTTCTCACCATGCGCATTCCTCCCATCCTCTGGTCCCTGTGTCTGCTGCTGTGCGGCACAGCCCATGCCGCCACCGCGCTGCAACCCAGCCGGGGCGACGAGGTGGTCGAGCGCCTGCCCACCATCACCCGCGTGCGGCCCGCCGCTGTGGTCCCGGCCATCGCGGACCCGGCCGCCGCAGCCACCCAGGCCCGTGCCCACATCGCCACCGCCCGCCAAACCGGCGACACCCGCTACTGGGGCCGCGCCCAGGCCGTGCTGGCACCCTGGTGGGACCAGCCTAACGCGCCGGTGGACATGGCTATCCTGCAGGCCACCGTGCAACAGGGCCGCCACGACTTCCAGGCCTCGCGCAGCATCCTGCAAGCCGCTTTGCGCCGCAGCCCCAACCACGCCCAGGGCTGGCTAAACCTGGCCGCGCTGGAGCGCCTGTCCGGCCACTACCCTGAGGCCTTGCGTGCCTGCGATGCGGTAGCCCGCGCCGGGCAAGACCTTTATGCACGGGCCTGCCAGCTGGAAACCCAGTCCCTGCAAGGCCAGACCGCCGCCGCCCGCAAAGGCTTCACCCAGCTGCTGGCAAGCACGCAAGATCCGGCGCAGATCAGCTGGCTGCAGTCTCTGCTGGCCGAAAGCGAAGAACGCGCAGGCCTGGATGCCGCCGCCCGCACCGCCTACCAGCGCAGCCTGCAGGCCGAGCCTGACCTCTACACCAGCATCGCTTTGAGCGACCTGCTGCTGCGCACCGGCCAAACCGCCCAGGCCCTGGCCGTGCTGCAAGCGCTGCCACCCACCGATGCCGTGCTGCTGCGCCAGGCCACCGCCCAGCGCCGCCTCAACAACCCCGCATGGAAAACCCTGCGTGCCACCCTGGGTGGATGGAACGCCGAGCTCGCCCGCCGGGGCGACGACCTCAGCCTGCATGGCCGCGAACAAGCCCTGGTCGCCCTCTGGCTGGACGACGACGCGCCCGCAGCCCTGCAGATCGCCCGCCGCAACCTCGACCTGCAGCGCGAACCCATCGACTGGTGGGTCGCCTTGCAAAGCGCCCGCCAGGCGAAAGACACGGCGGCGGTGCAGCAACTGCACAAAGACATGCAGCAGGTCGGCATAGTCGATGCGCGGAGCCGCCCATGAAGCGCCTGCTCGCCATCCTGTGCGCGCTGTGCCTCAGCGCCCCCGCCTGGGCCCACAAGGGCAGCGATGCCTACCTGGACGTGCGCCAGCAGGGCAGTGCGCTCACCTTGCAGCTCTCCGTGGCCCTGAAAGACCTGGACCTGCTGATCCCGGTGGATGCCAATGCCGACGGCCAGGTCACCTGGGCCGAAGTGCAGGCCGCCACCCCCGCCGCGCTGGCCCTGCTGCAAAGCCACACCGGGCTGGTCAGCAGCATCCCCGGCTGCACGCTGCACTGGACCTACGACGGCCTGGAAGCGCGTAGCGACGGAGCCTACCTGCGCGCCGCCAGCCCCGCCGCCTGCCCGCCCGGCACGGCGCTGGACCTGCGCTACACCTTGTTCAAGTTGGAGGACAGCAACCACCGCCTGATCGTCACCGGCCACCTGGACGACCGCGACCTGCTGGCCACCGCCGCGCCCCAGCAGGCCGTGCCGCTGGCGTTGCGCCAGGCCGTGGCAGCCGCTCCAAGAGGTATCGCTGGCACCGTGTGGGATTACCTGCAACTGGGCATGCACCACCTGCTGCAGGGCTACGACCACATGGCCTTCCTGCTGGCCCTGGTGCTGCCGCTGCAGTTACGTTTGGGCTCCACTCAGAGGGATGCAGGCAGGACATCCGGCCCCCACCCCAACCCTCCCCCGGCTGGGGAGGGGGAAACTCCGGGCTCCGCATCGCTCCCTCCCCCCACGGGGGAGGGCCGGGGTGGGGGCGGGCGGCCATCCACAGCACATATCTCCGCCACCGCGGCCCGCAGCCCCTGGTGGTCGCTGCTGCGCACCATCACCGCCTTCACCGTGGGCCACTCCATCACTCTGGTGCTGGCGACGCTGGGCTTTACCAGCGCGTCCCCGGCGTGGGTGGAGCCAGTCATTGCCGCGTCCATCGCCTTTACCGCGCTGCTCAATATCTACCCCGTTCCGGTGCTGCGCCCCGAGCGCCTGGCCCTGGTCTTCGGCCTGGTGCACGGCTATGGCTTCGCGGGCCTGCTGATCGAAGCCGCTGCCCCTGCGGGCCTGCTGCCCTGGGCGCTGGCCGGTTTCAACCTGGGGGTGGAGGCCGGGCAGCTCAGCGCCGTGGCCGCCTGGGTGCTGCTGTCGCAGGTGGTGGTACGCCAGCCCTGGTACGGCAGGGTGGTGGTGCGCGGTGGCTCTTGGCTGCTGGTGGCGCTGGCGGCGTATTGGTTCTGGCTGCGGGTGGTGTAGTTTTGCTACAAGGTTTGTAGCTGCTTGCGGAGGTTTTATATGCGCCAGCAGCCTGTTTGATTTGGAAAATTTACTTCCAATTGCATAGCATTTACGCCTTCAACCCGACCGGTCACTGGGCTACGGTGGTTCGGTGTTGTAATCAAGAACTGGTATTCAGGATGTCCAACATGAAACCATCGGACTGCTTTGCAGTCCCACCGGGCCAGCAACCCGCGCGTGTTCGGGTCGGTGGTGCACGGCGACGACACTGAAGGCAGCGATCTCGACATCCTGATCGACCCCACCCAGCACACCACCTTGTTTGACATTGGCGCCATCCGCCATGAATTGCTGGAGCTGCTAGGTGTGCCCGTGGATGTGCTCACGCCCAAAGCATTGCCGACCAAATTTCGCGCCGCAGTGCTGGCCAAGGCCGTTCCCATATGAGCTCTGAGAAGGCCCAGCAACACTATTTGAGTGCTTTGCAAAAATAGTCGATCTGGAAGCTGGGATTACCCCCACCAGGCTTGCCTTCTTCGATGGAGATGATTTCCACGTAGCAGATGTTGGCGGCATCCTTTTTGGCTTCGATACGTGCGCCGGGTTTGCGCCATCCTGACCTGCGACCGTTCACCGATAAGTACACATCTGCTGGTGGCCGGTAAGCGTTAACGGCAATCGACACATCGCCATCAAAGACAGTGGCTTCGTTCAATGGCATTTTGCGGCTGATTCGTTTGCTGAAACCGTCTTGCCCAACGATCCCCGAAACCTTGCTCGTGATGACTTCAATTCCAGTGCCAAAATTGTTGATGATGGTGGTGGGCTGCCCGCTTTGGGCGTTCTGTTGGGAGCCTACCCACAGCGTGGCGGCTGCTCCAATGACGGCGGCAATGATGGCTGCCCAGGCTGCGAAGTGCGGGTGGTCGGGTTTGGGGGTAGGTTCGTTCATTCCAGCATTCCTCAGGTTATCTAAAAAAGTGATTTTTGCTATCGAATACGTAGCCTCATGTGCATATGAAATAAGCGCGAGAAGCTTGTTTCATCCATAAATCGGACTACCTCAGGCCGAGCCTGGCTTCACCACATCAAACCTCAACCCACTCGCCCCTTCCCCCCGTCCCACCGACTTGCTCCGTCCTATCCACAGCAAAGCCCGGCCCTGGCTGTCGCGGGCGTAGTGGAAGCGGCGCTGCAGGCTGATGCCGTCGCGGGGCACCTCTTCTTCGGCGATGCGCAGGAAGTCGGTTTTGACATCCACGTTCGGGTCTTGCCGCAGCAGGCTTCCACGCGGGTGGAACATGAAGCCTTCAAGTTGGTGCTCCTCGGTGCCCAGGGGGCCGGTAGTCTCCACAAAGGCGTTGTCGCGCAGGCGCTGGATGAAGGCGTTGTAGCTGGCGTTGACGGGCTCGGCCATGCGCGCAGGCGTGGTCTGGTAGTGGTGGGTGACCACGCCGCGCTGCAGCTGGATGCTCCAGTTCAGCACGTTGGCACCTTGTTTTTTGACTGGCAAAAACGGCACCCAGTGCGCGGCCACCGGGGTTTGCAGGGTGTACTGCAGCAGGGCACCGGCGCTGGAGGGCGGCGCGTCGGCAATCACCGTGGGCCGCAGCGTTTGCGTGGTGGACAGGCGGGTGCTTTCGAACTTGCGGTCGATGGGCTCGCCGGAGCTGCCCTGCACCCGTTTCTCAATACCCCAGACCATGTTGGCCATCTCGTCGCGCACCAGCATCACGTGCTCCAGCGGCGGGCCTTGCAGGCTGTGCAGGGCGGGGCAGAGGTAGAGCGTGTTGTCCAGCCGCTGCGGCGCGCCGGGCTGCAGGCTGAGCTCGAACATGTTCCAGCCCGCCGGGGGGATGGCCAGGGTGATGCCGAAGTTGTCGCGTACATCCAGCTTTTGGATGGTGTACAGCGCGTTGGTCGGCAGGGTCAGCGGCAGGGTGAACCAGTCGTTGCTGAACACCAGCGCGTATTCCAGCACCGCCAGCCGGGCCAGGTCGCTTTTGGCCGCACCCAGCATGCCGAAGTTGACGCGGCCATCCTCAAATTCCCAGTAGCGGTCGGCGGGCATGCCGGGGTAGCGGGCGGTGGTGGGCAAGGGCAGGTGTTTGGGCGGCTGGGTCGGGTAGGGCACCGTCTGGTCCGGCCCGCCTGCTTGCGCGTGGGCGGCACCCAGAGTAAAGCTGTGCCAGTCGAGCCGCCCGTCGGTGTATTCGTCGGCCACCAGCCGCACCGGTGCGCCATCGCCCTGGGCCCCCAGGGCAAAGCTGTACTCCAGCCGCTCGGGCTTCCAGTAGGGGCTGGCACCGGGCGCGGCACCGTCCAGCGCGAACTCGGCCAGCCAGTCCACCCAGTGGTGCAGCAGCGCCAGAAAGGCATCCATCTGCGCGATGCTGGCCCCCACCACGTTGCCAAATACTTCTTCCGCTGCGCGGTCGGGCAGGGCGCGGATGGCCTGGGCCAGCGCTTGGGCATGGATGGCGCGCTGGTCCAGCAGGGTGTGCCACACAAATCCCGCGTTGTCGGCGGCGGCATCGTCGGGGGCGGGCAATGGCGCGGGGAACTGCTGGCGCAGCGCCTGGGCCAGGGTGCCCAGCCCGGCGGCGCGCAGGCTGCGCATGAGCTGCTGGCCGGCCTGGGCGTTGAGCTTGGGGTGGGTCTGGAACACCTGCTCGTGCTCTACCAGCGCCTCCAGCGGCGCGGCGCCGGGCGGCAGAGGGGTGCCGGTCAGCGCGTCAGCGCTGGGCAGCAAGCTGCTGACGGGCAGGCCCGCCACGGCCAGCGCGGCACCAATGGGACTACCCGCGTCTTCGCCCTGGAACTCGTTGAACTGCCATTGCCGCGCCAGCATCCACAGCGGGTCGGCAATGCGGGCCTGCAGGCTGTCGGCCACGTCGTCGCTGGTGGGCAGCGGCTCCAGCCGCGACCAGGTGGTGTGCGAGGGCTCGGGCTGGACAATCTGGGCCGAAGCTACCGAGAGGTGGGCGGCGGTGAGGGAGATGGGCATGGCGGGTCCTCAGGATTTGGCGGTGAACTGGGCGGTGCCTGCCACCATGGTGGCTTTGCCACTTTGAAGGCCCACTACACCGCTTGCGGCGCGCAGGGCGTACAGGTTTTTGCTGACCATGGTGGCGAAGTCGATAGATGGAACGTCCTGCTTGAAGTTGTTTGACAAAAAGATGCCCGGCAGCAGCAGGCCCAGGCCTTCCAGGTCCTGCGGGCGCACGGCGCGCAACTGGGCCAGGGCCATGGCCTCGTTCACCGTGGCCAGCAGGCTGTCCAGCGTCCAGTGGTCGGTGGCACGGTCGGCGGGCACGGCCAGCAGAATGCTTTGCGGCGGGCGCGCACCGGGCGCGTCGAAGTGGAAACCCACGCCGGTGGTTTCGGTATCTGACGGGATGGTTTCCGTCCATTCATCGACAAATAGGCCTGACAGCGCGGTGACTGCATCCAGCGCTTGCAGCCCGCCGGGGGCGTGGGCGGCAACGGCCACCACGCCGCGCAGGTCTTGCAGTTTCTGCTTGGGCGCGGGGGGCAGGGCGGCCCAGTGGTTCAGCGGGTTGCGCGGATATTGCAGCAGCTGGAAGTCCAGCGGGCCGTCCAGGTAGCCGCTGTCTTCGCCCAGCCCTTCGGCGGCCAGCAGGGTGTCGGACAGCAGGGCGCTGGCTTCGCGCACGCAGGCCAGCTTGGGCAGCCAACCCGCGACGGCCAAGTCGTCGTTGCCCAGTGCAGCCTTGCCCAGCAGCATGTCGCGGTCGGCCAGGGTGGCGGCGGCATCTGGGGCAAATGCGCCCAGGGTGAACAGCGGCAGCACCGGGAAATCCTTGCCCATCACCGCGTGGATGCGGTCCAGCAGGGCTTGCAGTTGGCCACCACGACCATCCGACACCGGGGCGTTGCGGGCAGCCGTGCTGCGGCCCCCGATTTCCAGCAGCAGGGCGCGGGCGCGGCCTACGGCGCGGGCTGCCGTGTCGTCGTCGGTCAGCGGCTGGCCTTGGCCATCGCCAGCGGCCACGGGTGTATGGCCTGCGGCGCTGCGCCAGCCCAGGGCGTAGGCGGCGGCCAGGGCTGCTTGGGCTTGGGCCAGCAAGGCGGGGGTGGCGGGATCGAGAGTGTCCAGGTCTTCTGGCGCGGCAGCACTGGCGGCTGCCAACAGGGCCAGCACCGCGTCGGCCTCAGCTTCTGCATCCTGGCAGCGCAGTTCCAGCTCGGCCAGGTCCACCCCGGCGGCTTCACCGTCGTCCTGGGTGGCGGCGCTCTCCACGCCGTCGCGGGCCTGCACCATGTCCATGCGGCGCAGCGGGCGGGTTTTGGCCAGCAGGCGGCGCAGCACCCAGGCCAGCGACTCGAAGGCGACCAAGCCGATCTGCCCGGCATCTGGCGCATCGGCCTGCAGCACCACAGCCAGGCCGTCGGCGGCAGCACCCAGTTGCGCCCGCAGCTTGTCGCCCATGAGTTGCCCCAGGCGCTCCTGCACGCCGCTTTGGCCTGCACCCTGCTGGGCTTCGCTGTGCAGCACCAGTGCCAGCGGCGACAGGCCCAGCTCGGTGATGCGGGCGGTGAGTACGGTGTCGGTCAGCATCCAGTCGCCGTTTATCTCTGTGGGCGGGCTGAACACCTGGGCGCGGAACTGGTAACGGCTGGGGTCGCCCAGCAGCCGGGCCAGCCAGGCGTTCAGGCGCGGCTCCATGCGAGAGACCAGATCGCCCTCCACCGCCCAGGGGCCTTGGTCGGCGGACTCCAGGGCCACCACCAGGCGCTGGGTGTAGCCGCGTGTGCTGTGCGGGGTGTCGGCCACGCGGGGTTCGGGCGGGCGGGTTTGTTTGTCTAGCGTCATCATGGCGGCACCGGCACCGTCCAGGTTGCCGCCGACCATCTGGTACACGCTCTCGGACACCAGCAGGTCAGACACTGCGTCCATCTGCTCCAGCAGGTCGTCGATCAGCACGGCGATGGCAGCACTGGGCTGCAGCAGCGCGTCGGGCACGCCCCGTACGGTGAAGGCGGTGCCCGCAGCGCGGGCCGTGCGGTAGGCATCCATCAGGCGCACGCCGTCCACCACGTCGCGGGCGGCAATGCTCTCGCTGGCTTCCTCTTGCGGCGTGGCCCCGGCGGGGCGCAGCGGAAAGGCCTGGCGGCATTCCAGGATGTACTGGGCCAGCGCCTGGCCGGGGCTGTTGCCTACATTTTGAGTAAGGCCACGCTCGAAGCGGTAGCCCAGCAGGGCCGCCATGGACTGGCCATTGGCGATGCCTTCCAGCAGATGCTTGGCGCGCTGCACCCGTTGGGAGCGCAGGTCGATGTCAAAGGCCTGGCCAGGGGTTTGGCTGTTGGCGAGAAAGCCGCTGCGCAGCACGGCAGCGGCGGTGGCCTGCTGCACCGACGGCGCATGGATAAAGCCCAGGCTGTCCAACGCCTGGCTCTGGCCGGGCGGCAACTGCCTGCGGCGCACGGCATCGGGCAGCAGGTTTTCCACCACACCAAACGCGCCCAGGTGCAGGCCCTGCGGCTTGGCGGCGCGCAGGCTGTCGAGCCGGTGCGTGGCCAGCGCGGTGATCCAGGCATCCAGCCGGTGGGCGTACAGGTCCAGCGTGGTGCGAAACGCCTGCTGCAGCTCGCCCGCGTTGCAGTCCTGCAAAAACGCCAGGCTGTCCTTGAAGCTGGCGATGTTTTGCATCTGCTGCGGCCACAGGGTGGACGACTGGCCCAGGAACTGGGCGATGTGGCCCTCGACGGAGCGGTTGGCGGTGGTGCCCTCCAGCCGCACGCCCATCATGCTGCGGGCGGTGTTGACCTCCACCTGGTCACCCACCAGGGTGCTGGTGGCCACGCCGATGTACTCGGCCAGGCCCATGCGCTGGAACTGGCTTTTCACCAGCGGGCTGACGGTAGCGCTGTTTTGCACATGCGCGTAAAACAGCCCGTGTCCTGACTTCAAAATCTCCTCGTCGGCGGCAAAGGCCAGCATGGCTTCCAGCAGGGAGTTGCCGTTTTGCATGGGCACGATGCGCGCGCGCAGGTCGCTGGCGGGGTCGCCCAGGTGGTTGTGCAGGGTGGCAATAAAGTTGGGCTCCAGCAGTGCCGTGCCCTCGCGTTCGCGGGGCATGTTGTCGGGGTCGCGCTGCACCCAGGGCACGGCATCCAGCGAATTTTGCTTGGGCCGCATGGCGCACAGCGACAGGTAGGGCACCTGCACGGCGGCACCCTTGCGACCCAGCAACTGCCCCATCAGGCCGCGCAAAAAAGCCCCCTGGAACTGCACCAGCTCGGCAAAGGCCGGGTTGTTCTGGGTGGTGGCCGGGCCGACGACTTCGTTGTAGCGCTTGGCGCAGGCCCAGGGCTGCATGGACAGCACCTGGTGCAGGCTTTCGGCGCTGGGGTTGCGCAACGTGGGCACCTTGTAGACCACGCTGTCCCAGTGCGGGCGCAGCCAGTCCAGTGCTTCGGTGAGTTCTCGCTCCAGCGCGGAGCGCGGGCTGGGCACAAAGTTGCGCGCGCAGATGGGCAGGATGCCGTAGGGCTGTTGGCCCACGCGCAGGGTGGACAGCGGGCCGCCAGGGCGCAGGTAGCGCACCGACCAGGCACGCAGTTGCTCCACCGCCGCGTCGCTGATCAGCGCCTGGGCCGTGTCGCGCGGGTTCCAGAAGTAACGCAGGGTGTAGCCCAGGGTGGCGCTCCACAGTGCATTGACCATGTGGCCCGCGCTGGCCGATTCGCGCAGCGTGGCACCGGGCACCGTGCCTGCGTCGAACACCTCCACCGGCAGGCCCAGCAGGCCTTGCAGACGGCCCCCGGCGGTGGCCAGCTCGAAGGCCCCGTCTGCGGTGCGCTGGCTGGTGGTTTGCGGGTCCATGTCGGCCAGCAGGTCGGCACCGTTGGCGGCAAAAGCGGCGCGGGTGCTGCTGGTGTTGTTGGTAGGCGTGCCCTGGGCCACCAGCTTCAGCCCGGCGCTGTGCTGGTGGTTGTCGAGCAGGCTGGCCAGCAACGTGGCGGCGGAGCCGGGGGTTTGCGTCCAGTCCACGCCCAGCACCACCAGGCGGTCGATGGGGTCGGTCATGCGCGAACCCGGTTGCAGGTGGCTTTGGTTCACGCTGATGGCCATGCCGGCCTTCACGGCGGCGGGGTAGTCCACCAGCCAGGCGCGGTCGCCCCCGAAGGGATCGCGCTCATCTTCGGCCTCGTCGGTAGCGGTGAGTGGGTCGAAAGCCGGGGTCATGGGCAGCAGATCGGCCACTGGCTGGCCCCAAACGCGGAACACCTCGCGGCCCTTGCTCTGGCCCACCACCACAAAGCGGTCGGGCAGGGCGGTGGCGTAGACGGTGGCACCCACCCGGCTGGCCTGGGGGATGGCCGCGTCATCGAACTCGGGGCTGACCAGCACCGCGTCGGCATCGTCGATGCGGCGACCCAGCAGGTCGAAGTTGGTAGGCGTGGTGCTGCGCACAATCCAGGCGGCGCGGGCCGGGGTGTAGATGCGGGCAATCTGCAGCCAGGGCGACTCGGTGTCGCTGGGAGTGGCAAAGCGCTCGGCCCAGTAGCGCTTGCCCTCGGCGGTTTCGGCCTCGCTCAGCCCCGGCTCATGGCCAAAGGTGTGGATGGCATCGGGGTAGATGCGCACCATCAGCGTGCCGCCATCGGCGGTGTAGCGGGTTTGCACCGCCACCGGCAGCAGGGCGACCGGGTGGGCGGCATCCAGGGCCTCCACCAGCGGGGCCGGGTTGTCTGGCGGCAATTGCAGATGGCCCAGCAGGTCTTGCGACAGGTTCTGGATGCCTTGCAGGCGCTCGGCCGTGCCTTGCAGGGCCGCCTGGGCGGTACGGCGCAGGTCGGCGGCGATCTTGGCCTGCTCTTGCAAGGCATCGGCACTGGCACCTGTGCGGGCCAGGGTGTCGAGCGTGGCCTGGGCCTGCTGCCAGGCCAGGGTGGCGCTGCGCTGGGCATCGCGCTGGCTTACCAGCTCGGCGCGGGCGGCCTGCAGTGCGTCCAGGTTCAGGTTCAGTGCGGGCATGGCGGCATCCTCAGGTAATCAAATCTGCGCCCACAAAAAAGGCACGGAACGGTTGTTGCAGCAGGGCGCGGGCGATTTCGGCGGCATTGGCCTGGGCCGTTAGCATGGGGAAACTCGCGAATGCCGGTGGCGGTGCCTGGCGCAGCCCGGCCAGCGTGACAAAGCCGCCGGGTGGCACGGCCAGGTTGCTCCACGACAAGGCTTTGTAGGCGTTGTACTGGCTGTGCAGGGGCGTGGCCATGGCGGTGCTTATTGCGTTACGTAAAGCGTTGCGCCGGGGTGGGCCGGTGCGGGCCTGGCCGGGTTGCGGCTCGTCCACATCGAAGCCAAAGCGCGGCTCGGTCATCTGCTCTTCCAGCACAAAGCACCAGTCGGCGGCTTTTTCGTCGTCGATGTCAAAGCCAAAGAAGCTGATGTCGTCGCCAATCGTGCCGCAAAAGCGCGGCGTGGCCAGCGCACCGTCGGGTGGCTGGCCTTGCGCGTCTTTCAGCAGGCTGTCGGCCCCCGGGGTTTTCTTCCAGGCGTAGACGGCGGTGTTGGGGTAGCGGCGCAGCAACTGGCCGCGCACCAGCAGCACCACCGGGTTGATGCGCTCGCCATTGATGCGCCGGATGAACGGGCTGATGGCATCGCTGCGCAGGCCCAGCGGCTGCGCGCCCCACTGGTGGATGGGCTGGATGTCGTCCAGCGGGGTGTAGGTGTAGGTGGGCGCGGGGCCGATGCTGCTGCGGTCCCAGAAGCGCTGGAACGGGGTGCCGCGCAGGTCGGTAGGAAAGCCGCGCCACAGCAGCTCGCGGTTCATCTCGCAGTTGGCCCCGGCCATGAAGCTGTCGATGAAATGCTGGTTCACCTTGGCCAGCATCACCAGGTCTTGCGGAATGCCATCCACCCCCGGCATGAAGGCGTTCTTGTTCCAGGTAGACAGGCGTTGGTACAGCGGCTCGGGCAGCGTGGGCCAGGCCATGACCCGGTCGAACAGCGCAGGCACCATGAAGCGCTGGCGGGCAAAGGCATCGGTGGTGGACAGATAGGCCGACACAAAGGCATTGCCCTCGGTGGCGGCCAGGTGCGCCACCGACACCGTGCTGGCCAGGCGTGCGCGCAGCGTGGTGTCGGGCTGGGTGGCCACGGTGATGGCGTTGCGGGCGGCCACCAGGCTGAAGTCCACCGGCTGTACCTGCACCTGGCTTTGCGCGAAGCCATCGGTCCAGAGTTGCTGGCTGCCCCGGGTGGCCACGGCGTAGCGGTTCAGTATGGCGCGCTGGCGCAGGGCGGGCGGCAACGTCAGCGTGGCCACGGCCAGGTCGGGCGGGGCGGCCAGCGAGCCGACGATTTCAAACCCGGTGTTGACGCTGAACTGCGGCTTTTGGGCATCGGCCACCACCGACTGCACCGCGTTCACCGGCAGCGCGGCAAACACGCCGGCGGTGCTGAACTTGCGGCTGTCGGCAATGCGCAGGCTGCCCAGGGTGGTGCCGGTCAGGGCGCGGGTCGCCGTGCCTTTGCGGGCAGCGGGTGTGAGATCGCGCCGGGCGCTGTCGAGCTCGCGCACCAGGGCACGGTTCAGGCGCAGGCTGCCGCTGCGGGCATCCAGCTTCATGGTGCTGAACTGCAGGCTGGCCTGCTGCTGGTCGGTGGCGGCACGCGCTTCCACCAGCACCCCTTCCACCCCTCGGTGGCCCAGCGACTCGATGGTGCTGGCCACCACGCCCCAGTCGGTGGATTGCACCGTGGGCATGGCGCTGGCCAACTGGCTGAAGCGCTCCACGTGCAGGTCGGTAAACACGCCCAGGTGCTGGCCTGCGCGGATCTGCAGCCCGGGCATGCCGCGTTTGGCCAGCGCCATTTCGGCCCCTTTGCCTGCGGTTTGCAGCGCCCGCGCCTGGCCCACGGTGGTCTGGCCCAGCCCCAGGCTGCGCAGGTCCAGCAGTTGGTCGGTGGCACCGTCCAGGTGCATGGCGGCCAGCGTCTTGCTGCTGACAATGCCGTCGGGCAAAAACGCGTTCACGGTGAAGTCTGTACCGCGCTGGGTGGCGGCGGCCATGGCACCCAGGTAGCGCTGGGTGTGCCCGGCCAACGCGGGCAGGTCGGCATTGAGCCGGGCGGCCATGCGCAGGCTGCGCCGCTGCGGTGTGGTGGCGCGGCGCATGGCAGTGTCGGTCAGCGCACTGGGCAGGCTGGTGCGGGCGATCTGTCCACCCACCGAGCCCGCTGCACTGCCGATGTGGTAGGCCGTGCCGTTCAGCACCCGGGCCTCGATGCGGCCCAGCGCAGGCCCCATCACCTGGAGTAGCCGCTCGGGCGGCAAGGTGTCGAAATGCTTGGCCTTCAGGGCCCGCTGTGCCTCGATGGCCAGCCGGGTCAGGTTGAAGCGCATTTCGGCCTCCTGGATGCGGCCAATCTGGCCCCAGGCGGCATCCATGAAGATCTCCTGGTTTTGCCGCACCACCTCGGCCCCATAGCCGGCGGCACCGCGGTAGCGCGGGTTCAGGTTCAGTCCGGCCACCCAGTGGGTGGCGGCCTCGGCTATTGCCGCCTGGTGCTTTTTGGCATGCCAGCCGCCCACCATCTGCGGCTTGACCTCGATGCGCCGCCCGGCGGCATTGGTCGGGCCGTCGGCCACCGGGTCGGCCACATTGGCCTGCGGGGTGTTGACAATCAGCGCCAGGCTTTCGGCCTGGGTCGGGTCGGGTGCCGTGCCGGGGGTGTAGCTAATGGGTACCAGCGCGCCTTCCATGGTGGCTACCGCGCCCTGCACAAAGCCGGTGAGCACCGGGTCCACGCCCATGGGCGCAGTGCCCACGCGGCTGAGCAGGGCGGCCACCTCGGCGTTGCCTGCGTAGGCGCTGGGGGTTTTGAGCCGCCGCGCCAGCGATTCAAAGTCGCCGCCCGGTCCGGTGGAAAAATCCCAGTGGTAGTACACCGGCAGCAGTACATCGCGGGCCTGCTGCACATCCCAGGCCGGGCCCAGGGTGGCCATGGCCGCGGGCTGGGATTCGGCCAGCCCCAGGCCGCGCAGCCGCCCCGGCTCGAACGCAGGCACCACGCAGGCTACGTAGTCGGTGAGTGGCAGCAGGCGGCGTGGGCTGACCAGGCGCGAGGCGTTGCGGGTGGGGTCGGCTTGCAGGTCGGCCTGGATGCCAGGCGCGTCATCCCGGTGGCTCACCACCTGCGCGTGCGCCCAGGACCAGGATTCGCCCAGTGGCGGCAGTTCGGTGGCCACGTCGGCGGCGGCAATGCGCACCGTGGGTAGCGGGCCCTGGGGCGGCATCTTGGGCGTGCCCACCTTGGATTTTTCCAGCACCAGCAGCACCAGCCAGGGGCGCAGGCGGTCGTCGGCATGGGCCAGGGCGGGGGTCAGCATCCACGGGAAATCGGGCGGATCAAAGTCTACGATGGCCAGGTAGTTGGGCTCGAAGTTGCGCGCATGCGGTTGGGGGTCGGTGCGCAGCACCAGCCGGGTGTCGATGGCCACCACATCGCCGGGGCCGTGCAGTTGCAGGGCCAGCGGGTCGATCGGCGTGCCCGCGTGCGGTGCGGCCAGGGCCACGTTGACCTGGGCGGTGGCACGGGCCGGGAGCAGCGCGCCTGCCCCCAGGGTATCGGTGGCGGTGAGGGCCACATTCAGGCCCCGGCGGACCCAGGGCATGAACTGGTAGGCAACTTGGGTGGAGGTGGCCATGGGGGTGTCCTAGAAAGCCTGTACGGTTTCAAACGATTCGACGATCTGCAGCGCCTTGCCGCTGGCGTCCACCAGGTCCTGCGCGGCCCAGTACGACTGCGCAGCCGCCCCGGCCAGGGGCGTGCCCGTCAGGGTGCCGCTGGCGCTGTGAATGGTCTGCAGCGGGGCCGGGTTGACGTCGATCTTGACCTCGGTGGCGGGCTGTAGCCGGGCCGGGCGGCGCAGCTCCGAACGCGCCGCCGCACCCAGCGAGGTGGCCCAGCGGGCATAGCCCGCGTCCACCAGCACACCGCGCGACAGGATGGAACTGGTGGCGGTTTTGGGCGTGGACAGGTTGACTTCTTCGTAGTCGAACACGTCCTTGGCGGTGCGGCCAAACTGGTACCTGTGCTGGCCCACCTGGAAGCCCGCCTCGAAGCTGTCGAACGAGGGGCGGCTGAAGGTTTCGTCTTCGTTCAGGTCCAGGAACTGGGCGGCCGAGAACTGGTCGTTGAGCTTTTTGTCCACCGGCGCGGTCTCTGCGCCGAAGCGGATCTCGCCGATGCTGATTTGCAATTGGTCGCCGCTGCCTTCGATGCCGTCGGTGCCCAGCTTGGCTAGCTTTTTGTTCAGCGGCATGCGTTTTTGCACAAACTGCAGCACGGCGTTGGGGTGGGCCAGAATCCCGGCACTGTCGGGCAGCTTGGCGAAGCTGGCAAAAGCATCGCCCTCCTGTGGCAACTGGGCCGACCAGTTGCCGGGCTTTTGCAGCTCGGCCTTGAGCTCGGCGGCCAGCGACAGCCTGCGCACCGTGGTGGCGCGGTCTTCGCCCCAGCTCTCGTCCACATGGAAACTGAAGTCGGGCAGCGGCCAGGGCGTGTGGATTTCGGCCCGGCCCACGATGTGCCAGCGGCCCGGCCCGGCAAACAGGCCGTAGATGTCGATGCTGGCAAAGTCGATGCCAAACACTTCCACGCTGGCCCAGACGTGCAGGTCCACCTCGAAGCGGAAACGCGGCACGATGTAGACGATGGCGTTGAACTCAAACCCGCCCTCGACGGCGGCAATGCCGATGTCGGCCCAGATGCGCATCGACGAGCCCGCCTGCACCGTGGCCGAGGTCACTGCAAAGTAGCCCTTGAACTGCATGCCCACCGGGCCGATCGATAGGTCGGCCCCGATGCGCTGGAACGGGCTGGGCAGGCCGGGCGGCAGGTCGGTAAAGCGCGGGTGGAAGCCGCCTGCGCTGATCAAAAAGCTGGGCCGGTCGCCAAAAATCGCGCGGAACGCAAACTGGCCGGTGAGCGAGATAAACACCACCCGCGAGTCGCGCAGCACGCCGTCGAACCAGATTTTCAGCGGGTCAAACACAATGCCGCCCGCAAAGTCCACCTGCAGCCGCAGGATGGACAGAGACTTGTCCACCAGCGGCGGCAGTTGCACGATCACCTGGCCCACAAACACGATCTGGCTGGCCTCGATGAGCACGCCCACCCGCGCAATCACCAGGCTGGGTGTGCCCCAACCCAGCTCCAGCATCGGGCCGATGACAAAACCCCCGGCCTTGAACGGGAAGATGGTGCGCAGCTGGTTGATGATTTGCGGCGCGTTGGCCACCGGGTTCTGCGGGAACAAAAAGCTGTCCAGCGAGCCGCTGGCCAGGCCCTGCGACAAGGTATCCACGCTCACCGTGTGCTGCACGCCCAGCAGCCCGCCAATGCCGGTGAGCGTGAAGCCAAAACCGAGCTGGATCGGTGGCAACTGCGCGGTGATGATCAGCAGCAGCGACCAGCCGCCGGGGTTTTTGGTGCTGAGCAGGCCAATCGCTTTGACCCCGATCACGCCGATGCGGATGTCCAGGATGCCGCCGTACTCGCCCCGGTCGGGGTCGAACAGCAAGAAGCCGCCGCCCTTGACGATGCCCGCGTCGATGGCCAGGCCTGCGCCTGACGGTGGCTTCAGGTCAAAACGCGGCGCGGTGATGCCGGCCAGCAGGTCGTCCAGCCGCAGCAGGGTGCCCAGGCGGTCGATGGAGCCCGAGAACGGCCCGATCTCCACCTGGAACGAGCCCGACAGCTCCACTTCAATCTTGTCCAGGTCGTCGGCCTTTTTTAGCTCGAAAGTCAGGAACGGAATCTGCACCGGGCTGTTGGGAATGCGCTCCAACGGAATGGTGGCCTTGAGGCCGGTGCCGTCTTTGAGCCGCAGGCCGCCCGCCATATCGGCAATCAGCCCGAAGGTCAGCGCCACCTCGATGGCATCGCCCAGCACTGCGCCCAGGAAGGGGTCGTCGCCCACCTTGAGCACCAGCACGCTCTCGGCCAGGTCAAATTCCACCTTGGGCTGCAGGTTGTCCAGCGTGAAGCCGCCGGTCATCTTGCCGATGGTGAAGTGGGTCTGGGCCGCATCGCCCAGCACCAGTGGCTGGTTGCGGCTGAACAGCAGGCTCAGGGCCGAGGTGCCGGTGAGCACCGGCGCGGCCAGCGGTGGCAGCGGGATGGCCAGTTGCGGCAGGTCGATTTGCAGCGTGACCTTGCCGTCGGCCTTGAGCTCCAGCGCAAAGCCCTGGTCGGCTCCAGTGCTGGACTTCAACGTAGAGGTGAGCTCGGCATACAGCTTGTGCAGGGGCAGGTCGTAGCCCAGCAGCAGGTCCAGGCTGCCATTCGCGCCCCCGGCCAGTTGGAAGGCGCGGCTGGCCACCAGCGGCGGCAGCTCGATGCCAGGGCCGCGGGGCACCAGCCAGCCCTTGGCATCGTCCAGGTTGGGCGCGGCAAAGGCGCGGTCCAGCAGCGTGCCGATGGCCATCACCACCAGGCCCAGGGTCATTTGCGCCTCGGCAAAGGCGGCGGATGTGGGCGGGTTGGCGACAGTTTTGCCCAGCAGGCGGTAGATCAGCAGCTTGGCGGGCGGGTCGCTGGCGGGCTGGTCGGCATCGCCGCTGACGATCAGCAGCAGCTTGGCAATCGAATACGCGCTGGGCGGCTTACCGGGGCTGGCCGAGGTGATGCGGTGGATCTGCTGGATGACCTTGGACAGGTCCCCCAGCCCCACCGATCCGTCGCCGATATGGGCCAGCAATTCGCCCACGGTTTTCAGCGCCGCCAGCGTCTCGCCCACCACCATGGCCGCTGTCGCCAGCGACTGGGCTTTGGCATTACTGGCGTGGAAGCTGTCGGGGTTGACGGTGGCGGCGGTCTGGTCCAGTGCCAGCCCGAGCCGGGTGCGCAGCGCGTCGGCCAGCGGCGCGGCCAGCGCGGGTGGCTGGATGTCGGCCTGCAGCGCGGCCACGCTGCCCTGTAGCCACACAAATGCGCGCAAAAAAACAGTATCAGCAGTGCCAGCCATGCGGATTCCTTCACGGATGAGCCTGTGCAGTCTGACAGGCTCACGCGAGGTTAGGCGGGGTGGCGGTCTACGTCAATTGCCTTGTGCGGCGGGGTGGGGCAGACATCCCCAGTTTTGTGGACGGATGCGGGTAGAGCCTGTTTTAGGCACAAAAAAGGCCTTGTCCGCCAGTCGAATATGGGTTTGTAGCTATATTTTAAATAGCAAAACGGCAGCCGTTGCTGCCGCTCAGCCTGGGCCGCTATTACTTCTTGGCGACGGTGCGCACGATTTCTGCCGACACGGCCTCCACCTGCTTGGGGGTCATGGCGGAGAACACACCCTGCCAGGCGCTGGACGAGGTGGTGAACTTGCGTGCACCCAGTTTTTGCGCCGACGGCAGGTCGATGAAGTCCACGTCCACGTCCATGAAGGCATTGCCCGTCATCACCCCCAGGCCGTAGCGCTTGGCCTGCGAAACGTAGCGGAAGTCGTTTACCTTGACCTGTACCAGCGTGGCCGCGTCGGCCATGTTGACGTTTTTGCTGCCGGTGTAGGCAAAGCCCAGCTGGGCCGCGGAGGTGGCGGCGGTCATGGAGGTTTGCCACTCTTCGCAAAAGGCTACCCAGTCATCCGAGGCTTCCATGGCGGGCGATCCCGATACCGTCATCACCAACTTGGTGGGGGCGGTGGCCGTGGTTTGGAGGGGGGCTTCCTGGGTGCCAGAGCGGTTGACGGATGCGGCGCAGCCGGTCAACGCGATAACAAGAGCAAGGGACAACAGACGCAAGGCACGGTTCATGGGAAGCACTTTCGAGGGAGAGGTTGGGAGGGATGAGTGGTATACAAAACCCGTGTAAAGCGGCGATACCACGCAATTTATTCTAACCAGCCGCCACGGGCCGTTCGTCCCCCAAATGGGGGATAAATTTCAAAGCGAAAATGGCAGCTCGTGCTGATGGAGTCAGCACAAGCAGCTATTTTTTAGATAGCGTGTGCCCCGGTGTCCGGCACATTGCCAGATGCCCATTCAAGGCCCGCCCAGCCACCAAGCCCGCCCGCGTCACGTCCGCCAGCAGCAGCTCGGCCCCGCGCCCGGCCTGCACCAGCCCCGCCCCGGTGGGTGCCGCCACGCAGCTCAGCCCGTTGTAGGCCAGGTCCCCCTCGCTGCCGCAAAAGTTGGCGTAGGCCACAAACACCTGGTTTTCATACGCCCGCGTGGGCACCAGGTGCTGGTTTACAAAGTCGAAGCCGTCCATGTTGGCTGTGGGCACCACGACCAGGTCGGCACCCAGCAATGCCAGGCGGCGGGTGTTTTCGGGGAATTCCACGTCATAGCAAATCAGCAGACCGAGCTGCCAGCCGTGGAAGTCAAACAGCGGCTCGTCGCCCGGGCCGGGGCTGAACATGCCGAGGTCCAGGTCGCCGAAGAGCTGGGTCTTGCGGTAGCGGCCCAGGGTGCGGCCTTGGGCATCGATGCACTGGGCAGCGTTGAAGATGGCACCCGCGGCATCATGCTCGGGGTGGCCGAAGGCGATGGCAATCTGGTGCTGGCGGGCAATCGCCGCCACGGCCTGGGCGCGGGAGCCGTCGGGGGCTTCGGCCAGTTGCCGGGCTTGGCTGCTGCCGATGTTGTAGCCGGTCAAAAACATTTCGGGCGTGACGAGCAGGTGGGCCCCGGCGGCGGCGGCCTGGGCGGCGAATGTGTCCAGCCGCGCCAGGTTGGCGGGCACGTCCAGCGGCAGCGATGGGCACTGCAGCAGCGCCAGTTTCAGGTCCCTCATTCCGGCAACTCCATCGGGCCAATCTCCTTGAACACATCGCCGGGGCCGGGGTTCTCGGCATGCGTTTTTCCGCCGAAGTGGTGCAGGATGCCCCACACCGCGTTCAGCGAGGTCTGTACTGCGCCCTCCACCCAGGCGGGGGTCCAGGACACGTCGTCGCCCGCGATGAAGATGCCGCGCTGGCTGGCGGGTGTGTCGTCTTGCATGAAGTGGGCAAACATGCGCTGGTTGTAGCGGTAGTGGCCGGGCAGCGCGCCCTTGAACGCGCCCAGAAAGTGCGGGTCGGCCTCCCACGAGACGGTGATGGGGTCGCCAATGATGTGGCTGGCAATGTCCACGTTGGGGTAGATCTTTTTCAGCGCATCCAGGGCCAGCTTGACGCGCTTTTCGGGCGGCTGGGGCAGCATCTTCAGCGCGTCGCCCATCCAGGCGTACGACAGGCAGATCACGCCCGGTTTGCCGGGGCCGTTGTCGAACAGATAGGTGCCGCGGGTGAGGCGGTCGGTCAGCGTCATGCTCAGGGTGTCGCGGCCGGTGACGGGGTCTTTGTCTTTCCAGAACGGGCGGTCCACCATGACGAAGGTTTTGCTGGACTGCATGTAGCGGGTGCGGTCCAGCGCCATCCACATTTTTTGCGAAAACAGCGATTCGTCGCAGTCGATCTGGGTGGTCAGCAGCCAGCTTTGGCAGGTGGTGAGCACCGCGGCGTAGCTGCGCGTGTCGCCCCAGCGGTCGGTGACGGCAATGTTGCCGTCGCTCTGGCGCTGGATGGCTGCCACCCCCGCGCGCGGTGCGCCGCCGTGCAAGCTGGCCAGGGTGGTGCCTGCGGGCCAGTGGGTCAGGGTGTCGGGTGCCTGCTGCCACAGGCCCAGCGGCACTTGGTCGGCCCCGCCCACAATCAGCCGCTGCTCGTCGTCGCAGTTGGTCATCACCACGCGCAAAATCTCCAACATGGAGTTGGGAAAGTCCGAGTCCCAGCCGCCGGTGCCAAAACCCACCTGGCCGAAGACCTCGCGGTGCTGGAACGACAGCCCGGCAAAGGCCTTGGACGTAGCCACAAAGTCGTAGAAGGTGCGGTCGTCCCACAGCGGCACCAGCGTGTTCCACAGCGCCTTGAGCGCGGGCACGTCGCGGCTGCGGATGGCGTTTTGCACGGCCTCGAACTGGGCACCGTCTTCCAGCGCGCGGGCCCAGGCGTCGGCCACTTCTTTGAACATCGGTGGCAGGTCGCCGAGCTTTTCGGCGTAGTAGGTCTGGCCTTCCAGATCGACCACGGTGCTGCCGCTGGCAGGCGTGAGCGGGTTGGGGAAGGGCTGGCTCTGCAGGCCCAGGGCGTTGACGTAGTGGTAGAACGCCGTGCTGGACACCGGGAAGCGCATGCCGCCCAGCTCGGCGATCACGCCCTGGCCGCCCTCGAACGGCTGCGAGCGCAGGCGGCCACCCATCTTGGAGGCCTCGTACACCACGGGTTTGAAGCCCAGCTTCATCAGCTCGTACGCAGCCACCATGCCGGCCATGCCCGCACCGACGATGGCCACCTCGGCCCCATGGTGCTGGGCGGGCAGGCTGCCCAGCCCGACGGGGTGGGCGATCCAGTCGTCGAACGGGAACGGAAAATCGGGGCCGAAGATGGTGACGGGCGGCTTGCCGGTTGGGGAGGCGGTGTGGTCGAGTGGCATGGGAAGTTCGCAAGTGATCGGTATAGGTGTATATTTTGCTCAAAATATTGAGCGTTTGGGGAAATTATTGATGCTGGATGGTCCGTTTGATGTGGGGAGCCGCTTGCGCCAGGTGCGCATGGTGGCGGGCTGGTCGCAGCGGCAACTGGCGGAGCGGGCGGGCGTGCCGTCCAGCCAGATTTCGACCATCGAGCAGAACAAAAGCAGCCCCTCGGTAGCCTCGCTGCGCAAAATTCTGAGTGGCGTGCCGCTGACCATGGCGGAATTTTTCGAGCCCGACCAGCCTCAGGCCGATGCCGTGTTCCACAGTCCGGCCGACCTGGTGGATTTGACCTCCCGCCTGACCCAGCACGCCCCCGGTGCCAGCGGCGACCGCACGCTGACGCTGCGCCAGGTGGGCAACGCCCGTGCCCACAACCTGCAAATCCTGCAAGAGCGCTACGCCCCTGGGGCCGACACCGGCGTGGACATGCTGGAGCACGACTCGCACGAGGGCGGCATTGTGCTCAGTGGCGAGATCGAGCTCACCGTGGGCGAGCAGGTGCGGGTGCTGAAGGCGGGCGATGCCTATTTGTTCGACAGCAGCCTGCCGCACCGCTTTCGCAATACCGGCGACAGCGTGGTCGAAATTGTTTCGGCTTGCACGCCGCCGTATCTGTAATTGGTCTTGAATAAATAGCTGCTGGCACCAAGGATCGACCACAAGACGCCGATTTGGCTATGGGTTTTGTGTACTAGCATGGTGTCCATGCCTGTAGGCAGTTTGTCCATACGATACTTGCCTTGCGGGGTGGTATGGGTTTATAAGTAACTATTAGTTACACCCCTGGAGATGTAGATGCTGTTGTACAAAAGTCCTTTGCGGCCCGCGTACGCCGGGCGACGCTGCCCATGGCTGTCGACCACCGTGGGCCGTTTGCGAAAGGTGGCCGGATGATTCCGGCCTCTACCGACACGCTCTGGGTGCTTAACCCGGATGCGCTGTTGGCGTTTTCGCCGACTGGTCAGGTGTTGAACTGGAATCCTGCGGCGGAAACCATTTTTGGGTATACCGAGAGTGAAGCTGTGGGGCAATCGCTCTTCGATCTGATTATTCCCAAAGATCGTGCCGAGGAAGAATTGCGGGTCCAGGCCCAGGTTGCGCGCCAGGGCATGGTGGTGTACGAGGCGGTGCGCCGCCGCAAGGACGGCACGCTGGTGCACACCAGCATTTCGACCAAGGTGGTCAAGGATGTCAACGGCCAGTTCGCCTACTTTCTCTCAAACAAGAAGGACGTGACCCACCTGAAGGTGTTGCGCGATGCCAAGCTGGTGGAAGCCCGGTTCCACGATTTACTGGAATCCACGCCGGATGCCATCGTGATGGTCAACGTGACCGGGCGGATCGTGCTGGTCAACTCCCAGGCGGAAAAGGTTTTTGGTCACGCGCGGGCGGAACTGCTGGGCCAGCCGATCGAGGTGCTGCTGCCCAAGCGCTTTCGTAGCGCCCACCTGGGGCACCGCAGCCATTTTCTGGAGCAACCGCGCACCCGCACCATGGGGGCTGGACTGGATCTGTTTGGTTTGCGCAAGGGCGGCGAGGAGTTTCCGGTCGAGGTCAGCCTGAGCCCCATCGCCACCGAAGAGGGCACCATGGTGATGAGCGCCATACGCGACATCACCGACCGCAAGAAGGCCGACCAGAAGTTCAAGGATCTGCTCGAATCGGCCCCGGACGCAATGGTGATCGTCAACCGCGACGGCAACATGGTGCTGGTCAACTCCCAGGCGGTGCAACTGTTTGGCTGGAGCCGGGAAGAGCTGTTGGGCGAGAAGATCGAAATTTTGGTGCCCGAGCGGTTTCGCCACCACCACCCTGGCAACCGCGCTGGCTTCTTTGCGCAGCCGCGTGCCCGGGCGATGGGGGCCGGGCTGGAGCTGTTTGGGCAGCGCAAGGACGGCACGGAGTTTCCGGTGGAGATCAGCCTGAGCCCGCTGGAGACCGAAGACGGGTTGTTTGTGTCCAGTGCCATCCGCGACGTGACCGAACGCAAACGCTTCGAGCAGACCTTGCACGACAAAAACCGCGAGCTGGAGAGTGCCGCGCTGGTCAAAGACCGCTTCTTTGCCAGCATGTCGCACGAGTTGCGCACGCCCCTGAATTCCATCATTGGCTTCACCGGTACGCTGCGCATGCAGCTGCCGGGTCCGCTCAACGAAGAGCAGGACAAACAGTTGCGCATCGTGCAGACCAGCGCCCGCCACCTGTTGTCCCTGATCAACGACCTGCTGGACCTGGCCAAGCTGGGTGCCAACAAGTTTGACCCGTCCCGTGAGCCGGTGGAGTGCCAGGGACTACTGGAAGAGCTAGCGGCCACGCTGCGGCCCGAGGCTGAGAACAAGGGGCTGGGTTTCACGCTTCGGTTGCCCCCGGGGAAGCTGGTGCTGCAAACCGACCGCCGGGCGCTCAGCCAGATCGTCATCAACCTGCTGGGTAACGCCATCAAGTTCACTGCGCACGGGCGGGTCTGTCTGCAGCTGGAGGCCGGCCCGGGTGTAGACGGTCAGGTGCTGCGCATCGGCGTGGAAGACACCGGCCCCGGCATTCCTGCGGCTGATCTGGGCCGTTTGTTCGAGGCGTTTTCCCGGGTCGAGGCGGCAGACCGGCGCAGGTTTGAAGGTACCGGCCTGGGCCTGCACCTGAGCCGCAAGCTGGCCCAGGAGCTGGGTGGCGACATCAGCGTGCGCAGCGTGTACGGCCAAGGCAGCATCTTCACCCTGGAGCTCCCGCTGGAGTAGCGTATGCCCACCCGTATCCTGGTGATCGAAGACGATGAATTCAGCCGTGAGTTGGTGCGCTACTTGCTGGACCGGCAGGGCTACGCGGTGCTGGAGGCCGCCGACGGTGGTGCCGGTGTGGACCTGGCCCTGAGCGCCCATCCAGACCTGGTGCTTTGCGACTTGCAGATGCCAGTACTCAATGGCTATGAAGTGGTGCAGCGTCTGCGCAGCAACCCGCTATGGCAGGTGGTGCCGGTGATTGCCGTGACCGCTTTTTCCATGCCCGGCGACCGTGCGATTGCGCTGGCCGCAGGCTTTGACGACTACTTGACCAAGCCCATCACTCCCGAGGTTTTTGTCGAACAGATTGCGACCTTTCTGCCGCCTGGGCTCCGGCTTCCCGGTCCGCCTGGCGCATAACCCCTACAGAATGGCTTATGGCAAAGATACTGGTTGTGGATGATCTGGTTGAAAACCGCGAGCTGCTGGTGGCCTTGATTCGCCATGGCGGCCACCAGCCGCTGGAAGCCGCCGACGGTGCCCAGGCGCTGGCGCTGGTGCGCGCGTCTCGCCCGGACCTGGTGATCTCTGACATCCTGATGCCCACCATGGACGGCTACGAGTTTGTGCGTCAACTGCGTGCCGACCCCCTGTGCGCGGCCACCGAGGTGATTTTCTACAGCGCGCATTACCGTGAGCGCGAGGCCCGCAACCTGGCCAGAACCTGCGGTGTGTCGCGGGTGCTGGTCAAACCCTGCGAGCCGGAAGAGATTCTGCTGGCGATTGCCCAGTCCCTGGCGCACATACCTGTGTCCCAGCCCTTGAGCGTGCCGGATACGCTGGAGTTTGACCGCGCCCACATGCGGCTGATGAGCGACAAGCTGTCGGAAAAGCTGGAAGACCTGCGTGGCACCAACCGGCGCCTGGCGGCGTTGACCGATCTGAATTTGCATCTGGCCTCCGAGCATGACCCGCTGGTTCTGCTCGACAAGGTCTGCCGGGGCGCACGCGACCTGATGGGGGCCAAATACGTGCTGCTCTGCGTACAGGGCAAGTACCAGGCCGAATCCGTTTTTTTCACCAGTGGCATCGATGCCGCGGTGCTCAAGATATTGCCACGCCCCGCCATCGACCACGGTCTGCTGGGCCAGGTGCGCGCCCAGCGCCGTTCCCGCCGCACCCGCTGTGCGGAAGGGGACCCCACCTCGGTAGGGCTGCCGCCGGGCTATCCGCCGCTGTATGCCAGCCTGGTGGTACCGGTGGTGTCCTTGTCGTACGCCTACGGCTGGATGTGCCTGGTGGACAAGCTGGGAGCGGTCGATTTCAGCGACGAAGACGAGCAGATCGTAAGCATCCTGGCGGCGCAGGTGGGCCGGATCTTCGAAAACGGCAGTCTCTACAACGAAGTCCGGGTGCACGCCGAGCGATTGCAGGCCGAGGTGGTCGAGCGCAAGCGTTCGGCGGATGCCCTGGTGGAAAGCAACCGCCGCTTCAATGACATGCTGAGCCACCTGGAACTGGTGGCCCAGATGCTGGACTGCGAGGGGCGGGTGACTTATTGCAACGACTACCTGCTGCGGTTGACAGGCTGGCAGCGGGCAGAAGTGATGGGCCAGGAATTTTTCGGAATCTTTGCGGCCCATGCGCCGGAAGCCGCACGCAAACGGTTTGCCGCCCTGCTGGCCAACCAGCCAGGCATGACCCATTTTGAAAGTGAGATCCAGACCCGCCAAGGCGCGCTCCGGTTGATCCGCTGGAACCATACTTTGCTGCGTTCGGCCTCTGGCGAGGTGGTGGGAACCGCCAGCATCGGCGAGGACATTACCGACCAGCGGGCGGCTGAACAGCGGATCAAACGGCTCAACCGCGTGTACGCCGTGCTCAGCGGCATCAACGCCTTGATTGTGCGTGTGCGCAACCACGAGGAGCTGTTCCAGGAGGCCTGCCGGATTGCCGTGGAACTGGGGCAATTCAGGATGGCCTGGATCGGTGTCACCGACTGGGACGGGCTGCAGATCCTGCCCATCGCTTCGGCAGGGGTGCAGCCGGAGTTTCTGGCCTACATCCAGAACAGCTTTTCCTTGCAGGACGGCACGGAGCATGCCAACTCCATGACCGTGCGGGCCATCAAAGGCAAGAAGCCCATGGTGCTCAACGACATGAAGGATTTCTCCGGCAGCCAGTACTTGAAGGCGCACATGGACCAGGGGATCAGTGCCATGGCGGTGCTGCCCCTGATGGTCGGCGACACGGTAGTGGGGGTGCTCGCCCTGTACACCGACGAAGCCGGTTTTTTTGACGAAGAAGAGATGACGCTGCTGACCGAATTGGCGGGCGACATCGGCTTCGCGCTTGACCACATCGAAAAGGCCGACAAGCTCAATTACCTGGCCTATTACGACGAAATCACCGGTCTGCCCAACCGCACGCTGTTTCTGGAGCAGGTGAGCCAGCAGGTGCGCATGTTCGATGTGGGCCGTAGCAGCCTGGCGCTGGCTCTGGTGGACATCGAGCGCTTTCGGGCCATCAACGACACGTTGGGGCGGGCGGCCGGTGACGATTTGCTCAAGCAACTGGCGCAACGCATCCGTGTCGGCAGCGTGGCACTGGAGGCTGCGGCGCGCGTCGGCGTGAACTGCTTCGGTGTGGTCCTCAAGGGTCCGCGTGACGTGGGGCGTGTGGCGCTGGAGCTGGAGCAACTGCTACGCGACTGTTTTGCCCGGCCCTACCTGTTGCAGGGCCCGGAGCTGCGCATTGCCGGCAAGATTGGTGTGGTGCTGTACCCGCTGGACGGTGAAGATGCCGAAACCCTGCTGCGCAATGCCGAGTCGGCCTTGAAGCGGGCCAAGGGCTCGGCCGAACACCTGATGTTCTATGCCCCCGAAATGGACACCCGGGTAGCCGCCGCGCTGGACCTGGAGAGTCGTTTGCGCACCGCCCTGGACCTGGAGCAGTTCGTGCTGCATTACCAGCCCAAGGTCGATCTGGATACCGGCAAAGTCACCAGTGCCGAAGCCCTGATCCGCTGGAACGACCCGAAAAATGGCTTGGTGGCACCGGGGCATTTCATCCCTATTCTGGAAGAAACCGGCCTGATCTACGAAGTCGGCCTGTGGGCCCTGCGCAAGGCGCTGGAGGACTACCAGCGTTGGCGCACCGCAGGGCTGGATCCGGTGCGCATCGCCGTCAACGTTTCGCCGCTGCAACTGCGCCACCGCCACTTCGTCACCGCCCTGGAGCAGGTGATCGGCAGCGACCCCCAGGCGGCGCAGGGCCTGGAGCTGGAGATCACCGAGAGCCTGATCATGGAAGACGTGGAGCGCAGCAGCGCCACTCTGCTGGCCATCCGCGCCATGGGTCTGACGATTGCCATCGACGACTTTGGCACCGGTTACTCGTCGCTGGGCCAGTTGTCGCGCCTGCCGGTGGACACGCTGAAGATCGACCGCACTTTTGTGGTGGACATGGTCACCGGCCCGCGTGGGCTATCCCTGGTGTCCACCATCATCAACCTGGCCCACGCTTTCAAGCTCAAGGTGGTCGCCGAAGGCGTGGAAACCGAAGAGCAATCGCGCCTGCTGCGTCTGATGGGCTGCGATGAAATGCAGGGCTTTCTGTTCAGTCGCCCGGTGCCTGCCGAGGTGTTCGAGCAGAAATTTCTGCGGTCTGCGCGGGTGGCCTAGATGGTGGCCTGGCGCAGCTCACTGGGTGAAGTAGTCCTCTTTGCGGGGCACCTTGGGGCGGGCTAGCTGTGCGGACGCGGCGCGGTTGTAGTGGCGCTGCAGCAGTTTGCACAGGATCCAGCTGAGGGCGAGGGTGCCGATCCACAGCGCGACATAGCGGAGTTCGGCGGGCAGGGTGTCCAGCCCGGTGCCTGCGATGGTGGCGTTGAGCAGCTGCAGAAACACGCGGTGCGCGACAAAGGTGGCTAACGCGAACTTGCCGATCAGCGCAATCGGGGGAACCAGGCGTGGGGGGCCCAAGCGCGCCAACATGCCAGCGCATAAAAACAACCATGCAAACTTGCCCGCCGGCCCGAAGGTGTTTCTAAAAACGCTCCAGTGCAGTGCGGGGGGCGCGAAGCTGGAAGCAAACATGCACAACTGCAACAGCAAGAGGAAGGCGATGCCGTACAACCATACCGGCTCGTTCTGCTGCCGGTAGACACCGAGCCAGCAGCCCAGGCATCCGTTCAATACGAAAGGCAGCACCGGGAACCCGCCCAGGCCTTCGGTCAGGAAAAATCGCACCGCCCCATGGTGGGCATAAACCGATGCCGTCAGCCACTGCGCTGACACCGCCACCGCCAGCTGCGCCAGAACCAGGGCCGCCAGGGTCTGGTAAGGCAAGGCGCGGCACAGGCGCAGCATAGTCGGCGCACACAGCAAGACCAGCGCCGTGGGCAGCAACACGCCTGAAATCGACCATGGCGTGTCCAGCGTAATGAACCCGGTCCACCAGCCCCAGGTCAACACGGGAGAGAGGTCGCCCTGCTGGGCCAGCACACCCATCGTAAAAATGCTGTTGGAGAGCACCATGACCGCCAAGATGACGGCACTGCGGCGGCGTAGCAAGGGCTTTTGCAGGGCGGGTGGATGGCGAACCGAAAAAATCCATCCACTTCCGTAGCCGGAGAGCACCACATACACCACGGTAGCCCAGCCGTTGGGTAGCCAGAGGTGGCCCATCAGCCAGTGCGAACCGTCCAGGCCAGCCAGTGTCATCGCGTGGGTATTGGCCATCAGGACAAATAGCAACCCCCGAAATACGTCCAGTGTTTTGGATCTCTGTGTAGCCATCTGGTTGAGTCTGTTGATCACTGGAGCATTTACAGCACTCCCTGCACGCAGTGCCCTGCCAGCCTCCATGTGAATGCCCTTGCTCTCCTTGGTCCGAAGAGTCGAATATGAAGAAAGGATTAACTTTAATGGGATGGGCGCAGGGGATGTTAATTGTGGTTGTCAAATGTAAATAAATGCTTCGGTTAAATACGGGGTATTTGTAAATATACGGATACAAATAACCCGTTCACGCCACCCCCGAGAGGGGAATACGGAGTGGGGGACAATGGTCATTGATTTACTTTTGGTCACACGCAATGCAGCCCACTGCCATCCAGATTGCCGCCGCCGTTCTGTTCGGACTGGCGCTGCTGCATACCTTTGCCGCCAAGTGGTTTGAAACCCTGGCCCACCGGCATCCGCGCCACGCCGGTTTGTTTCACCTTCTGGGCGAGGTAGAGGTGGTGTTTGGCCTGTGGGCCCTGGTGCTGATCGTGGTGATGGCTGTGCTGGCCAAACTGGGCAGTGGGGCCGACGCGCTGGCCTATGTCGAGTCGCGCCAGTACACCGAGCCGTTGTTCGTCTTTGTGGTGATGGTGGTGGCGGCCTCGCGCCCCGTGCTGGAACTGGTGCAGCAACTGCTTGCCCGCACGGCACGCTTGCTGCCCCTGCCTACCCCACTGGCCATGGCCTGGCTGGGCCTGGCCATGGTGCCTTTGCTGGGTTCGCTGATCACAGAACCGGCGGCCATGACGCTGGCCGCGCTGGTGCTGGCCCCGCTGGTGTTCCGCCCCGGCCTGCCCGAGTGGCTCAAATACGCCGCCTTGGGCGTGTTGTTCGTCAACGTCTCGGTAGGCGGCACGCTGACCTCGTATGCCGCACCACCGGTGCTGATGGTGGCATCCGTCTGGGGCTGGGACAGCGCCTTCATGGCCCGCACCTTTGGCTGGCGCGCCAGTATCGCAGTGCTGGTCAATGCCAGCGTGGTGGTGGCGCTGCTGAGCCCTTACCTGAAGGAATCGGCCGCTGCCAAGCCCCTGGCGACCCCGCCCGTGCCCCTGGTGGTGAGCCTAATCCACCTGGCATTTTTGGCCGGGGTGGTGGTGTTTGCGCACCACCCGGTGGTGTTCATCGGGCTGTTTCTGTTCTTCATCGGCTACACCGAAGCTTACAAGCGGCACCAGAGCCCGTTGATCCTGAAAGAGGGCCTGCTGGTGGGCTTCTTTCTGGCCGGGCTGGTGGTGCTGGGCGGCATGCAGCAGTGGTGGCTGCAGCCCATCGTCTCTAGCCTGGCCCCCACGGCGCTGTTTTTTGGCGCGCTGGGCCTGACGGCACTGACCGACAACGCGGCCTTGACCTACCTGGGCTCTTTGATCGAGGGCATCAGCGACCCGGCCAAGTACATGCTGGTGGCCGGCGCCGTGGCGGGTGGTGGTTTGACGGTGATCGCCAACGCGCCGAATCCGGCCGGGGTGGCGCTGCTGCGCAAGGGTTTCAACGACGAGTCGATCGGGGCGCTGGGCTTGCTGGCCGGTGCTGCCCTGCCCACGGTGGTGGCGGGCGTGCTTTTTTTGCTATGATTTAAGTAGCTTATGTCGCCCGTGTGATGGCTATTAGAGGTTGTTTTTCATCGTATTTCGGGTGGCGTTGTGTTTGTGGGTTGGTGTCAGTCTGGATAGCATCGGTAGTGATATAAATTGTGCTGCCTGGAGGATGCAATGACTCTCTCGTTTTTTGCCCGTCGCACGTTGTGCCGCGGTGTTGGGGCCACTGCGCTGGCGCTGGCGATCGGACCGGTTGCGGCCCAACAGGTATTGCAGATTGGGCGTGTGGAATTTCCGTCGCCCTTGTCGGATATTGCCGAGGCCGTGGTCAAAGAGGCTTTCAAGCGCTGCGGCTTGCAGGCAGAGTTCAAGCGATTGCCGCTGTCGCGCTCGGTGGCCATGGCGAATGAGGGCAGCATCGACGGCGAGTTGATGCGTATCTCTGATGCGGTGAAAAACTTCACCGATCTGGTGCCCGTGCCTACGCCGGTGGTGATGGCGGACGTAGCCATCTACAGCCTGGACGAGAAGCTTGTCCATTTGTCCCGTGCCGAGCAGCGCAAGCGCAAGGTGGGGCTGACGCGTGGCACGCTGATGCTGCTCAAGCACAGCCAGGGCATGGAGGTGACCGATACGCAAACCATCGGCACCGCCTTCGAGATGTTGGCGAATCGGCGTTTTGACATGATCATGATGATCTTTCTGGATGCCGAGATGGAAATTGCCCGCAAGGGTATCCAAAACATCCAACGCCGCCCGCACTACTGGGCCAGTGAACCGCTGTACTTTTACCTGAACACCAAGCACGCCGCACTGGTGCCCAAGATCAACGCCGCCATGCTGGCCATGCAGAAGGAAGGGCTGGTCAAAAAGATCTTCCGGGACAAGCTGGTCGAGCTGGATATTGCGCCTCTGCTACCTGCCGATTGAGCAGGCTATGCAGGACAAGCCCTCCATCCGACTTCGTTTTGTCGTATTGTTTGTATTGATCGTATCGCTGGGGTTGGGGGCATTCGGGTTCTGGAATTACGTGAGCCGCAAGCACGAGAAAGAGACCGATCTGGCACAGCGGCTGGACCACATCGAGGCGCGCATCCACACCAGCTTGCCGATTGCCATCTGGCAGTTCAACCGCGAGCAGATCATCAACATCGTGCGCTCCGAGATGAGCGACCCCGTCGTCACCGGCATCACCATCCGCTACAGCAACAAGCAGGCTTTCGGCTTGCAGCGCGCCAACGGTTTGCTGGTGGGGCTGGAGGGGGCGCTCCAGGCCGACATCACGCGCCAGTTTGACGTGTACTACGAGCCCGGCGAGCCCAAGGTGGGAACGGTGTCGATCTACGCCACGGAGCGCAGCATCCGGCAGAGCCTGCAAAACGACCTGGTGCAGTTGGTGCTTCAGATTCTGGTGATCAACTGCATGATCGTGGCCGCGCTGTACGCCATCGTCACCAAGCAGGTGCTTAGCCCGCTGGGCAAGATCCGTGATGCGCTGGATGCCATTGCCTCCAGCGGCAGCAGCCTGCAACGGCATTTGCCGCCCGCCGACACCCGGGAGTTCCAGGCGGTGACCGATAACGTGAACCGCTATATCGACAAGCTGCAGACGCTGATGGGCGGCACCATCGAGCGGGTGCATGCCACCATCCAGCGCATTGCCGACGGAGACCTGGGCTCCGCCATCCACACCGAACAGGAGCAGGGCGACAGCGTGCTGCACCGGCTGGTGCAGATGCGCGACAAACTCAGCGCCGTCCAGCTCAACCAGCAGAACGCCCAGGCCCAGTTGCAGGCGGCCAATGAGCGGGCCAACCTGGCGCTCACGCTCACCCGATCCGGCGAATGGCATATCCGCGCCGACCAGCCCGACTGGCTGGTGTCCTCCGAGCGCAACGCCGTGCTGTGTGGCGAGTTGCCGGGCAAGTCCGAGTGGCGCTTGCCGGTGTCCGAGGTATGGCGGCGCATCGACCTGTCAGACCCGTTGCTGTTGATCCAGTTTCGCCAGCAATTCATCGATGCGCTGGCCGGACGGCTGGATGCGTTCGAGATCACCTACCCGTTTCGCCGTCCCATCGACGGGCGGCAAATCTGGCTGCGCACCTTGGTGCAGGCCGAAACCCATCCCGATGGCCGTCTGGCACAGCTGTTCGGTGTGAACCAGGACGTCACGGCCATCAAGGAGGCCGAACTCGCCATCCGCCAGGCCCAAAAAGCCGCCGAAGAGGCTAACCAGGCCAAGTCGGATTTTCTGGCCAATATGAGCCACGAAATTCGCACCCCCATGAACGCCATCATCGGCATGTCCGGCCTGGCGCTGGCGGGCGAACTCAGTCCGCGCCAGGCCAACTTCATCAAAAAGGTCAATGCTGCCGCGCGCAACCTCATGGGCATCATCAACGACATCCTCGACTTTTCCAAGATCGAGGCCGGCAAGATGGGCATCGAATCCACCCCGTTTGGGCTGGACGAGGTGCTTGCCACCTTGACCAGCCTGGTAGGCGAGAAAGCCCACAGCAAAGGCCTGGTCCTGCGCGTGGAGTCTGCCACCGATCTCCCCGCCATGCTCCTGGGTGACCCGCTGCGCTTGGGCCAGGTGCTGCTGAACCTGGTGGGCAACGCCATCAAATTCACCGAGCGGGGCGAGATCGTGGTGGTGGTGCGCCGCCTGGCCCCAGGCGACCCGCTGTGGTCGGCCACCGGCGAGCAGGTGACACTGCACTTTGCGGTCACCGACGCAGGCATTGGCCTCACGCCCGAGCAGCAAGGCAAGCTGTTCAATGCCTTTACCCAGGCCGACTCGTCCACCTCGCGGCGCTTTGGCGGCACCGGGCTGGGGCTGACCATCTCCAAAACCCTGGTCCACCTGATGGGCGGCACCATTGGCGTGCACAGCACGGCCGGGGAGGGCAGCACTTTTTACTTCACCGTCAACCTGGTCCCCGCACAGCCGCCGAGCCGGGTTGCCGCCGGGCTGAACTCCGCCAGCGACCCGGCGCAAGGCCTGGTCGGCCTGAAGCTGCTGCTGGTGGAAGACAACGAAATCAACCAGGAGTTGGCGCTGGAGCTGCTGACGAGTGCGGGCATCGTGGTGGAGATCGCCAACAACGGCCAGGAAGCCCTGGACAAGATGGACCAGGCACCCGCCAATGCACCGTTTGATGCCGTGCTGATGGACTGCCAGATGCCGGTGATGGACGGCTTTACCGCTACCCGCCTGCTGCGCCAGGACCCGCGCTGGACCCACCTGCCCATCATTGCCATGACCGCCAACGCCATGAGCGGCGACCGCGAAAAAGTGCTGGCCGTGGGCATGAACGACCACATCGGCAAGCCACTGGATGTCGCCGCGATGTTTGCCACCATTGCCCGCTGGGTGGCTCCCAGTGCCTCCGGCCAGCCGCCGCGCCTCCTGCCCGTGGCCCCCCATCAGGCCGGCGACCCCGCGCAGCGGTTCCAGGGCTTGGACCGCGTGCCGGGCCTGGACTGGGCCGCCGGGCTGCGGGTTGCCGGGGGCAAGGCCGATCTGTACGCCCGCCTGCTGGTGCGGTTTGTGGCCACGCAGCGCGACTTCACCGCCCAGTTCGACCAACTATGTACCGATCTGTCCAGCCCGGCCCAGCAGGAAGCTCTGGTCCGGCATGTTCACACCCTCCAAGGGCTGGCGGGCAATATCGGCGCGCATAACCTGCAGCGGACCGCCCACAGCCTGGAGCTGGCATGTGCCGAACCACAGATGCAATCGGCGGAAATGCAGGTGCTGCAGATACTGCGTGATGCGGTGGATGCCGCCTTGCATGCGGTGGTTGCAGGAATTGCTGCCTGGGAACAGGCGGTGCAGGTGGCGCAGATGGCCCCCGCCGTGGCCCCTGCGTCCAGTCCGGTGCTACCGCCCGATCTGCCACCCCTGCTGGTGGTACTGGAGCGGCTGGTGCGGGACAGCGATGCCCAGGCGCTGGAGGAGGCCGACCGCTGCGCCACACTGCTGGCGGGCACCCCTTGGCATCCGACCATGGTCCAATTGCTGACCGACCTGCAAAATTTTGATTTCGATGCCGCCGCCGAGGCCCTGGAGCGGTTCAAATTGGCCCTCGCCGAAGCCTGACCTTTTGCCATACCAAATGCCCATCGTGCGTTTTTTCACTGTTGCCCTGGTACTGCTGTTTGCCCTGGCAGGCTGCTCCACCGCGCCGCCGTCCCGCCCATCGCAGGCGGCACCGCCGGGTCCGTCCCGGCTGTCGGTAGACGAAGCCAACGACGTCACCCTGCGCGCCATCAGCCTGGTCGGTACGCCTTACCGTTATGGCGGCAACACGCCCGCGTCGGGGTTTGACTGCAGTGGCCTGATTGGTTACGTGTACCAGTCCCAGGCCGGCTTACCCACGCCGCGCACCGTCGCTGCGCTGGTGAACTGGGGCCAGGCCGTGCCCCTGGATGCGGTGCGCACCGGCGACCTGGTAGTCTTCGCCCCGCGCGGCGCCGCAACCCATGCGGGCATTTACGTGGGCGAGGGCCGGTTTGTGCACGCGCCGTCATCGGGCGGGGTGGTGCGGCTGGACCTGCTGGCATCGGCGTACTGGGTGAAACAGCCGGTGTCGTTTCGGCGGCCCTGATCAGCGCCAGTGGGTAACCCCACAGGGCATTCTGTAACCGCCCGTTCCTACAATCGCTCCCATGCGAAAAATGAAGCGATGGATGTGGGGGCTAGTGGCCGTAGGCGTGCTGGGCGGTGGCGCGTGGTGGTGGGCCCAGAACCGGGCCGCAGACCAGCCCGTGTACCGCACCGGCACCCTGGCGCGTGGCCCGCTGCTGGCTACGGTGGCGGCCAGCGGGGCGGTGAACCCGGTGACCCAGGTGTCGGTGGGCACCCAGGTGTCGGGGCAAATCAAGGAGCTCTACGCCGACTTCAACGACGAGGTCAAGGCCGGGCAGCTCATCGCCATGCTGGACCCGGAAACCTTCGAGTACCGCGTGCGCTCTGCCCAGGCCGATGTGGACGCGGCCCGCGCGGCGGTGCTGACGGCGCAGGCCAACGTGGCGGCCAGCCGGGCCGCCATCTCCAAAGCCCAGGTGGACCTGGCCGAGGCCCAGCGCGATTTCGAGCGCAAGCGCGACCTGGCCGAGAAGCAGTTCATTGCCCAAAGCGAGGTGGACCGCACCCGTGCCCTGGTCAACACCAGCGGCGAATTGCTCAAGCTGGCGCAGGCGCAGCTCAGCGTGACCGAGGCGCAAACCAAGACCGTGCAGGCCAATGTGGCGCAACGCGAGGCGGTGCTGGGCCAGGCCCGCATCGACCTGGGCCGCACCCGCATCACCTCGCCGGTCAATGGCATCGTCATCAAGCGGGCCATCGAGCGCGGCCAGACGGTGGCCGCCAGTTTGCAGTCGCCCGAGCTGTTTGTGATTGCACAAAATCTGCGTGACATGCAGGTGGATGCCAGCATCGACGAGAGCGACGTAGGCCGCATCCAGCTGGGGCAAAAGGCCAATTTCACGGTCGACGCCTTCCCTGGCCAGGCTTTTGAGGGCGAGGTGCGCCAGGTGCGCAAGGCCGCGCTGAACGTGGCCAATGTGGTCACCTACGTGGCGGTGGTGCGCTTTGCCAATGCCGATGGCCGCCTGCTGCCGGGCATGACGGCCAATGTGCGCATCGTCACCGACACCCGCCAGGAGGTGCTCAAGGTGCCCAACGCCGCCCTGCGCATGCGCATTGTGGATACAGCCAATGCTACAAATACCGCAGCTACTCCCGCAGGTGTTACCTGCGCTAGCGGCACTATTTCTATAAATTCTGCGCGCAAGGGCCGGATCTACCTGCCCAACGCTAGCGGCCAGCCCGTGGCTACCAACGTCTGCCTGGGCATCACCGACGGCAGCAGCACCGAGCTGCTCACCCCCGACGCGGCCTTGCAGGACGGTACGGCGGTCGTCACCGGCAACCCGCTGGCCGGGGCCCCCCGCGCCAGCGCACCCAGGTTGCCGTTCTGATGCCTACCACCGGTTGGTCCATCGCGGTTTTTGCCCATAACGAGGCCCCGCGCATTGCCGCCACCCTGTGTAGCATCGAGTCTGCCATCCAGGGCGTGGCGCCCGAGGGGTGCGTGGAGGTGGTGGTGCTGGCCAATGGCTGCCACGATGGCACGGCGCAGGTGGTGCGCGGTCTGATGGCGGCTTCTCCCCACCTGCGCCTGGTCGAGATCGAGGTGGCCGACAAGGCCAACGCCTGGAACGAATACGTGCACACGATTGCCGCCACGCCCGCTATGCATGTATTTGTGGATGGCGACGTGCAGGTCGCCCCTGGTGCCCTGCGGGCGCTGGCCGAGCGGTTGGAGCAAGTGCCTGCGGCCCATGCCGTCGGCGGCCTGCCCACCACGGGCCGCGACCGCGAAGGCTGGAGACAGCGCATGCTGACCCAGGGCACGCTGGCGGGCGGGCTGTACGCGCTGCGCGGCAGCTTTGTGCAGACGCTGCGCCAGCGCGGCATCCGCCTGCCGCAGGGCCTGGTGGGCGAGGACTGGATGGTGTCGCTGTGGGCAGGGCGCGACCTGCAGCCCATCGCCATGGCAGAGGACGGCCGCGGCTACGTGGTGTTTGCGCCGGATGCCGGGTTTGCGTTCCGCTCGCTCAGCCCCTGGCGGCTGCGCGACTACCGCACCTACCTGCGCCGCCTGTGGCGCTATGCCCAGCGCGGCGTGCAGCATGAGATGGTTTGGCAGTGGCTGTGGTTGCGTTTGCCCGAATCTTTGCCGCCGGACGTGCAGACGCTGTACGCCCAGGCCGGCACGCCGTCGCGCCTGCTGTGGACCGGCTCGGCCCTGGGGTCCTTGCTGCGCTGCCTGGCGGTGCAAAAAGTGCGTCGGGTGCGCAGGGGACAACTCTGATGCCCGTAGTGAGTGCCCTGGCCCTGGGTAAAAGCTATGCCATGGGCGGCGACGTGGTGCACGCCCTGCGCGGCGTGTCGCTGGAGATTGCCGAGGGCGAGTTCGTGGCCATCATGGGCACCTCGGGCTCGGGTAAGTCCACGCTGATGAACATCCTGGGCTGCCTGGATACACCCAGCAGCGGCAGCTATACCCTGGCAGGCGAGGCGGTGCAGGGCCTGGATGCGGATGCGCTGGCCCAGGTGCGCAACCGCCGCATCGGCTTTGTGTTCCAGCAGTTCAACCTGCTGCCGCGCGCCAGTGCGCTGGAAAACGTGGAGCTGCCTCTGGTGTATGCCGGGGTGGCGGCAGCGCAGCGCCGGGCGCAGGCCACCGCCGCCTTGCAGCGCGTGGGTTTGGGCGAGCGCATGCACCACACCCCCGCCGAGCTGTCGGGCGGGCAGCAGCAGCGGGTGGCGATTGCGCGGGCCCTGGTGAACCAGCCGCAGCTCATCCTGGCGGATGAGCCCACTGGTGCGCTGGACAGCCAGACCTCGGACGAGATCATGCATTTGCTGGCCGACCTGAACGCCCAGGGCATCACCGTGGTGCTGGTCACGCACGAGGCCGACATTGCGGCCTGGGCGCGGCGCAAGATCGTGTTCAAGGATGGGCAGATTGTTGAGGATTCGGGGGCGGCCCCCACCCCGACCCTCCCCCGGGAGGGGAGGGAGGAAGTCAGGGGCCATGCGCGCATGAACGGGTTGGCCGCGCTGCGCAGTGCCTGGCGGGCCCTGGCATCCAACGCGCTGCGCAGCCTGCTGACCATGTTGGGCATCATCATTGGTGTGGCAGCCGTCATCACCATGGTGGCGGTAGGGCGTGGTGCCACGGACCGGGTGCAGGAGCAGATGAAGGGCCTGGGCTCCAACATCATGCTGGTGCTGCCCGGTGGGGCCACGGCGGCGGGCGTGCGCCAGGGTGCGCAGACCCGCAGCCGCTTAACGGAGGAGGATGCCACCGCCATCCAGGTGGAGGTGCCCGAGGTGCAGGTGGCCGCACCGTCCTCACGCACCACCGCCCAGGTGGTGGCCAACAACGCCAACTGGAGCACCACCATCTTTGGCACCAACAACGACTACCTGGAAGCCCGCGAATGGCCGCTGGCCGCAGGCCGGGCCTTTGAAGAGGCCGAGGTGCTGGGCTCGGCCAAGGTCGCGCTGATCGGCAGCACCGTGGCCCAGGAACTGTTTGGCGATGCCGACCCCATCGACCAGACCGTGCGGGTGCGCACCGTGCCGGTGAAGATCGTCGGCGTGCTGGCCCGCAAGGGGCAAAACTCCATGGGCCAGGACCAAGACGACGTTGTGGTGCTGCCCATCTCCACCTTCCGCAACCGGCTGCAGGGCGGATCGCCGGGCAATGTAAAGCGGGTCTGGGCCATCAACGTGAAGGTGCGCGAAGGCCAGAGCATGCAGGTGGCCGAGGAGAACATCCGAGAGCTGCTGCGCCAGCGCTTCAAGGTCGAGGCCAGCGCCGACGACACCTTCACCATTCGCAACCTGAGCGAGATTCTGGAGGCGCAAGAGCAGTCCAGCCGCACCATGACCCTGCTGCTGGCGGCGGTGGCGGGCATCAGCCTGCTGATTGGCGGCATCGGCATCATGAACATCATGCTGGTCAGCGTGACCGAGCGCACCCGCGAAATCGGCCTGCGCATGGCGGTGGGGGCGCGCGGGCGCGATATCCTGGGGCAGTTTTTGACCGAGGCCGTCACGCTCAGCCTGCTGGGCGGCGCGGCGGGTGTGCTGCTGGGGGCGCTGGCCACCTGGGCGGTGGGCCAATGGGCAGGTTGGCAGGTCAGCATGACGCTGGCATCGATTGCGCTGGCTGTGGGATTTTCGGCGGCGGTGGGCGTATTTTTTGGTTTTTACCCGGCGCGGCGGGCATCGCAGTTACAACCGATTACGGCGTTGCGGTACGCGTGACACCGCTTCGCGGTGTGCATGGCGGGTACATTGGACTTCAATTTCAGGAGATGGGTATGGGACGCACATGGAACAGGCTGGGCCTGTTGGCGGCAGCGGGAGTGGTGGCCGGTTGTGGCGGCGGCAGCGGTGGAGGGGACAGTGGTGGTGGTGGTGGTGCCGCGGTGTGCCCGGCCGTCAGCACCGTGACGGCCAAGTCTGCCGCCGTGGACGCGCCCGCACAGGCCGAGTCGTTGCGGCAGACGGCAGGCACCGCGGCTTCGGCCCTGCAGCCGCGCGCCGCGCAGCCGGTGCTGGCCCGTGCCATCGCCCTGGGCGACGTGGCCCAGGCCAAAGTGGCGGCGGTCAGGCCATTGTTGGCGCAACAGGGCGTGCCCCAGCAGATCGGCTTGTCGCGCGAGGTGGCCGCCACCGGCACGCTGGTCGCTACCAGCGCCTTGCTGCAATGGCAGACCACGGCAGCGGGCGGACGGGTGGCCGCCATCAGCATCGATTCGGGCCTGGCCGTCGGTCTGCGCCTGGGCGTGCTGGTGAAAAGCCTGCCTGCATCCGCCACGCTGCGGGTCTATGCCCAGGGCGCGGGCAAGGCCTACACCATGGCCGCGCAGGACGTGCTGGACACCTTGGCGCGCAACCGCGCTGCGGGCGATACCAGCGAAGCTGCGCGCACCTATTGGGCTCCGATGGTGGAGGGCACCGAGGCCACGCTGGAGATCGAGCTGCCCGCGCAGGTGGCCACCGCCGGGGTGGAAATTGCCATTCCGCGCGTCTCGCACCTGTTCACCAGCCCGCGGTCGGATGCCAAGGCGGGCAGTGTGGCCAAGGCCGCTGTCGGCAGCTGCGAGGTGGATACGGCCTGCAGCCCCAGCTACGCCACCGAGAGCAATGCCGTGGCCCTGATGAGCTTTGTCAAAAGTGGCATTGCTTACCAATGCACCGGCACTCTGGTCAACGATGCCACCGGCAGTGGCACGCCGTACTTCCTGGGGGCCAATCACTGCATCTCGACCCAAACGGCGGCTTCGACGCTGGAAACCTGGTGGTTTTGGCGTGCCAGCACTTGCGGTGGTGCGGCGGTGGACCCCAACTACACCACCCGCATCGGCGGTGCCACCTTGCTCTACGCCAGCGCCAGTACCGACACCTCCTTCATGCGCCTGGCCGATACGCCCCCCACCGGGGCGGTGTTTGCGGGCTGGTCGGCGGCGGCCCCCGCGCTGGGCAATACGGCCGCCAGCCTGCACTACCCGCAGGGCAGCGTGCAATCTATCAGCACTGGTGTGATCAACGCGTTCTATAACTGCTCGTTGCTCAGCGAGTCGTCGCTGGAAATAACTTGCTCGACCTCGAACCAGGCCAACAGCAATTTCGTCAACACCCTGTTCAGCAGCGGCTCCACCGAGCGGGGCAGCAGCGGGGCCCCACTGTTTGCCACCATCGGCAGCGGACGTTACCTGGTGGGCCAGTTGTACGGCGGCAGCGCCAGTTGCAGTAACCCGTCGGGCAGCAACGCCTATGGCCGGTTCGACGTGGCCTACAACGCGAGATTGCGCCAGTGGCTGGCACCGTCCTCGAACTGCCCCTGAGGATTTGCTATGGAATAAAGAGCTTCTCATGCTTATTTCATGAGCGATAGCGGCTGTTTTCTTATAAATTTCTACCTGCGCGGGCAGTTGCGTAGCGGCTACGGGTTTGCCGGTGTTGACAACCGTGGACAGCGCAGTGCTGGCTTTACGAACGCGATGGGCCACCCAGTGATAATCGCGCCACATCATTTTTTGGGGAGTGCGTGTGGATACCATTTTGCTGATCAAGGCCGCCATCATGGGCATCGTCGAGGGGCTGACCGAGTTTTTACCGGTGTCCAGCACAGGGCATTTGATTCTGGCGGGTTCGCTGCTGGGCATGGACGATGCCAAGGGCAAGGTCTTTGACATCGCCATCCAGACCGGTGCCATCCTGGCGGTGGTGATGGTGTATTGGCAAAAAATCCGCGACACCGTGCTGGCCCTGCCCAGCCAGCCCAATGCCCGCCGCCTGGCGCTGAACGTGCTGATCGGCTTCTTGCCCGCCGTGGTGCTGGGCCTGCTGTTTGGCAAGGCCATCAAGGCCCACCTGTTCACCCCGGTGGTGGTGGCCAGCACCTTCATCATCGGCGGCTTCATCATTTTGTGGGCCGAGAAGCGCGCACCCTCGGCCACCCGGGTGCACCGCGTGGACGACATGACTGCGCTGGATGCCCTCAAGGTCGGCCTGGTGCAATGCTTTGCCATGATTCCCGGCACCAGCCGCAGCGGCTCCACCATCATCGGCGGCATGCTGATGGGCCTGTCGCGCACGGCGGCCACCGATTTTTCGTTCTTTTTGGCCATCCCCACGCTGGTCGGGGCCGGTGCCTACAGCCTGTACAAGGAACGTGCGTTGCTGTCGATGGCCGACGCGCCTATGTTCGCCGTGGGTTTGTTGTTCTCGTTCCTCAGCGCCTGGCTGTGCGTGCGCTGGCTGCTGCGCTACATCTCCACCCACAACTTCGTGCCCTTCGCCTGGTACCGCATCGCCTTCGGCATCGTGGTGCTGGCCACCGCCTGGAGCGGCATGGTGGTGTGGGCGGACTAACCATGTCCATCCACGCCGTCATTTTCGATGCCGATGGCACGCTGGTCGACAGCGAAGAGCCCGGCATGGACGTGCTGCACGCGCTGGCCGTCGCCCACGGCGTGCAGTTCACCCGCGCCGAGGCGCACCAGCGGTTTCGCGGTGCGCGCATGGCCGACTGCATCGCCTGGATCACAGCCCAGTTGCCCGCGCAGGCACCGGGTTTTGAAGCCGCCCTGACGGCCCAGGTGCGCCAGCAGTCCGAAATCCGCTTCCGCCAGGGCCTGGAGCCCTTGCCGGGCGCGCTGGCCTTGCTGCAAAGTCTACAGGCTCAACCATTGCCGTTTTGTGTCGCCACCAACGGCCCGCGCGAGAAGGTCGAGCTGACCCTGGGCCTGACCGGCTTGCGGCCCTTGCTGGGCGAGCGTATTTTTTGCGCCTACGAAGTCGGCAGTTTCAAGCCCGACCCCGGCCTGTTCCTGCACGCCGCCCAGGCCCTGGGCGTGGCCCCGGCCCACTGTGCGGTGGTGGAAGACAGCCTGCCCGGCCTGCTGGCCGGCTTGGCGGCGGGCATGCAGGTGTTCAGTCTGCACCCGCAAGAGGGTCTGGCGGCGGAAGTGGCTGAGCGGGTGACGTTTATTGCGGGTCTGGACGCTCTGGGGCCGTTGCTGGCACGCTGATATTCCCGATATTCCCGATATTCCCCATATTCCGTAGAGCTGCTTCGATCGCCGCCGCGGTAGCCAGCGGCTTCTCCATCGGGAACAGGTGGCTGCCGTCCAGCATCATGGTGCGGCCCTTGGTGATTTTGGTGGTCAGGCCCATGCCGATCTGGCGCATCTCGGCCGAATGGGTGCCACCGATAAAGGCCACCGGGCACTTCAACGGACGGCGGCGCAGCAGACCCTCCAAGTTGTCCGGGAAACTGTTGTAGATGGCGGTTTCTACCGCACGGTCAAAGCCCAACACCCGCTGGCCGTCCTCGTCGCGGGTGCCGTAAGTGATGTAATCCTGCAGCACCTGCGGCTCCCAGCGGGCAAAGGCTTTCTTGCTTTGAAAGTGCGCCAGCGCCGCCGCCTGGTCGGCCCAGTGCTGGCGGCGGGTGCGGCTGATCTTGCCAGGCGACACCACTTCTACCATTTTGGCCCGCTTAAAGGCCCCCAGCGTGGTGGCCCGCCAACCGCCCACGATGGGCGCATCCAGCAGCAACACCCCGCAGGCCAGCTCCGGGTGCCGGGCGGCCACCATCAGGCTCAAAAATCCGCCCAGCGAATGCCCGACCAGAAACGCGGGTTGGCCGTGCCGAGCCACCGCCTCAGTGGCAAAGTCAGCCAGTTGCTGCACCAGATGCGGCCAGTTGTTGGTGACCGGGTACTGCGGGTCGTGCCCGAGCTGGTCGATGGCCTCCACCGCGAAGCCGCGCGCCTGCAGGCTGGCGAACAGGACGCTGTAGGTGGCGGCGGGAAAGCTATTGGCGTGGGTAAAGACGATGGGCGGCATAGCAGGCATTCTGTGACTTTTGCCCGCCACGGAGAGTCGCCCAGGCGCGCAGCATTAGATCAAACGCTCTTGCGGCGTGGTGATCTTGCGCAGCGGCTTGCCACGGGCCGACTCGACCATCAGCGGCACTTCGGTCTGCTCGCCGTTCCACATCGGGTCTTCGATGCTGTCGAACACCTCGCGCAGCTTGTGGCCCCAGCTGCTGTGCAGCATCTTCATGTAAGGGTTGTTCTCGTCGATACAGACCACCTTGTCGGTCTGGAAGCTGTCGGCCTCGTAGACCACCAGGTCCAGCGGCAGGCCGACGGACAGGTTGGACTTGAGGGTGGAGTCCATCGACACCAGCGCGCACTTGGCGGCTTCGTCCAGCGGGGTGGTGGGGGTGATCACGCGGTCCAGCACGGGCTTGCCGTACTTGGATTCGCCGACCTGGAAGTACGGGGTTTCGGGCGTGGCTTCGATGAAGTTGCCGGCCGAGTACACCTGGAACAGGCGCATGCCCTCGCCCTTGATCTGGCCGCCAAAAATCAGCGACACATTGAATTCCACGCCCGCCTGGCGCAGCGACACCGCGTCGCGGTCGTACACATGGCGCACCGCTGCACCCAGTACGCGGGCCGCGTCGAACATGCTCTTGGCGTTCCAGATGGTGATTGGCTCGCCACCTTCGCTCTCCTTGAGCTGTTCGATCTGCAAAATCTCGCGGATGGCCTGTGAAATGCTCAGATTGCCCGCCGACAGCAGCACCATAAAGCGGTCTTGCGGCTTCTCGTAGACGATCATCTTGCGGAAGGTGCTGATCTGGTCCAGCCCGGCGTTGGTACGCGAATCGGACAGGAAAACCAGCCCGGCATTGAGTTTGATGGCGACGCAGTAGGTCATGGTGGTACGGGTAAGAAGCTGAAATGGGGTTAGGCCGATGCGCTCAGGCTGAGTTTCTTCAGGCTGTACAAGGCCTCCAGCGCTTCGCGTGGAGACAGGGCATCTGGCTGGATGGCGGCTAGCGCTGATTCTAAAGCGCTGGGTCCGTCGTCGGGCTTTTGCGGGGGCGGCGCAAACAAATCTACCTGCGCCTGGTGGCCCAGGGCGTGCTCTTCCAGTGCGGCCAGGGTGTGGCGGGCGTGGTTGAGCACGGCGGCGGGCATGCCGGCCAGCCGGGCGACCTGGATGCCGTAGCTGCGGCTGGCGGGGCCGGGCTGCAGCTCGTGCAGAAACACGATGTCACGGCCCGACTCGGCTGCGCTCACGTGCATGTTGACCGCACCGTGGTGCTGGGCCGGGAACTCGGTGAGCTCGAAATAGTGGGTGGCAAACAGGCAGAAGGCCTGGGTTTTGTCGTGCAGATGGGCGGCAATGCCGCTGGCCAGCGCCAGGCCGTCAAAAGTGGAAGTGCCGCGGCCAATTTCGTCCATCAGCACCAGGCTGTGGGCGGTGGCGCTGTGCAGGATTTGCGCGGCCTCGGTCATCTCCACCATGAAGGTGGATTGCGCGTTGGCCAAATCATCCGCCGCGCCGATGCGGGTGTGGATGGCATCGATGGGCCCCAGGCGGCAGGCGGTGGCAGGCACATAGCTGCCCATGCTGGCCAGCAGCACGATGGTGGCCACCTGGCGCATGTAGGTCGATTTACCGCCCATGTTGGGGCCGGTGATGATCTGCATGCGCTGGCGGTGGCCCAGGGCGGTGTCGTTGGCGATGAAGCTGGCGTTGCTGGTCTCGGCCAGGCGGGCTTCCACCACCGGGTGGCGGCCCCCTTCAATGGCGATGCAGGGCTCTTTCACAAACACCGGGGCGCACCAGTTCAGGGTGAGTGATCGCTCGGCCAGGGTGCACAGCACGTCCAGCGCGGCCAGGGCGTAGGCCAGTTGGCCCAGGCGCGGCACAAAGGCTTGCAGGGCATCCAGCACCTGCTCGAACAGCCATTTCTCGCGGGCCAGGGCGCGCTCCTGGGCGCTCAGGGCCTTGTCTTCAAAGGCCTTGAGCTCGGGGGTGATGAAGCGCTCGGCGTTCTTCAGCGTCTGGCGGCGGCGGTAGTCGGCGGGCACCTTGTCGATCTGGCCCTGGGTGACTTCGATGTAGAAGCCGTGCACCTTGTTGAACTGCACGCGCAGGTTGGCAATGCCGGTACGGGCTTTTTCGCGGGTTTCCAGGTCGAGCAAAAACGCATCGCAGTTGGTCTGGATGTCGCGCAGCTCGTCCAGCTCGGCATCGAAGCCGCGGTTGATCACGCCGCCGTCGCGCACCAGGGCGGCGGGCTCGTCCAGGATGGCGCTTTGCAGCAGGGCGGCACAGCCTTCGGGGGGCTGCAGTGCCGCAGAAATTTGGGTCAAAAGTGCCGCTTGCGCTGGTATGAAGGGCGTGAGCAGCTCTGCTTTTTGTAGCGTGTACTGCAAGGCCACCAGCTCGCGTGGGCGCACCTGGCGCAGCGCGATGCGGGCGCTGATGCGTTCCACGTCGCCGCTGCCCTTGAGCTGCTCGCGCAGGCGCTGGCCGTGCCCAGCTTCGCGCAGGGTGGTGATGGCCTGCAGGCGCAAGCTGGCCTCACTGCGGTCGCGCTGGGGTTCCAGCAGCCAGCGTTTCAGGGCGCGGCTGCCCATGCTGGTGCTGCAGGTGTCGAGCAGGGAGAACAGCGTGGGCTTGTCCTCGCCGCGCAGGGTTTGCGTCAGCTCCAGGTTGCGCCGGGTGGAGAGCGGCAGGTGGATGCTGGCATCGCCCTTTTGCACGCGGATGGTCTGCACGTGCGACAGGGCGCGGCCCTGGGTGTGCTCGGCAAAGGTCAGCAGGGCGGCGGCGGCCGCGTGGGCCTGGGGTAGGTCGTCCGCCTGCCAGGCGGCCAGGGTGGCGGCGTGCAGTTGCTCCAGCAGCTTGCGCTGGCCCAGGGCGGCATCGAACTGCCAGGCCGGGCGGGCGGTGGTGGACAAGGCCACGCCGGGCGCGGTGGCGCGCTTCAGCGCCTGGATGCGCTGCTCCAGGCTGGTGCTGGCATCCGCGCTGTGCAGCAGCTCGCTGGGGGCGATGCGGGTAACCCAGGCTTCCAGCTCGTCGCTGGGGCACTCGGCCAGGTGGATTTCAGCACGCGTCACGCTCAGCCAGGCCAGGCCGCAGGTATTGCGCGGGCCCTGGTGGATGGCCAGCAGCACGGACTCGGTCTTGTCGGACAGCAGCTCGGCATCGGTGAGCGTGCCGGGGGTCACCACCCGCACCACCTTGCGCTCCACCGGCCCCTTGCCTGTGACCTCGCCCACCTGCTCGCAGATTGCCACCGACTCGCCCAGCTTGATCAGCTTGGCCAGATAGCCCTCCATGGCGTGAAAGGGCACGCCGCACATGGGAATCGGCACGCCCGCCGTGTGGCCGCGCTTGGTCAGGGTGATGTCGAGCAGGGCCGTGGCCTTCTCGGCATCGCTGAAAAACAGCTCGTAGAAGTCGCCCATGCGGTAGAAAACCAGTGTGTCGGGGTGCTCGGCCTTGATGGCTAAATATTGGGCCATCATGGGGGTGTGGGCGGCAGCGGGTGCGCCGGTGGGCAGAGCGGTGGACGGGGGAAGGGCTTTGGCGCTCAAGATCGTGGTTCCAGGAGGTGCGAAGGGGTGCAGGCGGGAGGCGATTATCGGCGACGGTGGGGTTTGCGCCACCGGCCTGGGTGTGGCGATCAGCGCTTTCCATCGGCAAGTGATGCGCTTCAAGATGCCAATATTTTTCTTGTTTTTTATAAAAATCGCCAAAATACTGACTGCATAGATTGACTATAAGAATAATAATTTAGCTATATAAAGTGTAAAAATATAGAATAACAGCACTATGGCCCAAAAAACTGCCCCCTTGCTTCCGTCTACCGACGCACTGCTGTGCCAGTTTGGCGACCGGCTGCGTCTGGCGCGGCAGCGGCGGCGGCTGTCTGCCAAGCAGGTGGCCGAGCGCGCGGGGATGTCGCCCATGACCCTGCGCAGCCTGGAGCGCGGCGGTTCGGGCGTGACGATGGGGGCCTACCTGGCGGTGATGCAAGTCCTCGGTATCGAGAATGACCTGGGCCTGTTGGGCGCGGCAGACCCGCAGGGGCGGGAGCTACAGGATGCGCGTTTGACCCGCAGGAAGGCTGCACCTGCCGAGCCCACTGTGCGACGGATGCCAGCCGCTGCTGCCGTGCCGCAGCCGGAGACCATCGGCGGCAAAAACTGGCGGGAGCAGGGCGGTTTTGCCGACTCCCAAGCGCTGGCAGGGCTCATTCAACCCCCAGAACCTATGTCTCAGAAACCCCAGAAACCCCACAAGGCGCGTTGAGCCATGGCCGCCATCGCTGTCTATGCTGGCTGGGACGGCCTGCCCGCGCCGCTGCGTTTGGGCGTGCTGCATGCCCAGCGCGGCGCGGGCCGTGAGATTTTTGAGTTCGCTTACGACGCTGCTGCACTGGTCCACCCCGCTGTGCGCAACCTGCAGCTCGACCCCCGGCTGGGCCTGTTTACGGGCCGGCAGCACCCGCCCCAGGGCCATGAAACTTTTGGCGTTTTTGCCGATGCCAGCCCTGACCGCTGGGGCCGACTACTGATGCGCCGCCGCCTGGAGCGCGAGCAGCGGGCCGGGCGGGTCGGCAAGGCGGTGCTGCTGCATGCATCCGACTACCTTCTGGGCGTGCACGATGCCTTCCGCGTTGGAGCGCTGCGGTTTCGGCCCGGCGACACAGGGGACTTTCTGGACAACCGGCACGGTGTGGCGGCACCACCCTTCATCCAACTGCGTGAGCTGGAGGCCGCCAGCCTGGCGCTGGAGCGCGACGAAGACAACACCGCCGACGCAGGTGACGATTGGCTGCGCATGCTGATTGCGCCCGGCGGTTCGCTCGGCGGTGCGCGGCCTAAGGCCAGTGTGGTCGATCCCGATGGCCATCTGTGGATCGCCAAGTTTCCCAGCCTGCGCGACGGGCACGACGTAGGGGCCTGGGAGATGGTGGCGCACACGCTGGCGCGCGGCTGCGGACTGCGCGTGCCCGACAGCCTGGCACGCCGCTTCGCCAACCCTCACCACACCTTTCTGGTCAAGCGCTTCGACCGCACGCCCGCCGGGCGGCGGCTGCACTTTGCGTCCGCGATGACGCTTACCGGCCACCAGGACGGCGAAGATGCATCGACCGGCGTGGGCTACCTGGAACTGGCCCGCGTGCTGATCGACCACGGCGCGCACACCGATGCCGATCTGCACGAACTGTGGTCGCGCATCGTGTTCAATGTGCTGGTGTCCAACACTGACGACCACCTGCGCAACCACGGCTTCATCCTGGTGCCCGGCAAAGGCTGGCGCTTGTCCGCGGCCTACGACATGAACCCCGTGCCCGGGTCCCATGGGCTGAAGCTCAACATCAGCGAAGCCGACAACGCGATGGACCTTGATCTGGTCCGCTCCGTCGCACCGTACTTCCGTGTGGATTCAAAGACTGCCCAGGCCACCATCGCCCGCAGCCAGGCGGTGGTGCGGCAGTGGCCCAAGATGGCTGCGCAGCTGGGTATTGCGGCCCGTGAGCAAGAGCGCATGGCAGCCGCATTTGCGCTGGCGGGCTAGCCCACCGCCTGCTGCATCCACCCCACAAACGCCTCCACCAGCGCCCGATTCTCCGTACGCTCCGGCAGCACGCAGTAATAGGCCCGGTCATGGCCTGCATCGCCCGGCAGTGGCTGCGCGCAGGCCAGCACCAATTCTCCGCGCGCCAGTTCTGCCTCGACCAGCAGGCGGGGCACCAGGGCCAGGCCCAGGCCGCAGGTGGCTGCCGTGGCGGTCATGGAAAACAACTCGTAGCGCGGGCCCCGCCGGGCCAGGGGGGCGGGCACGCCCATGGTGTCGAACCATTCGCGCCAGCCGTCGGGGCGGGTGCTTTGCTGTAGCAGGGGGAGCTCGGCGATGGCTTCTGCGGTGAATGCGGTTGCGCCTTTCAAGAGCGCCGGGCTGCACACGGGCACCATGTCCTCGGCCAACAGGCGCACGGCGCGGGTGCCTGCCCACTGGGCTACCTGCTCAGCCGTGCCGCTGTAAAGGGCGGCGTCAAACGGCGTGTCGGCAAACATAAAGGGGCGGGTGCGGGTTTCGATGTGCACCGTGGTGTCGGGGTGCAGGGCCGTCCAGGCAGGAAGGCGCGGGATCAGCCAGCGGGTGGCGAAGGTGGGCACCGAGGCCAGGTGCAGCGTGCCGCCGCTGCCCTGGTGCGACATGGCGTCCAGCGTGTCCTGCTCCAGCCCGCGCAGGCGCACCGCCACCTGCTGCGCGTATTCGGCCCCCTGCGGTGTCAGGGCCACGCCGTGGCGGGTGCGGCGAAACAGCGGCACGCCCACAAAGGCTTCCAGTGCGGTGATCTGGCGCGACACCGCGCCCTGGCTCAGGGCCAGCTCCTGGGCGGCGCGGGTGTAGCTCTCGTGGCGGGCGGCGGCATCGAGGCAGGCCAGGGCCTGGAGGGAGGGGATTTTGCGGCGCATAGTGTGAGAAATATACACAATAGGGGGCGGATGTGGCGCAATATTGATAGCTGCTTATGCACATTAAATAAGCGGTATCACTTGAAATTTTCTAAATATTGAGAATTTCAAGTATCTTAAAAACGCATAACTGGGTGCAAACAAATCGTTTGCTGGGCTGTCCCGACGGGTATTAACATGGCGGCTATTCTTTTGGAGATACCCCATGGCCCACGCCGCATTCCAATGGCAAGACCCGTTCTTGCTCGACTTGCAACTCAGCGATGACGAACGCATGGTGCGCGATGCGTCGGCGGCCTACTGCCAAGACCGGCTGCTGCCCCGCGTGCTGCAGGCTTTCCGCACCGAGAGCACCGACCCGGCGATCTTCCGTGAGATGGGCGAGCTGGGCCTGCTGGGCCCCACCATTCCCGAGCAGTACGGCGGCCCCGGCCTGAACTACGTGGCCTACGGCCTGATCGCCCGCGAAGTGGAGCGCGTGGACTCGGGCTACCGCTCGATGATGAGCGTGCAAAGCTCGCTGGTGATGGTGCCGATCTTTGAATTTGGCACCGAAGCCCAGCGGCAAAAATACCTGCCCAAACTGGCCACCGGCGCGTGGATTGGCTGCTTCGGCCTGACCGAGCCCGACCACGGCTCCGACCCCGGCTCCATGGCCACCCGCGCCCACAAGGTGGCGGGCGGCTACAAGCTCAGTGGTTCCAAGATGTGGATTTCCAACAGCCCCATCGCCGACGTGTTTGTGGTCTGGGCCAAAGAGGTGGACGCGGCGGGTAACGTGGGCCCCATCCGCGGCTTCATTCTGGAAAAAGGCATGGCGGGCCTGAGCGCCCCGGCCATCCACGGCAAGGTGGGCCTGCGCGCCAGCATCACCGGCGAGATCGTGATGGACGGCGTGTTTTGCCCCGAAGACAACGCCTTCCCCGAGGTGCAGGGTTTGAAAGGCCCGTTCACCTGCCTCAACTCGGCCCGCTACGGCATCGCCTGGGGCGCGCTGGGGGCGGCCGAAGACTGCTGGTTCCGCGCCCGCCAGTACACGCTGGACCGCAAACAGTTTGGCCGCCCGCTGGCCGCCAACCAGCTCATCCAGAAGAAGCTGGCCGACATGCAGACCGACATCGCCCTGGGCCTGCAAGGCTGCCTGCGCCTGGGCCGCATGAAGGACGAGGGCACGGCCTCGGTGGAACTGACCTCGCTGCTCAAACGCAACTCCTGCGGCAAGTCGCTGGACATCGCCCGGCTGGCGCGCGACATGATGGGCGGCAACGGCATCTCCGACGAATTCGGCGTGGCGCGCCACCTGGTGAACCTGGAGGTGGTCAACACCTACGAGGGCACGCACGACATCCACGCGCTGATTTTGGGCCGCGCCCAGACCGGCATCGCCGCTTTTGGAAATTAACGTGACCGCCGCGCTGTCGCACCTCAAGGTGCTGGACCTGTCCCGCGTGCTAGCCGGGCCGTGGTGCACCCAGATGCTGGCCGACCTGGGGGCCGATGTGGTCAAGGTCGAGCGCCCGCTGGTGGGCGACGACACCCGCCACTGGGGGCCGCCCTTTCTGCAAGACGCGCAGGGCAATGACACCGACCAGGCCACCTATTTCACCGCCTGCAACCGCAACAAGCGCTCTATTACCATCGACATGGCCCAGGCCGAGGGCCAGGCGCTGATCCGCCAAATGGCCGCGACCAGCGACGTGCTGGTAGAGAACTTCAAGGTCGGCGGCCTGGCCCACTACGGGCTGGATTACGCCAGCCTGCAAGCCATCAACCCGCGCTTGATTTATTGCTCGGTCACCGGTTTCGGCCAGACCGGGCCGTACGCCGAGCGCGCGGGCTACGACCTGATGGTGCAGGCCATGGGCGGGCTGATGTCCATCACCGGCACGGCAGACGCAGGGCCGCAGCGTGTGGGCGTGGCCGTGATCGACCTGTTCACCGGGGTCTACGCTTGCAGCGCCATCCTGGCCGCCATCGAGTCGCGCCACCGCACCGGCATGGGCCAGCACATCGACATGGCCTTGCTCGACGTGGGCATGGCCATGCTGGCCAACCAGGCCGCCGGATTCTTGAACACCGGCAAAGTGCCCCAGCGCCTGGGCAACACCCACCCCAGCCTGGTGCCCTACCAAGACCTGCCCACGGCTGACGGCGCGATGCTGCTGGCCATCGGTAACGACGGCCAGTTCGCCCGCTTCTGCGCTGCCGCCGAGCACCCCGAATGGGCCACCGACCCGCGTTACGCCACCAATACCCTGCGGGTGCAGCACCGTGCCGAATTGACAAACGCGCTAGAGGCCGTCACCCGCACCCGCAGCACCGCGCAGTGGATCACCTTGCTGGAAGATAAAGCCGTGCCCTGCGGCCCCATCAACGCCATGGACCAGGCCTTTGCCGATGCCCAGGTGCAGGCCCGGGGTTTGAAGGTAAATCAGCCTTTAGCGCCCACTGGACAAGCGCAAGCAGCTATTGAAAACATAGTGAGTGTGGCCAGCCCGCTGCGCCTGACCGCTACGCCGCCGGTGCTAAACCGACCGCCGCCGGGGTTGGGGGAGCATACGGACGAGGTGCTGGCGGGGCTGGGGCTGGATGCGGCGGCGATTACGGGGCTGAGGGCGGCGGGGGTGGTGTAGGTTTGTATATCCTGTATATACTTTGGTTTTTGCAGGAGAAAACCCCATGCTGACACGCGTGTTCAAAAGCGGCAATTCGCTGGCCGTGCGCATCCCCAAAGAGCTGGGGTTTGTCGATGGCGCACAAGACGTAGAGGTGGAGCGCGTGGGCAACACCCTGGTGCTGCGGCGGGTCGCGCAGGAAACCATCGGGGACCTGGGCGATATCCTGGCGGCATTTCCCAAAAGCTTCATGGCCGAGGGGCGGGAATTCCATGAGCAAGCCGAGCGCGACTGGAGCGGCTTTGGCCGGACGGCTGGCGACAAAAAGCCCGACTGAGCCATGCGCTACCTCCTTGATACCAATATCTGCATCTACCTGATTGCGGCCCAGCCGCCCGAGGTGCTGCAGCGCTTCAAATCGCAGCCCTTGGGCGATGTGGTGATGTCGGTCGTCACCTACGCCGAGCTGTGCCATGGCGTAGAACGCTGCACCGCACCCGACCGGGAACTCGCAGCCGCGGCCCTCCAGCGCCTGGTCCAGCGCGTGCCGGTACTCGCTTTTGAATCCAGCGCTGCCGAAAGCTATGGCGTACTGGCGGCCGCCGTGCGCGACCGCCGCCGCGATGCCATGGACCGCCTCATCGCCGCCCACGCCCTCAGCCTGGGCCTCGTGGTGGTGACCAACAACGAGGCGGATTTCAAGGACTACCCTGGGTTGGCGGTGGAGAATTGGGTGGGGAACAGGGCGGGTTTGGGCTGAAGCGGGAGCTCGGCCGGGTTTCATCGCGGTGCCAAGGTGAAGCACTAGCTGATCGGTCCTTGGCCCACAAACGCAAATGGGCGGCCCAAGCCGCCCATTCCCTTCCATGTGTGCCTTACTTTGCCGTAGGCATCACAAACTCAGCCCCCTTGGCGATGCTCTCGGGCCAGCGCTGCATGATGGACTTTTGCTTGGTGTAGAAACGCACACCTTCTTCGCCGTAGGCGTGCATGTCGCCAAACAGGCTCTTTTTCCAGCCGCCGAAGCCGTGCCAGGCCATGGGTACGGGGATGGGCACGTTGATGCCGACCATGCCGACCTGGATGCGGCGGCTGAATTCGCGGGCCACGTTGCCGTCGCGGGTGAAGCAGGCCACGCCGTTGCCGAATTCGTGGTCGTTGATCAGCTGGATCGAGGTGGCCAGGTCGGGCACGCGCACGCAGCCCAGCACCGGGCCGAAGATTTCTTCCTTGTAGATGCGCATGTCGGGCGTGACGTGGTCGAACAGCGTGCCGCCCAGCCAGAAGCCTTCGCCGCAGCCGTCGCCCGCCTGGGCACCGTCAAAGCCGCGGCCATCGGCCAGCAGCTGTGCGCCTTCTTTCACGCCTTGCTCGATGTAGCCGGTGATGCGGGCATGGGCGGCGGGGGTCACGATGGGGCCCATTTCTGCGGCCAGGTTCGTACCGTTCAAGACCTTCAGTGTCTTGGTGCGGGCCAGCAGCTTGGGGATGACCTTGTCGGCCACATCGCCCACCAGCACGGCCACCGAAATCGCCATGCAGCGTTCGCCCGCCGAGCCGTAGCCTGCGCCGATCAGCGCGTCCACCACCTGGTCGATGTCGGCATCGGGCATCACCACCATGTGGTTCTTTGCGCCGCCCAGGGCCTGCACGCGTTTGCCGTGGTGGGCACCGGTTTCATAGATGTAGTTGGCAATCGGCGTGGAGCCCACAAAGCTCACCGCCTTCACGTCGGGGTGCACCAGCAGCGCGTCCACGGCTTCCTTGTCGCCCTGTACCACGTTGAACACGCCATCGGGCAAACCGGCTTGCTTCAGCAAATCGGCCATGAACAGGCTGGCGCTGGGGTCGATGGGGCTGGGCTTGAGCACAAAGGTGTTGCCTGCGGCAATGGCCACCGGGAACATCCACATCGGCACCATCACGGGGAAGTTGAAGGGGGTGATACCGGCCACCACGCCCAGGGGCTGGCGCAGCGTCCAGTTGTCGATGCCGGTGCTCACCTGGTCGGTGAAGTCGCCCTTGAGCAGCTGCGGAATGCCGCAGGAGAATTCGACGATGTCGATACCGCGGGCGACTTCGCCCTGGGCATCGGTAAACACCTTGCCGTGCTCGGCGGTGATGAGATGGGCCAGCTCGTCCTTGTGCAGGTTCAGCAGCTCCAGAAACTTGAACAGCACGCGGGCGCGGCGGATGGGCGGTGTGTCGGCCCACTTGGGGAAGGCGGCCAGGGCCGATGCCACGGCGGCATCCACGTCCTGCTGGTTGCCCAGGCGCACGTTGCGGCTGACCTTGCCGGTGGCGGGGTTGTAGACGGGCTGGGTGCGGGTGCCGTGGCCGGTAGTGCGCTCGCCGTGCAGGTACTGGGCGATTTCGGTGGAGTCGGTAGCAGCGGTCATGGAGGTGTCTCGTTGTGGTGAAGTGAGGCTGCAGTGTAGGCACGCCACCCCCACGTCACAAGCCCGAAACTTTGAATTGATTGTTCAGAATGGTGAACAATAGCGGCATGAACGAGCAGAAAATCAACGAACTTTGGAGCCACCTGCACTGGCTCACTGTGCTGGCCCAGCAGGGCAGTTTTACGGCGGCAGCCGCCCGGCTGGGCGTGAGCAAGGCGGCGATGAGCCAGCGCATGGCCGACCTGGAGCGCATGGCGGGCGTGCCGCTGGTGCGCCGCACCACCCGCAGCGTGCGCCTCACCGAAGCGGGGCAGCGCCTGGTGGACGACACCCGGGCCTCGTTCGAGCAGATTGCCCAAAGCTTTGCCCAGGTGCGTGATCTGGCCGACGCGCCTCATGGGCTTTTGCGGGTCACCGCCCCGGTGGCCTTTGCGCGCCAGCAGCTAGTGCCCCGGCTGGCCGACTTTTTGCGCGAATACCCGGATGTGCGGCTGGAGTTGGAGCTGTCAGACCGCCTGTCCAGCCTGGCTACCGAAGGGTTTGACCTGGCCATCCGCCACACCGCCGCGCCGCCCGACACCCATGTGGCCTGGACGCTGTGCGCCACCCGCTCGCTGCTGGTGGCCAGCCGCGCCTACCTGCGCAAACGCGGCACGCCGCTGCGCCCCGAAGACCTGCGCACCCACAGCTGCCTGCACTACCCGCGCGCACAGGACACGCCTGCCTGGACTTTTGCGCAGGGCGACGAGCGGGTGACGGTGCCGGTGTCCGGTGTCTTGTCGGCCAACAACAGCGAGGCTCTGCGCGATGCCGCCGTGGCCGGGCTGGGGATTGCGCTGCTGCCCGATTTCAGCCTGCCCAGCAGCCTGCGCGCCAGCAAGCTGGTCCCGGTGCTGCCCGACTGGCAACTGGTGGGTGGCTATGCCGACCAGCTCTACGCCATCCGCCCCTACACCGCCCATGTGCCGCGCGCGGTGACGGCGTTTGTGAACTACCTGCGGCAGGCGTTGGCGGGGGGATTTGGTGGGGACGGGGATTTAGAGAAATAAGGCCATTTTTCAGAGATGAAATTGGCAGCCAGCGCTTATTTAATGTGCGCAAGAAGCTCCTATTTTTGATATTAAAAATAGGAGCAATGCTTTGGTTGGTTGTCGAACTTAGTTATCGATGACCCGCCGCGCAAACCCCTGCAGGTAGTCCATCAGCCGCGTGGCCCCGCCCACTGCGGCCACCTCGTCGCCGGTGGCGATGCCCTGGGCCAGCTCCATATGGGCGTGCGCGCCTTCCATGATGTCGCCCGCGTGCTGGTAGGCGTACCAGAAGCGGCGGCACTGCACGATCAGCGGCACCACGGCCTTGACGGCCGAATGGTTGTGGCTGGCCTGGTGGTTCACCTGGTCCAACGCCAGGTCGGCGGCCATGTAGTCGGCCAGGTGGCCACGCGCCGCCGCCTGCACCATTTTCTCGGCACAGCGCAGGATGTCCTTGCGCTGCAGAGCGGTGGCCCGGCGGGCGGAGCAGGCGGCGATCAGGCATTCGAGCACGCGGCGGGTCTGCACCACATCCAGGTGGTCGGCCAGGTCGATGTTGGACACCAGCAGGCCGCGCCGGGGCTGCTGCACGATCAGCCCGATGGACACCATGCGCAGCAGCGCCTCGCGTACGGGGGTGCGGCCCAGCTGCGTCAGCTCGACCAGGTCGCCCTCGACCACCGGGCTGCCCGGGGCGAGCTTTAGCGTGGAGATCAGCGTCTCGATCGCGTCGTAGGCCAGGTCGGCGGCGCGGCGCTTGGGCGCTGGCGGGGGGGCGGTTTTGGGCATGGGGGTCCGTCGGTGTGCATGGCTATGGTGCATTGAACCAAAAAAAGCTGGCACGCAAGCTGCATAGGTGTAAAAAGATATTTTAAATATGTTGCTAATATATTAAGATTGCATCCGACAACCCGCCACCCACCTACATCCACCCATTTACCCCAAGGAAACACACCATGACGCTCCCCCGCTGGAAAGGCATCTTCCCCGCCATCACCACCAAGTTCCACGCCGATGAAAGCATCGATGCCGAAGGCACGGCCCGGCACATCGAGTTTCAGATCGCCAACGGCATCCACGGCCTGGTCACCTGCGGCTCGCTGGGCGAGGCCAGCACCCTGACGCTGGAAGAAAAGCTGCAGGTCGCCGACATCGCCCTGAAAGCCGCCAAGGGCCGCATCCCCGTGCTGGCCAATGTGTCCGAAACCAGCACCCGCGAGGCCCTGCGCTACATCGAAGGCGGCAACAAGCTGGGTGTCGACGGCTACATGGTCATGCCGTCCGTCATCTACGTGGCCGACGCCCGCGAAGCCATGCTCAACGTGCGCACCATGGCCAACGCCGCGCAAAAGCCCATCATGGTCTACAACAACCCCGTGGCCTACCGCGTGGACTTGAAGCCCGAGCACATGCAGGAGCTGGCCGACTGCGAATGGATTGTGGCCATCAAGGAAAGCACCGACAACATCCGCCGCATCACCGACCTGCGCAACCTGCTGGGCACGCGTTACCAGCTGTTCCTGGGCGTGGACGATCTGGCTTTTGAGGGCCTGGCCCTGGGCTGCGACGGCCTGCTGGCCGGTGTGGGTTGCGCCTTCCCGCGCGAAACCGTGGCGCTGTACGACCTGATGCAGGCCGGTGCGTGGGCCGAAGCGCTCAAGCTCTACCAGTGGATGACCCCCATGCTGCACCTGGACGTGTCCACCAAGCTGGTGCAAAACCTGAAGCTGATCGACCTGCTGGTGGGGGTGGGCAGCGAGCACATGCGCCGTCCGCGCCTGCCGCTGATCGGCGAAGAGCGCGCTTATATTGAAGGCGTGGTGGCCAAGGCCTTGGCGACCCGGCCCGCAAAGTACCAATCGGTAATGTAAATATGCAACGCATCCAGATCATCGACTCCCACACCGGCGGCGAACCCACGCGGCTGGTGGTGGGCGGCTTTCCCGACCTGGGCACGGGCAGCATGGCCGAGCGCCGGGCGGTGCTGGCCGCGCAGCACGATAAATGGCGGGCCGCGACCGTGTTGGAGCCGCGGGGCAACGACGTGATCGTGGGCGCGCTGCTGTGTGAGCCGGTGGCGGCCGACGCGGCTGCCGGTGTCATCTTTTTCAACAACACCGGCTACCTGGGCATGTGCGGCCACGGCACCATCGGCCTGGTGGTCAGCCTGGCGCACATGGGCCGCATAGGGCCGGGCGTGCACAAAATCGAAACCCCGGTGGGCACGGTAGAGGCCACGCTGCACACCGACGGCTCGGTCAGCGTGCGCAACGTGCCCGCCTACCGTTTCGCCACGCAGGTGGCCGTGGACGTGCCGGGCTACGGCGTGGCGCATGGCGACATCGCCTGGGGCGGCAACTGGTTCTTTTTGGTCAATGACCACGGCCTGCGCGTGGCCAGCGACCAGTTGGCGGCGCTCACTGCCTACGCCTGCGCGCTCAGCGCGGCGCTGGGGGCCCAGGGCATCACCGGGGCCGATGGCGCGGAAATTGACCATATCGAATTGTTCGGCCCAGACGACCAAGGGGCCGACAGCCGCAACTACGTGCTGTGCCCCGGCATGGCCTACGACCGCTCGCCTTGCGGCACCGGCACCAGCGCCAAGATTGCGTGTTTGGCCGCAGACGGCAAACTCGCCCCGGGTGCCATCTGGCACCAGGCCAGCGTGATCGGCAGCCGCTTCGAGGCTTCGTACACCGTGGACACCGTGGAAAACGGCCAGGTCATCCCCACCATCCGGGGCCGCGCCCATGTGTGCGCTGAATCCACCTTGCTGATCGCCGAAGACGACCCGTTTGCCTGGGGCATCAGCCTAGGATGAACCCGGATGTGATCGTCATCGGTGCGGGCATCGTCGGCGCGGCCTGCGCCCACGCCCTGGCGCAGGCGGGCCAGCGCGTGCTGGTGCTGGATGACCGGCGCGGCGGTGCCACCGGCGCAGGCATGGGCCACCTGGTGGTGATGGACGACAACCCGGCGGAGCTGGCGCTGAGCCAATACTCCGTAGCCCAGTGGTGCGCCCTGGCCCCGCAGATGCCCGCAGACTGCGCCTTCAGCGGCTGCGGCACGCTGTGGGTAGCAGCCGACGCGGAGGAAATGGCAGCCGCCGAAGACAAGCACCAGCGCCTGCAAGACCATGGCATCGCCTGCCATGTACTGGATGCCAAAGCGCTGGCCCAGGCCGAACCCGCCTTGCGCCCTGGCCTGGCGGGCGCGCTTAAGGTGCCGGGAGACGGCATCGTCTACGCGCCCACCGCTGCCCGCTGGATGCTATCAAAATACGAGCATCTAGTGCAGATGGAATGTGCGCAAGTGATAGAAATCGATGGAAAAAATGTACGACTGGCCGACGGCAGCCAGCGCCATGCCCCGCAAATCCTGCTGGCCAACGGTATCCACGCCACCACGCTGTGCCCCGGCCTGCCCATCCGCCCCAAAAAGGGCCACCTGCTCATTACCGACCGCTACCCCGGCACGGTGCACCACCAACTGGTGGAGCTGGGCTACGTGACCAGCGCGCACCACAACGTCGGGCCGTCGGTGGCTTTCAATTTGCAGCCGCGCCCTACCGGGCAGTTGCTGCTGGGGTCGAGCCGCCAGTTCGACACGATGGATACCACGGTAGAGGCCGAGATGCTGCAAGCCATGCTGCAACGCGCGCTGACTTATATGCCCGGCCTGGCCGAACTCAACGCCATCCGCAGCTGGTGCGGCCTGCGCGCCGCCACGCCCGACAGCCTGCCCATCCTGGGCGCGCACCCGGAGCAGGAAGGCCTGTGGCTGGCCGTGGGGCACGAGGGCTTGGGTGTGACGACGGCCCTGGGCACGGCGCACGTGCTGGCCGCCCTGATGACCGGTGGCACGCCGCCCCTGGATGCCGCGCCCTACGGCCTGCAACGCTTCGCGGAGGTGGCATGCGCTTGAATTTGCACATCAACGGCCAGCCCGTTTCCGTGCCCGCAGGCTGCTCGGTTGCTGCCGCACTGGCCATCGTGGGCAATGGCGTGGCCCGAATTTCTGTGGGCGGCGAAGCCCGCGCCCCGCTGTGCGGCATGGGCATCTGCCAGGAATGCCGGGTGAGCATCAACGGCGTGCGCCGCCTGGCTTGCCAGACGACGTGCTGTGCGGACATGCGGGTGGAGGTCAAATGATCACCCACTGCGACATCCTCATCATCGGCGCAGGCCCCGCAGGCATGGCCGCGGCCTTGGCGGCAGCGCCCAGCGGCGCGTCGATTGCCATCGTCGACGACAACCCCGCGCCCGGCGGCCAGATCTGGCGCGACGGCCTCCATTCCCAGAGCCATGCCCAGGTGCCGGTGGCCGCGCAACGCATGCGTTCCCAATTAGCGGTCTGCGCCAACGTGCGCATCCACAGCGGCGCGCGCGTCATCTCCGCCCCGGCTGCCCAGACTTTGCTGCTGGAAGATGCCGAACATGGTTGGTCCATTCAGTGGAAAACCCTGATTCTGTGCACCGGTGCCCGCGAGCTGCTGCTGCCGTTCCCCGGCTGGACGCTGCCGGGCGTCACCGGCGCGGGCGGCCTGCAGGCGCTGATCAAGTCCGGCCTGCCTGTGGCGGGAGAACGCATCGTGGTGGCGGGCAGCGGCCCCTTGCTGCTGGCCGTGGCCGCCTCGGCGCACAAGGCCGGTGCCAAAGTGGTGCGCATCGCCGAGCAGGCGGGTCTGGCATCGGTCTTGGGCTTTGCCGCACGGCTGGCCGGGTCGCCGGGCAAGGCGGTGCAGGCGCTGACCCTCCTGCACCCGCAGTACCGCACGGCCAGCCATGTGGTCGCAGTACGCGGGCAGGGCAGGGTGCAGTCGGTGCAATTGCAGCAGGGCAGCCGCCGGGTTGAGATCGCCTGCGACCGCGTGGCCTGCGGCTTTGGCCTGGTGCCTAACACCCAACTGGGTCAACTGCTGGGCTGCCGCCTCACGCCCACCGGGCTGGCGGTAGACGGTTGGCAGGCCACCAGCCAGGCCGGTATTTTTGCGGCAGGGGAGTGCACCGGCGTGGGCGGCAGCGAGCGGGCCCTGGTGCAGGGCCGCATCGCAGGCCTGGCCGCTGTGGGCGACATCGCGGCGGCCCAGAAGCTGTGGCCCGAGCGCAGCCGCTGGGAGGCCTTTGCCCGGCAGTTGGCGCGCAGCTTTGCGCTGGCTTCGCAACTGAAGAGCTTGCCCCAGGCCGACACGCTGGTCTGCCGCTGCGAAGACGTGCCCTATGCCGCTGTGCAGGCCTGCGCGGGCTGGACCGATGCCAAGCTGCACACCCGCTGCGGCATGGGGGCTTGCCAGGGCCGTATCTGCGGCACGGCGATGCAGTTTCTACACGGCTGGGAGCCGCCCGTGCCCCGCAACCCCCTGGTACCTGCGCGCATTGGCACGCTTGCTGCTACAGATTTAAAAGGAGAGTAAACATATAAGTTTGACTTCTAGTAGTTCATATTCTCTACATATAGAAATACATTCCCCCCGTTGGAGCGGTTCCCGCACTACAGTGCGACCGTGACAAATTCCATGTTGCACAACTTCCACTTTAGGACACAGTCAATGCCATCCACATTTACAAAAATCGCCCTTGCATGCGCCGCCACCATGGCCCTCGCCGGGGGTGCTTATGCCCAGGAACAAACCGTCAAAATCGGTGTGACCGGCCCCCTGTCGGGCCCCAATGCCTTCATCGGCAAAGACAATGAAAACGGCGTGCGTCTGGCCGTGGAAGACCTGAACGCCAAGAAAATCGTGGTGGGTGGCAAGACCCTGAAGTTCGAGCTGGAGTCCGAAGACGACCAGTGCGACCCCAAAGCCGGTGTGAGCGTGGCGCAAAAGCTGGTGGACGGCAATGTGAAGTTTGTGATGGGCCCGTACTGCTCGGGCGTGGCCATCCCCGCGTCCCGCGTGTACAGCCAGGGCAATGTGGTGCTGTCTACCGTGGGTAGCAACCCCAAGGTCACCATGGGTGGCTACAAGAATCTGTTCCGCATCATGGCGGGCGACAACGAAATCGGCGCGCGCCTGGCCTTCTACGCGGCCAACATCATGAAGGTCAAGAACGTGGCCGTCATCGACGACCGCACCGCCTACGGCCAGGGCCTGGCCGACGAGTTCAGCAAGGAAGCCAAGAAGTTGGGCCTGAACATCGTGGGCAATGAGTTCACCACCGACAAAGCCACCGACTTCTCCGCCATCCTGACCAGCCTGAAGGCCAAGAACCCCGACGTGATTCTGCTGGGTGGCTACGCACCCCAGGCCGGCCCCATGCTGCGCCAGATGAAGTCGCTGGGCATCAACGCCAAGCTGCTGGGTGGCGATGCCATCTGCACCGCTGAACTCGGCAAGCTGGCCGGTGAAGCCGCCACCGACACCGCTTTCTGTGCCCAGGGCGGCGCCGTGCTGGACAAGACCACCGAAGGCCCCGCCTTCAAGGCCAAGTACAAGAAGCGCTTCAACATCGACCCCGATGCCTACGCGCCTTCGTTCTACGACCAGACCATGTTTGTCGGCCAGTCGATCCAGAAAGCCGGTTCTGTGGACCCGGTCAAGGTCGGTGCCGAGATCTACAAGACTTCGTACAAGGGCATGTCGGGCACGTTCGCCTTTGACGACAAGGGCAACCTGAAAGCCGCCCCGATCACCATCTACACCTTCAAGGCGGGCGTTCCATCGGCCCTGGGTACGTACTGATCTGGCGCTGATTGCGCTATAAAAAAGGCCGCTTTTGCGGCCTTTTTCACGTTTGGGAAGGCAATTGATTGTTCTTTGCAGCGGGCGTTGTCAAGCCCATTGGTTCAATCACGGGCCGCAAATGGATTGAAAAGCAGATTTGTATTCCCACCGGGCTTGGATTAAATTGTCACTGCCTGTGTAAACAGGCGCTAACCGGTAGGAGCCAACGCCACCTGACAGTTTGCGATGGTGGTGTGCAGCAGCCCCGGTCCTTAATGGAAGCAATCTCTTGCTTCCAACGCAATGGGGGACATCAATCTCTCCCTTGCAGCCTCGACGGCATGAACCGCAAGTTCGCCGTCAAGCCCGGCACCTGATACGAATCGGGTGTCGGGCTTTTAAGTTTTTGGGCCCCAGCCAAGTGCACATTCGCTTGCAGACCCCCTGCGGTCTGGTTGCAAAATGGGTGCTATGACATTTTTTCAAAACAAGTGGTTGCGCCGTGCGGCGTGGAGCGTGGCGGGGCTGTTGGGTGTGTGGGCGGTGACCTGGCTGGCCGTGCCTGCTGCGGTGAAGTACGGGGTGGAAAAAGTCGGCAGCGACACGCTGGGCCGCACCGTCACCCTGGGCCGTGCCGACTTCCACCCCTGGACGCTGCGGCTGACCCTGGACGACTTGTCTGTGGCACCAGCGGGTGCCAGTGCCGCCGGTGGCAAACCGCAGGTCCACATCCAACGCATCCTGCTCGATGCCGCGCTGTGGCAATCGCTGCGGCGGCTGGCACCGGTGGTGGACGCGATTGCGCTGGACCAGCCCACCATCACGGCCTCCTACCTGGGCGACGGCCACTACGACTTCGACGACGTGCTGGCCAAGCTCAACACCCCGTCCGACAAGCCTGCGGGCACGCCGCCCAGCTTTGCCGTCTACAACATCAGCCTCAAAGGTGGTGCTGTCGATCTGACCGACCAGGCCCTCAAAACCACCCACACCCTGCGCGATCTGGACCTGACCCTGCCGTTCTTGAGCAACCTGGATTCGCAGCGCACCATCCAGACCGAGCCGTACCTGGCCTTCAAGCTCAACGGCAGCAGCTTTGATTCCGCCGCCCAGTCCATCCCATTCGACCCCAGCCGCAAGACCCACGCGCGCATCCGCCTGGACCAGCTCGACCTGGCCCCGTACCTGGCCTACCTGCCCACCAGCCTGCCGGTGCAAGTGCAGGGCGCGGTGCTGAGTGGCGACCTGCAACTGGCGTTTGAGCAAACCCCCAAGATCTCGGTGGTGGTCAGCGGCACGGTGCAGGCCAAGCAGCTCCAAATCGCCAACCCCCAAGGCGAAAAATGGCTGGCCCTGGACAACCTCAAGGTGGGCCTGGACGAACTGCGCCCGCTGGAGCAGATCGTGAAGATCAGCGAGATCACCCTCAGCGCCCCGGTGGCCGATCTGCGCCGCAACGCAGCGGGCCAACTGCAATTCACCTTGCCTGCCAAAACTGAGGTTGCTACAAAAAAAGTAGCTGCTACCGCCGATGAAATAAGCGCTAACGGCACAAAAGACATAAAAAATGACGCAGGCTGGACGGTCAGCGTCGCCAAGCTGGCCTTGCAAGACGGCACGCTGCGCTGGTCGGATGCCAGCACCCGCCCCGCCGCCGAGGTGGCTTTGCGCGGCATGGCAGTGGAGGCATCGGCCATCACCTGGCCTTTTGCCCAGCCGTTGGCGTTCAACGTTTCCGCCCAGGTCGATGGCGGCGGCACCGGCAGCACGCCTGCCGAACTTAAGCTCACCGGTACCGCCACCGACCAGGAGGCCAACGTCAACGCCACCCTGGGCGGCCTGCCGCTGGCCATCGCCGCGCCCTACTTGGCCAACACCCTGGAGCCTCGGCTCAGCGGCCAGTTGGGGGCCGATCTGCAGGTGCACTGGCAGGCCTCGGGGCCGCTGCAGGTCACGGCTAAGCAGCTCACGCTGGACCGGCTGGCGCTGGGCGAAATTCCGGCCAAGGGAAAGCAGGTGGCCACCAGCCTGTTCAGCCTGCGCCAGTTGCAGCTCAACCAGGCGGTGGTCGATGTAACGGCCCAACGGGTGCAGATCGGCAAGCTGCTGCTCACCGAGCCACGCACCAAGGTGGAGCGCAATACCGATGGCCAATGGATGTTTGAACGCTGGCTGAAAGCCGCGGTAGCGGCCCCTGCGGACACCCAGCCTGGCAAGCCCTGGGCCGTCAGCATCGCCGACCTTTCGCTGGAAGGCGGTGTGCTGTCCTTCCTCGACCAGTCCACCTACCAGCCCGCCGCCCTGGACATCAGCGCCCTCAGCGTGCAAATGAAAGACCTGGTGCCCGGCAGCGCCAAGGCCTCGCCGCTGAACATCAGCGCCCGCATCGGCGCGGAAAACACCCGCAACACCGAGCCGGGACGACTGGTCTACAAGGGTACCCTGGCCCTGCAGCCGCTGGCCGCCGTGGGCCAGGTCGATCTGCTGCACCTGCCGCTGCACGCCCTGGAGCCGTATTTCGGCGCGTCGCTCAACGTGGACATCGTGCGTGCCGACACCAGCTTCAAGGGCCAGGTGGCCTACACCGCCAGCCCGGCCGGCCCGGTGCTCAAGCTCAAGGGCGACGGCACGCTGGAAGACTTCCGCGCCAACAACGGCGTGGGCATGGTCGCCATCCAGGCCTCCGCCGCAGCGCCCGCCGCTGCCAGCTCTGCGCCGCTGGGGGCTGCGGCCACGGCAGCGAAGGTGGCCGATGCCTCCAGCGAGCAGGCCCTGCTGCGCTGGAAGCTGCTGAACCTGCGCGGGCTGGACGTGTCTATGTCGCCCACCAGCCCCACCACCGTGGACGTGAAGGAAACCGCGCTCAGCGACTTCTACGCCCGCCTGGTGCTCAATGAAAACGGCCGCCTGAACCTGCAAGACCTGGTCAAGCCCAGCCCTGCCGAAACCGCTTCTGCTGCCAAAATCGTAGCTGCTACCGCCCCAGCAATAAGCGCTAGCGCCCCAAAAGACACCAAAGCGCAAGCCGAACCCGGTGGCGCGGTGGTGCGCTTTGGCGGCATCAGCCTGGTGAATGGCCGGGTGCTGTTCACCGACTACTTCATCAAACCCAACTACAGCGCCAACCTCAGCGCCCTGACCGGTCGGCTGGGCGCGTTTGCGTCGGTGCCGGTGGCCGGGGCGGTGCAGATGGCCGACCTGGAGCTGCGGGGCCGGGTGGGCGACTCTGCGGTGCTGGAGATTTTGGGCCAGCTCAATCCGCTGGCCAAGCCGCTGGCGCTGGACATCAAAAGCAAGGTCACCGACCTGGAGCTGCCCAGCCTGTCGCCCTACAGCGTGTTCTACGTGGGCCACGGCATCGAGCGCGGCAAGCTCAGCATCGACGTGCACTACGTGGTGCTGCCCAACGGCCAGCTCACCGCCACCAACAGCATCATCCTCAACCAGCTCACCTTTGGCGAGCAGGTGCCGGGCGCGCCCAGCAGCCTGCCGGTCAAGCTGGCCGTGGCCCTGCTGGCCGACAGCAATGGCGTGATCAACCTCGACCTGCCGCTGTCGGGCTCGCTGAACGACCCGCAGTTCCGCATCGGCCCGGTGATCTTCAAGATCTTGGGCAACCTGATCACCAAGGCCATCACCGCGCCGTTCAGCCTGCTGGCCAATGCCTTTGGCGGCGGGGCAGATGCGCTGGGCACGGTGAACTTCCCGTTGGGCAGCGCCGCCCTGAACCCCGAGGCCCGCGAAGGCCTGGACAAGGTGGCCAAGGCCCTGACCGACCGGCCCGCCCTGAAGCTCACCGTGGTCGGCAGTGCCAGCCTGAACGCCGAGCGCGACGCGCTGCAGCGCGAAAAGCTGCAGCGCCGCGTCGAGTCCGAAAAGCGCCGCAACACCACGTTGAAGGGCACACCCCTGGCGGCCCCCAGGGAGGAGGGCGATGGCAGCGCGCCCGACGAGGCCGCCACCATCGTGTCGGACGCGGAATACCCGGTCCTGCTCAAGGCCATTTACAAGCGCGCCAGCTTCCCCAAGCCGCGCAACGCCCTGGGCCTGGTCAAAGACCTGCCGGTGCCCGAGATGGAGCAATTGCTGCTGGCCAACATGCCCGCCGACGAAGATGCCATCCGCCAGCTCGCCATCCAGCGTGGCGTGGCGGTGCGCGACTACCTGGCGGCCCAACAATTGCCGCTGGACCGGCTGTTTCTGGGGGCCTCCAAAACCGTGGACGAAGGCACGGGTTTCAAGCCCCAGGCCGACCTGCAACTGGCCATGCCGTGATGCCAATCTGCCTGATTTACAACTCCACCTGAAAAGCGGCGAAAATAGCCGTCTTGCCCGGATGCGGCCCCAGTGGCCGCAGGGCGCTTGTGGCCGATGGGCCACTTGTTTATTTACCCTTAGCGGATACCGGCCATACGGTGAAAACCTGGCCGATTTCGCTGGCCAACCTCCAAGAATAAGTCCATCCATGTTTGGTTTCTCCAACCCCAAAACCGTGCCCGCCCCTGTGTCTGAAAAGCCTGCCGTGACCACCAAATCCAACGAACCGCATCCGCTCGACGCCCTGACCGGCGGCGCTTTCTCGGCCCATACGGCGGGCGAGCGCGCCCAGCGCATCCGCGACTGGCTGGTCACCAACCCCAGCTACGAGCAGATGCACGAGGTGTTCCAGGAGCTCAACGGGCGCGACCGCGGAGCCGCCAAGCCGCTGCGCGAAAAGCTCGACGAACTCAAGCGCACCAAGGGTGCCGAACTCATCGCTGCCGAATGGGCCCGCAAAGCCACCGCGCTGCTGGAGCTGCCCCGCCTGAACATGGCCGATGCCATGGCCTGGCAGCGCGATGCCGCCAAAGCCGGTGCCCCGCTGAGCAAAGAGCCGCTGGCCGGCCTGCGCGTGCAGCTGGCCGACCGCGTCAAAGGCATTGAAGACCTGCAACACCGCGTGCAAGTCCAGCGCGAAGCCGCCGTACTGCTGGCCCAGCGCATCGAAGTGCTGTCCACCAAGCCCTGGCGCGATGCCCAGACCGCCCTGGAAGTGCTGCGCAACGACGTACAACACTGGCAAGACCAGGCCACCGCCCTGGCCGCCGACAGCAACTGGAGCAGCGTGGACGGCAAATACCCCACCATGCTGGATGCCTCGCGCGGCCAGCTGCTGGTGGTGTGGGAAGCCTTCCAAAGCGCTCTGGCCCTGGCCGTGGCCGCCGATGCCGATTCGGCCGCACCGCTGCCCCCGGTGAACGTGTGGGCCGACGAGGTCCGCGTGGCCCGTGGCATTCCGCTGGAAGCCGCTAAAACAGACCGGGCAGACAAACCCGCCCGCGCTCCCAAGGCCCCGGTGGACCCGGCCCTGCGCGATGCCGCCAACCAGGCTGTGCAAGCTGCACTGACCAAGGTTGAGCAAGAAGTGGCCGAAGGCCATGGCAAAGCCAGCGCCGGTGCCGCCGCCGCCCTGCGCAATGCCCTGAAAGAACACAACCGCCTGGTGGACGACAAGCTGGGCAATGCCGCCCAGGCCGCCTTGGCCGCTGCCGGCGAACTGGAAGGCTGGCAGCGCTGGCGCGCCGACCAACTGCGCGAAGAGCTGTTGATCAAGGCTGAGGGCTTGTTGAAACGCCCCGAAGGCCACGCCCTGGGTGGCCGCAAGATGCAAGACACGCTGCGCCAGATGCGCGAGCAGTGGAAGCAGACCGACCAAGGCGGCGTGCCCAACCACGCGCTGTGGAAGCGCTTCGACGAAGCCTGCAACGAAGCCTACAAGGTCGTGGAAGCCTGGCTGGACAAGGTCAAGACCGATGCCGTGGCCCACAAAGCCCAGCGCGTTGCCCTGATCGAAGAAGTCAAAGCCTGGGCCGCCGAGAACGTCACGGCCAAAGATGGTGACTGGAAGGGCTTCTCCCGCATCCTGCACCAGTTTGGCGACCGCTGGCGCGATGCCGGCCACCTGGGCGAAAAAGCCTTTGCCGAGATGCAGCCGCTGTGGAAAGAGGCCATTGGCCTGGCCGCCGCGCCGCTCGAGAATCTGCAAAAAGCCAGCGTGGACCGCCGCCACGCCATGATCGAAGAAGCCAAGGTACTGGGCGCCGCCCCGGTGCTGCGTATCGATGCCGTCAAGGCCCTGCAGCAGCGCTGGCAGGCCGAAGCCCAGGGCGTGCCCATGGACCGCAAGTTCGAGCAAAAGCTGTGGGACGCGTTCCGCAAGCCGCTGGACGATGCGTTCAACCGCAAGACCGAAGAGCGCGAAAAATCGGCCAGCGCCCTGAGCGACCGCGACCGCATGGTGCTGGACGCTGCCAAGGCCCTGGATGCCGCCAACGCCACCGGCGATGCCCAGAAGATCCGCACCGCCGTGGCCGGTCTGGAAGCCGCGTTGCGCGGCCAGGCCCTGGCCCAGGCCGCAGTGCAGGCCGAAAAGGCCGAAGCCGTGGCCGAATCTGCCGTACAAGCCGAAGCCCAGGCTGCGGCTCCGGTGGCTGAGGTTTCTGAAGAAAATCAGGTCTCTGCGCCCATCGAATCTGCACCAGAAGCTACAGAAACCGTAGCAGAAGCCGAGCCTGCAGCCGAACCCGCTCCGGTTGAGCCACCCAAACCCGTGCGCAAGCCGGTGGTGGCCATGCGCGGCGACGACCGCCCCGGCATGAAGAAAGCCGAGCCCGCTGCTGCCGCAGGCCGTGGTGGCAAGTTTGGTGACCGCAAAGACGGCCCACGCGGTGCGCCACGCCCAGGCGACAACAAGTTCGAGCCCATCCGCAGCGAGCGCGGTGATCGTCCTTCGCGTGACGGTGGTCGTGACGCTGGCCGCTTTGGTGACCGCCCCGCGTTCGAAGACCGCGGCCCGCGCCTGGGCGATGCGGCCTTCCGCGCCCAGCGCGATGCCTTGGAAAACGCCCAGCATGCCTTGAAGAAGCTGGCTGCCCAAGCCCATGGCGAGGTTTTGACCGACCTGCTGAGCGCCTGGGAAAAGCGCGATGTGGAGCAGTTGCCCACCGCCCAGGCCCTGGGCAGCAGCGTCAACGCCGCCACCCGTAGTGCCTGGTCGCAAAGCATCACCGCCGCGCCCAAGGCCGATGAAAAGACCACGGCCGAAGCCCTGCTGCGCCTGGAAATGGCCGCCGAAGCACCCACGCCCGCCGAGCACATCAGCGCCCGCCGCATGCTGCAACTGCAACTGCTGACCAAGCGCAACGACCCCGCACCCGCCCAAACCTGGGCGCAGGATGCCGCCAAGGTGCTGGCCAGCAACTTCGACGCAGGCAATGCCCGCCGCATGCAGACCGTGTTGAAGGTGCTGTTGAACAAGCGTTGATTTCTGCGCTGCAGATGAAAAAGGCTACCCCCGGGTAGCCTTTTTTTCGCCTGTGCTGTCCGCTAGAGTTCCAGATCCACCCACAGCGCAGCGTGGTCCGACGCGGCCTCGTCGGGGCTGCTGACCTCGGCAAAGTGCGGCCACAGCGTGCCATTTTTGCCGCCCCACATGCCCCGGCGCTCGATGCCTGCGGCGCGGACCTTGGCAAACAGATCGGGTGACAGCAGGATGTAGTCCAGCTTGGCGCTGGCCGTGCAGTTGCCGTGCGTGCCCGCCCGTCCGCCGCTGGCGTACAGCGGGTGGCTGCTGATGTCCTGCAACACCGAGCCCTGGCGCAGCAGTGGGTCCAGCGGGGCGTTGCCAGGGATTTCGTTCAGGTCGCCCACCACGGCCACCAGCGTGTCGCCCGCCAGCAGATGGGCATCGACCAGCGCGCGTACCCGCTGGGCCTGGCGTTTGCGCTTGGCATTGTTGTCGGTCTGGTTACCGAAACCCTTGCTTTTGAAGTGGTTGGCCAGCAGCCACAGACGCTGGCCCTGGGGCAGGGCGATCTCGTACTCGGCGCAGTCGCGGCTGAAAATCAGGCCCTTGGCATCGGTATCGTCCACATGCGAGCGGATCGACACGATGGGGTACTTGGCGCGGGTGAGCAGCCCCACGTCGATGCCGCGCTCGTCGTTGCCATCGACCAGCATCACGTGCTCAAACGGTTTGCCCGCCACCTCGGGCAGCACCTGCTGGTTGAACAGGCGCAAGGTGGTGCGGTTCTCGGCCTCGATCACCACCTGCAGGTCGGCGGCCACGGCGTGCAGCACGCGGGCGGTGTTTTGGGTGGCGACTTCGTTGACCGGCTCGGTCTTCAGCTCGACCCAGCCAATCCAGCTTTTGCGGCCCGTGGCCACGATGCTGGCATCGCCCACCCGGGGGCGCAGGATGAAGTCGCCCCGGATCTTGCGCAGCAGCAGCATGGGGCCATCGTCGGTTTTGAGCAGACCCTGCGCCGCCAGCAGGCTGAGCATGCGCTGCTTGTCGTCGGCGCTGTAGCGGGCCTGGGCAAACAGCGCGTTGAGTTCCTTGTGGGCCTCCAGCGTGGGTTTGCCTGCGGCCCAGTCGCTGCCGTTGAGCGCCATGGCGCGGTCAAACATGTTTTCGACGTTGAAACTGGCCAGGCGCATGGCAACTCCCCAGGGTCTTAAGGTGCCCCCAGCCTAGCCCGTATGGGCTTGGCGCGCATCCCTACTTTTGCGGATAGCCCATCTGGGCGGTGAACGGGCCAGGGCGTTCCTGGTGGCTGAGCAGGGTCAGCGCCCGCCGCGCGCGGGTGATGCCCACGTACAGCGTGTTCAGCTCCTCGTCCACGTCGCCGTGCGGGTCGGGAAACTCGCCCTGCGCCAGGTAGGGCAGCAGCACGGCATCAAATTCCAGGCCCTTGACGCTGGTGATGCTAGCGATCAGCAGGCTGGCGGCTTTGTCTTTGGCGTTGGTGTGCTGCTTGTGCTCGATGGTGTTGAGGTGCTGGAAGAACTGGGCCGGGCTGGCAAAGCCCTCGGCCGCCTGGGCCAGCCAGGCCAGGTTGGACTCCGCCTCCAGGCGGCGGCAGGTGGAGGTGAGCACGTTGCGCACCAGGGATGGCGCGTGCAGGGCCGCCAGCACCGCTGCCAGCAGCCCCGGCCCGGTGTGGGTGCGGATGGTGTCCACGGCGGCCTGCAGCCGCTGGCGGGTGGCGGGCGGGGCATTGCGCAGCACCTGGTTGTCAAAGAACGATTTCAAAAACGTCGGGGCCACGGCCACGGCGCGCACCGCGTCGTCCAGCAGTTCCTGCTGGGTTTCGTGTTCACGGCCATCCACCTGGATGCGCGATTCGGCAAAAAACACCAGGGCGCGCAGGATGTTTTTGCGCGTCTGCTCGGCGCTGATGCTGCCCAGGTCGTCGGTGGCCACCGCCAGCAGGCCGCGCAGTAGCAGCACCTCGGGGCGCTGCACATAGCTGTCGAAGCCCTGGGTGGTGTAGGGCATGCCTGCGGCGATCAGGGCGTTTTCGATCTGCACCGACTGGTGCGGATGCCGCAGCAGCACGGCGAATGCGTCCATTTTGGCTTTGGGCTGGGCCTTCCACTGCCGGGCCGACTCCACCACCTGGCGGGCGCAGTCGGCGTTGTCGGTGTAGTGCTGTAGCGCCACCGTGCTGACGTGCGGGGCCAGCGAGGCATAGGGTTTGGCCGCGACTTTCCCGGCCAGCTGGGCGATGGCCGGGCTGAAGCGGAAGCTGTGCGTCAATGGGTAGCGCTGCACCGCGTGGCTGCTGTGTTCCTCCAGGGCGGAGCGCATGAACTGTGCGTCGGCCCCGGTGGCTTTGTGGATGACCTGGTCGATGTCGCCCACGCCGCAGAAAAAGCAGCGGTTGCTGGCCAGCAGCGCCTGCAGCAGGGTGAACATGGCCTGGTTCATGTCGTGCATTTCATCGACCACCAGCACCTTGACGGCCTGCGGCCAGGTGGACGTGTGCCGCACCGACTCCCCGCCGTGCAGCAGGCAGGCCAGGTCGTAGGTGGCATCCTGCGGCCCCCGGAAGGCGGGCTTTTCGGGGTTGGCACGGCGGATGCGCTCGAACGCCAAATGGATCTTGAGCTGCGTGTATTCGGTGCCAATGCTGTCGGCGTAGTCGGGTGACACGGCCTGGTCGTCGCGCTGCAGCACGTCGCGCAGCGTGCCTTTGAGGATTTCGCCCTGCTGCAAAAAAGCATCCGTCATGCCGTGGTCGCCCAGGGTGGGCATCAAGAGCTCGGAGCGCCAGCGGGCATCCGGGTGGTCGGCCACTTGCTGCACGGCTTCCCAGATCACCGGGCTGAACTGTTCGGCCTCGGTATAGACCGGCACCTTGCCGCCTTCGATCTCGGCCAGTACCTGGGTGCTGAAGGCCTCGAAGGTCTGGATGCGCATCTGCTGCGCCACCGCCGCGGGCACGCCGATTTTCTTTAGCGCATTTTTCAGGGCGCTGCAGGCTGCGTCGGTATAGGTGAGCGCAAAAATCTGCTCGGCCCGGGTTCCCCGCGTCCAGGCCTCGGCCATGCGCAGGGCCAGCACCGTGGTTTTGGCGGCCCCCGCATTGGCTTCCACCATCGCCACCCGCGCCGGACTGATCTGGATCGCCAACTGCTCCGCCGTGGGCGTAATGGCTTTGGGAACGAAGTGCGCGACGGTTTTGGTGGGAATCATGGAGGTATTTTCGCGGCAATAAAAAAGGCTCCCGAGGGAGCCTTTTGCTGGGTCGCTGTGCTTACACGCGCTTGCGGTATTCGCCGGTGCGGGTGTCGATTTCGACCTTGTCGCCCTGGGCCACGAAGATGGGCACGCCGAACTCAAAGCCGGTGGCAATCTTGGCGGGCTTGAGCACCTTGCCGGACGTGTCGCCCTTGACGGCGGGTTCGGTCCAGGTGATTTCGCGCTGCACGCTGGTGGGCAGTTCAACCGAAATGGCCTTGCCGTCGTAGAACACGACTTCCAGTTCCATGCCGTCTTCCAGGTAGTTCAGTGCGTCGCCCATGTTTTCGGCTTCGACTTCGTACTGGTTGTATTCGGTGTCCATGCAGATGTACATGGGTTCGGCGAAGTAGGAGTAGGTGCAATCCTTCTTGTCCAGAATGACCTGGTCGAGCTTGTCGTCGGCCTTGAACACTTGTTCGGTGTTGAAGTTGGCGATCAGGCTTTTGAGCTTCATGCGCACGGTGGCGGAGTTGCGGCCACCACGGCTGTATTCGGTTTTCAGGACGACCATCGGGTCTTTGCCGTGCATGATGACGTTGCCAGCACGGATATCTTGGGCGATTTTCATAGCATTCTCTGGAGTGGGCCGCTCCATGCTTCTCAGTGAAGATGTCTGCGGCGGGTAGGGCAAAACATTCGCGTTTGCCGATAACTGCCCGTTTGGGCAAAGCCCTGGATTTTAGCCGGTTTCGGGCCTGAATTGGAGGAGCTGGGTGACGAGATCGGGCTGCTGCACCAAGCGTGTGCGCAAAGCCAGGGCCCAGGGGGCCCAGTCTTCCAACGCCAGAGGGGGCAGGGCGCCGGTGTCCAGCCCATTCCACACCCGGTGGAATTGCCGCAAAGAGGCGGGGGCCTGGGCCATCTCCAGAAAGGCTTCCAGCTTGGCGTGGTGGGCTGCGTCGTCTTGCGGATAGATTTGCCACACAAAGGGTTTACCGGCCCAGATGGCCCGCACCAGCGAGTCCTCGCCGCGCACCAGGTTGCAGTCGCTGGCCCACAACAGGTGGTCAAAGTCGCGCTGCTCCAGGCTGGGGAGGTATGAAATGGATAGCTGCTTGTGCTTACGGAATAAGCGCTGGAGCCACTTTTCATCTAAAAGTGCAGTCTGTACGGCGCGCGTGGCCCGGCCTGCGGTGACCAGCAGGCGGGTGGGCGTGGGGGTATTGGCGAGCTGCTCCAGCAGCGCTTGCAGGGTTGGCGGCTCGTAGCAGAACAGGCTGGTGATTTGCTCGCCTGGCTGGCGCGGTGGTATGCCGTGCGCCTGCAGCCAGGCCTGCGCATCGAAGTCGACCTGCCGTTGCGCCAGATTCGCCTCGCGCAGCAGGCCCCCGGTGCGGGGGGTAAAGCCGGGGTAGAAAAACCATTTCTGCCGCCCTGCAGCAGGGCCATCGCGTACCAGCGAGGGCAGGGCGTGGCAGCGTTCCACGTAGGCTTCGGCCGATAGGTATTCCAGGTTGATCCACAAGGGTTTTAGGCCGTTAGCGCTTATGTCGTGGGCGCAAGAAGCTATGAATTCAGGAGCAATCGTGCAGCCGAAGGCTTCGACCCACACGTCGCTGGGGGGCAGCGGGTCTACCGCCAAAGGCTGGGTCCAATGCCGCACCTCCACGCCGGGGCAGCCCTGCGGGGCCATCCAGGCCAGGGCTTCGGCATCGTCCACCCACAGCCGCACCTGCACGCCGCGCGCGGCCAGGTCGGCGCTGAGCCGCCAGCACACGCCGATGTCGCCAAAGTTGTCGATCACCTCGCAGAAGATGTCCCAGCGCATCAGCTCGGCCAGTCCAGTTTGCCCGCCGCGTCGATGTGCGTGAGGTACAGGCGCACGTCGAATTCCAGCTGGTGGTAGTCGGGCTCCATGTAGGTGCAGAGCTGGTAGAAGGGTTTGTCGTGGTTGCGCTCTTTCAGGTGCGCCAGCTCGTGCACGGTGATCATTTTCAGAAAGGCATCGGGTACGTCTTTGAACAGGGTGGCAATGCGGATTTCGTGCTTGGCCTTGAGTTTGTTGCCCTGCACCCGGGACACGGTGGTGTGCGTGCCCAGCGCGTGGTGGTAGACGTGCAGCTTGGCATCAAAGCCCACTTTGTTGATTTGCGCGGCGTTGCGCATATGCTGGGTTTTGAGGTCCATCACGTAGTCGAACAGGGCTTTGTCGGTGCGCACGCTGTGGGCACGGGGGTATTTTTTGAGCAGCAGCGTGCCCAGTTGGTCGTCGGCCAGCAGTTGCTGCACCTGGGCGGTGACGTGGGCCGGGTAGGCCGTCAGGTATTTCAGGGGAAGCATGCGGGGATTGTCCACAATACAGCCTATGTCCGAGATTAACCCTGTTGAACCGCCCAAAGCGCCGTCCGTAGCGCCCGTCCATTCCGATCAGTTGCTGAGCGAAGTCGCGGCCTTGCCCGCCTTGCCCGGTGTCTACCGCTATTTCGATGCCGACGGAACTGTGCTGTATGTGGGCAAAGCCAAAAACCTCAAGAAGCGCGTCACCACCTACTTCCAGCGCGACCACGGCGGTACCCGCATCGGCCACATGGTCAGCAAGATTGCGCGCATGCAGACGACCGTGGTGCGCTCCGAGGCCGAGGCCTTGCTGCTGGAAAACAACCTCATCAAGACGTTGCACCCCAAGTACAACATCCTGTTTCGCGACGACAAGAGCTACCCGTATTTGAAGATCACTGCCTTGCCGGCGTTTGCTGCCGAGCCAAGCGCTGTGACTTTTCCGCGGGTGGCTTACTACCGGGGGTCGGTCGAAAAGAAGCACCGCTACTTCGGCCCTTTCCCCAGCGCCTGGGCGGTGAAGGAGTCGATTCAGCTGCTGCAAAAAGTCTTTCGGCTGCGCACCTGCGAAGACACGGTGTTCAACAACCGCACCCGGCCTTGTTTGCTGTACCAGATCAAGCGCTGCTCCGGCCCCTGCGTCAATTTCGTGTCGCCGCAAGACTATGCCCAGGACGTGCTGAACGCCGAGAAGTTTCTGGACGGCGAAACCCAGCAGGTGTTGCAGGCGCTGGAGGTCCGCATGATGGCCCACGCCGACAAGCTGGAGTTCGAGCAGGCGGCCGAGTTGCGCAACCAGATGAGCGCGTTGTCCACCGTGCTGCACCAGCAGTCGGTGGACAACGTATCCGACAAGGACGTGGACATCCTGGCTGTGAAAGTGCAGGGCGGGCGGGCCTGTGTCAACCTGGCCATGGTGCGCGGCGGGCGACACCTGGGCGACCGGGCCTATTTCCCGACCCACGTGGAAGACGCTTTTTTCATGGGCAGCGTGGAGGTAGAGGGCGAAGATGCCGCCCAGGCAGTGGAGGTCCAGGTGCTGGAGGCCTTCATCGCCCAGCACTACATCGACATCCCGATTCCCCCGGCGCTGATCACCAGTGTGCCGGTCGGCAAGGCCTTGCTGGATGCCTTGTCGTCGCAAACCGGAGTCAAGGTGACGGCGGTGCACAATCCGCGCGAGCAGCGCCGCGTGTGGCAGGAAATGGCGCAGAAAAATGCGGGCCTGCAACTCGCCCGCCTGCTGGCAGAAGAAGGCTCGCAGCAGGCCCGCACCCGGGCCCTGGTGGATGCGCTGGACCTGGCCCCGGACGACCTGGATACCTTGCGTATCGAGTGTTTCGATATTTCACATACCGCCGGTGAGGCCACCCAGGCCTCGTGCGTCGTGTTCCAGCAGCACAAGATGCAGAACTCGGAATACCGGCGCTACAAGATCGAAGGCATCACGCCGGGCGACGACTACGCCGCCATGCGCCAGGTGCTGACGCGGCGCTACAGCAAGTTTGGCGTGCAGGCTGAAGCCGCAGCCGAGGCCCCCGCTGGTCGGATGCCTGACTTGGTGCTGGTCGACGGCGGCAAGGGCCAGGTGTCCATGGCCAAGGCGGTATTCGAGTCGCTGGGCTTGGACCTGGGGCTGATCGTCGGGGTGGAAAAAGGCGAGGGCCGCAAGGTTGGCTTGGAAGAATTGGTATTTGCCGATGGCCGAACCAAGGCCACTTTGGCCCGCGATTCGGCAGCGCTGATGCTGGTGGCCCAGATTCGCGACGAAGCCCACCGTTTTGCCATCACCGGCATGCGCGCCCAGCGCGCCAAGGTTCGCGTAGGCGGCAGCAAGCTGGAAGATATTGCGGGCATCGGCCCCAAAAAACGCGCCAGCCTGTTGCAGCGTTTTGGTGGCATCCGGGGCGTAGCAGCCGCCGGTGTAGACGATATCGCCAAAGTTGACGGCATTTCGCGTGAATTGGCTGAAGAAATCTACCGGGCGCTGCGCTGATCTGACTATGCTGGCGACATGACACAATCAAGCCATGTTTTGGACCATCCCTACCATCATGACCTGGACGCGCATCGTCGCGATCCCTTTGATCATTGGTGTTTTTTATCTGCCGATCAGCGAGCCCAGCCGTAATCTGATCGCCACGGTGATGTTCGTGGTGTTTGCCGCCACCGACTGGCTGGACGGGTATTTGGCCCGCAAGCTGAACCAGACCTCGTCATTTGGAGCCTTTTTGGATCCGGTGGCAGACAAGTTTTTGGTTTGCGCCTGTGTGCTGGTGCTGGTGCACCTGGGCCGCGCCGACGTGTTTGTGGCGCTGATCATCATTGGCCGTGAAATCGCCATTTCGGCGCTGCGCGAATGGATGGCGCAGATTGGCGCTTCCAAGAGCGTAGCCGTGCACATGATTGGCAAGCTCAAGACCGTGTCGCAGATGGTGGCGATTCCGTTCCTGCTGTTTGATGGGCTCTTGTTTGGTGTAGTGGACACGCATTTATGGGGTGTCTGGCTGATCTGGATTTCGGCGGTCCTGACCATTTGGTCAATGGTTTACTATCTGCAAAAGGCGTTGCCTGAAATTCGGGCGCGGACGAAATGAGCGCTTAAAACAAGGTGTTTTAAAAAGTGTCGCAGGGGTTCAAGGACCGGGCTAAAAACGGTCTAGAATCCGCCTCCGCGCCGCTTGAAAGCAGTTTGTCTGATTGACACCATGCAAGTCCATGGTTTTAATTGTCTAAGCAGCGGTTGCTGCAAAGTTTCGTTTTTCCCAGGCTTGTTTTCTGCGCGCTGCAGTCTGCAATTCGGGGTGAAATTTTTGAATATCGTGGTCTGAATAAATTTGAGCGAGGGGCTCCTTGTGAACAAAACGGAATTGATTGAACACATCGCAAAGCATGCTGATATCTCTAAAGCAGCAGCTACACGTGCCTTGGAGTCCACCATCAGTGCGGTCAAAACGACGCTGAAAAAAGGCGGTACCGTATCGCTGGTAGGATTCGGCACCTTTGCGGTGGGTAAGCGCGCAGCACGGGCCGGGCGCAATCCCCGCACCGGCGATGCGATTAAAATCAAGGCCGCTAAGGTTCCAAAATTTCGCCCAGGCAAAGCATTGAAGGATGCATTGAACTGAGGTTTGTGTTTCAGGTGGGGTGCTTAGCTCAGTTGGTAGAGCAGCGCCCTTACACGGCGTAGGTCGGCGGTTCGAGCCCGTCAGCACCCACCACTCCCACCCGGCAAAGGCGAACAGATTGTTCGCCTTTTTTGTTTTTAAACATGGGCACTGTGCCCATCGTGTTTTTCAAAAGAGTTCTGCCATGTTTGATTTCGTCCGCAAGCACACCAAGATCATGATGGGCTTGATGTTCTTGCTGATCATTCCCGCCTTCATCTTGGTGGGTGGCCAAGAAAGCTTCAAGAGCTTTAATGAAGGCGGTGAAACGGTTGCTAAGGTGGCTGGTCAGGACATCAAGCAGACCGATTGGGACAATGCGCACCGCAATGAAGTGCAGCGCATCATGGCCGCCCAGCCAGACACGGACCCCAAGCTGCTGGACTCGCCTGAGGCGCGTTACGCCACGCTGGAGAATCTGGTGCAGCAGCGCGTACTGGCCGCCGCGGCAGACAAGTTCCATCTGGTCACCAGCGATAGCCGCCTGGCCCGGAGCCTGCAAGAGGACCCGACCATTGCATCGCTGCGCAACCCTGACGGCTCGCTTGATATGGTGCGTTACAGCCAATTGCTGGCGGCGCAGAACATGACACCGGCGATGTTTGAAGCCCGGGTGCGCACCGACTTGTCGCAACGCCAGGTGGTGGCGGGCGTGGCGGGGACTGCGTTCAGCGCGGGTGCTGAAGCCGATATTGCGCTGAATGCCCTGCTTGAAAAGCGTGAAGTGCAGGTCGCCTTGTTCAAGACTGCCGATTTCGCTGCCAAAGTCAACCCGACCGATGCCGAGATGGAGGCCTGGTACAAAGACCACCCGGCCCTGTTCCAGGCACCGGAGCAGGCGACCATCGAATATGCTGTGCTGGACCTCGATGCCGTGAAGAAAGGCATCCAACCCAACGAACAGGACTTGAGGACCTATTTCAAAGAGAATGCCGACCGTCTTGCGGGCAAGGAAGAGCGGCGTGCCAGCCACATCCTGGTGAATGCAACCAAGGATGCCTCCGCCGACGAACGCAAAAAAGCCCGTTCCAAGGCCGAAGAGCTGCTGGTTCAGGTCAAGAAGAATCCGGCCAGCTTCGCTGAAGTTGCCAAGAAGAATTCGCAGGATACCGGCTCGGCTGTGAATGGTGGCGACCTGGATTATTTTGGCCGTGGTGCCATGGTCAAGCCTTTTGAAGATGTCGCGTTTGCCTTGAAAAAGGGTGACATCAGCGACATCGTGGAGTCGGATTTCGGCTACCACATCATCCAGTTGACCGACATCCGTGCCCCCAAGCAGCGCAGTTTTGAAGAGATGCGTCCCGAGCTGGAGGCCGATCTGAAAAACCAGCAAGCTCCGGCCAAGTTTGCCGAAGCTGCCGATGCTTTTACCAATGGTGTGTATGAACAATCCGACAGCCTCAAACCGGTGGCGGATCGCCTCAAACTGAATGTCCAGACCGCATCACTGTCCCGCACCCCGGCCCCCAGTGCCAAGGGCGTGCTGGCCAACGCCAAGTTTCTGAATGCTATTTTCTCCTCCGACTCCATCGAGAAGAAGCGCAACACTGAAGCGGTGGAAGCCGCGCCTAACCAGTTGGTGGCTGGGCGCATCACCCAGTACACCGCTGCCCATACCTTGCCTTTTGCCGAGGTCAAAGACCAGGTGTGGGCGCGGGTGGTGAGCGCACGTGCCACCGAGCTGGCCAAAAAGGAAGGCATGGAAAAACTCGTAACCTGGAAAGCCAGCCCTGGCGCTGCAGCCTTGTCCACACCACTGCTGCTCTCGCGCGAAAATGCCCAGCAGCAGCCGGTGCAGGTGGTCAATGCCGCCTTGAGGGCTGACCTGAGTAGCCTGCCTGCCTGGGTGGGGACAGATTTGGGCGAACAAGGCTATGCCATTGCCAAGATCAATAAATTGGTGCCGCGCGATGTACCTGCTGAGGCACTGCTCAAGCAAGGCCGTATGCAATACAGCCAGGGTTGGGCCGGTGCCGAGAGTCGCGCCTACTACAACACACTCAAAGAGCGCTTCAAGGTCAAAATCAACGTGGCCAAACCTGCAGTCAAAATCGGTGTCGATGCGGGATAAGCGCTTAAATGTGAAAATTCAGGCTATAATATCAAGCTACGGTGGCTGTAGCTCAGTTGGTAGAGTCCAGGATTGTGATTCCTGTTGTCGAGGGTTCGAGCCCCTTCAGCCACCCCAAGTACAGTAAGGAAAGCCTGCTATTCAAAAGATAGCAGGCTTTTTGCTTTTGTGGTCGGTGTAGCCACTGCGTAGCCACGGGTACATGGTTTTGTACCGTGTAGGCCCCGACTAGCTAAAGCAAACAGAAAAATTGCATGGTTGCTTTGTAGCCCCCACCCGATTAGGTCGGGCTGTGTAGCCCCCTGGTGGCCTTCGTCACCTGCCGCGAGGCGATGACAACAACCGCCAGATGGTCTCCACCATTGGCCCGGCCAGCCCCCACCCAATTACCACCAGGGTGCTGTATGGTCCGGGCAGGGGCTACGGCCAGGGCGATCACACCAGTACCCCACACTGCCACCCGGCCAGCCCCCACCCGATGACAAGGGTAAACCGGGGCGCGATCAGCAGCAGGGTGCAAGTGAAGCATCGCCCTGACCAGGGCAGGAAGTTTTCCCTGAGTGCTTGCTGGTTGCCATAAACACGACGGGGCCACACCCGTGCCCGTACCTTCCCCCGATCAGCAGCAGGCTCGACCAGTAGTTCAGCACCAGGTTGCAGTATCGCGTGGGCGTGGGCCAGCGCCAGGGAGGGCGGGATGGTGCGGGCCCTTCAATGCGTGGGTGCTGCGGCAGGTTCGGAACGGGTTCAGGAGGCAGGCTGTGCGCGCACAGTAGATGGTTACTCTAGAGGGTGTCCGTGGGGCGGTACAGAGAGGGGGGCAAAAATGGCCCGGATAGTACCGTGGGGCGGTACAGTGAGCGCTTTGCCTGTACCGTGGGGCGGTACTATCCGGCGGCTCTATGTACCGTGTGACGGTACAAGGGATGCGTTTTTCTCTGTACCGTGGGACGGTGCAAGGACTGCGGTTTTAAGAGGGTCATTTTTTCGGTATGCCCCACGTTCAAAAAGCAGGGTTGTACCCACGTCGTAGCCGGGGATGCGGTCCAGCCGTCGCCATGTGACGGCGTACCAACTTGCTTTGTTCGGTCGCTGGCCCATGACTGTCTCAAAAATGAACCCTGCCGCCAGCAACTCGCGTTTTGCTTTGGTCAACATGTCCACAGACTTCCATCCTCGCGTTGCCATGTAGGTGCGGGATAGCAGTAGCCGCCCGTTGTCGTCCTTCGTAATTTGGCGGGCGACCTCCAGCAGCAATGCCCGCGCATGCATGGACAGACCGGCATAGGCTTGGCAATCCAGCACGCTCCAAGGCAAGGCAACGAACCCACCGGGGTCGCGCCCTGCATCACCTTTGCGGCCTTTGTTTCGACCATTAGCCATGCTTGTAAACCCCGCAGGCTGGGAATCGGTTGCCTGTCTGGGTGTTCATGGTTTGGCCCTGCCTTCGATGCGGGCTAGAAATAGGCGGGCTTCCTGCTCGGTTGCTAGGTGGCGCACCATGCCCCACCGGGTGGCGTACATGGCCTGGCTACCGGGTAGGCGGTTCAGGGTCTGGCCGCATAGCGCGAACCGGGCTTGCAGGGTGCTAAAAGCCTTGTCTGTCATGGCGGGGGCTGCACCGAATGGCGTGATGGGCAATTTATGCATGGTGGTAGCCCTCGGTGGTGATAGGGCTGTAGCCCTGGGCTAGGTCGTGCAGATACCAACTGCGCAGGGTTTCCACGCCATGCAGCGCCATCGTCAGCAGGTTGAATGCATCGTCCAGTCCGTCGGTGCTCTGGCCGTCCTCCATGTGGTGCAGGGCCATCGCCGCCAGCAGCACATGGGTTTGGGCTAGATGGTGCTTGCTGCGTTTTTCTGGGGTGTCTGGGTTGGATACTTTCGGGGCTGTAGCGCACGTATCGCTTGCGCAGGTAGCTATTGAAGTTGTAGCGGTGCTCATTCAATACTCCCGGATACGCTGTATTGCAGGTCCGACGTATCCGCAGCATCATCGCCAAGGCCCGCCATAACCACGCCGGATAGGTGCACCAGGCGGGCGGCAATGCCTCTCACAACAAAGTGAACGCCGTCAATGTCCAACTCCTTGGGGACAAGGCCGGGCAGCGCAGCCGCCAGCGCTTCAATCTCATAGGTTGCATCCATGCACAAGGCGCGGCGGGCTGTATCAAATTCCAGTGCGGGCGTGCTCATGCTGCACCGCCTTTCAGCATTGCCTGGGCGTGCGTGTGCAGGTCTTCAATGCAAGCCTGTGTATCGCGGCAAGCACTGGCCGCATTTAGCAGCATGGACTGCATGGCCTTGGCGTGCTGGATGGTGAATACGCTGCCATAGATGTCGATACTTTCCGCCTCCAATTCCTTCGCCAGTTTGTCGCTCCATTTCGCTTTATCTCGAATGGTGTCCAGTGTGGTGATGGCATCAAACATCCAGCTTGCAAGGCGTAATGCACCCTCTGCCTTGCCAGCATGCTCGTGGTCTGTAAGGTCAAAAATACCCGTCGTCAGCGTTTTTAATGCGGTCTGCGTTGACGCGTCGGCACGCGTGGCTGTGGCATTGTTGCCCGTGGGCTTTGTAGTGGTGGCCATGATTTAAGCCCCCACAGTCAAAGCGGTGGCGGACTCGGTGCAGGCTTGTTTGAGCATCGCCGTGGCGCGGATAGCCCGCATGGTGGCGTGTTGCAGGTCACCGGGGTGGTTAGCCTTGCGGATGAAATACAGCGCTGTGGAAAGTGCGTTCTCTATGGCTTGTTGCCGGGCGATGGGGGTGGAAATGCCCATTTTTGGCGTGGTGGGGGTGTTGACCTTGGTCATGTTTCGGCTCCTGAACGAGACTGAGAAACACCGTTTGCGTTCTTACGCGCATATGGTGGATGGGGTGTTAAGAACATGGGTTCAGCCATGCGGCCAGCCTCACGGACAAGCCCACCCCACCCGAAACCTACAGCGCCCGCATAGCTTGAAGCCACACGATCGCCAGAATTTGGGCGTGACAAAACCCCGCTTACGGTGGGGGTTGCAACCTCTGAACCTACGGTGTTCTTACGCACCATCCCTCTCGGGACAGGCGGAGTATAGCGCCCCCAAAGTTAGTAGAGTCGCGGTCTAAGTGCTGAACACGGTTGCCGTGACAGAGGCGAACCGCCTCCCGACTCACTTGCAGCGAAACTGGATTTCAGCCGAGGCGTACTGAGCGAGGCCTGAATCTTGTGAAGTCGAGGTAACAGGTTCGACTTGTTTGCCCGCTTTCTCGCAGAACATGGCGGCTTCTCGATAGAGGTCGGCTTTGACCTCGCCACCACTCCAGGTGAGCACGCCACCCATCTTGGAAATCATGTAGCTTCCACTGCCGATCGGAACTATGCCGGTGTTGGGTGTTGCGCAGCCGCTCAGGGCGAAGGGCAGAGCAATTATCAAAAGTCGCATAGTTCACCCATAAATGTTGGCCAGGGAAATCTGATTTCGCTGTGCACTGTAGCTCACCGAAAAGGCCCGCTATCGCAGTAGGCTGGCACCCGACATCAGACCGAACCAGGCGAGCCTTCTGCAATTCCGCTTGCCACGGTCCTCCGCTTTGGCCTTCTTTTCTTCTTCTGCATCAAGTTGGCGCTGTCCGATTTGTTGCCCGTTCAAATATCCGCCGACTGCCGCAGCCATCACGTGGCCCCATCCAATATTTGCCATTTCAGTTCTCCATTTCAGTGTGAAGCCAGCCGAGCTGCTGGCAAATTTCGTTCTTGATGTCTGCCATGCGGCGCATGTAGACGGCGTGGTGTTCCGGGTAATGCTCGCGCAGGTAGCGCGCCCGCCCCTCATCCCACCAGGCGGTGCAGCCCATGCACTCGGGCGCACGGCGTACCCCTTTGGCGTAGAACTGGGCAATAGGTAAGCCCCTCTCGACCAGGTAGGCCGACACATCGGCACCGGCCCAGCTCTGGATGGGGTACAGCACCTCAAACCCACCCGCAGCATCGCCAGACCGCAGCGGCGGGGAGGCGTATTCATCGTCGCGCTGTCCGCGCACCAGCAGCGTGATGCCGTCGGCCTGCATGCGGTCGTGCATAGGGAACATCAACGCGCGGGCGCAGCAGTCGTACCGGCCCTGGATCTTGATAACCTTCCCGGAAACCAGCGCACCGAACTCCTGGTTATCGACGGGGACCACGTCACTGGGCATTCCATGCAGATTCCTCAGGCTGGCCACGTCGGAATGGATACGCACGATGGGCACATCCCGCTCCACCGCCTCGACCACGGCGCGGGTTTCGGGGAACTGGTCGCCGGTGTCCAGGTGGTAAACCGTCATCCGGTCCCAGTAGGGGCGCAGCAGGTACAGCGCGGCGGTGGAGTCGCGCCCTCCAGAGAACTGGAAAGCAATGCGGTCGTGTCGGCCGAAGGCGGCGGCCACGTCGTCCAGTGCGGTAAAACTCCAGATGGTGGGCACCACGCCATGCAGCAGGTGCTGGCCGTCCTCCGGTAGCAGCTCTTTCAAGCGCTCCACCCGGACCTCGGGCGTGATGGTGTAGTCCAGGCCAAGCCCGGCCGCGCGGGCCCAGGCCTCCACCGCCATGGCTTCGTGCACCTTGGCCCCCAGCACGGCCTCAAACTCTGCGTTGTCACCCATCGTGCGGGCCATGTCGTTGACGAACACTTTCCCGCCCACTTTCAGCACACGGCGGGCCTCCGCAAAGGTGCGTTCAAAGTCCTGCGAGTGGCACAACGCGTAGCTGAAAATCACCACGTCGGCGCACCCGTCGGGCAGCGGCATCGCGTTGAAGTCGCCGTGCAGCAGGTCCAATTCCTCGGGGCATTGCGCCAACTGCGCGGTACTGGCGTTCAGCAGCAGAAATTCCAGGTCAGGCCGAAGCATCTTCATGATGCGGGCCATTTCACCGACACCACACCCGACATCGATGACCATGGCCCCGGGCAGCGGGTCCATTGCACCCAGCAGGAAGGCCACGTGCTCTTCCTCGGTGGGGCCGAACAGCGCGCCGTTGAACACGCGGATGCCGCGCTCCAGCACCAGGTGCGTTGCGGCATCGACCGCTTCAAGGTTCATCATCAGATAACTCCTGCTGCGACATATGCGCCGTACAAAGAGGCTGCGGCACCAACGCCAGCCGCTATGTTTGAAGAGTTCGCAGCGCTGGCCGCCCCTTGCGTTGCCGCGATGTTTCCGTAAGTGCCTGCAGCGCCTGCCAGACCCGACTGGGCCCCTGAATATCCCTGTTGCATGGATTGAGTTCCTGAACTTACGGCTGAAAGGGCCGTGCCTGAATTGGCTACGGAGCTGTTTCCCTGTTGCAGCGCTAGGGCTGCACTGGAGGCCTGGCTACTGGCGATGTTTCGGCCCAGGTTGGCCGCGTCTGCCTTCTTGGCTGCACCGAGGGTTTCGATCTGGCGCGTGGCCATGTTTGCAGCACCGGCCTTGGCCTTGGCTGCACCCAGGTCCATAGACCCCTGCATCGCCATGATCTTCCCGCTGGCTGGGTTGACCCCGGCCCGCTCCTGCTCGCGCATCGTGGCGGAGCGCTGTGCATCAACCTGGGTTTGCACATCAGCACTGGCCTTGGCTGACTCTGCCGCTCGGCGCTCGGCGGTGTCGTAGCCCTGGGCCTCGGCCACAATGGACTGCTCCAGTGGCTGGTAGGTGGTCTTGTAGTCGTTGTAGGCATCGCCCGCAATGGCTGTTTGCTGTTGGGTCGCAGCCAGTTGGGCATCAGATACGGCATTTGCGCGCTCTGCAGTTGCCGCCCGGTCGGGGGCCGTTTCTGCGTAGATATCCTTGGCCCAAGCCAGTTGCTCTTTGGAAAGATCGGCCTGCGCCAATGCCGCTGCATTTTGGCCGCTCTGATCAGGCGCTCCGCCGCCCAGGTAAAGCGCCCGGCCACCGCGGCTGTGGCGTTGTTCAAAGCTCAAAATCATGGTGAAGTCCCTCCGTGCCACGTGGGCACATTAGCGAATGAATCGCTTTGGTGGGACTTCTTGACCCGGTTGAAATAAGACCCGTGTGGGGCCCGCCGTTGGATGCTATCAAATTCGCCATCCCGCGCGCGCACGTAGATCTCGGCGTGGCAACGGGATTGGAATATCTTTGGATTTCCTAGGTTTACCAAGATCATGGGATTACCGCAGTAGTGGGATATTCGACATTTCCTTAACTGGCCAGCCCCCGGTTTCTCGTACTGGTTGGCACCCTGGGCCCCTCCGTTTTGGTGAGCGGCTGGGCTATTTCTTTTCATCATATGGCCCTCCAATAAGATTACAAAAGCGACTCCAATGCGCCCCGATTGCAGTACCTAGAGCATCGCTTTCGGCCTGTGTCTGGTGCTGGTCGCAACAGTCATTTGCCATGGGTTGGCTTGGTGTTTCGCCGGTACGGTGGAGAACTGAAACCAGGCTCAAGCATTCAGGTGTCCCGCCGTCTTCCGCGGGCGAAAAGGCGCAGCAGTTGGCGCATGTTCGGTTGATGGCGGTCATTGGTGCCCCCTTGTCAGAAATCGATACGGTTCCACACGCGACGTGCGGTTGTCGCAAAAGCGCAGGCTGGCCGCGTCGTGCCAGAGCTTTATGGAGCCTTCCCAGGACCCATTGCGCTGCTTGTCGCACTTGAGCATGCCGCAGGGCTCTGCCTGGGCTTCCAGGTCGCCGGGGTTGGCATCCAGGCGCTCGAACTTGGATTTGTTCATCCAGACGCTGAACACGTTGGAGGCCTGGTCAGAAATCGCACCCGATCCCCGCACGTCGTACCGGCCTGGTGGCTTCGCTTCGCTCGACATGCCGCCCGGTTTCTTGCAGTGGGCTACGACGTGCACATGCAAGCCGGTTTCCTGCGCCAGTCGGCAGAGGTCGGTGCTGAATGCCTTTTGCTCGTCCAGAGCTTCCTCTGAAGCGCAAATCATCATCCAGGAGTCCAGAAACACATGGGTGCCTTTGTGAACCTCTGCGAAATACCGGCACAAGGCCAGCGCACGGTCCGGCGCAATACGCCCCACATGGTCAAACAGCCACAGGCGGCCATCTGTCCAGGCGTGGAAGCGGTCAATCAGCCCGGCTGATGGGTGGGCCTCACCGCAGGCTTGGCGCGCCATACGGCTCATCGTGCGCCAGGGCAACATTTCGAGGCTGACAATCAGCACCCGCTCACCCTGGGCGGCAAGGTCGATGGCAGCCTGTGAGGTGAACATGGATTTGCGATGGCCGTTGTAGCCTGACCAGACGGATACCTCGCCGGGGCGAAAGTGGATCAGCCCCCGCGCGTTCTGTATCGACAGGCCGGGCGCAGTCTCAGCCGGTGCATTGGGGTCCAGGTCGGCTTTTACCTGGTCGGCAAACTCGGATGCACTGCGTACCAGTGCCTTGAAGTTGGGCGCATCCAGGTAGGCGCTCAGGTCCACGGTGTCGGCGATCAGTTCCATACCGCCTCCACTTCGCGCACCAGCGCTTTGGCCGCCCGCTCGGCTTGCTCCTGCTGGGCAGCTTCGCGCTTGATGGTGTGCAGTGCATCATGCAGGTGGCTATCACCCAACCAATCAGCAACCCAGCTTGGTGCCCAGCGGACCTTCACCAATCGGGGGATTGCCTCCAGCACCAGCCAGCCCAGCCTGCGCTCGTGGTCGATCACGTCCAGTTGCTCGGGTTGGGCCCCCAGGATGTCAGCCAAGAGTTTGCCCAGGCGGGTCTTGCTGTCCATCAAGACAACCACCGACAAGCCACGCAGCCAGTCCCATCGGTAGGGCTGTTCAGGGTTTGCGTACACCGTGGGGTTGTCCCAGTGGAATCGGCCGGCCAAGACCACCAGCACCACGCCCGCGGGTTTCAGCCCCTGGGCGCGGGCTTCTGCGATAGCGTAGGCATCACCCCGGGGGTAAGGTACGGTTTTCATCGTGCACCCTCCCATGGCTTGCGTTCACCTGCCGCCGTTGCCGGTGTTTTCGGGATCTCGTCTTCCCAGCGTTTGCCGTTCAACCAGGTGGCCGGGTGCGGAACGAATTTGCCCCCATCTTTCTGCCAATCAGGAGATTGCTTCTGGCTGGCCAGTGCCAACAGGATTGCATCCACCAGTTCGGCACCCGCTTTCAATTTGGCGAAGGCTTTCTGAGCGTCGGACTTGCTGACCTTCTTGGGGTAGCTGTCCCAGAACTTGACGAAGCCATCACCTGATTGCAAAGCAGATTTCGAGGTACTTGAGGTTATTGGTGGTTCTTGGTGGTTCAATGATGGTTCGTCTGAAGTGGGCTTCAGGGGTTTGAGGAAGCCCACTTCAGGGGTACGGGAAGTGGGCTTCAGGGATGAAGCATTCTTCAGGGGTGAAGGCTCTTTCAGGGGTGCAATGGGCTTCAGGGGTGAAGCAGCCTTCAGGGGTGCACCCATCACGATGCGGTACCGATTCGTACCACGTGGCCCTTCGTTCAAAAGAACCTGAAGCTCGCCGCTTGCACGCAATGCAGCCAGGATATGGTTTGCGTTGCGGGGGGTCATGCGGCACTTCGCTGCAAGCGTCGGCACAGCCGGATAGCTGTTGCCATCGTCGTCGGCAAAGTCGGCCAACGCTAGTAGCATTAAAAGTTCGGTGCCGCTGTGCTGCGACTGATCCCACACGCGGGACATGACACGAATACTCATGCACCCTCCCTTTGGGTCGGTCTGGCAGCCATGGCGGTAAACAATCTGTGCCACCGCAGGCAGGTGATGCACGCAGTGGCCGTTTTGAAGGGGCCGCAGTAGCAGGGGGCTGTTGCGAGGTCTGCGTGACGGGGCGGGGGTGATATCGCCCCCGCTGGTCCGATACCTATGAAATAAGGTCTGGCCATCAGTGCACCTCGCTTTGCATCGCGGTGACGAGGTCGTGGCGGCGGTCCTCTGGCGGGTTGCGCACGATGCCTTTAGCTGCACTGCGCGGGGCGCTCATCAGCTTGTAGCGCGCCATCCTGGGGTGCAATAGCTGGTCGTCCGTGACAACGTGCTCACGGTCAACGTGGACGCGATAGCCCCGTTCTTCCAAATCCTGGATGCGCGTGGCGATTCGACGGTACCCCAGCGCCTCCGCTTCCACCGTGCCCAGCCCACGAGCGCCAAGGTAGCGCAAGACCCGTGGAAGCATTGCCATCTGGCTGTCACCCGCAGCGCTATTTAGGCGAAGCCCTGCGCGTGCAATTTCTGCCCGGATTGCGTCACATGCAACTTTGCCAATTCGTGCTATAGGGAGGCTTTGCTTCTCGCGCGAGAGCGGCAATAATTCGGTCTGGGTGAAGTTTCGTGTACTGGTTTTTTGAGATTTGAGGCCTCCAGCATTTGCCGTGCTGGGGGCTTCGCCGTTTTGGGGCCGGGGTTTGCTGGTGCTGGTCACGCTGCTACCCCCAGGCCTTGCTCCACCACGTTGACGATCACGCCAGCAAAGCCAGCGATAGCGCGATCACGGTGATCGCAGTTTTCGGACAACTGTTGCAGAGCGGTGCACAGTTGCGCTGCACGGGCCGCTTGGGTTTTCTGGGCCAGGATGGCATCCAGTGCGGTGGTGGCGATTTGTGCACCCGCCTGCTCGGCCAAGTCGGCGGTGGTGTAGCTGGGGCTCATGCTGCCACCCCCAGCACGCGGCGCAGTTCGGCTACCGGCCAGGCTAGGCGGCCATTTATGCGCAGGGCCCGGATGGGGCCGGTTCCATCGCGCATGGCCCATGCCCTCATTGTCTGAGGACGGCGGTTGAGGTAGTAGGCCGCTGTTGCGGTGTCAACAGTGGGGCGAGTTACCGATTCCAGCGTTGGAAACGCGAGAGGATCGGTACTTGTTGCAGGATGAAATTCAGGCGTAGAAGTACGTGCAGTCATGCACAACCCTTTCTCAAAGAAGGTTGGAATGACTAGGTGGACTGTTGGCCGGGGATAGTCCCCCTTAAAGCGGTTAATTCCGCACGCGGTATTCAGTCACTGGTAGCACGTCTTGCGCAAGACCTAGACCCGTCTAAATCAACGGGCAAGAGTATTTTCTATCACGAAAATACGGAAAACAACGGGGGTCCAACCGAAGCCCCAGCAGGCGGGTGAAGGTTCCCGCTTTTCAGCCGCTAAACCTAGCTGGGGCAAAACTGTTTTAGGCGTGGGCGGCGGCTCGGCGGACCGGCGCTATCTTGGGCATCGACACCTTGACGGTCGGCACCATGCCCGCAGTGGCCGCCATATCAATCAATGTGTCCAGCGAGAACAGGTTGACCTTGCCGCGCATCAGGTCGGATATGCGAGGTTGGGTTACGCCAAACAAGGAGGCGGCCTGGGCCTGGGTAATGTCCTGTTGGCGGATAACTTCGGTCAGGCTCATCATCAGAGAAGAGCGTGCACGCATACTGGCCGCCTCCTGGGGGGTGTCCTCGATGGCATCCCACACGCCGGCAAATCGCTGTTTATCGGTCATGGCTTACCCCTTTGTTTTCAAGCGTGGCTTTGCACCCAGCTTTTTAAGACTTCATTGATGCGGGTTTGCCAGCCCGGCCCGGTGGCTTTGAATGCGTCCAGCACCTCGGCATCGACGCGCATATTCAAGGTGGGCCGCTTCACGGTCACTGCGGGCCTGCCCCGGCCCCGTTTGATGGCCGCACTTGCCCAGTAAGTGGCCACTGCGGCGGTGTCGTTGGGGTCGTAGGGCCCGCTGTCAGGGGTGAACGGAATGGGCGCATCCTTCGCAGCTTCGCGCTTGACGCGCTCCCAGTCGGTGCCAGAGGGCCTAGGTTCAGTGGGTTTCTTGCCAACTTGCATACAGCTTCCTTTCCTGTTTGGATGCCCGGCGTAGTGATATGGCCCGCACCTCGTTGGGTTCGCGTTGCACGTACACCAGCACCAGCACCACGCCTGCCACCTCGACCAGGGCAACATCCATCAGCCGGGTTTCAGTGGCGCGGACCGACTCCAGCGTGAGTTTGTCCAGTGCGTTGAACACCAGGGGCGCGTCAACCAGCGAAAGCCCGTGTTTTGCGATGTTGACCGCATCTTTGTTCGGGTCGAACGTGAAGTGCATGGCTTTATTTATTGTAGTGGCATAAATTAACGATTTCAACCCACCATGCGCAGCGCACCAGGCACGGCTTTCGCGTCAAACGGCACTCCTGCCTGCTCCAGCATCCAGGCCTCGATGCGCTCATGGTGCACGCGCAGCAGTTCCAAAGGGCGCACGGTGTAGTGCTTTTCAGCGGTAGCGCTGGGCTTGTGGCCTTGAATCTGGGCCACCACGCCCACCGGTACCTCCAGCCACTCGGTCAGGCTCTTGAATGAGCGGCGCAGGCCGTGCAGGGTCAGGCCATCTACGCCAGCAACGGTGCAAGCGCGGGTGTGCGAGTTGTTGGGCTCGCTCAGGTGGCCCGATTCGCTGGTGGGGCTGGAGAACACCCATTCATTGCGGCGGGGCAGGGTGGCCAGCAGGTGCAGCATATAGGGGGTGGCGGGAATCTCGCGGTTGCCTTCCACCTTGTCATGCAGGTAGATGCCTTTCCACTGGGTGTTCACGTCTTCCCAGCGCAGCGCCAGCACTTCATTTAGCCGTGCCCCGGACAACAGCAGGAATTGCAGGCAGGCGGCAATCACTGGGTTTTGAATTTGCTGGACGGCGGCGAACCATGGGGCCAATTGTTCGCGTTGCAGCACGTCGGATTTCGTCCCGGCCTTGCCCAGGGCTTCGCGGGTCTTCTTGGTCTTGGCTGGGTTCTTGACGGGCAGCAGGTCGGCGTAGGCGGGCTGCTCGCTGCACCAGGTCAGGAACACAGTCAGCAGCCGCCATGCCAGCCGGGCGGAGGATGCACGGGTCTTGCCCTCGTTCGCGGCCCATGCCTCGATGGTGGGCTGATCGAGGTCGCGCAGCGCCAGCGGCATCAATGCGGCCAGCGGTCCCGGCTTGGTCAACTGCTTGCCACCACCACGGCGGCCAGACGGTAAGCCCCCGGCCTTGGCCTTGTCGACGTGGTCACGGTAGTGCAATGCGCCCCAATGTGGGCGGCGCTCTTCAATGTAGGTGGTCCACACCTCGCCCACGGTCAGTGCGGCTACCTTGTCGGCCTCTACTTTGGCTGCGGCAGCGGCCTTTACCTCAACGGCGGCGGCTTGTCGGTCGCGCTCCACCTCGCGGGGGTCTGTGCCTGCATCCAGGGTCACGCGCAGGCGGTTTGCCTCGGCCCGGGCCTGTTCAATGGTCCAGGCGCGAACGTCTCCGATGGTGCGACGGATGGTCTGCCGGTTCAGTTTGGCCTCAAACACGAACGACTTGGCCCCGGTGTTGGTCACACGAACCCGCAGGCCGGGGGCTTCGCTGTCGCGCAAGAAGGCTTGGGCTTTTTGGTCGGTGCGGCAGGTCAGCCGGTCAATCACGCCTGCGGTCAGGTTTATCCGCTGGGTGGTGTCTGGTGCGTCGATTTTCTTGGGGCGGGCCATGCTGCTTGCTCCGGTCAGTTTGGCTACACCGGCAGTCCGTGTAGCCACTGTGTAGCCAAAAATCCCCAATTTAGAGGAATATCAATCAACACTAGGGCTGTTTTCTTATCCAGTTGTATGGATGTAAGCTGTTGATTTGTATTGATTGTAGCAACATCAATCAACACTGTGAAATACTATAAAGTCAGGATTGTGATTCCTGTTGTCGAGGGTTCGAGCCCCTTCAGCCACCCCACTTATTGACTGGTTTCAAGTGCAAGAGCGCTATCTTTTAGGTAGCGCTCTTTTTTTTGGCTGGACATTGTTGCAATAAGGCATTGCCACGCCGCTCACATTGCTATATTGCCTTGCTGTCAATAATTTAGGGCTGCGTGTACTACTATCGAAGTTTGCATCGCACACAGTTATGAAGACGTTTTAACTGCCTTGCCCCCGCCGTACCAGTAGGAACTCCGTGTGGAAATCAAGCGTCCCAACTCTCGCATTGACCATGCCCATATGGGGGACGATTCCGTGAATTTGCGTGCGTTGTTGGTGGGCAGGGGGATGCCGCTGGTGGGCAGTGCAGTATCGCCACAGATTCTGGCCGTATTGGATGGTTTGCCGGTACTGGTCAGTGCGATGGATTTGCGCGACCGCCGCACCATCACTTATTGGAATCGCGAGTGCGCCTCGGTTTCGGGCTACGCCAGCGATGAACTGGTGGACCATCCGGAAGCCTTGCAATGGTTGTACCCCGAACCCTCTTATCTGTCGCGCAAGCTGGCCGATTTTCTGGAGTTGGGCGCCAGTTTCAGGGGCGTGGAGTGGACGCTGACCACCAAGTCGGGCGACAAGCGGCGCATCGCCTGGTCCAGCATCGACGGCTTGCGTGCTGCATCCCTGCCGGACGTGGTGTGGTGCGTGGGTCTGGATGTGACGGCCCGCTCCGAGTCGGACCGCCAACTGCGCGACCGCGACAAACTGCTGGGTTCTGTATTTCGGCACTTGCCCGACATGGTCTACCTCAAGGATGGTGAAGGGCGCTGGTTGTTGACCAACCCTGCCGCGCGGGCCGTTCTGGGTTTATCGGAGCAAGAGGCCTATGGCTATACCAATCTGGAAATAGCTGACCGCGACCATCCCCAGGGCGAGGGCCTGCGCCAGGGGGCCTTGACCGACGAGGCTACCTGGCAGTCGGGCCGGGCATCGCACATGCAGGAAGTGGCCGACGACGGGCAGGGCAATTTGCGCTGGCTGGATGTGGTGCGGGTGCCCACCTTTGGAAGGCGAGGCCAGCGCATGCACCTGCTGATGGTGCGCCGCGACATCACCGACCAGCGCATCGCCGCCACCAAGCTGGAACTGGCAGGCCGCGTGCTGGAGCAAAGCACCGACGGCATTATCGTGACCGATGAGTCCAACCGGATCATTATGGTCAATGGGGCATTTACTGAAATTACGGGTTACCAGGCCAGTGAAGTCTTGGGTAGCGACCCCAAGTTGTTGGCTTCCGGGCAGCACGATGCGGCATTTTTCCAGCAGATGTGGAAGGTTTTGGCCGAAGAAGGGCGCTGGACCGGCGAGATATGGAACCGCCGCAAAAACGGCGAGGTGTATCCCCAATGGCTCAGCCTGTCGGCTCTGCATCGGCGTGCCCATGGGGATGTGACGCACTACGTGGCGGCTTTTTCCGACCTGAGTTCGCGCAAGGCGGCCGAAGAAAAAATTGCCTATTTGTCCAGCCAGGACGTGATCACTGGTCTGCCCAACCGCACCCAAGTGGCTTTGCGCTCTACTTTGGTGCTCAAGCACGCCAAGACCACGCACGAACAAGTGGCCATGATCGTTATCGATGTGGATAACTTCAAGACCTTGAACGATTCACTGGGCCACGCGGCGGGCGATCAGATGCTGCGCGAAGTTGGCCTGCGGCTGAGCCAGTTTGCCGACGAGCGCTCGGTGGTGGGGCGCTTGAGCGGCGACGAATTCTTGATTTTGCTGCGCAACGTGCAGGGCACAGCCGATGCGGCCCACATGGTGACAGCCTTGATGGATGCGGTCGGTCAAACCATGATTTTGGCCGATATGCCGGTAAATGTGTCCATTTCTGCCGGAATCGCCATGTTCCCGGCCGACGGCAGTCAGTTTGATGCCCTGTTTGGGCGCGCCGATTCGGCCCTGTACGCAGCCAAGCGCAGCGGACGCGGCACCTACCAGTTTGCCAATGCCACGATGAATGAGGCTGCGCTGGAACGCCTGCGGCTGGAATCGGCGTTGCGACTGGCAATTGAAAACAACGCCTTGCGCCTGGAATACCAGCCGCTGATCCATCTGCCCAGCGGGCGGGTGGTCGGGGCCGAGGCCCTGTGCCGCTGGGACCACCCTGAGCGCGGCGCGATCCCCCCCGGCGTGTTCATCCCGATCGCTGAAGACTGCGGTCTGATCGAATCCCTGGGCGGCTGGGTGCTTAAAACTGCCGCCTTGCAGTTGCGTGCCTGGCACGACGCGGGCCAGCCCGAGTTGATCATGGCGGTCAACCTGTCGGCCCGGCAGTTCCAGCGCGGCGTGGTGCTCAAGCAGGTGGAGGCCGCGCTGGAAATGTCCGGTATCGCCCCCGACCGGCTGGAGCTGGAGCTGACCGAAAGCGTGTTGCTGCACGACGGCGAGGCCGTCACCGCCGTGCTGCGCCGGCTGCAGGCCTTGGGGGTGAAGCTGTCGATCGACGACTTTGGCACCGGTTATTCCAGCTTTGCCTATCTGCGGCGCATCAAGTTCGACAAGATCAAAATTGACCAGTCGTTTGTGCGCGATTTGATTGATGACCCGGACAACGCCGCCATCGTGCGCGGCATCATTTCACTGGCCCTGAGCCTGGGTTTGAGCGTGCTGGCCGAGGGCGTGGAAACCGAAGACATCGCCCAGCGCCTGCGCCACCTGCAGTGCACCTACGCCCAGGGCTACCACTTTGCCCGTCCGTTGCGGCCCGAAGTATTTGCCTTGCAACAGGGCCTGGTGGTCGCATCGGCCTAGCGTTACATCGGGACGCGGGTGCCTGTAACCCGGCCCCTACAATCTCGTAACACTTTGGCATGTTTTATGAAAATTCTGATTTCCAATGACGACGGCTACCAGGCTCCTGGCGTTAACGCGCTGTATGACGCGCTGAAAGATGTGGCCGAGGTCGAGGTGGTCGCGCCCGAGCACAACAACAGCGCCAAGTCCAACGCGCTCACCCTGTACGCGCCCTTGTACGTGCACCGGGCTGCCAACGGTTTTCGGTATGTGAACGGCACCCCGGCCGACTGCGTGCACATTGCCCTGACCGGTCTGCTGGGCTACCGGCCGGATCTGGTGATCTCGGGCATCAACAACGGCGCCAACATGGGCGACGACACCATCTACTCGGGCACCGTGGGCGCGGCCATGGAGGGCTACCTGTTCGGCATTCCGGCGATTGCCTTTTCGCAAACCCAGGGCGGCTGGGCCCACCTGGATGCCGCTGCCCAGACCGCGCGCGACCTGGTGCTGCGCCTGATCCGGCAGCAGCACGAGGGTGCGCCGCCGTGGCTGCTGAACGTGAATATTCCCAACCTGCCGCTGGACCAGCTCAAGCCTTTGAAAGTGTGTCGCCTGGGCCGCCGCCACACGGCCGAAAAAGTCATCACCATGGACAGCCCACGCGGCGACACCATGTACTGGATCGGTAGCGCCGGGGCCGCCAAGGACGATGCCGAGGGCACCGACTTCCACGCCAGCCTGCAGGGCCACGTCACCATGACACCCCTGAAAGTGGACCTGACCGACCACGACAACCTAGGCTACTGGGCGCAAACCGCAGCCCGCTTGGCGGTGGCCTGAATGGCGCAGCGGCCCCCGTTTCCGGCCCGGCTGGACTTCTCCATCGGTGCACCGTCGGCCAAGACGGTTGCTACTAAAAATATAGCTGGTAGCGCAAATCCTATGGGCGCTAGGCCCTTAAAAAGCTTGGAATTTAGTGGCACGGCAGGCCACGGTATGGACTCGGACGCGGTGCGCGCCCGCATGGTGCACAAGCTGTCGGCCATGGGCATTGTGTCGGCCCCGGTGCTACGCGCCATGGGCTTGGTGGAGCGGCACCGCTTTGTCGATACCGCGCTGGTCAACCAGGCCTACGAAGACACCAGCCTGCCCATCGGCCTGGGCCAGACCATTTCCAAGCCCAATGTGGTGGCCCGCATGGGCGAGCTGCTGCTGGACTCGGCGCTGGGCAAGGCCGGGCAACTGGGCCGGGTGCTGGAGATCGGCACCGGCTGTGGCTACCAGGCGGCGGTGCTGGCCGTACTGGCCCGCGAGGTCTATAGCATCGAGCGCCTGCGCGGCCTGCACGACAAGGCCCGGGCCAATCTGCGGCCTTTTCGCCTGCCCAATGTGCACCTGCTGTTTGGCGACGGCATGCTGGGCTATGCCAAGGGCGCGCCCTATGCGGGCATCATCGCCGCAGCCGGGGGCGATGCGATTCCGCAGGCCTGGCTGGACCAGCTGGCGGTGGGTGGGCGGCTGGTGGCACCCATGGTCACCAGCGGCGGCAAGCAGGCGCTGGTGGTGGTGGACAAAACCGCCCAGGGCCTGAAACAGCAGTTACTCGAAGCGGTGCATTTTGTCCCTCTAAAATCAGGGATTGCATAACCTGCAGGCACGGGCCGTAGAGGGCCGCGGAGCACGCCGGGCCGGGCAGGTTATTTCATGTTTTTAGGAAATTACACATGCACGCGTTGCGCAGTCAGGGTTGGTTGAAGATGGTTGGTTTGGTGGCTTTGGTGGTGGTCGGTGGCTGCGCGGGCCCCAGTGTGCACAAGGCTCCGGTGGAGGACCGCGGCACCAGCCGCTCGCAACCCACCGCGGCCACGGCCGATGCCGTACCCGCCAAACCCCTGCCCGGTGCCGAGAACGCGGGCAAACCGGGCTACTACACCGTCAAACCGGGCGACACCCTGATCCGTATCGGCCTGGACAACGGCCAAAGCTGGAAAGACATCGCCCGCTGGAACATGCTGGACAACCCCAACGTGATCGAAGTCGGCCAGGTGCTGCGCGTGATTTCGCCCAATGCCGTGGCCCTTGAGAACGGCGTGACCACCCGCCCGGTAGCCTCCAGCACGGTGACTCCGGTGGCGGTGCCTGCACCCGCGGCCTCGGCGGCTTCCAGCCCTGCCAGCGCCGCTAGTGCTGCCGCCAAACCGGTCACCCCGACACCCGTGGCCCCCGCCGGGGCCGAAGACGATGTTGCTTTCATCTGGCCCACCAGTGGCGGGCTGATTGCCGGGTTCGACGAAGCCAAAAACAAGGGCCTGGACTTGGGCGGTAAAACCGGCGATGCCGTGCTGGCCGCTGCCGATGGCCGGGTGGTCTATGCCGGTGCGGGCCTGCGCGGCTACGGTAACCTGCTGATCCTCAAGCACAACAACACCTACCTCACCGCCTACGCCCACAACCAGACCCTGCTGGTCAAGGAAGACCAGTCGGTGCGCAAGGGCCAGAAAATCGCCGAAATGGGCAGCAGCGATGCCGACCGTGTCAAACTGCACTTCGAGATTCGCCGCCAAGGCAAGCCCGTCGATCCCGCCAAATATCTGCCCAACCGGTAACACAGTATGAAAAACCCCAACGTGCCTGGCCAAACTGTGCTTGAGGACGCGTTGGGCGACGAAGGCGGCAGCGCCGCTGCGGCAGGCCAGGCACCCTGGCTGGCCAGCGGGGTCGATAGCCATGACACCCTCAGCATGTACCTGCGCGATGTGCGGCGTACCGAGCTGTTCACCCCCACCGAAGAATTCGACATGGCCACCCGGGCCCGCGCCGGGGACTTTGCAGCCCGCCAGGCCATGATCGAGCACAACCTGCGCCTGGTCGTCAGCATCGCCAAGCTTTACCTGGGCCGCGGCGTCCCCATGGGCGACCTGATCGAAGAGGGCAACCTGGGCCTGATGCACTCCATCGACAAGTTCGAACCCGAGCGCGGCTTCCGTTTTTCCACCTACGCCACCTGGTGGATCCGCCAGGCGGTCGAGCGCGCCGTGATGCAGCAAGGCCGCGTCATCCGCTTGCCGGTACACGTGGTGCGCGAGCTGCAGCAGGTGTTGCGGGCCCGCCGCACGCTGGAGCAAGACCCGGCCTTTGCCGCCAACCGCCCCGAAGGCGTGGGGGTGGATGACATCGCCGCGCTGATGGGGCGCGACCCGCGCGAGGTGGCCGACCTGTTGGCGATGGCCGAGTCCCCGCGCTCGCTGGATGCCACCATGGACCGCAGCGAAGACGGCCAGACCCTGGTCGATACCCTGGCCGACGAAGACACCCCCGACCCCGCTGCTGCCACCCAGACCCACGAGGTCGAGCGCCTGATCGAAGGCTGGATTGCCACCCTGACCCGGCGCGAGCGCGAGGTGCTGGACGGCCGCTTTGGCCTGCACCACCGCGAACCCGAAACCCTGGACACCCTCAGCGACCGCCTCGGCCTGACCCGCGAACGGGTGCGCCAGATCCAGAACGAAGCGCTGCGCAAACTCCGCATCCAGCTGGGGCGCAGCGGCATGCACAAGGAAGCTTTATTTTGATGCAAAGAATTTGCGGCTGGCTGTTGGTGGCGACCTTGGCGGGCTGTGCCGCACCCGGTCCCCGTACCACTGTCGTCAGCCAGGAGAAGCTGCAAAGCCTGCTGGCCACGCGCTTCCCCTACGCCGGCAAGGTCGGCCCGCTGTTCGAGCTGCAGGCACAGGCCCCACAGTTACGCCTGCTGCCGGCGCAGAACCGGCTCGGCACCACCCTCCAGGTGCAGGTCACCGAGCGGCTGACGCGTGCGGTCTTTACCGGCGTGCTGGACGTGGACTACGGCGTGCAGTTCGAGCCCAGCGACCAGACCTTGCGCATGGCCGATGTGCACGTCAACACCCTGAGCTTCACCGGCGTGCCCGAGCGCTACCAGGCCGTGGAGCAAGGCCTGGCCTCGCAACTGGCCGAACGGCTGCTGGACGGTGTCCGGCTGCACCAGGTCAGCGCCAAAGACATGGCGGTGGTAAACGGCTGGGGCTATGAGCCTGGCAGCATCGAGGTGACGGCTGCGGGCGTGCGCATCACCTTGAACCCGAAAAAACTGCCCTAAAGGTAGTCTGGGTTCTTTGCTATTAAAAAAATAGCTGTCCGCGCTTATTCGATGGGCGGACAGGCTATTTTTTGATGCCTAAAACGCGTACTCAGTGCGCGCCTTGCTCCAGGAAGCGTTGTGCGTCCAAAGCGGCCATGCAGCCCGTGCCGGCACTGGTGATGGCCTGGCGGTAGATGTGGTCTTGCACGTCACCGGCGGCAAACACGCCGGGCACGCTGGTCATGGTGGCAAAGCCTTGCAGGCCGGTGCGGGTGATGATGTAGCCGTCTTTCATCTCCAACTGGCCCGCGAAGATGTCGGTGTTGGGCTTGTGGCCGATGGCGATGAAACAGCCTTTGAGCGGCACGTCGGTGGTCGCATCGCTCTTGGTGCTTTGCAGGCGCACGCCGGTAACGCCTGAGGCATCGCCCAGCACGGTTTGCAGGGTGTGGAAGAGCTTGAGTTCGATCTTGCCTGCGGCCACTTTTTCCATCAGCTTGTCCACCAGAATGGCTTCGGCCTTGAAAGTATCGCGGCGGTGCACCAGGGTCACCTTGGCGGCGATGTTGGACAGATACAGGGCTTCTTCCACCGCGGTATTGCCGCCGCCTACCACGCACACGTCCTGTTCGCGGTAGAAAAAACCGTCGCAAGTGGCGCAGCCCGATACGCCCCGGCCCATGAAAGCGGTTTCCGACTCCAGGCCCAGGTACTGTGCCGATGCACCGGTAGCCAGGATCAGCGCGTCACAGGTGTAGGTGCCGCTGTCGCCGGTGAGGGTGAACGGGCGCTGGCTGAAGTCGACCGTGTGGATATGGTCGAAGATGATTTCGGTCTTGAAGCGTTCGGCATGCTCCTGGAAGCGCTGCATCAGCTCGGGGCCTTGTACGCCCATTACGTCGGCAGGCCAGTTGTCGACTTCGGTGGTGGTCATCAGCTGGCCGCCTTGCGCGATGCCGGTGATCAGCACCGGGTTCAGGTTGGCACGGGCGGCATAGATGGCGGCGGTGTAGCCCGCAGGCCCAGAGCCCAAAACCAGGACCTTGGCGTGTTTATTGTTCGACATGGATAAAACCTGTAGTGAAAAGGAGAAAGGGGCGTGTACAGTTTGCTACTTGTTACAAAATAACAAGTGGATGCTATCGGCTGGGCCGCGATACTTTTTAAAGATTGCAAAGAACCCGGTCAGACGGTTTAGACCGTGGGGCGGGTTGCTGCGTAATCCAAATTTTGAAATTTTGCCCCAGATTGTAAGAACCCACGGTCTGCAGGGCTCTCACGCGAAAGGAAATGACCATGTCGATGCTGTCCAACATAGAGCTTTTGTTACGCGTGCCCTTGTTCTCTACCATGACCGCTGAACAAGCCGACGTAGTGGCCAAAGCGGTCACCAAGCAGCGCTTCAAGCGTGCTGAAATCATTGTCGAACAGGGGCGCAAGTCCAACACCCTGTTCATCGTCCTCAGTGGCCGGGCCCGGGTGTTGACCACGGACAGCCGGGGCCGCGAAGTCATTCTGGCGACCCTGCAGGTTGGCGATTACGTGGGCGAAATGAGCCTGATCGACAACGAACCCCATTCGGCCACGGTGCAAACCGAGATGCCCACCGACTGCCTGGTGCTGGGCCGCGCCGAGTTTGAGCACTGCCTGGACGGCAACACCGCCATGGCCCGCGCGGTGATGGGCGGCCTGGTCAAGCGCCTGCGCCGCGCCGACCAGAAGATCGAGTCCCTGGCCCTGATGGATGTGTATGGCCGCGTAGCGCATGTACTGCTGGAAGCAGCCACGCCCAATGCCGACGGCCAGATGGTCATCCGCGACAAGATTTCACGCCAGGACGTGGCCAAAATGGTCGGTGCCTCGCGCGAAATGGTCAGCCGGGTGATGAAAGACCTGGAAGAGCGCGGCTACATCCATGGCCATGACAACGGCTCCACCCACATCCGTTCGGTGCTGGGTTCGCTGACCTGATCGACCGCGGTCGGGTCCTGGGCTGTCCGCGCATGGGGTAAGCTTGGTGCAGACTTTTTCTGCCCATGACTTACTCCCTCAACACTCTCAATTCATCCGGACCGGTGGTGTCGCCGATGCGCACTGGCATCAACCGCTTTGCGCGCGAAATTGGCCTGATCCTGGGGCTGCTGGCACTGGTGTTCTGGTGCATGGCCCTGTTGGGTTTCTCTTTGCAGGATGCCGCCTGGTCCACCTCGGGCCAGAACGCGACGGTGCATAACTGGGCCGGTCGGCTGGGCGCGTGGATCGCCGACCTGAGCTACTTCAGCCTGGGCTTCTCGGTCTGGTGGTGCCTGGCCGCAGGAGTGAGGGCCTGGTTGGCCGGTCTGGCCGACTGGATGCGCGCCCACGCCCCGGACGACAAACCCCGCCCCAGCGGCCATCTTGCGGGCACCGCCTGGGGTTTCTGGCTCGGGCTGGTCTTGCTGCTGTGCGCCAGCACTGCGCTGGAATGGTCGCGGCTGTACCGGCTGGCCCCGCTCTTGCCGGGCCATGTAGGCGGCGTCCTGGGCTATCTGGTGGGACCCTTCGGCGTGAAATGGCTGGGCTTTACCGGGTCCGGGCTGGTGTGGATTGCGCTGGGCGTGATTGGCGTGTCGGCCGTGTTCCGCTTCTCCTGGAGCCATGTGGCCGAGCGGCTGGGGGCCTGGGCCTACTCCCTGGTGGAGACGCGGCGCGAGAAGCGCGTGGTGGCCGAAGATCTGGCTGTGGGCAAGGTGGCCGCCAAAAAACGCGAAGCCGTGGTGCGCGAGGAGCGGGTGGAAATCGCCGCCCACCACCCCACGCCCGTGATGATCGAGCCCACCCTGGCCGACCCGCCCAAGAGCGCCCGCGTCATCAAAGAGCGCCAGAAGCCCTTGTTCAGCGACATGCCCGACACCAAGCTGCCGCAGGTGGACTTGCTCGACGGCCCGCAGCTGCACCAGGAAACCGTGGCCCACGAGACGCTGGAGATGACCAGCCGCATGATCGAAAAGAAGCTGAAAGACTTTGGCGTGGAAGTGCGGGTGGTGCTGGCATCGCCCGGCCCGGTCATTACCCGGTATGAAATTGAGCCTGCCACCGGGGTCAAAGGCTCACAGATTGTGGGTCTGGCCAAGGATTTGGCGCGCAGTTTGAGCCTGGTCTCGATCCGGGTGGTGGAAACCATTCCGGGCAAAAACTACATGGCGCTGGAGCTACCCAACGCCAAGCGCCAGTCCATTACCCTGTCGGAAATCTTGGGTTCGCAGGTCTACCACGAGGCTAAGTCGCTGCTGACCATGGGTCTGGGCAAGGACATCATCGGCAACCCGGTGGTGGTCGATCTGGCCAAGATGCCCCACGTGCTGGTGGCCGGTACCACCGGCTCCGGCAAGTCGGTGGGTATCAACGCGATGATTTTGAGCCTGCTGTACAAGGCCGAAGCACGCGACGTGCGGCTGCTGATGATCGACCCCAAGATGCTGGAAATGTCGGTCTACGAGGGTATTCCGCATCTGTTGGCCCCGGTGGTGACCGACATGCGCCAGGCCGCCCATGGCCTGACCTGGTGCGTGGCCGAAATGGAACGCCGCTACAAGCTGCTGAGCAAGCTGGGCGTGCGCAATCTGGCGGGCTACAACGCCAAGATCGACGAGGCCAAGGCCCGCGAAGAATTCATCTACAACCCGTTCAGCCTCACACCCGACAGCCCCGAGCCTTTGAAGCGCGAGCCGCACATCGTGGTGGTGATCGACGAGCTGGCCGACCTGATGATGGTGGTGGGCAAGAAGATCGAAGAGCTGATTGCCCGCCTGGCGCAAAAAGCCCGGGCTGCGGGTATCCATTTGATTCTGGCCACCCAGCGCCCCAGCGTGGACGTGATCACCGGCCTGATCAAGGCGAATATCCCCACCCGCATCTCCTTCAAGGTCAGCAGCAAGATTGACAGCCGAACCATCCTGGACCAGATGGGCGCCGAAGCCTTGCTGGGCCTGGGCGACATGCTGTACATGCCCGGCAGCGGCATGCCGACGCGGGTGCACGGTGCCTTTGTCAGCGACGAAGAGGTCCACCGCGTTGTAAGTTACTTGAAGACCCAGGGCGAGCCCGATTACATCGAAGGCGTGCTGGAAGGCGGCACGGTCGATGGCGAAGACGGGGAGGGCGGTGAAGGTGGCGACAGCGGCGGCGAAAAAGACCCGATGTACGACATGGCCGTAGAAGTGGTGCTGAAGAACCGCAAGGCCAGCATCTCCCTGGTGCAGCGGCACCTGAAGATCGGCTACAACCGCGCCGCTCGCCTGGTGGAAGACATGGAAAAAGCCGGTTTGGTGAGCGCCATGAGCGGTGCCGGTCAACGTGAAATCTTAGTGCCTGCAAGGGCAGAATGAGTGGAATGAAAAAACTGATTGCTACTTTTTTGATAGCTGTTTGCGCTGGTGTGGCAAGCGCAGACGGCCTGGAAAGCTTGGAGAATTTCGTCAAGACGGTGAAGTCTGGCCGCGCCGATTTCACCCAGGTCGTCACTTCGCCACCCAAGGAGGGGCAGGTGGCGCGCGTCAAGACATCCACCGGCAGCTTTGAATTCCAGCGGCCCAGCAAATTCAAGTTTCTGTACAAAAAGCCTTTTGAGCAAAGCATCGTGGCCGACGGCCAGACGCTGTGGCTGTTTGATGTGGACCTGAACCAGGTGACCACGCGCAAACAGTCGGCGGTGCTGGGCTCCACCCCCGCCGCGCTGATTGCCGCAGCGCCCAATCTGCAGGCCCTGCAAGCCGATTTCACTTTGCTGGCCGCGCCGGACAAGGACGGCCTGCAATGGGTGTTGGCCACGCCCAAGGCCAAAGACGGCCAGTTGCAAACCGTGCGCGTGGGCTTCAAGGCCGACGGCAAAACCACCGAGCTGGCCGCGCTGGAGATTCTGGACAGCTTTGGCCAGCGCTCGGTGATGACCTTCGCCAAGGTGGAAGTCAACCCGGCACTGGCCGCAGACAGCTTCCAGTTCAAGCCGCCAGCGGGCGCGGATGTTGTTAAACAATAATTGCAGATAGACCCGCAATTAATCTCGCAGAACCAGGTTTTATAGTTGCATTAAGGCTTTATAAAACATAGAGTTAGGCATATTGCCTATCTCGCAAAAATTCAAGCTGTACGACGCTCCCTATCAAATGGAGCCGTTGCTGCCCGGCGAGGCCCGGCGGGCGGGCTTGCTGGAGCAGGCCCACGACCTACAGCGTGCGGCGCACCAGCTCTCGGCCCTGTGCCAGCCGGTGGGGCTGACCGATCTGCGCGATCTGCTGCGGGCCATGAACTCGTACTACTCCAACAAGATCGAAGGCCAGCACACCTTGCCGATGGAGATCGAGCAGGCTCTGCGCCAAGACTATTCCGCCGATGCCGACAAGGCCCGCCGCCAGCGCTTGGCCGTGGCCCATATGCAGGCCGAGCGCTGGCTGGAGTCGGCCCCCGCGGACCATGTGGTGTGGAGTGCCGATGCGGTCACCGCCATCCACCAGCACCTGTTTGCCCAGCTCCCTGCCGCCGACCGCATGCTGCCCGAGGGCGATGTGCTGGTGCCCGGCCTGCTGCGCGACCGCAATGTCAGCGTCGGTATCCATGCCGCACCGGCGTTTGAGGCGATTACCCCCATGCTGAAGCACTGGGCGGGTTTTTACGCCGATGTGCGCCGGGGCGAGCTGCAGTTGCTGGGCGTGGCCGCCTCGCACCAGCGCCTGGCCTGGGTGCACCCGTTTCGCGATGGCAATGGCCGCGTGGCCCGGCTGCACACCCACAGTGTGCTGGTGCGCTTGGGTTTGAGCAACGGCCTGTGGTCGGTGTTGCGCGGTTTTGCCCGCAGCCAGGACCGCTACTACGCCCACCTGGCCGCCGCCGACGAGCCCCGTGCGGGCGACCTGGATGGGTGTGGCAATTTGTCGGAAAAAGCCCTGGTGGCCTGGATTGCCTATGTGCTGGAGGTGTGCGCCGACCAGGTGGCCTTCATGACCAGCCTGCTGGACCTGGCGCGCATGCAGGACCGCATTGCCGCCTGCCTGGCGTTTGAACAGAACGTGGTGAAGCTGGGGGTGCGCACCGAATCGCTGCGCGGCTTGCACTACCTGTTTGCCACCCAGGGTGCACTGGAGCGGGCCGATTTCAAGGCCATGCTGGGTCTGGGCGACCGGCTGGCCACGGCCCAGGTCAGTGCGCTGCTCAAACGCGGGCTGCTGAAAAGCGATACGCCGTATGGCAAGTTGCGCTTTGGCGTGCCGCTGCATGCGCTGCGGTTTTACTTTCCGAACCTCTGGCCCGAGGCCGAGGGCTAGGCCGCGGGAATCACTTTCATGACGGCCTTTTGCACCCGCTCGTGGCTGATCTTGACGTTGTCGGCGGCCACCGGGGACTGGATGGCAAACGGCTTTTCACGGGTGTCGCGCAGCACGTAGATGCCCAGGGGCAGGCCCTGGGCGTTGGCGATGCTGACCACCAGCGGGGTGTTCACGGCAGCCCCTTTTTTGACGCTGACGGCTTTTTCGCCATTGGCCAGCATGACGTAGGTGCCGGGCGGGTAGAAGCCGATGGCGTTGGTCATGGCTTTGCCGACCCGGGCATCTTCGTCCGGCACGCCCACGATATTGGACTTGGCCGCGCCCAGCGCCGACAGGCCGGGCCGGGTGGAGCGGTGGGCCATCTTGCCGATCAGCACATCGGCCAGGTGCAGGATGCGGCGGCATTCCAGGTTGCGCTCCAGGCCCTTGGTTTCATCCCGGTCGTGGTGCAGGCGCACGATGTCCAGCAGGTCTTCGTTGACCACGCCGAAGCCGCGCAGAATGGATTCGCTGCGCGCCGGGTGGTCCTGGATGTGTTGCTTTTGCTCGGCATCTGGCGGGGTGGGCTGGGTGGCCAGGGTGTCTTGCAGTCTGGCCATGCTGATGTTCATCGTCAGGGCGGCCTGCACCAAGATGGGTCGCACGCAGTCGTCCAGCCCCAGCTTGCGGGCCGTCAGCTCGCAAACCACCGCACACAGCAGGGCGTGGGTGGCGCAGTAGCCTAGGGTTTTGTCGGCCAGGGCCTGGAACAGGCCAAACAGGCTGTCGTCCGCGTCTTTGTCCAGCAACTCCATCGCGCGCTTTTGTACGCCGTCTAGCCGACCCAGTGGGTTTTTGGCGCTGGCACCGGTGTGCAGCACCGTGCCCCAGACGGCTTGCACATCGGTCCAGCCGCCGGTGATGTCCTCGCCCACCGTGTAGTCCAGCTCCAGGATGTCTTGCGGCATGGTGGCCTTGGCAATCTCCTGGATGCTGACCCCGTCGCGCAGCAGGGCGTAGATCAGCCGGTCGTAGCTGCTGACCCAGGCCTTGTAGTCGGGCTGGGTAGCGCAGGCACCATGGGCCTCCAGGTGTTCGCGGTGGTGCTCCGAAACAATCGCCTGCCCTTTGCGCAGCAGCAGGTTGCCTTTGGAGTCCCAGATGTTGATGGGCAAGGGACGCAGTATCTCGATGCGGGAAACGGGGACGGGGACGTAATGCATGGTGCGGGGAGGATAAGCCAACGCCCACCCGTTTTGCGGCAGGGCCGCATGGGAGAATCCCTTTCATGACCCGTACCGCTTTGTCCACCGATGCCCCTTTGGCCGAGCGCTTGCGGCCCAAAAACCTGGGCGAAGTCATTGGCCAGCAGCATTTGCTGGGCGAGGGCATGGCGCTGCGTATTGCATTCGAGTCGGGCCAGCCGCACAGTTGCATTCTGTGGGGCCCGCCGGGTACCGGCAAAACCACCATTGCCCGGTTGATGGCCGATGCGTTTGATGCGCGCTTCATCACCATCAGCGCGGTGCTGGGCGGCGTGAAGGATATCCGCGACGCGGTCGAACAGGCGCTGATCTCCCAGGCCCAGGGTCGCCGCACCATTGTGTTTGTGGACGAGGTGCACCGCTTCAACAAGAGCCAGCAAGACGCGTTTTTGCCACATGTGGAAAGCGGGCTGTTTACCTTTGTGGGGGCTACTACCGAGAACCCGTCGTTCGAGGTCAATTCGGCGCTGCTGTCCCGTGCGGCGGTGTACGTGCTGCAGCCGCTCACCTCCACCGATTTAGAACAAATAGTGGCCCACGCGCAGGCTATTCAAGCGGTACCAGCTATCGAAAAAATAGCAGTTGACCGCTTGGTCGCCTATGCCGATGGCGATGCCCGGCGGCTGCTGAACACCCTGGAAACTCTGGCCGTGGCCGCCACGCAGGAGAAGCAGGCCGAGATCAGCGATGCCTGGCTGCTCAAGGTGCTGGGCGAGCGCATGCGCCGCTACGACAAGGGCGGCGAGCAGTTCTACGACACCATCAGCGCGCTGCACAAATCCGTGCGCGGCTCCGACCCCGACGCGGCGCTGTACTGGTTTGTGCGCATGCTCGACGGTGGGGCCGACCCGCGCTACATGGCCCGCCGCCTGGTCCGCATGGCCAGCGAAGACATTGGCCTGGCCGACCCGCGGGCGCTGCGACTGGCGTTGGATGCCGCCGACGTGTACGAACGCCTTGGCAGCCCCGAGGGCGAACTGGCGCTGGCCGAATGCGTGGTGTATCTGGCGGTGGCGGCCAAATCCAACGCGGTCTACAAGGCCTTCAACGAGGTCAAGGCATTCATCAAGAAGGACGGCACCCGTCCGGTGCCCATGCACCTGCGTAACGCGCCCACCAAGCTGATGAAAGAGCTGGACTACGGCAAAGGCTACCGCTACGCGCACGACGAGGAGGGCGGCTTTGCCGCGGGCGAGCAGTACCTGCCCGACGGCATGGCAGCGGCCAGCTTTTACCGGCCGGTAGAGCGGGGCCTGGAAATCCGCATCGCGGAAAAGCTGCGCACGCTCAAACGCTTGAATGCCGCCGAAGGCAAAACGCCCTGATCCAGACGGCCCGCAGTCCACCATTGCAGGACGCGGCGCAAAACAGTACCGGGATTTGCATGCCGAACCAAGCGGTATGCCCGATAAGTTGGGCGCGTTGATGTATTTGCATAATCAGATTCGCTAATACTTTGGCAAACGCGCTAATCCCTGCGGTTTCGAGGGTAAACACGCCCTAAACCCTTTGTTTTGGCCCGTTTCGTGCTGGATACAATTCGCCACAGAACCCGCACCAAGTTGGACACGACTTGCGCGGCACCCGCAAACCAGGCCCCAGGCCCGTGCTGCATGTGCTGTCCAAGTCCATCGAAATTGGCGGGTTTTTTGTTAAGTTGCGGGGCCCACAAGGCCGCCACCCATCCTGGATGGTTGGCACCGGCAGCCTGTGGATGCACAACACACACGGAGAATTATTTATGGATATCTTGCTACAGCAGATCATTAACGGTCTGGTGCTGGGCAGCATGTATGCCTTGGTAGCCTTGGGCTACACGATGGTTTACGGCATCATTAATTTGATCAACTTTGCGCACGGCGAGGTGCTGATGGTCGGCGCGCTGACCAGTTGGACCATCATCGGCCTCATGCAGGAAGGCATGCCCGGCACGCCTGGCTGGCTCATCCTGCTGATCTCGCTGGTCATTGCCTGCATCGTTGCGGCCACGCTCAACTTCGTGATTGAAAAAGTCGCCTATCGGCCGCTGCGCAACAGCCCCAAACTGGCCCCCCTGATCACCGCCATCGGCATGTCCATCCTGCTGCAAACCTTGGCCATGATCATCTGGAAGCCCAACTACAAACCCTACCCCACGCTGTTGCCCGCCACGCCGTACAACATCGGCGGCGCGGTGATCACCCCCACGCAAATCCTGATTCTGGGCCTGACCGCCGTGTCCCTGGCCGTGCTGATGTGGCTGGTCAACTACACCAAGCTGGGCCGTGCCATGCGCGCCACCGCAGAGAACCCCCGCGTTGCCGCCCTGATGGGTGTCAAGCCCGACATGGTGATTTCGGCCACCTTTGTCATCGGTGCGGTGCTGGCTGCCATTGCCGGTGTGATGTACGCCTCCAACTACGGCACGGTGCAGCACACCATGGGCTTCCTGCCCGGCCTGAAGGCCTTTACGGCCGCCGTGTTTGGCGGTATTGGCAACCTGGCCGGTGCGGTGGTCGGCGGCATTTTGCTGGGCCTGATCGAATCCATCGGCGCGGGCTACATCGGCGCGCTGACCGGTGGTGTGCTGGGCAGCAACTACTCAGATATCTTCGCCTTCATCGTCCTGATCATCGTGCTCACGCTGCGTCCTTCGGGCCTGCTGGGTGAACGTGTGGCCGACCGGGCTTAATGGGAGCAACACCATGAAAATGAATAAACAATCCCTCATCATCGGTGCCATCCTGGCGCTGATCTTGCCGCTGGTGCTGCAAAGCTTCGGTAACGCCTGGGTCCGCATTGCCGACATGGCGCTGATCTATGTGATGCTGGCCTTGGGCCTGAACATTGTGGTGGGCTTCGCCGGTCTGCTGGATCTGGGCTATGTGGCCTTCTTTGCTGTGGGTGCCTACACCTACGGCCTGCTGGCTTCGCCCCAACTGACCGATGCCTTCCCCGCCATTGCCGCCATGTTCCCCGAGGGGCTGCACATGCCGCTGTGGCTGATCTTGCCGGTGGGGGCGGCGGTGGCCGGGCTATTTGGCATGCTGCTGGGTGCGCCCACGCTCAAGCTGCGCGGTGACTACCTGGCCATCGTGACCCTGGGCTTTGGTGAAATCATCCGGGTGTTTTTGAACAACCTGGACCACCCCATCAACATCACCAACGGCCCCAAGGGCCTGAACCAGATCGACTCGCTGAAGTTCTTCGGCATCGACCTGGGTCGCCCGCTGACGATCGGTGGCTTCGAGCTGGCCTCGGTCAGCCTGTACTACTACCTGTTCCTGGTGCTGGTGGTGATCAGCGTGGTGGTCTGCCACCGCATGGAGCTGTCGCGTGTCGGCCGCGCCTGGATGGCCATCCGCGAGGATGAAATCGCCGCCAAGGCCATGGGCATCAACACCCGCAACATGAAATTGCTGGCGTTTGGCGCAGGTGCCACCTTCGGCGGTGTCTCGGGCACGCTGTTCGCTGCGTTCCAGGGCTTTGTCTCGCCCGAATCCTTCAGCCTGATGGAGTCGGTGATGATCGTTGCCATGGTGGTGTTGGGTGGTATTGGCCACTTGCCCGGCGTGATTCTGGGTGCCGTGCTGTTGTCGGCCCTGCCCGAAGTGCTGCGTTACCTGGCCGGCCCATTGCAGGCCATGACCGGCGGACGCCTGGACTCGGCCATCCTGCGCCAATTGCTGATTGCGGTGGCCATGATCGTCATCATGCTGATGCGCCCACGCGGACTCTGGCCCTCGCCCGAGCACGGTAAATCGCTCAAGGCCAAGTAAGGAACCCCCATGACAGACAGCAAAAAATCCGAAGTGATCCTGCAAGTTGCGGGCATTTCCAAGCGTTTCGGCGGCCTGCAGGCCCTCAGCGACGTGGGTATCACCATCCAGCGCGGCCAGGTCTACGGCCTGATCGGCCCCAACGGTGCCGGTAAAACCACGTTCTTCAACGTGATCACCGGCCTGTACACCCCCGACAGCGGCACCTTCCATCTGGCAGGCAAGCCGTACTCGCCCACCGCGGTCCACGAAGTGGCCAAGGCCGGCATTGCGCGCACCTTCCAGAACATCCGTTTGTTCGCCGAAATGACCGCGCTCGAGAACGTCATGGTGGGTCGCCACATCCGCACCCATACCGGGCTGCTGGGTGCGATTTTGCGTACCAAGGGCTTCCAGGCCGAAGAGCTGGCCATCGCCAAGCGCGCCCAGGAGCTGCTGGACTACGTGGGCATTGGCCAGCTGGCCGACTACAAGGCCCGCACCCTGAGCTACGGTGACCAGCGCCGCCTGGAAATTGCCCGGGCCCTGGCCACCGACCCCCAGCTCATCGCCCTGGACGAGCCCGCGGCGGGCATGAACATGACCGAAAAAGTCATGCTGCGCGAGCTGATCAACAAGATCCGCAACGACAACCGCACCATTTTGCTCATCGAGCACGATGTGAAGCTGATGATGGGCCTGTGCGACCGCCTGACCGTCCTCGACTACGGCAAGCAAATTGCCGAAGGCACCCCTGCCGAAGTGCAGAAAAACGAAAAAGTGATCGAGGCCTACCTAGGCACGGGAGGACATTGAGATGGCCAATACTGCGACTACCCCTAAGAAACAACCCGGCGAAGTGCTGCTCAAAGTCAGTGGCCTGAAGGTCTCCTACGGCGGCATCCAGGCCGTCAAGGGCGTGGACTTTGAAGTCCGCGAAGGCGAACTGGTCAGCCTGATCGGCTCCAACGGTGCGGGCAAAACCACCACCATGAAGGCCATCACCGGCACCCTGCCGTTTGTGGCGGGCGACATCCACTACCTAGGCAAAAGCATCAAGGGCAAGGGCGCGTGGGATCTGGTGAAAGACGGCCTGGCCATGGTGCCCGAAGGCCGTGGCGTGTTCACCCGCATGACCATCACCGAAAACCTGCAGATGGGCGCGTACATCCGCGACGACAAGGCCGCGATTTTGGAAGACATCGAAAAGATGTTCACCATCTTCCCGCGCCTGCGCGAACGCAAGGACCAGCTGGCCGGCACCATGTCCGGTGGTGAGCAGCAAATGCTGGCCATGGGCCGCGCGCTGATGAGCCGCCCCAAGGTGCTGCTGCTCGACGAGCCCTCCATGGGCCTGTCGCCCATCATGGTCGATAAGATCTTTGAAGTGGTCAAAGACGTGTACGCCCAGGGTGTCACTGTGCTGCTGGTCGAGCAAAACGCCAGCCGCGCACTCGGCATTGCCGACCGTGGCTACGTGATGGAGTCCGGCATCGTCACCATGAGCGGCGATGCCAAGCAAATGCTGAACGACCCGAAAGTGCGCGCCGCCTACCTCGGCGAATAAGCGCAACCCACCTTCTCCTGCGGCGCGGGAGAAGGTGCGACATCTCGATAAAATCAGCCTCCGCCGCCCATACCACCTACACTAGCTGCTATGAATAACGTAGTAGCCACGTCATCTGCCACTCCCGGCACGTTCCGCTTCCTCCACGCCGCCGACCTGCACATCGACAGCCCGTTGCGCGGCCTGAGCCGCTATGCCGGTGCGCCAGTGGAGCGCCTGCGCAACGCCACCCGCCGCGCCCTGGAAAACCTGGTCGATCTGGCCCTGGCCGAGCGCGTGCACTTCGTTTTGCTGGCAGGCGACCTGTACGACCGCGACTGGCCCGACTTCCACACCGGCCTGTTCTTCCGTGCCCAAATGGTGCGCCTGGGCCGCGCGGGCATCCAAGTCTTCTTCGTCCAGGGCAACCACGACGCGCAGGGCACCATTACCCGCGAGCTGGTGCTGCCCGACAACGTCAAAAAGTTCTCCAGCCGCAGCGCCGAGACGGTGCACCTACCCGCCCTGGGCGTGGCCATCCACGGCCAGAGCTTCCCCCAGCGCGAGGTGCCCGAAGACCTGGTGCCGCACTACCCCGTTGCCGTGCCCGGCCAGTTCAACATCGGTCTGCTGCACACCAGCCTGACCGGGGCCAGTGGCCACGACACCTACGCACCCACCGACATCCCCACGCTCAAAACCAAGGGCTATGACTACTGGGCGCTGGGCCATGTGCACACCCGCGCCGTGGTCTGCGAATCGCCCCGCGTCGTCTTCCCCGGCAACCTACAGGGCCGCCACGCCAACGAAACCGGGGCCAAGGGCTGCGAGCTCGTGGCGGTGACCGGCGGCCAGATGGAAACCCGCTTCGTGCCCCTGGACGTAGTGCGCTGGCATCAGCTCAGCGTGCCGCTGGATGGCATCGACCACCTGGCCCAGGCCAGCCAAAACATCACTGCCGCACTGGAACAAGCCGCCCTGGGCGCGGGCGACCGCCTGCACGCCCTGCGCATCCACCTCACGGGCCGCACCGCTCTGCACACCACCGAGGCCGAGCAGCCCGGCACCCTGGAAGCTGCAGTGCACGCCGCCGCACAAGACGTGGCCGGGGCCGAGCTGTGGATCGAGCAGGTGCAGCTGCAACTCAGCTCGCCCGTCAACCGCGCCGCCCTGGCCCAGGGCGACGATGCCGTGGCCGAGCTGCTGCGCCTGGTGGATGAGCTGGCCGCCGACCCTGCCGCGCTGGCTGCGTGGTCTGCCAAAGCCTGTGGCGACGTGCTGCACAAACTGCCCGCCGAGGTCAAGGGCGAGGGGAACTGGGCCGATCCGGAGACCTTGAAAGCCTTGCTGATGGATGCCGAATCGACTCTGCTGGCCAGGTTGGGGAGTGCCGCATGAAGCTGCAAAAACTCTACCTGTCGGCCTTCGGCCCGTTCACCGACAAGCTGCTGGACTTTACGGCCAGCCCAGCCCGCATCCATCTGCTTTTCGGCCCCAACGAAGCTGGTAAATCCTCCGCCCTGCGCGCCATGGCCGACCTGCGTTTTGGCATCCCGGCGCGCAGCAGCGACACCTTTGTGCACGAAGGCCCCAAGCTGCTGCTCACCGCGGTGCTGGAAGATGCCAGCGGCCAGCCGGTGGCCGTGGCCCGCCGCAAAAAGACCAAAGACCCGCTCACCCAAGCCGACCCCACCACCGGCCTGCCGCTGCCCACGCCGGTCAGCGCCGCCGTCGCCCAGGCCCTCACCGGCGGCATGGACCGCGCCGCCTTCGAGCGCAGCTTTGGCCTGGACCACGCCCGCCTGCGCAAAGGCGGCGAAGAGCTGCTCAAAGGCGAGGGCGAACTCGGTGCCGCTCTGTTCGAGGCCAGCGCCGGGCTGCAAGGCATCAAGGCCCTGCAGGCCAGCCTGCAGGACGATGCCCGCAAATTCCTGCTGCCCAGCGCCCAGGCCGTCATCCCCGAGTCCAGGCGCCTGATCGACGAGTACAAGTCCCTGTCCAAAGCCGCGTTGACCCGCCCCGCAGAGTGGAAGGACCGCCAGCGCGCCGTAGATACCGCCACCGACCACCTCACGGTCCTGCAAGACCAGTTGACGGTCCAGCGCAAGCGCATCCACACCCTGACCGAGTTGCGTGCTGTGCTACCTTTATTGCAGCATCTTGCGCAGGTGCAATATGCGCTAGAGGCAAAAAACACCACTGAATTATTACCCCTGGATGCACGCGAGCAGCGCCAGGCCGCCCAGCACAGCCTGCTCACCGCCACCGAGCAGTGGGATGCCGCCCAGGCCGAGCAAGCCGCCTGCGCCCAGGCCCAGTCTGCGCTGGTACTGGAACCCGCCCTGGTCGCCCACGCCCCGGCCATCGAGCGCGTGGTACAGGCCTGCGCGCTCGCCCGTCAGCAGCGCGGCGAGCAGGTGCCATTGCAGACCCAGGCCGGGCAGGGCGCTGCCGCACTGGTCGACATGGCCCGCCGCATCCACCCCGATGCCGGTGTCGACAGGGTGTTGGCCGCCGTGCCCGGCCCCGCCGACCGCGTGGCGCTGGACGAGTTGCAAGACACCGTGGCCCGCCACACCCAGGCGCTGGCCCAGCAGCAAGAGCGCCTGGCCCAGTTGGCCGTACAACTGGCTCAGACCCCGGAACACGGCAGCCTGGTGCCCCCGGCTTTGCTGGCGGCTGTCGAGTCGGCCTTGCAGCACGCATTGGCCCTGGGCGACACCCCCCAGCGCCAAGCTGAGGCCCAGCGCGAGTTGGACACTCTGGACCAGCGCATCCAGCGCGCCCTGGCCGACCTGCGCCTACCCAGCACCGCCGCCCTGCAAGCCGTCCGCCCGCTGCTGCTGGCCGACATCACCCAGGCTGAAAAAGCCCAGACCGACCAGGCCACCCAGTCCGAGGCGCTGCGCAAGGAAGATGCCGACCTGCAGCGCGAGCTCAGCACCCAGCAGCGCCGCCAGCAGCAGCTCGCCGCCGTGGGCGAAATCGTCACCGCCCAGAGCCTGCAAGCCGCCCGCGACCAGCGCGATGCCTGCTGGCAAGAGGTGAAGACTGCTTATGCCCCTGCCACCCTGGCCGCCTTCGAGCCCACCCAGGCCGAGGCCGACCGCCAGGCCGACCTGCTGCGCGAAGGCGCAGCGCGCGCCACCCAGGCGGCAGAATGCGCGCTGCGCATCACTGAGGCTGGCACCCGCCGCCACGCCATCGTCCAGCAGTTGGCCGATACCGCGGCCCAGATGGCCCAGCAGCAACACGACTGGCTCCAGGCCCTGGCCGATGCCCATCTGCCTCCACACCCGCCCGCTGCCCTGCGCGAATGGCAGCTCCAACGCGCTGCGGTACTGGAGCTGTGCGAGCGCCAGCACCAACTCCAGCGCGAGCAGGCCGACGCCGCCCAGGCCGTCCACACCCGCACCGAGGTACTCGCCCAAGCCCTGCACGCCGCCGGGTACAGCGGTGGCGCGACCTCGCTGCCGCAGGCCAGCACCTGGCTGCGCGCCGCCCAGGATGCCGCTGCCCACGCCCGCGCCGAAGCCCATCTGCGCGAGACCCTGCGGGTCGAACACGCAACCGTCCAGCGCCACATCGCCGATCACCAAGCCACCCTGGCCACCGCCTTGGCCGCACAAACCGCCTGGACCACCCGCCTGTTCCTGCCCGCCACCAGCAGCTCCGCCGCCACCAAGGCCCGCCTCGCCGAGCTGGCTGCGTTGGAAGCTGCCCACGCCGCCCAGACCCGCCGTACCGAGGCCATCGCCCAGCACCAGGCCCGCGCCGACGACGTGCACGCCCAGGCCCAGGCGCTGGCGGCATTGCTGGGCGAGCCCCTGCAGCAGGTGGATGATTTCGCCGACCGCCTCAGCGTCCGTCTGGCCCGTGCCCAGGCCCACGCACTGCAAGCCACCGATGTCGAACGCCGTCTGGCCGCCGCCCACCAGCAGCACGCCACCGCCCGGCAGCGCATTGCGGCCAGCCAGTTGAAGTTGCAAGCCTTGTGCATGGCTGCTGGGGTGGATGACCCGGCGGCTTTGCCCGAAGCCGAAGACCGCTCCGCCGCCCAGCGCACGCTGCACGACAAACAGCGCGATCTCGACGCGCAACTGCGCCAGGCCACCGCCCGCCCCCTGGCCGATCTGCACGCCGAACTGGCCGGGCGCGATGCGGTAGACCTGGATGCCGAGCGCGCCGCCCTGGACACCCAGGCCACGCAGCGGGAGGCCGATATCGCCACCGCCAGCGCCACTGTCCATACCGCCCGCCAGGCGCTGGAGGCCATCGACACCTCGGCCGCCGCCGCCGAGGCCCGCGAACAGATGGAGTCCGCCGTGGCCCGCCTGCGCGCCGCCGTGCCGCCCTGGATGCAGTTGCGCCTGGCCGACAGCCTGCTGCAAGAGGCGTTGAAGCGCTTTCGCGAACGCGCCCAGGCCCCGATGGTGCGACTGGCCTCTGAATACTTTGGCCTGATCACCGGCGGCCGCTATCCCAAGCTGGTGGTAGACACCTCCGCCGAACGCCCCGTGCTGCAGGCCGAGGGCACAGATGGCCGCCTGATCGGTGTGGATGCCATGAGCGAAGGCACCGCCGACCAGCTCTACCTGGCCCTGCGCCTGGCTGCCCTGGAACTGCAACGCAGCAATGGACAAGAGATGCCCCTGGTGCTGGACGACGTGCTTATGACCAGCGACGACACCCGCGCCACCCACATCTTCCAGGCCCTGGCCCGCTTCGCCCAAGGCGGGCAGGTGCTGCTGTTCACCCACCACCAGCACCTGGTGCAGGTAGGGCAGGCCGCGCTGCCGAGCGGGGCGCTGGCGGTGCACCATTTATAGAAAATCGGCCTCTGGCCCTTATTCTTAGGGCGTAAGTAGCTATTATTTACGTAGCAAATCGACCCAAGCCGCCATGACTGAACCCATCACCGTGGAAACACCCCGCCTGCGGTTGCGCCAATGGCTGCCGCAGGACCGTGCCCCGTTCGCGGCGCTGAATGCCGACCCGCGCGTCATGGAGTTCTTCCCCGCCGTACGCACCCGTGCCGAGAGCGACCAGATGGTCGATATCTGCCAGGCGCTGATCCAGGAGCGGGGCTGGGGTTTTTGGGCTGCGGAGTTGAAAGAGACGCAGCAGTTCATCGGCTTTGTGGGGTTGCACGTGTGCTCTGCGTTATTGCCGTTTTCTCCTTGCGTAGAAATCGGCTGGCGATTGGCCGCGCCTTACTGGGGCCAGGGCCTGGCCACCGAGGCCGCCAAGGCTTCCCTGGATTTTGGGTTCCACCGCCTCGGCCTGGCGGAAATCGTGTCGTTCACCGCCGTGCCCAACCTGCGCTCCCGCGCCGTGATGGAGCGCCTGGGCATGCAGCCATCGGGTACTTTCGAGCACCCCCAAGTTCCAGATGGCCACCCGCTGCGCCTGCACCATCTGTACCGTCATGGGCGTGAAAATTATGCCAAATAGCCCTGTAGCCCAATATCCATAGGTGCAAGCAGCTCCCAAAAAAATAGCGACTGGGCAAACGCCCAGTCGCTATGTGCAGGAGCAGGGGAGGGCTTAGGCCAGCTCGCCCATCTGGCTTTGCAGGTAGTTCTGGATGCCGACCTTGCCCACCAGGTCGATCTGGGTTTCCAGGAAGTCGATGTGCTCTTCGGTGTCGTCCAGGATGCCTTGCAGCAGGTCGCGGGAGACGTAGTCGCGCACGCTTTCGCAGTGGGCGATGCCGTCCTTGATGGTGGCCTGGGCACCTTGCTCGGCCTTCAGGTCGCAGGCCAGGCACTCGGGCACGTCTTCACCCACCAGAATCTTGGCCAGGTCTTGCAGGTTGGGCAGGCCGTCCAGCGTGAAGATGCGGTCCATCAGCTTATCGGCGTGCTTCATTTCGCCGATGGACTCCTCGTATTCTTTCTTCGCCAGCTTGTCCAGGCCCCAGTGCTTGTACATGCGGTAGTGCAGGAAGTACTGGTTGATGGCGGTGAGCTCGTTTTTGAGTTGCGCTTGCAGATGCGCGATGACTTGGATGTCGCCCTTCATGGTGGCCGTCCTTTTTAATGGTGTGGTCGCAGGATTGCGTCATTGCGGATTGTCGGCGACGCAGCCCGGTAAATCAAAAATCAAGAGGCGATACCCCCATCTTTTTGGTCTAAGTACGAACACGCGTGATAGGCATTCGCAGGGCCGAAAAGGATTGACCCATTGTGCAAGCGCGGTACAGTGGGTCAATGCTTGTAACAACTACCATGCCCGCCGTGCTCGACATCGAGGCCTCGGGTTTTGGTCGGCGCAGCTACCCGATTGAAGTGGGCTGCATCCTGCCGGACGGTAAGACGTTTTGCACCCTGATTCGCCCCGAGCCCGAATGGGTGCACTGGGACCCCGAGGCCGAAAAGCTGCACCGCATCAGCCGCGAATTGACTGAAAAAGTGGGCCGCTCGGCGCTGGATGTGGCGCAACTGCTCAACACCCATCTGCGCGGCCAAACCGTGTATTCCGATGGCTGGGCCAACGACTTCACCTGGATCGGTGCCTTGTTCGAGGCGGTGGACCTGAGCCCGTACTTCAAGCTGGACAACCTGCGTTCCCTGCTCAGCGACGACGAAGCCGCACGCTGGCACGACGTGAAGCAGCAGGTGGAGGAAGAACTGGGTGCGCAGCGCCACCGTGCCAGCAGCGATGCCAGGGTGCTGCAACGCACCCTGCAATATTTAATAGAACAGCGCAGATAAACATGACTGTCTGCCCCAGAAACACCGCGGAACTGGCTTTGCCAGGCTGCTGGTGTTGCCCCCTGCGTGTCGTATCGGTTTTGGCAAACCGATACGAGGGGGTTTGGCGAAAAGCGCTTGCGCTGTAGCCTGGGGGGGGCCCTATGCAGCGCTGCGGATCAGGTGGTCAAACGCGCCCAGCGCGGCCTTGGCCCCATCGCCCGCCGCGATGATGATCTGCTTGAACGGCACGGTCGTGGCATCACCGGCGGCGAACACACCGGGCACCGAGGTCTGGCCCCGGTTGTCCACGATGATCTCGCCGTGCTTGCTCAGCTCGATCGTGCCCTTGAGCCATTCGGTGTTGGGCACCAGGCCGATCTGCACGAAGCAGCCTTCCAGTTCGATGTGGCGGCTCTCACCGGTGGTGCGGTCGGTGTAGGTCAGGCCATTGAGCTTGTTGCCGTCGCCGGTCAGCTCGGTGGTCTGGGCCGATACATGCACGGTCACGTTGGGCAGGCTGTGCAGCTTTTTGACCAGCACGGCATCGGCCCGCAGCGCGTCGCCAAACTCGATCAGGGTGACGTGCGCCACCAGCCCGGCCAGGTCGATGGCGGCCTCGACACCCGAGTTGCCGCCGCCGATCACCGCCACGCGCTTGCCCTTGAACAGCGGGCCATCGCAGTGCGGGCAGTAGGCCACGCCCTTGTTTTTATATTGCTGTTCGCCGGGCACGTTGACGTTGCGCCAGCGCGCGCCGGTGGTCACGATCACGGTTTTGGACTTCAGCGAGCCGCCGTTGGCCAGTTGCACCTCGACCAGGCCGCCGGGCGTAGCCGCCGGGATCAGCTTGTCGCCGCGCTGCAGGTTCATCACGTCCACGCCGTAGGCTTTGACGTGCGCGTCCAGGCCCATGGCGAATTTGGGGCCATCGGTTTCCAGCACGGAGATGAAGTTCTCGATCGCCATGGTGTCGTTTACCTGCCCGCCAAAGCGCTCGGCGGCGATGCCGGTGCGGATGCCCTTGCGGGCGGCGTACACAGCCGCTGCTGCGCCAGCGGGGCCGCCACCGACCACCAACACGTCAAAGGCTTCTTTGGCCGACAGGCGGGCGGCATCTTTATCGCCTGCGCCGGTGTCGAGCTTGGTGACGATTTCTTCCACCGTCATACGGCCCGAGCCGAAATGGCTGCCGTTCAGGTAGATGCTGGGCACCGCCATCACTTCGCGGGCGTTGACTTCGTCCTGGTACAGCGCGCCATCGATGATGACGGTTTTGATTTTGGGGTTGAACACCGACATCAGCGTCAGCGCCTGCACCACGTCGGGGCAGTTGTGGCAGCTCAGGGACATGTAGACCTCGAAATGGAAGTCACCGTCCAATGTCTGGATGCTTTCGATCACGCCGGGCTCTACCTTGGGGGGGTGGCCGCCGGTCCACAGCAGGGCCAGCACCAGCGAGGTGAATTCATGGCCCATGGGGACGGCTGCAAAGCGCAGGCTCATGTCACTGCCGATGCGGTTCAGGCTGAAGGAGGGCTTGCGCGCGTCCGTGCCATCGGTCTTTAAAGTGATTTTGTCGGACAACGCAATGATGTCCTCCAGCAGGCCGCGCATCTCCAGCGCGCCTTTGCTGTCGTCCAGCGATGCTGTGATCTCGAACGGCTTTGTGACCCGTTCCAGGTAGCTCTTCAGTTGTGCCTTCAGGCTGTCGTCCAACATAAATTTCTTTCAGTCAATGCTGCCGCCAGCCTCGTGAGCCAGCGGCGGGTTTAGTCAATTGCGCAGATTTAGATCTTGCCGACCAGGTCCAGCGATGGGGTCAGGGTGGCAGCGCCTTCGTTCCACTTGGCGGGGCAGACTTGGCCGGGGTGGGCGGCGGTGTACTGGGCAGCGCGCAGCTTGCGCACGGTTTCCTTCACGTCGCGGGCGATTTCGTTGGAGTGGATTTCGGCCGTCTTGATCACCAGCTCGGGGTTGATGATGAACGTGCCGCGCAGTGCCAGGCCTTCTTCAGGGATGTGCACGCCGAAAGCGTTGGTCAGGGTGTGGGTGGGGTCGCCGACCAGGGGGAACTTGGCCTTGCCGACGGCAGGCGATGTCTCGTGCCACACCTTGTGCGAGAAATGCGTGTCGGTGGTGACGATGTAGACCTCGGCACCCATCTTCTGGAATTCGGCGTAGTTCTCAGCCGCGTCTTCGATTTCGGTGGGGCAGTTGAAGGTGAAAGCCGCCGGCATGAAGATCAGCACAGACCATTTGCCCTTCAGGCTCTCGTCGCTTACGGTCACGAACTTGCCGTTGTGGAAGGCTTCGGTCTTAAAAGGCTGGACTTGGGTATTGATCAGGGACATGGAGGTTTTCCTATATAAAAAACGTGAGTGGCTGGATGCGGTATGCATTGGCTACCACGCTGAATGATAGGCTATTAAATAGCCTTATTTAATAGTTAATTTGTATTTACACCATAGTTTCAGTAGTGGGTATCTGTCTTGTATTTTTGACAAATGAGAATTATTCGCATATAGTTCAATCTCTCCCAGCTAGCCACTCCGGCCCGCGCAGCGTTCATAAGCCGCCTGCGCCCGCCACCAGCCAGCCGTTGACCTTTTTCAACTGTTGTCAGGTTCCACTGTGGCTTTAGCTTCTTCTTGTTCTATTTCTGTCTCTTCGTCTCCCTTTGCGCTGCGCGAACTCGTCTGGCTGATGGGCCTGTCATTCGGCGCGGCTTTCTCGGCGCAAGCCCAATCGGTGCCTGCCCAGTCGGTCCAGCTCGCTGCGGCCACCACGCTGCGCGAGGTGGTGGTCAGCGGCTCGCGCAGTGCGCAAGACCCCGACGAATTGCCCATGAGCATCGACGTGATCGGTGTCAAGGACCTGGAAGGCAAACAAATCCAGGACATTCGCGACCTGGCCAAGGATTTGCCCAATGTGACCGTCAGGCGCGCCCCAGCCCGCTTTGGCATGGCCTCGGGCAACACCGGGCGCGACGGCAATGCGGGCTTCAACATCCGCGGGCTGGAGGGCAACCGCGTGCTGATGCTGGAGGACGGCATCCGCATGCCGCGCAGCTACGTGTTCAGCGCCAACGCCTTTGGCCGCGACTACTTTGATATCGGCCTGGTCAAGCGGGTGGAAGTGGTGCGGGGCCCGGCATCGGTGCTGTACGGATCGGACGGCGTGGCCGGGCTGGTCAACTTCATCACCTACGAGCCAGCAGACTTTTTGACCGGCGGCAAAACCTTCGGGGGCCGCGTGGCCGCATCGGCTGGCAGCGACGACAACAGCCGCTCCATCGGCACCACCCTGGCGGGCCGCGCCAGCGACACCGTGGAATGGCTGGGCGGCATCAACGCCAGCCGTGCCGACGGCCTGAAGAACCAGGGCACGGTGGATGCCGCCAACAGCACCCGCACCACGCCCAATCCCGAGAAGGACAAAGGCATTTCGCTGCTGGGCAAGCTGGTGGTGCGCCCCAGCGCCGACCAAAAGCACATACTCACCCTGGAGCACGTCGACAAAAAGGCCGACTACAACCTGCTCTCCGCCGTGGCCCCCGCCGCCACCGCATCCACCTCGGTGCTGGCCTCTACCGCCAACACCGACATGCAGCGCGACCGCATCACCTGGGACGCGCGCTACCAGCTGGGTGCGGCCTGGGCCGACAGCCTGCAAACCGTCCTTAGCTACCAGGCCACCGGCTCCCGCGAGGCAGCCACCGAAGACCGCAACACTGCCGCCGACCGCGCCCGCGACACCACTTACGACGAAAACACCTGGCAGATCGGCCTGCAGGCCAACAAAACATTGCGCGTGGGCGCTGATACGGCGCACAAGCTCACCTACGGCCTGGACTACGTGCGCACCAAAGTCAACACGCTGCAAACCGGCATCACCCCGCCTGCAGGCGAGACCTTCCCGCTCAAACGCTTCCCCGACACGGTGGAGACCAGCGCCGCGCTGTTCGCGCAGGACGAGATCGTCACCGGCGACTGGAGCATCACGCCCGGCCTACGGTTCGACAAGTACAAGGTGGATGCCAGCCAGGCCGGTTTTGGTGGTGTCGTCGTATCGCCCTCCGACTCAGCAGTGTCCCCCAAGCTGGGCGTGCTGTACCGCGCCACGCCGCAGTGGAGCGTGTTTGGCAACGTCGCATCTGGCTTCCGCGCCCCCAACGCCGGCCAGGTGAATGCCTTCTTTGAGAACGTCGCCCAGTTCTACAAAACCATTCCCAACCCCAACCTCAAGCCTGAGAAAAGCCAGAACTTCGAGATCGGCGCACGCGGTCGCCTAGACCGCCTGACGCTGGATGTCGCCGCCTTCACCGGTCGCTTCAAGGACCTGATCGAAGACTCGGTGCAGGTGGGTGGAGCGGGCACGGCGGCCAACCCCACCGTGTTCCAGTCCATCAACATCGGCAATGCGCGCATCAGCGGCTTTGAGGTGAAGGGCAGCATGGACTGGGGCCGCGTGGCCGGGGGCCAGCTCACCACCCCGTTCACCTACGGCACTGCCCGCGGCAAAGACAGCGACACCGGCAAGCCCCTGGACAGCATCGACCCCGCTAAGATCCGCGCCGGCATCCAGTACGCCACCGCAGGCTGGGACCTGCGGCTCGACCTGGCCCACCACGCCGCCAAAAAGCAGGGCGACACCAACGGCGCGCTGTTTGTTTCGCCCGCAGCCATCACGCTGGACGTAGGCGGCCAGTGGCGCATCCGCAAAGACCTGCACTTGCGCGCCACCGTGGCCAACCTGACCAACAAGAAGTACTGGAACTGGAGCGACGTGCGCGCCGCCACTGCCGCCCAAGTGGCCGTAATCGACGCATTCAGCCAGCCTGGCCGCAGCCTGCAAGTTTCCCTTGTCGCCGATTTCTAACCTGGAGGCACCGCCATGACCCGCCCTACAGACCCTGCTGACCACACCACCTCGGACGAGGAATACGCCATGCCCTGCGCCGAGGCTTTGCTGGCCAGTTCCTTGGCGCTGATGACCGGCTACGTGCAAGGCTGCTGCGACGACCACCGCACCCAGATGGCGCAAAAAGTCGTGCAGAACCTGCTCCATTTGTCCGAGCACCCCATGCTGTCGCCCGACTTCAAAACCCTGCTCTGGAACCTGCACACCCGCTGGTTGCAGCAAACCCATCCCCAGCGTGCCACCACCGCGAACATCGACCTGCCCGCCGCCACCCCGCTGTGGCACACCACCCCCGAGACCGTTCAATGACTCTTTTATTCGCCACCCCCGAAGACTTGCGCGCCGCCTTCGCCGCCGCCCGTGCCCAAGGCAAGCGCGCCAAAGAAGCCGCCGAGTCCATCGGCAGCAGCGAAGGTGCTGCCGTGGCCGCCCACTGCGGTGAACACGCCTACCCGCCCAAAGCCATTGCCCTGGCAGGCCCGTGGATTGACCTGCTCAAAGCCCTGGAGCCCTGCGGCCCGCTGATGGGCCTGACCCGTAACGCCAGCACCGTGCACGAGAAAACCGGCATCTACACCAAGCTGTCGGCCATGGGCCCGATGGGGCTGGCGCTGGGTGAAGACATCGACCTGCGCCTGTTCTTCAGCCAATGGCACGCGGGCTTCGCCGTGACCGAGTTGGCGGCCAACCCGCAGAACCGCCCGAATGTCAGCCTGCAGTTCTTCGATGCCCACGGTCTGGCCGTGCACAAGATCTTCCAACGTGATGCTACCGATCGCGCCGCCTTCGAAGCCGTGGTGCAGCGCTTTACGGCAGCCACCAGCCCCGCCGTCTTCACCCCCGCTGTCCCTGCAACCGCACCCCAGCCCGATGCCGCCATCGACGTGGCGGGCCTGGGGGATGCCTGGGCTGCGCTGCAAGACACGCACGAATTCTTTGGCATGCTCAAGAAGTTTGGCACCGAGCGCCAGCAAAGCCTGCGCCTGGTGCAGGGCCGGTTTACCCAGCCTCTGTCGGGCATGGCACCGCGCGAGCTGCTGCAATCTGCCGCGTTTGACGGCGTGCCCATCATGGTGTTTGTGGGCAGCCGGGGCTGCATCCAGATCCACACCGGCCCGGTCCAACGCATCGAGCCCATGGACATCCGCGGAGTCCAGTGGCTCAACGTCATCGACCCTACCTTCAACCTGCACCTGCGCGAGGACTCCATCGCCCACGTCTGGCGCGTGGAGAAACCCACGGCCGACGGCGTGGTCACCTCGGTGGAAGTGTTTGACCACGCAGGCGAGCTCATGGCCATGTTCTTTGGTGCGCGCAAGCCCGGCCAGCCCGAGCTGCAAAGCTGGCGCGAGTTGGTGGCCCAGTTGCCCACCTTGGAGGCCGTGCCCGCATGAGCCCGGCGCTTTTCCCGCGCCGCCGTGCGGTGTTGGGCTGGGCTGCGCTGGTGCCCATGCTGGCCCACGCCCAAAAGCTCCCGCGCCTGGTCACGGTGGGCGGCGCGCTCACCGAATGCGTTTACGCCCTGGGCGCCGAGGCGCAACTGGTCGGCACCGACACCACCAGCCTGTACCCGATGGCGGCGCAAGCCACTCCCAAAGTGGGCTACATGCGCACCCTGTCTGCCGAGGGCCTGCTGGCGCTCCAACCCGACGCGGTGATCGCCACCACCGAAGCCGGGCCGCCCGTGGTGCTGGACCAGTTGCGCAGCGCCGGGGTGAAGGTGGAGCTGATAGCCTCCGACCACACTTGGGCCGAAGTGCAGCGCAAGCTGCAGGCCGTAGGGCGGGGTGCCGGGCGCGAGGCGCAGGCCCGTGCCTTGCAGGCCACGCTGGATGCGGACTGGGCACGGGTGCTGCACCAGGTGGCGCAGTTCAAGGGCCGCAAGCCCCGCGTGCTGTTCATCCTGTCGCACAGCGCCACGGTGCAGGTGGCGGGCGAAAAAACCGCCGCCCATGCCATGCTGCAGTTGGTGGGCGCGCAGAACGTGATGGGTGGTTTTAACGGCTACCGCCCGATGACGGCAGAGGCCATGGCCGCCGCCGCGCCCGACCTGATCCTCACCACCACCCAGGGCATAGCAGCCCAGGGCGGGCTGGACACATTCTGGAGCCGCCCCGAGCTGGCCCTGACCCCGGCCTTCAAAACCAAGGCCCTGGTGCACCTGGACGCACTGGAGTTGCTCGGCTTTGGCCCGCGTCTGCCTGCCACCGTGCGTGCGTTGCACCAGAAGCTGGTGCTCAAGGCATGAGCCTGCACACCCGCCGCATGTCGGGCCAGCACGTGCTGCTGCTGGGCAGCGCACTGGTGCTGCTCAGCCTGCTCAACGCCAGTGCGCGCGGGGCCTATGGCATCAGCTTGGCCGACATCGGCAGGACGCTGTGGGCGCTGGTCAGCGGCGGGCTGGACGGCTCGCCCGAGCAGCTCGTGTTCCTCAACATCCGCCTGCCGCGCCTGTTCCTGGGGCTGGCGGCGGGCGCGGGCCTGGGCCTGTCGGGGGCGCTGATGCAGGGCCTTTTCCGCAATCCGCTGGCCGACCCCGGTTTGATTGGCGTGAGCAGCGGCGCGGCGCTGGCGGCGGGCATCACCATCGTGCTGGGCAGCCGCTACTTTCCCGATCTGCCGCGCAGCCTGGGCAGTTGGACGCTGGTGGCCACCGCCTTTGCGGGCAGCCTGTCGGTCACGGCGCTGATCTACCTGCTGGCCCAGTCGGACGGCGGCACCCGCGTGGGGCTGATGCTGCTGGCCGGTGTGGCCATCAACGCGCTGGCCGGGGCCGGGCTGGGCGGTTTGAGCTTTCTGGCCAGCGACGAGCAGTTGCGCAGCCTGCAGTTCTGGCTGCTGGGCAGCCTGGGCGGCGCACGCTGGAGCGCCGTCATTTTGGTCTGTACTATTGTTTTGATAGCTGCTTGCGCAGGTACTACCTGCGCTAGACCCCTCAATGCCATTGCATTGGGCGAAGCGCAGGCGGTGCTGCTGGGCGTGGATGTGGAGCGCACCAAGCGCCTGGCCATTGGTGTCACCGCTCTGGCCGTGGGCGCTGTCACCGCCACCACCGGGATGATTGGCTTTGTGGGCCTGCTGGCCCCGCACTGCGTGCGCCTGGTCGCCGGGCCGGACCATCGCGTGGTGCTGCCCGGCTCCGCCATGCTGGGCGCGGCCCTGGTGCTGCTGGCCGACAGCGTGGCCCGCACCGTAGTGCAACCGGCCGAATTGCCGCTGGGCGTGCTGACCGCGCTGGTCGGCGTGCCATTCTTTTTGGTGCTGCTGCGCCAGTTCAAAGGACGGGTATGACGTATTACTTGGAAGCGCAGGCGGTGTCCTGCGTGGTGGGCGGGGCCACGCTGCTGCATGCGCTTACGGCGCGGTTTGCCACGGGCGCGTTCACCGCCATCCTGGGGCCCAACGGCGCGGGCAAATCCACGCTGCTGTCGCTGCTGTGCGGCCAACGCAAGGCCAGCCAGGGCCAGGTGTTTTTGCAGAACCAGGCGCTGGACAGCTACCCCGCCCAGGCCCTGGCCCGGCGGCGCGCGCTGCTGCCACAAGACCTGTCCATCGCCTTCGACTACACCGTGCAAGACGTGGTGGAGCTGGGCCGCTACCCGCACCGCCAGCAGCCTAGCAGCGGTGAAACCGACATCGTGCAGCGCGCCATGCAGGCCACCGGCGTGCTGGCCCTGGCCCACCGCGTGCTCAACACCCTGAGCGGCGGCGAACGCGCCCGTGCCCAGTTGGCCCGGGTGCTGGCGCAAATCTGGGAGCCCGCCGCCGAGGGCCACAGCCGCTGGCTGCTGCTGGACGAACCCACGGCTGCGCTGGATGTCCACCACCAGCACGCCGTGCTGCGCCTGGCGCGCCGCTGGGCGCATGAGCACGGCGTGGGCGTGGTGGCCGTGCTGCACGACCTGAACCTGGCCCTGCGCTACGCCGACCAGGTGCTGCTGCTGCAAGACGGCCAGGTCCAGGCCGACGGCCCCCCCGCCCAGGTGCTGAGTGCCGACACCGTCAGCCGCATCTGGCAGGTGGACGTGCACCCGGTGCACGACGCGGATGGCAGCCTGCAATTACTCATGGCTTGAAAAAGGAGTGTTCCTATGGTGATGACCGAAGCCCGCATCCACATCCTGCAACGCAAACCACCTCTGTCCGACGTGGCCTGCGAACACGCCGCCCTGGTGCGCATGCTGGCCAGCGCCCAGGCCCGCGTGAGCGCGGTGGTGGTAGACCACGTGCAGCAAATCGCCGCGCTGCAAGCCCAGATCGTCCGCCTGCGCGCCCGCGCCATCGTGCGTGACACCCTGGTAGCCTGGCTGCGCGAAAGCCTGGCGCAGCTGGAGCCTGAATCTGCAGAGGCATCCGCGGAAGATCTGCAAGCCCACGCCGATGCCGCCGACCGCGTGATCTGCCAAACCGGCTGCATCAGCCACGGCCACTACTGGCGCGAACAAGACCAGTGCCGCCGCACCGGCAAGGGCTGCGTGCTGGTGGAGGAGGGCGTTGCGGGTGCGCAGGGGCAAGGCGTACCACTTTCAGATTTTTAGGTCAATTTTCAGGTACCAAAATGGCAGCCAGTGCTTATGGAATGAGCGCAAGCAGCTCCTGTTTTTTACTATCAAAAGTGAAGCGGTTTTGCCGACTGCACGGGCGGTAGCCAATGGGGGTCGGATCCCAATTGCGCGCGCGTTTCTGGTGGTGCGAAAGGGCTGCATCCCGCATTTGGGCTCCGACCCCTATTGGCGGGTTGGCGTTGACGTTTTCTGGGTGCCTGCCAGCATCCCCGGCCGGGTGGTGCGCCCGGCGGCGCAGTAACTTGTTCTTTTGCGCAAAAGAAATGTCACCATCGATGCGTCGCCCCAACTGTCTGCGCCCTGCGCTGCCGCTACGGGAACCTGCGGTGCGCGCTTTGGGCGGGGTCTGGCTAAACTCGCTGGCGCTCAAACAGACGCCAGCCCTGATCCGCCCAAAGCTGTGCTCCTCGGCGCACACAGATGGGGACCCCGGGGAGCGGGATCGGCCCGGCTGCGCCGGGCATCGCGCCTAGGGCGCGAGCTGGGGGTATCGGTTATGGTTCCGCGATGGCTCCGACCCCGACCTTTTTCCCCACCCCCTCTGCCTTCCGCCAATGGCTGACCACCCACGCCAGCACCGCCACCGAGCTCCTCGTCGGCTACCACAAGGTGGGCAGCGGCACGCCCTGCATGACGTGGTCGGAGTCGGTGGATGAGGCGCTGTGCTTTGGCTGGATCGACGGTGTGCGCAGGCGCATCGACGACGCGGCGTATTCCATCCGCTTCACGCCCCGCAAGCCCACTTCCATCTGGAGCGCCGTCAACATCGCCAAGTGCGCGCAGCTCCAGGCCGAAGGGCGCATGACCGCCGCAGGCGCACAAGCCTTGGCCCACCGCACGCAGGCCCGGTCTGCCGTGTATTCCCACGAGCAAGCCGTGCCCGCCGCGTTGTCAGCGGATGAGCTGGGGGCTTTTCAGCGCCACGCTGCGGCCTGGCTGTTCTTTGCCGCCACGCCGCCGGGCTACCAGAAGGTGGTGCTGCATTGGGTGTGCAGCGCCAAGAAAGCGGCGACGCGCAGTTCGCGGTTGGCGAAGCTGGTGGAGGCCTGCGCTGCGGGGGAGCGGCTGCGGTAGGGGCGCACAAGGACGGTGCAACGCCGAGGTCTTTCGGCCGACTTGCGCAAGATGTGTGCGGCAGAATACGGCCAATACCGGGCGTTCGCTTGGTGATTTAACTTGCAAACATTGATGCAGCCGACTTGGTGGGAATCTTTCATTATCCTCAGTCCCCTGCCCATAATCGTGGGAACTGTTGCATACCTGTTCATTTGGCGGCCTCGCCAACGAATTGCAATCTATAGCTCCACTGACCCGATCGGTACCGCTCTGGCACAGTCAATTGCAGCCCACCTGAAGCAAGGGTTGCAGATAAGTTTAGCCATAGGGACTACTGCGGTCTTGGGTTGAGGTACGCCGAAAAAATGTTCATCTATGGTGAAGTAGTCGACGGCGAACTACCTACGCCGAGTGAATTCGCAATTGAGCAAAAAAAATGGCCCGGGCGCACCGCAGGTGAACGCATCCAGTTCGATAGCGAAAGCGCTTTTATCGAATGGCTTGGGAGTCAATCTAATGCCTCGCTTGTGGGTGATGGCAATCAGCGTTTAACCCGCGAAAGGTTGACCAAGGCACTTCGATTCTGTTTGGAGCGGCCACCTAAAGACTGGCGACTCTATGTTGGCTAAAAACGTCCCGAGTGCGGACTTTTGTTTTAGCGTCCCAGCCGCTTGATACGACCACCTCGTTCAGCGGGGGTGAACTTCCGCTTTGGGCAAGTGTGAATGTCTCAGATGGGCCCATAGCGGACACGCTAGTCAATTCACCCGCCCCGCCACCCCGCCTTTTACAATCCCCCCATGGCCCCAACCCACCGCCACCCCCACGCAGCCCAGTCCCTGGCCCCGTGCATGGCGGCGCGGTTCCATAGCTTCACACTGGCCCGCATCACGCGGGATGCTTGCAGTCGGCAGTCGGGCTGCTCGCGCCTGACGCCGCCCTGAAAGGCCGGGCAGCTTTCCTCGCCCGGCACGGGCATCTCCATTCCCCTGCCTGACCTGTCCACGCCTTTTGATGCGCCCTCTGCAGGGTGCCAGTTTCGCCATGTCCAAATTCCTCCATTCCTTCCGCGCCGAGTGGGCGCCCAGTATTCCGCGTGAGCTCATGGCGGGTGCGGTGGCAACTTTCGCCCTCATCCCGGAAGTCATCGCGTTTTCTTTCGTGGCCGGGGTGGACCCTGCCGTCGGGCTGTTCGCCTCGTTCGTCATCAGCATCGTGATTGCGTTCGCGGGCGGGCGGCCTGCGATGGTGTCGGCGGCGGCGGGGTCGGTGGCCTTGGTAGCCGCACCGCTGGTGCATGCGCATGGGGTGCAGTACCTGTTGGCGGCGGGCGTGCTGGCGGGGGCGATGCAGATGCTGTTTGGCTGGCTGCGGCTGGGGGTGTTGCTGCGGTTTGTGTCGGGCTCGGTGCGGACCGGTTTTGTGAACGCGCTGGCGATTCTGATTTTCTCGGCGCAGATGCCGCACCTCATCGGCGCCAACGGCGCGACCTGGGCCATGGTGGGGCTGGGGCTGGTGGTGATTTACGGGCTGCCCCGCGTCACCACTTTGGTGCCGTCGCCACTGGTGTGCATCGTGGTACTGACCCTGGTGGGGCAATGGCTGGGCCTGCCGCTGAAGACGGTGGCCGATTTGGGGCTGTTGCCCGATGCGTTGCCGGTGTTGGCGCTGCCGTCGGTGCCGTTCTCTCTAGAGACGCTGCGGCTCATTGCGCTGCCTGCATTTGCCATCGCGATGGTGGGGCTGCTCGAATCGCTGATGACGGCCAGTGTGGTGGACGAGCTAACCGATACGCCCAGCGCCAAAAACCGCGAGTGCAGCGGCCTGGGCATGGCCAATGTGGCGGCCAGCCTGTTTGGTGGCATAGCAGGGTGCGGAATGATTGGCCAGACGGTGAGCAACGTGCGCTATGGCGGGCGGGGGCGGCTGTCCACGCTGTTTGCGGGTGCGTTTTTATTGATTTTGATAGTGCTGCTCAAGCCCTGGGTGGCGCAGGTGCCGGTGGCGGCGCTGGTGGCCATCATGGTGATGGTGTCGGCTTCCACGCTGGACTGGGGCTCTGCGCGGGCCGTGCTGCGGCATCCCAAGCTGTCCAGCCTGGTGATGCTGGCAACCGTGGCGGTGACGGTGGCCACCGACAACCTGGCCGCCGGGGTGGCGGTGGGCGTGCTGCTGAGCGGGGTGTTCTTTACCTTCAAGGTGTCGCGGCTTTTGAGAGTGACCCCTATCGGGTCGGACGCGCTGACCTACCGGGTGGCCGGGCAGGTGTTTTTTGCTTCGGCAGACCTGCTGGTGGACGCGTTCGATGTGCGGGAAGTGGCTGGCAGGCGTGTCACCATCGACCTGTCGCAGGCCCACTTTTGGGACATCACGGCGGTCACCGCGCTGGACAAAATTTGCCAGCGGCTGCGCAAGCACGGCAGTGTGGTGGAGGTGGTGGGTATGAATGATTCCAGCCGCGCGCTGGTGTCCCAGCTGGACCTGGGCATCGAATAGCGCAGGGCGGTAGAATATACGAAACATAGTCGTTTCATATATTGGAGTCAGCTTGGGCCTCGTCAAAATTTCAGAACCGATGCACGACAACGTGCGTATCGCCAGCGGCGCTTTGAACCGCTCCATCAACGCGCAGGCCGAGCACTGGCTGCGCATCGGCATGATGTGCGAGCTGCACCCGGAGCTCAAATACGGGGAGCTGTGCCGCCTCTTAATCCAGGATGAAATCCAGGCCGAGGCGCAAGTGCTGGCACTGCCGAAAAAGGTGCGGGCATGAACGGGGAGAGCGTAACCATCCGCACACCCGATGAAGTCGCAATGGCCCGCCGCGCCGGGCACCTGGCGGCCAGCGTGCTGCACATGATCACCCCGCATGTGGTGGCGGGCATTACCACCGAGGCGCTGGACCAGATTTGCCACGACTACATCGTGGAGGTGCTGGATGCGGTGCCTGCCAACATTGGCTACCACGGCTACCCCAAGACGGTGTGCACCTCGGTCAACCACGTGATCTGCCACGGCATTCCGTCGGCCAAGGTCTTGAAGCGCGGCGACATCATCAACATCGACGTGGCCATCATCAAAGACGGCTGGTTTGGCGATTGCAGCCGCATGTACTTTGTGGGTGAACCCAGCCCGCTGGCCAAGCGCCTGGTGGAGACCACCTACGAGGCCATGCGCGCGGGCATTCTGCAGGTGAAACCGGGCGCGACCCTGGGCGATGTGGGCCACGCCATCCAGACCGTGGCGCACCGCGAGCGTTTCACGGTCGTGCGCGAGTACTGCGGCCACGGCATCGGGCAGATCTACCACGACACCCCGCAGGTGCTGCACTATGGCCAGCGCGGCACCGGGCTACGGCTGGAGACGGGCATGATCTTCACCATCGAACCCATGATCAACGCCGGCAAGCGCGACACCAAGGAAATGCCCGACGGCTGGACCGTGGTCACCAAAGACCATTCGCTCTCGGCCCAGTGGGAGCACATGGTGGCCGTGACCGACACCGGGTTTGAAGTGCTGACACCCTGGCCGGAAGGCGTGGGGACGTACAGCGCCATCTGAGGGATGGGTCTGCGAGGTCGGTTATCGTCCCCGCATGCACCCCACACATTCCAAATACCAGCGCTGCATGGTGTTCGCAGGCGGCGGCTTCCGATTTGGCATCTATCTGGGCATGTATGCTGCCGCGCGCGATGCGGGCCGGGCACCTGACGTGCTGCTGGCCACCTGCGGCGGGGCGATTGCGGCGGCGCTGGTGCAGGCCCTGCCCGACGACGCACAGCGCAAAGCCTGGCTCAGCTCGCCGCAGATGTACCAGTTCTGGGGCAGTCTACAGCCCGCACGGCAAGCCAGCCTCACCAACGCCTTGCTCGGCGCAGCCCGGCGCAAGTGGTCGCGCCAGCCCGCGCCCGTGGTGCCCGATCTGTTCCAGGATTACCTGTTTGAGGTGCCGCCCGTCTTGCCGCTGCCACCCGTTACCGCGGTGTCTGAAGTGGACGTGGTTACCCTCGGCGGCAAGCTGCTGTTTGGCCCGGCCGACGTGGGCCAGCCGCGGTGTGGCCGCAAGCTGTTTGCGCAAACCGTGTTTGGCCCAGCGCGCGCCGCGGCTCTGGCCCAGGGCATGGCATCACCCTTTGCCGACCCCGGCTGGGGCGCGCATGCGGTGGCCAACACGGTGCTGACCGACACCACCCTGCCGCTGGACCAGGCGGCGCGCATGTCCATCACCGACTTCTACTATTTCCCCTGCCACCGTTTTGCGGGCGACCACTACATCGGCGGCGTGGTCGATCTGTTCCCCATCGAGCTGGCCCACCGCCTGGCCGATGCGGTGATGATCGAGTTCAAGGAGTCGTTCGACCAGACCTTCTCCATCCCCGCCTGGCGCGCCGTGCTGGGGCTGGACGGCAACCAGCGCCTGCGCCAGGTCAACGGCCAGCACGCCGACGTGTGGTTTGACACCTCGGACGTGACCGCCGCGCTGCCGGTCGAGCCCGTCCAGCGGAGCCTGGCCTGGTGGCGTAACCGCATCGTGCTGGCCCAGCCCTCCGACTATGCCGGTTACGTACAGGCGATGGACGCGCAGTGGCAATACGGCTACCAGCGCGGGCAAGAGGCGCTGCAACGACCCGACCTTGGCGATACCGCGGGCATGCGCAACGTGGACAGGTACAACCGGAGGCAGGCTGGGGTGTTGTGATGGGGCGTGGAAAGCTATTTAAATAGTAGCGATGGATGCCTGGTCTTTGCGTCGCCCCATAGGACTGCGACCGGCTGCCGTTCGTCACACACCCAACGATACTGCCGTTGGCGTTTTGCACTATCCATTCACACTCGACCTATGCAAACTCTGTCAGACATCACGCGCCAATTGCTCCAGCGCGCGCACATCCAGCCCGCCATGCGCGTGCTGGATATCGGCTGCGGAAGCGGCGAGGTGACCCGCGCTATCGCCAGCCTTGTCGGCCCGTGGGGTAGCGTTGTCGGGGTGGATGGCAGCGCATCTGCGCTAGCAGCAGCAAAGGCAGCAACCGAGGTAACCAACCACAGGAACATTGCGTACGTGCTGGGCGATCTGGGCGCGTTGGAGCTGGCAGCGGGCTCGTTCGATTGCATCGTCGGCAGACGCGTTTTGATGTACGTCCCCGGGCCACAAGGTGTGATTGCACGGCTTGCCGGACTGCTCAGGACCGGTGGGTGGATGGCGCTGCAGGAGCATGACGCGACCATGACACCGGGGCGGGTAGGCCATTGGCCACTGCACGATCAGGTCCACCACTGGCTGTGGGAAACGGTCCGCCGCGAGGGTGCCAACCCGCACCTTGGCTTCTCGCTGGCCCCGATGCTGGGCGCGGTGGGCTTGGACGTGGAGGCAGTCTGGGCCCAAGTGGTATTTGCCGGATATGAGCAGGGCGTACACCACCGGCTGGATGAAATCGTGGGATTTGTGCAGTCGCGCATCGTCGCGCTTGGAGTGGCGACAGAAGCTGAAATTGCGTTGCCCACACTGCGGCGCCGCCTGGAAGCAGAGCGGCAATCCCACACGTCGTTGTATGCCGCGGACATGGCGGTGTGCGTGGTGGCCCAAAAGCGAAGCTGAATCTACGGCTCGGTGAAGGCCTCACAAGCCCATCGCCCGCCCATCGCTGCGCGGATCGTGCGCGCCCGTCATCACGCCCGTCACTGGATGGATGCAGATCGCCCCTGGGTGCCCCATCAGCGGGCTGTGGGCGGGCAGGGGGCTGAGGGCGTGGCCGCGGCGGGCCAGGTCGGCGAAGACTTCGGCGGGTACGTCGTCTTCCAGCTTGAGGGAGTCGTGCGCGTCGGAGAAGGTTTTGCCCAGCAGAAAGCGCGGGCGGGCCAGGGCGGTGAACGGGTCCATGCCGTAATCGATCATGCGGGTCAGAATGGCGGCCAGGGTTTGCGGCTGGCCGTCGGCACCCTGGGTGCCGTACAGGAGGGCGGGCTTGCCGTGGCGCAGGTACATGCCGGGGTTCAGCGTGTGGAACGGGCGTTTGCCGGGGGCCAGGCAGTTGGGGTGCTGTGGGTCCAGCGAGAAGGCCGCGCCCCGGTTGTGCCACAGCAGGCCGGTGTCGCCCACCAGCACGCCGCTGCCCCAGTCGAAATAGGTGGTGGCCAGCATGGACACGGCATTGCCGTAACGGTCGGCGGCGGCCAGGAAGACGGTGTCGCCGGTCTGGAAGCTGTGCGGCCAGGGCAGGGCCTGGTCCATGCGGATGGAGGCGGCCAATTGGTCCAGGTGGTCGGGGGACAGCAGGTGCTCAACGGGCACAGCGACGTGGTCGGGGTCGGCAATGAGGCGGTTGCGGTCGATGAAGGCGCGCTTCACGGCTTCGACCAGCAGGTGGTAGTAGTCAGCACTGCCTTCGGGGATGCTGCGCAGGTCAAACCGGTCCAGGATGCCCATGATCTCCAGCGTGGTGATGCCCTGCGTGGGCGGGCGGTGGGCCACCAGGGTACCGTCGCGGTAGGGCAGTTGCAGCGGCGTTTCCGTGCGGGCGCGGGTCTGGGCCAGGTCGGCGGCGGTCAGGGGGGAGCCGGCCAGGGCCAGGCCCCGGGCGATGGTGGCGGCCAGTTGGCCCTCATAGAAATCGCGCGGGCCGCGTAGTGCCAGGGTTTCCAGCGTGGCGGCCAGGGCGTGCCGGTGGCGCAGTTGCTGTGGCGCGGGCACGGCACCATCGACCAAGAAGTGGGCGTAGACATCGGGCAGCGCGCGGGCTTCGGGCTGGCGAAACTGCAGCCAGAAGCGCTCGGATTCCGAGATGGCAAAGCCGTCGCGCGCCAGAGTGATGGCGGGGGTGAGCAGCCCGGCCCAGCTCTGGGTGCCCGCCCACTGGTCGCGGCTGATGGCAAAGGCCTGGGCCCATACGTCGACCGCCGCCGCGCTGGTCAGCATGGCCTGCGGGCCGCGCGTGGGGATAGCACCCAAAAAGGTGGGCAATGTCTGGGCGGCCTGGCCGATGCCTGAGAGGCTGCTGACCTGCCCGTGCGCGTCGGCGATCAGCATGAAGGCATCGCCGCCCAGGCCGCAAAAATGCGGGTAGGTGACACACAGGCTGGCCGCCGTGGCAATCACCGCTTCGATGGCGTTGCCGCCCTGGGCCAGTACGGCCAGCCCGGCTTCGGTGGCCGGGCCGTGGGGGCTGGTGACCATGCCTTGGGTAGAGGTGGCCAGGGTCATGGAGTGTGGGTGGTCATGGTGCGGGAATTCTTGCAGCGGGGAAGCAACGACTATGCCAGCTACCGGTGCGGGCCGGAATTCTAAATATTTTAGGCCTCCAGTGCTGACGGAATAAGCGCAAGCAGCTATATAAAATATAGCGTTCGATCTGCGGTATCTTTGGCAAAATCAGCCTGTTCAACTACAGAAAGCCACTCCCTTGAAAACACTCAACCTGGTAGGCGCTGGCCGTGTGGGGCAAACGCTGGCGCGGCTGTGGCAACAGCAGGGCACGTTTGCGGTGCAGGACGTGCTGACCAGCAGCCCGGCCAGTGCGCGGGCCGCCTGTGCGGCCATTGGCGCGGGCTACCCGGTGGACACGCTGCAGTCCATGCGCCCGGCCGATGTGTGGATGCTGGCCGTGCCCGACACCGCGCTGCCCCAGGTCGCGCAGGCTTTGGCCACGGCGTTTGCGGCATCGTCGGCCCTGAGCGCGCAAACCGTGGCTTTCCATTGCAGCGGGGCCCTGGGCAGCACACAACTGGCACCGCTGGTTACCCTGGGCTGGCAAACGGCCAGTGCGCATTGCATCTTGAGCTTTGCGTCGGTAGAGGCTGCCGTGGCCCAGTTCCCCGGCACGGCCTGCGCGCTGGAGGGCCATAGCCGCGCCTGTGGCCTGCTGCGCGCGGCCTTCACGGGCATTGGGGCGCGCTGTTTTGATGTGGCTACCGAGCACAAGCTGCTCTACCACGCGGCTGCCGTGTTTGCCACCAACTTTCTGCCGGTGCTGCAAAGCGTGGCCGAGGATGCGTGGCGCAGTGCCGGTGTACCCGCCGAGCTGATTCCCGATTTGCGTGCCAGCTTGCTGGCCCACGCGGTGCACAACATCACCACCCTGGGCCCGGCTGCGGCCCTGACCGGCCCGGCCGCCCGGGGCGACACAGCCGCCATCGCCCGCCAGGCGCTGGCCGTGAAAGCCTGGGATCCGGAGGCCGGTGCCGCCTACGACGCGCTGAGTGTGCTGGCCTTGCGTTTGGCGGCGCAGTTAAAAAACTAGTGGACGGTGTGCGCCAGCACTTCACGCAGGTTCAAAGCGCAGGCTTGTAGTGCAACGCAGTTGGAGCGCTGGGCGCATTGCAGGCAGGTGTCGGCATAGGCGGGGTCGTGTAACAGGCGGTCCGGGTCCACAGCGTAGCCTTGGCCTGCCATCAGCCACTTGAAGTCCACCTCCAGCAGCAGATCGCTGCCGCCGTAGCCAGGTATGTTGACAGTGTGCGTGTGCATATGCGCCCCTTGTGCTCTGTAGATTGGTACGCCGCCCTTGAAATCAATATAGGAAGTGGTTTGCTGGGGTAGGTCTGGAAGTGGGGTGCAAATACCCGGCCTCTGTGGCCTTTGGCCCAGGGTCCGTACCGATGCTGTGCAAGTTACCCCCACTTGGCGACTTTGGCATCCTTCGTTTGGGGGATAGAGCCATGGCGTGGAACAATGGCCCCATGCACACCACCGCATCCACGCTTCTTGCTGGGGTCGCCCTGGCATTCGCTCTGCCTGTACTGGCGCAACTCCCGCAGCGCAACCTCACGGTAGAGCTGCGGCAGATCAGCGAGCCCGACGGCAACACCGTCAGCACCCAGCCTGCCACCACTCCGCTGGCCTCCCAGCGCATCCAGGTGCGCAACGGCGAAAAGGCCACCTTGGCCGTGGGCCTGAACGTACCGATCCGCTTTGTGCAGGCGGTGGGCTCGGGCCACGACGGCAGCGGTGTCAGCTACGGCATGGTGTGGATGCAGGCGGGCCAGAGCATGGCCGTGCAGCCGCGCTGGCCCGGTGGTGGCCAGCCGGTGAAGCTTGGCATCGACGTGCAATCCTCCAGCCTGCAGGCCCCCACCGGCAGTGCAGAGCTTTCCAGCCAGGCCCGCAGCCAGCTGGCCACCAGCGTCAGCGCGCCCCTGGGCCAGTGGGTCACGGTGGCTGCCACGGGGGGCGGGCGGGCCCAGCCCGGCAGCTACAGCAGCGAAGCCGCCGCTGACACCCGGCAACTGGTGCAGATCCGCGTGCTGGCACCTTGACGGCGGGGTTGCTACTAATATAGTAGCCTCCTGCGCTTATGCAATAAGCGCTAGCGGCCTAAATGGCTTTGAATTTACGCATGCCTAGCAATCCCAGGCCCAGCGCTACCAGCGCCAGCGATGCGGGTTCGGGCACCTCGTTGCTGGGGCTGAGCTGCACATCGCCAATGGTCAGCGACGACAGCACGGCGGTGTCGCCCACGTCGACCACGCCAAACGCCAGGCTGTGGGTGCCGCTGCTGCCCAGCGTGAGGCTATAGCGGCCAAAGCCGGTTTCCAGCAGGGCATCGCCGGTGCCGGTGAGCGCGGCATCGGTCGATCCGGCCAGGCGCAGCAGCACGCCGTCGAGCACCAAAAACGCGTAGTCGGCATAGCTGTCGCGGGTGCCGAAGTTCCACAGGAAGCTCAAGGTTTGGCCCACGTTGCCGCTGAAGCTTTGCTGCGCCAGTGCGCCCTCGGTGGCGGCATCGAACACCGACACGTCCAGCGCCCCGGCGGCCAGTGCGCTGGCCGCCGTCAGCAGGCCCGCCTCGGCCGCATCGGTGCCCGAGCGGTTGAAGCTGGCGACGGGGTTGCCCAGGGCATCCACATCGTCGGCCACCACGGTGCTGGTGTTCAGGGTGAGCTGGCCGCCTTGCACGCTGGCGTCGCCCAGGGTGCTCCAGCCGGACAGGCCGGAGGCGAAATTACCGTTGACGACGCTGGCCTGCGCGGTGCCGCACAGGGCAGCAGCCAGGGTAAGGGCCAGGGTGGTGTGAGAGAAGAGTTTCATGGTGGATAGAAAGGTGAAAGGAGTTAGCGCAGCACGATGTCGCGGGCGATCTGGATGTCAGCGGGGGCCAGGTTTTGCAGCGTGGCCAGCGAGCGCCAGGTGCCGCTGGCGCTAAATTGCAGCACGCTGTGGCTGCCGTTGGGCAGCACGCGCAGCAGGCTCTCGGCGCCGGGGGCATCGGCCGCATAGCCCAGGCTGGCCAGCAGCAGGCGCAGGTCGATCTGGTCTTTGGTGGGCACAAAGTCGGTAATGCTGTCGCCTGCATCGCGCAGGTTGGTGATGGCAAACAGATTGCGGCCCGCGCCACCGCTCAGGGTATCGGCACCGGCGCCGCCCACCAGCAGGTCGTCGCCGGGCGTGCCGGTCAGGGTGTCGCGGCCTGCCGTGCCGGTGATGGTCTTGTACAGGTTCAGGCCCAGCACCACGGGGTCGTGGTCGGACGAGCGGTAGGCGGTGGCGCTGTACAGGTCGGGGCCGCAGGCGGCGCAGGCGGGTTGCTTGAACTCCAGGTTGTAGTCCAGCACCGAGGGCTCGTCGGCGTTGATGTGCCACTCGGTGGCGCGGGCCACCTTGGGCGACATGCTGGCGGTGGTGATGGCGTGGTCGAGCCGGCCCGCCGCGCCGTTGAACACATACGAGTAGCCAAAGTTGCTGAAGCGGCCAATCTGGTCCACAAAGCCGTTGCTGGTGAAGTGGTGCACCGGGTCTTCCTGGCCGTAGGCGTTGAAGTCACCGACCAGCAGCACGTCGTTGCTGGCGCTGCGGGTTTGCAGGCTGCCGACAAAGCTGCGCAGGGCCTGGGCCTGTTGCAGGCGGGTGCTGTTCCAGCAGCCTTGCAGGTCACCCTGGTCGGCATCCACACCGGCGGCATCGCCGCAGCTTTTGGACTTGAAGTGGTTGACCACCAAGGTGAAGCGTTCGCCATTGGCGGCGGCAAAGGTCTGGGCCAGGGGCGGGCGGTTGTGGATGGGGCTGGCATCGCTGGTGGCGTCGCCTATGCGGCCCAGCCGGGCGGGTTTGTAAATCATGGCTACCTTGATGGCATCGGTGCCGGTGCCGGTACTGGGGTCAGGCACCACGGCGTAGGTGGTAGCACCCAGGCGGGCGTTGAGCGCATCGACCAGGTTTTGCGGTGCGGTGCTGCCGTTGTTCTGGATTTCCATCAGGCCCACCGCGTCGGCGTTGATGGCCACCAGGGCTTCCACGATCTTGGCGCGCTGACGCTCGAACTCGGCCAGGTTGTTGGCACCCCGGCAGTTGCTGCGCACGTTGCTGGTGCCCAGCGTGCAGCCCTGGCCGGTTTGGCCGGAGGCGGTGACACCGGTGGTAAAGGTGGTGAAGAAGTTCAGCACGTTGAAGCTGGCCAGGCGGATGTTGCCGCCCACGGCTTCGGGCGTGGCGGTGCGGGCGTTCTGGCGGCTGAACACGGGGACTGCGGTGGGGTGAATCTTGTAAGAGCCGTAGTCGGTGTTGGTGGCGGTGGCCAGGCCGTAGTCGAGCACGCCAGTGACGGTGGCCACGGTGTCGCCCGCGCGCAAGGTGTTGTCGGTGCCCACATAAGGCATGGGGTTGGGGTTTTGCAGGCTGCTGCCGTCGTCCAGGATGAAGCTGCGGCGGACGTTGGCGGTGTTCAGGGCCAGGGCCGGGGCACCGGGGCGCAGGCGGTTGGTGGGGTTTTCCAGGCGGCCCTGGGCCGACAGGGTGAGCTGGCCGTAGCGGCCCTGGAAGTAGTTCTGCGACACGGTCAACGGCCCGTTGACGGTCACCAGCATGCCTTCATAGCGCTCGAAGTCTTCCACATCGGCCAGGGGCAGGGTGATGGCCACCGGGGCGATGCTTTGGCCGGTGCCGATGACGGACAGGCCGGTGATGGTGGTCAGCTCGGTGACGGTGTGGGCGGCCGTGTCGGCATTGGCGGCCGCGCCGGTGTTGAATTCGACCACGCGGCCTGTCAACCGCACCATATCGCCCAGTACCACGGTGGGGGCGCTGCTGGTGAACACCAGGATGCCGTCCGAGGTGGCCGGGTTGCCGTCGCCCAGCATGTCTTGCAGGAAAAAGCTGTTGTTGTTGATGCGCGTGACTACGCCGGTGGTGGTGACGGTTTGGCCCACCAGCGGGCTGGTGCTGGCGCTGCCCTGGATGGCATACACCGGCGTGTCGGCGGCCTGGGCGTGAGCGACCAGCAGCAGGGCGCTGAGGGCGGCGGTGGAGAGGGCGGTGCGGGAGAAACGCATGGATGTCCTTGGGGCTGTGGGTAGGTCGCACGCGGTATGGGCGTGCCGGACCTGTGAATAGAACTGGTGTTGCGTTCAGGGAGCCACCATGGCGTGGCCACCCTGTGCAGGTCAACACTGCATTTTTATGTGCTGGAATGACAGTGGTGTGTCGATGGCACTGCGGGCTGCTGTACGCCACCCGGCGTATTCCCGCATCGGCGGGCCGCCCCTAAAGTCCACCCATCGCCGCATTTCACTGCGGCGAGCCGGGTTCATTTACTTTACGGAGAAGCACACATGCAACGTCGATTCACTCTCAAGGCGCTCACCGCCGCTGTCGCCCTGTCCTCCCTGTCCATGGTGCCCGCCCATGCAGCCGACACTATCAAGGTCGGTGTGCTGCACAGCCTGTCGGGCACCATGGCCATCTCTGAAACTGTGTTGAAAGACACCGTGCTGATGGCGATTGACGAAATCAATGCCAAGGGCGGTTTGCTGGGCAAGAAGCTCGAACCCGTGGTGGTGGACCCCGCGTCCAACTGGCCGCTGTTTGCAGAAAAGACCAAGCAGCTGCTGGGCCAGGACAAGGTTTCGGTGATCTTCGGCTGCTGGACCTCGGTGTCGCGCAAGTCGGTGTTGCCAGTGGTCGAAGAAATGAACGGCCTGCTGTTCTACCCCGTGCAGTACGAGGGTGAAGAGCTGTCCAAGAACGTGTTCTACACGGGTGCTGCGCCTAACCAGCAAGCCATTCCCGCCGTGGATTATTTGATGAGCAAGGCCGGTGGCGGTGCCAAGCGCTGGGTGCTGCTGGGCACCGACTACGTGTACCCCCGCACCACCAACAAAATCTTGCGCGCCTACCTGATCAGCAAGGGTGTGAAAGAGACCGACATCGACGAGAAGTACACCCCGTTTGGCCACAGCGATTACCAAACCATCGTGGCCGACATCAAGAAGTTCTCTGCCGGTGGCAAGACCGCGGTGGTGTCCACCATCAATGGCGACTCCAACGTGCCTTTCTACAAAGAACTGGGCAACGCCGGCCTGAAGGCCAAGGATGTGCCGGTCGTCGCCTTCTCGGTGGGCGAAGAAGAGCTGCGCGGTGTGGACACCAAGCCGCTGGTGGGCCACCTGGCCGCCTGGAACTACTTCATGAGCATCAAGAGCCCGGCCAACACCGAGTTCATCAAGAAGTGGTCGGCCTACGCCAAGGCCAAGAAATTGCCCGGTGCCGACAAGCCCCTGACCAACGACCCGATGGAAGCCACCTACATCGGCATCAACATGTGGGCCCAGGCCGTGAAGAAGGCCAACAGCACCGACACTGACAAAGTCATCGCCGCCATGGCCGGCCAGAAGTTCAACGCACCTTCGGGCATCGTGTCCGAGATGGACGGCAAGAACCACCACCTGCACAAGTCGGTGTTCATCGGCGAAATCAAGGCCAACGGCCAGTTCAACGTGGTGTGGAAGACACCCGGCCCGGTCAAGGCCGTGCCATGGAGCCCGTTCATCGAAGGCAACGCGGGCAAGCCTGACGAGCCAGTGAAGAAGTAAGCACCTCCTTGCTTTTTTCTCCGGGCGCCTCTTGCTTTGGGCGAGAGGCGCCCTTTTTTTTCGGTAGGCCGGGCCTGCTGGAACAGTATTTGCATACAGATTTGGTATCGCTTCCATGCCCAACCAACAGGCCACTCCATGTTGATTCGACAACTACTCTTTGCTGCTACGCTTTTAGTAGCTGGTCACGCTTATGGATTAAGCGCTGACGAGGTAAAAGGCTTGGCAACCGGCGAAACCGAGGCCCGGATCGAGGCCTTGAACAAAGCCGTGGTCAGCGCCGACGACAAGACCGTTGCCTTCATCCAGGCCATCTCCGACGACCAGGTCAAGGTGCTGGAAGACAAGGTCTTTTTGATGCAGGGCGACAAGGCGGTAGACCCGGTGACGGGTGCCGAGCTGGAGCTGCCTGCGGATGCCGAAGACATCATCAACAACAACCAGATGCGTGGCGAGCTGGACAATGCCCTGGCCGCCGTCAAGCTGTTTTCCAAAGACGACAAGGTCCGTGCTGCTGCGGTCACCACCTTGCTGGCCGAGCCTGACGAGAACAAACTGGCGTTGGTGGAAAAGGCCTTTGCCGCCGAGAGCGTGCCCGCTATCAAGGACCAGCTGGGTCTGCTGCGCGGTGCCCTGCTGCTGGGCAGCAGCGACAAGGCCCGTCGTCTGGAAGCCGCCGCCACCCTGGCCGACAGCGGCAACCCCAGCACCAAGACCGTGCTGCTGGCGCGCCTGACCGTCGAGACCGATGCGGATGTCAAAACCGCCCTGAGCGCCGCCCTGGCCAAGGTCGAGGCCTCGCTGGCCTGGGGCGACAAGCTGGGTGCCATCTTCAGCGGCATCAGCCTGGGCTCCATCCTGCTGCTGGTGGCCCTGGGCCTGGCCATCACCTACGGGCTGATGGGCGTGATCAACATGGCCCACGGCGAGCTGATGATGATCGGTGCCTACGCCACCTACTTGGTGCAAACCGCATTTCTCAAGTACCTGCCGAATGCGTTTGACTGGTATTTGCTGGTCGCCGTACCGGCCTCGTTTCTGACCGCCGCCCTGGTGGGCGCGGCGCTGGAACGCAGCGTGCTGCGCTTTCTGTACGGCCGCCCGCTGGAGACCTTGCTGGCCACCTGGGGTATCAGCCTGATGCTGCAGCAGGGCGTGCGCAGCCTGTTTGGTGCGCAAAACGTGGGCGTGGAAAACCCGGTGTGGATGAGCGGCGGCTGGCAGGTCATGGCCAATCTGTCGCTGCCCTACAACCGGCTGGTGATCATTGCGTTTGCGGTGGCTGTGCTGCTGGGCGTGGCCTGGTTGATCGGCAAAACCCGCCTGGGCCTGTTTGTGCGCGGTGTCACGCAAAACCGCCCCATCGCCTCGTGCATGGGTGTCAACACCGCGCGTATCGACACCTATGCATTTGCACTCGGCTCGGGCATTGCCGGGCTGGCCGGATGCGCCTTGAGCCAGGTGGGCAATGTCGGCCCCGATCTGGGCCAGGGCTACATCGTGGATGCGTTCATGGTGGTGGTGCTGGGCGGCGTGGGCCAACTGGCGGGCACCGTCTACGCCGCCATGGGCCTGGGCATTTTGAACAAGTTTCTGGAGGGCTGGACCGGCGCGGTGCTGGCCAAGATTGCGGTGCTGGTGCTGATCATCATCTTCATCCAGAAGCGCCCCCAGGGAATTTTCGCCATGAAGGGCCGGAGTGCAGAAGCATGAGCAAAGTTAATCTTCCTCTCAAAGGTCCGCTGCTGACCCGCACCGGCTGGAGCAGTTTCATCGTGGCACTGATCGTGGTCTGCGCCGTGGCACCGCTGCTGAACCTGGTGGTGCCCGTCGACAGCATCTGGCACATGAGCGATTACGCCATCGGCCTGGTCGGCAAGATCATGTGCTACGCCATTGCCGCCCTGGCCATGGACCTGATCTGGGGCTACACCGGCATTTTGAGCCTGGGCCACGGCATGTTTTTCGCGCTGGGCGGCTATGCCATGGGCATGTACCTGATGCGCCAGATCGGCCAGGACGGCAACTACAAAAGCGACCTGCCCGACTTCATGGTCTTCCTGTCGTGGAAAGAGCTGCCCTGGCACTGGGCGCTGAGCGGCAGCTTCGGGGCCACGCTGTTTCTGGTGGTGTTTGCACCGGGCCTGGTAGCGCTGATCTTTGGCTTCTTTGCCTTCCGCTCGCGCATCAAGGGCGTGTACTTTTCCATCATCACCCAGGCCATGACCTTTGCGGCCATGCTGCTGTTCTTCCGCAATGAAACCGGCTTTGGTGGCAACAATGGCTTTACCGACTTCAAGCGCATCCTGGGCATGCCCATGGCCACGCCGTCGATGCGCATGGTCTTGTTTGTGCTGACCGGGCTGACGCTGCTGGGCTTCTTCTTGTTTGCCAAATGGCTGGTGGGCAGCAAGTATGGCCGCGTGCTGCAGGCCATCCGCGACGCAGAAACGCGGGTCATGTTCTCGGGCTATTCGCCCCTGGGCTACAAGCTCAGCATCTGGGTGATCTCTGCCGTGATGTGCGGTGTGGCCGGTGCCCTGTACGTGACCCAGGTGGGCATCATCAACCCCAGCGAAATGAGCCCGGCCAACTCCATCGAGATCGCGGTGTGGGCGGCGGTGGGTGGGCGTGCCACGCTGATCGGACCGATTTTGGGGGCCTTCATCGTCAATGGAGCCAAGAGCTGGCTCACCGTGGCCTACCCTGAGTTCTGGCTGTACTTTTTGGGAGCCTTGTTTATTGCGGTGACTTTGTTCTTACCTGATGGGGTTGTTGGTTTGGTGAAGAAATTAAAGGGAGCCAAAGCATGACCCCCGACCTGATGGAAGAGGGCGCGCGCCGCCTGGAGTCCAAAGCGCCCGCTTTGATGACCGGCAACACCGAGTCCGGTGGCCGCGAAGCCGGTTTCTCGCGCATCGCCACGCCCGGCGAGGTGGATGTGTCCCATGGCCGCATCCTGTACCTGGAAGATGTGCACGTGAGCTTTGACGGCTTCAAGGCCATCAACGGCCTGTCGCTGGACATTGCGCCCGGCGAGCTGCGCTGCATCATCGGCCCCAACGGTGCGGGCAAGACCACGATGATGGACATCATCACCGGCAAGACCCGGCCCAATTCGGGCACGGTGTTTTTCGGCAGCACCATCGATTTGCTGCGCCATAACGAGCCGCAGATTGCCCAGTTGGGCATTGGCCGCAAGTTCCAGAAGCCCACGGTGTTCGAGCAGCTCAGCGTGTTCGAGAACCTGGAGTTGGCGCTGAAGATGGACAAGAGCGTCAAGTCGTCCATGCTGTTCAAGCTGGATTCGGCGCAGAGCGACAAGCTGGCCGAGATGCTGGTCACCATCCACCTGGCCGACAGTGTGGGCCGCCAGGCAGGCAACCTCAGCCACGGGCAAAAGCAGTGGCTGGAGATCGGCATGCTGCTGATGCAAGACCCCAAGCTGCTGCTGCTGGACGAACCCGTGGCCGGTATGACCGACGAGGAAACCGCCCGCACCGCCGAGTTGTTCCTGACGCTCAAAGGCAAGCATTCGCTGATGGTGGTGGAGCACGATATGGGTTTTATCCGCACCATCAGCGAGATCGTCACCGTGCTGTGCGACGGCTCTGTGCTGGCGCAGGGCACGCTGGACCAGGTGCAATCCGATGAGCGGGTGATCGAGGTGTACCTTGGCCGGTGAAGTTACCAATAGGGGTCAGAACCCAATTAGCCCAATGCCGCTACGGGTGCTAGGCAATAGGGGTCAGATCCCAATTGCGCGCCTTTTGTTTGCGGATCGAGTGCAGCCCTTCCCGCATTTGGGCTCTGACCCTTATTGGCGGGTTGGCGTTAACGGAGATCCCCGGCCGGGATGTGCGCCCGGCGGCGCAGTAACTTTTCTTTGCTTGGCCAAAGAAAAGTCACCAAAAGAAAGGCCACCCCCACTACCTGCGTCCTCCGCTGCGCTGCGGAAACCTGCGGTGCTCGCTTCAGGCGGGGTCTGGCTAAACTCGCTGCGCTCAAACAACGCCAGCCCTTTTCCGCCTGAAGCTGCGCTCCTCGGCGCATCTAGAGGGGGACCCCGGGGATCGGGATCGGTGGCGCTTTGCGCCACATCGCGCCTAGGGCACGAAGCCAATAGGGGTCCCTATTGGCGGTTCGGAGTCAACGTTCCACAGTCCAACCTCAACCGGTCGCACCTCTCATGCTGAACGTCAAAAACATCAACCAATACTACGGCGGCTCCCACATCCTGCGGGATGTCAGCTTGCAATGCACCAAGGGCAAGGTCACCGTGCTGCTGGGGCGCAATGGCGTGGGCAAAACTACTTTGCTCAAGTCGCTGATGGGCCTGGTGCCTATCAAGACCGGCACCATCGAGCTAGACGGCAAAGCCATCCAGGGCTTCACGCCGTATGAGCGCGCCCGTGCTGGCGTGGGCTTTGTACCGCAGGGCCGCGAAATCTTTGCCCGCCTCACGGTGGAAGAAAACCTGCGCATGGGCCTGGCCTACAAGAGCGCCAGCACGCCGATTCCGGCCGAACTGTTCACACTGTTCCCGGTGCTCAAGCAGATGATCAACCGGCGCGGCGGCGACCTGTCGGGTGGGCAGCAGCAGCAGCTGGCCATTGCCCGCGCGCTGGCGGCGGGCCCCAAGCTGCTGATCCTGGACGAGCCTACCGAAGGCATCCAGCCCAGCATCATCAAGGACATTGGCCGCGTCATCCGCATGCTGGCCGACCGGGGCGACATGGCTATTCTGCTGGTGGAGCAGTACTACGACTTCGCCCAGGAGCTGGCCGACGACTACCTGGTCATGGAACGCGGCGAGTTCATCGCCCGGGGCCTGGGCAAAGACATGGAAGCCAACGGCGTACGCAATCTGGTGGCGATCTAGAAACTGCAAGAGCCCCATGAAAAAGTAACAACTTCCTACAATTTGGCAAAGAAGGCGATAAAGTGAGGTTCATTGCACACCACCTCTCTTTCGGGACGACGTTAAGCCTATGACCTCCTTTTTCCAACGTGTGCTGACCAAATTGTTTGGCGCTACCCCGGCTCCTGTTACCCAGCCCAGCGTTCGCAGCACCCGTCCCCAGCCTGTGGCCAGCCCATCGCCCGTTGCGGTGGCCCCGGCACCGGTGCCCCCTCCCTCCCGCCCCACACCGGTCGCTCTGGCGGCGCGGCGGCCCTTGATGGGGGCCAATGGGCAGGTGGCGGGTTTTGAGTTTCGTATCGACGATATGGCTTTGCGTGCGCTGGCCATGGATGCCGACCCGGTGGCGCAAGGGGCGCATGTGGCGGCGGTGTTGGTGGCAGCGCGGCTGGTGGCCATGGAAGGGCGCATCGGCTTTGCCCGCCTGCCTGCGGCCTGGTTGGCGCTGGCGGTGGTGCCCAAAAATGACGCGGGCACGGTGATTGGCGTGGAGTTCAATGCGGCGGCAGCACCGCTGTCGTCCGAGGTGATGTTTGGCGTGGCGGCCAAGGTGGCCGAGTTCCGCGCGGTGGGGGCCAAGCTGGCCTGGGGGGCCGGGCAGTCCATGGGCTCCAACCCCGACTTTTTGCTGGTCCGCCCCGGTACGCCTGAGGCAGTGACTGGACTCATCGCCGCCGTCAAAGCCCCGCCTGCGGGCCTGGCAAACATTCCATTCATCGCCACCGACATGGCCAGCGTGGAAGACCTGGAGCGCGCCCTGCAAGGTGGCGTGCGCCTGGCCAGCGGCAGCCTCACCGCTACTGATATGGCCAAGACGGTAGCCGAGGCCGGGCCGCTGGCACCTGAAGTGGGCCGCGTGGCGCTGTTGATCAGCAAGCTGGCGGCGGGTGCCGACACGGCAGTCATCGTGGGCGACATCAAGGGTGACATTGGCGTGTCGGTGCGCCTGCTGCAGCGCATGAACAGCGCAGCCTACGCCCACCTGGGTGGCGTGGCCAGCATCGACCAGGCGGTGATGCTGCTGGGCCGCAACGACCTGCACCGCTGGCTGTCGCTGATGCTGATGCAGTTTGCGGGCAGCCGGCAGTTGTCGTCGGCGCTGCAAGAGGTGGCGCTGTGGCGGGCGCGGTTTGTGGAGTTGATGGCGTTGGAACGCGGTGAATCCGAACCGGGCCGCTTCTTCACCCTGGGCCTGGCCTCGATGCTGGGCCTGATTTTGAAAATGGCCCCGACCGACGTAGTGGCCACCCTGAGCCTGCCGCCCGAGGGTGCGCAGGCCCTGCTGACGCAATCCGGCCCCTGGTTTGTCTACCTGCGCACCGCACTGGACGTGGAAAACCAGACCGCCAGCGAAGCCAGCGCCGCCGCCGACGGCTTTACCAGCGCCGCCCGCGTGCTGGAGCTGTCGGGCCAGGCCTGGGCCTGGGCGGCAGAGAACAGCGTACGCACGGCAGCGGGATAGGTTGCTACTGTTTAAATAGCTGCTTGCGCTTATGGAATAAGCGCTGGAGCCTTATTTCTTATAAATTTCAGGCGTAAGCTACCGCGCCGCTGGCGGCCACCGTGATGGTCTTGCCCACGCTGGCGCTGTAGGTGGTGGACTTCACCGTGCTCATGAACACAAACTCGCCCTTTACTGCCGCGGCCGTCACGGTCACCAGCAGGTAGCCCCGGCGGATGGTGTCGGTGTAGAGCAGGTCGTCGATCAACCCCAGGCCGGCGCCCACGGCGCTGGCGCCCAGCGCGCTGCCGTCCAGCGAGCTGGCCAGTGCGCCCAGGCCCGCGCTTTCAAAGCCCGGCGCGGTGACCGAGCTGGTGGCAAATTCCACCCCCACCTTCTCACCCGCCAGCGTGGTCAGGTTGGCACACCAGGCGTTGTGCGAGTCGCCCGACAAGGCCACCAGCTTTTTGCCCTGCGCCTTGGCGGTTTGCAAAACCGCTTCGCGCTGCGCGGGGTAGCCGTCCCAGCTGTCCAGGTTGTAGGGCAGACGGGGGTTGGTGCTGGCGCTGAGCAGGGCGGTTTGGGTAGGGTTCAGAGGGGCCCCGGCAGCGCGGGTGGCTTTGGCGGTGAGGTAGGCGCTGATGGCGGCTGGCACGGCGGCCGGGTTGCTGGCCGCAGCGGCCTGTGCCTGTAGCACCGACGCAGGGAACCACATGCGGGCCATGATGTCCTGGTTGCCCAGGAACTGCCAGGTGGCGGTGGATGCGGCCATGCCGCTGGCCAGCCAGCTTTGCTGGGTGCTGCTGACCATTTTGCGGCTGGCATCGGGCAGCACGCCGCTGGCGTTGGGGGTCAGGCCCGCGATGTAGCGGCCCAGGCCGCCGTCGGCATCGCCAAAGTTGTCGTACTGCTGGTCGCGGCCTTCGATGCGGGTGTCCAGCATGTGCAGCGACAGCAGGTTGCCAAAGTCGAAGCGGCGGTAGATCTTCAGCAGGTTGCTGGCATCGGGCGTGCGGATCGGCATCCACTCGTGGTAGGCCCGGGCGGCGTTGTTCTTGCGGGTGGTCCAGTCGCCCTGGGTGGCAGGGTTGTGGTTTTCGGCACCGCTTACATAGGCGTTATTGGCGAACTCGTGGTCGTCCCACACGGCAATCATCGGCATCTTGGCGTGCAGCGCTTGCAGGTTGGGGTCGGCGCGGTACAGGGCGAAGCGGGTGCGGTAGTCGTTCAGGCTGACGATGTCGTTGGCCGGGCTGTTCACGCGGCCCAGGGCCACGGCATCGGTGTTGCCAAACTTGGCCGGGTCGGAGCCGTATTCGTAGATGTAGTCGCCCAGGTGGATGGCGTACTGCGCGTCGGATTTGGCGGCGGCATCGTAGGTGTTGAAGTAGCCCTCGGAGTACAGCGCGCACGAGAACACCGCCAACTTCACCGAGGTCGCAGCGCTGGCGGGCAAGGTGCGGGTGCTGCCCACGGTGGATGCCACACCGGCATCGTCCACAAAGCGGTAGAAATAGCTGTTGCCCGCCACCAGGCCGGTCACATCGACCTTGGCGGTGAAGTTGCTGGCCTCGGTGGCCTCGACCCGGCCCGATTTCAGCGGCGCGGCAAAGTTGTTGTCGCTGGCCAGCTGCCAGGTCAGGCCCACGCTGCGGGTGCTGCCAGCCACCTTGGCGTGCGTCCACAAGATCACGCTGGTAGCCAGGGGGTCGCCGCTGGCCACGCCGTATTTGAATTCTGCGGGCTCGGGGCTGCTGCCGTCGCCGCAGGCTACCAGCGTGCCGCTGACGGCCAAAGCGGCTGCGGTGGATGTCGTGTGGACAAGAAAATGGCGGCGGTTAGGGTTGTTGTCGGTATCGCGCATGGTACGAAGCTCCTGTGGGAAGGTCGCATTACAGAGGCGCGGCGTGACAGGGCCGTGAAAGTTCGATGGTGCTGTCGCTCAGGTGTCTGCCTACCCCGCCATTCGTTGCCGCAAGCGCGGCCATAGCAGGTTCAGCACCAGCCCCAGCATCACCAGCGCAGCCGCCAGCAGCTTCCACGCAGGCAGCGGCTCGCCCAGCCACCATGCCGACGCACCCATGCCAAACACCGGCACCAGCAGGGCCGTGGGGGTGATGGTGGCCGCCGGGTGGCGCGCCAGCAGCCAGCCCCAGGCGGCGTAGCCAAACAGGCTGTTGCCCCAGGCCTGCCAGGCCAGCGCCAGCCAACTGGGCAGGTCGGCGTGAGTGAGGCTGGTGTGCCAGGCATCCGCACCCTCAAACACCAGCGACAGCAACAGCAAAGGCGGCACCGCAAACGCGCTGGACCAGACCACGTAGGCCAGCATGTCCACCTTGCCCGCTGTGCGTGATGCGGTGTTGCCACCGGCCCACGACAGCGCCGCGCCCACCACCATCAACAGCCCCAGCGGGGTGGTGCTGCCGTCGGTGTGCAGCACGATTACCGCAATACCGGCCACCGCCAGCCCCAGCGCGCACCATTGGAAGGGCTGCACCCGCTCGTGCGTGGTCCGCATCGCCAGGCCAATGGTGAAGAACACCTGCACCTGCACCACCAGCGAAGCCAGCCCCGGCGAAATATGCCCCTGCATGGCCAGGTACAGCAGGCCAAACTGCCCCACGCCAATCAACAGCCCGTAGGCCGCCAGATTGCCCCAGCTAGCCGCCGGACGCGGCAGAAACAGCACCGCAGGCAGCAGCGCCAACGCAAACCGCAAAGCCGCCAAAAACAGCGGCGGGAAGTGCACCAGCGCCACCTTGATCACCACAAAGTTGCTGCCCCACACGGCCACCACGGCCAGAGCGAGTAAGAAGTGGCGCAGGGGGAGCGATATGGGTATGGGGTGATTGCTATGATTTTTGTAGCTGTTTGCGCAGATGGAACAAGCATGAACGGCCTGTTTTGTATAAATTCTATCTGCGCAGCATGCAGACATGGCCTGCGCGCTCCTGGTCATTGCATACAGGCGTGTGCGCTCCTAGAATGAAGAGCCAACCCAGGAGCCCAACATGGATGTCTCGTCAGTCTATCGGCAGACCGCACAGCCGACCTCTTCCGCCAATGCCCCCCAGCCAGCGCAAAACCGCGTGGCCCGGCCCGATGATGCGGACCTGAAAAAAGCCGCCGAGGTCCAAGAGTCCAAGCCGCCCAAGCCCGTGGTCAACAGCCAGGGCCAAACCACCGGGCGCATCGTCAACACCACCGCCTGAGCCTGCGCCGCAGGGGCTCACCATGGTCAGCATCGCCTCCAGCAGCAGCGCAACGCCGTCCCCCGCGGCCACGGCGGACAAGACGCGGGTGGCCCAGGCCCGGCGCGATGCCGAGCAGGCACAGAACACCGCCGACGACCTGCGCCGCCACGCCGACAGCGCCGAACGCACGGCCCAGGTCAGCCAGGAGAACGCCCGGTCTCTGGCTGAGCGCAGCAACCAGCTGGTGGCCAACTACGTGCAGTCTCTGCGCGTGGCCAGCAACGAACCCCGCACCCTGGGCGCGGGCGTGGTGAATCGGCTGTATGCCGACCCGCCAGCCGCCTCGCTGCTGCTGCCGCCCGTGGTAAATGCCCAAGGGCAGGCCACCGGGCAACTGGTCAACCTCAGCGCCTGATACCATCTCGCCGGGCTTGTCCACATCGGCAGGCCACGTCGCTCGGACGGTTCCGGGCGCTTACGTGAGATTTATTTACATGGCTGCATCCCCCGCAGGCAAGCGCCGTTTTGCGCGCATTGACCGGCTTCCTCCCTACGTCTTCAACATCACGGCCGAACTCAAGCTGGCTGCGCGCCGCCGTGGCGAGGACATCATCGACATGAGCATGGGCAACCCCGACGGGGCCACCCCGGCCCACATCGTCGCTAAGCTCACCGAAGTCGCGCAGCGGCCCGACACCCACGGCTATTCGGCCAGCAAGGGCATTCCGCGCCTGCGCCGGGCCATCAGCAAGTGGTACCAGGACCGGTATGCGGTCGATATCGACCCCGACAGCGAAGCCATCGTCACCATTGGCTCCAAGGAAGGCCTGGCCCACCTGATGCTGGCCACGCTGGACCGCGGCGACACCGTGCTGGTGCCCGACCCCAGCTACCCCATCCACATCTACGGCGCGGTGATCGCCGGGGCCGACATCCGCAGCGTGCCCATGGCCGAGGGCGTGGACTTCTTTGGCGAGCTGGAAAAAGCCATCCGCGGCAGCTACCCCAAGCCCAAAATGATGGTGCTGGGCTTTCCCAGCAACCCCACGGCGCAGTGCGTGGAGTTGCCGTTCTTCGAGAAGGTGGTGGCCCTGGCCAAGAAGCACGACATCTTTGTGGTGCACGACCTGGCCTATGCCGACATCACCTTTGACGGCTGGAAGGCCCCCAGCATCATGCAGGTGCCGGGTGCCAAGGACATTGCGGTGGAGTTCTTCACCCTGAGCAAAAGCTACAACATGGCGGGCTGGCGCATCGGCTTCATGGTGGGCAACCCCGACCTGGTGGCGGCCCTGGCGCGCATCAAGAGCTACCACGACTACGGCACCTTCACCCCGCTGCAGGTAGCGGCCATCGCCGCGCTGGAAGGTGACCAGGCTTGCGTGGCCGAGATCGCCGCCACCTACCAAAGCCGCCGCGACGTGCTCTACAAGGGCCTGATGGAGGCCGGTTGGCAGGTCGATTGCCCCAAGGCCAGCATGTACATCTGGGCGCGCATCCCGCCGCACTACGCGGCGCTGGGCTCGCTGGAGTTTGCGACGCAGCTACTGGCCAAGGCCAAGGTGTCGGTGTCGCCCGGCATCGGCTTTGGCGACCACGGTGACGGCCATGTACGCTTTGCCCTGATCGAAAACGAGGCCCGTATCCGCCAGGCGGTGCGCGGCATCAAGGCGATGTTCAAGGCCGATGGCGTGGTCGGGCATTGAAAGTGCCGGGATTTAAGCAAGTTCCCCCTGTAAGCCCGAAGGGCGATACAGGGGCGCCGCGTAAGTCCAAAATGTTTCAAGGCGTTGCATCTTGACCATAATCGGATGCCGCCCTATTCTGGCCTGGCTAATCTCATTGGGACATTTACTGCATGAAAACTGATCCTAGGACGGAGGCGCACAGTCGCCTGCAGGCGCTGCTGGCGCGAGAAACCGGTGCGCCGGTGTCGCCCGCCGTGCAGGCTGAGCTGACGGCCATTGTGGATGCGGCCCTGGGTGGCCCGGACACCGCCAACCTGCCGGTGGTCAGCCGCGAGGTGACCATTCTGGTGGCCGATCTGCGTGGCTTCATCGCGCTGACCGCCACCCAGCCTGCGGGCACCATCGTCACCATGCTCAACCTGTGCCTGGAGCGCATGAGTGCGGTGATCTACCGCTACCAGGGCGTGATTGACAAGTTCACCGGCGACTCCATGACCGTGCTGTTTGGCGCACCCGTGGAGCGGCCCGACGACGTGATGCGCGCCATGGCCTGCGCGGTCGAGATGCAGCTGGCCATGCGCCTGCTCAACGACCAGTACCAGCGGGGCCGCATGCCCGAGCTGTTCATGGGCATTGGCCTGAACACCGGCACGGTGATGGCGGGGCGGTTTGGTTCGGAAGCGTTTTCGCAGTACACGGTGATCGGCAACCAGGTCAGCCTGGCCTCGCGCATCGAATCCTTCAGCCTGCGTGGCCAGGTGCTGATCAGCGAAACCACCTACCAACGCTGCCACGGTACGGTGTCGGCCACCGAGCCGGTGGAGGTGTTTGTGGCGGGTAAGCTGGTGCCGGTGAAGGTGCGCGAGCTCATCGCCATCCCCAGCATGCACCTCAAGGTGCCGCGCCAGGAGTTCCGCCGCAGCCACCGGGCCGAGGTGCGCATCCCCTGCAGCCTGCAGATCCTGGAAGGCACTACCGTGCTGCCCCATGCCATCAAGGCCCATATTCTGGACATCGGCTACCACGGCGTGCTGCTGGAGCTGGACCTGCCGATCGAGGTGGGCTTCGACGTGAAGCTGAACTTCGACATGACCCTGGTCGAATACCCGGTCTCCGACATCTACGCCCGCGTGATGAAAATCAAGCACGAAGACGGCCATTTGCTGGCGGGGCTGGAGTTCACCGCGCTGGGCACCGAGACCAACACCAAGCTGCAGATGTTTGTGCAGATGCTGGTGGGTGCAGGCTAGCCTTTTGATAGCTGATAGCGATTATGGAATAAGCGCTAGGGCCTGATTTCATCTACATTGCCCAGATGCGCGGTTTAGTGGCGGATAGGCCCCAGAAGTGCGCCCGCCACGCGGCCCACACCTGCTTGACCAGATCCATCGCGGGCTCGACCAGCGGGGCCAGCACCCGCACCACCACCACCTGGCCGTCGGGGCTGGTGGCCCCCGCAGTGTGGTGCAGGCTGTGGGCGTCGATCACCTGCCGGGCCACATCCAGGGCCACTGCCTGCCGGTGCTTGTCCAGCTTACTGCCCGCTAAAAAGAACAGCGAAGCCATGCACTTGTAGCCCGCCAGCCCCAGCGGGCTGTCCATCAGCCGGGTGTCCAGCGCGTCGATGCGCCCCCGCTCCAGCCAAACGCCGGGCAACTCTAGATGTTGCACAAACTGGCCCTGGGCAAACGGCTGGTTCGCCTGCGGCAGGCCAAAGGCGGTCACGTCCCAGCCCATCAACTCTGCCCCTGGCTCCAATTCAAAGCGCACGCGGTTTTCGGCATGGCACTGGTGGTAGCAAATCGCCTCGGTGGGCAGCCATTCCAGTCGCCCGCCGCTGGCGACTTTAATCTGGGTGTTTTGCAGCGCCAGCGGGCCGGCCGAGCGGTAGAACCGCGTGGCTCCCGGCGTGGTGATCAGGCCGTGGGCTCCGGGCTCCACCTGTACGGTGATGTCCAGCGTGTCGCCGCCGACCAGTCCGCCGGGCGGGTGCACCAGCACGTTGTGGCAGATGGCATCGCCCTCAGGGTACAGGCTTTGCAGGATGCGCAACGGGCCTTTGTGTTGGTGGCGGGCCACGCTGCGGGCGGCTTCGAGGCGGTAGTTCAGGTCAAGTTGGGCGTGCCAGGACATCGTCAAAAAAGGGCTTAAAAAAAATCACGGTGGATCGGAAGGGAGAAGGCCCGGCGGCAAAAACGCATGGCGCGGCACGGGCGGTTCGGCGGGCTGCCAGCCGGGCAGGGCGCGCGCCCTGTTGCCGCCCCCGGTGCGCAGCATCAGCGCGCCTGCGGGCCGCTGGGGTTCGCCCAGCACCGAACGGCCATGGGCTGGAGCAAAGCGGGCGCGCAGGTCTTGCACGTGGGCCATCCGGTTCGCGCCGCCCTCCATGGCATCGCCGTAGCGTTGCAGCACCAAAAAAGCGGTATCGATCAGCCGGGCGTTCAGGGTGGTGTGGCCGTGGGCCAGCAGGTTGTCTACTGCACCCCGCGGGTCGCCGTGCAGGCTCATTGAAATGGCGCTCTCGGTTATCTTGGTGACCTGGGCATTGCAGGCGCGAATGCGCTCGGCATGCGCCGGGTGGGCGGCGGCCGAGGTGACCAGCAGCTCGCTCAAAGGGCGGGTGGTGCAAAAGCGCATCCCTAACGTGTCGACCATGGCTTCGATCTGGTCGATGAACACCCTGCGCTGCGCCAGCGAACAGGCCAGGGCCAGCAGGTGGGTGGCGGCTTCAAAGTCAAATTCGGGTGCTGCAAGCTGTGCGCCCAGCGCCTTGACCACGTCGACCGCCGCCGCGAACTGCTGCTCTTGCACCAGCACCAGCGCGGCGATGGTCGCAGCGTGGCGCTCGGTGCGCAGGGTATCGCTGCTGCGGGCCGCCACGCGTTTGAAATCTTCCTGACAGCGCAGCAATGCCTTTTTGTCGCCGGATTCCAGCCGCAAAAAAGCCAGCAGCACCAGCGCCTGGCAGTCCAGCATTTTCGAATCCATGCCCATGCGCACCGTGCGCTCCAGCAACTGCTCGGCCTGTTTGCGGTCACCCACGTAGGCCATCAGCAGGCCGAAGTTCTGTGCCCGGGTGATGGAGTGGGGCGAGAGCTGGGCGGCGTTTTGGTAGGCCTCCAGCGCCTGCGGGTATTTGCCCAGCTCAAACTGGGCCCGGCCCAGCATGTCGAAGGCATCGGCGTAGTCCGGCTGCTCGGCCAGCAGCGTCTCCAGCGCGCTGGCGGCTTTGGCCGCCTGGCCGCTTTCCAGCAGGGTGCGGGCGATGCCCAACCGTGCCCAGAGCATGGGTTTGGCGGCAATCACGGCGTTTAGCAGCGTCAAGGCCCCTTCGAATTGGCCGGTGCGCAGCAGCAGATCAGCGCCCATGCGCGCGGCATACAGCCAGAACGGGCCTTTGGCGGCAAAGCGCTGCAGGCACAGGCGGGCGGCCTGGTCAAAGTTGCCGTTGTCGATGGCTTCGAAGATCTCGCGTAGTGACAGCTTGCGGGTGCGGGCCTGGTAGAGGCGCTCGCCCAGGCTGTTGGCGCTGTGCGGTTTGAGCAGGTAGCCGTCGAGTGCCGATTCGGCGGCATCGGCTACCTTGGCATAGGTGGCTTCGGCCGTGACCATGATGAACACGGTGGAAAACGGCAGCAGCTGGTTGCGCCGCAGGTCGTCCACCAGGTCTTGCCCGGAAAAGCCCCGGCTTTCAAAGGCGTGCTCGCATAGCACCACGTCAAAGCGCTCCTGTTCCAGCAGTTTGCGCGCGGCGGTGGTGTTGACGCACTGCACCACTTTGCCCAGGCCAAACTCCCGCAGCTGCGCCACCAGGATGGAGCGGGAGGTGGCATGGCTGTCAATCACCAGCGCCTGGCTGGTGGAGAGGTCGTCGGGGCGGATGTCCACAGAGATTTTGGGGGGCTTCAAGCTTGCGCGTTGAGCAGCGTCCCCAGCGCCGCATCCTGGGTTTTGAATACGCTCAGGTTGGCCAGAAACGCGTTCTTGGCCTGCAACTGGGCTACCACATCGCCCTCCAGCCCTGCGCTGGGCTGGCTGGAGCGTTCCACCTGGGTGCCGACACCGCCGCCGGATTGCGTGCTTTGCTCTACTTGCAGCGATTGATACCCTTCGGTCTGGCTATTGGCCACGTTGTGGGCCGAAACCTGCAGCCGGGTTTGCGCCGCCTGCAGGCCGGACATTGCGATCGAAGAGATGGAGGCGGTCATGTTCATGGGGTGCCGATCCGGCGCACATTTTCAGGGTTTGCAAAACACTTTTAGTATGCACCTGAACTTAGCTGCCACAGAATCTGTTCACAGTTGCGTCACGATCTTTTATCTCCCGCCTCCCACAATCCAGCCATCGACCTCCCAAGGGTCGTAAGCCCGGAGCAAAGCACCCTGTTTGCACCCCGTTGAAGACCACTTTGCCAAAGACATCCAGCTTGTTCCAAGCGCTCTTCGGCACATTCGGACGAAGACCTCGTCCTACCGTACGGAGAAATGACCATGAAGACTCGCAACTACATCGCTACAGCCACTTTCGCCCTGGGCCTGGGCTTGGCAAGTCTGGGTGCACAGGCCGCTGGCAGCATGGCCGGCCAGTTGAATGCGCAAATGGTCCTGCAGTCCAGCTGCTACATCACCGGTGCGTCAGGCGCCGGTACCACGGGTGTCAACTTTGGCGCCCTGGACTTTGGCTCCCAGCCCAGCACCTTCACCGGTGTGTTGACGTCGGCAGCCAGCGGCGGTGCAGGCGGTGCGGGTGCCACGCAGATCACCTGCTCGCCCGACATCACCGCCATCACGGTGTCTGTGAGCGGCGGCAACAATGCAGGCCAGGGCGGCAGTGTGGGCGCGGGCTCGCGGGCGATGAAGCTGGGTACCGCTTATCTGCCTTACGAGGTGTACAGCGATTCCGCGTTGACCACCGCCTACCCGGCCAATGCCACGTCGCTGAGCGTGGTGCTGCCTGGTACCGGGGCTTCCGTGGACTTGCCAGTATTTGGCCGCATCAACAAGACCAGTTCCAACGCCATGCCCACCGGCACCTATGTGGACGTGCTGCAAGTGACACTCACCTGGTAGGCCCACAGCCAGCGCTGTTATCTGTATCAGAATGTAGAAAACTATGGCAAAGTGGGCTGGAGGGCTTTTGCAATAAACCACAAGGAGTGCCATATGCGTCGCCTGTTTGTGTGCGTCTTGGCCGGGGTGGGGGCTTCTTGGACATGGGCTGCAACGCCCATTCCCACCACGGCCAGCTTTGCGGTGAACGCGACGGTGCAGGCCGGTTGCCTGGTGGTGGGCAACCCCAGCCAGGCAAGCGGGGTGAACTTCGGCATGCTCGACTTTGGCACCCACTCTGCGATGGCATCGGGTGCCAAGTCGGCGGGACTCAGTTCCAGCGGCGGCAACATGGCCCAGGTGCACTGCACACCGGGCGCGGCAGTGACGGTCACGCTGGACAGCGGCCTGCATGCAGTGGGTTCCCAGCGTCGGTTGAAGATGGGCAGCCACCACTACCTTCCTTATGCGCTCTACCTCTCGTCCGCCATGTCCACCGGGTACCTGCCCGGTGTTGGCGTGTCTGTCGATACCAGTGCGGGGGCCATGGCGCTACCGGTCCACGGTGTCGCCACCCCGCCAGTCGGGGGCTTGCCGGGTGGTCAATACAGCGACACGGTACAGGTGGTTTTTGCCTGGTGACCTGCCAGGCCTACATGGAGACTTGAATATGCACACCATCTGGAGCACAACGGGCAGGCACTGGGTTTGCATGGCGGTCATGACCGTTGTTTTCCAGGTCACCCCGTTGGTGCATGCCGCCAGCTCGGTGATGATCTGGCCGGTGGACCCGGTGATTGAAGACGACCAACAGGCCAGCGCTCTATGGCTGGAGAATCGCGCAAGCGACAGCGTCTCGCTGCAGATACGCGTATTTGGCTGGAGCCAGTCCGGCACCGAAGAAAATTTTGAAAACCAGGACCAGCTCATCGCCAGCCCGCCGCTGGCCGTCATACCGGCGGGCCAGCGCCAATTGATACGGCTGATGAATACCGGCCCGGTTCCTGCTGGCAAGGAGCTGGCCTATAGGGTGCTGGTAGACGAACTTCCGGAAACCGACGCCGCCAATGGTGCCATTTCCAACGGCGGCCCAGGTGGCAGCGCCATGGGGGTGAAGTTGCAAATCCGCTACTCCATACCGCTGTTTGTCAACGGCAAAGGTGTGTGGACCAAGCCGCGCGCAGATAAACCGCGCGATCCGGCGACTGCGGCAAAGCCCGCGCTGAGCTGGCGGGCGGTACGTGAAGGTAATGCGCAATACCTGGTGGTACGCAATAGCGGTCCCGCCCATGCTCGCCTGACGGCTGCCCAGTGGGTGGGGTCGGGCCAACCGGTGGTGATCAATCCCGGCCTGTTGGGCTATGTACTGGCCGATTCCGAGATGCGTTGGTTGTTGACGGCACCGCCGCCAGCGGGCTATGCACCGGAGGCCAGAGTCAATGGCGGCGATACACCGCTGCAACTGCCGTCCCGTTAGATGCGTGTGTCCACACGCCGTCCATTTGATCCGACAAGCCCTGTGTGGCGTGGTTTTTGGGTCAAGCTCGGTGTGGGGGCTGTGCCTGTGTGGCTGGTGATGGCGGTGCCCAATGGTTATGGCCAGCCACTGCCACCACCGCCCAGCCGCATTGCACCGACGCAGATCACCCTGTTTTTGGAGCTGGTGGTCAACGAGCGCGCCAGCGGCCAGGTGGTGCCCGTGGTGGTGCGTGATGGGCATTATTTTGTCGGAGCTGCGGTGTTGCAGTCCTTGCATGTTCGCACCACGGCAGGCGCGAGCACGCTGGTGGCGGTGGACCAGATCGCCGGTGTCGCAGTGCAGTACGACAGCATCGGGCAACGCCTGAAACTGGCCGTGCCCACCGACTGGCTACCGTCGCAGGAGCTGGGCAGCGGCACGCCGAGCACCGCTTTTTCGGCCCAGAGCGGTACCGGCATATTGCTGAACTATGACTTCTACGCCAGCAACCCGGAGCGCAACAGCGCCCAGGCATCCCTGCTGAGCGAACAGCGGGTGTTCGGCGGCTGGGGCAGCGTATCCAACACCGGGGTCTACCGCGCGGGTGCGCAAGCGACGGATAAGGGCTACGTGCGCTACGACACCCGCTGGTCCTATTCCGATACCGAACGCATCCGTTCCTACACCGCGGGTGATTTGATTGCCGCGCCCCTGTCCTGGGGCAGTGCGGTACGGATGGGCGGCCTGCAGGTGGCGCGCAACTTTGCGATTCGACCTGATCTGGTGACGTACCCATTGCCGCAGTTTTTGGGCCAGGCGGCGGTGCCCTCGGCGGTGGATTTGTTCATCAATGGCTACAAGGCGAGCAGCGAAACCGTGCAGCCAGGGCCGTTTACCCTCAACACCATTCCGTACATCAATGGGGCGGGGGAGGCATCGGTGGTCACCACGGATGCATTGGGGCGGCAGGTGGTGAGCACGGTGCCGTTTTATGTGGCCAACACCCTGCTGAAAAAAGACATCAGCGACTACAGCCTGGCGTTGGGAGCCTTGCGGCGCGACTATGGGGTGCAAAATTTTGCCTATGGTCCCGCCGTCGCCAGTGGGGCCTACCGCGTGGGCTGGAGTGACACTTTCACCCTGGAAGGCCGTGCCGAAATGGCCTCTTCTCTGGCGGTATTGGGCGTGGGGGGCGTGCGGGCCCTGGGTACTTGGGGGGTGGTCAATACCGCATGGAGCCAGAGCCAGGTGCGTGGCCAATCGGGTCGGCAGGTCAACCTGGGCTACCAGTACAACGGGCGCAGTTTCGGTGTCGGTGCGCAGCACACCGCGCGCAGCCCTGGATATGCCGACTTGGCGAACTACGACGGCGCCAGCCTGCAACTGAACCGGCGCAGCACGCAGGTGAGCAGCAGCCTGTCGCTGGGGCAGGCGGGGGCGCTGTCGGCAGCCTATTTCAGCATCGAAGATGCCGTCCGGCAGCGAACCCGTTTGCTGAGCCTGTCGTACAGCAAGCCCCTGCCGGGCAATGCTTTCTTGGCGCTTAATCTCAATAAAGCCGTGGGCCAGCGGGCTTTGAGCCTACAGGTTCAACTGACATTTTCTTTGGACGAGCGCAGCATGGTGGGCCTGACCACCGTGCGGGATCGCAGCAGTACCAACAGCCAGGTCCACTACAGCCGCAGCACACGCGCCGATGGCGGACTGGGCTGGAACCTGGCCTATGCCGGTAACCAAAACGGCAGCAGCTACCGCCAGGCCAGCGCGACCTGGCGCACCAGCAAGACGCAATGGCAGGCCGGTGTCTACGCCCAGGGCTCTGACAGTTCCAGCTGGATGGGGGCTACTGGGTCGGTGGTCGCTATGGACGGTGGTGTATTTGCCGCCAACCGCATCAACGATGCCTTTGTGCTGGTCTCGACCAATGGCGTGGCAGGCGTGCCCATCCGCTATGAAAACCAGCTTGTTGGACGTACCGACGCTGCGGGCCATATCCTGGTGCCCGGTGTACCCGGCTTTTACCCGGCACGGGTGGAGGTGGACGTGCTGGAGCTACCCGACCACATGCAGCTCTCGCAGTCCCAGCAGCGGCTCAGCGTCCGCTCTGGCAGCGGTGCCTTGCTCAGGTTCAACATCGAGAAAACGCTGGCGGCGCGTATCACGCTGGTGGATGAACAGGGGCGAGCACTGCCCGTAGGCTGGCAGGTGGAACATCTCCAAACCGGCCAAAAAGCCGTGGTGGGCTGGGATGGACTGGTGTATCTGGAGGGGCTGAAAGCGCTGAACGAGTTGCTGGTGCGCGGCCCTGGCACGACCCGCTGCCGCGTGCGTTTTCCGGTGGTGGTCGATGCCCCGCAGGTGCTGCGTATCGGGCCACTGGCGTGCCGGTCCGAGAGCGGTGAGCAAACCGCATGGGCCACCTTTTCGCGCCATGTGGGCGTGCTAACCCAACCTCTTTATCGCCATGAATAGCTGCCAATCTTGGGCTGCCCGCCCGCGCGCCACCGTGGCGCTTCGTCGCTTCTGCCTGTGCCTTGCTGTGTGGGGGCTGGCACCGGTGGTGTGGGCCTGCACCAGCACTGAGTCTGGCGGCAACCTGGGCACCGTGACCTCGCAACAGGTCAAAAATGGAGCCTCCATCACTGGATCGGGCAGCTTGTCGTATACCTGTGGCCCGGTGGTGCTGTCTGCGTTGGCCGGAACACCCAGCCTCAAAGCCACCATGCAGGCCTCGGTCAGCGGTTTAACCCTGAAAAGCGGTGTGAACGCCATTCCCTACCAGGTGTTCAGCAACCCGGGCCTGAGCACGACTTACAGCGGTGGGCTGGTCGTCATCAATCTGAGTGGCAGCAGTTTGCTGTCTCTTCTGAACACGGCCGGTGGGCAGGTGCCTATTTATATCGCCACTACGCCGGGAGCGAATATTCCTGCGGGCACGTACACCGACACTTTGCAACTCACCTGGGCGTACCAGAATATTTGCGAAGGCCTGGTCAATCTAGGAGGGCTGTGCCTGGGTGTCTTGAGCAACGGCTCGGTCACCCGCTCCATGGTGGTGAGCCTGGTGGTCACCAACGACTGCACCATTTCTGCCCCCACCGTCAATTTCGGCAGTGCACCGCTGGTGAGCGGGTTTCCGACGGTATCGCAAAATCTGTCGCTGCTGTGTACCAAGGGCATGACGTACACCGTGGGACTGGGTGCGGGCAGCCATGCATTAGGAGGGCGCCGCCACATGGCCAGCGGTGTCCACCGGCTGGCCTACGACCTCTTCAAAGCAGACAGTACGCTTTGGGGCAGTGTGACCACGGCGCGCGCCAATGGGCCTGCAGCCAGTGATGGCATTAGCTTGCAGACCATTCCTTACACCGCCCGGGTGTACCAGGACCAGGCCACTCCGGCCGCTGCCGTGTACTCGGACAGTGTGGTGGTCGATGTGAGCTTTTAGGTGAGCCAGTTCGTGGGGGCCTCCGTAGGCATCTCGACGGCTCCCAGCAGACTAAATCCTTCATCCTTTTGGTGGAGGCTTTGCTTTCGTTTCAGAATGTAAGCGGGTAGCACCGGGTTTTGACCGTGTATTTGCGCACAAAATGGCCAGGTGATCGCGCAATCCACCTTCCATCCATTCCATCGGGTCAGGAGCCACTATGCACATCGGGGTACTGGAGGATGACCCTTCTCAGCTGGAACTCATGTTGCTGCTGGTGGAGGAGGGGCAGCACACCACCCGTGGTTTTAGTTTGGGGGAGGCCTTCAAGGCGGGCCTGAAGCGCGAAACCTTCGACCTGGTGCTGGTGGACTGGGTGCTGCCCGATGGCAGCGGGGGGGAGGTCATTCAGTGGGTGCGCTCGAACATCGGCTGGCATTTGCCCGTGATTGTGGTCACCGCAGAGGAGGACGAAACCACGGTGGTGGCGGCCCTGGAAGCCGGTGCCGATGACTACATCGTCAAACCCCCTAAACCCCTGGAGCTGTTGGCACGCATTACCTCGGCGATGCGGCGCGCCAAGCCCAATGGCTTGGCGATTGTGCGTGTGGGTGATTTTGAGATCGACATCCAGCGTGAGCGCCTGAGCCTGGCGGGCGAACCCATCACCATGACGCAAAAGGAATTCGACCTGTCGGTTGTGGTGTTCCAAAGCATAGGCAAGATACTGTCGCGCGACCACCTGCTGGACAAGGTGTGGGGGCGATCGACTGACGTGGATGTGCGCACCGTCGACACCCATGTGAGCCGACTGCGGCGCAAGCTGTTTCTGGACGGCAGCCGTGGTTGGAAGCTGGCGCCGGTGTATGGCTTTGGCTACCGTTTCGATCGGGTGGATGCGGTCCAATGAACGCGTCAATCAACGCGTTCTAAGCCTCCAGGCGCTGGGCCAGCTCGGCAATCAGCGCGGTGAGGTCGTCGCTCAGAATTTGGCCCAACGACAGCACCTGTGGCAAGGGCGCGTTCGCCTTGATCGCGGCCTGCAACTGCACTACATCTTCCTTGACCTTTACCGCCCCGGTGGCTCCGGCCGCACCCAGCAGCGAATGCAGTTTGCGCCGTGGCTCCTCGAATTCTCCTTGGCTGAGATGGTCCATCAGCGCCGCGCCCGCGTTGCGGTAGTGGGCCAGGAACTGCTTCAGCACACGCAGCGCCAGTTCGGGTTTGCCAGCGCACTGTTCGTAGGTGATGCGCAGGTCCAGCCCGCGGATGCCCTCCAGCCGCTGGGCTGCGGTAATGGGTGTCTGCGCAGAAGGTGACATGGGTGCGGCAGACCGCGAGCGCCGTTCACGCGCAGGAAGCCAGCGCAGCAAAGCCTCGTGCAGCACCCGTGGATCGACGGGTTTGGCCAGGTGGTCGTTCATCCCGGCTTCGAGGCAGGCTAGACGGTCTTCGTTGAAGGCGTTGGCTGTCATGGCAATGATGGGCAGGTTGGACAGCGACGACTCCTTGCGCATGATCCGGGTCGCCTCCAGTCCGTCCATGCGGGGCATTTGCATATCCATCAATACCAGGGCGTAGGACGTGCGCAGCGCCATGCGCACCGCCTGCTCGCCGTCACTGGCAATATCCACCACCAGGCCAGCCGCCTGTAGCAGCTCGGCCGCCACCTCCTGGTTGACCGGGTTGTCTTCTGCCAATAAAACCCGTGCACCCCGGTGATTTTCGCGCAAGGCGTTTTCCAGCACTTCCACGCTACGCAGCAGTGGTGGGGGCACGTGGTCCACGTTCTTCAGCAGGTGCATCAGCCCGTCCAACAGCATCGACGGTGTCAGGGGTTTGAGCAAAATCACACCAAAGCCAGCCGCATCTGCCATGGCTTGCAGTTCATCTTTGTCATGGGCCGATACCAGCACCATGGGCGGCGGTGATGGGATGCTTGCGCGTATGCGTTGCGCGGTGTCCATGCCATCCATGTCCGGCATCATCCAGTCCATCAGAACCACGGCGTACGGGTCATTGTTGGCGGTGGTTGCGCCCAGCATGGTCAAGGCTTCGGCACCGCTGGCTGCGACATCTGCGCGCAGGCCCAACGTGCGCAGCATGTCGGCCATCGCCGTACGAGCCTCTGGCAGATCGTCAACCACCAGGCTGCGCAGCCCATTCAGCACCAAGGGGCTGGTGGCGTCGGCTTGTAGTGCGTGCATCAGGCTGACGGTGATCCAGAAACGGCTGCCTTTGCCGGGAATGCTCTCGCCGCCGGCTTCACCACCCATCAGTTCGGCGATATGCCGCGTGATCGCCAAGCCCAGGCCCGTGCCCCCGTGCCGGCGTGTGCTGGAGTCGTCGGCCTGCGCAAATGGGGTGAACAGCCGGGGCAGCATATCCGGGTCAATGCCCACACCGGTATCGCGTACTTCGAAGCGGATCCGCAGTTCCGCCCCTTCGCGCGCCACCAGTTCGCCACGCAGCAGCACCGAGCCGCGTTCGGTGAACTTCACCGCATTGCTCAGAATATTCAGCAGCGCCTGCATCAGCCGGGTGGGGTCGCCGTTCAGGCGGTCGGGGATCTGGCTGGTATCCAGCACCATTTCCAGGCCCTTTTCGCGGGCCACATCCAACACCATGGCGCAGGTACGGGTGAGCAAGGCATCCAGCGAGAAGTCAATTTTCTCCAGCGACAACTTGCCCGCCTCAATCTTGGACAGGTCCAGGATGTCGTTGATGACCTGCAGCAGGTGGTGGGCGACGTTGTCGATCTTGGTGAGCCGGGTCAGGCTGGTCGGGTCTTCGGTATCGCGCCGCAAGATGTGCGTCAGGCCGATGATGGCGTTCATCGGGGTGCGGATTTCGTGGCTCATATTGGCCAGAAAGTTGCTTTTGGCGCGGTTGGCCGCGTCGGCCCGGTCACGGGAGTCGGCCAGTTGTGCATTGCTCAATTGCAGCAGCTGCTCGGCCTGCTTGTGGCGGGTGATGTTGGTGCCGAGTACAAAAAAACCCTGCACCTTGCCGTCGCGTATGACTGGCAGGTACTGCACGCGGCTGACGGCATGTTCACCCCGGCCATTGAACTCCTCGCGTTCAAAGTCTTGGGTTTCACCCGCCAGCGCCGCCATGGTGCGCACTTTCACTTTCTCGAAGAATTCCGCGCCGAGCACGTCAATGATGGTTCGCCCCAGAATGTCTTCGTCGGCGAGTCCAAACCATGCGCTGTAGGCCTGGTTCACAAAGCGGCAGCGCATGCTGCTGTCCCAGTAGGTGATGTAGCCGGGGATGTTGTCGGCCACCAGGCGCATGAATACCTCGGCCTCGCGCAGCTGGATATTGAGCAGCTGCAGCTTTTGCTGGGCCATGCTGCGGTCGTCCAAGGCTGACACCAGGGCCGCGGTGCGTTGTTCAACCTGGGCTTCCAGCTGGTCCCGGTTGTGGGTCAACTCGGCCTCGAAAAGCTTGCGTTCGTGGATGTCGGTGCAGGAGCCAAACCACTTGAACGGCTTGCCGTGGCCGTCGTACACCAGGCCTGCCCGGGTATCAAACCAGCGGTACACCCCATCGTGGCGGCGGATGCGGTATTCCACCTCGAAGTTGCCGCCGTTGGCCACATTCGCCTTCCAGTACTGGAACACCCGGTCGCGGTCCTCGGGGTGGATCAGTTCCACCCAGGCGCTGCCAAGGAAGCGCTCGGTAGGCAAGCCGGTGTAGATGGCCCAGCGGCTGCTGAGGTAGTCGCACTCGCCTCGGGCATCACAGCTCCAGATCAGCTGGGGCATCAGTTCGACGGTTTGCCGAAAATGGCTTTCGCTGTCGCGCAACTCTTGCTCGACCCGGTTGAGCCGCTGGTGGTCACGCAACACAAATATCCCCACGGCAAAGAGCAATAGCAGGGCCGCGCCCACGGCCAGGTCGAACTGCTGCCGCTGGTCGGCCATCAACACCCGCAGTCGGCCCGCGTTGTAGCTATCGAGCCGCCCCATGCCGTCGTCCAGTTCCAGAAAACTGCGTTTGAGGTCGGCGGTGCGGACGGGCTCGCTCCAGGTGCTGCCGTGCTGCACGAGCTGCCTGAAATCGTCCAAACGCCTTTGCACGTTTGTGGCAGTGCCATCGGGGTCGGTGCCAAGCAGCTTCAGTTGCTCGTCCACACGGACCAGTGACCGGGTGATCAGCGTGCGGTCAACCGGGGTCTGGGTGGCTTCGGTGGGAGCTTCGTTCCAGTTGAGGTGCAGCATGCTGGTGCTCAGTTCCAGGCGGGCCACCCGCAAATCGCGCACCTTCACCAGGTTGCGCTCGAATGCCTCGGTCTGGGAATGTGCCAGATAGGCCATGGCCAGGATGATCAAGCCACCCGCTACCAGGGTCAGGATGGGAACCAGCAAACGCCAGCGTGCTTGCGCGGCCAAAATTGCATCTTTCATGCATCCTCCGGGTAGGGTGGTGGCAGAGGGTCAACACTCCCAGACGGAGGGCCTGGAACCGCTGCTGTGCCAGAAACTGGTTTGCAGCCGGGGCAGGAGATGCAATGCGTGTACGGTGAAGAAGGCCGCTGCTATCGAAATGTGTAGAAACACTTTACCTACTTTTGATACGACTCACAAGCGTGCAAGCAAACCCTGTTGTGCTTCAGGGTTTGCCGTAGGCCAGGTGGGCCGGATTTATAGAGATAAAAGGCTGCTAGCGCTTATGGAATGAGCGCAAGAAGCTATCAAAATAGTAGCTATCGGGCGAGCGTACGTGCCGCCGCATGCCGCGCTGCCAAATAGGCAAACACCACCCCTGGCCCCAGCGTGATGCCAGGTGCGGTGTAGACCCCGCCCATGATGCTGTGCATGTCGTTGCCCACGGCGTACAGGCCGGGGATGGGCGTGTGGTCTTCACCCAGCACCCGGGCATCGCCATCGGTGGCAAAACCGGTGGACGCGCCAATGTCGCCGGGGTACAGGCGCACGGCATAAAAGGGGGCTTCGCGCAGGGGGCCAAGGTTGGGGTTTTTGCCGCCCGCGCCGGGGTCGCCCATGTTCTGCGAATAGGCGGTGCTGCCGCGCTGGAAGTCCGGGTCCACACCGGTTTCGGCATAGTCGTTGATCTGGGTCACGCTGGCCTGCAGGTGGCCCGCAGGTATGCCAAGCTTTTGCGCCAGTGCCTCCAGGGTGTCGGCCTGCACTAGGTAGCCGTCGGCCAGAAAGGGCTCCAGCCCCTTGCCGCCGGGGCGCACCATGCCGATGCCGTATTTGCGCAAGGCTTTGGCATCGCACACCAGGTAGGCCGCCATCTGGGGTTGCTGTTGCAGGGCTAGCGCAAACAGGTGGTAAGAGGTGCTCTCGTTCACAAAGCGGTTGCCCGCCTGGTTCACCGCCAGCATGCCGGGCTTGGCGCGGTCCATCATGAAGTGCGGGAACACAGCGGTGCTGCCGTCGGGGCGCAGGCGCTTGGATACCGGTGCCCAAAAGGCCGGGCTCAGCCCGCCGGGGCCGTAGTGCGCGCCCACGTGCTGGGCCAGGCCGTGGGCTTCGCCGGTGTGGCCGGGTGCGGCGGGGCACCATTCGGCAGAGATGCCGGGCAGCAGATCCTGGCGTAGCTGCGGATGCCGGTTGAATCCACCGCTGGCCAGCACCAGGCCCTTGCGCACCGCCACGGTTCGGCGTTGGCCCTCCTGCACCAGCGTGACGGATTGGATGCCGTCGGCGCCGCGCTGGATGCGCTGCACCGAGGTCTGCAGCGCCAGGGTGACGTTGGCGTGTTTTGACAATGAATGCAGCAGCCGCCCCACCAGCGCATTGCCCATCACCAGCCGGGTGCCGCGCGGGTGGCGCAGGCGGTCGGTGGCGTGGCGCGCCAGCAGCTTGCAGGCGTGCCGGAACGAGCGGAACGACTTGCTAAGCGCCAGCAGGTGGTTGATGTCGGTACGGTCCACCATCATGCCGCCCAGCACGGTGAACTCGGGGATGGGCGGGCGCACCAGTGGGAACAGCGGGCCCAGCAGGCGGCCATCGAAAGGCAGGGGCTCCAGTGCCCGGCCATTCAGCGTGGAGCCGCCCAGGTCGGAGATGTAGTCGGGGTGCTTGGGGTAGGCGCGGTAGTGCACTTCGGACTGGGCCTCCAGCACATCTACCGCCTGCGCACCATGGTCCAGAAAGGTCTGGCGCAGGGCGGCCGGGCTGCGCTCGCCCACGGCGTTGTCCAGGTAGCGTTTCGCATCGGCCAGGGTGTCGCTGGGGTTGACGCTGGCCGCATGCCGGGTGCCCGGAATCCAGGTGGTGCCGCCCGACCAGGCTGTCGTGCCGCCTACGTGTTCGGTGCGCTCCACCAGCAGCACCTGTTGGCCTTCGAGGGCCGCAAACAGCGCGGCGGCCATGCCCGCACCACCTGCGCCGACGACCACCAGGTCGAAGGCCGAAGCTTCGGGCAGTGCGCTTAACGAGGGAAGTACCTGCATCTCATTTCTCCAGCAGGAAGTTCACGATCAGGTCGCGCACCCGGCCAAACATGTGGGCTCCGGTCATGGTGGCGCAGCCCTTGGCGCGGGCGGCGGCAATCAGCGGCGTGATGGCGGGCGCGGTGATCACGCAGCCGACAAACATGGCGCGGGTGATCTTGTCGGCATCCAGCGGATACGGGTCGGCCTCCTGCATGCCCACCGGTGTGGCATTGAGCACGATGTCAAAACCGGTGGGGTCGGCGCTGCCGTGGGTCACGGCGCAGCGGCCCAGGCCCGCCAGGCGGTCTACCAGGGCGGTGCGGCGGGCGGTGTCGGCATCGAAGATGGCCAGTTCGCTCACCCCGGCCATCACCAATGCATGGGCAATCGCCGAGCCCGCGCCGCCTGCGCCCACCAGCAAGGCCTTTTTGCCTTCGGGCTGGCAGCCGTTGTCTTGCATGGCAGACACAAAGCCCAGGCCGTCGAACATGTCGCCGTGCCAGCTGCCGTCGGGGTTGCGGCGCATGGTGTTGACGGTGTGCAAAAAGGCGGCGCGGTCCGAGGTGGTGGCGCACAGGTCATGGCAGGCGAATTTGTGCGGCACGGTGACGATGATGCCGTCCACGTTCTGCGCCAGCGACACGCCCTCCAGCCAGGCCGCCAGTTGGGCCGGTGCCACGTGGGCGGGCATCACATAGGCGTTGTGGCCGTGGGACTGCAAGGCCAGGCTCACGCCTGCGGGTGATTTCACCTGGGCAATCGGGTCGCCGACGATGAAGTGGACGCGGCTGGCTCCGTTGAGGGGTTCGGTCATGGAATTAGTCTCCGTTGGAAGGTTGGTGTGGGTCGAATCATAAATAAAAGTGGAATAGTATTCAAGTATTGAATTTAATTCTGATTTTGGTATGATGCGCCATCGCCACACACAAACGAGCAAGCCATGAACGGTGTACTTGAACGAACCCTTGCCATCCTGGAGCTGCTGTCCCAGCACGGCGGCGGCCTGGAACTGGCCGCGATGGCCGACCGGCTCGACATCCCCCGCAGCGCCGTGCACCGCCTGCTGGTGGACCTGGTGCGCTGCGGCTATGTGCGCCAGACGCGCGACCACGGCGACTACCTGCTGACCACCAAGCTGGTGTCCATGGGCCTGAGCTTTTTGAGCAACACGGGCATCGTCGACATCGCCCAGCCGCTGCTGGACCGGCTGGCCGAAATCTCCGGCGAGCTGGTGCGCCTGGCGGTGGTAGACGGCAACCGCCTGACCTGGGTGGCCCGCGCCCAGGGGGCCCGCCAGGGCCTGCGCTACGACCCCGATATGGGCAGCGATGCGCGCATCTCCTGCTCGTCCTCCGGCCTGGCCTGGCTGTCCAGCATGGACGACGACACCGCCCTGGCCCTGGTGGCCCAGCAGGGCGTAGGCCCGGTGGAAGAATTCGGCCCCAACGCCCCCAAAACTTTGCAAGAAGTGATGGTGCAGGTGCAGGCCACCCGCGAGCGCGGCTACAGCCTCACGCAAGAAACCTACACCCCCGGCCTGAACGCCATGGCCGCCCCGGTGTGCCTGGCCGGGCAGGCCCTGGGCACCATCAGCATCGCCGGGCCGTCGGCCCGCTTCACGCTGGAGCGCATGCAGGCCCTGGGGGGCGATCTGGTGTCGCTGGCGGCGCAACTGGCGGCGGCCAGCGGGGCCTCGCCGTTTTTCAACCAGCCGCGCGCCAACAAGGCGGGGCTCAAAAAAATCTATTCGGCTTGAACCATGTCTGCCATTGAAACTTGCGATTTGTTGGTCATTGGCTCTGGTGCCGGGGGCCTGTCTGCCGCCGTCACCGCCGCCCACTTGGGCCTGAAGGTGCTGGTGGTCGAAAAAGAGCCGCAGTTTGGTGGCACCACCGCGTGGTCGGGCGGCTGGATGTGGCTGCCACGCAACCCGCTGGCCACCGAGGCGGGCATCGTTGAGGATATCGCCACGCCCACCGCCTACCTGCAGCAAGAGCTGGGCGCGCAGTTTGATGCAGCGCGGGTGCAGGCCTTTTTGGAAAACGGGCCACGCATGGTGGACTTCTTCCGCACGCAGACCGCCTTGCAGTTCATCGACGGCAATGGCGTGCCCGACTTCCATGGCCGCAACCCGCACGCGGCCCGGGGCGGGCGCTCGATCTGCGCCGCGCCCTTCGATGGCCGCCGCCTGGGTGCGCAGATGGCGCGGCTCAAACCACCGCTCCAAGAGACCACGCTGTGGGGCATGGGCATTGCCTCGGGAGCCGAGCTGCGGCATTTCTTCAATGCGCTGCGCAAGCCCGCGTCGCTGTGGTACGTCACACAACGGGTGCTGCGCCACTTTGGCGACCTGCTGCGTTACCGGCGCGGCATGCGCCTGGTGAACGGCAATGCGCTGGTGGCGGGGCTGGCGGCTTCGGCCTTTGCCAAAGGCGTGGAGATCCGCACCGGCAGCCCGGCGCAGCGCCTGCTGGTGGAGCAGGGCCGGGTGGTCGGTGCCATGGTCAATGGCCAGGAAATACGCGCCCGCTGCGGTGTGGTGCTGGCCTGCGGTGGCTTTCCGCATGACGTGGCGCGCAAGAAAGCCTTGCTGCCGCATGCGCCCACCGGGCAAGAACATTGGTCGGCCGCCTCGCGCGGCAATACCGGCGACGGCCTGCGCCTGGGCGAAGCCGTGGGCGGCCAGGTGGCGCGCGATGCGGTGCAGGCGGCTGCCCTGGCGCCGGTGTCGCGGGTGCCACGTGCCGATGGCTCGGTGGCGCACTTCCCGCACCTGGTCGAGCGGGCCAAGCCGGGGCTGATCGCCGTGACCGCTGCAGGCCAGCGCTTCACCAACGAGGCCGACTCCTATTACGACTTTGTCAGCGGCATGCTGGCTGCTACCCCGGCGGGTGCGCCGGTCCAGGCCTGGCTGGTGTGCGACCACGCTTTTATTCGCCATTACGGCCTGGGCGCGGTGAAACCCGCCCCGCTGCCCATGGGCGCGATGCTGCGCAATGGCTACCTGCAGCGCGGCAACACCCTGGCCGATCTGGCACGGGCCTGCGGCATCGATGCAGCAGGCTTGCAAGCCACGGTGGCGCGCTACAACCAGCAGGCGCTGACCGGTGTGGATGCCGACTTCGCCAAAGGCGAAACCCCGTACAACAAAGTGCAGGGCGATGCGGCCAGCGGCTATCCCAACCCCTGCATGGCCCCGCTCGCCCAAGGCCCGTATTACGCCGTGCAGGTGGTCCCCGGCAGCCTGGGCACCTTCGCTGGCCTGCGCGCCAACGCCAGCGCCCAGGTGCTAGACGCGCACAACCAACCCATCCCCGGCCTGTACGCAGGCGGCAACGACATGCACAGCGTGATGGGCGGCACCTACCCCAGCGGCGGTATCACGCTGGGGCCGGCCATGACTTTCGGCTTTATTGCGGCCCACCATGCCGCCCACCACGCAGCAGGTGTCGATTTATAAGAAATCGGCCTCTAGCGCTTATTCCATAGGCGTAAGCAGCTCTTTATTCCATAGCAACCAAGGACTTTCACCATGTACTACGAACTCGCCACCATGACCCTGCCTTTCGGCACCGCAGGCCAGGCCGCCACCAACGTGCAGGCATTTGCCAGCGCAGCGGACGCCAGCGGCGAACTGCTGGGCTGCTGGTTTACCGACATCGGCCAGCTTAACCAGATGGTGGTGCTGCGCGGCTTTGCCGACCTGGCCACGCTGCAAAAAGAGCGCGACCGCACCCAAAAAAGCGCCGACCCGTTTGGCTGCGGCAGCATCTTCCAAAGCCTGGAGCAGCACAGCTACCAGGGCTTCCCGTGGATGAAACCGGTGCGCCCCTCGGCCGAGTCGGGCATCACCGGCCCGGTGTACGAGATCCGCACCTACGGCATCAAGCCGGGCGGCGTGCAGGCCACCATTGATTTGTGGGAGCAGTACGTGCCGCCGCGCGAAACCCTGTCGCCCTGCGTGGTGGCCATGGTGGCGCTGGACGGACCCTTGCGTTTCACCAACATCTGGGCCTACCCCACGCTGGACGCGCGCAGCAAAGCCCGCGCCGACGCAGTGGCCCAGGGCATCTGGCCGCCCAAGGGCGGGCCGGCAAACCTGACGACCAACATGTTCTCTACCATCGCGCTGCCCACTGCGGTATCGCCTTTGAAATAAGGATTGGCCATGCGCAGCTACTCCCTGGCCTACCTCACCGCCGCCAACCTGACCCCGCCGCAGATGCTGGCCGCCGCCGCCCAGCTGGGCTACGGCCATGTAGGCCTGCGCCTGCGCCCCAACGCCCCCGGTGCGCCCTACCAGCCGCTGCTGGGCGATGCCGCCATCCTGCGTGAAACCCTGGCAGTGCAGCGCGACACCGGGGTGGGCGTGTTCGACATCGAGATCGTCCGCATCGATGCCGCCTTTGACCCGCAGGCCTACCTTCCGATGTTCGAAGCTGCTGCCGCGCTGCAAGCCCGTGCCGTGCTGGTGGCCGGGGACGATACCGACCTGGCACGCCTGGCCGACAACTACGCCCGCCTGTGCGCGGTGCTGCAGCCCTACGGCATGACGGCCGACCTGGAATTCATGCCCTGGACGGCGGTGCCCCACGCCCAGGCCGCCCTGCGCACCGTGCAGGCCGCAGGCAGCCCGGTCAACGCGGGCATCCTGGTCGATGCCCTGCACGTGGCCCGCTCCCACACCACGCTGGATGACCTGCGCGCCTTGCCGCCCGGGCTGCTGCACTACGCGCAGATCTGCGATGCGCCTGCGGGCAAAGATTTCACGGTAGAGCAGATGGTCCACACCGCCCGCTGCGAGCGCCTGCTGCCGGGCGAGGGTGGTATTGACCCGGCCCGCATCTTTGCCGCGCTGCCCGCCGACGTGCCCGTCAGCGTGGAAGTGCCGCACCAGGTGCGGGTGGCACAGGTGGGCGATGTGGAGTGGGCGCGGCAGGCGCTGGCCGCATCGCGCAGGCTGCTGGAAGCGGCGTAGGGATTTAAGTGTTTTAGGCCGCTAGCGCCCATTCCATAAGCGCAAGCAGCTATCAATTAAGGCGGCGCTGAAGCCGCCGAAGCTTGCTGCTAGCCTGTGGTTGCTTCACCGTACAACTTGCCCGCACCGGCCCAGTCGGACGCTTTGACGTCTTCAAAGATGACGTAGATGTAGGCGGGGTCGGTTGCCGTGTTGCGCACGATGCTTTCGGTGATTTCAGCGGCCACTTTGGCCTTTTGGTCGTGGTCTTTACCTTCGAACCAGCTAACGCGAACTACAGGCATGGGGAACTCCTTCGGTGTTGGGTGTCGCCAAGAACGGTTGCCATGGCGATCACAGATGGCCATGTTAGAGTAGAAAATATGGACAATTGTGTAATGAAAATATCTATTGAGTAGAATTTATGGATACACCAGAGGTACCGGATCCGTTCTGGGGCGTGGCTGTTTTTGTGGCTGCAGCCCGTGCTGACAACTTCACCCAGGCGGCAGACCGCATCGGGCTGACCAAGTCGTCGGTGGGCAAGACGGTTGCCCGCCTGGAGCAATCGCTGGGCATCAAGTTGTTCCATCGCACAACGCGGCTGACGCGGCTGACAGCGGATGGCGAGGCCTACCTGGCCGCTTGCACGTCGGCGCTGGACGAGATCACGGCTGCACAGGCTGCGCTGTCGTCGAGCAACCGCGTGCTCAGTGGCCGCATCCACATCGACATGCCGGTGGCGTTTGGCCGCCGTGTGCTGTTGCCTGCGCTGGTCGAGATCACACGGCCCCATCCAGGCCTGAGCCTCAGCCTGACCTTTACCGACGCGACCAGCGATCTGCTGCAAGACGACGTCGACATCGCCATCCGTTTTGGCGCGCTGAAGGACACGGACCATCTGGTGGCCAGGCACTTGGCGACCCAGGACAGGGTGATCTGCGCGTCACCCGGTTACCTGCGCGCCATGGGCGAGCCGACCACCCTGGCCGACATTCGCCAGCACCGTTGCATCGTCGGTTCCCTGAAAGGGCCGCCACTGGTGTGGGTGGTGCAGGAGGAGGGTGTCGAGAAGCGCCTCACGCCGCCGCCAACGCACCAGTTGACCGACGGCGAGGCCATGGTCGATGCCGCCGTCAGCGGGCTCGGGCTGGGGCAGTTCGCCGTATCCATGGTGCGTGAGCACCTCGATGCCGGGCGACTGCAGGCGGTGCTTCCAGCGTACTCCAGCGTGGGTGTCGACATCCACGCGGTGTGGCCGAAGCGGGCCCAACTCAGCCCCCGGGTGCGCTACGTGGTGGATGCGCTGGTGGCGTATGCGGGCAAGGGGCGGTTCCACTGAGTAGTTCATTGGCCTGGTTGGGGTTTACAAGCATTTTAGGTCGCCAGCGCTTATTCCATAAGCGTATGAAGCTATTAATTATATAGCATTTTTGGCGCGGGCGAAGCAGCGGCGGGCGCTCGCAGTCGGTCAGGTCGGCGATGTGGTTGCCGATGTGGTTGCCAGTGATAAAGCCAAAGGCCATGTAGGCCATGTAGGCGCTGGAGGCCATGCGCGTGCCCGAGCGCACGGGCCCCACCATCGCCCCTACCACTGCAAGGTCGTTTCGTCGCAGCGAAATTTGAGCCGGGGAAACTTGCGGCGCTGGATGCCAAAAATGGTGCGCCACCATTCATAACGCCGCCGGGGCCGCAGGCCCAGAGCCGCGTAGCCTGCAGGCGTGATGCCGCGGGTGATGGCGTACATCGGCGGGCGGCTGGGGTATTGGCTGAGCGCAGGTGGGCCGATGTCGGCATCGACCAGGCCTTGTTGTTTGAGCGTGACCAACCAGCCGACTTCCACCGGGTGGTTGATGTAGGTGTCGCCGTCGTATTTCGACAGCACTTTCAGAAATGGCAGAGACATGGGGGGCTCCGGTAGCTAGCCTCCATTGCACACCCCGGGCCGCTCCGCGCGTGTAGGACAAGCCCGCCGGGGAGGCTTCACGGGCACCGCTTGTGAAAGCTTGTCCGCGTGGCTTCGAGGCCGCCTGTCCTTATGTGGTCAAGCCTGAGCCGCTATTTTTTTGGAGGGGGGACGGTTCAGGCGATGTGGGCGGGCATCAAGGCCTGCAGCGACTTCACCTGCCGCTCCAGGGTTTCGATGCGGTTCAGGTGGCCCAGCAGCAGGGCCACAGAAAACAGGTCCAGGTCAAAGTCGCTGCGCAGCTTGCCCGCGGTGCGCAGCGGGGTGACCCATTCGGCGCTGAAGCAGGGCGGCTGGGTGGCGGGCTGCAGCGGCACCAGGGCGCTGTACTCCACCAGTTCCTGCAGGTCGTCGGCGGCGATGCCGCAGCAGTTGGACAGCTCGGCCAACGTCATGGTTTCGCTGGCATCCAGCCAGACCCATTCAATGAGAGTGAGGTTCATGGGGTTTCCTTGGCGGCCTTAGTGGAATGGGGGCGGGGATTGAAATGCGAAATGCGCGACAGCTCCAGGTACAGCGCCCGCTCTGCGTCAGACGGCGTGGCGGCCACGTCGATGTGCACCAGCGCATACAGGTCGCCGTGCCCGGCCTTGCCCTGGGCCAGGCCCCGGCCTCGCAGCCGCAGCTTGCGCCCGGCGCGGGTGCCTGCGGGCACGGTGAGCAGCACCGGGCCGTCCAGCGTGGGCACCTCGATCTCGGCACCCAGGGTGGCCTCCCACGGAGCCAGCGCCAGGTCGAAATACAGGTCGTGGTGGTCGGCGCGAAACATCGCGTGCGGGGCCAGGGTGATGTGCAGGTAGATGTCGCCATCCGGCCCGCCGTGGCGGCCCTTGCCGCCTTTGCCGCGCAGGCGCAGCTTTTGGCCCTCGCGGGTGCCGGGCGGAATGGTCACCTCCAGCGTGCGGGTGCCGCCTGCCTCGGCAAGTTCCAGATTCAGCGTGGTGCCGCGGTGTGCGTCTTCCAGGCGCAGCGAGACGGTGTTTTCATAGTCGCGGCCCGGGGTGGCCACCGGGCTGCGCGGCGCGCCACGGTGGCCCCGGCCCAGTGCGGCCAACAGGTCGGCCAGGTCCAGGTCGTCGAACGCAGCTGCATCCGCCGCGTGCTCCTGCCGCCATTGCGGCGGCGGGGCAAACTCTTCGCCGGGCTTGGGGCGGCCCAGTGCATCGTAGGCGGCGCGTTTTTCGGGGTCTTTCAGGGTGGCGTAGGCCTCTGCCGCTTCCTTGAAGCGGGCTTCGGCATCGGCCGCCTTGGACACGTCGGGGTGGGTTTGGCGCGCCAGCTTGCGGTAGGCTTTTTTGATCTGGTCCAGGCTGGCATCGCGCGGCAGGTCCAGCGTGGCGTAGTAGTCTTTGTAGTGCATGCGGCGGGCCTTGTAGATTGCGCAGATTCACCGTAGAACGCCCAGGGCGCGGAGTCTGTGCGGTGCAGCACATAGCGGCTGCACCGGTCCATCATGGCGGGGTCTGCGCGGCCCCGGGCTGATCTAGGTCAAGCTTTGTGCACCACGGACGCGCGCTGTGCTGCCCATGCCAACAAGGCGGAGCCGGTCAGCAGCAGCGCGCCCAGGGCAAAGGTGGCCCACCAACCCACCGCATCGAACAGTGCCCCACCCACCCCGGCACCCAGGGTGATGGCCAGCTGGATGGTGGCCACCATCAGGCCGCCACCGGCTTCTGCGTCCTGGGGCAGGGTTTTACTCAGCCACACGCCCCAGGCCACCGGGGCGGCGGTGCCCACCAGGCCCCAGCCCAGCAGCAGCACCGCCACCGCCGTGGCCGAGGCTCCCAGGGCGATCAGCAGCAACGCCATCACCGCCATGCTCAGCGGAATCAGCACCAGGCAGGTGAACAGCCGCGCCTTCAGCAGCACGCCCACCAGGTAGGTGCCCACCAGCCCGCTGGCCCCCATGAGCAGCAGCATCAGCGACAGCGCCGAGATGCCCACGCCGGTAATGGTTTCCAAAAAAGGCCGCAGGTAGGTGAACACGGCAAACTGCCCCATGAACAGCAGCAGGGTGGCCGCCATGCCCAGGGCCACCGCAGGCCGCCGCAGCAGCTTGAACGGGTTGCCCGATGCCGTGTGCGGGTTACCGGGCATGCGCGGCAACCGGGCCCATTGCCAGGCAAACGCGGCCACGGCCAGGGGAATCACCAGGGCAAACGCACCCCGCCACCCCACAAACTGGCCCAGAAAGCTGCCCAGCGGCGCGGCGATGGTGGCGGCCAGCGCATTGCCGCCATTGATGGTGGCCAGGGCCTTGGGCACGGCTGAGGCAGGCACCAGCCGCATGATGGTGGCCGTGGACATGGACCAAAAGCCGCCAATCGCCACGCCCAGCAGCGCCCGGCCCAGCATGAAAACCACGTAGTTGCTGGCATAGGCCACCACCACTCCGGATACCGTCAGCAGCGCCGTGAAGCCCAACAACACCCGCCGCCGGTCGAACCGGCCGGTCAGTGGCGCGTTGAGCAGGCTGGTGAGCACCGCAAAAATGCCGGAGATGGAAATCGCCTGCCCCGCGCGCCCCTCAGACATGGCCAGGTCGTGTGCGATGGGGGTCAGCAGACTGACCGGCATGAACTCCGAGGCGATCAACACCGACACGCACAGCGCCATGGACAAAACGGCACCCCACGCGGGGCGGGCGGTGGCGGGGTGTCCGGCGGGCAGATTGACAGTGTGCATGGGGTGGATGTTTATCTGCGCCGCTTGGGCTTTGCCGCGCTGGACAGGCGCAGCGCATCCAGCACCAGCGAGAACGCGGGGGACGGCTGGCGGCGGCTGGGGTAGTACAAAAAATAGCCCGCAAACGGCGGACACCAGTCTTCCAGCACCCGCACCAGGCGGCCCTGGGCGATGTGCGGGGCAAATTCTTCCTCGGGCAGAAACGCAATGCCCAGCCCGGCCAGCGCAGCACCCACCACATGGGGCGTGGTGTTCACCACCACCTGGCCGTCCACACGCACATTCAGTGTCTGGCCCTGCTGCCCAAACTCCCAGGCGGGCAGGCCGCTTTGCGGCGAATACCGGATGTGGATGCATGGGTGGTCCACCAGGTCGCGCGGCGTGGTGGGGTGGGGGTGGGTGGCAAAGTACGTGGGTGTGGCCACGGCGGCCATGCGCAGCGGGGGGCCGATCGGCAGGGCCACCATGTCCTTGTCGATGGTGTCGCCCAGACGCACACCGGCATCGAAGCGGTCGGCCACGATGTCCCGAAAGCCGTAGTTCACGTCGAACTCCAGCTTCACCTCCGGGTAGGCCAGCAGCAGCGGGGCCAGCTTGGGCAGCAGGGTGGTGTGCAGCACGTGGTCGCCGCTGGTGATGCGCACCGTGCCCGCGGGCTTGTCGCGCATCTCGGTCAGGGCATCCAGCTCGGCCTCGATCTCGTCGAAGCGCTGGCCTATCGCCTGCACCAGCCGTTCGCCCGCCTCGGTGGGCGACACGCTGCGGGTGGTGCGCGTCAGCAGACGGATGCGCAAGCGGGTTTCCAGCCCGGCGATGGCCTGGCTGAGTGCCGAGGGCGTCACCCCCAGCGCAGCGGCGGCACGGGTAAAGCTGCCTTCGCGCGCCACGGTCACAAAAGCCAGTAAATCGTTGAGGTTGCGGCGTGCCATGGAGCGAGTCTCCCTGAAAAATTGATTAGAAAATCTAACAGACCATGTAAGCATTGATTATCTAGTCGGGGTCTGCGCGGGCCGTCAAAATACCCGTCATGCAACCCAAACTACGCAGAATTCACAGCAAGGCGCTGTGGGTGTGTGCCTGGTCCGCCATGTCCGTTTTTGCCCAGGAGCCGCCCATGAAGATCCGCCTGCACGTCCATGGCGCTAACACTACTGAAATCGCCACCGCCACCCTGGCAGACAGCGCCACCGCCCGCGACTTTGCGGCGCTGCTGCCCCTGTCCATCACTTTGAGAGACTTTGCCAAGGTCGAGCGCATTGGCGACCTGCCGCGCAAGCTGTCCACCGTGGGCGCACCGGCTGACATGGACCCGGTGGTGGGCGACATCGCCTACTACGCGCCGTTGAACCACCTGGTGGTTTTTGCGGGCGACAACGTGTACGCCGATGGCCTGGTGCGCATGGGCCGGGTCGATACCGGCCTGGCCGCGCTGCAGCGCCCGGGGCCGCTGCAGGTGCGCATCGAGCGCATCGTGGACTGAGCGCTATGCAAGCATTTTTGTAGATAAAAAGAGTCTCTAGCGCTTATACGATGTGCGCAAGCAGCTATCTTAAATGGAGCAATTCAAACGCCACCCACATCCGTGCGGAATCCGCGTCTAAACGCCAGCGGTGTCATGCCTTTCAGCGCCCGGAACTGCCGGGTGAAATAGCCCTGCTGGCGGTAGCCGGTGGCCTCGGCGATCTGGGCAATGGGGCGGTCGCCGTCCAGCAGCAGGGCGCAGGCGTGGCCGATGCGCAGTTGCGCCAGGTAGCCGCTGACGGTGCTGCGGGTGCTGCGCTTGAAGGCGCGCTGCAACTGGCTTTCGCTCATGGCGGCCAGGTCGGCCAGGGTCTCCAGGCGGATGGGTTCGGCGTAGTGGGCGTGCAAATGGGCCAGCACCCGGTCCAGCCGGGCCCGGTCGCGCGGCAGCTTGTCGGTGGCAAAGCCTTGCAGGGCCAGCAGTTGGCGCTGGCGGTCGGCGGCCAGCAGCAACAGCACCTCTACCAGGCCCAGCCAGCGCTGTGCCGGGGCCATGTCCACCAGCGCCAGCAGCCGGGGCAGCACCGTGGCAACGGTTGCCGCGCTGAAGGCCACGCCCCGGCGCGCATCGGCCAGCAGCGGGGCGATGCTGCCCAGCTCCGGGTAGGGCTGGGTCAGGCCATACGCCCACTGCGGCTGGAACCACAGCACCAGGGCGCGGTGCGGCTGCGACGGGTCTAGCGCGGCACGCGACTGCCAGGCGTGCGGCAGGTTCGGGCCGACCAGCACCAGATCCGCATCGCCATACTGGCCCACGTGGTCGCCCACGAAGCGCTGGCCGCTGCTGTTGAGCGTCAGGGTCAGTTCGAACTCGGGGTGGTAGTGCCAGTTGAACGGAAATGCAGGCAACTGCCGGTCAAACAGCGTCCACGATTGGCCGCTGCTGAGGGTGACTTGTTCAAACCAGGGCTGCATGGCTGAATTATGCAATTGGCGCAGTAGGGTGGGTAGAGATGCGGTAATCGTGCAAAAACCTGCGATTTTTCTGCCAGCCTAGCCGCGGCGCATTCCTAAACTGGGCTCCACAACACAAGGAGCACACCATGGAAAAAACTCTGGAAAAGACTTTAGGCTGGGGACTGATCGGCGCGAGCACCATTGCGCACGAATGGATGATCGACGCGATCCGCGCCCAGCCGGGGAACACGGTGGCTGCGGTACTCAGCAGCAACGCCCAGCGCGGGGCCGACTACGCGGCGGCCCACGGCATTGCCCAGTCGTACACGGCACTGGACGCGCTGCTGGCCGACCCGGCGGTGGATGCGGTCTACATCAGCACCACCAACGAGCTGCACGCCGCGCAAGCGATTGCCGCTGCCGCTGCGGGCAAGCACGTGCTGTGCGAAAAACCACTGGCCATGAATTTGGCGGACGGCCAGGCCATCGTAGCCGCCTGCAAAACCGCCGGGGTGGTGCTGGGCACCAACCACCACCTGCGCAACGCGGCCACGCACCAGGCCATGCGCGGGCTCATCCGCAGCGGTGCCATCGGCACGCCGCTGTTTGCCCGGGTGTTCCATGCTGTGCAACTGCCCGCGCACCTGCAAGGCTGGCGCGTGAACCAGGCCGACGCGGGCGGCGGCGTGGTGCTGGACATCACCGTGCACGATGCCGACACCCTGCGCTTTCTGCTGGATGCCGAGCCGGTGGAGGCCATCGCCATGACCCCCACTGCAGGCCCGCTGGCCGATGGCGTGATGGCCGTGCTGCGCTTTGACAACGGCGTGCTGGCGCAACTGCACGATGCCTTCAACGTGCCGCATGCGGGCACCGGCATCGAGATCCACGGCAGCCTGGGCTCGCTGGTGGGCCGCGACGTGATGACGCAGCGGCCCGTGGGTGAGGTGCGGCTGCGCACTGCCGACGGCGAACGCGTGGTGGCGGTGGAGCCGCACAACCTGTACGCCCATTCGCTGGCGGCGTTCAACCGCGCCGTGCAAGGGCAGGGCGCGCCTGCGGCCAGCGGTGAAGACGGCCTGCGCTCTTTAGCCGCTGCGCTGGCGGTGCTGGAAGCGGCGCGCACCGGGCACAGCACGCCGGTAGCCACCGTCTAAATGCCATGGACGCAGACATCGTCATCATCGGCTCCGGCGTGGGCGGCGGGGCCATGGCGCGCAGCCTGGCCAGCACCGGGGCCCGCATCCTGATCCTGGAGCGCGGCGAACGCCTGCCGCGCGAGCCGCAGAACACCGATGCCGAAGCCGTGTTTGCCCAGCGCCGCTACCGCGCCCCCGAGCGCTGGCTGGACGGTGCGGGCCAGCCCTTCCAGCCCGGCCAGTACTACTTTGTGGGCGGCCACACCAAGTTCTACGGCACGGCCATGTTCCGTTTCCGCGCGCGCGATTTCCAGGCCACCGAGCATGCCGACGGCACCTCGCCCGCCTGGCCCATCACCTATGCCGATCTGGAGCCGTACTACGCCGAGGCCGAGCGCATCTTTGGCGTGCACGGCCAGGCCGGGCAGGACCCCACCGAGCCGCCGCGCTCCAGCGCCTACCCGCACGCCGCCATCCCGCACGAGCCGCTGATCGGCGCGCTGGCCGACAAGCTGGCAGGTCTTGGCCTGCACCCGTTCCACATGCCGTCTGCCGTGGACCTGCACCCCGGTGGAACCTGCGTGCGCTGCGGCACCTGCGATGCTTTTCCCTGCGCGGTGGGTGCTAAGGGCGATGCCGAAACCCGGCTCATCGACCCGGCCTTGCAGCACCCCAACGTCACCCTGCAAACCGGTAGCCAGGTGCTGCGCCTGCTGACCGACGACTGGGGCCAGCGCATCGTAGCCGCCGAAGTGCTGCACCAGGGCCAGGTGCAAACCATCCGTGCACCGCTGTTCATCCTGAGCGCGGGGGCGATCAATTCGGCCCTGCTGCTGCAGCGCTCGGCCAATAGCCAGCACCCGCGGGGTCTGGCCAACAGCTCGGACAGCGTGGGCCGCTACTACATGAACCACAACACCAGCTGCCTGATGGGCATGTTGCCGGGTACGGTGAACGCCACGCGCTTCACCAAAACCCTGGCGCTGAACGACTTTTACGACGGCGCACCGGCCCACCCCACGCCGCTGGGCCATATCCAGATGCTGGGCAATATCCAGGAGCCCATGGTGCGCTCGGCCATGCCGCTGCTGCCACGCTGGGCGGGCCGCCTGCTGACGCGGCACAGCGTGGACTGGCTGGCCATGTCCGAAGACCTGCCGCACCATGACAGCACCATCCGCCCGCTGGCCGACGGCGGCGCGCAACTGCACTGGCAGCGCACCAACATGGCCAGCCACGCCACGCTGGTGGTGCGCACCAAGGCGCTGCTGCGCAGCCTGGGTTTTGCGGCGGTGCTGAGCCGCCCGTTCGGCATCGACACGCCATCGCACCAGTGCGGCACGGTGCGCATGGGCCATGACCCGGCGCAGGCTGCGCTGGACCCCTGGTGCCGTGCCTACGACCACCCCAACCTGTTCGTGGTGGATGCCAGCTTCTTTCCGTCGTCTGCCGCGCTGAACCCGGCGCTGACGGTGGCGGCGCAGGGTCTGCGGGTAGGAGAATACGTGCGCAGCCAACTGCATACCTTTTAAACCCGGAGACCTTGATGCCTGAAGACGAAAAAACCCTGTTGCCAGAACTGCTGCGCCAGGAAGAAAACCTGCAATTCGGCCGCTTTACCAGCGAGACCGCCCTGAACCTGGGCCTGGGCATCGTGAACGCCGCGCGGCAGGCCGGGCAGTCGGTGCTGGTGGACATCCGCCTGGGTGATCTGCAACTGTTCCAGCACGCCATGGAGGGCTGCAACCCCGACAACGTGGACTGGGTGCGCCGCAAAAACAATGTGGTGCGCCGCTTCGCCCGCAGCTCGTTCTACATGGGCACGCTGTACCGCAGCAAAGGCACTGACTTTGACACCGCCACCGGCCTGGACCCGCGCGAGTACGCGGCCCATGGCGGTGCGTTTCCATTGCGCATCCGGGGTGTCGGCCAGGTGGTGGGCACGGTCACGGTATCGGGCCTGCCGCAGGCGGAAGACCATGCCTTGGCGGTGGCGGTGCTGCAAACGCTGGTGTGATGGCGATTTAAGAGAAATCGACTGCTAGCGCTTATGTGATAAGCGCAAGCAGCTCTTATTTCAATAGCGTTTGTGGATGGAGGTATTCACTCGCGCCCCAGTATCCGGTGGCGGTACAGCGTGGGGGCGATGCCTTCCTGGTCTTTGAAGAAGCGGCTGAACGCGCTTTGGGATGAAAAGCCCAGATGGTGGCTGATGGCACCCAGCGACATGCCGGGCTTTTCCAGATAGCTGCGCGCGACCTGGGTGCGCACTTTGAGCACGATGTCCTGGTAGGTGTGGCCTTCTTGCTGCAGCTTGCGCCACAGCGTCCACCGCGTGGTGTTCATTTGCTCGCACAGGTTCTTCAGCACCCTGTCCCCTGTGGGGTGGATGTCCTCGGATGTGAATAGGCCCCGAATGGCATCTTCCACCCGCGACGAGAATGCGCCCTGGGTCTGGATGGTGGCCAGTTCCTGGCGGAGTTTCTGGCTGAAGACCCGGTGCAACACTGCATTGAACTGCGGGTAAGGAATATCGAGCTGCGCTGCCGAAAACTCCAGGCTGTTGGAATCCTGGTGGTACAGCACCTGGCCTTCTAAAAAGTCTTTCATCAGGCCTGCATCTGCCGGGGCGGGGCCCACCAAACTGCAACGCATGGGCACTTTCGCGCCGTTGCCGTAGTGGCGCACAATTTGGGCAATGATCATGAAGTTGGCTAGCGCTCCCTTGTCGAAGGTGGGCGGCATGCCTTCAGAAATGAACTCGAAGCGCGCTGTGCCATGGGCTTCGTGAAAGTGCAGAAAGTCCAGCTCGCCGATGATGCCGCGAAACTGCATGAAGGTGTCGATGGCCGCGCGCAGGGTGGGGCAGTTGGCGCAGACGGCGGCGAGCAGCGGGAAGTCGTCAAACAGCAGGTCGAGCCCGCCGGAGATAAATTTCTCGACCGCAATGGGCAGGTGCGCGAACATTTTGGCGATGCGAATGTGCTTGTGCGCTTGCAGCCTGCCGTTTTCACGGTGCAATTCTTCGGGGGTGATGCCCACGCTGCGCAGCAGCTCTTCGCCCGATAGGCCCAAGGCATCGGCCACCAGCAACTGCTTGCGGGCAATGGCATTGGAAACGGTCTTGAATCGGGTATCCATGGTGTTGCAGACCTGCCGCTGAGTGCAGCGGCAGGCAGAGATCGCTACAGTTTAGTACGCCAGTCCATGGAACACCGGGTACAGCGGATGCGCTGTGTCGTGCGGCATATCCGACAGCTGGGCTTCCACTTCGGCCATGGACGAGGGCAGCTCGAAAGGCAACTTGCCTTGCGGTTTGGCCCGTCCGGTGAGTACATCGAACAGCGCCACATCGCTGACCCCGAAGTTACCCAGAATGGCGGCGGCCTTGTCACGCACATTGGTCAGGATGGCCGGGCGGTCCAGGTACACCGTCACGATGGTGGGCACCTTGGCGCTGGCGGCTTTGATGGCCTCGTAGTCGGCATTGCCGTCGGCATAGGCCAGGCTGCCCTCGTGCTGGAAGGTGCCAAAGATGTAGCCGGGGTGCAGGGTTTCATAGGGCGCGTTCACCCGCACGATGGCCACGTCGGCTTCTTCGGGCGTGGCGACCACGGTCAGGCCGTATTGGGCGGCCACGCTGGCTTGCACGCCATAGAGGTAGACCTTTTTGACCGCAGCGGCCAGGGGCAACACGCTGTTTTTGTTTTCCAGCAGCACCAGGGCTTTGCGTTGGGCATCCAGGGCTTCTGCCTTGAAGGTGGCGTTGCCCACAGTGGCCACCGACTGGGCCGCATCCAGGTAGGGGTTTTCAAACAAGCCCTGCTGGAATTTTTGCAGCATCACCCGGTAAGCCGACTCGCCCAGGCGGGCTTCTGTCAGGGTGCCCGCGGCCACTGCGGCAATCAGGTGGCTGGTGTCGGTCACACCGCCAAACTGGTCCATGCCGGCATTGACGGCTTTGACATAGCGTTGCGCCTTGGTCAGGTTTTCCACACCCCAAGGTGTGCCGAAATTAGCGAACGAGGGCGCGGTACCGGTGGCCGTGCCATTGGTGCAGATGGCGTTGCAGTCTTCGGTGACGGCCCAGTCGGACAGCACCACGCCTTTGAAGCCCATTTTGGAGCGCAGCAGGTCGGTGAGCATTTGCTTGCTGAAGCCTGCGCCCACCTGCTCGAAGTTGATGCCGTCGTAGCTCAGTGGTCCATCCGGCATGGAGTAGGTGGGCATGACCGATCCCGCATTGGCGGCAAACGCACCTTCAAAGGGCTTGAGGTGGTAGGCAAAGTTGTTGCCCGGGAAGGTCATATATTTGCCGTAGGCACTGTGGCTGTCCCAGCCGTCTTTGGCCGCGCCGTAGCCCGCCCAGTGCTTGACCACCGCCACCACACTGCCTTTGTGCAGGCCGGTGCTGCCATTCTGAAAGCCTTCGATGTAGGCCTGCACCATCTTTTTGGCCAGGTCGGCATCTTCGCCAAAGGTGCCGTTGGTGCGCGCCCAGCGCGGGTCGGTGGCCAGGTCGGCCTGGGGCGACAAGGCCTGCGTGATGCCTACCGCCAGGTATTCCTGCCGGGCAATGTCGCCAAAGCGCTTGGTCAGCGCGGCGTCTCCAATAGCCGCCATGCCCAAGGTTTCTGGCCATTGGGTAAAGCTGCCCGATGCCACGCTGGCACCGGCGGTGTACTGGAAATGGTTGCGTGGGTCGGTGCTGAGCGACACCGGAATACCCAGCCGGGTGGCCTCTGCCACCTCTTGCATCTGGTTGTACTGCTCCGCCATGGTCTGGGTACCCAGACTGAGGCGGGTGATGAAGGTGTTGACCTTGCCGGTGTTGAGCAAGGCGGTGAGCGATGCCAGGTCGTAGCCGGTGCTGTTGGTGGGGGCCGTGCCGTGCATCATGGCCCCGGCTTTTTCGGCCAGCGTCATCTGGGCCACCAGGTCCTTGGCGCGGTCTGCGGGGCTTTTGCGCCAGTCTTCGTACGCGTCGAGCGTGCCGTTCTTGTTCATATCCTTGAACTGCAAGCCGTCCACGGCGAGCAAGTTGGTCGACTTGGTACCCAGGGTGGCCTGGGGGGTGCCATCGCCACCGCAGGCATACAGCGTGGCGGCGGCGATGAGTGAAAGCGTGAGGATGGCAGGTTGCTTGCGCAATTTGGGCATGGTTGTCTCCATTTTTGTTGAACCTCTGAGAGGCTTTTGTGTGTTCCTGGCCAGATGCCTCCGGCGAGGTTTCCGTCAGCGTGACGGTGGAGAAATAATTACACAATTATTAAAATTCTTGTTTTCCCCAGGGTGCAATGTTTTGACATGGGGTTGCAACCTGGGGCGCAGATTTACCCCATGTTCTCTGGCGTAAACAAATCCATCGCCAGCAGCTTCTGCTGCGGCCCGGTGACCACTGCGCCAGGCAGGGTGGCGGCCAGCATCTGGGCCACGGCGGTCTGGGCCAGGCGCTCTTGCGGGGTGTGGATCACCAGGTCCACCACACCGTCGATCAGCGCGGCCCGGGTGGTGGCGTTGAGCTCGTTGCACACCACCACCAGTTCGCGCCCCGCTGCGTCTTCGCGCAGCGCCCGGATCACGCCCGCGCCGCCGCCGCCGGTCAGGTGCAGGCCCACCAGATCGGGGTGGCGGGCCAGCAGCTCCAGCGTGGCTTCATAGGCGAGCTGCGGGTCTTCCAGGTTCACCAGGGTGTCCAGCACCTTGAAGCCGGGCGCGTTCTCGCGCAGGTAGGAGCGAAAGCTGATCTCGGACAGCTCGTGCCCCAGGTAGCGGTGGCTGCCCACGAATACGGCCACTTCGCCCGTGGCCTGCCGGTTCAGTCGGCTGATGGCCCAGGCGGCGGTGCGGCCCCGCTGGCGGTTATCCAGCCCGATGTAGCCCGCCCGGTGCAGCGCGCTGATGTCGCTCAGCAGCGCAAAGCAGGGCGTGCCTTGTTCAAACAGAGCCTCTACCGCGGCGGTGACGTGCGGGTGGTCCACCGCCACCACAGCCAGTGCGTCCACCTTGCTGCCCAGCTCCAGCAACTGCTCGGCTATGGCCGCGGGCTCCAGCGCGTCCATGAACGTGATGTGGGCGACGCAAGTTTCAGGCTGGTTCTGGGCGGCGGCCTGCTGCAGCGCGGCGGCCAGGGTTTGGTAGAAATGGTCGTTGCGCTTTTGCAGGCAAAAGCCCAGGTGGCGCACCGGCACGCGCTCTTTTAGCCGGGCGCGCATCAGGCCCACCGCGTGGTAGCCCAGCTTTTCGGCGGCGGCGATGACGCGCAGCGTGGTGCCTTCGCGCACCGGCAGGCGGCTGTTGAGCACACGGTCTACGGTGGCGGTGCTGACACCTGCGGCTTCGGCCACGTCATGCAGGGTGATTTTGGATTTCATGGTGCCATCATCGCATTCCTTGCCATAAATGCAAGTTTTTACCCTTGGTGAATGATGTTTTTTGATACGATTTGATGGTTTTTGAGGTTTTCCCTCACCACATCGGCAGGCATTGGTTTTAGCATCCGGCATCCGCAGCACCACAACGAGAGACAAGCCCATGCCCACCGCCGAAACCAACACTTTTGCAGGTCCCAACTGGACCCGCACCCAGGACGACTACCACCTGATCTCCGGCGCAGGCGACCGGGCCCACGCCGCCGGGCTGGTCAACGCCAGCTGGTACAAATGCGCCGTGCCCCGCGCCCGCATGAAGCAGCTGATGCAGCGTGAAGACGCGCAGGCCATCCGCGACACCGCCCTGTGGTACGCGCTGATCATTGCCGCCGGGGCGGTGCTGGTAGCGACCTGGGGCACGGCCTGGGCCTGGCTGGCCTTCTTTGTCTACGCCACGCTGTACACCGGCCCGGCCGATTCGCGCTGGCACGAGTCTGGCCACGGCACCGCCTTCAAAACCCGCTGGATGAACGACGCGCTGTACCAGGTGGCCTGCTTCCAGGTGCTGCGCCGCCCCAGCGTGTGGAAGTGGAGCCATGCCCGCCACCACACCGACACCCTGGTCACCGGCCGCGACCCTGAAGTCGCCGTGCCGCTGCCCACCGATCTGTTCGGCACCTTTCTCAACCTGTTTTCCATCAAATCCGGCCCGCGTGAACTCTGGCGCGTGCTGCGCAATGCCTGCGGCATCCTGGGCGAAGAAGAAAAGACCTTTGTGCCCGAGATGGAGTGGCCGCAGATGGTCAAGGAGGCCCGCGTCTGGGTGGTGCTGTATGCCGTGTTGATTGGCAGCGCTATCTACTTTGAAAGCTGGTTGCCTGTAGTCTTGTTTGGCCTGCTGCCGGTGATGGGCGGCACCTGGCTGTACACCTTTTTCGGCCTGACCCAGCATGCCGGTCTGCCCGAAAACGTGCTCGACCACCGCAAGAACTGCCGCACCGTCTACATGAACCCCGTGTTCCGCTTTTTGTACTGGAACATGAACTACCACGTCGAACACCACATGTTCCCGATGGTGCCGTTCCACGCGCTGCCCCAGTTGCACGAAACCATCAAAGACGACTGCCCACCGGCCTACGATGGCACGGTAGCCGCCTACCGCGAGATCATTCCCGCCGTGCTGAAACAGGCCAAAGACCCGCACCACTATGTCGTGCGCCAGATGCCTGTAGCCGCCTCATAAATTCAACAACCACAAGGAGACAACCCCATGACCACCTGGACCGACGTTTGCGCCCTGGACGACATCGACGACGAAGACGTGATGCGCTTTGACCACAATAACCACACCTACGCCGTGTACCGCTACAACGACAAGGTTTACGCCACTGATGGCCTGTGCACCCACGAGCATGTCCACCTGGCCGACGGCCTGGTCATGGAGCACGTGGTGGAGTGCCCCAAACACAACGGCCGCTTCGACATCCGCGATGGCCGTGCGCTGGGTGCCCCGGTGTGCGTGAATTTGAAAACCTACCCGGCCAAGGTCGAGGGCGGGCAGGTGCTGGTGCAGTTGGGCGGGTAATGAACTGAAGCCATGAAAATCGCGCTCGACCCCTACATGATCCGCCACCTGTCGCTGCCCGAGCTGTGCCGCGCCACGGCCGAGCTGGGCTACGACCAGATCGAGCTGTCGCCGCGCGCCGACTTTCTGGACTGGTGGGTCATGCCCCGCGCCACCAAAGACCGCATGGCCGCCTTCAAAGCCGCCATGCGCACCCACGGCGTGGGCCTGGCCAGCCTACAGCCCATGTACCGCTGGGCCAGCCCGTTTGAAGACGAGCGCCAGTGGGCCGTGCGCTGCTGGAAGAAAGCCATCGAAGTGTCCGTGGAAATGGGCTGCACGCTGATGGTCAGCGAATTCGGGCGCGGCGCATCTACCGAGCGCTCGGTGGGTGAGCGCCCCGGTGCCCATTTCATCAATACCAAAGAGATGTGCGAGGCCGCCTGGTTCCGCTCCATGGACGAGCTGCTGCCCATCCTGGAGCGCGAAGGCATCACCCTGTCGGTCGAGCCGCACCCCGAAGACTGGATCGAGCAGTTGCAGCCCGCCATCGACATCGTCCAGAACATCGGCTCCAAGGCGCTGCGCCTGTCCTATATCGCACCGCACACCTTCTACTACGGCGACGACATGGCCGCCATGCTGCGCGAAGCCGCACCCCTGCTGGCCCATGTGCGCGTGGCCGACACCTTCAACCACAAGAAAAGCAGCCAGCTGCGCTACATCGTCAACCCCCCTGGCTCCACCCAGGTCCGCGTGCACCAGCATTTGGACATGGGCCAGGGTGAGATCGACTGGAACCTGTTCTTCCAGACTTTGGGGGAGGTGGGCTTTGACGGGGTGATGTCGAGTTGTGTGTTTGCCTGGGAAGAACGGGCGGAGGATTCCAGCCGGTTCATGCGGGGGGAGATGCAGCGGTATGTGGATCGGTATTTCCCGGCACGGGGTTGAATGGCGGGGTGGGGAGCTGGTTTTCTATTGAGTGTTTGCTGCTTGCGCTTGTGGGATAAGGGCGATTTCAACTCCAAGTGCAATAGATTCAATTAATAGAGTCGGGTTGCTGGGTCAGGCGAGCCAAGTGGTCGGCATAGACCGCAATAAGTTTGCTCGCTTCCAACTTTGAGTTCAGACTATGGGCATCAGATAACGGCTGGTTGGGCTGCCGCCGCGCCCGAGCCTTTGCCCTTAAATCGCCCATACCCATGCAGCTCACCACTTCGCTTCGTAAGGCTCGGCCGGTTCACACGAAGGCACCTGTCGCAGGGCCTGAGGTTCACCCGGCGTTTAAGTTTCTGAACACCAGTTTGGGAACCTGGGTGCTGAGTGCACTCTTTCTAACGCTCGGCCCCTTCATTTGGCAGCAATGGGAAGACCACTTTAAGCAGAAAGCCGCCATCCAGGCGGAAAGCTACCGCCGCAGCCGTTTGATCGAAGAGTTCTCTTACCGCCTAAGCCTCACCTATGCGCGGCTAGAGGCCCTACTGCCAAAGGTGGGCGAACCAAATACGAGCCAGGAAAGCAGGGAAAGTGTCACGTGGGCGCTAGGGCCTCTATTTAAGGTTAACGATTCCGCCGTGCCCCTGTTTCGCGAAAACAAGGACCTTTCGGGGGTGCAGTTAATTGCCGAAATCAATATCTCTTTCGCCAATGCCCCTAACCGCGAGGAACCGGATAGCAAGAAGCAGATTCGACACTTGCGTCGGCATATCGACGCGCTGTCCAAGATTACTATCCCATTCGATCAGCAAGGCAAGCCAACCCAATCGGTTAAAGGGTTATTGAGCGAGCTGCACGGAGAGGTAGACCATAATTTATGGGGAAGTACGGGTTACTCGTTCCTTCCGGCCCCAAAGGGAGAAAAGTGATGAAATACCGTACTGTCCTGGGATTGGTCGCGTTGCTCGGGTATTTCCAGCCTGCCCTTGCGCAGGTCGCCCTGCCTACAGTGACAAAAATTCAAGACTTCTTCACGCAGGCGGTCGCCGAGATTGATGCTGGGGTCCAGCCCCGACTGGTGTCGCTGGGCACGCCAGCGAGCCGGAAGTTGCTCGCCCAAGCGCTAAAGGTACGCATTTTTTCACTTAATGCCAATAAAGACAGGCCGGAGCCCAGCGGCGACGAACGTGGTAATTGCGAGGTTTTTATCAGTTCGACATACCCGGTCAGGGTTGTCGGCAACACGTTGGAACTTATGCCGACCAGCTACGCGTGGCTGGGTGGATCGAGCATTGAGAAGACGATTCTGAGCGGGCGCTACTGGGTGGTTCTCGAGTCGGCAACGGACAGCAAGGACGACCTCCTCTTGCTCGATCGCAATCAAAAAGAAGCGTACTTTAACTCCGGCATGCTCCTTGTTATCAAGCCGACTGCGGAACCGGCCAAGGAACAAATCATGGAGGCGTTCAGGGTGCGCCGACAAAAGCTGGAGGCCACTGAATTGGAAATTCGAAAGAAAATTGGTGGCATGACCTGCTACGGGTTCAAAAAGTTGGTCGCCGACGGTGACACGGACCACGTTGAGGAAATCGTCGCCTGCACGACTACTGCGTCTGAGGGCAGCAGTTGAGTCAGCGATGTGAAGTGCCGGTGCGATCCAGGACTCATTTTTTGGGCGCTCACGCCAGATTGAGTCATTCATATGAAATGTGGTACAGCCGCCACATTCGCGTGAAAAGGGGTGCTAGCCCTCAACTGTCAGGTTTCGAACAAGGCACTGTCGATGGTCGGCATCTGGCACATTTCGCCGTCGGTGCTCTGAAAGTTGGTATGAAGCGAACGCTCTTAGGTCATCGCTCAATCAGCTTCCGTCCGACTGTATGAGTTCCTGCCACTGCCACTGTTGACTTCCTTCAAAAAGCCCGGAACATGCCCAGAAATGGCGCACTTTGTCGAACCAAGTGCTATCAAATAAATAGCTTCTAACGCCCAATTCATAAGCAAAAACAGCCCATTTCACACACTCTCCGGCGTATGGATATCCATAGGCACCACGATCTGCTGCGCCGCTGACACCGGCCCGACCATCGCACGCACCAGGCGCTCGGCCAGCAGCGGCAGGGGATGCGACAACACTGCCTGCAAATACCCACCCACCAGGGCCTCGCGGGTGGTGGGCGTGAGGTCGTGGGCCACGGCCACCAGGGGCAGGCCCGGCTGGCGATCGACGTGGTCGCGCAGGGCTTGCAGCACGCCGTCGATGCCGCCGCCGCCCACGTACACACCCACCAGATCCGGGTAGCGCTGCAGCAGGTCGCGTGTGGCCTCCTGGGCGTAGTGGTCGCTCTCCAGCGTCACCACCGGCTCCAGCACTTCAAAGCCGGGGGCGTGCTCGCGCACATACGAGCGAAAACTCATTTCGCACAGCTCCTGGCACTGGTAGCGGTGGCTGCCCACAAAGATGCCGATCTGCCCCGGCTGCGCGGCCTGCCGGGTGATGAAGCCCGCCGCCGTGCGGCCCACGCGCCGGTTGTCCAGCCCGGCGTAGCCTGCGCGCTCGGGCGCGTCCAGGTCGGACACCAGGGCAAACACCGGCTTGCCCTGCGCCCGCAGCTGGGCGATGGCGGCGTGGATGTGGGGGTGGTCGGCGGCCACCAGTGCCAGCGCGTCGCAGGACTGGGCCAATTGCGCCAGCTGTGCGCACACCGCCTGGGGGGCCAGGTCGTCCAGAAACCGCACCACGGCCCGGCCCTGCATCTGCGCGCTGGCCTGCGTGGCGGTGGCCAGCGCGTCGGCCAGGCCGCTGTAAAAGGCCGAGCTGCGCTGCTGCAGCAAAAACCCCAACGTGCGCTTGGGCCGCACCTCTTGCAGGCGGGCGCGGATGACCCCCACCGGGTGGTAGCCCAGCGCTTGCGCGGCTGCGTGGATGCGGGTGGCGGTGTCGCTGCGCACCGGCACGCGGGCGTTCAGCACCCGGTCTACGGTGGACGGGCTGACCCCGGCGGCGCGGGCTACATCGGCCATGGTGGCGCGGGAGGAAGGTGTTTCTGGCATGTTTGACATATCTGTCATTGGGTATGCCAGTTTATGCCATGAAATACCGAATGGCCGTCAAATTTGGGGATGGCGCACCTACCATCCATGCACACCACAACCACCCGGAGACCTTGCATGTCCAACCCCTACGCCCTGCGCGGTGATCCTGAAAAGAGCGATGCGCCAGACACCACACCCTGGTTCAGCCCCAGCATCGACCGCAAGCTGCTCAAGCACCTGATGCAGCGCAACGACCGCCACAGCCTGTGGAACTACGGCCTGTGGCTGGCCTTGCTGTTGGCCAGTGGCACGGCGGGGGTGCTGGCCTGGGGTACGTGGTGGTGTCTGCCTGCGTTTGCGGTGTACGGCATCGTGTACGCGTCTGCCGACCACCGGGCGCACGAGCTGTCGCACGGCACGCCGTTCAAGACGCGGTGGGTCAACGAGGCGTTCTACCAACTCGCTGGCTTCATGACGCTGCACGAGGGCCACTACTGGCGCTGGAGCCACACCCGCCACCACACCCACACGCTGATGGTGGGCCGCGATGCCGAGATCGCCGTGCACCAGCCGGTGCGCCTGGGCGGCCTGCTGCTGGACCTGTTTTTCATTCAATCCGGCGCGACGCAGATCGCCAACATCCTGCGCCATGCCTGCGGCCAGATCACGCCGGACGGCCTGCATTTCATCCCCGTGGCCGAGCGGCCCAAGGTGATTCGCGCGTCTCGCATCTATGTGGCCATCTTCCTGGCGCTGCTGCTGGCCTGTGGGCTGATGCACAGCCTGCTGCCCCTGGTGCTGGTGGTGGGCCCGCGCTTTTACGGCGGCGCGCTGACGCAGGTGTTCAACCTGACCCAGCATGCCGGCCTGGACGAGAACGTGCACGACCACCGCGAAAGCACCCGCACCTTCCACACCAACCCGGTGTTCCGCTTTCTGTACGCCAACATGAACTACCACGTCGAGCACCACATGTTCCCCATGGTGCCCTACCACGCGCTGCCGCAGTTGCACGCCGCCATCCGCAGCCAATGCCCCGCACCCGCCCCCAGCCTGTGGGCCGCCTGGCGCGACATCCTGCCCGCCCTGCTGCGCCAGCGCCGCACCGCTGTGGCCGTGGCATCTGCCTGATCACCCCAGGAGACACCCATGACACATTGGACCGAAGTTTGCGCGCTGGACGACATCGACGACGAAGACGTGCTGCGCTTTGACTTGAACAACCACACCTACGCCGTGTACCGTTTTAACGGCAAGGTCTACGCCACCGACGGCCTGTGCACCCACGAGAAAGTGCACCTGGCCGATGGCCTGGTGATGGAGCACGTGGTGGAGTGCCCCAAGCACAACGGCCGCTTTGATATCCGCGACGGGCGGGCGCTGGGCGCGCCGGTGTGCGTGAATTTGAAGACCTACCCGGCCAAGGTGGAGGGTGGGCAGGTGCTGGTGCAGTTGGGATAATTGCTATGGAATAAGGAGCTTATTGCGCTTATGGGGTAAGCACAGAGTGCCAAAAAGATCCTGAAGTTATTGTTTGTAAAAACTGCTTACAACCGGGAACTGTCCTCCCACCAGTCGACTCGCACGTTGTATACCCATGTTTGTACAACGAGAGCACTGCATGCCCCATCCCTTGGTTTCATTTTCTCCCTATGTGTCCCGTGTACGGGCTCGCACCGCCGCCGCCCTGCTGGCGCTGGCTTGCGGGCTGGGCGCAGGCGCGGCCCAGGCACAAGACGTGTACATCAACGGCACGGTGGGTGGGGCTATTGCCCCTGGCGTGTATGGCCAGATCACCTTTGGCGGGCGGCCCCCGCCGCCGGTGCTGTATGCCCAGCCCATGCTGATTCAGCGCGGGCCCGTCGCCCAGCAGCCGTTGTACCTGTACGTGCCACCGGGCCACTCCAAAAACTGGCGCCGCTACTGCGGGCGCTACGATGCCTGCGGCCGGCCGGTGTACTTTGTGCAGGTCAACGAGCGCAACCGCTGGTGGGCCCAGTCGCACGGTGGCCCGCGCCCCCACCAAGACCGGCGTGATGACCGACGCGACGACCGACGTGATGACCGACGTGATGACCGACGTGATGACCGCCATGACCGCGGCCACGATGGTCATGGGCGTGGCAATGACCGATTTGAGCATGGCCGTGACGACCGCGGCCCCGGGCGCGGCCACCGGCAGTTCGACAACTGAAGCCGGTCGGGCCATGGTGGTGAAAATGGCCTCTTGCGCTTACCTCGTCAGCACAGGTAGCTACTGATTCTGTAGCGAGTAGGTGTGGCAACCTAGAGGCTTACCTGCACCGACTGCCCTGTTGCATAAAACTGCCCACCGGCCACGTAGTGCAGGCTGCGCAGTGCGTCGGGTGCAGCATCAAAGTGCCAGCGGCCATCGCTGAACACGCGTTCGTCGGCCCAGGCGGCCACCACTTCGGCGATGAACAGGTCGTACTGGCCCTGGTTGTGCAGTTCGGGCAGCACCCGGCACTCCAGCCAGGCCACACAGCCCTGCACCAGTGGCGCGGCGATCTGGCTGGCTGCAACGGTGGTGATGCCGTGCTGTGCCAGTTTGCCCGGCACGGTTTGGGCGCTGTCGGTGCCCACCGCCAGGGTCTGCGCGGCTAGGCCCACGCAGGGAATGTTCAGGGCAAACACCCCGCTGGCCTCCACCAGTTGCCGGGTCAGCGTGGCCTTGTCGATCACCACCGTGACCTTGGGCGGGTCGAAGTCCAGTGGCATGGCCCAGGCGGCGGCCATCACGTTGGCGGTGTCGCCATGGGCCGATGACACCAGCACCACCGGGCCGTGGTTCATGAGTCGGTAGGCTTTGGCGAGGGGGACGGGGGTGCAGTGGGCGAGGGCTGAGAAAGTCATGCCCTAGAGGCTAGCACGCCCCCGCAGGCGACTCAGGCGTAGGTGTTGAGTTGGGTGCCCAGGCTGCCCGAGGTGGCCAGCGAGGGGGCTGCTGCAGGCTGGGGGATGGACTCGATCAGCGCCTGGGCCGCCAGGGCCTGCGCGTCCAGGGCTTTTTTCAGCACCCGGATGTTCAGGCTGTCGGAGGTGGGGGCTTGGGCATCGGCCGTGGCGGACTGCACGGCGGTGGTGCTGGCGATGTTCATGGAGATTTTCCTGACAATACAGACTTATCGGCTAGAACACGCCGGGCTTGAGAACTAATGCAGAAGCTTGATGGCCGCAATTGCTGCCCAGCCCAGCACAAAGTTCAGCACCACCAGCATGTGGATTTGCCCGGCCGCCTTGGCGGCCAGGGGCCATTCGGCGGCGGCCACTGCGCGCTTGAACTTGGCGAACCCGGCAAACTGGATGTGGCCAAACGCCAGCACCATCACTACGCCCAGGCCGGCCATCACCGACCAGCCCAGTGGCACGCTGCCGCCCGCAGCCACAAAGGCTTTCATACCGCTGCCAAACAGATGCCCGCCCGTGGCCAGCAGCACCACGATGGCGGCCAGCACCAGTCGGAAAAACCGCTGCCACACCTGCACCATCAGCCGGGCGCGGACTTGCGCGTCCAGCGCCAGCAGCGCAGCGGGCCGCAATGCAAACAGCATGAAGGTCATGCCGCCCATCCAAACGATGGCCGCAGCCAGGTGGAGCAGGGTGAAGAGTGTGTACATGCAGGTTCCGTGAAGTTATTTGGTGCGCGCAGGGCCGGGCGGCAAGGGCGGGAGCAGGGCGGGCGGAGCCTGGTAGGCCTGCATCGGCAAGAGCACACGGGTCAGGGCGACGTCGACCTTTTCGGCGGGCACCACGCCTTCTTTTTCCTTGAGCCGCACGAACAGGCCTTTGCGGCTGATGTGCACATGGTTGACGGTGTGCCGCTCGCCTTCGTACTGCACATCGGCTCCCGGTTTGTACAGGGCCAGCCACAGGGCCGGTGCTTGCGCTTCCTCGGGTTCGGCGGCCACCGTGGCCACCGCGGTGCTGACGGCCTGGGCCTGGGCGGGCGTTACAGTTGCTGCAGATGCCGTTGCCGTGGGTGGGTCGTCAAACAGGGAGTCAAAATCGTCGCTCAACTGCGGCTTTCTTTCACGTGAAAGTAGGGTGTCAGGCTGGTTGAATCTTGCCAGCGGGCCAAGTGCAAATGCTGCTATATCTATAGCAAATTACGCAGACAGGACATGCACAAAGGGTGAATTTAACACGCAAGCCATTCTGTAGTGTGGTGTGCGGGGTTAAACTGCCTACCCCCATCTTGCCGTCCTGCCCGACGCACCCCCCATGCCATTTGCCTCCCTGGGACTTGCTCCCGCCTTGCTGCGCGCCGTGCGCGAACAGGGCTTTTCTGCGCCCACCGCCATCCAGACTTCGGCTATTCCGGCCATCGTGCGCGGGGCGGATGTGTGGGCTGCCGCGCCCACCGGCTCGGGCAAGACCGCTGCTTTCGCCTTGCCGCTGCTGCAGCGCCTCACCGAAGCCCCGCGCCCCGACGGCAAGCGCCGCCCCCGCGTGCTGGTGCTGGTGCCCACGCGCGAGCTGGCCGCCCAGGTGGCAGAGGTGTTCCGTGGCCTGGCCCAGCACCTGCCGCAGCCTTTGAAGATTGCGGTGATCTTTGGTGGCGTGTCCATCAACCCGCAGATGATGGGCTTGCGCGGCGGGGCCGACATCGTGGTGGCCACGCCGGGCCGTCTGCTAGATCTGGTGGACCACAACGCCCTGCAACTCTCCCATGTGGCTGCGCTGGTGCTGGACGAGGCCGACCGCCTGCTCGACCTGGGCTTTGCCGAAGAGCTGGCCCGCGTGCTCACGCTGCTGCCCGCCCAACGGCAGAACCTGCTGTTCTCGGCCACTTTCCCGCCCGCCATCGAGGCCCTGGCCGCCCAGTTGTTGCGCGAGCCGGTGCGCATCGAGATGGCTGCCGAACCCGTCACCCACACCGCCGCGCCTGCCATTGCCCAGCGCGCCATCGCCGTCGATGCCAGCCGCCGTACCCAGTTGCTGCGCCACCTGGTGCAGACGAATAGCTGGAAGCGCGTGCTGGTGTTTGTGGCCACCAAGTTTTCCGCCGAGATCGTGGCCGACAAGCTGCGCAAGGCCGACATCTGGGCTGAGCCCTTTCATGGCCAGCTCAGCCAGGGCAAACGCACCCAGGTGCTGGACGACTTCAAGGCCGGACGCGTGCACGTGGTGGTGGCCACCGACCTGGCCGCGCGCGGCATCGACGTGGCCGAGCTGCCGGTGGTCGTCAACTACGATCTGCCGCGCTCTGCGGTGGACTACGTGCACCGCATTGGCCGCACTGGCCGCGCCGGGCAGAGCGGCGAGGCGTTCAGCTTCATCACTGCCGATACCGAAGCCCATTTCGCCCTGATCGAAAAGCGCCAGGGCCTGAGCCTGCCGCGCGAAGAGGTGGCCGGTTTCGAGCCGGTCGAGCTGGCCGTGCCGTCCCTGCCCGCGCAGGCCAACGGCGGCATCAAGGGCAAGCGGCCCAGCAAGAAGGACAAGCTGCGCGCCGCTGCAGCGTCGGCAGGTTGATACCACGCTGGATTTATAAAAAAAAGGCCTCTAGCGCAGGTTCTTCCTGCGCTAGCTGCTATTGAAAGCAGAGCAATACAGGCCAGTTGAATCTAGCCTCAATCGGCAGTGATTTCTGCGCTGTCTTCGTCTTCCATCGTTTCGCTGTCCATCACCGCAATCTCGGCGTACTGCACGCCGTTGAGCTGGTGGCGGTAGGCCGTGTAAGCGTGGCGAGCAGCCGCCTCGTCGTCACCTTCATCATCGGCCGTGGCGGCCAGCAGATGCAGCTTGGCCGCCGCCGCAAAGTGGTGAGCCGCCATGCGGTGGTGGTCGCCCACGGTTTCAAACTCTTCGTCAAAAATTTCGGTCGGCAACTCGATGGCGGGCGTGCTGTTGGATGTCATAAAAGTCTCGCAAGGTTGGCAACGGCGACATGCCGCTGCGCCAGCATCGGTGCGGGGGATGAAGGCTTGATGACAGGGAGGCATAAAAAAAGGCCGTGTAAACGGCCTTTCAATTTGTCAGCGTTTGCCCATTAATCCAGCTGGATCTTGGCCGCCTTGATCACGCCCGCCCACAGCTTTTGCTCGCTGCGGACGAAGTTGCCGAACTCTTGCGGGTCCATGGGCATGGGCTGGATGCCCATTTCTTCGAGTTTGGTGTGGGTGTCGGGGTCGTTCAGCACGGCTACCAGGTCTTTGTTGAGCCGGGCTACCACGGCGGCGGGTAGCTTGGCGGGGCCGACGAAGCCTTGCCAGGCGTAGGCTTCAAAGCCGGGCAGGCCTGCTTCGGCCATGGTGGGCACGTCGGGCAGGATGGCCAGGCGCTTGGGAGTGGCGACGGCCAGCACGCGCAGTTTGCCGCCCTTGATCATCGACAGGCTGGGTGGCAGGTCCACAAACATGGAGTTCACCTGTCCGGCCATCAAATCCTGCAAGCCGGGGGCCGAGCCCTTGTAGGCGACGTGCAGGATGTCTGTGTTGGTGCGTTGCTTGAACATCTCCAGCGCCACGTGCAGCGGCGAGCCGGGGCCGGATGAGGCCGACGAGATGCCGCCCGGTGTCTTGCGCGCCAGAGCCAGAAATTCTTGCAGGTTCTTGGCCGGGAACGCAGGATGCACCGCCAGCACCAGCGGCATTCTGCCCAGGCCACCGATCAGGCTGAAGTCTTTGTCGGCGTTGTAGCTCAGGCTGGCATACATGGCAGGGTTGAAGGCCAGCGTGCCCGAGTCGGCGGTGCCTACGGTGTAGCCGTCCGGGTTGGATCGGGCGATGAAGGTGGCTCCGATGATGCTGGCCGCGCCGGGTTTGTTGTCCACCACCACGGGCTGGCCCAGGTCTTTGCCCATTTTGACGGTCAAAGTGCGGGCGATCAGGTCGGTGGTGCCGCCGGGTGCGTAGGGCACCACCCATTTCACCGGCTGGCTGGGCCAGGCGGTTTGGGCCTGGGCACCCAGGCTGCTGGCCAGCGCGGCCGCGGCCAGCAGGTACATAGTCTTGCGTTGCATAAAATTTCTCAAAAATGATAGCTGCTACCGCTAACGGAATGGGCGTTAGCAGCCTAAAACGTACCTAAACAGGCTTCAACATCCACTCGTGCGCCGGGTCGTTCTTGAAGACCCAGAAGCGGTTCGGCCCCGCCATCACGTTCAGGTAGTACAGGTCGTAGCCGTGCGGCGCGGTGACCGGGTGGTAGCCGCGCGGGACCATCACCACGTCGTGGTTTTCCACGGCGCAGGCTTCGTCCAGGCTGCGGTCGTCGGTGTAGACGCGCTGGTAGGCGAAACCCTGCGGTGGGTTCAGGCGGTGGTAGTAGGTTTCTTCCAACAGCGTCTCCACCGGCGGCTGCTCGATGTCGTGCTTGTGCGGGGGGTAGCTGCTGGAGTGGCTGGCGGGGGTGAGCACTTCCACCACCAGCAGGTGGGCGGCGGTGGGGTCGTCATGGGGCAGCACGTCGCACACGTAGCGGGTGTTGGTGCCCTGGCCGCGCACGCTGCGGCGCATGGTGGCGGGGTCGATCACGCGCACGGCGTGGGGCGTGTCGCCTGCGGGGGCGGTGCACAGGCCCAGCTCGGCATCGGTGTCGGCCCGCACCACCACGGTCTTGCCGCCGGGTACGTAGACGGCGGCGGGCGAGACTTCCTCGAACACGCTGGTGCGCGTACCCAGTTTTTCGTAGGTTTGGCCGTCCACCGTGACGGTGACGGTGCCGGTGAGCACCACCAGGCAGAGTTCGCGGGTACTGGTGTTGACCGTCTCGGTTTCACCGGCGGCCAGGCGCACGGCGCGAAAGCCCACGTGGGTCCAGCCTGCGCGCTCGGGGGTGACGTTGACGATTTCGCGGCCCAAGGGGGCGGCTTTGGCGAGGAGGGGGCTGACCATATCAGGCTGCCAGTTTGTCAACCAGGGCGCGCAGGGTGTCATAGCCCTTCTTGGCGTACTCGTAGCTAGGGGCCACAGCCGGGTCTTGCTCGGCTTCTACCACCAGCCAGCCTTCATAACCGGCGTTTTTCAGGATGGTGAGCACGGCTTCGAAGTCCACCGCGCCGTCGCCGGGCACGGTGAAGGTGCCGTTGATCACGCCGTTCAGAAAGCTCCAGCCGTCGTTGCGGGCCTGGGCGATGACCGGCACGCGCACGTCTTTGCAGTGCACGTGGTTGATGCGCTCGATATGCTTTTTGAGCAGCACGGTGGGATCGACCGCACCGCCAAAGTAGGCGTGGCCGGTGTCGAACAGCAGGAAGACTTTGGCCGGGTCGGTCAGGGACATCAGTTTGTCGATGTCGGCGGGAGACTCGACGTAGGCACCCATGTGGTGGTGGTAGGCCAGCTGGATGCCGTAGGTGGCGATGAGGTGCGCGCCGAATGCGTTGAGGCGCTCGGCGTAGGCCTTCCACTGGGCTTCGGAGGTGAAGCGGGGGCGCTTGGAGACAGGCACGTCGATCTGGCCCTGGATGGTGTCGGCACATTCGCCGTAGACCACCACTTTCACGCCGTTGTATTGCAGCTTGGACATGTGGGCCTTGCAGCGCTCGAACTCGGCTTCCACGGTGTCATTGCCTAAAAAGCCGGAGTACCAGCCCGAGACGCAGGCTACGCCGAATTCGTCCAGCTTGGCTTTCAGGCCGGGGCCGTCCTTGGGGAATTTGTTGCCCAGCTCGAAGCCTTCGTAGCCGATTTCCTTGCCTTCACTCAAAGCGGTTTCCAGCAGGGTTTCGCCGCCCAGCGAGGGCAGGTCGTCGTTCATCCAGCTGATGGGGTTGATGCCGATGCGTACGTTCCAGGTCATGTTGCTTCTCTTTAAGTTAAATACGTTGTTCAGTTTTTGCGGCGGTGTAGCGCTCGAAGGCTTCGTTGACTTCGGTGCGCTCGGAGACTTCGGGGATCGCCACTTCCCACCAGCAGCCGCCTTCGGCCGTGGTGCGGTGGTGGGTGGTGTCGATCACCACCACCTGGGTTTTGGTGGCGGCGCGGGCGGCGACCATGGCGGTTTTGAGCTCGGTCAGGTCTTTGACGTGCACGGCATCCGCGCCCATGCTGCGGCCGTGCATGGCAAAGTCGATCTGGCTGCTGCTGCCGCCTTCGGGGATGCAGTCATCCAGCATGTTGTTGAAGCTAGGCGTGCCGGACTTGAGCTGCAGGCGTTCGATGCAGCCGTAGCCCCGGTTGTCCAGAATCACCACAATCAGCTTTTTGCCCAGCAGCACCGAGGTGGCGAGCTCGGAATTCATCATCATGTAGGAGCCGTCGCCCACCATGACGATGACTTCCTGGTCGGGCCGGGCCATCTTGGCACCCAGGGCCCCCGCCACTTCGTAGCCCATGCACGAGTAGCCATATTCCACGTGGTAGTTGCCGGGCCGGGTGGCGCGCCACAGCTTGTGCAGCTCGGCGGGCAGGGTGCCTGCGGCGCAGACCACCACGTCGCGCACATCGCTGTTGTCTACCGAGTCGCGCACGGTACCGATGACTTCGGCGTCGTAGGGCAGCACGTCTTTGGGGACAGCGGTGGTCAGCTCGGTCACGCGGGCCACCCAGCCTGCGGCCAGTGTGCGGGCGCGGGTGGTCCAGGCGGGTGCTGCCTTCCAGTCGCCTGCAGCGGTGCTGAGCTGGGCCAGGCCCACGCGGGCATCGGCCACCAGGGCGGTGCCGGCCCATTTGGTGGCATCGAAGCTTTGCACGTTCAGGCACAGCAGTTTTGCCTTGGCAAACAGGGCGTGCGAGCCGGTGGTGAAGTCTTGCAGGCGGGTGCCCACGGCCAGCACCACGTCGGCCTCGCGGGCCATTTCGTTGGCCGCGGGGCCGCCGTCCACGCCGATACCGCCCAGGTTCAGCGGGTGGTCCCAGGGCAGGCTGCTTTTGCCGCCGTGCGATTCGACCACCGGGATGCCGTGTTTTTCGGCGAAAGCCCGCAGCGCGTCCCAGGCCTGGCTGTACAGCACACCACCACCGGCCACGATGAGCGGCTGTTGGGCGGTTTTCAGCAGGGCGGCGGCGGCGGCCAGCTCGCGGGTGTCGGCGGGCGGGCGGCGGAAGTAAATGGTGCCGGGCTGCAGAAAGGTCTCGGGGCAGTCAAAGGCCATGGCCTGCACGTCTTGCGGCAACGCCAGGCAGACCGGGCCGCAGCTGGCGGGGTCGGTCATCACCTGGATGGCGCGGGGCAGGGCGGTCAGGATCTGCTCGGGCCGGGTGATGCGGTCAAAGAAGCGGGTGACAGGGCGAAACGTGTCGTTGGCGTTCATGTCGCCGTGCTGGAAGTTCTCGATCTGCTGCAGCACCGGGTCAGGGGCGCGGCTGGCAAAGGTGTCGCCGGGCAGCAGCAGCACCGGCAGGCGGTTCACATGGGCCACGGCGGCGGCGGTGACCAGGTTGGTGGCCCCCGGGCCGATGCTGGTGCTGACGGCCATGATGCGCTGGCGGAACTGGGCCTTGGCGTAGGCCACGGCGGCATGGGCCATGCCCTGCTCGTTGTGGGCACGGTTGGTGGGCAGCGTGGCGCGCTCTGCATACAGAGCTTCGCCAATACCGGCCACATTGCCGTGGCCGAAGATGGTGAACACGCCCGCGCAGTAGGGCTGGGTGCTGCCGTCGGCCATTTCGACCTGCAACGCGGCCAGGTGCTTGACCAGCGCCTGGGACATGGTGAGTTTTTGGGTTTTCATAGGGCGAATGTATTGGGCTTATTTCCGGTTGCGCCAGGCATCTACCAGGACAGTGAAGTTCTGTGCCACGGCATTTTTAAACGCCGCGTCGTTGATTTCATTCTTTAACCACTGCAGCGAGGGCGTAGCCCACAGGGTGCGTCCGACCATAAAGCCCTTGACGATGGGGTTGGTGGCCTGGGCAAAGCTGTCGGCCAGCAGTTGCAGGGGCTGGTTCAGGCCCAGGATGACCGCACCACGGCAGTGCGGATCGCGCTCTGCCACCAGGGCAGCCAGGTCGGTCCAGCCCTGGGGCTGCATGGGGGCCAGTTTCCACCACTCGGGCTGCACGCCCAGGTTGTAGAAGCGCTTTACGGCGCGCAGCACGGCGGCATCTTCGGTGCCAGCGGGCATCAGCGCGCGGGGGCAGATGATTTCCAGCAGCAGCTCGTTGCCGCTGGCGCGGGTGGCTTCCCAGAGTTCCAGTACTTTTTGCTCTTGCTCCAGGCGCAGGGTGTAGGCATCGTCGGGGTGGTAGTGCACCAGGCACTTCACCACCTGTTCGGTCGGCCAGTTGATGAGGGCGCTGCCGACCGAGCGGGTGCCGTCAAAGCGCAGTGGGCGCGAGCCGGGCAGCTCGATGGGGCGGCCGACCCACCAGCCACGCCCGGTGGCGCTGGCCAGGGCATCGCGGCCATAGTCGCCACCGTCGATGAGCACGCCCACATGGCCTTGCAGGCTGTGGCTGGCCTCCACCTGTTCGGCGGTTTCGACCAGCAGCTTCTTGAGCGCGGGAATGCGCGACTCGTCGGCACCGGCCTCGCGCACCATGTCGAAGAACTGGCTGCGGTGGTCAAACGCCAGCACGCACATCTCGGACCAGGAAGGGCGGGCTGCGGTGACGCGGTGCAGATGGGCCAGTTGTTGGTCGGCATCCACCTTGGGGTTGCGGCTGCCGCCAAACCAGTGGGTCAGTTCAGCCGGTGTCGGCATGGCGGCGGAGCAGGCGTGGCGCGACACTACGATGGCACCGCAGGCATTGGCCACCTGGGTGGATTCGGCCCAGTCCTTGCCCTGCAACAGGCTGGCCATCAGGCCGGACAGGAAGGAATCGCCCGCGCCCAGCACGTTCAGCACCTCGACCCGCTCGCCCTTGAAGGTGGGGGAGTCGTCGATATGGACCGGGATGTCGCCTTCAATTACCGTGCAACCGTCTGCGCCACGCTTGACTACCAGGGTGGCGGCGCTGAGCTTGCGCACGGCGCGCAGGCAGGCCATCAGGTCGCCCGCGATGCCTCCGGCAATGAAAAATTCTTCTTCGGTGCCCACCAGCAGCTCGAATTCGGGCAGCACTTCCTGCAGTTGTTGGGTCACGTGTGCATCCGCCACATAGCGGTTTTCGCCCGCGCCGCGGCTGGTCAGGCCCCAGAGCACGGGGCGGTAGTCGATGTCCAGCACGCGGGTCACGCCGTGCTTTTTGGCGTAGGCCAGGGCCGCCAGGGATGCGCTGCGGGTGCCGGGGGTGCTGAGGTGGGTGCCGGTGATGGCCAGGGCGCGGCACTGGGCGATGAAGTCTTCGCGGATCTCGCTGGCATCTACTGCCATGTCGGCGCAGTTTTCACGCATGAACAGCAGCGGAAAGGTGTCGCGGTCTTTCAGGCCCAGCAGCACCATGCCGGTCAGGCGCTCGGGGTCGATCTGCACCTGGCTGGTGTCGCAGCCTTCTTGTTCCAGGGTTTCGGTGAGGAAACGGCCCATTTGCTCATTGCCCACGCGGGACAGCATGGCGCTTTTGAGCCCTAAGCGGGCCACGCCAAAGGCCAGGTTGGCTGAACTGCCACCCAGGTACATGGCCATGCTGCGAGCGTCTTCCAGCCGGCTGCCGAATTGTTGGGCGTACAGATCCACTGCCAGGCGGCCCAGGCAGGCGAGGTCGATACGGCGACCAGAGGGGAAGTTCAGTTGGCTCATCGAGGTACGTTGTTATGCAGATAAAGGTTCCCGTGGGATGCGGGAAGACGGGGTGTACAGCACGGAGCTGTGGCAGGTGTGGCGACTATAAATTGTAGAGAAAAATATTTCTCTAAGTGTAATCACTTAGAAATTTATTTTCTATTTTGGAGTTTTTTGAGTACAGTACAGACCGTGGTTAAGGGCATTTCTCGGTGCCCTGGCCTCACCTAACCAAACGGTACAAACCGCGCCGTTTACTAATAACTCTGGAGACGCATCCTATGAAAAACCTACAAAAGCTCGTCATTGCCGCTGCCGTGTCAACCACCTTGCTGGCCCCCCTGGCGGCACACGCTCAAAAAGTGGGCTTGGCCATGGCTCAGCTGGATACCTTTCTGACGATTTTGAAAGACGGCGTGGTCGATGCCGGCAAGAAGTCGGGTGCGACGGTGCAGGTGGAGGATGCCCAGAACGATGTGGGTAAACAGCTCAGCCAGATCCAGAATCTGATCGCCCAGAAGGTCGATGCCATCATCGTCAACCCGGTGGACACCGATGTCACCCCCAAGATCACCAAGATGGTGACCGATGCCAAGATCCCGCTGGTGTATGTGAACCGCAAGCCAGTGGACTTTGCCAAGCTGCCCGCAGGCGTGGCGTTTGTGGCATCCGACGAAGTGGTCTCTGGCACCCTGCAAACCCAGGAAGTTTGCCGTTTGCTCAAGGGCAAGGGCGAGATCGTGGTGTTGATGGGTGAACTGTCCAACGAAGCGGCCCGCACCCGTACCAAGGACATTGAAGACGTGCTGGCTACCAAGGAGTGCAGCGGCATCAAGATTCTGGATAAGCGCGAAGGCAAGTGGGACCGTACCCAGGGCCAGGACATCACCACCAACTGGCTGTCTACCGGCCTGAAGTTTGACGCGGTCATCGCCAACAACGACGAAATGGCCATCGGCGCCATCAACGCCCTGAAAGCCTCCAAGAAGTGGACCCCCGCTTCCCTGGTGGCCGGTATCGATGCCACCCCGGACGCGCTGGCTTCCATGAAGGCGGGCGACCTGAAGGTCACGGTGTTCCAGAACGCAGCCGGCCAAGGCAGCGGCGCGATGGACGCGGCTTTGAAGCTGTCCAAGAAGCAACCGGTCGAGCGTTTTGTGAATGTGCCGTTTGAGCTGGTCACCCCCGCCAACCTGGCCAAGTACAGCGGCAAGAACTAAGCCCTTGTGGATCTGAGGGTGCCCCTGTCGGGGCATCTTCAGCTCTCACGCAAAATTTTTCCCCGTGCGGGAGAGGTTTTGCGAGAGGGCTCGTGACCGGACAAGCCCCCCTTCCACCCTTTCATAAAGCCACCAGGATGTCAGACACCGCCACCCTCGACCGCCCGGCCACCCAGGCTGCCGCCGCGCCTCCGCTTCTGGAGATCAACGGCATTCTCAAAATCTTTCCGGGCGTGGTTGCGCTCAACAACGTGGGCTTCAAGCTGCGCGCGGGCACGGTACATGCGCTGATGGGCGAGAACGGCGCGGGCAAGTCCACGCTGATGAAGATCATCGCGGGCATCTACATCCCCGACAAAGGTGACATCCGCCTGCGCGGCAAGCCCATCCACATGAAGTCGCCTCTGGATGCGCTGAACCTGGGCATCGCCATGATCCACCAGGAGCTCAACCTCATGCCCTACATGACGGTGGCCGAGAACGTGTGGATCACCCGCGAGCCCAAGAACGCATTTGGTTTTGTGGACCACGCCGAGCTGTACCGCAAGACCGCCGCGCTGTTCGCGGAGCTGAACATCAAGATCGACCCGCGCGAAGAAATCCAGAACCTTTCTGTCGCCAGCCGCCAGATGGTCGAGATTGCCAAGGCCGTGTCCTGGAACTCCGACGTGCTGATCATGGACGAGCCCACCTCGGCACTTACCGAGACGGAGGTGTCCCACCTGTTTGCCATCATCCGCAGCCTGCGGGCCAAGGGCAAGGGCATCATCTACATCACCCACAAGATGAACGAGCTGTTCGAGATTGCCGACGAGTTCTCGGTGTTCCGCGACGGCCAGTACATTGCCACCCACGCCTCTACCGAGGTCACCCGCGACGACATCATCCGCATGATGGTGGGCCGCGAGATCACCCAGATGTTCCCCAAGCTGGAGGTGCCGATTGGCGAGGTGGTGCTGTCGGTGAAAGACCTGTGCGTCGAGGGCATATTCAAGAATGTGAGCTTCGATATCCGCGCCGGTGAGATCGTCGGCATGGCCGGGCTGGTGGGCTCGGGCCGCTCGAATGTGGCCGAAGCGCTGTTTGGCGTGGTGCCCGCCACCTCGGGCTCCATCAGCATCAAGGGCGTGCCTATCACCATCGATACGCCCACCAAGGCGCTGGCCGCAGGCATGGCCTTTTTGACCGAAGACCGCAAGGAAACCGGCTGCTTTTTGAGCCTGAACATCCAGGACAACATGGACACGGCGGTGCTGAACCAGCGCTACGTGACCAAGGGCTTTGTGCAAGGCGACCAGCTGGCCAAAGACTGCGCCGAGATGGCCAAGCGCCTGCGCGTCAAAACCCCCAGCATGGGCGAGATTATCCAGAACCTCTCGGGCGGCAACCAGCAAAAAGCGCTGGTGGGCCGCTGGCTGCTGACCAACCCGCGCATTTTGATTCTGGACGAGCCCACCCGCGGCATCGACGTGGGGGCCAAGGCCGAAATCCACCGCCTGGTGTCCGAGCTGGCCGGTACCGGCGTGGCGATTTTGATGATCTCGTCGGAAATGCCCGAAGTGCTGGGCATGAGCGACCGCGTCGTGGTGATGCACGGCGGCCAGGTCACCGGCATTCTGGACCGCAAAGATGCCAACCAAGTGTCCGTCATGGACCTGGCGGCCAAGTAAAAAATCTATAGGAAACCTGCACCATGAGCACCCCCACCGTCACCCACGTTGCCCCCGTCGCTGTCAAAGCGCCGTTTAAATTTCCACCCGAGTTCAGCATCTTTCTGGTGCTGATCGGTATCAGCGTCTTCTTTGAAGCTATTGGTTGGTACATGAACGGCCAGAGCTTCATCTTCAACGCCGAGCGCCTGAAGGTCATCATCTTGCAGATGGCGGTGATCGGCATCATTGCCATCGGTGTGAACATGGTCATCATCACCAGCGGCATCGACTTGTCGTCGGGTTCGGTGGTGGCGGCCTCCGCCGTGGTGGCCGCCAGCCTGGCCCAGGTGTCGGACTTTCCGCGCGCCGTGTTCCCCCAACTGACCGATATGCACCCCATCTGGCCCGTGCTGGCCGGTGTGTTTGTGGGCGTGGTGGTGGGCTGGGTGAACGGGGCGTTGATCGCCTACACCGGTATCCCGCCGTTCATCGCCACGCTGGGCATGATGGTGGCCGCACGCGGCTTTGCAAAATGGTTCACCGGCGGCATGCCTGTGAGCATGCTGACCCCCGAGTTCGCCTGGATCGGGGAGGGCAGTAATCCGGTGATCATCTTCCTGGTGATTACGGTGATCGCCCACATCATGTTGCGCTACACCCGCTTCGGCAAGTTCACCTACGCCATCGGTGCCAACCGCCAGGCAGCCCGTGTGTCCGGTATCAACGTCAACCGCCACTTGATCTGGATCTACACCATCGCCGGCCTGCTCAGCGGCGTGGCCGGTACCGTCACCGCGGCCCGTGCCATATCCGGCCAGTCTGGCATGGGTGTGAGCTACGAGCTGGATGCCATTGCAGCCGTGGTCATTGGCGGTACCTCGCTGGTCGGCGGCCTGGGCCGGGTTACCGGCACCGTCATCGGCATCCTGATTCTGGGCGTGATGATGTCGGGCTTTACCTTCATCCGCATCGATGCCTACTACCAGGAGATGGTCAAGGGCGGCATCATCGTCGCCGCCGTGGTGGCCGACCAGTACCGCAACAAGAAGCGCCGTACCTGAGTTTTTGGTATGAAATTGGCTGTTAGCGCTTATGAATTCTTCGTGAGCAGCTATATTAGATATAGCAACTAAGTTCTTCTGTATTCTCTCCACCCGCCGTACCTGCCAGCCAGGTACGGCGGTTTTTTTAGGGTGAAGACAATACGCGTTTAGAACGAATGCTTGATGCCGGCATTCAACAAGGTGGTGTTGACGTTGGCCATCGTGCCACCGGCTACCACGGAAGTTAGCAGCGTGGCACCGGCTTTGGCGTTGGCAAAGGCCACCGTGCCGTACAGCGTGGTGCGCTTGGACAGGGCGTATTCGTCACTGACGATCAGCGTGGTGGTTTTGTCGGCGCTGTTGTTCTTGTCCTTGGAAAAATACGCGGAAACGCCCACGGTGTTGTTGGCAGAGGTTCTCCAGTCCAGGCCTGCGCCCAGTACGCCCACCTTGCTGACATCGGCCAGCGTGGTGGCATCTTTGTTGATGCCGCGCAGGTAGTTCAGCTTGCCGGTGAAATCGCCCAGGGTGTAGCCCACGCCCAGCGTGTAGATGCTGCTCAGTCGCTCTGAAGTATTTGGTTTGTTGGTGGCCTGGTAGGCCGCCGACAGGGATACCGGGCCAGCGTAAGTCACACCCAGGGAAACCACCGCGCCCTTGGTTTCCGACACGCTGTAGCCGCCCGCAATGCCCACGGGGCCCAACTTGTTGCTGTAGCTGATGGCGTTTTGCACGAACACGCCCACATCATTGTTCTGGTTGCCGCCGGTCGTCAGGACACCTGAGTTGTAGGCCCATGGATAGAGGCCGGAGAAGTTTTCCCGCAGGCCGCGCGGGTCTGTCGCGGCGAATGCCAGGATGGCCGGGCTGTATTGGTTGCCCAGGGTGAGTGTGCCCCAATCGGCGGACGACAGGCCCACATTGGATTGGCGCCGAAACAAGGCTGCGGCGCCTGTGGTGGCATTGCCACCCGCGGCCCCCGTATCGGCTGCGATGTGGCCCTCCAGGTTGAAGTGCGCCTTCAGCCCGCCACCCAGGTCTTCCGAACCGCGAAAACCCCAGATACTGGGCGAAATACCGCCGTTGTAGAGCTGGGTTTTGTTGGCGGCATGGTTCTGGGTCAGCAAGCCCAGATCGACATTGCCATAAATCGTCACGGAGCTCTGTGCTGTTGCCAGGCTGGAAACCAGGGTCAGGGCAGCCGCAGCTATCAATCGTTTTTTCATCAATGTCTCGTTTCGTGTAGTTGTTAAAGCAGCGTTTTGCTGCGGTACACGAAAGGGCAATAAGCATGCCTGTGTATCGGACCTTCCCTGCGAAGTGGCGGAGAGCTGGCCTGGTTCTGTGCGGGTTCCCTCAGGGCTGTAGCCCATCTTTCAAGAAAGATACCCGCATTTCAGTTCCGCTAGCGCGCAACAGAAAGCACCGCTGGATGCGGTACACACTTTTCAAAGTGATGCATTCTTGCGCAGTGCTGCCCAAGAATAGAACAATGTCCCGGTGGCCGCTTACATGCGCCGCTGTGTCCTGCCGGACAAAAGTACTGGATATGAGACGTGTCACATATCGATGCTGAAAAAAGAAAAGCCTGCTACGGATTAAGTAGCAGGCTTCTGTGTGCCCATAAGGCCTAAAAGTGGTGGGTCCTGACAGATTCGAACTGTCGACCTACGGATTAAGAGTCCGCTGCTCTACCAACTGAGCTAAGAACCCACTTTTAAAACTGGTGCCAATGCAGTAGATATTTCCACTGTGGCAAGCCCGCTATTATGCACTAAATCACAGTGTTTTTAGAAGGCCGCGTTGGGCTAGTGGCGTGCAACTGGATGAAATTCTATGTAATGCTACTATTTTAATAGCGTTTAGCGCTTGACAGATAAGCACAGGAGGCTGTTTTTATCCAAAACTTTTCCACGCCATTGTCCATGGACTGTCTTGGGGCCGTACAGTGCTTGGGCCACAATGCGTTGACAGCGTGGGCCCGGGGTGGGCGCACGGGGCCGTCGACCACAGAGAGGCGCTATGGGTGAGATTTTGGGTACGTACGGTAGCGTGGATGCGCCTGCCATCGGGCCGCGCATCAGTACGGTCGGGCATGCGGCGCTGGACCATTGTTTTGACATTGCGGCGTTTCCGCAGCAGCCTACCAAAACCCCGGCCCAGCAGTACCGCATGGTGTCGGGTGGCATGGCGGCCAATGCCGCGATTGCGGCAACCCGCCTGGGTGCGCGCGTGGGGCTGTTCGGGGCGGTGGGCGACGACGAGGCCGGGCAGTTTCTGGCGCGGCGGGTGCACAGCCTGGGCGTGGATTGTTCGGGCCTGCAGCGGGTGCCGGGGGCCACCTCATCGATCTCGGCGGTGGTGATTGATGCGCATGGCGAGCGGCAGATCTTCAACTGCCGGGGCGATGCGCTGCGCAAGGCGCTGCCCATGGACGTGTCGGGCCTGCAGGGTTCTGACGTGGTGATGGTCGACCCGCGCTGGATGGCCGGTGCGCTGGCGGCCCTGCACTGGACGCGTGCGGCGGGCGTGCTCAGCGTGCTGGACGGCGACTTGTCCCCCCAGGCCGATCTGCAGACCCTGAGCGCGCTGGCCGACTGGTCGGTGTTCTCCGAATCCGGTTTGATGGCATTTGCGCCGGGTCTGTCCATTGAATCCGCCTTGCAACGCGCACTGGATGCTGGAACCCAGGTGGCGGTGGTCACCCTGGGCCCGCGCGGTGTGCGCTGGATGCGGCATGACGGCGTGCTGCACGTGATTGATGCATTCCCAGTGAAGGCGGTGGACACCAATGGCGCGGGCGATGTCTTCCATGCCGCGCTGGCGCTGGCCTTGGCGCAAGGGCAGGGCGACCGTGACGCGATCCGCTTTGCGGCGGCCGCTGCCGCCCTGAAATGCCTGCGCACCGGGGGCGTGGGCAACGGGCCCGACCGTCGCGAGCTGGACGCGTTTTTGGCCGCGCACAGTTGAGCCAGTTCAAAATCCCCGAGTCGGTGCTGGTGGTGATTCACACTGCCGCGCTGGACGTGCTGCTGATCCGCCGCGCCGATGCCGACGACTTCTGGCAATCGGTCACCGGTAGTAAAGACACACCGGACGAGGACCTGCGCGACACCGCCGTGCGCGAAGTGGCGGAAGAAACCGGCATCCAGGCGCTGCCCGGCCAGTTGCGCGACTGGCAGCTGGACAACCTCTACACCATTTACCCCAAGTGGTTGCACCGCTACGCACCCGGCGTACGGCACAACCGTGAGCATTTATTCAGCCTGCAAGTGCCTGCCGATACACCGGTGGTGCTGAGCCCGCGCGAGCACACGGCCTACATGTGGTTGCCGTACCATGCAGCGGCGCATGCCTGTTTTTCACCCTCTAACGCCGAGGCCATTCTGATGCTTCCTCGCTTTTGCCCATGACCATTCTTCGGGTGGCCACCTACAACATCCACAAAGGCGTGCAGGGCCTGGGGCCGACTCGGCGGCTGGAGATCCACAACCTGGGCCATGCGGTCGAACAGCTGGATGCCGACATCGTCTGCCTGCAAGAGGTGCGCAAGCTCAACCGCAGCGAACAAAAATACTTCACCCACTGGCCCGATCTGCCGCAGGCTGACTACCTGGCCCCCGAGGGCTTCGAGGCGGTGTACCAGACCAATGCCATCACCCGCCACGGCGAGCACGGCAACGCCTTGCTGTCGCGCTGGCCGGTGGTGTGGCACAAGCACGAGGACATGTCAGACCACCGCTTCGAGCAGCGCGGCCTGCTGCACGTGCATGTGGAGGCGCACGGCGTGCCCATCCATGTGATCGTGGTGCACCTGGGGTTGATTCCGGCCAGCCGCGCGCGCCAGGTACAGCAGCTGGCCACCTACATTGCCCGCGACGTGCCGCCCGACGCGCCCTTGATCGTGGCCGGTGACTTCAACGACTGGGGCAACCAGATGCGCTTCGCGCTGAACCGCATCCACATGCATGCGTTCGACAAGCCCGGCGTGCGCACCTACCCCTCGCGCCTGCCGCTGGCGCAGCTCGACTATGTGTATGCGCGCGGCATGAAGCCGGTGGGGCTGGAGGTGCCACGCGGGCGCATCTGGTGGCGCATGTCGGACCATCTGCCGCTGCTGGCAGAGTTCGAACTCTGAGCCGCATGCCACGCCCCCGTCCCCGCCTGCGCAGTGGCCATGGCATCGACCTGCTGGAAGGCAGCCGTGCCTTATTTCCCGCCCTGGTGGCCGCCATGGATGCGGCCCAGCACTCGGTGCGGCTGGAAACCTATATTTTTGACTGCACCGGCGCGGGGGGCGAGGTGGCCGAGGCCCTGCTGCGCGCCGCCGGGCGCGGGGTGCAGACCTGCGTGGTGGTCGATGGCCTGGGCACCGGCGCGCTGCCCGAGGAATGGCGCAAGCGCCTGGCCGTAGCGGGCGTGCAGTGGCGGGTGTATTCGCCGGTGAATATGCTGGCCCTGCTGCTGCCCACCCGTTGGCGGCGGCTGCACCGCAAGCTGTGCGTGGTAGACAGTACCGTGGCATTTTGCGGCGGCATCAACATCCTGGACGACTTCCATGACCCCAACTTTGGTGCCCTGACGGCCCCGCGTTTTGACTTTGCGGTGCGCATCAGCGGGCCCATCGTGGGGCATATCGATACCACCATGCAGGTGCTGTGGCGGCGACTGCAGGCCGTGCGCGACCTGCGCCAGCACAAGCTGCAAGAGGCGGTGCAAACCCTTTTGTCGGCCAAGCCCCGCAGCCTGCCTGCTCCTGAAACCATAGCTTCTGATGCAGCATCCACCAGCGCAGCACTGGTTTTACGTGACAATTTGCGCAGCCGCACCCGGATCGAGCGGGCCTACCTGCGGGCCATCGCCGGGGCCCGGCACGAGATCATCATTGCCAACGCCTACTTCGTGCCCGGCTTTCGTTTGCGCCAGGCGCTGGTGGCGGCAGCCGAACGCGGCGTGCGGGTGCAGTTGCTGCTGCAGGGCAAGTACGAATATTTCATGCAGTACTACGCGGCGCGACCGGTGTACGGCGTGCTGCTGGGCGCGGGCGTGGAGATCCACGAGTACGCCCCCAGTTTTTTGCACGCCAAAGTCGCGGTGGTGGATGGCCATTGGGCCACCGTGGGCTCCAGCAACCTCGATCCCTTAAGCCTGCTGCTGGCCCGTGAAGCCAATGTGGTGGTCGAAGATACCGCCTTTGCCACTATCTTGCGCGAGCGCCTGCTGCAGGCCATGGCCGAGGGCGGCCAGCCGATGGATCCGGCCACCTACGCCGCTCGCCCGCTGCGCCAGCGCGGCCTGGAGTACGTGGCCATGCTGGTGATGCGGCTGGCCTTGCTGCTGACGGGGAAGCGCTACTAAATTACTAAACCAGCTTGAACACAGCCACCGCCTGCGCCAGACGATCGGCCTGGTCACGCAGGCTTTCGGCGGCGGCGGCAGACTGCTCCACCAAGGCGGCGTTTTGCTGGGTCATCTGGTCCAATTGGCCCACAGTGTTGTTGACTTGGCCGATGCCGTCCGACTGCTCGGCCGCGGCGGCGGTGATCTCGCCAATGGTGTCGCTCACCCGCTTCACCGAGCTGACGATCTCATCCATGGTGCTGCCCGCGTTCTGCACCAGCCGCGAGCCCGATTCCACCTTGTCCACTGACGCACCAATCAGCGTCTTGATTTCTTTGGCCGCATCGGCGCTGCGTTGCGCCAGGCTGCGCACTTCGCTGGCTACCACCGCAAAGCCGCGCCCCTGCTCGCCTGCGCGGGCGGCTTCCACCGCGGCATTCAGCGCCAGGATATTGGTCTGGAAGGCAATGCCGTCGATCACACCAATGATGTCGGCAATCTTCTTGGAGCTCTGGTTGATGTCGGTCATGGTGGCCACTACCTCTCCCACCACCGCACCGCCACGCGCGGCCACGGCGGCGGCGGATGCGGCCAGCTGGTTGGCCTGGCGCGCAGAGTCGGCCGACTGCTGCACCGTGCTGGTGAGCTGCTCCATGCTGCTGGCGGTGCGTTGCAGGTTGCTGGCGGTCTGCTCGGTGCGCGCGCTCAAATCCTGGTTGCCGCTGGCGATCTCGGCGCTGGCCGTGCTGATACTTTCCACGGCGGCGCGCACCTGCGACAGGGCTTGCAGGTAGCGCTGGCGCATGCCTTCCACCTCGTTCACCAGCGCGCCGATTTCATCCTGGCGCTGGGTGCTGAAAGCGCGGGTCAGATCGCCTTGGGCCACGGCGGTCACGGCCACCGTCAGCTCGGCCAGCGGCAGGCTCACGGTGCGGCGCACCAGCACATACAGGCCCACGCCCAGCAGCACGGTGGTGGCGGCCAGCAGGCTCCAGATCAGGGTCATGTTGCGCCAGTACTCGGCCATGGACTCGCTTTCGGCCACCTCGGCCACCAGCCAGCCAGTGCCTGCCGCCGTCTTGCGCATCACCGCCCAGGTGTCGGTGGGCGTGCTGCCCAGCAGCGTGGCGGCATCGCGCACATAGCCGTCGGGTGCGGTGGACAGGGCGGTCAGGAACGGTTCGGCCTGGGGAAAGGCTTCCAGCACTTTTTTGCCCTTGGCCGTGGGGTGGATGGCGAACTTGGCATCGGCCAGCGGGCCGCGCGCATCCAGCAGGTAGATGCCGCCCGAGGCAAAGAACCTGGAGTCAGTGATCTGCTTGTCCAGCGCAGCCTGTTGCAGTGTGATGTCGCTGCCCACAAAAAAGATGCCGATGGTGGCCCCGGCCGCGTCCTTGATGGGTTCGTAGCGCGTCATGTACGGCGTGCCAAACAGCACGGCCGGGCCGGTGTAGGTTTGGCCAGCCTGCATCAGCGCGTAGGCAGGGTGGCTGCGGTCCAGCAGGGTGCCCATGGCACGCGCGCCATCCTGCTTTTTCAGCGAGGTGGTGATGCGCAGAAAATCGTCGCCCTTTTTGGCAAACACGGTGGCCACGCCGCCGGTGTCCAGGGTGAACTGGTCTACCGCGCTGAAGTCGTCGTTGACTACTTTGTCGGCGTTGCTCAATTGGCCGGTGGCCGGGTCCAGGCTCAGTGTGGGGCCAAAGCTGCCGCGAAAACTGCGGAACGCGCGCTGCACCAGTTCGCGGTTGATGCGGTCGTAGGCATCAGCCACCGCCACCACGCTTTGCACCCGCTCGGTCACCGTGCTAACCCGCTGGGCATGGGTGCTGCGCTGCTCGATCACGCCGATGGCCACCGCCACGGCTAGCAGTACCGCCGCCAGGCCTACCAAAGACAGCCAGGCCAGCCTGCGGGCGACCGAAGCACGAGAACCGGGTGTGGTGGGGAAGTGGTCCATAGTGCCGTCCTTGTAAACATTTGTAATAAAGCAGGAAGGACCGCATATTAACCCCCGCAGAGCCAGAGTTGTTTTATTGAATGCTCTATTTTTTATAGCTGCTTGCGCTTGTTCTGTCAGCACAAGAGGCCGATTTGGTTTAAATGTGCGGTAGCCACACCACGGCACAGGCTGCTAGTTTTTGCGCTGGCGCACCTCGGCGGCCATCACCACGGCCAGCCCGGCCAGCACGCCGCCCAGTCCGATCCACGCCCCCAGCGTGGTCTGCTCGTGCAGCACGGCCACCGCCAGGCCAAAGGCTACCAGCGGCTCGGCCAGCGCCAGCGTCACCGCCGTGGCGCTGGCTACCCAGCGCAGCGCGTAGCTGAACAGCAGATATGCCACCCCGGTGGCCACCACGCCCAGGTAGCCAACGACCAGCACGTCGGTCGCCGTGGCGCTGAACGGCCCCGACACCACCAGCGCCACCGGCACGGCCACTAGCGCCGCCGCGCCAAACACACACAGCGTCACCGTGGCGGGCGGCGCGGCGCGCACCAGTCCCTGGTTCAGCACGGCATAGGCCGCGTAGCTCAAACCCGCCGCCAGGCACAGCAGCGTGCCGTGCAGGCTCACGGCATGTTCGGCCCCGCCGCCCAGCACCATCAGCGTGCCTCCGGCTACGGCTAGCAGCGTGCCCAGCCACCAGGCCGGGCGCGGAATCTGCCGGGTCAACAGCCACTGCAACACGCCCGCCCACACCGGCCCGCTGCCCAGCGCCACGGCGGTGCCAATCGCCACGCCGTTGGCCTTGATACCGGCAAAAAACGCCAGGTTGTAGCCCGCCACGCACATACCCGCCAGCAGCACCCGGCCCCAGGGCAGCGCCCGCAGATCGCCCGCCCAGCGGCTGCGCGGCACGGTCAAAAGCAAGTAGATGGCAAAGAAGCCCGAGGCCACCACCAGCCGCAGCGCGCCGATCCAGTAGGCCGATAAATGGGGTGGAGCCAGGCTTTGCGCGGTACCGGTGGTGCCCCAGAGCACGGCGGCGGCCAGCACCATCAGGCTGCCGAGAAGGGTTTTGTTGTGCATGCGCCGATGGTGGGGCCGGGCGCGGATGGAAATGTCGAGAAACTCTTGAGGTGTTCAGCCTCGAAGGCTTTTGACCCCCACACCAAAGTCGCGCTTCAAGGCGTAGGCCAGGGCGCTGGCGCTGCGGTAGCCCACCTGCAGCGCGGCGGTGTCCAGCGGCATGCCGCCCTGCACCAGGGCCATCGCCCGCTGCAGCCGCCGCTCGCGCAGATAGTTTTGTGGCGGGATACCGGTCAGCTCCAGCAGGCGGGCGTGGAAGCGTTGGGGGCTTAAAAAGAACAATGCGGCCATGCGGGCCGTGGTCCAGGGCGCGTGCAGTTCGGCATCCAGCGCGGCATCCAGGGCGGCAAGCGTGATGCTGCGGCGCTGCAGGATTTGCGGGGCCTGCAGCAGGTCGGCCAACGCCAAGCCATCCAGTCCCAGATCGGGGCGCAGCGGCGGTACGGCAAAACGCTTGACCCGCTCCATGCCGGGCTGCGCGGGCGCGTCCATCACCCACATGCGGGTGTGGGGGCTGGCCACAAAGCCGTGCACCACCCCGGCGGGCACGATCACCCCGCAGGCTGTGTCCGCAAAACTGGCGCGGCCCGCAATCTCCAGCTCCATGCGGCCCTGCAGGGCAAACATGATCTGGGCGTGGTCGTGCGCGTGGGCCTGGTGCTCACCGCTGTAGCGGCGCACGTCCCATTGGGCTTTAAAAAAAGACTCCATAACTCACTAAAAATGCAAGGCAATATTGGATAAAAAACGGTTTTATAGCGGTATACATGTGTATTTGTGCCGTTTTTCGCATTATTTTGCTAGACAGCGAAGTGTGCTCGGGTAAAAATCAATTGGTTACAAATCAAGAGAGGGGTTGCTGCGACCAAAAGACCTTGGACATGTTCTTCGTCAAGAGGGGTAGAGAGTGACTTGGATTTTGTAGTTCTCCACAAAAACAAGATATGACCCGACCATTCGACCCCTTGGAAATTCTCGTCCCACCCGCGCCGCCCCGGCGATTTTCTTTGCGCTGGTGCTGGCAGGCGATGGGCATGCTCAGGCTGCGCATACTGCTGGTGGCGGTGGGGTCGGCCTTGCTGTCGGGGGCTGCCTCCAGTTACTTCATGGCGCGCGAGAGCGAGCAGGTGGTGCGCAACAGCTTCAGTCAACAGCAGCAGGATTCCGTTAACCTGGTGGCCGATCTGGTGGACAGCCGGTTGCGGCGCATGCAGTCCAACCTGCGCTTGCTGGCTGCCGACATCCCCTTTTCCCAGTTAGGCCAACCCGCTGCCCTCGCGCAGTTGCTACGCAAGCACCCTCTGGCGCTGGAGCAGTTTCTGGCGGTGCAATTGCTGCGGTCCGATGGCAGCGTGCTGGCTGCGGCTAGCCATTCCCAGGAAGCATCGCAAAACCTGCATGACGGACCCGACCTGGGCTTCGTTCAGCAGGCGATGTTCCAGGCCACCCTGGCCACCGGGGCCACCGGCACCAGCGAGCCGGTACGCAGTCTGCAGAGCCAAGAGCCGGTGGTGGTGGTCACGGTGCCCGTGCGCGGAGAAGGCGGCCAGGTCGTGGCAGTGCTGGCGGGCGCGGTGTCGCTGCGCTCGGCCGACCTGCTGCCTACTGCGGTCTCCACCCTGGGCGAATTTTCGGCGGTGCTGGTCATCTACAGCCAGGCCGGTGTCATCCTGTCGCACCCTGATGCCCAGCAACGTTTGCAGAGCGCAGCCGACGAGCCGGGCCTGGGTGCCCTGCTGGCCCAGCGGCGCGAGGGCAAGCCCATGGATATGTCGGACTACCTGGTCGCCACGGCCGAGGTGCCCGCCGCCGGTTGGACGGTGGCCCGCATCACCGCCGCCGACTACGCCCTGGCACCGCTGCGCCAGGTGCACGCCCGTTCCTGGCTGGTGGTGCTGGGCATCATGGGCCTCTGCGCGGCAATGTCCACGCTGCTGATTGCCGGCATCATCCGGCCCATCACCCAGCTGCGCGACCGGGCCCAACGGCTGCTGGGCGCGGGGCGCGCCGTGGCCGATGACTGGCCCCGGGCCCGCGGCGAGATCGGGCAACTGGTGCAGGTATTTCGCCATGTGACGCTGGAGCGCAGCCGTGCCCAAGCGGCCCAGAGTGCCATGGTCGAGCAACTCATGGCGATTCTGAAGAACTCGCCGGTGGGCATCGTTATCACCCGCGAGCGCCGGTTCGAGCTGGTCGGCAGCCACGCCAATTACCTGTTTGGCTACCCCGAGGGCGAGCTGCTGGGGCTGGATGCGGGCGTGATCTACCCCTCGCCCGAGGCCTACCTGGCGGTGGGCGAACGCTACCGCGCGGCCTTCAAAACCCAGGGCTCGTTCGACGGCGACGTGCTGATGCGGCGCAAGGACGGCAGCAGCCTGTTGGTGCGCATGCGGGGCCGCGGGGTGATTGACGGCGACCCCAGCGCCGGGGTGATCTGGATCCTGAACGACGTGACCGCCGCCCGCGCCCGCATTGACGAGCTGGCCTGGTCGGCCACCCACGACAGCCTGACCCAGCTGGTGAATCGCCGCGACTTCGAAGCCCGGCTGGCCCAGGCGGTAGAACGGTTCAAGCAGCCGCTGTCGCGCCAGACCGATCACCAGGGCTGTTGCGCCATGTTCATCGACCTGGATTATTTCAAGGCCATCAACGACGCGGCTGGGCACGCGGCGGGCGACGAGGTGCTGCGCCAGATTGCCCGCCTGCTGGAGTCACTGGTGCGCCAGAGCGACACCGTGGCCCGCTTGGGCGGCGATGAATTCGCCATCCTGTTGCCCGGCTGCACCCTGAAGCGGGCCCAGAAAATCGGCGAACAGGTGCGCGCCGGCATCGACAGTTGGCGCATGGACTGGCGCGAACACGCCTTTCGCCTGGGTGCCAGCATCGGCGTAGTCCAGCTCAGCCCCGCCCTGCACGACACAGCCGCCGTGCTGGAAGCCGCCGACAGTGCCTGCTATGAGGCCAAGCGTACCGGGCGGAACCGGGTGGTGACGCATGGGGGCAGCCTGGTGGGGTCAGATCCCCTTTGCGCGACGGATGCAGACGGGAGAGAGAGTGAGTTTGGCCCGCATGGGGGCTCTGATGCCTCCTGGCGGTTCTCTGTGACGGACGGTTAAATCTGCCTCTAGCGCTTGCTCTATAAGCGCAAGCAGCTATTTTTTATGTAGTGGCGGATGGCTGGACGTGCGTGGGCATTTACCCCGCACGCCTACCTCTCATAGCTTCCCCGCCCCCAACGCCCACAGCACATTCTCCGCCGTCGCCGGAGCCGCCAGTTGCACCACCGCACCATCGCCCCGCGCCGAGGCAATCGCTTCCTTTAGCGCCTCGAACACGCTGATGGCCAGCATGAACGGCGGCTCGCCCACCGCCTTGCTGCCGCCCACGTTGTCCTCGCGGTTGGGCTGCTCCCACAGGTCGACCTTGAAGTGGGCCGGGATGTCGCCGGTGGCGGGGATCTTGTAGGTGCTGGGGGCGTGGGTACTGAGGTAACCCTTGGTATTCCACACCAGTTGCTCGGTGGTCAGCCAGCCCATGCCCTGGATGAAGCCGCCTTCGACCTGGCCGATGTCGATGGCCGGGTTGATGCTAGTGCCTGCGTCATACAGGATGTCGATTTTCAGCACGCGGCTCTCGCCCGTCAGGGTGTCGATGGCCACCTCGGTGCAGGCCGCGCCATAGGCGAAGTAGTAGAACGGGCGGCCCGTCAGCGTGGTTTTGTCGTAATGGATTTTGGGCGTGCGGTAAAAGCCGTCGCTCCACAGCTGGATGCGGTTGGCATAGGCCTGCTGCACCAGGCTGGCAAACGGGCGGCTGGTGCTGGGGGTGATGACCTGGCCGCCCTTGAACTGCACGGCCCCGGCGCCGCAGTGGTCCAGCCCGGCGGCGTATGCGGCCAGGTTGTCGCGTACGTTGCGGGCAGCGTACTGGGCGGCGCGGCCATTCAGGTCGGTGCCGCTGCTGGCCGCCGTGGCCGAGGCGTTGGGCACCTTGCTGGTGTCGGCTGCGGTGGCCAGTACGCTGGCGAAGGGGATGCCCAGCTCGTCGGCCACGACCTGCGCCACCTTGGTGTTCAGGCCCTGGCCCATCTCGGTGCCGCCGTGGTTCACCTGCACGCTGCCATCGGTGTAGACGTGGACCAGCGCACCGGCCTGGTTGAACAGCGTGGCGGTGAACGAGATGCCGAACTTCACCGGCGTGATGCTGATGCCGCGCTGGACCACTGGGTTGGCCGCGTTCCAGGCCGAAATGGCCGCACGTCTAGATGCGTATTCCGCTGTCTGCTCTATTTTTGAGAGCATGGGGTGCAGGATGTTGTCTTCCACCTGCATCTGGTAGTGCGTGACGTTGCGCTTGGCGTTGGGCGTGTCGGCTGCGTCGTACAGGTTGTGGCGGCGCACGGCCAGCGGGTCCAGCCGGAGCTGCCGGGCGATCTCACCGAGGATGGTTTCGATCACGATCACGCCCTGCGGCCCGCCAAAGCCGCGGAAGGCGGTGTGGCTCTGGGTGTGGGTTTTGACGCGGTACGAGGCGATGTCTACATCGGCCAGAAAGTAGGCGTTGTCGGCGTGGAACACGGCGCGGTCGGCCACCGGGCCACTCAGGTCGGCACTGAAGCCGCAGTTGGCCAGCATGGTGAGCTGCAGGCCGCAGATAAGCCCTGCGTCGTCGTAGCCCACGGTGTAGTCGTAGGCGAAGGGGTGGCGCTTGCCGGTGACCATGAAGTCGTCGTCCCGGTCAAAGCGCAGCTTGATGGGGCGGTGCAGCTTTTTCGCTGCCACGGCGGCCCACACAGCCAGGTGCCCGGCCTGGGTTTCCTTGCCGCCAAAGCCACCACCCATGCGGCGGCATTCGACCTTGACGGCGTGGTTGGCGATGCCCAGCGCATGCGCTACCCAGTGCTGCACTTCGCCCGGGTGCTGGGTGCTGGAGTGCACCAGCCACTGGTTTTGCTCTTGCGGCAGCACGTAGGCGACCTGGCCTTCCAGGTAGAAGTGCTCTTGCCCGCCCACTTCGAGCTGGCCGGTCAGAGTGTGCGGGGCGGCGGCCAAAGCGGCGGCGGCATCGCCCCGGCGCACGAACACGGGCGGCAGCACATAACTTTGGGCGGCATGGGCGGTGCGCACGTCTAGCAGGGCGGGCAGGGCGGCGATGTCGAGCTGCACGGCGCGGGCGGCTTCGCGGGCCTGCATTACCGTGTCGGCCACCACCAGGCCGATGACCTGGCCAATGTGCAGCACGGTGTCGATGGCAAACACCGGTTCGTCGTGGGCAAACGCGGCCAGCATCTTGTCGCCGGGGATGTCCTGGCTGAGGATGACCGCCTGCACGCCGGGCATGGCGCGTGCAGCGCGGCTGTCCACGCCTTTGAGTGCGCCGTGGGCCACGGTAGACAGGATGGGCGCAGCAAACAGGGTGCCGCGCACTTCGGGCAGGTCGTCTACGTAATGCGCCGCGCCCGCCACCTGGGCTCGGGCGCTCTCGTGGGGCTGGCTGCTGCCGATGCTGGCCAGAGACATCGTGAGTTTGTCGGGGGCGTTCATGCGCAGGCCTCCACGTCGAAAGTGGCGAGGTTGATCTGGGTCTGCCCCTGGCTTTCCAGCCAGAAGCGTTGCAGCAAATTGCCCATCACTTCGCTGCGGTAAGCGGCGCTGGCCCGCATGTCGGAGATGGGTTGGAACTCGGCGCGCAGGGCGGCGGCTGCGGCGTGCGCTGTGGCCAAGGTCCACGGTTGGTCGACCAGTGCGGCCTGGGTCTGCACGGCGCGCACCGGGGTGGCGGCGACACCGCCTACGCCGATGGAGGCTTTGGTGACGATGCCGTTGTCTACTGTCAGGCTCAGCGCCAGGCAGATGGCGGAAATGTCGTCGTCAAAACGCTTGGAAATTTTGTAGACGCGCATGAACTCGGCACCTGCATGCGGCACCTTGATCCAAGCCAGCACTTCGTCCGCCGCCATCACGTTGGTGCGGTAGCCGGTGTACAAACTCTCCAGCGGCAGCTCGCGCTCCCCGCGTTCGCTGGCCAGCACCACACTGGCCCCCAGCGCAATCAGCAGCGGCATGGAATCGCCAATCGGCGAGCCGTTGGCCACGTTGCCGCCCAGCGTGCCCGAGTTGCGCACCGGCAGCCCGGCAAAGCGGGTGGCAAAGCTGTGCAGTTGCGGGCGGCTGGCGACCAGGGCGGTGTAGGCATCGTGCAAGGTAACGGCGGCACCGATATGCAAGCCGCCGGGTTGCGATACGGTCTGGCGCAGCTCGGCCACCTGGGTCACGTCGATCACCTGGTCGAAGTGCTTGTGCATCTTGGTGACCCACAGGCCCACGTCGGTACACCCGGCCACGATCTGGGCCTGGGGGTGGGCGGCGCGCTCGGCCAGCAGATCGGCCAACGTGCGTGGCGATTTATAAGCCAAATCGGCCTCTAGCGCTCTATTGCTCAGCGCAAGAAGCTCTAATTTTTGTAGCACATCAGCCTCGTCGATGCGCACGGCGGGCAGCTGTTCCATGGCCTGGGCGGCATCCAGGATGGGGCGGTAGCCGGTGCAGCGGCACAGGTTGCCCGACAAGGCTTCTTGTGCGCCCGCGCGGCTGATGGATTGCCCCTGGCAGGTGCTGTTCTGGTACATGCCAAACAGGCTCATCACAAAGCCGGGCGTGCAAAACCCGCACTGGGAGCCGTGGCACTGCACCATGGCCTCCTGTGCGGGGTGCAGGCTGCCGTCGGCCTGGGCGATGTCTTCCACGGTCCACAGCGCCATGCCGTCGATCGAGTGGGCCAGGCGGATGCAGCTGTTGATGGCCTTGTAGCGCAGCGCGCCGTGTTCAGGTTCGGCCAAGACGACGGTGCAGGCCCCGCAGTCGCCTTCGCCGCAGCCTTCCTTGGTGCCGGTGGCACCCAGGTCTTCACGCAGCACTTGCAGCAGGGTGCGGTCGGGCGGCACGTTGTGCAGCGTGATGGTCTGGCCGCGCCGCAGAAAGCGCAGGGGTTGGGTCGTCATGGCTCAGGGGTCCTTCTAGGCAAATCTTGTGGGGCACAGCATGCAAAAGTCGCACCACCCATTTTGGTGCATTACTGTGCTTATTTAACGCTGTTGCGGGTTAGGATACGCGGCGCATTGGAACGTGTTCGCGAGTGTGTACCGCCATTGTTCGCAATTTGTGTGCGGCTGGCACTGAGCTTGCTGGGGTATCTGCAAAGCCGCTGGGGTCTTACGCATGTTTGCTATATAAATAGTAGCTGCTTGCGCTTGTTCCGTAGGGGCTAGCACCCTTTAATTTATAAAAAAGAGTCTCATCGAATGGCACCACCCCGACTGCAACTGACGAACATCACCAAGCGCTATCCGGCGGTGGTAGCCAACAGCAACGTTTCATTGACGGTGCAGCCGGGCGAGGCGCATGCGGTGCTGGGCGAGAACGGCGCGGGCAAGTCCACGCTGATGAAGATCATCTACGGCTCGGTCAAGCCCGACGAGGGCACGGTCATGTTCAACGGCCAGCCGGTGCATATCCGCAACCCGCAGGAGGCGCGGGCCTTAGGGATCAGCATGGTGTTCCAGCATTTCAGCCTGTTTGACACCCTGACGGTGGCCGAAAACGTCTGGCTGGGCCTGGACAAGAGCCTGAGCCTGGCCGAGGTAACCCAGCGCATAACAGCAAAGGCCAGCGCCTACGGCCTGGACATCGACCCCAGCCGCCCGGTGCACACCCTGGCCGTGGGCGAGATGCAGCGGGTGGAAATCATCCGCGCGCTCCTCACCAACCCCAAGCTGCTGATTCTGGACGAGCCCACCTCGGTACTGACCCCGCAGGCGGTGGAAAAGCTGTTTGTGGTGCTGAACCAACTGGTCAGCGAGGGCTGCAGCATCTTGTACATCAGCCACAAGCTGCACGAGATCCGCGCGCTGTGCACCGCCTGCACGGTGCTGCGCGGCGGCACGGTCACCGGGGTGTGCAACCCGGCGAATGAAACCAATGCCTCGCTGAGCCGCCTGATGATCGGGGCCGAGCCACCCGCCTTGCAGCACCGCACGGTTAAAACCGGGGCCACCGTGCTGCAGGTGCAGGCGCTGCAGTTGGCGCGCGAAGACCAGTTTGGCGTGGAGCTGGAAGGCATTTCCCTGCAGGTCAAGGCGGGCGAGGTGGTGGGTATTGCGGGTGTGTCGGGCAACGGCCAGCGCGAGCTGCTGTATGCGCTGTCGGGCGAAGATACGCGCTGTGCCGCGAACATGGTGCAGGTGGCGGGCCAGCCCGCTGGCAAGCTGGGGCCGCAGCAGCGGCGTGCGCTGGGCCTGCATTTTGTGCCCGAGGAACGGCTGGGCCGGGGGGCCGTGCCCACGCTGGGCCTGGCGCACAACCTGATGCTCACGCGCTCGGATGCCATTACCTCCAGCGGCTGGATCAAGCTCGGCGTGCTGCAAACCCAGGCGCAAAGCATCATCGACCGCTTCAAGGTCAAAACCGGCGGGCCGAATGCGGCGGCCAAGTCGCTCTCGGGCGGCAATTTGCAAAAATTTATCGTGGGCCGAGAGATCGATGCCAAGCCGAAGCTGCTGATCGTCTCGCAACCCACCTGGGGCGTGGACGTGGGCGCGTCGGCGCAGATCCGCGGCGAGATTCTGGCGCTGCGCGATGCCGGGTGCGCGGTGCTGGTGGTCAGCGAAGAGCTGGACGAGTTGTTTGAAATATGCGACCGGCTGCACGTCATTGCCAAGGGGCGGCTGTCGCCCTCGGTGGCGCGCACCGATGCCACCGTGGCACAGATTGGAGAATGGATGAGCGGCTTGTGGAACACCTCGGCAGTGACTTCGGAGGCAGCCCATGTTCAAGCTTGAAGCCCGCCCCCAGCCGTCCAAATTCTGGGGCTACGGCTCGCCCATCCTGGCGCTGCTGGTCACGGTGGTGATTGGCGTGGCTCTGTTCATGGCCTTGGGCAAAGATCCGGTTAAAGGGCTGCAGGTGTTCTTTTGGGAGCCCATCAAATCGCCGTACGCTTTAGGCGAGCTGATGGTGAAGGCCACGCCGCTGCTGGTGATTGCGCTGGGGCTGGCGGTGTGCTTTCGCTCCAACGTGTGGAACATCGGGGCCGAGGGCCAGTACGTGGTGGGGGCGATTTGCGCCAGCGGCGTGGCGCTGCTGGCCGACAAAACCACTGGCGGCTGGATCGTGCTGCCGATTCTGTTGGCCGGGGTGCTGGGCGGCATGGTCTGGGGCGGCATTGCGGCGCTGCTGCGCGACAAGTTCAACGCCAGCGAGATTCTGGTCAGCCTGATGCTGGTCTACGTGGCGGTGCAGTTGCTGGGCTTCATGGTCGATGGCCCCTGGAAAGACCCGCTGGGCTACAACTTCCCGCAGACCAAAAACTTCGAGGCCATCACCCGCATCCCCCGGCTGTTTACCGGCTCGCGGGTCAGCATCGGGTTGCTGGTGGCGCTGGTGGGTGTGCTGGTGCTGTGGGTCTACCTGTTCCGCACCCGGGCCGGGTTTGCCCAGCAGGTGGGTGGGCTGGCTCCGGCAGCGGCGCGTTATGCCGGGTTTTCGTCGCGCAAGGCGCTGTGGGTGGCGCTGCTGGTGTCGGGCGGCGCGGCCGGGCTGGCCGGTGCGCTGGAGGTGGCCGGGCCGATTGGCCAGCTCACGCTGTACCTGCCTGCGGGCTATGGTTTTGCGGCCATCATCGTGGCCTTTGTGGGGCGGCTGCACCCGGTGGGCATGGTGTTCTCTGCGGTGCTGATGAGCATGTTCTACATCGGTGGTGAGCTGGCGCAGTCGCGCCTGGGCCTGCCCAAATCCTTGACCGGGGTGTTCCAGGGCCTGCTGCTGTTCACGCTGCTGACCTGCGACACCTTGATCGCTTACCGCGTCCGTTTCAGAAAGGGGGCGTGATGGAGTCGTATGCCTTGTTATTTGCCGCCACGCTGAGTGCGGGCACGGTGCTGGCGCTGGCCGCCTTGGGTCTGTTGGTCAATGAAAAAGCCGGCATCGTCAATCTGGGGGCCGAGGGCATGATGCTGTGCGCCGCCATTGCCGGGTATGCCACGGTGGTCCACACCGGCAGCGACTGGCTGGGCTTTGCGGCGGGCATGGGCGTGGGGGCCTTGCTGGCGGCGCTGTTTGGTGTGCTGGTGATCTGGCTTAACACCAACCAGTACGCCACCGGCCTGGCGCTGAGCCTGTTTGGGGCGGGGTTTTCGGCGTTTGCCGGTATCAGCTACGTGCAGGCCAAGCTGCCCGAGCGCACGCAGTTTGCGGTGCCGGTGCTGGGCGATATTCCGCTGATTGGCCCGGCACTGTTTCGCCAGCACCCGCTGGTGTACGTGGCCATGGCGCTGGTAGCGGGGCTGGTCTGGTTTTTGTACCGCACCCGCAGTGGGCTGGTGCTGCGCTCGGTGGGCGAGTCGCCCGAGTCGGCCCACGCGCTGGGCTACCCGGTGCGGCGCATCCGCTTCATGGCGGTGGTGGTGGGCGGCGCGCTGTGCGGGCTGTCGGGGGCTTTCATCTCGCTGGCCTACACGCCCTTGTGGGTGGAGGGCATGGTGGCGGGCAAGGGCTGGATCGCCCTGGCGCTGACCACCTTTGCCACCTGGCGGCCCCTGCGGGTGCTGCTGGGGGCCTACCTGTTTGGCGGCGTGACCATGCTGCAGTTTCACCTGCAAAGCGTGGGGGTGGAAGTGCCCATCCAGCTTCTGAGCATGCTGCCCTACCTGGCCACTATCGTGGTGCTGGCGTTGATTTCGCGCAACCCGGTGTGGATCCGCATCAACATGCCCGCGTCGCTGGGGAAACCCTTCTTCCCCAGTTCATAGATGCACACCCCCAGGCTACAGCGCAAGCGCTTTTCGCCAACCCCCTTGCAGGGGGCAACACCAGCAGCCTGGCAGAGCCAGTTCTGCGGTGTTCTGGCGTGCGTGCGTTCTGTCTGACAAGTGGGTTGTTTCGTTAGTATCTGTTGCCTCGTTGTATTTAACCCTGTCTGAAAGAGACTTTATGACCGACCTGAAGAAACGTACCCTGATCCAACTGGCTGCCGCGTCTGCGGTGGCGGCGGCCCTGGTGGGCTGTGGCAAGAAGGAAGAGCCCGCCCCGGCCCCGGCCGCTGAGCCCGCCGCATCGGCCCCCGCCGCCGAAGCGCCCAAGCCCGAGCCGCTGAAGATTGCGTTTGCCTACGTCGGCCCGGTGGGCGACGGCGGCTGGACCTTTGCGCACGACAATGGCCGCAAGGCGCTGGAGAAGGAAATGGGCGACAAGATCGTCACCAGCTTTGTCGAAAGCGTGCCCGAATCGGCCGATGCCGAGCGCGTGTTCCGCGACATGGTGGGCCAGGGCAACAAGCTGATTTTCGGCACTACCTTTGGCTACATGGAATCGATGCTGAAAGTGGCTGCGGACAGCAAGGACGTGAAGTTCGAGCACGCCACCGGCTACAAGAACGCCGACAACATGGCCATCTACGACAGCCGCACGTATGAGGGCGCGTACATGGCCGGTGTGATCGCCGGCAAGATGACCAAGACCAACACCCTGGGCGTGGTGGGCTCCATCCCAATTCCTGAAGTCATCCGCAACATCAACAGCTTCACCCTGGGCGCGCAAAGCGTGAACCCGAAGATCAAGACCAAGGTGGTCTGGGTCAACGAGTGGTTCAGCCCCCCCAAGGAAACCGAAGCCGCCACCGCGCTGATCAACGGCGGTGCCGACGTGCTGTTCCAGAACACCGATTCCCCCGCCGTGCTGAAAACCGCCGAAGCCAAAGGCAAGCGCGCCTTCGGTTGGGATTCGGACATGACCGCCTACGGCCCCAAGGCCCACCTGGCTTCCGCCGTGATCAACTGGGGCCCGTACTACATCAAGGCCACCAAGGACGCGCTGGACGGCAAGTGGGCTGCGGGCAAGAGCTGGTGGGGCGTGAAGGAAGGCGCGATCGACATCGTCTCCATCGCCGAAGACGTGCCTGCCGAAACCAAGACCCAGGTCGAAGAGATCAAAAAGGGCCTAGCCGACGGCAGCTTCGTGATCTGGAAGGGTCCGATCATGGACCAGTCTGGCAAGGTCGTGGTGGCCAAGGATGCGGTGGCCGACGATGCCTTCCTGGGCGGTGTGAACTTCTACGTCAAGGGCGTGGAAGGCAAGATCCCGGGCGGGAAGTAATCCCTCAGGGTGGGGTCACACCCACCTTGGCACCCAAAGCCGCTCTTGCCGAGCGGCTTTTTTCGTTTGGGCATGGTCTTTGCTGATACCTTCACACGATGATTGAAAACACCCTTTGGCACCCGGTCGCGGCCAGCGCGGATCTGGCGGACAAGCCGCTGGCCGTGGTGCTGCTGGAGCAGGCCGTGGTGCTGTGGCGCGACGCAGCCGGGGTGGCGCATGCCTGGGCCGACCAGTGCCCGCACCGGGGAGCGCGGCTGTCTTTGGGGCGGGTGTGCGGCGACCGGCTGGAGTGCCCTTACCACGGCTGGCAGTTCGCGGCCTCGGGGCAGTGCGTGGTGGTGCCCGCCTTGCCTGCGTTCACGCCGCCCGCCACACATACGGCGCGCAGCTTTGCGGCCTGCGAGCGCTACGGGTTGGTGTGGGTGCAGCTGGAGGCATCCGATGTGCCGGTGGTTGCCTTTGCCGCCGAGGACGACAGCCGCCTGCGCAAACTGCTTTGCGGGCCGTATGACGTAGCCACCAGCGCGCCGCGCTTGGTGGAGAACTTTCTGGACATGGCGCACTTTGCCTTTGTGCATGAGGGCTGGCTGGGCACGCGCAGCGCCTCCAGCATCGACGACTACCGCGTCGAGACAACAGCCACAGGCCTGCTGGCCACGCAGTGCAAGGCCTGGCAGCCGCAGTCCAGCGTGCAGGCCACCGGCCCGGCGCAGGTCGAATACACCTACGCGGTGGATGCACCGTACACCGCGGTGCTGACCAAGCTGCCCGACCCGGCCAGCGTGGCCCTGGCCGATTTCCGCGAGGCGATTGGCCTGTTCATCTGCCCGCTGGGGCCGGAGCGCAGCCGGGTCTGGTTTAGACTGGCTTGCAGCGATTGGGTGTCTACAGACGCCACGCTGCAGGCCTTCCAGCACACCATCTTCGAACAAGACCAGCCGGTGCTGGAATCGCAAACCCCCCAGCGCTTGCCGCTGGACCCGCGCGCCGAGTTGCACACCGTGGCCGACAAGGCCTCTGCCGCCTACCGCCGCTATCTGAAACAACTGGGCATTACTTTTGGAGTCTGCTAATGACCACCACACCCTTTACCGTACCCGCCATTGCGCCTGAGCGCCTGCCCGACCTGCTGCGCGGCATGCCCAAGGCCGAGCTGCACATCCACATCGAAGGCTCGTTGGAGCCCGAGCTGATCTTTGCCCTGGCCCAGCGCAACCAGGTCGCCATTCCCTACGCCAGCGTCGAAGAACTGCGCAGCGCCTACGCCTTCACCAACCTGCAAAGCTTTCTGGACATCTACTACGCCGGGGCCAGCGTGCTTTTACAGGAGCAAGATTTCTACGACATGGCGCACGCCTACCTGGCGCGGGCCGCTGCCGACAACATCGCCCACACCGAAATCTTCTTTGACCCGCAAACCCACACCGCGCGCGGCGTGGCCATGGAAACGGTCATTCACGGCCTGCACCGTGCCTGCGTGGATGCGCAAAAAATGTGGGGCCTGAGCGCCGTACTGATCCTGTGCTTCTTGCGCCATCTCAGCGAAGAAGATGCGTTTGCCACCCTGGAGCAGGCCCTGCCGCTGCGCGACAAGTTCATCGGCATCGGCCTGGACTCCAGCGAGCTAGGCCACCCGCCCGAGAAGTTCGCCCGGGTGTTTGCCCGCTGCCGCGAATTGGGCTTTCGCCTGGTGGCCCACGCAGGCGAGGAGGGCCCTCCGGCCTACATCTGGAGCGCGCTGGATGTCCTCAAAGTGGAGCGCATCGACCACGGCGTGCAGTCCACCCAAGACCCGCTGCTCATGCAGCGCCTGGCCCAAGACCGCATCCCGCTCACCGTCTGCCCGCTGTCCAACCAGAAGCTCTGCGTGTTCCCGAACCTGGCCGACCACAACCTGGGCGCGCTGCTCGACGCCGGCCTGGTCGCCATGGTCAATTCCGACGACCCGGCCTACTTTGGCGGCTACCTGAACGAGAACTTCACCCAAACCTTCGCTGCCACCGGCCTCACCGCCCACCACGCCTACCAGCTCGCCGCCAACAGCTTCGAGGCCAGCTTCATCCCCGCAGCGCAGAAGCAGGCGCTGCTGGGCAGGCTGCAGGCGTACTTTGAGAAATTTGAATGAAATAGGCCATCAGCGCTTATTTAATAAGCGTAAGTAGCTATTGAAACTGTAGCGTTTTCTGCGGGTGCGTGAATAAATGCCGCAGTGCAGCATATTGGTTCTAAGATGGCCCGCAGTGCCTCTTTTTGGAAGGTCTGCTTGCCATGGCTGCTCTACATCCTCTCTCGCCTCTGGTCTACCGTCCGATCCGCGCCTTGCTGGCGGGCCTGTGGGTCTGCGCTACGCCCGCGCAGGCCATGGACCAGGTGACGGCCACCGCGCTGAAGAACTACGGTGGCAGTTATTCCAGTGCCTGCCAGAATCCCGCCGCGCCGCGCTTGACGGTCTACCCCGCCAGCCTGGTGTTTGCGCAAGGCGGCCAGAGCATCACCGGGCGCGAGGTGCTGGCGGCGCACTCGTACTTTGGCAATACAGCACCGGCGGGCTTTCTCGTGGCATTCATCAGCCAGATCAAGGGCAAGGAGCAGATGACGTTTTTGCTCTATGAAGACCCGCGTGGCCGCTACATCCAGATCGAGAACGAAAGCAACAAGCTGTCGGCTTTTCTGGGCCCGGCCCGCATGGCCGCGCAGTACCGGCGCTGTGATGGCCCGGCGGTCAAGACGGCACCCGTAGCGGCACCCGTGGCGACACCTTCCGCCGACATGGCCCCCGGCGCAGCCCCGTTCAGCTACGAGGTGTTTGCCACGCCGCAGTTCAAAAGCCAGTTTGCCCTCATCGCCGGTCCGGTGCGCCAGGTGCCGTGGCTGGCCCGCATGGAGGGGCCGAACAGCCAGGTCGTGCGGGTGAAGGTGGGCAACAAGGAGTATTTGCGTGCCGACCTGTGCAAGCCGCAAGATTGCCACGACTACAACGTGCTGTTTCTCTATGCCCCGCAGCGCAATGTGCTGTACGCCCAGGTGCACCAGAAGGGCCAGGTCACCCTGCTGGGCGACCCGCCCCGCGCCGAGGCCGCCGCTCTGGGCAGGTTGTGGACGGCGCAGTTTCGCAGTCCATAACGAAAATATGCATGAAATTGGCCTTCAGCGCTTATTCCATCGGCGGTAGAAGCTATTGAATCAATAGCGTTTGCCGGGTCTTGTGGACCGCCTGCGCCAGGGCCAGTCCTGCCGGAATACCTTGCAAACCCTGGCCCAACGGGGGCGTACAGAGGTGGGCGTGGTGCAGGGGGCTGGCATCGGGTGCATCGCTGATGCGTACCACGGGCATGCCCTGGGGCGCTGTCGCCCTGTCGCTGACCAGTGCCACCCACAGCAGCACATCGCCCGGTTCGGGCTGCCATGGTGTGGGAGGCCGCCACTGCACCTGCAGCCCGGCCACGCGCAGCATGTCGGCGTAGCACTGCGCCACCTGGGTGGTGGCGGGGCTGGCCTGCAGCCACACGGTGCGGGCCTGGGCCAGCAGGTGGGCGGCCAGGCCGAGCGCGTTGACGGTGTCGCCGTCCACCTGCGGCGGCGCACCGGCCTCCGTCAAAAACGCCATCTTGAAGTCCAGAAAGCCGCGAAACCCGTAGCGCTTGGCCAGGCGCACCACGGTGACGGGTTGGGTCTCGCAGTGCTGCGCCACCTCCTGGATGCGGCACAGGTGCAACTGCCGCGCATGCTGCAGGCAGTAGTGGGCCACCTGCTGCAGCTTGGGGCTCAGGCTGGGCAGGTTGCGGGTGATGCGCGCCTCCAGGGCGGTGGCCTGCATGGGGTTCAGGCCGCGACGGGTTGGCCGTCTTTCAAGGCCACCGGCTTGCCCAACTTGGCAGAGAGTGTGGCGGCTTCGGCCACGGCCAGGGCGTTGATGCCGTCTTTGAGCGTGACGGGCAGGGCGCTGCCCGACTCCAGGGCGGCAATGAAGGCGGTCCATTCGGCCTTGTAGGCGCGCATGTAGCGCTCCAGGAAGAAGAACTCGGGCTTGGCGCTGACCGCACCGCCGGTGGTGACCTTGGTGACGGTGTGCTCCAGCACGTTGTTGGCCGTCAACAGGCCTTCGGAGCCCAGCAGCTCCACGCGCTGGTCGTAGCCGTAGACGGCGCGGCGGCTGTTCTTGATGGCGGCGATGCGGCCGTCGGCCCAGCGCAGGGTGATGACGGCGGTGTCTACATCGCCCACCTGGCCGATGGCCGGGTCCACGATGCTGGAGGCGATGGCCGACACGGTTTCAGGCAGGCCGCCAAACAGCCAGCAGGCCATGTCGAAGTCGTGGATGGCCATGTCGCGGAACAGGCCGCCCGACACTTTGATGTACGACACCGGTGGCGGCGCGGGGTCGAACGAGGTGATGGACAGCAGCTCGCCCTTGCCGATTTCACCGGCATCCAGCGCGCGCTTGAGGGCTGCAAACTGGGGGTCGAAGCGGCGGTTGAAGCCAATCATCACGGGCTTGCCGCTGTCTTTGACGGCTTCCTGGCAGGCCAGGGCGCGGCCCAGGTCCAGGTCCACCGGCTTCTCGCACAGCACGGCTTTGCCCGCAGCGGTGGCGGCTTCGATGAGGTTGGAGTGGGTGTCGGTGGAGGTGGCGATCAACACCGCGTCAATCGACGGGTCGTTCAGGATGTCTTGCGTGCTGCGGGCCTCGGCACCGCAGGTGGCGGCCAGCTTTTCTGCCGAGGGCATGTGCACGTCGGAGATGGCTACCAGTTGGCACAAGGGGTGGCTGGTGATGCTTTGGGCGTGCACGTTGCCGATGCGGCCTGCGCCGAGAAGACCAATTTTGAACATGTTGATTCCTTGAAAAAGTGAGGGAGGGTTGGGGTGAAAGAAAACGGATTCAGGCGGGCAGGGTGAACGCGGCGCGGAAGGCTTCCAGCGCGGCTTCGGGGTCGCCTGAGGCAAAGGCTTCCATGCCTACCGGGCCGCGGTAGCCCATGGCGTGCAGCGCGCGGGCAATGCCGGGGTAGTTGATTTCGCCGGTGCCGGGCTCCATGCGGCCGGGCACGTCGGCCACCTGCACCTCGCCAATCCAGGGCAGGCAGCGCTGGCAGAGTTCGACCAGGTTGCCCTCGCCGATCTGGGCGTGGTACAGGTCCAGATTGAGGAGTAGGCGCGGGTGGTTCACAGCAGACACCAGGGCCAGGGTGTCCTCGGCCCGGCCAAAGGGCACGCCGGGGTGGTCTACCGGCAGGTTCAGGTTCTCTAATGTGAAGGTCACGCCCTCGGCATCGGCCAGGTCGGCGATGCGGGCCAGGGTGTCACGGGCTTTGAGCCACATGGCGCCGGTGACCACCTGCACCGGCGTGACGGGCAGGCCGCCATCGCCCAGGCCGGTGCCGTGCAGGTTCAGGCGTGCCACGCCCAGGCGCTTGCCCACCTGGGCCGTTTCACGCGCGGTGCGCAGCAGCTCGGCTGCGCCTTCGTCGTCGGTCAGGCGGCCGCGCAGGTAGCCGTTCATGATGGAGAAGGTGGCGCCGGATTTTTCCAGCTGGGCCAGGTCGTGCTCGGGCCAGTTCCACAGCCCTACCTGGAAGCCCATTTCGGTGAGGCGTTGCACGCGCCACTGCATGGGTTTGTCGCGCCACAGCATTTCGGCACAGGCGGCGAGGGTGAATGCGTTTTTCATAGGTTTCAGACTTCGATGTGGATGCGGCCGTTTTCGACCTTGGTGGAAAAAGTTTTCAGGTTCACGCAGACCGGTGCGCGCAGGGCGTGGCCGGTGCGGTAGTCAAACGCGCCGCTGTGCTTGGGGCACTCGACCTCGTGGTCCATGACCAGGCCGTCGGCCAGGTGCACGTTTTCATGGGTGCAGAGCCCGGCGGTGCAGTAGTACTGGTCGTCCGGGCTGCGGAAGATGGCGAAGGTTTTGGCGGCGTGGTCGAAGCGGATGACCTCTTCGGGTTCCACTGCATCTGCAGCGCAGGCGTTGATCCATTCGGGCATGGGGTGTGTTCCTTGGGTGGTTTAAGTGGAAGGCGTTTCTGCGTTCATGCGGGCGCGCTTCTTGTCAAAGCGGGCTTGCATGCGGGCCTGGCCCTCGGGCGAACCGTCGTGCCAGGTGCCAAACAGCATGTCCAGCGGCACGAGCTGGTCGCCGCCGTAGTTCACCTCGAAATACTTGTGGTGCAGGTAATGCGCATAGGCCGAGCTGTCGAACGCCACCCCGTCCACCACCTCGACCTTGTCGAAGCCGATGTGGCCATTGAGGGCGCCAAAGCCCGCGATGTGCAACTGGAACAGCGCGATGATGGGGTTGGACGGAATCACCAGGTGCCACAGCGCCACCGCGTGGTACAGAAATGCCTCCACCGGATGCATGGACAGCGAGGACCAGGGCGTGGGGTTCACCGAGTTGTGGTGAATGGCGTGCACCCATTTGTAGCCCAGGCGGGTGTGCATGGCCCAGTGGATGAAGAAGAAGTGGGTTTCGTGGATCACCGGGGCCAGCAGCACCAGGGCCGCCAGCCAATAGGGGTTGTCCGCCCACGCCAGCCAGGGCACGTAGCCATTGGCAAAGCACCACAGAAACAGCACTTCCACCACCGTCCACAGGGGGATGGAGACGCAAAAGCTGCGCAGGAAGTTGTCGATGTTCTGGCTCTTGAACCAGAACACGTCCGAGGGCTGGTCGGCGGGAAATTTGCCGTTGAACTTGAACGTCGTGCCCTGGCGGCGGCGCACATAGAGTTGCAGTTCAAAAGCGCCGTACAGCACGAACACGGCGGCGGCGTTCACGGCATACAGCCACAGCGCCCAGCCCCAGCCCAAGGTCTTCATCGTCGCCACATCCGGCACCACCGCGTACCAGTACAGCAGGGCACTGGCCATGTGCAGGGCGTTCCAGGGCCAGACATACGACACCAGCCAGCGCAGGATCTTGCCCAGGTTGACGGGCCGCACCCAGAGCGGGGCGGGCTCCAGCGCCTGGTACGGGGCCCAGTCGCCGCGCTTGTTGCGTTTGCCGAGTTGCGAGTCGTCCATGTCGGTTCCTGAAGGTATGTGGCAGAGTAGAGGGGTGAAATGCAACCGGGTGCAAGTCTAGGCAAAATTTTTTGGAAAAATCGATTTCGAGAGGATATTTTTCGAATTAATTTTCTAACGTGGCGATCATTGCACAGAGTGAATCTGATTTTTATCAGGGTTTTCGATAGGATTTCATGGTTTTGCACTCGGGTGCAGTCTGTGGACAGGCGTATAGACTCGCGGCACACGCCTTGAACTACGTTTGCCCTACACCATGCACCCCGACCATCCCAACAAAAAAGTCACGGCCAGTGATGTGGCCGAGCGCGCCGGTGTCTCTAAATGGACGGTGTCCCGCGCCTTCACCGACGGTGCCTCTATCGCCCCCGAGGTGCGCGACCGGGTCCGGGCCCTGGCCACCGAAATGGGCTACTCGCCCAATCTGCTGGCGCGCAGCCTGTCGACCCGCAGCACCGGCCTGATCGCGCTGGTGGTGGACGAGCTGGGCAACCCCAACCAGCTGGTGTCCTTGAACGAGGCCACCCGCCAGCTCCAGGCGCGGGGCTTGAGCACGCTGCTGCTGAACACCAGCCCCGAGTACCGGCCTGCGCTGGCGCTGCGCCTGGCAGACCAGTTCCAGGTGGACGGCATCATGTTTTTGGGCACCACGCTGACGCGGGACCTGGTGGAGTTGGCACAGCGCATCAAGCACATCCCGCTGGTGGTCATCATGCGCAACAGCGGGCAGGCGGATATTCCTTTCGTCAGCACCGATGGATATGCCGCGGGCGCGGAGATTGCGAATCTGTTTCTGGCGCAGGGCTACCGGCGCATTGGCTACATGGCGGGCCCGATGTCCGAGCGCACCGAGCTGCGCCGCATGGAGGGCTTTCGGGACCGGCTGCAGGCGACGGGCGTGGCGCTGGCCACGGTGATGGAGACCGCGCACTACCGCCGCGAGCAGGGCATGCACGCACTGCAACGCTACCTGGAGTCCACCCCCCGCACTGAGCGGCTGGAAGCGCTGTTCTGTGAAAACGACATCCTGGCCATCGGTGCCATGGATGCACTGGTGGCCGCCAATGCCCAGCGCAAGATCGCCATCGTCGGCTTTGACGATATCGAGATGGCTGCGTCCCCCAGCTACCAGCTCACCACCTTCCGCCAGCCGGTGGACTACCTGGTGGGCGAAGCCATCCGTCTGATCGTGGAGCCCGCCAGCGCCACGTCCAGGGCGCTGATGGCCCCCGGCTCCCTGGTGCTGCGCGACTCGCACCGGCGTCAAGACTAAGGAATTTGCGTCCGGGTGCAAGCCCGCCGGGCTACTGCGGCTGGGACATTTCGGCTTGGGTTGATCCAAAAATGGGCTTTTTACCCCGTCATTTTTGGAAATATCAATTTTTTACAGCGATGTATTGAAAGTTTATTTCCACGGGCAAACACCTAGACGGGTTTTGCAGGATGTTGGCTACAGTAGTTTGCACCCGGTTGCATTGCGCAATCGGTGTGATCCACAACCAGTTTCGCCATCCACACAAGACACACGAGGAGATAAACATGCACGCTGTACCACGTACCCTGAAGCGGGTGGCCGCCGCCGCCATCTTGGCCACCCTGGCCACCACGGCGCTGGCCGCCGGGCCGAAGATTTTCGTCATCGGCGGCAAGGCCGACGATCCGTTCTGGTCGCGGGTCAAGAAGGGTGCCGACGACGCGGCCCTGGTCGTCAAGGCCGCAGGCGGCAGCGTGACCTGGCTCGGCCCACAGACCTACGACAACCTCGGCCCCGATGCCGCCAAGCTCATCCGCTCGGCCCTGAGCCAGAAGCCCGATGCCATCGTCGGCCCCAACTGGGTGCCTGAAGCCATGGACGCGGCCTTCAAGGAAGTGGTGGCTGCCGGTGTGCCGCTGATCGTCTACAACGCCGGGGGCATGGAGGCCGCCAAGCGTCTGGGTGCGCAGAACTACGTGGGTAGCGACGAGTACGTGGCGGGCATGGGTGGCGGCGAGTATTTCACCCGCAACGGTGCCAAATCCGTGCTGTGTATCAACACCCAGCCCGGCTCCACCAACCAGGAGGCGCGCTGCAAAGGCGTGGCCGACGGCATGGCCAAGGGCGGCGGCAAGAGCGTGCAGTTGCCCCTGCCTTCTTCCGCGTTCGGCAACCCCACCGCGGTGGCCCAGGCCATCAAGGCCGCGCTGCAAAAAGATCCCACGGTGGACGGCGTGATCACCATCGGTGCCAACGATGCCAATAGCGCGGCCAACGGCATCAGCCAGGGCGGCTTTACCAAACGGGTGAAGCTGGGCACCTTCGACATCGATCCCACCAACCTGCAACGCATCAAGGCCGGCACCCAGCTCTTCTGCATCGACCAGCAGCCCTACCTGCAGGGCTACCTGGCCGTGTCCATGCTCAACGCCTATGTGCAATACGGCCTGAAAGTGCCCACCGCGCCTATCCTGACCGGCCCCGGCATCGTGGACGCGTCCAACGTGGATGCCACCGTGGCGGGTGCCACCGCCGGGGCGCGCTGACCGAACGATCGCGGGGCGCTGCCTGGATGGGCCGCGCCCCGATTTCCTCCCATGACCACTTCGAGCCCACCATGAACCCGAACACCTCTATGTCAGCGTCCGCCGCCAGCGCGCCGGATGCGCCCCCGCGCCCAGGCCGCACGCCCTGGTCCTTTGGCGCACTGCTGCGCCGCCCCGAAACCGGCTCCTTCATCGGGCTGGTGGCGGTTTTCGTGTTTTTCTCCATCTTCGGTGGAGCCACCTTTTTGTCTGCCGGGGGCGCTGCCAGCTGGCTCAACATCGCCGCCGAGCTGGGCATCATTGCCTTGCCCATCGGTTTGCTGATGATTGCGGGCCAGCTGGACCTGTCGATCGGCAGCGTGATTCCGGCCAGCTCGATGACCATCGCCATCGTTTCCGGCCACTTTGGCCTGCCTATGCCCGTGGGCATGGCTGCCGCGCTGGGGCTGGGCCTGGCGGTGGGCTGGCTCAATGGCTACCTGATCGTGCGTACCGATCTGCCGTCTTTCGTGGTCACGTTGGCCACTTTGTTTGCGGTGGCGGGTTTGACGCTGGGCCTGTCGGTGATCGTGGCGGGCAGCACCAGCGTGGCCCTGGTCAGCCCACCGGTCTACAAAATGTTGTTTGGCGACTTCATCGACGGCAAGTTTGAGGTTGTTTTGCTGTGGTGGGTGGCTGCCATTGCCCTGGTTAGCTACATCCTGAGCTACTCCAAATACGGCAACTGGATTTTGGCCCTGGGCGGTGACAAGGTCAGCGCGCGCAATGCGGGCATCCCCACCGACAAGCTCAACATCGCGCTGTACATGGCCAGTGGCTTCTGCGCGGCGTTTGTGGGCATGTGCCAGGCCATTTTGTACAACAGCGCCCAGGTGTCGGCCGGGCAGTCGTTCATCTTCAACTCCATCATCGCGGTGGTGATTGGCGGCGTGTTTTTGACCGGCGGCTACGGCTCGGTGCTGGGCATTGTGCTGGGCACGGTGACCTTTGCCATCGTCAACCAGGGCATCTACTACACCAACTTCGACGCCAACTGGGCCAGCCTGATCATCGGCGTGCTGCTGTTGGCCGCCGTGCTGCTCAACAACACCTTCCGCTCCCTGGCGCTGGCGCACTCCAAGCCGCGCACTACGACAAAGGCCCTGAAATGACCGCCTCTACCTCTAAACCTACCCCTTTGCTCCAGCTCAAAGGTGTCAATAAGTCCTTCGGCCCGGTCGATGTGCTGCACGATATTTCGCTGGACGTGTACGCCGGTGAAGTGCTGTGCCTGCTGGGTGACAACGGGGCGGGCAAATCGACCCTGATCCGCCTGCTGTCCGGCGTGCACAAACCGACTTCGGGCCAGATGCTGATGCACGGCAAGCCGGTGCTGTTCGAGAACCCGCGCGAAGCCAGCAACCACGGCATTGCCACGGTGCACCAGTTCGGCGGCACTTTTGCGCTGATGAGCATTGGCCGCTCGTTCTTTGTGGGGGCCGAGCCCACCAAGCGCTGGGGCCCGTTCGAGGTGTTTGACCGCGACTACGCCAACACCGTGGCGGTACGCGAGATGCGTGAACTGGGCATCACCCGCATCGACGACGGCGACCGGCTGGTCGGCGGCCTCTCTGGCGGCGAGCGCCAGGCCCTGGCTATCGCTCGCGCGGTGCACTTCGGTGCCCATGTGCTGATTCTGGACGAGCCCACCGCCGCACTGGGTGTGAAAGAGGCCGCCCATGTGCTGCGCATCGTGCTGCAGGCGCGCAAGAAGGGCATCGCCGTCATCTTCATCACCCACCAGGTCATGCATGCCCTGACCGTGGGCGACCACTTCGCGGTGCTGATCCGGGGTGGCAAGGCGGCTGATTTCCGCAAGGGCGAGAAAACCCGCGAGGAAATCACCGACCTCATGGCCGGTGGCGAAGCCATGGCCGACCTGGAAGCCGAGATCGAAAGCCACTTGTAGGCGTTAGATGGAAGAAGCGGCAGGCAGCTACGCATCAAAATGCATAGCTGCTACCGCCCATGGAATAAGCGCTAGAGGCCTAAAAGGCTCTTAATTCAGCTCGCACGCTTGGCCAGCAGCGCCCGCCCCACCCGCGAGGCGGATGCGCGGCCCAGTTGGGCATTGATCCAGTCGCCGCAGTCCACCAGCCGGTCCAGGTCCACGCCGGTCTGTGCGCCCAGTTGGTGCAGCAAATACACCACGTCTTCGGTGGCTACATTGCCGGTGGCACCCTTGGCGTAGGGGCAGCCGCCCAGGCCGCCCACCGAGCTGTCGAAGGCGCGCAGGCCGAACTGGTACGAGGCATACACGTTGGCAATCGCCATGCCATAGGTGTCGTGGTAATGGCCTGCCAACTGGGCCACGGGCACCTGCTGCGCTACCGTCTGCAGCATGCGCAGCACGGAAACGGGTGTGCCCACGCCAATCGTGTCGCCCAGCGATACCTCGTAGCAGCCCATGGCCAGCAGTTGCCCGGCCACGTCGGCCACGCGCTGGGGAGCCACATCGCCCTCGTACGGGCAGCCCACCACGCAGGACACGTAGCCGCGCACCCGCACGCCCTGCGCCTGGGCGGCGGCCATCAGCGGGGTGAAGCGGGCCAGGGATTCGGCGATGGAGCAGTTGATGTTCTTTTGTGAAAACGCCTCGGAGGCGGCGGCGAACACGGCTACGTGGTCGGCTCCTGCCTCCACGGCTGCATTAAAGCCTTGCAGGTTGGGGGTCAGCACCGGGTAGGTCACGCCGGGGCGGCGTACCAGGCCGCGCACCAACTCGCGCATCACTTCGGCGGAGTCGCCCATTTGCGGCACCCACTTGGGCGAGACGAAGGAGGTGGCTTCGATCTCGCGCAGCCCGGCATCCGCCAGGCGCTCGATCAGCTCCAGCTTGGTGGCGGTGGACACCAGCTGCTTTTCGTTTTGCAGGCCGTCGCGCGGGCCCATCTCGATGATGCGGACGTGGGTCATTTGCTGGCCTCGAAATCCACCAAATCTACCCCATCGCCCACCTGTTCCCCCGCGCTGAAATAGAAGCCCTTGACCAGTCCCTTGGTGGGCGCGTGGATCGTGTGCTCCATCTTCATGGCCTCCAGCACCAGCAGGGGCGTGCCTTTTTCTACTGTTGCGCCCACTGCTGCCAGCAGGGCGATCACCTTGCCGGGCATGGGTGCATGGATGCCGCCGTGGGCATCGTCGCCGCCTTCGCCGTGCAGCAGCTCCACCTGGGACAGCGCCCAGCTTTGGCCGTGGCAGAAAACGTGCAGGTGCGCGGCCTGGGCCACCACCGTGGCGGTGATACGCCGGTCGCCCAACTGCACCTGTGACGGGCCGGTACGGCGGGCCAGCACGGGATCACCGCCCAGGCCCAGCAGCACGCCGTCGGCCACCACTTCGGCGGTTACGGCCTGTTCCGTTTCGCCACAGCGCAGGGTGATGGTTTGCTGCGAGCTGCCGTTCAGCCGCCAGCCGTCCAGCACGCGCCAGGGCGAGTCGGGTTCCATGGCGGGCAGGGCGGCGGCATCGGTTTGGCTTTGCAGCACGCTCAGCGCGGCCAGCATCCACACATCGTCGGGCACGGCCTGGGCCAGGGCGGGGAACAGGTGCTCCTGCTCGCGCTCGATCAGTGCGGTGTCCAGCTTGGCTTCGGCAAACGACGGGGTGGTCACCAGGCGCTGCAGGAACGCCACGTTGTTGGCCACGCCGACGATCTGGTAGTCGGCCAGCGCCTGGCGCATGCGGGCCAGGGCCTGGGTGCGGTCGGCATCCCAGACGATGAGCTTGGCGATCATCGGGTCGTAGTGCGGCGTGATCTCATCCCCTTGCTCCACCCCGGTATCGATGCGCACATGGGCCGAAGCGGCCGGGGGCAGCAGGTGGCTGAGGCGGCCGGTGGAGGGCAAAAAGCCCTTGTCCGGGTCTTCGGCGTAAATGCGAGCCTCAATGGCGTGGCCGGTCAACACCAGTTGCTCTTGCGCTAGCGGCAGGGGCTCGCCCGAGGCCACGCGCAGTTGCCATTCCACCAGGTCCAGCCCGGTGATCATCTCGGTCACCGGGTGCTCTACCTGCAGACGGGTGTTCATTTCCATGAAGTAGAAGGCCCCGTCCTGGTGGGCAATGAATTCCACCGTGCCTGCGCCTACATAGCCCACGGCCAGGGCGGCGTTGACCGCGGCGGTGCCCATGGCTGCGCGGCGCTCGGGGGTCATGCCGGGGGCGGGGGCTTCTTCCAGCACCTTCTGGTGGCGGCGCTGCACCGAGCAGTCGCGCTCGAACAGGTAGACGCAGTGGCCCAGGCTGTCGCCAAACACCTGGATTTCGATGTGGCGTGGCTGGAGCACGTACTTCTCGATCAGCACATGGTCGTTGTTGAATGCGTTGATGGCTTCACGCTTGCACGACACCAGCGATGCCTCGAAATCCGCCGCCACGTCCACCCGGCGCATGCCTTTGCCGCCGCCGCCCGCGCTGGCTTTGATCAGCACCGGGTAGCCGATTGTCTCGGCCTGTGCGGCCAGAAAGCCGGGGTCCTGGTTGTCGCCGTGGTAGCCGGGGGTCAGGGGCACACCGGCTTTTTCCATCAGGGTCTTGGCCGCAGACTTGCTGCCCATGGCACGGATCGCCGAAGCAGGCGGGCCGATGAAGACCACACCGGCCTGGGCGCAGGCATCGGCAAAGTCGGCGTTTTCGGACAAAAAGCCGTAGCCGGGGTGCACGGCCTGGGCACCGGTTTGCAGCGCGGCGGCCAGGATCTTGTCGGCCACCAGATACGACTCGCGGGCGGCTGCCGGGCCAATGCACACGGCCTCGTCGGCCAGGCGCACGTGGCGGGCGTTGGCATCGGCTTCGGAGTACACCGCCACGGTGCGAATGCCCATGCGGCGGGCCGTCTTGATGACCCGGCAAGCGATCTCTCCCCGGTTGGCAATGAGGATTTTGTTAAACATTTTGTTTTCCTTGGCCAACCCAGGCGGGCGGACGTTTCTCTAGAAATGCCGCCAGGCCTTCGCGGGCCTCGGGCGTGGCGCGCAGGCGGGCGATGCGCTGGGCGGTGTCTTCCACCAGGGCGTCGTCTACTGCGTGGTTGGCAACAGCCCGGATCAGCGCGGTGGCGGCGGCTTGCGCACCTGCCCCACCGGCCTGCAGGGCTTCGAGCAGGGTGTGCACCATGGCATCCAGCGCTTCGGGCGCAGCCACTTCGTGGGCCAGGCCCAGGGCCAGGGCGCGCTCGGCGCTGATGCGCTCTGCCGTCTGGAAGTAGCGGTAGGCCTGGCGTTCGCCGATGGCACGCAGCACGTAGGGGCTGATGGCTGCGGGGATGATGCCAAAGCGCACCTCCGAGGTGGCGAACTGCGCCTTGCTGGAGGCCACGCAGATATCGCAGGCGGCAGCCAGGCCCATGCCGCCGCCCAGCGCCGCACCGTGCACGCGGGCGATGGTGGGCGTGGCCATGCAGGACAGGGTGCGGAACAGGTTCGCCAATTGGCGCGCATCGTCCACGTTCTTTTCCAACGTGGCGGCACCCTGGCGCTGCATCCAGCCCAGGTCGGCCCCGGCCGAAAAGCTTTTGCCCCGGCCTGCCAGCACCACGGCGCGCACGGCGGGGTCGGCATCCAGCGCCAGCAGGGCCTGGGTCAGCTCATGGATCAGGGTTTCGTCAAAGGCGTTGTGCACCTCGGGCTTGTTCATCCACAGCCAGGCGGCGCTGCCCTGGTGTTCGATTTCTAAGGTGGTGTATTGCATGGCGGTCTTACATGCGGAAGATGCCGAACTGCGTGGGCTGGATGGGCGCATTCAGCGCGCTGGCCAGCGACAGGCCCAGCACACGCCGTGTCTGCGCCGGGTCCACCACGCCGTCGTCCCACAGCCGGGCCGTGGCGTAGTAGGGGTGGCCTTGCAGCTCGTACTGGGCGCGGATCGGGTCTTTGAAAGCCGCCTCGTCCTCGGCCGACCACTGGCCGCCTTTGGCTTCGATGCCTTCGCGCTTCACCGTGGCGAGCACGCCCGCGGCCTGCTCGCCGCCCATCACGCTGATGCGCGCGTTGGGCCACATCCACAGGAAGCGGGGCGAGTAGGCCCGGCCACACATGCCGTAGTTGCCTGCGCCAAAGCTGCCGCCGATCAGCATGGTGATCTTGGGCACGGCGGCGGTGGCCACGGCGGTGACCATCTTGGCCCCGTCTTTGGCGATGCCGCCGTTTTCGTACTTGCGGCCGATCATGAAGCCGGTGATGTTCTGCAAGAACACCAGCGGGATGCCGCGCTGCGCGCACAGCTCGATGAAGTGCGCGCCTTTCTGGGCCGACTCGGCAAACAAAATGCCGTTGTTGGCGATGATGCCTACCGGCATGCCGTACAGCCGGGCAAAGCCGGTGACCAGGGTGCTGCCATAGCGGGCCTTGAATTCGTCAAAGCGCGAGCCGTCCACGGTGCGGGCGATGATCTCGCGCACGTCATAAGGCTTGCGCGCGTCCAGCGGCACCACGCCGTAGATTTCTGCCGGGTCGTACAGCGGCTCTTCGCTGGATTCCAGCTTTACCGTGAAGGGCTTTAGCCGGTTCAGGTTGGCGACGATGTTGCGGGCGATGAGCAGGGCGTGCGCGTCGTTGTCGGCCAGGTGGTCGGCCACGCCGGAGATGCGGGTGTGCACGTCGCCCCCGCCCAGGTCTTCGGCGGTGACGACTTCGCCGGTGGCGGCTTTGACCAGCGGCGGGCCGCCCAGGAAGATGGTGCCCTGGTTTTTGACGATGATGGTTTCATCGCTCATGGCGGGCATGTACGCGCCGCCTGCGGTGCACGAGCCCATCACCACGGCGATTTGGGCAATGCCCATGGCGCTCATCTGGGCCTGGTTGAAAAAGATGCGGCCAAAGTGGTCCCGGTCGGGAAAGACTTCGTCCTGGCGCGGCAAAAAGGCCCCGCCCGAATCCACCAGGTAGATGCAGGGCAGGTGGTTTTGCATGGCAATTTCTTGCGCACGCAGGTGCTTTTTGACGGTCAGCGGGTAGTAGGTGCCGCCTTTGACAGTGGCATCGTTGGCCACCACCATGCATTCCACGCCGTTCACCCGGCCCACGCCGGTGATCAGCCCGGCGGCGGGGGCTTCGCCGTCGTACATGCCGTAGGCCGCCAGTTGCCCCACTTCCAGGAAGGGCGTGCCGGGGTCGAGCAGCTGGGCCACGCGGTCGCGCGGCAGCAGCTTGCCGCGGGCGGTATGGCGCTGGCGGGCCACCTCACCGCCGCCCAGGGCGGCCTCGGCGGCTTTGGTGCGCAGGTCTTGCACCAGGGTGCGCATGGCATCCGCGTTGGCACGAAAGGCCGGGTCGCGGGGTTGGAGCTGGGATTTCAGGACTTGCATGGCGTACCTTGTCTGGGCTTAAGCCGTCTCGGCAAACAGCTCGCGGCCAATCAGCATGCGGCGGATTTCGCTGGTGCCCGCGCCGATTTCGTACAGCTTGGCATCGCGCCACAGGCGGGGCGTGGGGTATTCGTTGATGTATCCGTTGCCGCCCAGGATCTGGATCGCCTCGCCCGCCATCCAGGTGGCTTTTTCGGCCAGGTACAGGATGGCACCGGCGGCATCCTTGCGCAGCGTGCGGGCGTGGTCGGCCCGGTCGCAGGCCGCAGCCACGGCATAGCCATAAGCGCGGCAGGCCTGCCAGGTGGTGTACATATCGGCCAGCTTGCCCTGCATCAGCTGGAATTCGCCAATGCTTTGGCCGAACTGCTTGCGGTCGTGCACATAGGGCACCACCACGTCCATGCAGGCGGCCATGATGCCTAATGGGCCGCCGCACAGCACGGTGCGCTCGTAGTCCAGGCCCGACATCAGCACCTTGACACCCTGGCCCACGCCGCCCAGCACGTTCTCGGCGGGCACTTCGCAGTCTTCGAAAAACACCGGGTAGGTGTTGGAGCCGCGCATGCCCATCTTGTCGAGCTTGGTGCCGAAACTGAGGCCTTTGAAGCTTTTTTCGATGATGAAGGCGGTCATGCCCTTGGCACCGGCGTGGATGTCGGTCTTGGCGTAAACGATCAAGGTGTCGGCATCGCCGCCATTGGTGATCCACATCTTGGAGCCGTTGAGCACGTAGCGGTCGCCCTTTAAATCGGCGCGCAGCTTCATGCTGACCACGTCAGAGCCCGCATTGGGCTCGCTCATGGCCAGGGCACCCACGTGGTCGCCGCTGACCAGTTTGGGCAAATAGGTGTCTTTTTGGGCCTGGGTGCCGTTGCGGTGCAACTGGTTGACGCACAGGTTGGAGTGCGCGCCGTAGCTCAGGCCCACCGAGGCGCTGGCGCGCGAAACTTCTTCCATCGCCACCATATGGGCCAGATAGCCCATCTCGGTGCCGCCGTACGCTTCCGACACCGTCATGCCATGCAGGCCCAGGCTGCCCAGCTTTTTCCACAGATCGGCGGGGAACAGGTTGTCGTGGTCGATGGAGGCGGCGCGCGGGGCGATCTCGGCGGCGGAAAAGCTCTGCACCGTGTCGCGCAGCATGTCGATGGTGTCGCCAAGGTTGAATGAAAGCGAAGGCAGGTGGGCCATGGGGGTGTCTCCTCAAATAGTTGCCGCTAGTGTCGGCCCGTGGGGCGATCAATGGTTGCCAATGTGGTTGCAAATCGTGCCAAAGTTGATTAGCCTTGGGTGCATGCCACCCCGTTCCCCCGCTGCAGCCAACACATCCCCCCGCGCCGCCACCCCCATCGCCTTTGTGCAGGCGGTTTTGCTGGCCTATGCGCGCTACGGCCAAGACCCCAGCCCGGCCTTGCAGGCTGCACAAATTACGCCAGCCCTGCTGGCCGATCCGCAGGCCTGCATCACGGCTGCGCAAATGGAGACGCTGTGCAATGCCGCCATGCGTGCGCTAGACGACGAGGCCCTGGGCTGGTTCTCCCGCAAGCTGCCCTGGGGCAGCTACGGCATGCTGTGCCGGGCCTCTTTGGGCGCGCCCAGCCTGGAGGTGGCCATCAAACGCTGGTGCCGCCACCACCGCTTGCTGACGGGCGACCTGGAGTTGTCACTGCGCATCGAGTGCGATGAGGCCGTGGTGACGCTGGTGGAACAGCGGGCGTTTGGCCCCCTGCGCGAGTTTTGCCTGGTGACCAGCCTGCGCTACCTGCATGGCTATGCCTGCTGGGTCATCGACTCGCGCATTCCGCTGCGCGGGGTGGCGTTTCCCTTCCCCGAGCCCGCGCATGGGCAGGTGTATCCGCTGATTTTTCCGGGGCCTACGGTGTTCAACGCGGCGCAGGCGGGTTTCCGCTTTGATGCCCGCTACCTGGGCCTGGCCCTGCGCCGCGATGAGTCCGCCCTGCAGACCATGCTGGAGCGGGCGCTACCCCTGACGGTGCTGCAGTACCGGCACGACCGGTTGTTGCAACAAAGCGTGCGCGCGCTGCTGCGTACCCGTTCGGGCGAGCTGCGCAATGCCGAGGCCCTGGCCATGGCGCTGGGTGTGTCCACCCGCAGCCTGCACCGGCAATTGCAGCTGGAGGGCGTGTCGCTGCAGGCTCTGCGCGACGAGGTGCGCCGCGAAGTGGCCCTGGACCTGCTGCGCCGCACCGACTGGCCGGTGAAGCAGATTGCGCACACGGTGGGTTTTTTGAACGAAAAGAGCTTTTCGCGGGCTTTTAAGACCTGGACCGGGCTTGCGCCCAGCGAGATGCGCTGATGTTTAGGGTTTAGGCCGTAGCTTTGGCCAGCATCTGCTGGCCCACGCGCCGAAACTCTGGGTGGCCCGACTCCAGCAACACCGTGCCCACCTTCTGCAGGTAGGCCGGGGTCGCGGTCAGCGGCACTTTCTCCAGCCACTCCAGCGCTTCCGGCAGCCGCCCGCGTGCGGCCAGCATGCCCGCATAGTTGAACTGGCCGCGAAAGTCGCCTCCCTGGGCGCCTTCCTGGTAGCAGAAGAAGGCGGCCTCTGCGTCTTTCTCCACCACCAGCCCGTCCTCGTAATAGCGGCCGATCTTGGTCATGGACTTGGCGTGGCCCATGTCGGCGGCCTGGCGGTACAACGCCAGTGCGGCGGTATGGTCTTGCGGCACGCTTTTGCCCTCGGCGAGTTGGTTGGCCAGGTTGTACAGGCCGGCATCCAGGCCCAGGCTGGCGGCTTTTTTGTACCAGGCCACGGCGGCAAACCGATCGATGGGTGCGCCCCAGCCGTTTTCCAGGCAACGCCCGGCCATGTTCATGCCCATGGCGTGGCTTTGTGCGGCGGCCTGTAAAAACCAGTGCAGGGCCTGGGCAGGGTTGCGTTCCAGGCCGTGGCCGTCCAGCAGCCATTGGCCGAGCACGGCTTGCGCGTCGGCATTGCCCTGGGTGGCGGCGGTTTGCACCCAGGGCAGGGCCTGCGCGGGTGGGCTGGCCAGCACGGTGCTCCATTCGGCTTGGGTGGGGGCGGGGGAAATCGGGGGCAGGGCGGTCATGGGCAGTACAAATGAGGCAGATGAGAATTGGTCCGAATTATGCGTAAGCTATGGCTCTATGAAAGCTTATCGCGCATCCATCCTCCGTTTTGCCCCCGACCACTCGGCTATTTTTGAAGAAGATGGCCTGCTGGTGACCGGTCCTGATGCGTCGGGCACCCGGCGGGTGCAGGCCGTGGGGCCGTACCGCACCCTGGGGCCCAAATACCCTGGCCTGCCGGTGGAGCACCTGCCGGGCCGCATCCTGGCACCAGGCTTTGTGGACATGCACATCCACTACCCGCAGACCGACATCATCGGTGCGCCCGCCGACGGCCTGCTGCCCTGGCTGGAAAATTACACATTTCCAGCAGAAAAAAAGTTCTCTGCGCCAGTCCATGCTGAAGAGGTAGCTAGGTTTTTTGTAGCAGAGCTGCTGCGCAACGGCGTGACCACCGCGCTGGCCTTTGCCACCTCGCACCCGGCCTCCGTCAATGCCTTGTTTGCCGAGGCGCAAAAAAACCACATGCGCCTGATCACCGGCAAGGTGCTGCAAGACCAGAACTCGCCCGACGGCGTGCGCGATGACACCGAGCAAAGCCTGCTGGACACCGAGGCGCTGATCCAGCGCTGGCACGGCGTGGACCGCCTGGGCTACGCCATCACCCCGCGCTTTGTGCCCACCAGCACGCCCGCCCAGTTGCGCGGTGCAGGCGCGCTGGCGGCCAAGTACCCTGATGTGTGGGTGCAGTCCCACGTGGCCGAAAACCTGGGCGAGATCGCCTGGGTGCGCGAGCTTTATCCCGATGCGCGCAGCTACCTCAGCGTGTACCAGGACTTTGGCCTGCTGCGTCCGCGCGCCGTCTACGCCCACTGCATCCACTTTGACGATACCGACCGCGCCCTGATGCGCGACAGTGGCACCGTGGCCGCCATCAGCCCCACCAGCAACCTGTTTCTGGGCAGCGGCTTTTTTGACTACGAGGGCGCAGACCGCATCGGCTTTGGCTACGGCCTGGCCAGCGATGTGGGCGGCGGCACCAGCTTCAGCCCCTTCCACACCATGCGCGCGGCCTACTACGTGGGGCGCGAAGGCCAGACCAAACCCGGTCTGTCGCTGAATCCGCAAAATCTGTGGTGGCAGCACACGGCAGGCGCAGCGCAGGCGCTGGGCCTGGGCGGCGTGGTGGGCAACCTGGCGGTGGGCTGCGAGGCTGACTTTCTGGTGCTGAACCCCCAGGCCACGCCCTTGCTGGCGCGCAAGACGGCGCGTGCACAGAGTCTGGACGAGCTGCTGTTTGGCCTGATCATCCTGGCCGACGACCGGGCGGTGGAGCGCACGGTAATTTCTCAAGCCAAATAGACCGTTAGCGCATGTAACGCATGTGCATATAGCTATTACTTTGGTAGCGATGGGGTGTCTGCGCGCTACAATCGTGGCCAACCTCAGAGACTGCCCAATGACTATCAAAAGCGACAAGTGGATTCGCCGCATGGCCGAGCAAACCGGGATGATCGAGCCGTTTGAGCCCGGCCAGATCCGCGAACGCGACGGCAACAAGATCATCAGCTACGGCACCAGCAGCTACGGCTACGACATCCGCTGCGCGCCCGAATTCAAGGTGTTCACCAACATCCACAGCACCGTGGTCGACCCCAAGAACTTCGACGAAAAGAGCTTTGTCGATTTTTCGGGCGACAGCTGCATCATTCCGCCCAACAGCTTTGCGCTGGCCCGCACCATGGAGTACTTCCGCATTCCACGCAATGTGCTGACCATCTGCCTGGGCAAAAGCACCTACGCGCGCTGCGGCATCATCGTCAACGTCACCCCGTTCGAGCCCGAGTGGGAAGGCTACGTGACCCTGGAGTTCAGCAACACCACGCCGCTGCCCGCCAAGATTTACGCCGGGGAGGGCTGTGCCCAGGTGTTGTTCTTTGAAAGCGACGAGGTCTGCGAGGTCAGCTACAAAGACCGTGGCGGCAAATACCAGGGCCAGGTGGGCGTGACTTTGCCGCGCGCATAAGTCGGGCACCATTCGGCAATAGCGGCTGCAAGGGCCTGATTCTTGCAACTGCGCAGGGCGACTCCAAGGAAATACCATGTGCCAAATGCTCGCCATGAACTGCAACAGTAGCGCCAGCATCAACTTCTCGTTTGCCGGTTTTTCGGCCCGCGGTGGGCAGACCGGTGAGCATGCCGACGGCTGGGGTATTGCCTTCCACGAGCGCACCGGTTGCCGGGTGTTTATCGACGACGGGCGGGCCAGCGACTCGGCCCTGGCCGACTTTGTACGCAGCTATCCGATCAAATCCAAGTCGGTGCTGGCCCACATCCGCAAGGCCACCCAGGGTGCGGTCACCTTGTCCAACTGCCACCCGTTCCAGCGCGAATGGCTGGGCCAGCACTGGGTGTTCTGCCACAACGGCGACCTCAAAAACTACCACCCCAACCTGCGTGGCAACTACCTGCCGGTGGGCACCACCGACAGCGAAAAAGCCTTTTGCTGGATGCTGCAAGAGCTGCGCAGCGCGTTCAAAGGGGCCTGCCCGCCCAGCTGGAAGCAGGTGGCCCCGGTGCTGGCCGAGCTGTCGCGCCGCATCGCCAGCCACGGCACCTTCAACTTCCTGCTGTCCAACGGCGAGGCCATGTACGCGCATTGCTCCACAAAGCTCAGTTGGGTGTCGCGCCAGCACCCGTTCCAGACCGCGCGCTTGATCGATTGCGACATGACACTCGATCTGCGCCAGGCCAACACCGAAAGCGACCGGATGGTACTGGTGGCCACCGAGCCACTCACTGCCGATGAGCCCTGGAGCAGCTTTGCGTCGGGTGAACTCAAGGTGTTCGTCGAAGGTGCCCAGGTCTGGAGCAGCACCAGCCTGCCACCCAAACCCGCCAAGCCCGTGAAGGCCACAAGAATCGCCCGGGCCGTGCGTGCCAGCCTGGGGGCACCCGCGTGAGTGTGGCCGCAGGGGAGAGCCGCCGCCGGGTACTGGATGTGCAGCACCTGAGTGTGCGGTTTGAAACCAAGGAGCGTGTGGTGGATGCCGTGCGCGACCTGTCGTTCCATGTCCACGCGGGCGAAACCCTGGCCATCGTGGGCGAGTCGGGCTCGGGCAAGTCGGTATCGTCCCTGGCGCTGATGCGGTTGGTAGAAAACGGCGGCGGGCGCATTACCAGCGGCAGCATGCAATTCCACCGGCGCGACGGCAGCAGCCTGGACCTGGCCCAAGCCAGTCCGTCCACCATGCGCGGCATTCGCGGTGCCGAAATGGCCATGGTGTTCCAGGAGCCCATGACCTCGCTGAACCCGGTATTCCCCGTGGGCGAGCAGATTGCCGAATCCATCCGCCTGCACCAGCGGCTGGGCCGTGCCGCGGCCCTGGCCGAGGCGCTGCGCATGCTGGACCTGGTGCGCATCCCCGAGGCTAAAAATGTGCTGGGCCGCTTTCCGCACCAATTGTCAGGCGGCATGCGCCAGCGGGTGATGATTGCCATAGCCCTGGCGTGCAAGCCTCGCCTGCTGATCGCCGACGAGCCCACCACCGCGTTGGACGTGACTATCCAGGCCCAGGTGCTGTCCCTGATCCGCCTGCTGCAAACGGAGATGCAGATGGGCGTGGTTTTCATCACCCACGATATGGGCGTGGTGGCCGAGATGGCCGACCGCGTGCTGGTCATGTTGCGCGGCGATAAGGTCGAAGAAAATGACTGCGCCCGCCTGTTTGCGGCCCCCCAACACCCCTACACCCGTGCGCTGCTGGCGGCGGTGCCCACGCTGGGGGCCATGCGCGGCACCGACAGCCCGGCCAAGTTTCCCTTGTTGGATGCACCGAATGCGGTGCTCTGGCCAGAGCGCGATACGGTGCAATACGACATGCCGCCGGTACTCAAGGTAGACAAGCTGACCACCCGTTTCCCGGTGCGTACCGGGCTGCTGGGCCGCGTGACCCGGCAGGTGTACGCGGTGGAGCAGGTCAGCTTTCACCTGCAACGCGGCGAAACGCTGGCCCTGGTGGGCGAGTCGGGATGTGGCAAGTCCACCACCGGGCGCTCGCTGGCGCGGCTGGTGGAATTCAATGCCGGCCGTGTGGACGTGGCCGGGCGCGCGATTGCTCCGTTGAAAGGTGCTCGCTTGCAGGCTTTGCGCCGCGATGTGCAGTTTATTTTCCAGGACCCTTTTGCCTCGCTGGACCCGCGCCTGACGGTGGGCTTTGCCATCATGGAGCCGCTGCTGGTGCATGGCGTGGTCACGGGAGCAGAGGCCGAAAAGCGGGTGGCCGACCTGCTCTACCGCGTGGGCTTGCCCGCCAACGCCGCCCAACGCTATCCGCACGAGTTCTCGGGCGGGCAGCGCCAGCGGATCGCCATTGCCCGGGCGCTGGCGCTGAACCCCAAGGTGGTGATTGCCGACGAGGCGGTGTCGGCGCTGGACGTGTCCATCCGCGCGCAGATCGTCAACCTGATGTTGGATCTGCAGCGTGAAATCGGCATTGCGTTTTTGTTTATCTCGCACGACATGGCGGTGGTGGAGCGCATCAGCCACCGGGTGGCGGTGATGTACCTGGGCCAGATTGTGGAGATCGGCCCGCGCCGGGCGGTGTTTGAGAACCCGCAGCACGCCTACACCCGCCGCCTGATGGCCGCCGTGCCGGTGGCCGACCCGGCGCGCCGCCACAATAAGCGCGAACTGCAGACCGGCGAGATCCCCAGCCCGATCCGCGCCCTCCATGACTTGCCGCAGGTAGCCCCGCTGGTCGAGGTGGGCGCTGGCCACTTCGTGGCGCGGCACGCGGTGGGTGGAATTTATTAGTTTTGGCTTCCCGTTTAACTTTCTGTTGAGCGGGATTTTTTGTAACCCTGGAGTTTTCAGCATGCAACACGCTTTGTCCCCATTGTCCAAATTGTCTGCCGCGCTGGCTGTGGCGGCAGCGCTGGCCTTTACCGCTTCTTCTGCATTCGCCGCCAAAAACGCTGTGATCGCGGTGGATTCGACCTTCACCACCATGGACCCGTATGACGCCAACGACACCCTGTCACAAGCCGTGGCCAAGTCGTTCTACCAGGGGCTGCTGGGCTTTGACAAAAGCATGAAGATGGTGCCGGTGCTGGCCGAGAGCTACAAGGCCAGCAAAGACGGCCTGAACTACACCTTTGTGCTCAAAAAAGGCATCAAATTCCAGGACGGCACCGACTTCAACGCCGAAGCCGTCAAGGCCAACTTTGACCGGGTGACCAACCCCGACAACAAGCTCAAGCGCTACACCCTGTACAAGAACATCGCCAAGACCGAGGTGCTCGATGCCAACACCGTGCGCATTGTGCTCAAGGAGCCGTTCTCGCCTTTCATCAACTCGCTGGCCCACCCGTCGGCGGTGATGATTTCGCCTGCGGCCATCGCCAAATACGGCAAGGCCATTGGCCAGAATCCGGTGGGCACCGGCCCCTTCAAGTTTGTCGAATGGAAGCAGACCGACTTTGTGAAGGCCGAGAAATTCGACGGTTACTGGCGCAAGGGCTACCCCAAGGTAGACAGCATCACCTGGCGCCCGGTGGTTGACAACAACTCGCGCAGCGCCATCATCCAGACCGGCGAGGCCCACTTCACCTACCCGGTGCCGCCCGAGCAGGTCGAGCTGCTCAAGGCCAAGCCCAACCTGGAGATCACGGTGTCGCCGTCCATCGTGCACCGCTTTGTGACCCTCAACACCCAGCACAAACCGTTTGACAACCAAAAGGTGCGCGAAGCCCTGAACTACGCCATCAACAAAGACGCGCTGATCAAGGTGGTCTACGGCGGCTACGCCATCCCCGCCGAGGGCGTGATCCCCAAGGACGTGCAGTTCTCCACCAAGCTGGGCCCCTGGCCGTACAACCCGGTCAAGGCCCGCGAACTGCTGAAAGAGGCGGGTTATCCCAACGGCTTTGAGAGCACCCTGTGGTCGGCCTTTACCGACTCCACTTCGCTCAAGGCGATCCAGTTCATTCAGCAGCAACTGCGCGTGGTGGGGGTGAACCTGCAGGTGCTGGCCCTGGAAGCCGGCCAGCGGGCAGAGCGCGTCGAGAGCGCCCCCGATGCCGCCACCGCCCCGGTGCGCATGTACTACGTGGGCTGGTCGGCTTCTACCGGCGAGGCCGACTGGGCCATCCGTCCGCTGCTGGCGGCCGAGTCGTTCCCGCCCAAGTCGTTCAACGTGGCCTATTACAAGAACGACGCGGTAGAAGCCGGTATCGCCAAGGCGCTGGTGACAACCGACCCCGCCCTCAAGGCGCAGATCTACGCTGACGTGCAACAGCGCGTCTGGAAAGATGCGCCCTGGATCAACCTGGCCACGCTGCAACTGGTGTCGGCACGCGCCAAGAACTTCAGCGGTTTCTACGTGATGCCCGACCGCTCGTTCAACTTTGACGAAATCGAACTGAAGTAAACCCCGGCACGCATGCTCAACTACATCCTCAAGCGGCTGCTGGGCCTGCTGCCCACGCTGCTGATCGTGGCGGGGCTTGTGTTCCTGTTTGTCCACCTGCTGCCGGGCGATCCGGCACGGCTGGCCGCCGGGCCGGAGGCGGATTTTGAAACCGTGCAGACCATCCGCCGCGACCTGGGGCTGGATTTGCCTTTGCACCAGCAGTTCTGGCGTTTCATCAGCAACGCGGCGCAGGGCGACTTTGGTCACTCGCTGCGCAGCAAGCGCCCGGTGTCTACCGAGATCGCCGAGCGCTTCATGCCCACCTTTTGGCTCACCGTGGCGGCCATGGGCTGGTCGGTGCTGCTGGGCTTGGTGATTGGTACGGTGTCGGCCGTGTGGCGCAATCAATGGCCCGACAGGTTGGGCATGACGCTGGCCATCACCGGCATCTCGTTCCCCTCGTTTGCCCTGGGCATGGTGCTGATGCAGGTGTTCTCAGTCCAGTTAGGCTGGCTACCTACGGTAGGGGCCGATACGTGGAAGCATTACGTGCTGCCGTCGTTGACCCTGGGCGCGGGCGTGGCGGCGGTGATGGCGCGGTTTACCCGCTCGTCCTTCATCGACATCCTGAAAGAAGACTATGTGCGCACCGCCCGCGCCAAGGGCTTGGGCGAGTTTGTGGTGGTGGTCAAGCACGGCCTGCGCAACGCGCTGATCCCGGTGGTCACCATGATGGGCCTGCAGTTTGGCTTCTTGCTGGGTGGCTCCATCGTGGTGGAAAAGGTGTTCAACTGGCCGGGCATGGGCCGCCTGTTGGTGGACTCCGTGGAGATGCGTGACTTTCCGGTGATCCAGGCCGAGGTGTTGCTGTTTTCGCTGGAATTCATCCTGATCAATCTGGTGGTGGATGTGCTGTACGCCGTGATCAATCCTGCCATTCGCTATAAATAAAAGAGCTTCTCATGCCCGTTCCATATGCGCTAGAGCCTGTTTTGACTAAAGAAAAGGTGCGGACACCCTGGAGCGAGTTCTGGCGCAAGTTCAAGGGCCAGTACGTGGCTTTGGTGGCCGGGTTGTTTGTGTTGCTGCTGGTGGTGGTGGCGGTAGCGGCCCCGTGGCTGGTGCCGTTTGATGCCGAGAACTTTTTTGACTACGACGCGCTGAACGCCACGCCCTCGACTACGCACTGGTTTGGCGTGGATGCCCTGGGCCGCGACATTTTCAGCCGCATCCTGATGGGGGCGCGTATTTCGCTGGCTGCGGGCTTTATCTCGGTGGCGGTAGGGGCGGTGGTCGGTACCGTGCTGGGCCTGCTGGCAGGCTACTACGAGGGCTGGTGGGACCGCATCGTGATGCGCATATCCGACGTGCTGTTTGCCTTTCCGGGCATTTTGCTGGCCATCGGCATTGTGGCCATTCTGGGCAACGGCATGGTCAACGTGATTTTGGCGGTGGCGGTGTTCAGCGTGCCGGCCTTTGCCCGGCTGGTGCGCGGCAACACCCTGGTGGTGAAGAACCTGACCTACATCGAAGCCGTGCGCTCGATTGGCGCGTCCGACTGGACTATTCTTTCCCGGCACATCTTTCCGGCCACCATCTCTTCGGTGGTGGTGTACTTCACCATGCGCATCGGCACCTCCATCATCACCGCCGCCAGCCTGTCCTTTCTGGGCCTGGGTGCGCAACCACCCACGCCGGAGTGGGGTGCCATGCTGAACGAAGCCCGCGCCGACATGATGAGCGCGCCGCACATCGCGCTGTTCCCCAGCCTGGCCATCTTCTTCACGGTGCTGGCTTTCAACCTGTTGGGCGACGGCCTGCGGGACGCTTTAGACCCCAAGCTCGATAGCTGACTCAGTACATTTTAGGCCGCTAGTGCTTATGGAATGGGCGTGAGTAGCTATTTTTTAGATAGCATTTACTTGGGAGTGGCCTGGATGCTGTCGATCACCTTTTGCAGGTCGGCTACGGCCCGGCTGCGGTTCTCATCGCTGAGTTTGTCTAGGTCTACCGACAGGCGCAGGCCGGGGTAGCGCTGGTTCAGGCTGTCGGGCGGCGCATCTGGGGCGTGGATGTCGCGCAGCACAAAGCAGCGGATCTCGCGCGACACGCCCTTGGCAGCCAGCGGCTCGCGCTCGTGCGCGTCAAATTCTTCCTTCACCAGCGCATAGGTCTCGTACGACATGATGATGCCGTCGGGTTCGCCGTTTTGCTCCAGCCGCGCAGCCAGGTTCACCTCGCTGCCGATCACGGTGTAGTCCATGCGCTGGTCGCTGCCGAAGTTGCCCACGTGGCAAAAGCCGGTGTTGATGCCGATGCGGATCTGGAACGGCTGGCGGTCGCCCTTGTCGCGCCAGATTTCGCGCAGCTGGTGCATGCGTCGCTGCATCGCCACCGCCATGCGTACGCACTGCAGGGCATCTTCCTGCACGCCACGGGTTTCGGGGTCGCCAAAAAAGATCAGGATGGCATCGCCGACAAATTTGTCGATGGTGGCACCATATTCCAGCGCAATCTTCGACATCTCCGAGAAGTAGCTGTTCAAAAAGTAGGTCAGGTCCTCGGGCTGCATGCCCTCGGAGGTACGGGTGAAGTCCTTGATGTCCGAGAAAAAAATCGTCAGCTTCTTGCGCACGGCCTGGATGGACACGTCCTGGTCGCCCTCGAAAATCGACTTGTAGACCTGGGGCGAGAGGTAGCGCGAGAGCTTGTTGGACAGCGAATGCAGCATCGCCGTGCGCACGTTCAGGGCAATGTGGTTGTGCACCCGGGCCAGCAGAATCGGCGGGCAAATGGGTTTGGTGATGTAGTCCACCGCACCCAGCTCAAAGCCTTTTTCTTCAGCCTCGTCGTCTGATTTGGCGGTAAGAAAGATCACCGGAATGTCGCGCGTGGCCGGGTTGGCCTTGAGTCGGCGGCAGACCTCGTAGCCATCGATCTGCGGCATCATGATGTCGAGCAGGATCAGGTCGGGTGGCGTGCTGGAGGCGGCCACGGCCAGCCCTTTTTCGCCATGGTTGACCACCTTGACGCGGTAGGTGTCCTTGAGCAACGCAGCCATCAGCGTCAGGTTGTCGGCGGTGTCGTCCACCACCAGCACCGTGGGTTTTTCGGCGAAGCCCAACATTTTCATACAGTGTCTTCCGAAAGCCTGTCTACCCGCATACAACACACGGGCCCAAGGCTCTGAGAATCGTACACCGACCGCCAAGTCAAATGTGACATTTTGTGTACATTCGGCGCGCTGTACCATGCCGGTCTTGACTACTGGGAGTTTGGTTATGAAATGGGAAGGTAATCGCGAATCCAGCAACGTGGAAGACCGGCGTGATGGCGGGGAGGGTGGCTCCGGCGGCGGCATGTTGGGTGGGCGCAGCATCGGCATCGGCACCATCGTGGTGGCTTTGGTGGGCGGCTGGATATTTGGCATCAACCCCATGACCATCATCAGCCTGATGAGCGGTGGCAGTGCGCCCCAGATCCAGCAGCAAGCGCCCGCACAGCGACCGCCCAAGGACGACCAGCTGGCCAGGTTTGTTTCGACCGTGCTGGCCGATACCGAAGATGTCTGGAAGGATGTGTTCGCCAAGGCGGGTGGCACCTACCAGGAGCCCGCCCTGGTGCTGTTCCGTGGCGCGACCCGCACGGCTTGCGGCCAGGGACAGGCGGCGATGGGGCCGTTTTACTGCCCGGGCGACCAAAAGGTCTATATCGACCTGGGATTTTATGAAACCCTTAAAAACCAGCTGGGTGCGCCGGGCGAGTTTGCCCAGGCCTATGTGATTGCCCATGAGGTCGGCCACCACGTGCAGAACCTGATGGGCATCAGCGAAAAGGTCGAAGGCATGCGCAGCCGGGTCAGCAAAACCCAGTACAACGCCTTGAGCGTGCGCCTGGAGTTGCAGGCCGACTGTTTTGCGGGTCTGTGGACCAAGCATGCACAGAATGCCCGCCAGATTCTGGAAAACGGCGATATCGAGTCGGCCATGAACGCCGCCGCCAAGATTGGCGACGATGCTTTGCAACGCTCCAGCGGCGGCGAAGTGGTGCCTGACAGCTTCACCCATGGCACCAGCGCGCAGCGCCAGCGCTGGTTCAATACCGGCTACCAGACCGGTGTGGTGAAGTCCTGCGATACCTTCACTGCCCGCCAGCTCTGAGCGCTTCGCCGTTCCGGGCTATAATTTCAAGGCTTTGCATACCGCAGAGCGCACGTTGACTGAAATTCCATCTATCAACGCAAGTCACTTTTAACGGATAAAACATGATCGCATCCTCTATCAAGGCCGAAGTCGTCAAGGCCAACGCGCGCAGCGCCACCGACACCGGCAGCCCAGAAGTGCAAGTTGCACTGCTGACCGCCCGTATCAACGAACTCACCCCCCACTTCAAGCTGCACGCCAAGGACCACCACGGTCGTCGCGGTCTGCTGCGCATGGTGAGCCGTCGCCGCAAGCTGTTGGACTACCTGAACTCCAAAGACCACGAGCGTTATGTCGCTCTGATCGCGAAACTCGGCCTGCGTAAGTAATCCCAGTTCCCAATGCATAAGCGCCTGAGTTAGTTCACTAGCTCAGGCGTTTTTGTTTGTTTTTTCGTTGAGAGGCGATTTACCCCGTACGCGCTGTGTCATTCCATAAGCTGCCCCTTGGTGGTTTATGGAATGGCATCGTATGGCCGAACCCTCTTTGTCCCTCGCCAGTCCCATCGTGATGTATTCGTCGTGGTACAGGACTGCAAAACCTCCCAGGAGACCCAAATGACTATGTTCAACAAAGTAAGCAAAACCTTCCAGTGGGGTGCCAACACCGTCACCATGGAAACCGGCGAAATGGCCCGCCAATCCACCGGCGCTGTGCTGCTGGATATGGACGGCACCGTGGTGCTGGCCACCGTGGTGGCCAAGACTGTCGGCAAGCCCGGCCAAGACTTTTTCCCGCTGACCGTTGATTACCTGGAAAAGACCTACGCTGCGGGCAAGATCCCCGGCAGCTTTTTCAAGCGCGAAGGCCGCCCCAGCGAATTTGAAACCCTGACCAGCCGTTTGATCGACCGCCCGATCCGTCCTCTGTTCCCCGAAGGCTTCTTCAACGAAGTGCATGTGGTCATCCACACCCTGTCGCTGAACCCCGAAGTCGATGCTGATATCGCCGCCCTGATCGCTACCAGCGCCGCCTTGTCGGTCAGTGGCATCCCGTTCAGCGGCCCCATCGGCGCAGCCCGCGTGGGTTACATCAACGGCGAATATGTGCTGAACCCTGGCCAGACCGCCCGCAAGGATTCCATCATGGATCTGGTGGTGGCTGGTACCGAAACCGCCGTGCTGATGGTGGAGTCGGAAGCCCAGCAACTGTCCGAAGAAATCATGCTCGGCGGTGTGATGTTCGGCCACGAGCAAGGCGTGATCGCCATCAACGCCATCCATGAACTGGTGCGTGATGCCGGCAAGCCGGTGTGGGATTGGACCGCACCTGCCAAAGACGAGCCACTGATCGCCAAGGTGGGCGTTCTGGCCCAGGAAAAACTGGTGGCCGCTTACCAAATTCGCAACAAGCAAGCCCGTACCCAGGCTTGCCGTGCGGCTTACGCCGAAGTCATGTCGGCACTGAAGGCCGATGGCGCTGCGTTTGACAGCGTGGCAGTCGAAGGCATGCTGTTCGACATCGAAGCCAAGATCGTCCGCAGCCAGATTCTGGCCGGTGAGCCCCGTATCGACGGCCGCGACACCCGCACCGTGCGTGCCATTGAAATCCGCAACAGCGTGCTGCCCCGTACCCACGGCTCGGCCCTGTTCACCCGCGGCGAAACCCAGGCTTTGGTGGTGACCACCCTGGGCACCGAGCGCGATGCCCAGCGCATTGACGCACTGGCGGGCGAGTACGAAGACCGCTTCATGCTGCACTACAACATGCCTCCGTTCGCCACTGGCGAAACTGGTCGCGTGGGCACGCCCAAGCGCCGCGAAATCGGCCACGGTCGTCTGGCCAAGCGCGCTTTGGTCGCGGTGTTGCCTAGCAAGGAAGACTTCCCCTACACCATGCGTGTGGTGTCGGAAATCACCGAATCGAATGGCTCCTCATCGATGGCTTCGGTCTGCGGCGGCTGCCTGTCGCTGATGGACGCTGGCGTGCCGATGAAAGCCCACGTGGCTGGCATCGCCATGGGCCTGATCAAGGACGGCAACCGTTTCGCCGTGCTGACCGACATTCTGGGTGACGAAGACCACCTGGGTGACATGGACTTCAAGGTGGCCGGTACCACCAACGGTATTACCGCGCTGCAAATGGACATCAAAATCCAGGGCATTACCAAAGAGATCATGCAGGTTGCATTGGCTCAGGCCAAGGAAGCCCGTTTGCACATCCTCGACAAGATGATGGAAGCCATGTCCGAAGCCAAGACAGAAGTGTCCACCTTCGCGCCCCGCCTGTTCACCATGAAGATCAATCCGGACAAAATCCGCGACGTGATCGGCAAGGGCGGCGCGGTCATCCGTGCGCTGACCGAAGAAACCGGCACACAGATCAACATCGAAGAAGACGGCACCATCACCATTGCGTCGAGCGACCCCGCCAAGGCCGAAGAAGCCAAGCGCCGCATCGAGCAGATCACCGCAGAAGTCGAAATTGGCAAGGTCTACGAAGGCCCGATCACCAAGATTCTGGACTTCGGTGCACTGGTCAACCTGCTGCCGGGCAAAGACGGTTTGCTGCACATTAGCCAGATCGCCCACGAGCGCGTGGAAAAGGTCACCGACTACCTGTCCGAAGGCCAGATCGTCAAGGTCAAGGTCATGGAAACCGATGAAAAAGGCCGTATCAAGCTGTCGATGAAGGCTTTGCTGGACCGCCCCGCGTACAACCCGGAAGCCCAGCGCTAAATCCAGCGTTTAGCGGCTGTGGCAACACAGCCGCCACGCATGGAAACCGTCCTCCTATGAAAGCCATTGAAATCACTGCGTACGGCGCACCGGATGTACTGCGTGTTGCAGAACGTCCGGCGCCCGTACCAGGCAAGGGTGAGTTGCTGATTCGCGTGTCCGCCAGCGGTGTGAACCGGCCTGACGTGCTCCAGCGAACGGGCAACTACCCCGTGCCTGAGGGTGCTTCGGATATCCCCGGTTTGGAGGTGGCGGGTGTGGTGGTGTCTGGCGATGCCGATGCGATGGCGCAGGCGGGTGTGCAGATCGGCGACCGCGTCTGTGCGTTGGTGACGGGTGGCGGATATGCGCAGATGTGCGTTGCCCCGGTGGCGCAGTGCTTGCCCGTTCCGCAAGGATTGAGTGATATCGAGGCGGCATCCCTGCCCGAGACCTTCTTCACCGTGTGGAGCAATGTGTTCGACCGGGCTCGTCTACAAAAAGGCGAAACCCTGTTGGTACAAGGTGGTTCCAGCGGGATTGGCATCACGGCCATCCAGCTCGCCAAAGCCATGGGGGCCACGGTGCTGGTGACGGCGGGTAGCGATGCAAAATGCGCGGCTTGCTTGAAATTGGGTGCGGACTATGCCATCAACTACACAACCCACGACTTCGTGGAAGAGGTGCAGCGCATCACCCAAGGGGTAGGTGTGGACGCGGTACTTGACATGGTGGCGGGTAGCTATGTGGCCCGTGAGATCCAGTGCCTGGCAGAAGATGGTCGTCTGGTCATCATCGCTGTGCAGGGCGGTGCCAAGAGCGAGATCCACGCCGGGTTGGTCCTGCGCAAGCGTCTGACTATTACTGGATCAACCTTGCGGGTTCGCCCGGTGGCTTTCAAGGCGGCGATTGCGCAGGCTTTGCGGCAGCAGGTTTGGCCCATGCTGGCCGATGCCCGCATCAAGCCGGTGATCTACCAGGTTTTTGCCGCAGAAGAGGATGGGGCTGCCCAGGCGCATGCGCTGATGGAGTCGGGTGCAAACATTGGAAAAATCGTTTTGACATGGTGAAGCTATGAAGAAAAAACTGATTGTTGGTAATTGGAAAATGAACAGCAGCCTGGCTTCGAACCAGGCTTTGTTGCAGGCATTACTGGCCGGCGTAGGCCAGTCGGTGTGTGGTGTGGCGGTTTGTATTCCTGCACCTTATTGGGCTCAAGCGCAAGTATTACTTGCGTCTAGTGCTATTTATTTAGGAGCGCAAGATGTTTCGCCGCACGCGGTGGGGGCATTCACGGGTGAGGTCTCCACAGCCATGCTGAAAGAATTCGGTGTGCGCTATGCCATCGTCGGTCACTCGGAGCGGCGGCAATACCATGGTGAAACCGATGCAGTTGTGGCCCTGAAAACCCAGAGCGCCCTGGCTGCAGGCATCACGCCCATCGTTTGCGTGGGCGAAACCCAGGCAGAGCGCGAAGCGGGCAAAACCGAAGAAGTGGTAAAGCGCCAACTGGCCGCAGTAGTGCATACCAATGGCCACTGCATCAGCGAAATCGTGCTGGCGTATGAGCCGGTGTGGGCGATTGGCACAGGGCTGACAGCGACTCCCGAGCAAGCCCAGCAAGTGCACGCCTTGCTGCGCGCCCAGCTCCATGCGGCCACCAACCAGGCCGATCGGATCCAGATTTTGTACGGCGGCAGCATGAACGCGGCCAACGCGGCGCAACTGCTGGCCCAGGCGGATATTGATGGTGGCCTGGTTGGCGGCGCATCGCTCAAGGCGGCAGACTTTTTGGCGATTGTGGCGGCGGCCCAGTAGGCTGGCCACATTGCATTTACATGTTTTCGAGTTTGATTTAGGAGTATTGAGATGAATATTTTGTTGACCATTCTGCTGGCGGTCCAGATGCTGGCCGCGATCGGCATGATTGGCCTGATCCTGGTCCAGCACGGTAAGGGTGCTGATATGGGCGCAGCATTCGGTAGCGGTAGTTCGGGTAGCCTGTTCGGTGCCAGCGGAAGTGCTAATTTCCTGTCGCGAACCACCGGCATTCTGGCGGCGGTGTTCTTTGCCTGCACTTTGGCTTTGGCATATTTCAACAGCGCACGCACCGTCAGCTCCGGTAGCGTACTGGAGCGTGCTGCTGTGACGGCACCGGAAGTAGCTGCCTCGGGTGCGGCTGGGCAGATTCCCGGCTCAGTAGCTGGCGCGGTGCCTGCTGCGCCCGCAGTGGCGGCTTCCGGTGCAGGACAAATTCCGACTAAATAATATGGGTTGAATTTCTCAGTCACCCTGAGAACGACAGGGTAATCGAGTAAAATTCATAGCTGTGCAGAAAGCCACAAACCGCAAGGTTCCTCATGCCATCTGCACAGAAAAAACCGCCGTCGTGGTGAAATTGGTAGACACGCTATCTTGAGGGGGTAGTGGCGAAAGCTGTGCGAGTTCGAGTCTCGCCGACGGCACCAACAAAAAGACTTGCCGAACCTGTGTTCGGCAAGTCACAAGCGGTGATCAGAACCTCAAGATGAACTTAGATCAGTACCTCCCAGTCCTTTTGTTCATCTTAGTCGGCATAGGTGTCGGCGTAGCACCCCAGGTGCTCGGCCATATATTTGGCCCCAATCGGCCCGATGCGGCCAAAAACTCCCCTTACGAATGTGGCTTTGAAGCATTCGAAGACGCGCGCATGAAATTTGACGTGCGTTACTACTTGGTCGCCATTCTTTTTATCTTGTTTGATCTGGAAATTGCATTCCTTTTTCCTTGGGCGGTGGCGCTCAAAGAGGTGGGTATCGTGGGTTTCTGGGCGGTCATTATTTTTCTGGGAATTCTGGTTGTGGGCTTTGTCTACGAGTGGAAAAAAGGGGCCCTTGACTGGGAGTAGCACGATGATTGAAGGTGTCATGAAAGAAGGGTTTGTCACCACGTCTTACGACTCGGTGGTGAACTGGGCAAAGACGGGTTCGCTATGGCCTATGACGTTTGGCTTGGCCTGCTGTGCAGTTGAAATGATGCACGCCGGTGCAGCGCGCTACGACATGGACCGTTTTGGCATGCTGTTCCGTCCCAGCCCGCGCCAGAGCGATTTGATGATCGTTGCGGGTACGTTGTGCAACAAGATGGCGCCTGCTTTGCGCAAGGTGTACGACCAGATGCCCGAGCCGCGCTGGGTGCTTTCCATGGGTTCGTGCGCCAATGGGGGGGGCTACTACCACTACAGCTATTCTGTGGTGCGCGGCTGCGACCGTATCGTACCTGTCGATGTTTATGTGCCGGGCTGTCCGCCCACTGCAGAAGCCCTGTTGTACGGCGTGATCCAGTTGCAGCAGAAGATTCGTCGCACCAACACGATTGCGAGGGTCTGAGATGACTGTATTTGCTGTCCAGCCCGAGGCTTTAAAAGACACCTTGGTTCAAATACTGGGTGCCCAGGCAAGCCGTGTCAGCGTGGCTTTGGCTGAGGTGGAAGTCGTGGTGCGAGCGTCGGACTATCTGGCGGTGGCAACGTTGCTGCGCGATGCGCCTGGCTGCAAGTTCGAGCAATTGATTGACCTGTGTGGCATGGATTATTCGTCGTTCCGCGATGGAGCCTATGAGGGTCCGCGCTACGGTGTGGTGCTGCAATTGCTGTCGGTCAGTCTGAACCAGCGTGTGCGGGTCAAGGTGCTGTGCCCAGACGATGATTTTCCGGTGGTGGACTCGATCAACGGTGTCTGGAATTCGGCCAACTGGTTTGAACGCGAAGCCTTTGATCTGTTCGGCATCATCTTCGAAGGTCACAACGATCTGCGCCGCATCTTGACGGATTACGGCTTCATCGGTCATCCGTTTCGCAAAGACTTCCCTACATCGGGCCATGTCGAAATGCGTTATGACCCTGAGCAAAAACGTGTCGTCTACCAGCCTGTATCGATTGAACCGCGCGAAATTACACCCCGCATCATCCGGGAAGACAATTACGGGGGGCTGCATTAAGCGCAGGATGTCTCATGGCTGAAATCAAAAATTACACGCTCAATTTTGGGCCGCAGCACCCGGCTGCACACGGTGTTTTGCGCTTGGTTCTGGAGCTGGACGGCGAAGTGATCCAACGTGCCGATCCGCATATTGGTTTGCTGCACCGCGCCACCGAAAAGCTGGCAGAAACCAAGACGTTCATCCAGTCGTTGCCCTACATGGACCGTCTGGACTACGTGTCCATGATGGCCAATGAGCAAGCCTATTGCCTCGCCATTGAAAAGATGATGGGTATCGAGGTACCCATTCGTGCCCAGTACATCCGCGTCATGTTCGCAGAAATCACCCGGCTGCTGAACCACTTGCTGTGGTTGGGTGCGCACGGGCTCGATTGCGGTGCCATGAATGTGCTAATTTACTGCTTCCGCGAGCGAGAAGATCTGTTCGACATGTACGAGGCGGTAAGCGGCGCACGTATGCACGCTGCCTATTTCCGCCCCGGTGGCGTATACCGGGACCTGCCCGATAGCATGCCGCAGTACAAGGTGAGCCGCATCAAGAACGCCAAAGCCATGGCGCAGTTGAATGAAAACCGCCAAGGCAGCTTGCTCGACTTCATCGATGATTTCTCTGCGCGCTTCCCCAAGTGCGTCGACGAATACGAGACCTTGTTGACCGAAAACCGCATCTGGAAACAGCGTACGGTGGGCATTGCGGTGGTGACACCCGAACGGGCGCTCAATTTGGGCTTCACGGGGCCCATGCTGCGTGGTTCGGGTATTGCTTGGGATTTGCGCAAGAAGCAACCCTACGATGCTTATGACAAGATGGACTTCGACATTCCGGTGGGTAAAACCGGTGATTGCTACGACCGCTATCTGGTGCGTGTTCAAGAAATGCGCGAGTCCAACCGCATCATCAAGCAGTGCGTTGATTGGCTGCGCGTGAATCCTGGCCCCGTCATCACCGATAACCACAAAGTGGCGGCTCCTGCACGTGAATCGATGAAGGCGAACATGGAGGAGTTGATCCACCATTTCAAGCTGTTCACCGAGGGCTTCCACGTGCCGCTGGGCGAGGCCTATGCGGCGGTTGAGCACCCCAAGGGTGAATTTGGTATCTACCTCGTCAGCGATGGTGCCAACAAGCCTTACCGCCTGAAAATTCGGGCTCCGGGCTTTGCGCATTTGGCTGCGATGGACGAGTTGTCTCGCGGTCACATGATTGCAGATGCGGTTGCGGTGATTGGTACGATGGACATCGTGTTTGGCGAAATTGACCGGTAATGTGAGCATGATTTCTGAATCCACCAAAGCCCGTTTTGCCCGTGAAGTGGCCAAATTTCCTGCTGACCAAAAGCAATCTGCCGTGATGGCCTGCCTCTCTATCGTCCAACAAGAGTTGGGTTATGTGAGTGCAGAGAGTGAGAACGTCGTTGCGGAGGTTCTGGGCATGCCACCCATTGCGGTGCATGAGGTCACGACCTTCTACAACATGTACAACCAGGCTCCGGTGGGGCGTTTCAAGCTGAACGTCTGCACCAACCTGCCATGCCAGTTGCGTGACGGTGCCAAGGCTTTGAAGCATCTTGAGCACAAGTTGGGTATTTCCATGAACGAGACCACAGCAGATGGCTTGTTCACCTTGCAGCAGAGCGAGTGCCTGGGTGCCTGTGCGGACTCCCCGGTGATGTTGGTCAATGACCGCACCATGTGCAGCTTTATGAGCAATGACAAGTTGGATCAGTTGGTGGATGGGTTGCGCGCGTCTGGTACCCCGTCTGCGGAGGCTAAGTAATGTCAGCAGAACAGATTCTTTCCCAATTCAAGGCAACCGGGGTCCAAACCAGTTTCCATGGCCGCCATATCAATCCGCAAATCATGGCGGATCTGGATGGCACGAATTGGCATCTCAAGGATTACGAAGCCCGCGGTGGCTACCAGGCTTTGCGCAAGATCTTGGGCAAAGACGGCGGCGAAGGCCTCACCCAGGACCAGGTTATTGCAACCGTCAAAGAGTCGGCGTTGCGTGGCCGAGGCGGCGCAGGTTTCCCTACAGGTTTGAAGTGGAGCTTCATGCCTCGCCAGTTCCCAGGTCAAAAATACCTGGTCTGCAATTCGGACGAGGGTGAGCCGGGTACCTGCAAAGATCGCGACATCATGCAGTACAACCCGCATATCGTCATCGAAGGTATGGCGATTGCGGCGTATGCCATGGGTATTTCGGTGGGCTACAACTACATCCACGGTGAAATTTTCGGTACTTACGAGCGATTTGAAGAAGCGCTGGAAGAAGCCCGCGCCGCGGGTTTGTTGGGTAACAATATTCTGGGCAGCAATTATTCGTTCCAACTGCATGCGTCCCATGGTTTTGGGGCCTACATCTGCGGTGAAGAAACGGCTTTGTTGGAATCCCTGGAAGGCAAAAAAGGCCAACCGCGCTTCAAGCCACCATTCCCGGCCAGCTTTGGCCTGTATGGCAAGCCCACGACCATCAACAACACGGAAACCTTTGCGGCTGTGCCGTGGATCATCCGCAATGGTGGTCTGGCGTATCTGGAATGCGGCAAGCCCAACAACGGTGGCACCAAGATTTACTCGGTCAGCGGGGATGTTGAGCGTCCCGGTAATTACGAGATTCCTATGGGAACGCCGTTCTCCAAGTTGCTCGAACTAGCCGGTGGTGTCCGGACCGGGCGTACTCTTAAAGCAGTGATTCCCGGTGGGTCCTCTGCCCCTGTGCTGCCCGCAGACACCATGATGCAATGCACCATGGACTATGACTCGATTGCCAAGGCCGGTTCCATGCTGGGTTCCGGGGCAGTGATCGTCATGGACGACTCACGCAATATGGTGGAGAGCCTGCTGCGCTTATCCTATTTCTATTCGCACGAATCTTGCGGGCAATGTACGCCTTGCCGCGAAGGTACGGGCTGGATGTGGCGGGTGATTGACCGTATCTGGCGCGGCGAAGGCCGTGCGACCGATTTGGATTTGCTCAACTCGGTTGCAGACAATATACAAGGCCGCACCATTTGCGCGCTGGGTGACGCAGCGGCCATGCCGGTGCGCGCCATGATCAAGCATTTCCGCCCTGAATTCGAGGCGTTGATCCAGAACAAAAAACCCCAGGCTGCGGCGCACGCCTGATTGAGGTAAGAGCACATGGTAGAAATCGAACTCGACGGTAAGAAGGTAGACATTCTTGAAGGCAGCATGATCATGCATGCGGCTGAAAAGGCGGGAACCTATATTCCCCATTTTTGTTACCACAAGAAGCTCAGCATTGCGGCCAACTGCCGTATGTGCCTGGTGGATGTGGAAAAGGCGCCCAAGCCCATGCCCGCATGTGCTACGCCCGTGACACAGGGCATGATTGTTCGCACCAAGAGCGAAAAGGCCCTCAAGGCACAGCAGTCGGTGATGGAGTTTTTACTCATCAACCACCCGCTGGATTGCCCTATTTGCGACCAGGGTGGTGAATGCCAGTTGCAGGATTTGGCCGTCGGTTACGGTGGTTCCTCTTCGCGCTACGAAGAAGAAAAGCGGGTGGTGTTCCACAAGGATGTGGGACCGCTGGTATCCATGGAAGAAATGAGCCGTTGCATCCACTGCACGCGCTGCGTCCGTTTTGGCCAGGAAGTGGCGGGCGTGATGGAGCTCGGCATGATCCACCGCGGTGAGCATTCCGAAATCACCACCGTGTTGGGTGAAACGATCGACTCCGAGCTCTCGGGCAACATGATTGACATTTGCCCCGTGGGCGCGTTGACCAGCAAGCCTTTCCGCTATAGCGCCCGTACCTGGGAGCTGTCGCGCCGCAAATCCGTCAGCCCACACGACTCGACCGGTGCCAATCTGGTGGTCCAGGTCAAGAACAATAAAGTCATGCGCGTGGTGCCGCTCGAAAACGAAGCGGTGAACGAATGCTGGATTGCCGATCGTGATCGTTTCTCTTACGAAGCACTGAACAGCGCCGAACGCCTGACCAGTCCCATGCTCAAGCAGGGCGGAGAGTGGAAAGCCGTCGATTGGCAGACGGCGCTTGAATACATTGCCAACGGTCTGAAGCAGATCAAGTCACAGCACGGTGCTGCCAGTATTGGCACATTGGTCAGCCCGCACAGCACGCTGGAAGAGCTGGTTCTGGCTGGTGCGTTGGTGCGTGGCCTGGGTAGTGAAAATATTGACTACCGGCTGCGCAATGCCGAGTTTGCGCTGACCGAAGGCATCCGTTATCTGGGTACGTCGATATCTTCTTTGAGCCAACTGCAGCGCGTGCTGGTGGTGGGTTCGAATTTGCGCAAAGACCACCCTTTGTTTGCACAGCGTATTCGGCAGGCAGCGCGCAAGGGATGTGCGGTGAGTGCTATAAATTCTGTAGTGGAGCTTGCCAAGGCGGATGCTTGGGCAATTCCTGTTGCAAACTCCGTGCAAGGTTCAGCGGACCAATGGTTGCAGTTCTTGGCCGATGTCGCTGCTGCGGTGGCAGAAACTAAGGCTGTGACGGCACCAGTGGCTGGTTCCGCCACGGACGCAGCCAAAGCCATTGCCAAATCATTGCTGGGCGGTGATCGCAAGGCGATTCTGCTGGGTAACGCCGCTGCGCACCACGCCCAGGCTTCCAGCCTGTTGGCACTGGCTAACTGGATTGGCGAGCAAACGGGTGCCACGGTTGGGTATCTGACCGAAGCTGCCAACACTGTAGGTGCACAGTTGGCGCATGCCCAACCGGCCCAAGGCGGCTTGAATGCAGGGCAAATGCTGGCGGGTGGGCTCAAAGCCGTTTTGTTGCTAAACAATGAGCCGGAGTTTGACTCGGTTGCGGGTGCTGCACACAGTGTGGGCCGCGCAGAAATGGTCGTCACCATGAGTCCATTCAAGTCCAACATGGCGTTCAGCGATGTCTTGCTGCCAATCGCTCCGTTCTCGGAAACCTCGGGCAGTTTTGTTAACGCCGAAGGGCGTGTGCAAGGCTTCCATGCGGTGGTGAAACCTTTGGGTGATACCCGTCCGGCTTGGAAGGTGTTGCGCGTATTGGCCAATGTGCTGGGCCTGCCTGGCTTTGACTTTGAGTCCTCGCAAGATGTGCTCGCGACATTGCGCGCAGATTTATCGGAGGGTGCCACACAGGTTCTGGCCGACAAGCTGAGCAACAAGACACAAGCAAGCATTGACATGACGGCACGTGCTTCTGCGGTGCCTGTAGTCGCAAGCCTGTACCAGTTGGATGGCATCGTGCGCCGTGCCAGTGCTTTGCAGATGACGGCAGATGCGCGCCAAGCCCATGCTGCACAAGAGGTGGCCGCATGATTGATGCAATTTTTGCTTTTGGACAAGGTCTGGTAGGTGCTAGCTGGTGGTCTGGTGGCGCTTGGCCTGTCATCTGGAACCTGGTCAAGATTGTCCTGGTGCTTTTGCCGCTGATGGGCTGTGTGGCATATCTGACGCTGTGGGAGCGCAAAGCCATTGGCTGGACCCAGATCCGTATCGGTCCCAACCGCGTGGGTCCTTTGGGCTTGTTGCAGCCCATTGCCGATGCGTTGAAGCTGCTCACCAAAGAAATTATTCTGCCCACCGTTGCGAACAAGGGTCTTTTCTTTCTGGGTCCCATCATGACCATCATGCCCGCCTTGGCGGCTTGGGCGGTGATTCCATTTGGTCCTGAAATTGCCCTGTCGAACATTAACGCAGGCTTGCTGTTTCTGATGGCGATTACCTCGATGGAAGTCTATGGGGTCATCATCGCGGGTTGGGCATCCAACTCCAAGTACGCTTTCCTGGGGGCGCTGCGGGCCTCTGCGCAAATGGTCAGCTATGAAATTGCCATGGGCTTTTGCCTGGTGATTGTGCTGATGGTGTCTGCCAGTTTGAACTTGACGGATATCGTCATGGGCCAGGCCAAGGGCATGTTTGCTGAAAAGGGGCTGACCTTCTTGTCCTGGAACTGGCTGCCTTTGTTACCCGTGTTCCTGGTCTATTTCATCTCGGGTCTGGCCGAGACCAACCGCCACCCGTTTGACGTGGTCGAAGGCGAGTCGGAAATTGTGGCCGGCCACATGGTCGAATATTCCGGCATGAGCTTTGCGATGTTCTTCTTGGCCGAGTACGCCAATATGTGGCTCGTGTCGATCATGACGGTGCTGATGTTCCTCGGTGGCTGGTTGTCGCCGATCGACAGCGTGCTGTTCAACTGGATTCCAGGCTGGATCTGGCTCGGACTCAAGACCTTCGCGGTCGTGACCATGTTCTTGTGGGTGCGCGCAAGCTTCCCACGCTTCCGTTACGACCAGATCATGCGTCTGGGCTGGAAGATTTTTATCCCCGTCACCCTGGTGTGGCTGGTGGTGGTGGGTGGCTGGATGCAGACCCCGTTTAATATCTGGAAATAAAGCGAGTCACGTATGTCCACATTGGCTACTCCTGCCTTTTCGCTCAAGGACTTTCTCTCCAGCTTCATGTTGGCAGAGTTGTTCAAAGGCTTGGCGCTGACCGGAAAGCACGCGTTTCGGCGCAAGATTACAGTGCAGTTTCCAGAAGAAAAAACACCGCTGTCTCCCCGTTTCCGTGGCTTGCATGCCTTGCGCCGCTACGAAAATGGTGAAGAGCGATGTATTGCCTGCAAGTTGTGCGAGGCGGTGTGCCCGGCGATGGCGATCACCATTGAATCGGATGTGCGAGCCGATGGTTCGCGCCGCACCAGTCGGTACGACATTGACCTGACCAAATGTATTTTTTGCGGTTTTTGCGAAGAAAGCTGCCCGGTGGACTCCATTGTGGAAACCCATGTGCTGGAGTACCACGGTGAAAAACGCGGCGATCTGTATTTCACCAAAGACATGTTGTTGGCAGTGGGAGACCGTTACGAAAAAGACATCGCGGCGGCCCGTTCTGCAGATGCCAAGTACCGTTAAACCTCGTTCACAGCTGCTGATTGCTGCCCTCGTTTCTACACAATAAGAACTGCTCCATGGACGTTAAGACAGGCCTCTTTTATCTCTTCGCGACAGTGCTTCTGTTCGCAGGGTTCCGGGTGATTACTTCACGCAACCCCGTGTACGCCGCCCTGTATCTGGTGCTTGCGTTTTTCCAGGCAGCCGCTATCTGGATTCTGCTGAAAGCAGAGTTCTTGGCTATTACCTTGGTGCTGGTGTACGTCGGCGCGGTGATGGTGTTGTTCTTGTTCGTGGTGATGATGTTGGACATCAACGTCGATGCGCTTCGCCAAGGATTCTGGAAGCATTTCCCGATTGCCGCAGGCGGTGGCGTATTGCTGGCGCTTGAAATGGCTATGGTGTTGATGGGAGGCTTCCGTACCAACGATGAAACCCGCAACCTCACGGGGGGCGCAGATATCGGTGCCCAGGTGTCCAACACCAAGGAGTTGGGCAAGATTCTCTACACCGAGTATCTCTACCCACTGGAGATTGCGGCAGTCATTTTGCTGGTGGCCATTGTGGCTGCTATCGCCCTGACGCTGCGCCAGCGTAAAGACAGCAAGCACGCCAACCCGTCAGACCAAGTACGCGTCAAGGCACGGGATCGTGTGGAAATCATCAAAATGAAGGCAACCCAGCCTGCGGTGGAGATTCCTGCGGTTGTTACTCCAGCAGCTGCGGTGGTGGAGAAAAAAGCATGACGTTAACGCTCGGACACTTTCTGTCCCTCGGGGCCATTTTGTTTGCCTTGTCGGTCATCGGCATCTTTCTGAACCGCAAAAACCTGATCGTCTTGCTGATGGCGATCGAGCTGATGCTGTTGGCGGTGAACATGAATTTTGTGGCCTTCTCGTACTACCTGAACGACATGCGCGGCCAGATATTCGTCTTCTTCATTCTGACGGTTGCAGCCGCCGAGTCAGCCATCGGTCTGGCTATCCTGGTGCTCCTGTTCCGTAATAAGTCCAGTATCAATGTGGATGAACTCAATACGCTCAAGGGTTAATAAAAAATGAGTCAAACCCTCGCAGCTTCTACTTTGCTGGCGGTTCCGCTGGCACCTCTGGCGGGCGCTTTGCTTGCTGGTGTTCTGGGTACCGCATTTGGCGGTAATGTGATCGGCCGTCGCGCCAGCCACACACTCACCATTTTGGGGGTGTTCATTGCCTTCGTCTTGTCGGCCATGACGCTCAACAGCGTGGTCAACGACGGTGCCCGCTTCAATGAAACGCTCTACACCTGGATGGATGTAGGTGGTTTGCGCATGGAGATCGGATTCATGGTGGATGGCTTGACCGCCATGATGATGTGCGTGGTGACCTTTGTGTCGCTGATGGTGCACATCTACACCATTGGCTACATGGAAGAAGATGCGGGATATAACCGTTTCTTCGCCTACATCTCGCTGTTTACTTTCTCGATGTTGATGCTGGTCATGAGCAACAACATGCTACAGCTTTTCTTCGGCTGGGAAGCTGTGGGCTTGGTGTCTTATTTGCTGATCGGCTTTTGGTTCAACCGTCCTACCGCCATTTTCGCCAACATGAAGGCCTTTTTGGTTAACCGTGTGGGTGACTTCGGCTTCATCCTGGGCATTGGCCTGATTGCTGCCTATGCTGGGACATTGAACTACACCGAGGCGTTCGCGAAAAAGGAAGAGTTGGCGCAACTCATGCTCCCCGGTACAAACTGGATGTTGGTGACCGTGATCTGCATCTGCCTGTTCATCGGTGCCATGGGCAAGTCGGCCCAGTTTCCGCTGCATGTGTGGCTGCCCGACTCCATGGAAGGCCCTACGCCCATCTCGGCGCTGATCCACGCGGCAACCATGGTGACTGCGGGTATCTTCATGGTGGCCCGTATGTCCCCCTTGTTTGAGCTGAGCGATACCGCCTTGAATCTGATTTTGGTGGTGGGTTCTATCACGGCGCTGTTCATGGGCTTTTTGGGCATCATCCAGAACGACATCAAGCGGGTGGTGGCGTACTCCACGCTGTCCCAGTTGGGCTACATGACGGTAGCTCTGGGTGCCTCGGCGTATTCGGTCGCTGTGTTCCATCTGATGACCCACGCGTTCTTCAAGGCCTTGCTGTTCCTGGCAGCAGGTTCGGTCATCATGGGTGTGCACCACAACCAAGATATCCGCTGGATGGGCGGTTTACGCAAGTACATGCCCATCACCTGGATTACCTCGCTGCTGGGATCACTGGCTTTGATTGGTACGCCTCTGTTTTCGGGTTTTTACTCCAAAGACAGCATCATCGAAGCAGTGCACTTGAGCCACTTGCCCGGAGCAGGCTTCGCAAACTTTGCGGTGCTGGCGGGCGTGTTTGTCACCGCTTTCTATTCGTTCCGGATGTATTTTCTGGTGTTTCACGGCAAAGAGCGGTTTGACCAAAACCCCGATGCCCACCACGGACATGACGACCACCATGGCGACCATGGCCACGGCGACAGCAAGCCCCACGAATCCCCCTGGGTGGTGACATTGCCCCTGGTACTTTTGGCCATTCCATCGGTCGTCATTGGCTACTTCACCCTCCAGCCCATGTTATACGGCGACTTTTTCAAGGATGCAATTTTCATTGACTCTGAAAAGCATGCTGCCATGAAAGAGCTGGCGCAAGAGTTCCACGGTGCATGGGCGATGGCCGTCCACGCATTGACCACCATGCCGTTCATTCTGGCGGTTGCCGGTGTGGCTACTTCCTACTACATGTACATGGTCAATCCGGCTCTGCCCGCCGCCATCAAACGTGCTTGCCAGCCGATTTACACGCTGTTGGAAAACAAGTACTACCTGGACTGGTTCAATGAGAACGTATTGGCACGGGGTGCCCGTGGCCTGGGTACCGGCCTGTGGCAGGTGGGCGACCGCACCATCATTGACGGTGGCGTGGTGAACGGATCCTGGAAGATCGTGGGCTGGATTTCGGGCATGGTGCGTTGGGTCCAGACCGGATTCATTTACGACTATGCGTTTGCCATGATCGTGGGTGTTTTTGCGCTGATGACGTATTTCGTTTGGCTCAACCAGTAGAGGAATAAGAAAAATGGGATTGTTGAGCCTTGCCATCTGGATACCTATCTTTTTTGGCGTAGTACTTTTGGCCTTAGGCCGTGATGAACAGGCCCGGGCCGTGCGTTGGGTTGCCCTCGTGGGTTCGGTGGTGAGCTTGCTGGTGACGTTGCCGCTCTATAGCGGCTTCAAGCTGGGCACTTCGGCGATGCAGTTTGTGGAAAACACCAGCTGGATCGAGCGCTTCAATGTGAACTACCACCTGGGTGTGGACGGCATCTCGGTGTGGTTCGTGATCCTGACGGCATTTATCAATGTCATCGTGGTTATTGCCGGTTGGGAAGCGATTACTAATAAAGTCAACCAGTACATGGGTGCTTTCTTGATCCTCAGTGGATTGATGATTGGTGTCTTTTGCGCGCTGGACGGCATTTTGTTTTACGTCTTCTTCGAGGCCACACTCATCCCGATGTATTTGATCATTGGTATCTGGGGTGGGCCCAATAAGATCTACGCGGCCTTCAAGTTCTTCCTGTACACGCTGCTGGGTTCCTTGTTGATGCTGGTAGCGTTGATTTTCCTGTACGTCAAGTCGGGTGGCAGCTTTGACATCGCCACCTGGCACCAGTTGCCTCTGGACAGCCGTACCCAGACCTTGCTGTTTTTCGCCTTCTTGTCGGCGTTTGCCGTCAAGGTGCCGATGTGGCCAGTGCATACGTGGTTGCCAGATGTGCACGTGGAAGCGCCCACCGGTGGTTCTGCCGTGCTGGCCGCCATCATGCTGAAGTTGGGGGCCTACGGTTTCCTGCGTTTCTCATTGCCGATTGCGCCCGATGCATCCCATGAATGGTCTGGCCTGATGATCGGCCTGTCACTCATTGCCGTGGTGTATGTCGGTTTGGTGGCCATGGTGCAGGAAGACATGAAGAAGCTGGTGGCCTATTCGTCGGTAGCCCACATGGGTTTTGTGACCTTGGGTTTCTTCATTTTCAACCCGCTGGGTATTGCGGGCGGCATTGTGCAAATGATTGCCCACGGCTTTGTGTCTGCCGCCATGTTCTTGTCGATCGGCGTGCTCTATGACCGCATGCATTCCCGTGAAATCGCCAGCTACGGCGGTGTGGTCAACACCATGCCCAAGTTTGCGGCCTTTGCCTTGCTGTTCGCCATGGCCAATTGCGGCTTGCCCGCCACGGCGGGGTTCGTAGGGGAGTGGATGGTGATTTTGGGTGCAGTGCAATTCAACTTCTGGGTAGGTTTCGCAGCTGCTACGGCGTTGATCTTTGGTGCCGCCTACACCCTGTGGATGTACAAACGCGTCTACCTGGGCCCGGTGACCAATGACCATGTGAAGGAACTCACGGACATTAATGGTCGCGAATTTTTCATGCTGCTCCTGTTGGCAATTGCGGTGCTGGCCATGGGCCTGTACCCCAAGCCTTTCACCGATGTGATGGATGCCTCGGTGGCCGATTTGATCAAACACGTTGCAGCATCCAAGCTCAACTGACCCCACTGGATTGAGAACGAAAAGATGATTGACACAATCAGTTGGATCACGGTTTACCCGGAAATCGTGCTGCTGGCGATGGCCTGCATCATTGCGCTGGTCGACCTGGGGGTGAAAAGCCCACGACGCACCGGCACCTATGCCCTGACCATGCTGTCGCTGGGCGTGGTTGCCATCCTGCAAGGCTTGTACGCCAGCGGCAACACCACCTTGTACGGTTTTGGCAATATGGTTGTGAGCGACCCTATGGGCAACTGGCTCAAGTGTTTTGCCACCATCGCCGTCATGATTACTCTGGTCTACGGTCGCCCGTACGCAAGTGACCGTGGCATGCTGCATGGCGGAGAGATGTTCACCCTGAGCATGTTTGCGCTGCTGGGCATGTCGGTGATGATTTCCGGCAACAACTTTCTGGTCATCTACATGGGCCTGGAGTTGCTGACCTTGTCCAGCTACGCCTTGGTGGCTCTGCGACGTGACAACGCTACTGCTACCGAAGCCGCCATGAAGTACTTTGTGCTGGGTGCCCTGGCATCGGGCTTTCTGCTGTACGGCCTGTCCATGATGTACGGTGCCACAGGCACCCTGGAAGTGGGTCAGGTCTTCAAGGTCATTGCATCCGGCCAGGTCAAGCACCAGGTGTTGGTGTTTGGTTTGGTGTTCGTTGTGGCTGGTTTGGCTTTCAAACTCGGTGTTGTGCCATTCCACATGTGGATTCCCGACGTGTACCAGGGCGCACCGACTGCGGTGACGCTGATGATCGGTGGCGCGCCCAAGTTGGCCGCATTTGCCATCTGCATCCGTTTGCTGGTTGAGGGCATGCTGCCGCTGGCGATCGACTGGCAGCAGATGCTGGTGGTCTTGTCGGTGTGCTCTTTGGCGCTGGGGAACTTGGCGGCTATCGCCCAAACCAACCTGAAGCGCATGCTGGCCTACTCCACCATTTCTCAGATGGGCTTTGTGCTGCTGGGTCTGCTGTCGGGTGTGGTCAATGGCAACACTTTGTCGGCGGCCAATGCCTACAGCTCGTCCATGTTCTACGTGATCACCTATGTGCTCACCACCTTGGCTGGTTTCGGTGTGATTCTGCTGCTGGCCCGCGAAGGCTTTGAAAGCGAAGAAATCTCCGACCTGGCAGGTTTGAACGAACGCAGCCCCTTGTACGCCGCGGTCATGGCCATCTGCCTGTTCTCCATGGCCGGTATCCCGCCTATGGTCGGCTTCTATGCCAAGCTGTCGGTGCTGCAGGCGCTGATCGCCTCGGGCTACGTCGGCTACATCGCGCTGGCGGTGTTCGCGGTGATGATGTCGCTGATCGGTGCCTTCTATTACCTGCGTGTGGTCAAGGTCATGTACTTCGATGCACCCATTACCGCCACCACGGTCTCCGCACCTCTGGACGTGCGAGCCGTGTTGTCGGTCAACGGTGCCCTGGTGCTGATCCTGGGTATCGTGCCCGGCGGCCTGATGACCTTGTGCGCACAGGCCATCGTACTGACGTTGGGTACCTGATGGTGCTGGCAGGGCGGCCGGCGGGGTGGTTCAAATGACCCAAACCGTCTCCGTATGGTTGGTACTGTTGGCGGCCATCGTTGCTGCCAATTTGCCGTTCATGGGTCGCCGCCTATTCCTGGTGTTCAAGCTGGCCCAGTCCAAGTCCTTGGCCATGCGCCTGGGTGAACTGGTGGTGTACTACTTTGCGGTGGGTGGCCTGGGCTTGCTGTTGGAAAACCACGGCGGCCAGATCGCTCCCCAGGGCTGGGAGTTCTACGCCATCACCGGCACCTTGTTCATCACCTTGGCGTTTCCGGGCTTTATTGCCCGCTATCTGCTCAAGCACCGCATTTGAGCTTTGCCGAACTGCCGCCAGTGACGCTGTCGGCCCTCCCGAATGACTTCCATGCCTATCCCCGACCAGCACCTCGTTGAGCACAAGACCGACAGCGAAGAGCTGCTCAAGGGCCGCTTCCTGCACGCCTTTCGCGACACCGTGCGCTTGCCCGATGGCCGCAGCGCCACGCGCGAGTACGTGAAGCACCCCGGCGCGGTGATGGTCGTGCCCATGCTGGACGATGGCCGCCTGGTGCTGGAGCGCCAGTTCCGCTATCCGCTGGACCGGGTCATGGTCGAGTTTCCTGCGGGCAAGCTGGATGCGGGGGAGACCACTTTCGCCTGCGCCCAGCGCGAGCTGCTGGAAGAAACCGGCTATTCCGCTACCGAATGGGCACGGGCCGGCATGCTGCACCCGGTGATTGCCTATTCCACCGAATTCATCGACATCTGGTTTGCCCGTGGCCTGACTTTGGGTGAGCGCAATCTGGACGCGGGCGAGTTTCTGGACGTGTTCACCGCCACCTTGCCCGAGCTGCTGGAATGGTGCCGCGATGGCCGGGTGACCGACAGCAAAACCCTCACCGCCGCCCTGTGGCTGCAAAACCTGGCCTCGGGTGCCTGGTCGCTGGATTGGCAGCCCACCGCGTCTGTAGTAGCCTAGTCAGATGAAAGTCCTGGACCTCCAATGCGCCCACCAGCACAGCTTTGAAGGCTGGTTTGGCTCAGAGGACGATTTCCAGAGCCAACTTGCCCGGGGTTTGGTCGAATGCCCGCTGTGCGGCAGCAGCGAGATCGTCAAAAAACTCAGCGCACCGCGCCTGAACCTGGGGGCCGTGCAGGTCCCGAGCAAAACCGATGTCGCACCTGTCGCCGAGCCCAGCAGTGCGGTAGCGGCTCCCACGCCGTCACCCGCAGCCCAGGCCGCCTGGATGAAGATGGTCCGCCACGTGATCGCCAACACCGAAGACGTGGGCAGCCAGTTTGCCGAAGAGGCCCGCAAAATCCACTACGGCGAGCGCAAGGAGCGCAACATCCGGGGCGAGGCCACGGTGGAAGAAACCGAAGCCTTGCTCGACGAAGGCATCGACGTGCTGCCGTTGCCGATGCCGGCGGCGCTGAAAAGGCCGCTACAGTAGCAGGGTAATCGCATCTAAATTCTGAGCGTCCCACCTTCTGGGATGGCATCTGAATCGCAGGCAAACTATTAAGCCCTCAAAAAGCCCGTAGTGACAACCTGAATGATTGACCGCCCCAGTCCAAGTCTGATGAGCTATTTGGACGCGATACCCGACCCCCGCGTAGAGCGCACGCAGCGCCATGAACTCCTGGACATTCTGGCCATTGCCC
>CAUPPH010000007.1:0-201984 GCA_963513125.1 uncultured Albidiferax sp.
ACGCTTACCTTAAAGATGTGCTGACGCGCCTGCCAACCCAGCGAGCAAGCTTGGTACATGAACTGTTACCGCATCGCTGGCAGCCGCAGGCCTAGCCTGTGAGCGCAACACATCGTCAAGATGAGTTTGCCGCGCGCTTACATTGCTAGCGCCATATTCGCAAGTGCATACCCCGCGCAGGTTGGTCTGCTGTTTGACCATCCAAGAAGGAAGGCTAGGCGAACTGAAGGTGCCGTTGTTTGGCATCGGTACAAGGTGAGCATCGCGCATTCGTAGCGGCAATGATTGCGTCGGCGCGGTCCTCAGTCGCCCAGGTTAGCCGTGTCAAAAACTGGCTGCAGAAGGTATCTGTCGATCAGGTCTTCGATTGCAGTGATTGAGTTGTACCCCTGCCTGAAGTTCTCGTTCAAGCTTTCGCGGCGTAGCTGTCGACCAGTGCTTGTAGACATTGAGCCGTGACCTTTCGTCGCGCGACCCATCCACGTAAGCGGCATACCATTGAATGAAGACCTGAACGCAGATACTTGCTCATGGGGAATGAGGCAGGCAAGTTGCCAATCGCCAAAGTGATAGCACGCGTTCTCAAGTGTTGTTCCGTGATGTGTAAGTAAGGCCAATGCGTCGTTCGAAATATTCCAGGCCGGTTGGTCGGGAACAACCAGGTCTATTGAGTTCAGGGTCGCTAGTTGATAAACCGCATTTGCCGGACCATCAGAGCAGTCCATACATGCCACCTGATACGGAAGGGACGCGAGCATCTTTCCTGCCGCAAGTTGCGGGGCGGGCTTCAGCAGCGCATCAACAAGCGAGCGCTTTGAGTCTTGTGGCAATGACCCCCAGCCGTTCCGGTGCCCGACGACTGAAGCCCAGAACGCCCCACATGGACCGATGAGAAACGCGTCGCAATCTGCGGCATCAATGCGGCGGCTAACTGCCCGCGGACCCTCCTCTCCAAGGATTGTCCCCGTGGCACAAAACCGCGACGCGCTTTTGACATTCCCGCCCAACAGGGGAGTCTCGTACAAAGAAAGGGCCTGCATCATCCCTCGCTGGTATGCCTCCACGAAGGCTACGCTTGTGTCACCTGGCATTTCCAATGAAACCAACATGCCCTTCGGCGTCCCACCACATGCCGCGATATCGGACAGATTTATCAGTGCGGTATACCAGCCAAGAACCTCAGGGCTACACACGCCGAGCAAATGGGCTACCGGCGTAGGGCAGGGGTCTGTAGACCAGAGAATCCTTCCGCTGCCAATTGTGAGCCTGGCGCAGTCATCCCCAAGGCTGCCGGCAGGCTGCGTAACGCAAGGTAGCAAGATGCGTTGCAATAGCGCGATTTCACCTATGTCCGCTACTGTATCGTGAGCCTTTTTCAAAGGTATTCGCCGATTGTTTGGAGACCGATCATGGCCCACACTTGGTCGATTTCGGTGTACCCAAGTAAGCCAACGGTCACAAGAAAGAAGCTTGCAAAGTAGTGCTGCTCGGGGGTGATAGACGAGGGTGTATGCGCAATGCAGTAAGCTCGGAGCACTCTTCCCGCAGCCCCACGGACTTCGATGAGAGACGCATAGACACGCGAAAGCGCGCGGGCCTGATGAGGCGGAACTTCGGCTTCGCCGAACACTGATCGCACCATCTCTTCAGCGCTAGGTAGGTCAAAGCAGTGCTTGCACAAATACTGCTCGAATGCCTCAATCCGCTGCGCCTGAATGTACAGGTCATCACCTAAAGGTGCTTTCGCGGCTTGGAGCAGCTCCGTCAGAAGCATGTACTTGAGCGTGCATTCCATCAAGACGAAGTCCTTGGCGGGATGGCCAGAATGGACCCAGTCGAAATCAATGAGCTCCGTCTTCGATGGGTTGGATTGGCTCAACATCAAGTTCCGGGCGTGGAGGTCGCCGTGCACAAGATATGGAAAGACCTCCACGTTGAATTCACGCTTGATTCGTTGAAATATCCGGTAGATGGTTGCTGCGACGTCTCCGATTCCGGCTTGCGCGGGAGCAGCAAGACTGAGTGCCCCCACCCGCTCCAAAGGCCGGGTCCTCCGATTCAGGTAGCGGTCGAAATCGTCTAGAAGGAGCTTGGATGGAGCCTCACTGTTGGGGTCTTTTCCTAGGTCCTGAAACGCGGCACGGAGTGCCGCCGCACAGTTATCATCAGAGTTCTTGGTGTCAAGGAAGAATCCACGAAACTCGATGTGGTCTCGTGAAGCGGCAAGGTTATAGACAATGATGCCAAGGTCTTCTGACGAATGGGTAAGTGAGTAAGCATTGCTCCCAAGCCTTGCTATCGCGGCCGAGCGAGCACCCTTCGCTTCCTTTTCTGTATCTGCCTTGCTTTGGAACTTTGCAACGAGACGCTCGGGAATCCCGTGTCCAATGATTGCAAGATCGAGGTAAAACACCTCGCTGCCGCTCTTGCCTGCCCGAGCCACTGGATAGAGTGAAACACCTCTCAGGGCATCGGCTCCAGCATGGTCCACTGCGAACTGATGAGCCAGTTCCTGCCTCACAGCAATCATGGACTCGTGCTTGGCGGTTTCTCGATCAAAGCGGAAATCAAAGCTGACCGACTTCGGTCCATCGAGGGTCAATGCGGCCGTAGTCACAGGCTGCCCGCAGCCTGCAGCATGCTCATCATTCCCGCTTCGCGATCAGTTGCCCGCCAATCCCAAGCGTCGGCCTTCAAATGCTCGGCCACGAGGCGCCTAAGAGTCTGACTAGGTAGCGCTGACGCCAGGCTTCGGCTGTAGAACCCTACAGAGGCAGACCCGAACAATAGGTAGGGAAGATTTGAGCCAACGGCCGCAAGTGCTTCGTGAACGGACCTTGACCTGGACGAACCTTCGGTGGGAAAGTGCCTTGCGAGGTCGAGATGTCCTGCATTCGGCACAACATGGATGTGCGCGTGGTAAATCCCGCAGCCACCCTCGTCAGGGACTCTGGCACCGTGCTCGAAATACAAGCTGTCATGTACGTCAGCATCCACGAGCATGTGCACATGCCGTATCACTGTTTGGAACTGCGTTTGCAAATCTCCGACCCGTGCCTTGGTGTCGCGAAACGTTGCATCATGGTGCTTCGGCACCACCAGGAAATGACCTGGACTTAACTGCCCGATGCAGGGAAATGCGACGAGAGACTCGGATTCCCCGACTATTCGAGTCGATATTTCTGGGTATCTTTTAGCGAAATTTGTATCACGCGACCCGTCCAGCTCTCTACAAAAAACGCAACTCAGGTGAGATTCCTGCTCGGAATTCATGATCCGCTCCCCTTCAATGGAATCGATCTACTCTAACGTAAAAACACCGTTGCCGATGGGGCCCAAGGGATCGAGCATCCTTCGGAAGACGGGATATGTCCGCATGCTGGAGGCTGCTCGGAGCCCAGAGGTGGGCCTGCGGCCGACGCCCACCAGGGGCGTCGCTGATGCGGCCCTTGCCTCGGCTCGTTGGCTGGGGTTGGGTGATGTGCTGCTCCCTATTCTCGGTCGGAAGCCTCGGCGCGTGGGGGCAATGAGCGGATCGGGGTCGGGGCCGGCCGACGAGGAGGTAAAGGGCGGCTCTGGTTCTGTCAAAGGTCAAAGCAAGCATTCTGATAAGTCAACGCCCGCATCCTGCACGGGCAATTTTTTTAGTCAGATCCTGAATACGCTCACCTTTAATCTTTGTCGTTCGACTAATGCTGTCCGGACCTTTGGTTGGCGGGGCACCGGGGACAGCCAGACGCTGTCTACATGTAGGATCGCGGCAGCGACAATAGAGATTAAATAATAAGATCGGGGAGAGATCGACGAATGAAAGAGCTGTGGGAACTGTTTAAGACTATCGTCACAACGCCAACTGGCCTGATTGCTCTGTTCGGCCTCTTGCTGCTTGTACTTGGTGCCTCAGGCGGCGTTAGGTACAGCGGGTGGCTTCCTATTGAGGAAGCGGGTTGGCGCGTCGCCCTCGGGTTGCTTGGGGCAGCATTTCTCACCCTTGCAGCCAGAAAATCCCTTGCTGCTACCGGCCAGGCACTCTTGTCCGAAGCAGAGGTTAAGGCACTTGGAATCAAGATCAGCATGCCACGCGCCGGGGACAGCGTCAGTGACCGAGTTCGCGTCACTGTGGTTAGCGAAAAGCCGATTCCGAAGGGGTACGAGCTACGAGTTTTGCGCGGTTATCCACGAGTGCATGGTGTTGTCCCCCATGCAAAATTGACCACGTCCAATGACAAGCTTGAATGGGACGCCTACGACTTTGATATCGGTGGTGCGAAGGGTGAAACCCGATCAATCGAAGCATGGTTAGTCGGGCCGGACGGCGCCGCGCTTCTCGCGACCTGGGAAAGCAATCATCAGTCTACTGTCGTTGTCGCCAATCGGGAGATCAGGCGACTGGCTGGAATTGCGAATCTACCGGCAGATGAACGCTGGCTACCTCCGATTACGACCGCAACCAGGGACATGCACAAAGCCTACTCGACCATCGTTACTAAAGCCTAAATATCTTGACGTTGGCAGTGGCCGATGGCCTGACGCTTGGTGGACCTCTACGTCCAGAATGACCTCACGCTCGGTTGGCATACGGGCGTCCCCGCAATTGGGCCATCGCCAATCCAGCGGCAGAAGTCGTCCGAGGCTTGCCGCTGCTCATTCTAAGTTTCAAAAGTGTCACGGTGTACCTGCTGGGTGTACCAAACCAAGGGGCTAGCGCACCGCCAGAAATACAAAAGCCCTTGAATCTGTTAAGAATCAAGGGCTTGCATTTTTGGTGGCGAGGGGCGGAATCAAATCACCGACACAAGGATTTTTAAACCTTGCCCTGCGGTCGCGTTAGATCAAACTAACGGACGAACAGCTAGATTCGCCTGCAACGACTATTGCTCACGGGCATGCCGGAATTTTTCACTAACTGTGTCATTACTTTTTCAGTAACTTGTCACAGTTTTCACTTTCCGTGTCACCCGACAAAAATCAAACGTCAATATTCCCCGCCCGCAGCGCATTCGTCTCAATGAACTCGCGGCGTGGCTCCACCTCGTCGCCCATCAGCATGGTGAACACGCGGTCGGCTTCAATAGCGTCGTCGATCTGTACGCGCAGCAGGCGGCGCACGGTGGGGTCCATGGTGGTTTCCCAGAGCTGGGCGGGGTTCATTTCGCCCAGGCCCTTGTAGCGCTGGCGGCTGGTGGCGTGTTCGGCTTGGGCGATGAGCCAGGCCATGGCCTGGCGGAAGTCGGTGACTTTTTCTTCCTTCTGGCGCTCGCCTTCGCCGCGCATGACCTTGGCACCGTCGCTGAGCAGGTCTTTGAAGGTGTTGGCGGCTTCGGCCAGGGCGGCGTAGTCGGAGCCGTGCACGAAGTCTTGGGTGAGCACGCTGCTCTTGATGTTGCCGTGGTGGCGGCGGCTGATGCGCAGGATGGGTTTGTCGGTGCGCACGTCGAACTCACCCGCCACCTCGGCATCGGGCAGGCGGGCTTGCAGGGCGGCGGCGGAGACTTCGGCATCCGGCACGGTGTCCAGGTTCAGCGCCACGCCATCGGCCACCGAGCGCAGGGCTTCGGCATCCATGAAGTTTTGCAGGCGGGCAATGACGGCCTGCGCCAGTTGGTGCTTGCGCGCCAGCTCGGCCAGGGTGTCGCCGCTGAGCGTGCTGCCGTTCTCACCACCGGTGTAGACCGAGGCGTGGACCAGGGCGATGCGCAGCAAAAAGCCGTCCAGGGCGCTGGCATCTTTGAGGTACAGCTCTTCCTTGCCGGCCTTGACCTTGTACAGCGGCGGCTGGGCGATGTAGATGTGGCCGCGCTCCACCAGCTCGGGCATTTGGCGGTAGAAGAAGGTGAGCAGCAGGGTGCGGATGTGCGCACCGTCCACGTCCGCGTCGGTCATGATGATGATGCGGTGGTAGCGCAGCTTGGCGACGTTGAAGTCGTCGTTGCCGGTGGTGCCACCGGCCTTGCCGATGCCGGTGCCCAGGGCGGTGATCAGCGTCAGGATTTCGTTGCTGGTGAGCAGCTTTTCGTAGCGGGCTTTTTCCACGTTCAGGATCTTGCCGCGCAGGGGCAGGATGGCCTGGAATTTACGGTCGCGGCCCTGCTTGGCGGAGCCACCGGCGGAGTCGCCCTCGACGATGTAGATCTCGCACATCGCCGGGTCTTTTTCCTGGCAGTCGGCCAGTTTGCCGGGCAGGCCCATGCCGTCGAGCACGCCTTTGCGGCGGGTCATGTCGCGGGCCTTGCGGGCGGCTTCGCGGGCACGGGCGGCTTCGATGATCTTGCCGACGATGATCTTGGCATCGGCCGGGCGCTCTTGCAGGTAATCAAACAGCAGGCGGCTGACGATGTCTTCCACCGGGCCGCGCACTTCGCTGCTGACGAGCTTGTCTTTGGTTTGGCTACTGAATTTGGGCTCGGGCACTTTCACTGAGAGGACGCAGGTCAGGCCTTCGCGCATGTCGTCGCCGGTGACTTCGACCTTGGCTTTTTTAGCGATTTCGCTGTCGTCGATGTACTTGTTGATGACCCGTGTCATGGCGGCGCGCAGGCCGGTCAGGTGGGTGCCGCCGTCACGCTGGGGGATGTTGTTGGTGAAGCACAGCACTTGCTCGTTGTAGCCGCTATTCCACTGCATCGCCACTTCCACGCCGATGTTGGTGTTTTGGTCGCTCTGGCGGTCGCCCATGGCGTGGAAGATGTTGGGGTTCAACACCGTCTTGCCCTTGTTGATGAAGTTCACAAAGCCCTTCACGCCGCCCGCGCCCGAGAAGTCGTCTTCTTTGCCGCTGCGCTCGTCCTTGAGGCGGATCTTCACGCCGTTGTTCAAAAAGCTGAGTTCGCGCAGGCGTTTGCTCAGGATTTCGTAGTGGAAGTCGGAGTTGGTCTGGAAGATTTCCAGATCGGGCGCAAAGTGCACCTCGGTGCCGCGCTTTTCGGTGTCGCCGATGATGTGCATGGGTGACACTTCCACACCGCCCACGGTCTCCAGCAGGCGGTTTTGCACAAAGCCTTTGCTGAATTCCATCACGTGGATCTTGCCGTCGCGGCGGATGGTGAGGCGCAGCATTTTGCTGAGTGCGTTCACGCAGCTCACGCCCACGCCGTGCAGGCCGCCCGAGACCTTGTAGCTGTTTTGGTTGAACTTGCCGCCCGCGTGCAACTCGGTCAGGGCGATTTCAGCGGCACTGCGTTTGGGCTCGTGCTTGTCGTCCATCTTGATGCCGGTGGGGATGCCGCGGCCGTTGTCCACCACGCTGATGGAGTTGTCGGAGTGGATGGTGACCAGGATGTCGTCGCAATGGCCGGCCAGGGATTCGTCGATGGAGTTGTCCACCACCTCGAACACCAGGTGGTGCAGGCCGGTGCCGTCGGACGTATCACCGATGTACATGCCGGGGCGCTTGCGCACCGCTTCCAGGCCTTCCAGGATCTGGATCGAACCTTCGCCGTAGGCCTCGGTGGCACCCGCCTGGTTGGTGTCGATGGTGGGCTGGAAGTTGGAGCTATCGGCCGTGCTGTCGCCCGTGTTCACCGCTTCCATGGATTCGGCATCGGTGGGGATGGGGGGGACGGGCGTGTGTTCTTCGGTCATGGCGGTCAGTGCAGTCAGTGCGTACGGGGCAGGTGGGGGGACAAGCTCCCCGAAGCTGAAAATTTAAGTGAAATATGCCTATACCGCTTATAAATCAAGCGCATAAAGCTATTATTTTTATAGCAATTAAATGCGCATCGGCATGACGACGTATTTGAAGTTTTCGTTCTCGGGAATGGTCAGCAGGGCCGAGCTGTTGCTGTCGCCCAGCGAGATGGTGACCATGTCTTGCTGCATATTGGCCAGCGCGTCGATCAGGTAGGTGACGTTGAAGCCAATCTCGATGCTGTCGCCACCGTAGTCCACGTCCAGCTCGTCCACGGCTTCTTCCTGTTCGGCGTTGTTGGACGCGACGCGCAAGCTGCCCGGTTCGACGTTCAGGCGCACGCCTTTGAACTTGTCGCTGGTCAAAATGGCGGTGCGCTGCAGGCTGGACAAGAAGGCCTGGCGGCCCAGGGTGATGTGGTTCTGGTGGGTCTTGGGGATCACGCGGTTGTAGTCGGGGAACTTTCCCTCGACCAGCTTGGTCACGAACTCCATGCCGCCAAAGCTGAACTTGGCCTGGTTGTTGGCAAACTGCATTTCCATCATCGGCTGGTTCTCGCCCTCGGCATCGCTGAGCAGGCGCTGCATTTCCAGCACGGTTTTGCGCGGCAAGATCACCTCTTGCTTGGGCACTTCCACATCCAGCGCGGCCGAGGCAAAGGCCAGGCGGTGGCCGTCGGTCGACACCAGGCTGAGCTGGTTGCCTTCGGCCACAAACAAGATGCCGTTCAGGTAGTAGCGGATGTCGTGCACCGCCATGGCAAACGACACCTGGCCCAGGAGGGCTTTCAGGGTTTTTTGCGGCACGCTGAATACGGGGCCAAAGTTGGCCGCCTCTTGCACCAGCGGAAAGTCTTCGGCGGGCAGGGTTTGCAGCGTGAATTTGCTCTTGCCGCCCTTGAGGATGAGCTTGTTCTGGCTGGATTCGAGCGACACGGTCTGGTCGGCGGGCATGGTGCGCAGGATGTCGATCAGCTTGCGGGCACCCACGGTGGTGCTGAAGTCGCCTGCGTCGCCGTCGAGCTCGGCGCTGGTGCGGATCTGGATTTCCAGGTCGCTGGTGGTCAGCTGCACCGTGCTGCCGGTTTTGCGCAACATCACATTGGCCAGAATCGGCAGGGTGTGCTTGCGCTCCACAATCCCGGCGACCGACTGCAGAACCGCGAGAACCTTGCTTTGTGTTGCCTTCAAAACGATCATGTCAACCCCATATTTTTTGAGAAACTAGCTTTTTGGAAAATACCGGCAGGCCCGATTTTCCCTGTTTTTACAACCGGGTTTACTAACCCTTCAAGGTTTGTTCCAGCACGTGCAATTGCTGGTTCAGCTCGGTGAGCTGCTGGCGTTCGCCGCCAATTTTGCGCACCGCATGCAGCACGGTGGTGTGGTCGCGGCCACCGAACAATTCGCCGATCTCGGGCAAGCTCTTTTGCGTCAGCTCCTTGGCCAGGTACATCGCAATCTGGCGCGGCCGGGCAATGCTGGCCGGGCGCTTCTTGCTATACATGTCGGCCACCTTGATCTTGTAGTAGTCGGCCACCGTCTTCTGGATGTTCTCCACCGAAATCTGCCGATTCTGGATGGACAACAAGTCACGCAATGCTTCGCGGGCCAGCTGGATCGACATTTCCTTTTGGTTGAAACGCGAATAGGCCAGGCATTTGCGCAGCGCGCCTTCGAGCTCGCGCACGTTGGAGCGCACGTTCTTGGCCACGAAAAACGCCACTTCCTCGGGCATTTCGGTGCCCTCGGCGCGCGATTTGTTGATCAAAATGGCCACCCGCATCTCCAGTTCGGGCGGCTCAATGGCCACCGTCAGACCGGAATCGAAGCGCGACACCAGCCGCTCGTGGATGTCGGCCAGTCCCTTGGGGTAGGTGTCGCTGGTCATCACGATGTGCGACTTCTTGGTCAGCAGCGCCTCAAACGCGTTGAAGAACTCTTCTTGCGTGCGGTCCTTGTTGGCGAAGAACTGCACGTCGTCAATCAGCAACAGATCCAGCGAGTGGTAACGCTCTTTGAATTCGTCAAAAGTCTTGCGCTGGTAAGCCTTAACCACATCCGATACAAATTGTTCAGCATGGATGTAGAGAACTTTGGCATCGGGCCGGTCGGCCAGCAAACGGTTGCCCACGGCGTGCATCAAATGGGTCTTGCCCAGGCCGACACCGCCGTAGATGAACAACGGGTTGTAGAGCTGGCCCGGCGTGCCGGACACGTGCATTGCGGCGGCGCGGGCCATGCGGTTGGCGGTGCCTTCGACCAGCGTGTCAAAGGTCAGCGCGGTGTTCAGGCGGTTCTTGAATTGCGCCTGGGCCGGGTCTTCGGCGGCAGCGGCGGGCTCTGGAATCGCGCCAACCCCCTGGGGTGTCAGTGCCGTAGCGTGAACACGTACCTGGGCTTCCCGCGGAGTAAGGACTAACTCAAGTGGAATGGTTTGGCCGTACAACTTTTCCAGCAAGGCGCTGATGCGGCCTACGTACTGCGCCCGGATCCAGTCCAGCTTGAAGCGGTTGGCGACAAACAAAGTGACTTTGGAAAAGTCGTCGTTGACCTGTGCCACCAAGGGCTTGATCCAGGTGTTGAACTGCTGTTCGGGCAGTTCTTGGGCCAACTGTTCTGCGCAGGCTTGCCATAGGCTGTGGCCTGCGCCGGTGTTGGTGGGGGTTCCCTCTGTCATTGTGGGGGGTGTCTACTTCTGTGGATAAATGAGGGATCGGCGAACCGACCATTGTAGTTTGTCCCGCCCTTATCCACAATTTGCCGCGAACGGCCTGCGCGCTGCCGGGGCATACAGGCCGCCGAGTCGAATCTTGCCACGCATCGAAAAATTTGCCATAATGCCGGGTTTCCCTGACTAAATTCATCTAGACAGTTTTTCCGGGCCTCGCGTGAGTAACGTGAGTTAGGCTTTGGGGTATCGAACAGATGGGTTGCCGAGCTTAGTGTTACGTGCATTACGCGAATTGCGTGAAGGTAACGCCAAGCTCCCAGCTTCAGGGTCCATCAAAAGGGCATTCAACCGCCCCCCATTTTTTGGCAACACACCACCCGGTGCCGCCAATCCGAACTCTTCTAGGATGTCATCATGAAACGCACTTACCAACCGTCGAAAATCAAGCGTGCCCGTACCCATGGTTTCATGGTCCGCATGAAAACCCGTGGCGGCCGTGCTGTCATCAACGCTCGCCGCGCCAAAGGCCGCAAGCGTCTGGCTGTCTAAGCTGGCGCACTGACTTCGGTCTGAAACCTGCCGTGCAGCGACTTAAAACGCGGGCGCAGTTTCAGGCCGTTTTAGCGGGTAAAACTGTGGCCCGGACACCGCACTTTGCGTTGCACCGTGCTGCTTTGGATGCGCCTCCTGTGCCGCCCAAAACCACTGCTAAATCCACACCCTCTCCTACAGAGCCCGAGTCCACGCGACCGCAGGCTCTGTTTGGCGTTCAGGACGTGTGGGTGGGGGCCATGGCACCCAAGCGCTGGGCCAAGCGTGCGGTGACCCGCAACGCCATCAAGCGGCAGATTTACCAGGTGGTCCAGGCTTTTGAGCCACGCTTTCCGCAAGCGGCGCACGTGGTGCGCCTGCGTGCCGTGTTTGACCGTAAAGTGTTTCTCAGCGCCACGTCCGAGCTGCTCAAACTGGCAGTCCGGACCGAGCTGGAGCAGTTGTTTGGCATGGCCGCTACAAAACCGAGCCAGGCCACCCAGGCGGGGCCTGCGCCATGATGCAATCCTTGTTGATGGGTGTGGTGCGCGGCTACCGGTTGCTGCTCAGCCCGTGGCTGGGTTCGGCCTGCCGTTTTGAGCCCACTTGCTCGGTGTATTCGCTGGCGGTGTTGGAGCGGCACGGCGCTGCAGCAGGTTCTTATTTGACGTTGCGGCGGCTGGCGCGCTGCCACCCCTGGTGCGAGGGCGGGCTCGACCTGCCTCCGCACGAGCGTCCCCGGCTTTTCTCTTACTTGCTTTCCTCCTCTTCACATAAGAAGTCTTCATGAACGATATTCGCCGAACCATCCTGTGGGTGATTTTTGGTTTTTCTATGGTGCTGCTGTGGGACAAATGGCAACTTTTCAACGGCCATAAAGCAACCTTCTTCCCCATGCCCGTGGAGCAGGCCGCTGCGGGCAAACCGGTCGGCGGGGCCTCGTCGGTGCCCGCACCCGTAGCAGCCCCCGCTGCGGGTGTGGCCCAGGTGCCCGTGGACCCGGCCGCGCCTGCCGCCGTCAAAGAACAGGTGGTGGTGACTTCCGACCTGTTGAAGCTGACTTTTGACACCGAAGGTGGCTCCCTGGTGCGTTCCGAATTGCTGGGCCAGGTGGATATGTTCGACAAGGCGAAGAACTTTGTCTTGCTGGACGACAGCAAAGAGCGTTATTACGCAGCCCAGACCGGTTTGATTGCCGGAGTCGGTTCGGTTGCTGGTGCGGCCCTGCCCAGCCACAAGACGGTGATGACTTTGGTGCCCGGCGAGCGCACCCTGGCGGACGGTGCCAATGAACTGGTTGTCCGCTTTGAGTCGCCCGTGGTGGGCGGCGTGAAGCTGGTCAAAACCTACTCGGTGGCCCGTGGTGCCTATGTCATCAACGTCAAGCATGAAGTGCAAAACGTGGGCACGACTGCCGTATCTCCGCAGCTCTACCTGCAGCTGGTGCGTGACGGCAACAAGCCACCGGGCGAGTCCTCGTTCTACTCGACCTTCACCGGTCCTGCGGCGTACACCGATGCTAAGAAGTACCAAAAGGTCGAATTCAAAACGATCGAAGAGAACAAGGTCGATATCGAGAAGACTTCCACCACGGGCTATGTGGCCATGGTGCAGCATTACTTTGCCAGCGCCTGGCTGCTGGGCGACGGCATCCACCGCGACCTGTTCATGCGCAAGGTCGATACCAATCTGTACGCGGTCGGCATGATCACGCCGATGAACGACATCGCCCCCGGTGCCAGCAAGTCGGTGGATGCCCGCATGTTCGTGGGCCCGCAACTGGAAAAACTGCTGGAATCGCTGACTCCCGGCCTGGAGCTGGTCAAGGACTATGGCTGGGTCAAGATTCTGGCCGAACCGCTGTACTGGCTGCTCGACCAGATCCACAGCGTGCTCAAGAACTGGGGCTGGTCGATTGTGGCCCTGGTGCTGTTGCTGAAAATTGCCTTCTACTGGCTCAATGCCAAGGCCTACTCCAGCATGGCCAAGATGAAGGCCATCAACCCCCGCATCACCGAAATGCGCGAGCGCCTGAAAGACAAGCCTGCCGAAATGCAGCAGGCCATGATGAAGATTTACCGCGAAGAAAAGATCAACCCGATGGGCGGCTGCTTCCCCATCATGGTCCAGATTCCGGTGTTCATGGCCCTGTACTGGGTGCTGCTGTCCAGCGTGGAAATGCGCAACGCACCTTGGGCGATGTGGATCCACGACCTTTCCTCGCCAGACCCGCTGTATATTTTGCCCGTCGTGATGGCCATGACCACCATGCTGCAAACTGCGCTGAACCCCGCACCGCCGGATCCGCTGCAAGCCAAGATGATGTGGTTCATGCCTTTGGCGTTCTCGGTGATGTTCTTCTTCTTCCCGGCCGGCCTGGTGCTGTACTGGATTACCAACAACATCTTGTCGATTGCCCAACAGTGGCTGATCAACACCCGTATGGGCGTGCCACCACAGTTCAACTTGCCCAAGTTCAGTTAGCACTGCCCTTGTGGTGTAACAAAGCCGCTGAACCTTCGGGTTGGGCGGCTTTTTTTCTGGAAGCTTTCACGCCATGCATCGCCGTAATAACGACCCCATTGCTGCCATCGCCACCGCCCCTGGTAGAGGAGCGGTCGGTATCGTCCGGGTCAGCGGAAAGCACATCGGCCCGGTCATCGCGGCCTTGTGTGGTCGCCCGCTGAAAGCCCGCGAGGCCACGTATCTGCCGTTTCGCGATGCGGCGGGCGGGGCCATCGACCACGGCCTGGCCTTGCATTTCCCCGCCCCACACTCCTACACGGGTGAAGACGTGCTGGAGCTGCAAGCCCACGGCGGGCCGGTGGTGCTGCAACTGCTGCTGGCACGCTGCCTGGAGGCGGGCGCAGCCAGCGGTGTGCGGCTGGCCCAGCCGGGCGAATTCACCCAGCGCGCGTTTCTGAACGACAAAATCGACCTGGCCCAGGCAGAAGCGATTGCCGACCTGATCGATGCCAGCACCGAGGCGGCGGCCCGCAGCGCAGCCCGTTCGCTGTCGGGCGAGTTCTCGCAGGAGATCCACGCCCTGCGTGACGGCCTGGTACACCTGCGGATGCTGGTCGAAGCCACCCTGGATTTTCCTGAAGAAGAAATCGACTTCTTACGCAAAGCAGATGCGCACGGGCAGCTATCAAAATTGCAGCAAAAAGTATCTACTGTAATGCAGCGTACCCGCCAGGGCGCGCTGCTGCGCGAAGGCATCAAGGTGGTGATTGCAGGCCAGCCGAACGCGGGCAAGTCGTCTTTGCTGAACGCCCTGGCCGGGGCCGAGCTGGCCATCGTCACCCCTATCGCGGGCACCACGCGCGACAAGGTGGCCCAAACCATCCAGATCGAAGGCGTACCCATCCACGTGATCGACACCGCTGGGCTGCGCCACAGCATGGATGCCATCGAGGCGATTGGCATCGAGCGCGCCTGGGCCGAAATCGAAGCCGCCGATGCCGTGCTGTTTCTGCACGACCTGACCCGTGCCGATTTGGCCGATTACCAGGCTGCCGATGCCTCCATTGCCGCCGAGCTGGCCCAGAAACTGCCGCCCCGCGTGCCGGTGATCGATGTGTGGAACAAGCTGGACTCGCACCACGCGGCCCCTGACATGCTGGCCCTGTCGGCCAAAACCGGTGCCGGGCTCGACAACCTACGCCGTAAATTGCTGGACGTTGCCGGTTGGCAGGCCTCGCCCGAAGGTGTGTTTATCGCCCGGGCCCGCCATGTACAGGCCTTGCAGCGGGTCGAAGCGCACGTGGATGCTGCGGTGGCGCATCTGGCGGCCCAGGCGCAACTTTTGGACCTGCTGGCCGAAGAGCTGCGGTTGGCCCAAAATGCCCTGAACGAGATCACCGGTGCGTTCACCGCTGACGACCTGCTGGGGGTGATTTTTTCCAGCTTTTGCATTGGGAAGTGAATGCCATAAACTGTGGCCATGACTACCGTAGCTCCCCATCTCCAAGGTCTGATGGATGCCTTGGTGCTGAACAAGGCCCAGGATGGCCTCAGCCTGAACCTGCTGCCCGCCCAGTGGGAGGCCTTGTCGCACTATCTGCAGCCCTTAACCCTGGTGCAAGGCGATGTCTTGTTCAAACAGGGTGCGATGGACCGCACCTTGTACTTTGTGGCCAGCGGTAGCCTGAGCGTGCATTTTGAAGATGCCGAGAGCCGTATCCGCCTGGCGATTGTGGGCGCAGGCAGCGTGGTGGGAGAGGGCAGCTTTTTCACCGCCATGCCGCGCAGCGCCACGGTACAGGCGGGCAGTGCCTGCGTCTTGTGGAGCCTGTCCCCCATGCGGTTTACCGAAATGACCCACCGCAAGCCGGAGCTGGCGCTGGCAGTGGCGATGGGTGCGGGTGCCGTGGTGGCCAAGCGATTGATCCACAGCCGATACCGTGTCGCGGTGACATGAGTTAGTGGCTCCCTAGGAAGGCAACAACATGTCTTTTTTAAACTGGTTCTCGCGCAAACAGCACGGTCATGTGGCCGCGTCTCCGCCCCCTGATAGCACCCAGTTGCGGGATGCCCGGATCGATCGCCGCGAGCGCTTGTATGCGGTGGTGCGTACCTCGCTGGTGCAGGCCGGTGTGCAAACCAGCAGCTTCAAATTCAAGGTGTTGGCACTGGATGACCAGGGCCACCAGTTTTTGGTGATGGTGGATGTTGCCAATCCCTGGGGCGGAGACGCGGGATGGCGTGCGCGCATCGAAACGCAGGTGATCCAGACCGCCCAGGCCGAGCACAACCTGGTCATCACCTCGGTGTACTGGCGCAACAATGCCGAGCTGGTGGCCGCGCCGCCCAGCGTGCCGGCCAAGCTGTCGGGCCCGGAGTCTGGGCTGTCAGACCGGGTCACCCTGACCGGCGGCGTGGGCCGCTACGAGCCCTTGCAAGACGATGAGGTGATTGCATTTCAAAAGGCCCTGGAAGCGGCCTCGCGTCTGCCCTCAGTGACCGGCAAAATCCACTAGCGTAAACAGCGACAAGCCGCTTTCACGCAGCTTGTTTGAGCCGCCCAGCTCGGGCAAATCCACAATCGCCGCGCCTTCGACCACGGTGGCCCCCAGTTTTTCGAGCAGCTTTTTACCGGCCATCATGGTGCCACCGGTGGCGATCAGGTCGTCGATCAGTAGCACTCGGTCACCCGCCTTGACGGCATCGGTGTGCAACTCGACCGTGGCGCTGCCGTATTCCAGCTCGTAGGTCTCTTCCACTGTGGTAAACGGCAGTTTGCCTTTTTTGCGGATCGGCACAAAGCCGATGTTGAGCTCATAGGCCACCACCGCTCCCAGAATGAAGCCTCGGGCATCCAGTCCGGCTACGACGTCAGGGCGCAGGGCTGGGTCCATGTAGCGGTGCACAAAGGCATCAATCATCACGCGAAACACGCGCGGGTTTTGCAGCAAAGGGGTGATGTCCCGAAACTGCACGCCGGGCGCGGGCCAGTCGGGCACCGTACGCATGTGGGCCTTGAGGTACGCGTTGACGCTGAAGCTTGTCATGGGAATGTCACCAAAGGAGAGGGGCTGCTATTGTGCCCTGCGCCATGGTTTCAGCCCTTTAAAAACTTCTCCTCGGCCAAGGCCAAAGTCGCCAATTCGCCCGACAGCACAAGGGTGTCGCCATCTTCGAGCAGCACGTTGTCGTTAGGCAGTTCGGTTTTACCGTTTTTGCGCCGCAAACTGATTACCCGTACACCTACCGCGTGCAAGGCCAGCCGACCCAAAGGTTTACCCAGGCACTTGGCGGCAATCGTCAGGGTGAGCGTGGTCAGGCGCTCGTGGTGCAGCTCGTCCACGCCGTTGTCGTCGGCCCCATGGAAATAGCCACGCAGCAGGTTGTAGCGCGCGTCGCGCTGGTCCTGTACCACCCGGATCACCCGCCGCATCGGCACGCCCACCAGCGCCAGCGCATGGCTGGCCAGCATCAGCGACCCCTCAATGGCCTCGGGCACGACCTCGGTGGCACCGGCCTGGCGCAGCTTCTCCAGGTCGTGGTCGTCCTGGGTGCGCACGATCACCGGCACCTGCGGGGCGTGGGCCCGGGTGTTGGCCAGCACCTTGAGCGCGCCCGCCACATCCAGGTAGGTAATCACCACCGCGCTGGCCCGCGCCAGGCCTGCCGCCATCAGCGCCTGCAGCCGGGCCGCATCGCCAAACACCACGGAATCTCCGGCGGCGGCGGCCTGGCGAACGCGGTCGGGGTCCAGGTCCAGCGCCATGTAAGGAATGCCTTCGCGCTCCAGCATGCGGGCCAGGTTCTGGCCACAGCGCCCGTAGCCGCAGATGATGACGTGCTTGTTGGCGTTGATGGATTTGCGGGCGATCTGGGTCATTTGCAGCGACTGCTGCAACCACTCGCTGCTGACCAGCTTCATCACGATTTTGTTGCTGAACATGATGATGAAGGGCGTGGCCAGCATCGACAGCACCATGCTGGCCAGAATTGGGTTCAGCAAAGACGGAGGTACCAGCCGGTTCTCTTGCGCCAGCGTCAGCAGTACAAAGCCGAATTCGCCTGCCTGCGCCAGATACAGGCCTGTGCGCAGCGACACCCCCGCCGTGCCGCCCAGCAGCCGGGCCAGCGCAGCCACCATCACCAGCTTGAACAGCACCGGCAAGCTCACCAGCAGCAGCACCAACGGCCAACTGTCCAACACCAGGCGCCAGTCCAGCAGCATGCCAATGGTGATGAAAAACAGGCCCAGCAGCACATCGTGGAAGGGGCGGATATCGGTTTCCACCTGGTGTTTGTATTCGGTCTCTGAAATCAGCATGCCGGCAATGAAAGCGCCCAGCGCCAAGCTAAGGCCCGCCAGCTCGGTCAGCCAGGCCAGGCCCAGCGTGATCAGCAGCAGGTTCAGCACAAACAACTCTTCGCTCTTGCGCCGCGCCACGATGGTCAGCCACCAGCGCATTACGCGCTGCCCCCCCACCAGCAGCACCGTAATCAGTACAGCAGCCTTGAACGATGCCAGCGCCAGTGCGGTAAACAGCTCTTCCGGCGACGAGCCCAATGCGGGTATCAGCACCAGCAGCGGCACTACCGCCAAATCCTGGAACAACAGCACCCCCATGACGCGCTTGCCATGTTCGGACTCCAGCTCCAGGCGTTCGGACATCAGCTTGACCACAATGGCCGTGCTGCTCATCGCCAAGGCCCCCGACAGCGCCAATGCCGTCTGCCATTCCATGTGCCACCACTTGGGCGCCGCAGCGGCCAGAGCCAGAGACGCAAACGTCGCCACCAGCATCGTCACCGTCACCTGGAACAAACCCAGCCCAAACACATGCCGCCGCATGGCCCGCAGTTTGGGCAAATTGAACTCCAGCCCGATCACAAACATCAAAAACACCACACCAAACTCCCCCAGGTGCTTGATGCCCTCGGAGTTCTGCGCCAGCGCCAGCGCATTGGGCCCAATCACCACCCCCACCACCAGATAGCCCAGCATCGGCGGCAGCTTGAGCGAGCGAAACGTGACCACCCCCAGCACAGCAGCCAGCAGGTACATCAGCGTCAGTTCAAGTGCGGTCATGCACCGATGCTAACAAGGGCACGCCGATAGAATCGCTGCCATGACATCTGCTCCCCCTTTTGACGCTGCGCGGGCTCTGCGCCAGGCGTGTGAGACCTTTGATATCGAAGCCGCCGCCGTTGCCGGCCTGAAAAACCGCCTGACCGAAGCCTTCGCCCGCTCCGTCCAATTGATGCTGAACGTGCGGGGCCGCGTGGTGGTCATGGGTATGGGCAAAAGCGGCCATGTGGGCCGCAAGATTGCCGCCACCCTGGCCTCCACCGGCACCCCGGCCATGTTTGTGCACCCCGGCGAAGCCAGCCATGGCGACCTGGGCATGATCGAGCCCCGCGACATCGTGCTGGCCATCTCCAACAGCGGCGAATCTTCCGAGATCACCATCTTGCTGCCGGTGCTCAAGCGCCAGGGCGTTCCCTTGATTGCCATCACCGGCGGCCTGCAATCCACCCTGGCCCGCCACGCCACCGAAGTGCTGGACGGCGGGGTAGACAAAGAAGCCTGCCCGCTGAATCTGGCCCCCACCGCCAGCACCACCGCCCAACTGGCGCTGGGCGACGCACTGGCCGTGGCCCTGCTGGATGCGCGCGGCTTCCAGCCCGAAGACTTTGCCCGCTCGCACCCCGGTGGCGCGCTGGGCCGCAAACTGCTCACCCATGTCAGCGACGTGATGCGCTCGGGCGACGAACTGCCCTGCGTCGGTCCGGACACCCCCTTCAGCGACATGATGCGCGAAATGAGCGCCAAGGGCGGCCTGGCCGCCGTGGTCGACGCACAGCAGCAGGTGCTGGGCATCTTTACCGACGGTGACCTGCGCCGTCTGATTGAAAACGGCGTAGACCTGCGGGCCGCCCGCGCCCAGCAAGTCATGCACCTGCATCCGCGCAGCATCCAGCCCCAGGCGCTGGCGGTGGATGCGGCCGAGCTGATGGAACGCCACCGCATCACCAGCGTCTTGGTGGTGGACACCGGCGGCGTGCTGGTGGGGGTGGTGCACATTGGTGACCTGATGCGGGCGAAAGTGATCTGATGTCTACACCGGCCCTGCAATTCCCTCCTGAACTACTGCTGCAAGCCCAGAATGTGCGCGTCGCTTTCTTTGATGTGGATGGTGTGCTGACCGACGGCGGGCTGTATTTTTCAGAATCCGGCGAAACCCTCAAGCGCTTCAACACCCTGGATGGCCACGGCCTCAAGCTGCTGCAAAAAGCCGGTATCACCCCGGTCATCATCACCGGCCGCGACTCCGCGCCATTGCGCCTGCGCCTGCAGGCCCTGGGCATCACCCATGCCGTGTTTGGCACCGAAGACAAGCGCCCGGCAGCCGAAAAAATCCTGGCCGAGCTCGGGCTGGACTGGTCCCAGGCCGCCGGTATTGGCGACGACTGGCCCGACCTGCCGGTGATGCGCCGCTGCGCGCTGGCCTGCGCGCCTGCCAACGCCCAGGCCGAGGTACTGGCCGCAGCCCACTATGTCACCCAGCGCACCGGCGGTCACGGTGCAGCCCGCGAGTTCTGCGATCTGCTGCTGGTCGCCAGCGGCCGCTACGCCGCGCTACTGCAAGCGTACCTGGCGTGATAGCGATGTTGCAATCGGCGTGGAACCGCCTCTCGATTTACCTGCCAGTGCTGCTAATGGGCGTGCTGGCCCTGGGCAGCTACTGGCTGGTGCGCAACACACCGATTTTTACCGCAGCTACCGCCGCAGCTCCGCTGACACACGAGGCTGACTACTTCATGCGCAACTTCTCGGTGAAGAACTTTGATGCCCAGGGCCACCTGAAAAGTGAAGTCTTTGGCAGCGAGGCCCACCACTTCCCGGACACCGACACGGTGGAAATCACCCAGGTGCGCATTCGCTCGGTGAATCCGCAGGGCCTGGTCACCGTGTCCACCGCCGACCGGGGCCTCAGCAACGCCGACGGCTCCGAAGTACAACTGTTTGGTAACGCCGTAGTGGTGCGCCAGGCGGTGGTCACCAAGGGCGTGGTCGTGCAGCCCAAGTTGGAGTTCCGTAGCGACTTTTTGCACGCCTACCTGGAGACCGAGCGGGTGCGCTCGAACAAGCCGGTCACCCTGGTCCGAGGCACCGACACCTTCACCGCCGACTCCATGGACTACAACAACCTGGACCGCCTGATGCAGCTCGACGGGCGCGTCAAAGGCGTGTTGATACCCCAGCCCGCCAAATAAGGCCGTCCAAAGAATCGTATGTCCAGACTGGTTTTTATCACGGGTGCCTCCAGCGGCATTGGCCAGGCCCTGGCCTTGCAGTATTTCCAGGCAGGCTACCGGTTGGCTTTGGTGGCGCGCCGTATTTCAGTGCTCGAATCATGGGCTACCGCACACGGAATAAGCGCAAGTAGCTATCAAATATATAGTGCGGACGTGGCCGTACCCGACAGCATCATTGCCGCAGGCCAGGCCTGCATCGCCCGCCAAGGCGTGCCGGACGTAGTGATCGCCAGCGCGGGCATCAGCATTGGCATGGACACCGCCATGGTGGAAGATATTGCCGTGATGGCGCAGACTTTTGCCACTAACACCATCGGTACGGCGGCCACTTTCCACCCTTTCATCCAGCCCATGGTGCAGCGGGGCAGCGGAGCCTTGGTCGGTATTGGCAGCGTGGCCGGTATCCGGGGACTGCCGGGCCATGGTGCGTACTGCGGTAGCAAGGCGGCCGTCATCAGCTACCTGGAGAGTCTGCGTGGCGAATTGCGTGCCAGCGGAGTCCAAGTCGTGACCATTTGCCCTGGCTATATCGACACGCCCCTGACGCAAAAGAATAGCTATGGCATGCCGTTTTTGATGCAACCTGAAGCCTTTGCCGAGAAAGCTTTCAAAGCCATAGCAGTCGGTGACAGCTACCGGGTGATACCGTGGCAGATGGGTATCGTGGCCAAGATAATGCGGTTATTACCCAATGCCGTGTATGACAAGTTATTGGTGGGCCGCGCCCGCAAACCCCGGCAATCCGCAGACTCCGGGGCCAATTGAAATTTGCAAGCAGAAACAAAAAAGGCTCCGAAGAGCCTTTTTTAGTGGGATGAAACCCCGGTCAACGCTTTAGTAACCGCCACGGCCACCGCCGCCACCGTTTCCGCCGCCACCGTTTCCGCCGCCACCGCCACGGGGGCCGGAGCCGTAGGGGCTACGGAAACCACCGTCGCCACCACCGCCACCGCTGCGTCCACCGCCACCGCCGTAACCGCCGCCGCCGCCTTCGCCGCCGCGACCACCACCGCCGCCGCCATATCCGCCACCGCCGCCGCCACTGCGGCCACCACCGCCGCCGCCGTAACCGCCGCCGCCACCGCCTTCACCACCACGGCCACCGCCGCCATAACCGCCGCCACCACCACCACCGTAGCCACCGCCGCCGCCTGTGCGGGGGGGGCGCGCTTCCATGGGACGGGCTTCGTTGACCACGCAACTACGGCCACCCAGAGGCTGGCCATTCATGCCGTTGATAGCTGCTTGTGCTTCGGCATCGCTACCCATTTCGACAAAACCAAAGCCTTTGGAGCGACCGGTATCGCGCTCCATCATGACCTTGGCGCTGGTGACGCTACCGAACTGGCCAAAAGATTGTTCCAGATCGCTGTCGCGCACGGAGTAAGGCAGATTGCCGACGTACAGTTTGTTGCCCATCAAGGGACTCCTCAAAAACACATTAATAAAGCGATGGAATCCCGAAAACGCAATCTGAAAACTTAGGACGCGAAACCGATCGACACCGCAAACGTGTATGGAAAAGTAATCCACACTTTTATATTATGCGGCGACTTCGATGGAATTCAAATAAAAAATGCGCCTGTGGATGAGCCTATAAGAACTTGTCCGTAGACTATCCGGGGTCGCGTTGGGGTGCAATCGGGATGAGTTGGTTGTTTGAGACCGCAGCATGGGCTCTCCGCACATGCAAGGGCTCCGGCAGACAAATCGCCCGATTTCACCCCAACCCGAAGGGCAGATGCCTTTTCGGGCGCTCAGCGTCGTTCCAAAACCAGCCAAGGCGGAAAGCCTTGGCCTGGGTTTTGCGCCTAGCTGCACATCCCGAACAGGCACCTGCGCGACCCCGGATAATCTACGGACAAGTTCTAAATTCCGGGCAACAAAAAAGGGCCACCAGGGCCCTTTTTCATTTTGTGGCTGAGGCGCAAGCCCCAAGCGAACAAATTTTAGTAGCTGTTGCGGCCACCGCCGTAACCGCCGCCACCATTGCCGCCGCCGCCGTAGCCGCCGCCGCCATTGCCACCACCGTAGCCGCCGCCGCCACCGGAGCGGGGAGGACGGGCTTCCATCGGACGTGCTTCGTTGACAACCAGGTTACGGCCGCCCATAGCTTGACCGTTCATGCCCTTGATGGCTGCTTGTGCTTCGGCATCGCTGCCCATTTCGACAAAGCCGAAACCCTTGGAGCGGCCGGTGTCACGTTCCATCATGACCTTGGCGCTGGAGATGGAGCCGAACTGGCTGAAAGCCTGTTGCATGTCTTCATCGCGGAAAGAATAAGGCAGGTTGCCTACGTAAAGTTTGTTGCCCATGAAAGGACTCCTCTAAAAAACGCAAAACGCGATGGAGTCCGATAACCGCAATCAACAAACCATTGAAGACTAAAGCAGACGCGAAACTGACCAATCACCGCAAACTCGTACTGCCACTGGGTGACAGAACTTCGTGATTATGCCTGCATCTGACCCATACGCCTAAAAAAGTTGTGCGAATGTTGCTTTACAGCCCGTCGTCAGCGTCGTAATTGCGCCATTGCCGCATGGCGTTGCGCATGGTGAGCAGCTGCCGTTCGAACTTGGGGCAGGCTTTGCAGGCCAGCAGATGCAGGCGCAGGGCCACGGTGTCGGCCAGTCCGATGCGGCGGTCTTCGCGGGCCAGCAACAGGGCTGCAGTTTGTTGGCAGGTACGCCTGAGCGGGATCACGGGGCCTCCTTTGTCGTGCCAAACCAGTTGAGTTCCAGGCATTCGCGCAGCCTCAAGCGGGCGCGGTGCAGTTGGACATACAGATTGGTCGGGGTTAGGCCCAGTTCCTTACAAATATCGTCGCTGGACAGCTCCAGCCACTCGCGCATCAGGAACACCCGACCCAGCATGGCGGGCAGTTTTTCGGTGCAGGCCTCCATGATCTGGAAGAACTGGCGCGAGTTCAGGTCCTGCTCGGGGTTGCCCCAGTCGGCCGGGGCCTGAGCGAAATGGCCGTCGGTTTTGAACACCAGGCTGTCGAGATCGTCGGCGGATGCGTCGTCGGTGTCCAGGCAGACCTCGCGGGCGTGGTGGCGGAACAGGTCCAGCACCTTGTGCTTGAGGATGCCCACCAGCCAGGTCTTGAGCTGCGAGCGGCTGCCGAACGACTGCGGCTTGCTCAACGCGGCCAGCAGGGTTTCGGACACCGCGTCCTCGGCCCAGGCATCGTTGCGCAATTGCAGGCGCGCAAAGCGCAGCAAATACGTGCGGTGTTCGGCGAGTTCGTGGGTGAAATCCATGGCGGGAGTATCACCCGCGCCGCTTGGCCACCGCAATCGGTGGGGCCCAGCGGGCGTTCTTCGGCTTTTTGCTGGTGATCAGGGTGATCTCGGCGGGCTCGAAGACTTCCAGGTTATGGGTGATGGGCGTGGTGAGCACGTACTGGGCCTGGGTGGAGCGCAGGAAGTGGCCGACCAGCTGGATGTTGCGCACGTCCAGGTGGGCGAACGGCTCGTCGATAAACACAAAGCCCCCCGAGGCGGTTTCGTCGTCTTTGAGCAGCGCCACCAGCAGGATCAGCGACTTGATGACCTGCTGGCCGCCCGAGGCCTCGCCGTCGTTGAGGCCGATGCTGCCCTTGCCGTCAAAGTTGAAGTGCACTTTGAGCCCGGCCTGGGCCAGCACGGTGTCGTCGTTTTCCAGCACCGGCAGGTCGGCGTTCACCGCCACCCCGGCCAGCTCGCCCAGCTCTTGGATGTTCTTGCGGTAGCGGCGCACGGTGCTGCGCAGCACCTCGATGTAGCTTTCGCGGGCGTTGTGCACGGCGATACCGGCCTGGGCATTCTTGGCCTGGTGGTCGCCCAGGCTGTAGCCCTGCTCGCGTACCAGCACCTCCATGCGGCGAAAGCGCTCTTCCACCGTGGCGTCTTTTTCCCAGGTGTCGAGTTGCAGCTCTTCATGCACCGACTGCAGGCGCAGCCGGGCCTGGGTGTCGTTCTGGTAGGTGCGCACCAGGGCCTGCACCACGTGCGGCGCGCGCCAGGCGGCGGGGATCTGGCGGCGGCGATGGTTCGACGTGTCGATGTTCGCCGTGTGCTGTTTGCGGGTGGCCAGCAGCTCGGCGGCCTGGCGGTCGGCCTCCTGGTTCTTCTGGCGCAGAGTGTGTTCGAGCTGTCGGTACTGGGTGTCGGTCTGCTGGTGCCGGGTTTTGGCCTCGGCGGTGGCGGTATCCAGGCTTTGCCAGTGCAGGCTGGCGGCGATGCGGGCCTGTTTGGCAGCGGGCAGGGCCTGCTTGGCGGCCGAAAACTCGTCGTTGCGCTCGGCCAGCTCCTGGGCGGCGCTGTGGCCGGCCAGGGATTTTTGGCAGTCCTTGATCTGCAGCCGGATGTCGCGCAGCTCTTGCCCCAGCGGGCCCAGCGCCGCATCCAGGCTGCGCAGGTCGCGCTCTACCGCGTCGCGGCGGGCGATGAGGGCCGCGGCGCCAAACTGGTGGTCGCGCGGCTCGACCCACAGGGAGCGGGCTCCGCGCCCGTCGAAGCTGTAGGCCTGGGGCGTGATCCAGCTACCCGCCGTTTTGCGGCCTGCCGCCGGGCTGTCTACGCAGCGCAGGTTTTGCAGTTGCTGGATCAGCCAGCGGGGCACTTTGGCATCAAAGCGGATGTGGGCCAGCAAGGTGCCAGCGTCGCCTGCGGGGGCGGTGTCGCCGGGGGCGGTGATGTAGTGGCGGTAGCGGTCGGCGCTGGCGATGGAGTCGGCGGCATCCATGTCGTGGGCATCGTCCAGCAGCACCATCCAGCGGGAGGCACGCAGCACGCCTTCCACGGCGGCACGCCACTGCTCGTCGCGCACTTCCACCACCTCGGCCAGGAAGCGGTGGCCGATTTTCTGCGCTTGCAGGCGCTGGCGCAGGCGGCGGGCATCGTCCGGGAAAGGCGGAGTGTTTTGACCCTCTAGCGCAGATTGAGCCTGCGCTGACAGCTCTCTTTTTTGTAGTAAAGCGCTATGTTTGCTCTGCAGGCTGGACTCAGCCGTGCGCAGCACATCCAGGTGGGCGGTTAGGGCTTCGGCATCGCTTTCCTTGTCGACCAGGGCCAGCAGCTCGGCTTCTCGCTTGGCCAGGGCTTCGAGGGGGCGCTCCAGGTCGCGGGTGCTATCGCGGCTGACGGCGGCGGCATCGCGCTCTTGCAGCAAGTGGGTGGCGGCGGCATCGGTGGCGCTGCGGGCTTCCAGCAGCTCCAGCAACTGGGCGTTTTGCCGGGCGCGCTCGGCTACGGCCTGGCGGCTGTGTTGGCGCTGGCGGCGCTGGTCGCGGCTGCGCTCGGTGAGTTTTTGGCGTTGGCCGTGCCATTCCAGCACCGGCACCACCTCGGTGGCCAGGCGCTCGTGCTCCTGCACCTTGTGCTGCCAGGTCTGGTAGTTGCTGACGCGGTTTTGCAGCTCGGCGAGCTGGGCCTTGCTGTGGTCCAGCTCGTGGCTGGCCTGCTCCATTTCGCGGGCCAGTTGCTGCTGGTGCTCGCGGGCGGTGTCGTAGTGGCCCAGCACTTCCTGGTCGCCAAACACGTCGAACACCAGGCGCAGCAGCTCGCGCGGGCTGAATTCGCACAGGCGGTCGGTCTGGCCCTGCTCCAGCGACAGCACTTTGGCGATGGCGGGCGACAGACCGGCGGCAGACAGCACCCGGCCCCAGGCCTCGATGCCCATCAGGCCCAGGTCTTTGTCGGGCATCTCGGTGAGCTGCTCGATGCTGACATCGCCCTCCAGCACCAGGTAGCGGCGCTGCCAGTCGCCGCCGTTGCGCTCGATGCGGCAGGCCAGGGTGACTTGGTCGCTGTAGAGCAGGCGTTTGGCAAACGGGCGGCTGCTGGTCTGGCGGGTTTGCGCTTGGTTGTCGACCACGGCGCGCAGCCAGGCGATGTTGGCCCCGGCGTGGCGGGCGTAGGTTTTGAAGTCGCGCGGCTGCGAGCATTTGAGGCCCAGCAGGGTGCGCAGCGCGTCCAGCAGCGTGGTTTTGCCCGAGCCGTTGGGCCCGGCGATGGTGATGATGGACGCGTCCAGCGGCAGGCTGACGCGTTGGCAGTAGTCCCAGTGGACCAGCTCTAGGCTTTGCAGGTGGAACATGGGTTTACTTCAAAAATAATAGCTGCTTGCGCCGATGGAATAAGCGCTGGAGGCCTATTTTTCATAAATTTACGCGGCATTCGCGGCCTCGGCGGCACGGGCGGCTTGCTCGCGGGCCAGCACGTCGGCCAGGGCCCCGTCGAGGATGCGCGGCGCCAGGATGTCGTAGTCCAGCAGCACGTCGAGCAGCGGGCCCTCGGCGATGTCGTCCTGGCGGCGCAGGATGAAGCCGTGGCGCTCCAGCAGCTTGAGGTTGCCGTCGAGACGGGTCTTTTTGCCGAGCTGGGGGCCGTAGTCTTCCAGCAGGGCCTTGTACGACAGCACCGGGCTCACGTCGCGCACGGCGGGCAGGGGTTTGCTGCTGGCGAACATTTCGTTTTGCGCCTCGGCCACCGGGGCGCGGCTGGTCTGGCGCTCGCGCTTGGGCAGGATGATCAGCGCCCACAGCACCACCAGCAGGGCCACGCCGTCGCGCGGCAGCTCCAGGTTGTTGTTGGCGTTGACCCCGGCCTCGCCCATCACCTGGGTCTGGGCGGCGGGCAGCAGGGCCAGGCTGACGTGGTCGGCGTAGATGTTGTCCATCCAGCGCAGGCCGATGTCGGCCAGGCGCTGCGTGACCTGGGCGAACAATTCGGCGTTGACCAGGGCGCGGCGCACGCGGGCGTGGGTGCGCGGCAGGCTGCGGCGGGCCAGCAGTTCGGCGACCAACAGGGCGGCTTCGTCCATGGCTTACTCGCTTTTTTCTTCGGTAGGGTGCAGGGTGCCTGCGCTGACACCGGCCAGCGTGGGGTGGTCCAGCGTCAGGAAGTCGGTGCTCCATTCGACGCGCCAGGGCTGGCGGGCCAGGTCGCCGGTGGCACCGGGCAACTGGCAGGCCTGGGCATCGCCCAGCAGGGGCAGGAGCTGGGCTTTGTAGGCCACGTGGGCATATTCAGCTTCCAGCGGCGAGTCGCCCAGCAGGGCATCCACGGCGCGCCGGGGGCTGGTGTCCCAACTGGCCAGCAGGTTCGACAGGTCGGCCAGCGCCTGCGGCAGGGCCACGGCGCTGAGCTCGCCCAGCGGCGCGGCTTGCGACAGTGGCAGGGCATCGGGCAGGCCCAGCGTGGGGCGGTCGCGTTCAAATTCGGCTTCGGTCACGTCGAGCAATTCATGGGGGGACAAGGCCACCAGCCCCACCGGGTGGGACAGTGCGTCTTGCAATAAATGTTCGGGCGCGGCCAGGGTTTGCAGCCAGCGTTTCACGTCGGTGCTGGTGATGCCGGTGGTGCCCAGGGTGACGCGCTGGCGGTCTACCTGCTGCAGGGCGCGGTTGAACTGGCTGGCCATGGCCAAGAGGCGGCCCTGGGCCTGGCCCAGGGCGCGGGCGGCGCGCTCCAGGGTGACGTGGCCGTGGGCGTTGCCGATGAGGGTGGCGATGGCGCTGCTGGCCTTGTCGATCAGGCGGGCGGCGCGGTCGTAGCGGGTGCGGGCCTCGCGCAGGCGGAACTCCGAGCCGCTGGCGATGGCATCTTCAAATTCGGCGTGCAGGCGGCCCAGCTGGGCTTGCAGCATCTGCACCTGGGCGGCATCCAGGGTGCCGAGCTGGTCGGCACCCACCACCTGGCTGAGCAGGCTGGCCAGGTCACCATCGCCATCCTCGCCCTGCGGCGCGGTGTTGAAGATGCCCAGCACGCCCGCGAGCTGCTGCGCCAGCGGCGTGAGGCTGGTGCGGCGCTGGGTTTCGTCCCACAGCAGCAGGCCGGTGTCGCGAAAGCGTTTGAACACCGTGTCCAGGGCTTCGGGGCGCACCGCGTGGAAGAGTTCGTTGATCTGGTCGCGGTTGAGGTTGGCTTCGCTCTGGCCCAGCAGGCCCATGAAGACAAACAGCCGCAGCCGCACCAGCCCGGCCGGGCCATGGAACAGGCCGCGCAGCGCGTCCACCAGGCCGCCGTGCTGCTCGATGCGCCAGGCCAGGGTGGATTCGCTGGAAAAATCGGCGTCGCGAAAGTAATCCGACAGCGTGGTGTCGCTGTCGGGTGGGCTGATGTCTTCCATCGTCAGAACTGGAGTTGGGCGAGTGCGGCCAGCGGGGCGGTTTCGGACCGCAGTACGCGGTTGGCCAGGGTCACCGGGCGGTAGCCGCGGGCGATGGCTGCATCTTCTTCGGATGGGCTCAGGCCGCCCTCGGGGCCGCTGAGAAAGTGGATGGCGCCGCTGGCGGGCACGGCGTTCAGCATGGGCTGGCTGCCGGGGCGCAGGGACAGCAGCAGGCCCGCCTCGGCGCTGGCGACCCAGTCGCCAAAGCTGCGCACCGCATGCACCTCGGGCACGCGGTTGCGGCCCGATTGCTCGCAGGCCGCCACGCCCACGGCATGCCAGTGGGCGCGTTTTTTGTCGGCCCGCTCGCCGTTCAGGCGCAGCACGCTGCGCTCGCACACCAGGGGCTGGATGCTGGCCACGCCCAGCTCGGCGGCTTTTTCCACCAGCCAGTCCATGCGGTCGTTGGCGGGCATGCCCAGCACCAGGTGCACGGCGCGGGCGGCTTCGCGCTCTACCGGGTCGTGCGCGCCCACCACCACGGCCACGTCGCTGCGGCCCATGCGCTCAATGGTGGCTTCAAACTCGCCGCCCTGGCCGTTGAACAGGGTGATGGTCTGGCCGGGCTGCATGCGCAGCACCTGCACGTGGCGGGCGGGCCCGGCGGGCAGGTCCAGCGTGGCCCCGATGGCCAAGGGGGAGGGGCAGTAAAAGCGGGGCATACTATTATTTTGATAGCTACTAGCGCAAGTTCTATTTGCGCTAGAGCCTTATTTCTTATAAATTTTTACATGCGCCCGTAGGCAAAGCCGGTGGCGGCTTGCGTGCCTTCGATCTTGTCGATCAGGCGCAGCAGCGGGGTCAGCTCGCGGTAGCGGCCTGCGGTGGCGCGGATGTAGCGGATGAAACGCGGCGTGTCGGCCAGGTACTTGGGTTTGCCGTCGCGCAGGGTCAGGCGGGCGAAGATACCGGCCACTTTCAGGTGGCGCTGCAGGCCCATCCATTCCACGCTGCGGTAGAACGCGCCAAAGTCGTCGCCCACCGGCAGCCCGGCCTTGCGGGCGCGCTCCCAGTAGCGGATGGTGATGTCCAGCACAAAGTCTTCTTCCCAGCTGTGGAAAGCGTCGCGCAGCAGGCAGGCGATGTCGTAGGTGATGGGGCCGTACAAAGCGTCCTGGAAGTCCAGCACGCCCAATTGGTCAGACCCGACCATGAGGTTCCTGGGCATGAAGTCGCGGTGCACGTAGACGCTGGGGGCCTCCAGGTTGTTGGCCACGATCTGGGCGAATACGCTGTCTAGGGTGGCGCGCTGGGTCGCGTCCAGGGTGATGCCGCGGTGCTGGGCGATGTACCAGTCGGGAAACAGGGCCAGCTCGCGCTGCAGCGTGGGCGCGTCGTAGGCGGGCAGCACGCCGGGCTGGGAGGCGAGCTGCAGTGTGATCAGCGTGTCTACCGCCTGGTGGAACAGGGGCGTGGGGGCCGGGGGCGCGTCGCTTTGCAGCAGCTCCAGCATGGTTTGCGTGCCCAGGTCGGTGAGCAGCATGAAGCCCTGGGCCTCGTCCCAGGCCAGCACCTCGGGTACCCGCAGCCCGGCCTGGGCCATCAGGGTGGCGATGCGGGCGAAGGCTTCGCAGTTTTCTTTATCCGGCGGGGCATCCATGACGATGCGGCTGCCGTTGGTGGATGCCAGCCGGAAATAGCGGCGGAAGCCCGCATCGGCGGCAGCCAGGCGCAAGGTGTCTAACTGCAGCCCGTGCGTCGCGGCGACCGCGTTCAACCAGGTGTGGAAGGCCGCCGCGCGCGGGGCATCGGCCCAGACGATAGGGGCGGAGGGGGAAGAAGTTGCCGTCGATGGCGGGGGGGAGGTAGGGCTCATGGATAATCCATTCTACAAATCCGGCTTATCTGGATTAACGTGAAATAACTTTCATGGCTCGGGATGCTCTGCATTCGAGCCCATGCAAGTTAGCCCTTCGCCTGACCGAGTCCATCCTTTAATGCCTGAAACCCAGCGCAGTACCCGCCGCCGCCGCTTCACTCTCACGCCCGTGGCCTGGGTTGCTGTGGCCTTGCTGCCCCTGGCTTTGCACGCCGAAGAAGCCGAAACTCCGCTGACCCTCAAGTCCAGCGCCCTCCTGCAAGACCAGATTTCGCCGGCCATGCGCGAGCAGACGCCGAGCTTCTTCTCCGGCGACCACACCCTGGGCCGCCCAGACCTGGACACCGTCATTGACGGCCACGCCATGATGCGCAAGGGCGACATGGTGCTGCAGGCCGACCGGGTCGAGTACTACCAGCCGGACGATCTGGTCAAGGCGCGTGGCAACGTGCACATCAACCGCGCGGGCAATATCTACGAAGGCCCGGCACTGGAGCTCAAGGTCGATGCGTTTGAAGGTTTCTTCAACGAGCCGCGTTACCAGTTTCTGAAAAATGGCGCTTTTGGCCAGGCTGACCGGGCCGACTTTGTGGACGACAGCCGCGTGGTGCTGCACAACGCCACCTACAGCACCTGTCGCCGCGAGTCCGGCCCGAGCTGGCTGCCCGCCTGGATGCTGCGCGCCACCACCATCAGCATCGACACCGAAGAAGAAATCGGCACCGCCGAGGGCGCGGTACTGCGCTTCCAGGATGTGCCGATCCTGGCCTTCCCGACCATGGACTTCCCGCTCACCGACAAGCGCAAATCCGGCTATTTGCCGCCCACCATCGGGCTGGACAACATCAACGGCGTGGAGCTGACGGTCCCCTACTACTGGAACATCGCGCCCAACCGCGATGCCACCTTCTTCCCCACGGTCATGAGCAAGCGCGGGCTGGATGTAGGCGGCGAGTTCCGTTACCTGGAGCCCGATTACAAAGGCACGTTGCGCACCAACTACATGCCCAACGACTCGCTGCGCGACCGTTCGCGCTGGAGCTATGCGCTATTGCATTCCGGCACCATCCAGACCGGGCTGGCGGGCGTGGGCGGGCTGGGGCTGAACCTGAATCTGAACCGCGTCAGCGACGACAACTACTGGAGCGATTTCGGCCGGGCCACCACCTCGTTGACCCAGCGCCTGCTGACCAACGATGCCACCTTGTCCTGGACCCGGGGTAACTTCTCGGCCAGCGCGCGTACGCTGAAATGGCAGACGCTGCAAAGCGTGACCGCGCCCATCGTGCCGCCGTACGACCGGCTGCCCCAGCTCACCGCACGCTATGCCCGCTACGAACTGCCCGGCGGCTTCGATGCCTCGGTGGACGGCGACTACACCCAGTTCTCGGCCGACCGCAGCCTCACCCAGCAGCCCAACGCCAAGCGCAGCTTTGCGCTGGGCCAGATCAGCCGCCCCTGGGTGGCACCCGGCTGGTTCATCACGCCCAAGGTGCAGCTGCATGCCACCCGCTACGAATTTGACGAGCCCCTGGCCAATGGTGCTTCCACGGCAGACCGCACCGTACCGACCTTCAGCCTGGACACCGGCCTGGTGTTTGAGCGTGATGCCAGTTTTTGGGGCAAGGCGCTGCGCCAGACCCTGGAGCCGCGCGCTTTCTACGTGAATACGCCCTACCGCAACCAAAGCCTGCTGCCGAACTACGATTCGGCGCTGAACGACTTCAACTTTGCCACCGTCTTCACCGAAAACGCGTTTGGTGGCAATGACCGCATTGCCGACAACAACCTGCTGACGCTGGGTGTGACCACGCGATTTTTAGAGCCTGCCACCGGTGCCCAGTTGGCCCAGTTTGGGGTGGCCCAGCGCCTGCGTTTCAAAGACCAACGGGTCGTCTTGCCTGGCGGCACCCCCTCCACCGACCGCCTGAGCGACTTTTTGGTCGGCGCGCAGCTCAACTGGGACCCGCGCTGGACCTTTGACACCACGGTGCAGTACAACCCCGACACCGGTCGCTCCCAGCGCGCCAGCGTCGGCGGGCGCTGGAACCCCGGCAACTACCGCGTCATCAGCGCCGCCTACCGCTACCAGCGCGACTCCAGTGCCACGGCCAAGGATGGCAGCGAGCAGATCGACATCGGCTGGCAATGGCCGCTGAGCGCTCTGTGGGGCGACCGGGGCCAGGACCTGGGTGCCGGGCAAGGCCAGGGCGCGGGCCGCTGGTACAGCGTGGGCCGCCTGAACTACAGCATGTACGACCGCAAGCTGGTCGATGCCGTGGTGGGATTTGAATATGATGCGGGGTGCTGGCTGGGCCGTATCGTGCTGGACCGCACGCAAACCGGCACCACCACCACCGCCAACCAGAAAATCTCGTTCCAGCTGGAGTTTGTCGGCTTCACCCGTCTGGGTGTGGGCAACAACCCCCTGTCGGTCCTGAAAGAAAACATTCCCCGCTACCAGTACCTGCGCGAGCAGACCACCACCCCTAGCCGCTTTAGCCAGTACGACTAGCCTTCTACGTTCCCCTTTTCCCCCTATCAGTACCATGAGCAATCGCATTTTTCGCAAGACGCTGCTGGGCTTGGCGACAATGGCGGCCCTGACCACATTCTCCGCATCGGCCCAGGGCCTGCGTCCCTCGTCCGGCGCGGGTACCGGGTTGGCGGGCAACGTCCCCGCCCGCACCTCGGACGCACAGCGCCAGGCGGACTTCATCGTGGCTGTGGTCAATTCCGAGCCGATCACCAACAACGAAGTACGTGCCCGCGTCATCCGTACCCTGCAGCAAATGGCCCAGCAGGGCACACCGCCTGCCGAAGCCGACCAGGCCGTGGTGGTGCGCCAAGTGCTGGACCGCCTGATCCTGGAAAAAGCCCAGCTACAGCTGGCGACCGAGACCGGTTTGAAGGTGGACGATGTCACCGTGGATGCCGCCGAGCTGAATGTGGCCCGGCAAAACCAGATGGACGTACCCGAACTGCGCCGCCGCATGGTGCAGGACGGCATCGTGCCCGCCCAGTTCCGCGAAGAGCTGCGCAACCAGCTCATCCTGACCCGCCTGCGCGACCGCGAAATCGATGCCCGCCAGCGCATCAGCGATGCCGAGGTGGACCAGTACCTGCGCGACCAACAGGCCAATACCGACCCCAGCGCCTTGGAACTCAATCTGGCCATGCTACTGGTCGCGGTGCCGGAAAACGCCACCCCCGAGCAAGTCGCCACCTTGAAAGCCAAGGCCGATGGCTTGCGCGCCCAAGCCGCCGCCGGTGCGGACTTTGCCACGCTGGCCCGCACCGCTTCGGACGCGCCCGACAAAAGCGGCGGCGGTACCCTGGGCTTGCGCTCTGCCGACCGCTACCCCGAGCTGTTTGTCGAGGCCACCCGCACTCTGGACACGGGCGGTGTCAGCGCCGTGGTGCGTTCGGGGGCGGGGTTCCATATCTTGAAAGTGCTGGACAAACGCCAGGGTGGCGTGGCCACCACCGTGACCCAGCAGCATGCGCGCCATATCCTGCTGCGCACCGGCCCGCGTCTCACCGAAGCCGCCGCCGTGGAGCGTCTGAACGACTTCAAGCGCCGCATCCAGAGCAACCAGGCCGACTTTGCCCAGTTGGCCAAGGAAAGCTCGGCCGACGGCAGCGCGGCCCAGGGCGGTGACCTGGGATGGTCCAGCCCCGGCCAATTTGTGCCGGAGTTTGAAGAAACCCTGGACAAGCTGGCACCCGGCCAGATCGCCGACCCGCTGGTGTCGCGCTTTGGCGTGCACCTGGTGCAGTTGCTGGAGCGCCGCGAGGCTGCCGTGACCCCGAAAGAGCAGCGTGAAATCGCCCGTGGCATCGTGCGCGAGAAAAAGTTGGACGAGGCCTACGCCCGCTGGCTGGAACAAGTGCGCTCGCGGGCCTACGTTGAATTCCGCGAACCCCCGCAGTGAAACATATCCCACGCAAACGCTTCGGCCAGCACTTTCTGGCCGACCGCGGCATCATCGACAGCATCGTCGATGCCATCAACCCCCAGCCTGGCGACCACATGGTGGAAATCGGCCCGGGGCTGGCCGCATTGACGCAGCCGCTGGTCGAGCGCCTGGGCCACCTCACCGTGGTCGAGCTGGACCGCGATCTGGCCGTGCGTCTGCGCCAGCATCCGCAGCTTACCGTGGTCGAGTCTGATGTACTCAAAGTGGACTTCACGCAGTTTCCACCAGCACAAGCAGCTACAGATTCAGGAGTAATTACGCCACAGAAGCTGCGCGTGGTGGGCAACCTGCCCTACAACATCTCCACGCCCATCCTGTTCCATCTGCTGGATGCGGTGGCGGTGGTGCAAGACCAGCATTTCATGCTGCAAAAGGAAGTGATTGACCGCATGGTGGCCCGCCCGTCCACTGCCGCCTATGGCCGCCTCAGCGTCATGCTGCAGTGGCGCTACGCGATGGAAAACGTGCTGTTTGTGCCGCCCGAGTCGTTTGACCCGCCGCCGCGCGTGGACAGCGCCGTGGTACGCATGGTGCCCCACGCCGAACCAGCAGCGGTGCCAGTGCAACTGCTGAGCGAAATCGTCCAGGTGGCCTTCAGCCAGCGCCGCAAGATCATGCGCCACACCCTGGGCAAATGGCTGACCGAGAAAGCCTACGCGGGCGTATTCGACACCCAGCGCCGGGCCGAGGAGGTTCCGGTGGCCGAGTACGTGGCCTTGGCCTTGGCGGTCGCGGCCTCATAAAAAAAGCCCGTCAAAGACGGGCTTTTTTCTGGGCGCGGGGCAGTTACGCCGCTGCGAGCCAGTAACCGGCGTTGAACGGGCTGCTCATGCGCAGCGCGAACGGAGATACGTCCACCAATTTGTCGGTGGGCATTTTTTCGCCGGATTCGGTCAATTCGATGCCTGAGACGGCATCGCTGCCTGCCTCATTCGCCCGTTCTGCTTGGCTGGTGTGTGCAGAACGGGCTACAGAAAAGAATAGAAGCATCGGAACGGAATCTTCCGGTCCCCCCAGTAGTCAGCCGCCTCGCGGAAGATGTCCAGCAATTGCTCGCGGGCTTCCTTGTCAAACTTGGCGTGCGCCGGGATTTGCTCCAGTACCACCACGAAACCAGGCTGTGGGCCTGATTTATGCAATGGGTCTGTCATGCAGTCGTACAGTGCGTCAAAGTTCTTGCCGAAATGGGTCGGAAAGGTGAACTGCTGGGCGATCATGTCCAGCACGTCCTGTTTGCTCTGGGCATTGGCCAGATTGGCGTACAGAAAATGCTGGCCCAGGCCCACAGCCGCGTCTTGCAGGTCTTGTACGCGGAAGGCGCGTATAGACTGCACGATGTTGCTTCTTACGTTGCGAAGAGGCATATCCGTCTCCGCTTTCTTTTCATTCATCTTCATGTACCCCGACTTCAAAATTCTGTGGAACCAGCAACTACACGGCTATTCGACGATGTGGCGAAAACTCGCGTAGTGGTCGCTGGTATAAAAACAAGCATCTGGTGCTCTAGGCGGGCCACCGCACACAATGCGTTTGGCCCCTCGGTTGCCAGCACCAGCCGTTTTCACGGTGTATTCGCGGTAATACCCGCGTTGGTGTAATGGCAAAATTCGTTCACGGTTCCCAAACACCGTACCGTCCTTATCAAAAGGAAATGGCCCACCTTGCTGGATCAGCTGGTAGGTCACACGGCCTTGAGGGGGAAGCTGGGCGAACTGGATGGTTTCCAGGCCGCCGACGGGATTGGGTGCCTTGGCATACCCCAATGTGGTGCATAGAACCGATCCAACCAACATCGCCAGGGCGCAAATACGCTTGCGGGCTGTGTTTTTTATCGCTTGGACCATGGGGGAATGCACCTTTGGAGAACCTCGGGTTAACCCGGTAATTTCAAGGCGCTAGTGTGCCGTATGTGCCCCAAAAAAGCAAGGGGCTGCCCAAAATTTGGGCAGCCCCTGGGGCATTAACGCCCACTAAGTGAGCACTTGCTGGCGAATTTGGTGTTATCGCACCACGTTGGCATCGGCAACCGTCAAGGCTGTCATGTTTACAATTCTTCGCACGGTGGCGCTGGCTGTCAGAATGTGTACAGGTTTTGCGGCACCCAGCAGCACTGGGCCAATCGCAATATTGCCGCCGGCCGCAGTTTTGAGCAGGTTGTAGGCGATATTGGCGGCATCGATGTTGGGGAACACCAGCAGATTGGCATCGCCGACCAGCGGGCTGTTGGGCATGGTGGCGGCGCGGGCGGCTCCGTCCAGGGCCGTATCGCCGTGCATCTCGCCGTCCACTTCGAGCCAGGGCGCCTCGGTTTGCAGCAGTTCCAGCACGCGGCGCATTTTGACGGCGCTGGGCTGGTTGCTTTGGCCGAAGTTGCTGTGTGATAGCAGCGCCGCCTTGGGCTTGAGGCCGAAGCGCATCATTTCTTCGGCCGCCATGACGGTGATTTCGGTCAGTTCTTCGGCCGTGGGGTCGTAGTTCACGTGGGTATCGACCAGGAACACCTGCCGACCCGGCAGCAGCAAGCCGTTCATGCAGGCGTAGACGGGGACATCTTGCGGGGTGCTGGCGCAGCCGCCTTCGCGCTTGCCGATGACCTGGTCGATGTAGTGCAAGTGGATGGCGGTATGGCCCCAGGTGCCGCAGATCATGCCGTCCACCTCGCCTTTGTGCAGCAACATGCCGCCAATCAGCGTCAAGCGGCGGCGCATTTCGATCTTGGCCATTTGTGCCGTGACGCCCTTGCGCTCGGTCATGCGGTGGTAGGTCTGCCAGAAATCGCGGTAGCGGTGGTCTTGCTCGACATTGACCACGTCGTAGTCCAGCTCTTCGCGCAGGCGCAGGCCAAACTTCTTGATGCGCTCGGCGATGATGCTAGGGCGGCCAATCAGGGTAGGCCGGGCCAGACCTTCGTCGACCACGATCTGGATGGCACGCAGCACGCGCTCTTCTTCACCCTCGGCGTAGCACACGCGTTTCTTGACGGCGTTTTTGGCGGCATCGTAGATCGGCTTCATCGTCGTGCCCGAGGCGTAGACGAAGTTTTGCAGACGGGTGCGGTAGGCATCCATGTCGGTGATGGGGCGCAGTGCCACGCCGCTGTCGGCGGCGGCCTGGGCCACGGCCGGGGCGATCTTCATCATCAGACGTGGGTCAAACGGCTTGGGGATGATGTATTCGGGGCCAAACGCCAGTTGCTCACCGGCGTAGGCTGCGGCCACCACTTCGCTCTGCTCGGCCTGGGCCAGCTCGGCAATCGCGTGCACGGCGGCGATTTCCATCTCCAGCGTGATGGTGGACGCGCCCGCGTCCAGCGCTCCACGGAAGATGTAGGGGAAGCACAGGACGTTGTTGACCTGGTTCGGATAGTCGGTGCGGCCGGTGGCGATGATGGCATCGCTGCGCACGGACTTCACGTCTTCGGGCGAGATCTCGGGGTTCGGGTTGGCCAGTGCCAGGATCAGCGGGTTGGCAGCCATTTTGGCCACCATGTCTTTTTTCAGCACACCGCCTGCCGACAGGCCCAGGAACACGTCTGCGCCTTCGATGATCTGCCCCAGGGTACGGGCCGTGGTGTTCTGGGCGTAGACGATCTTGTCTTCGTCCATCAGTTCGGTACGGCCTTCATAGACCACACCGGCCAGGTCGGTAACAAAGATGTTTTCGCGCGGAATGCCCAGCTTGACCAGCAGGCCCAGGCAGGCCAGGGCGGCCGCGCCCGCGCCGGAGGTAACCAGCTTGACGGTCTTGGGGTCTTTGCCAACGACTTTCAGGCCGTTCAGAATGGCTGCGCCCACGCAGATCGCCGTGCCGTGCTGGTCGTCGTGGAAGACCGGGATCTTCATGCGTTCACGCAGCTTGCGCTCGACGTAGAAGCAGTCGGGGGCCTTGATGTCTTCGAGGTTGATGCCGCCGAAGGTGGGCTCCAGCGAGGCAATGATGTCCACCAGCTTGTCGAGGTCGTGCTTTTCGTCGATTTCCAGGTCGAACACGTCGATGCCTGCAAACTTCTTGAACAGCACGCCCTTGCCTTCCATCACCGGCTTGGAGGCCAGTGGGCCGATATCGCCCAGGCCCAGCACGGCGGTGCCGTTGGTGATCACCGCGACCAGGTTGCCCCGGCTGGTGTACTTGAAGGCGTTGTTCGGGTCTTTGACGATTTCTTCGCACGGCGCGGCCACACCGGGCGAATACGCCAGGGCCAGATCGTGCTGGTTGACCAGTTGCTTGGTCGCCGCGATGGCAACTTTGCCGGGCGTGGGGAACTCGTGGTATTCGAGGGCAGCTTGGCGCAGTTCGGCGCGTTTTTCGTCGGTGTTAGCCGTAGGGTTGCTCATCTGGCGTCTCCTGCCATGGCCGCCGACCGAAATGCGCCGGGCAGTCACTGTGTCAAAGGGACTGCGATTGTAGGGTCCGCCCGAAGGCGATTTCCGTACGGGGTTTTGCTTACGCGCAAATTACGCGAAACGGGTGGAAGTGGGTGCGCGGCCTGCGATGTGGCGGAAGGTGATGCGGCCTTTGGACAGGTCGTAGGGCGACAATTCCAGTGACACGTGGTCACCCGCCAGAATGCGGATGTGGTTCTTGCGCATCTTGCCTGCGGTGTAGGCAATCAGGACGTGGCCGTTTTCCAGCGTCACGCGAAAGCGCGAGTCGGGCAGCACTTCGGACACAAGGCCCTTCATTTCGATCAGTTCTTCTTTTGCCATTCGTAAATTCCTTGAGGGTAGACGGTACGTAAATTACTAACTCAGGACTTACGCAAGCCTTTCTGTGCGCCCGGCGGGCGACACAGAGGGCGCTGCGTAAGTCCTTTAACTTTCAGGCGTGTGCGGCGCTAGGGTTGGTGTGGCGTGCGCGCACCCACTGCAAACCTTGCTCAACCGCGTATTGTGTCGCGGTTGCAGCATCGTCGAACATACCGATGAAACGCATCACGCGGTCATGCGAGCCATTTTGGATAGAAACCGAGGCACCAAAGCGGCCATCGGCACATTCACGGGTAAGCGGAGACAAGAGATATTTGCCAGCGGCAATGGAATTGTTGTTTTTGTTCATGATGGGAAACCAGGCTCCCTTACTTATGGGGGGCCAATATGCGTGTTGTCACACTGCGTTATTTTTATGACGCACTTCCGATGAAATTGCACAGGAGGCGGGTCGTGCGCAGCACCCGGTTGGGGCATCTGCGGACCAAGTACTTTGAATCTCTGGCCCGCACAGCGTGACAAAGGTGCGGGCAAACTCGGGGTACTTGGGTGTGGTCAGTGGCGCGGTGTGTTGGGATACACCGCACACGTTTCATGGCGAAACGGATCTGACCTAGCCGCTGATTATAGCCCAGCCACGCAAACCCCGCTCAGCCGCGCATCAGGGCCTCGATTTCATCGGGATCTACGGGCACGCCCCGGCTGATCAACTCGCAGCCGCTGGCGGTCACGATGGCATCGTCTTCGATGCGGATACCGATGTTGTGGAAGGCCTCGGGCACGTCTGGGCCGGGGCGCACGTAGATGCCTGGCTCGATGGTCAGCACCATGCCCGGCTGCAGGATGCGGCTGGGGCGGTTGGTGATGGTTTCACCGCTGAGTGGGTCCTTGCGCTGGCTGTCGGCACCCACTTCGGCCTGCTCCACGTAGCTGCCGCAGTCGTGCACGTCCATGCCCAGCCAGTGGCCGGTGCGGTGCATGTAGTAGGCAAAGTAGGCACGGCTGGCGATCACGTCGTCCACGGTGCCCACCTTGTTCTTGTCCAGCAGGCCCACGTCCAGCATGCCCTGCGCCAGCACCTTGACGGTGGCCTCGTGCGGGTCGGTGAAGCGTGCACCCGGCTTGGTGGCGGCGATGGCGGCGACCTGGCTGGCCAGCACCAGCTCGTACAGGGTGCGCTGCGGGCCACTGAATTTGCCGTTGGCCGGGAAGGTGCGGGTGATGTCGCTGGCATAGCCGTCGAGCTCGCAGCCTGCGTCGATCAGCACCAACTCGCCATCGCGCACCGGGGCCTTGTCGGCGCGGTAGTGCAGCACGCAGGCATTGGCCCCGGCGGCCACGATGCTGCCGTAGGCGGGGTACTGCGAGCCGTGGCGGCGGAATTCGTGCAGCAGCTCGGCATCCAGGTGGTACTCAAACACCTCTTCGCCGTTGCGCAGCATGCGGGCGGAGAGCTGCATGGCGCGGATGTGGGCCCCGGCGCTGATTTGCGCGGCGCGGCGCATGGTGTCTTGCTCAGATGCATCCTTGAACAGGCGCATTTCGTCCAGCACGCTGCACAGGTCGCGCTGGGTGTCGGGGCACAGCGCGCCAAAGCGCACGCGCGCGCGCACCTTGTTCAGCCAGCCGTCAACCCGGCCTTCCAGCCCTTTGTGGGTGGCAAACGGGGTCCAGACGGCGCTGCGGTTTTCCAGCAGGCGGGGCAGTTGGGTGTCCAGGTCTGCTACGGAATATGCAGCATCCAGCGCAAGCGCGGCGGGCGCTGCGTCGGGGCCGAGCCTGAAACCATCCCAGATCTCGCGCTCCAGATCCTTGGGCGCGCAAAACAGCGTGGATTGGCCTTCGCCGGTCACCACCAGCCAGGCATTGGGCTCGGTGAAGCCGGTCAGGTAGTAGAAATAGCTGTCGGCGCGGAACAGAAAGTCGCTGTCGCGGTTGCGCTGCTGCTCGGGTGCGGTGGGGACGATGGCGATGCCGCCGGGGCCGATTTTTTGGGCGAGTTGGGCGCGGCGTTGGGCGTAGATGGACGTTGTCATGGTGTGTTCAGTTCGGCGAGTTGTTCGGGGGTGCCCACGTTGTGCCAGGGGCCGTCAAAACGGGATGCGGTGATGCGTTGCTGCCGGATGCCGTCGAACAGCAACGGCCCCAGCGCCGCCTTCTGGCCCAGGGGCAGGTGGCGGCACAGTTCGGCGCGCACCAGGGCCAGGCTGCTGTAGGTGAGGCGCTGGCCGTCCGGACCGGGGCCGTCCAGCCCCAGGCCATTGGTGGCGATGCCAAAGTCGCCCTGCGGGTGGTAAGGCGGGTTGGGCACCATCCACAGGTGCGCCAGGGCATCGCTGCGGGCAAAGTCGGCGGCAGCGCTGGCATCGAAGGCAAAGCTGGGGGCGTAGATGTCGCCTGCCACCAGCCAGAAAGCGTCGCCCAGCAGCGGCAGGGCCTTCTTGATGCCGCCCGCGGTTTCCAGCGCGCCGCCATGGTCGCGGCCTTCCAGGGAATAGGTGATCTGCAGGCCCCAGCGGGAGCCGTCGCCCAGCGCGGCGGAAATGGCGTCTTCCAGCCAGGCGGTGTTGATGGCGATGTGGCGGACCCCGGCCGCCGCCAGGGCTTCCAGGTGCCAGACGATCAGCGGTTTGCCTTGGACTGGCAGCAGCGGCTTGGGCGTGTGGTCGGTCAGCGGGCGCATGCGCTCGCCGCGTCCGGCGGCGAGGATCAGGGCGTGGTCAATCGGTGGATGGGCAGGCATGGCTCAGATTATCGGTGTGCGCTGCTTTCGCTTGCTTGCTATTGAATAAATAGCTACTACCGACCATTCAATAAGCGCTAGAGGCTAAAAAACCAATATTTCTAAAACGGGTAGTGGCGGGGCGTGGTCTGCACGGTGATCCAGCGCAAGTCGGTAAAGGCCGCTATGCCCGCTTTGCCACCAAAGCTGCCAATGCCGCTGCCTTTGACGCCGCCAAACGGCATCTGCGGTTCGTCGTGCACCGTGGGGCCGTTGACGTGGCAGATGCCGGACTGGATGCGCCCGGCCACCTGCAGCGCACGGGCGATGTCGCGGCCAAACACGGCGCTCGACAGGCCGTAGGCGTTGTCATTGGCGCAGGCCACGGCCTCCTCGACACCGTTCACCCGCACGATGCCTTTGACCGGGCCGAAGGATTCGTCGCTATAGATGCGCATGGCGGGCGTAACGTGGTCCAGCAGGGTGGCGGGCATCAGCGTGCTGTCGGCCTTGCCGCCGCACAGCAAGCTTGCGCCCTTTTCCAGCGCGTCGTCGATCAGCGCGTTGCAGCGGTGCACCGTGGCCATGTCTACCACTGAGCCCAGCACCACGGGGCCATTGCGGGGGTCGCCCAGGGGCAGGCTGGCGGCTTTGGCGGCGAGCTGGGCCACGAAGGCATCGGCCACTTTAGCGTCCACGATGATGCGCTCGGTGGACATGCAGATCTGGCCCGAATTGGCAAAGGCCCCAAAGGCGGTGGCGTTGACGGCGGCCTCCAGATCGGCATCGTCCAGCACCAGCAGCGGGGCTTTGCCGCCCAGCTCCAGCAGCACCGGTTTGAGGTACTTGGCGCAGGTGGCGGCCATGATCTTGCCCACGTGGGTGGAGCCGGTGAAGTTGACGCGGCGCACTGCGGGGTGGGCCACCATGGCCTCGACCACGGCGGCGGCATCGGCCGGGGCGTTGGTGATGAAATTGACCACGCCTGGTGGCAGCCCGGCTTCTTGCAGGGCTTCGATGATCAGGCCGTGGGTGGCGGGGCAGAGCTCCGAGCCCTTGAGCACCACGGTGTTGCCGCAGGCCAGCGGCACGGCGATGGCGCGCACGCCCAGGATCACCGGCGCATTCCACGGGGCCATGCCCAGCACCACGCCCGCCGCTTGGCGCACGCCCATGGACAGGTTGCCGGGTACGTCGGATGGAATCACCTCGCCATTGATTTGCGTGGTCAGTGACGCGGCCTCCAGCAGCGTGCCCGCGGCCAGGTGCACGTTGAACCCGGCCCACATCGCTGAGGCACCGGTTTCTGCAGCCATGGCGGCGATGAAGGCGGGGGCTTTGGCCTCCAGCGCGTGGGCGGCTTGGGTCAGCAGGGCGCGGCGCTGGCCCGGCCCGGTGGCCGACCAGGCGGGGAAGGCGGCAGCAGCGGCTTCCACGGCGGCAATCGCATCCTGCACCGTGGCGGCGGGCGCGGTGGTGGCCACCGTGCCGTCCAGCGGGTTGCGGCGCTCGAAGGTAGCGCCATTGGAGGCGCAAACGGCCTGGCCGTGGATGAGCAGGGAAATGGTGGGCATGCGGTGTCTCCTGATTTTTTTGCTATGCATAGCGTAGCTGCTCACGCTTGTCCTATCAGCGTGAGGGGGCTATTTTCTTTAAATGCCCAATGAAGACTGCAGCCACTGCACAAGACAACCCACCCTAATTCAGAATTAGATTTTCTAATAACCAATAGCTTAATAAATTAGGGCAACTTATATTGCAGGCTGTTATGGCTTTGTAGTCAGGGAGTGGCGCATGAAAGTATTGATCTTGGGCAGCGGGGTGATTGGCACCTGCACGGCGTATTACCTGGCCAAGGCGGGCCACCAGGTGACGGTCATCGACCGCCAGCCCGGCCCCGCGCTGGAAACCAGCTTTGGCAATGCGGGCGAGGTGTCGCCCGGTTACTCGTCGCCCTGGGCCGGGCCGGGCGTGCCGCTCAAGGCCATCCAGTGGATGATGATGCACCACAGCCCGCTGGTGATCCGCCCGCTGCTCGACCCCGCCATGTGGCGCTGGGGCGCGCAGATGCTGCGCAACTGCACCGAGGCGCGCTACCAGACCAACAAGGGCCGCATGGTGCGGCTGGCCGAGTACAGCCGCGACTGCCTGGTGCAACTGCGCGCCGACACGGCAATAGCCTACGACGACCGCAGCCAGGGCACGCTGCAACTCTTCCGCACCCAGAAGCAGCTAGACGGCACGGGCAAAGACATCGACATCCTGAAGCAGTACAAAGTGCCGTTCCAGTTGCTGGACCGCGAGGCCTACCTGCAGTACGAGCCTGCGCTGGCGCTGGTGAAAGAGAAGTTTGTCGGCGCGCTGCGCCTGCCTGGCGATGAAACCGGCGACTGCTTCAAGTTCACCAACGCCCTGGCGAAAATGGCCGAGGCCCTGGGCGTGGAGTTCCGCTACGGCGTGCAGATCGACCGCATTGCCGCCGACGGCAAACAGATCACCGGCGTGCACACCAGCGCGGGCCTGCTCACTGCCGATACCTACCTGGTCGCACTGGGCAGCTATTCGCCCATCCTGCTCAAACCGCTGGGCTTCAACCTGCCGGTGTACCCGGTCAAGGGTTATTCGATCACCGTGCCCATCACCAATGCCGCTTGCGCACCCGAATCCACCGTGATGGACGAAACCCACAAGGTCGCCGTCACCCGCCTGGGTGACCGCATCCGCGTGGGCGGCACGGCCGAGCTGGCAGGCTACAGCCTGGAATTGCACGAGGAGCGCCGCAACACCCTCAACCACGTGGTTACCGACCTGTTCCCCCAGGGCGGCGATACCTCCAAAGCCACTTTCTGGACCGGCCTGCGCCCCATGACCCCCGACGGCACGCCCGTGCTGGGCGGCACGCCCTACCCCAACCTGCACCTGTCCACCGGCCACGGCACCCTGGGCTGGACCATGGCCGCAGGCACGGGCCGGGTGATGGCCGATGTGCTGTCCAAACGCACGCCCGAGATCAGCATGGAGGGCCTGACTTTGGCCCGTTATGGCAACGGATTTAGCGGATTGAGGAACACCGGTTAGATTCAGGGGCATGAGCACTTTTGACCCCGACGCATTGGAATGCCTGGCCGCCATCGTAGAAGAGGGCGGTTTCGAGAGGGCCGCGCAGCGGCTCAACATCACCCAGTCGGCGGTGTCGCAGCGCCTGCGCTCGCTGGAGGCGCAGGCGGGCACGGTGCTGGTGGTGCGCAGCCGCCCGCTCAAGCCCACGGCGGCGGGGCATTTGCTGATCAAGCACACCAAGCAGTTGCGCCTGCTGCGCGCCGACCTGGAGCGCGACATGCAGGAGCTGGCCCCCAGCGCCATGGGCGGCGCGCGCGACGAAGAGCGGGTGTCGATTGCCATCAACGCCGACAGCATCGCCACCTGGGCGATGGGCGCGCTGCAGGCCGTGGTGGCCCAGGGCCTGCCGCTGGAAATCATCACCGACGACCAGGACTTCACCCAGGAATGGCTGCGCGAAGGCCAGGTCATGGGCTGCGTCACCACGCTGAAGCAGGCCTTGCGCGGCTGCAAGGTGGTGCCGCTGGGCGCGATGCGCTACGTGGCGGTGGCCCAGGCCGCCTATGCCCGCCAGCACCTGCCCCAGGGCCTGACAGCGCACAACTTTCGCAGCGTGCCGTTCGTGGCCTTCAACCGCAAGGACGATATGCAGCGCGAATTCGTCAGCCAGGCGTTTGGCCTCAAGCGGGTGTCGCTGCGCCAGCTATTCGTGCCCAGCTCCGAAGGCCAGGTGCGTGCCGTGCTGGCCGGGTGGGGGGTCAGCGTGGTGCCCGAGCTGCTGGCCCGCAGCCTGATCGACAGCGGTGCCCTGGTGCACCTGGCCCCCAGCCAGGCCCTGCACATCCAGCTGTTCTGGCACTGCTGGAACCTGCAGTCCGAGGTGCTGGACACCCTGAGTGCCGCGCTCACCCAGGCGGCCGTGGCCGCGCTGAGCGAATAGCGCCGATCACCAAAAGCTCAGGCTCTTGGCCAGGATGCGCTGGATCCACGAGCGCGAGGCCGTGTCGCTCACATCGCCCTTGCCCACCAGCTCCAGCCGTGCGTCCACCACGTCGCCCGATGCCACCACATTGCCCGAGGTGATGTCGATCGGGTTCACCACGCCCGAGAAGCGCATGGTGCTGATGCCGTTGTTGAAGGCCATGCTGCGCTCGCCCGCCACCACCAGGTAGCCGTTGGACAGCACGTTGATCACCGAAGCGGCCAGGCGGCCCTGGAACTTGTTGCTGCTGTCGGTGCTGCCCTTGCCCTTGTAGGTGTCGCTGCCCGAGGCGCTGGCATCCACGTTCATGATGCCTTTCAGAATGCTGCCCAGCGAGTTGGATTCCGACCCCGGGCCCTTGGAAGCCAGGGTGCTGGCGCGGCTCAGGTCGCTGTTCGTCACGCTGCTGGCGTTCATGCTCTCGGCGATATCCACCTTCAGCGCATCGCCGATCTTGCGCGGCTTGCGGCGGTCGGAAAACAGCGAGCCGGTGGTCATGTTCTGCCGGAAGATCGCACCGGTGGCCACGGGCTCGATGTCGGTGGGCGGCGTGAGTGGGTTGGCCCGCACCGGCGGCGGAATGATGCTATCGCTGGCGCAAGCCGCCAGCAAGGCCAGCAACAGCAGGGGCAGGTAACGTACCAGGGTGGGGGTCATGGATGTCATAAGAGCTTTCATGTTCAGTTTTCAAAACCCGTGACGATGGCGGTGACCACCGGGGCAATCTTGCTGCGGGTCGAAGACCATTTGCCCATGCCGTAGACCGGGTCCAGCGCGTAGCTGCTGCGCGACAGCACCTGGCCGGTGGCGGTGCGCAGGGTCAGGGTGGCGGTGGTGAGGTAGGTTTTGTATTCGTTGGTGAATGGCGGAATCGCCCATTCAATACCCGCCACATAATGCAACCACACATCGCAGATATTCAAACCGGTGCCAGGCTCAAAAATGCGGCTTTCGATCTGGTGCAGCCGCAATTCAGATTGCACGGCAGGCAGTAATTCATTGGCTTGGGATTCCGGGTTCCATGCAATGCAGACTTTATTAAAAGTCGGATGGATATGGTAGACCGTATCGCGCGCTTTACTGGGCCCGACCGCAATCACGGTACTGGCCGCAATACCCGAGGCTTTCACCAGCTCCAATACCGGCACCGGTGAGAATATGGAGCACGCTGTTTGTATTGTGCACAGAAAAATGGTTGCCAGTATTTGGCAATATCGTTTCAACGAGTGCATTTTCATACCAAGGCATTAATCGCCTGCACGGTGGCAGACAGCCCGGTAGATGCGTAACGGGCCGCCGCCGAGGCCGCTGTGCCCACACCGTTGGCGACGGTATTGGCCAATGCCACGGTATGCGTGGCGGCTTCTTTGATTTCACTTGTCACTTCGTCCACCACCTGGCCTGCGCTGCTGGCCAATCCGATTGCCGAAGCGGCAATCGGCCCGAACTCTTTGGCATTTCTCTCAAAACTGCCGACCGTGGATTTTTTGGCCGCTGCTGCGGCTTGCTGCGCCGCCAATGCGGTGGAGGCGGCATTGCTGATTTTCATGAAAGGCCTTTCGGTATAAGGGAATGAAGGGTGGATTAATTTTGCCATGCATGCAAAATTTTTATTTTGGATAAACCACATGAATACCCAGCTGTTTACAATGCTTGACATTGCTAAACCGGGTGCTACATCGCAGATATATATCAAAATATAAACAACCGGTTTTATCCATATTCGATAAATATATCGCGTACGATGAATAAGCCAGTGCCTGTATATCCAGCCTGGCTGGCGAAGGCGTGCGGTGTGTGGGGCATACCTGGCCTGTATTTTGTGACTTGCTGGTAACAAAATGGTCGGGTACTGTTTTTGGAAAACGATGGGGGCTAAAATCCACCGCATGAAATCCGCCCTCCCCGCCAAAGCCCCCAAGGTCTCCTTCAAGCAGCAAATGCTGGCCGCACGCGAAGAAGCCATCGTGCAAACCGTTAACCGCCTGCTGGCCGAAAAGGGCTTTGAGGCCATGACGGTGGACGAGGTGGCCCAGGGCGTGGGCATTGCCAAGGCCAGCCTGTACAAGCACTTCCCCAGCAAGGAAGACCTGGCCGCCGCCGCCATGGTGCGCGTGCTGCACCGCACCCAGGCCTACCTTGACACCCTGCCCGCCGATGCCCCGCCGCTGGACAATCTCAAGGCCATGGTGCGCTGGGCCATGGAGGTGCAACTGGCGGGTGAAATGCCCTCGCTGCCCAGCCAGAACTCCACCCTGCGGGCCAATCTGATGGGCAACGGTGCCTACCTGGATGCGCTGGTGGGCGTGAGCGACCAGCTGGGCGGATGGATCCAGGCGGCGCAAAAGGCCGGGCAGATCAACCCGCAGATCCCGGCCATCGCCGTGCTCTACACCCTGTTTGCCCGCGCCTGCGACCCGGTGCTGGGCTTCTTGCAGGCCAGCGGCCAATACAGCGATGCCCAGGTGATCGACTGGGTGTTGGGCACCTGTTTTGAGGGTCTAAATGCTCGATAGCCCTTATTAAATGGGCGTTAGTAGCTATCAATAAAATAGCTAAGAAGTGTGCAGCCACACCGCGGTGTCGGCGGGTACCCGGCCCTGCGCGTCCAGCGTGCCGCTGTTCAGCAGCACTTTCGCCCCCGCAGGCAGCGCCAGTGGCTCGGCCGACACATTCACCATGCACACAAAGCCCGAGCCGCGGGTGAACACCAGCGCCCCCTCGGGCGACGGCAGCCACTGCAGGCCGTAGCCGCCCAGGCCGATGTCGCTGCGGCGCAGCTGCAGGGCCTTGCGGTACAGGTCCAGCGTGGAGCCCTCGATATGGCTTTGCGCCGACACGCTCAAGGCCGCCCAGGTGGCGGGCTGGGGCAGCCAGGGCGGCGCGCTGGTGGGCGGGCTGAAGCCGAAGTGCGGCTGCGCGCCCTCCCACGGAATCGGCACGCGGCAGCCGTCGCGGCCCCGGCTTTTGCGGCCTGTCTGCTCGAACATCGGGTCTTGCAGCACGGCATCGGGCAGGTCTTCCACCTCGGGCAGGCCGAGTTCTTCGCCCTGGTAGATGTAGGCCCCGCCGGGCAGCGCCAGCATCAGCAAGGCGGCGGCCCGGGCGCGCTGCAGGCCTAGCGCAAAGTCGGCGGGCTGGGCCAGCAGGTCGTCCAGCCAGCGCAGCGGGGCCGCGGTTTGGGGCCGGGCGTAGCGCGATACCTCGCGGGCCACGTCGTGGTTGCTCAGCACCCAGGTGGGCGGCGCGCCGACTTCGGCGTGCGCCGCCAGCGTGCCATTGATGCTGGCGCGCAACTGTTCGGCCCGCCACGGGGCCACCAGGTAGTCGAAATTGAAGGCGGTGTGCAGTTCGTCGCTGCGCACATAGCGGGCCAGCCGGTCGCCGGGGTGCACCCAGGCTTCGGCCACAAAAATACGCGGGTCGGCATAGCTGTCGGCCACCTTGCGCCAGGCCTGGTAGATGGCGTGCACGCCGGGCAGGTCCCAGTGCGGGTGGTTGGCATCTTCGTGGGCGGGCAGAGTCCGCGGGCCCACGTCTGGCAGGCCTTCCGCTTTCACCAGGCCGTGCGCCACGTCGATGCGGAAGCCGTCCACACCGCGGTCGAACCAGAAGCGCAGCGTCTTTTCAAACTCGGCCAGCACTTCCGGGTTCTCCCAGTTGAAGTCGGGCTGCTCGGGGGCAAAGATGCGCAAATACCAGTCGCCGGGCTGGCCGTCGGGCTGGGTGGTGCGGGTCCAGGCCGGGCCGCCGAATTCGCTGGTCCAGTCGTTCGGCGGGGTGTCGCCCTGCACGCCTTTGCCGGGGCGGAAGATGAAACGGTCGCGCTCGGGCGAACCAGGCGCGGCCTTCAATGCCTGCTGGAACCACACATGCTGGTCGGAGCAGTGGTTGGGCACGATGTCCAGCAGCACCCGCAGCCCCAGCGTGTGGGCTTCCTGCAGCAGCGCCTCGGCCTCGGCCAGGGTGCCAAACAGCGGCTCGATGTCGCGGTAATCGGCCACGTCGTAGCCCGCGTCTTTCATGGGCGAGGGGTACCAGGGGTTGATCCACACCGCGTCGATGCCCAGGTCCGCCAGGTAGGGCAGGCGCGCACGCAGCCCGGCAAGGTCGCCAATCCCGTCGCCATTGCCATCGGCAAAGCTGCGCGGATACACCTGGTACACCACGGCGCTGCGCCACCAGGGATAGGGGGTTCGGGGGGGTGACATAGGCGGTCTCCTAAGTTGCGAAAAGCAATGCACGGCGCCAAATTTTGCCACCTGCCGACGGGTACAGGACGGTTACAGCGCGCGGAATTTGATCTTGCACAAACCCATGGATTGATCCTGATTTAATAGCTGCTTACGCTGGTGAAATAAGCGCTAGAGGGCGATTGGGCTTAAATTTCAGATCTCGGCCAAGGTGATGCACTGGCCCGCCAGAAACCCCACTTGCTCGTTCTTGCGTGCATAGCCCAGCGGGTTGGCCACCACGCGGCAGCCCTGGTGGGTGTAGTCGCTGGGTGCGTGCAGGTGGCCGTGCAGCCAGAGCTGGGCATGGGGCAGCAGCTCGTCCAGCGCGTTGCAGAAACCGGCGGTGCCGGGGGTGCGGCCATAGCGCGGGTCGGCGCTGTGCAGGCTGGGGGCGAAGTGGGTGACGACCACGGTGTTGCCGTCAAACGGCACGGCCAGGGCGTTGCGCAGCCACTGCTGGCACACCAGGGCCTGGTCGCGGATGCCGTCGGCCAGCATGGGCAGGCCTTGGCGGGTGGCGCTGTTCTTCTTTAAGTAGTAGTTGGCGGCGCGAAAGGCCTTGTCGCGCGCCTTGAGCTGTTGGCCTAGGGTGGCCTCCGGGTCGCTGGCAGGCGGGCCGAGGGCATCGAAGTCGCTCCACAGCGTGGTGCCGATAAAGCGGGTGCCACCCAACTCCACCACTTCGCGCTCCAACCAGACCAGGCCCAGGCGTTCGCAGGTGGCGCGCAGGCGGGCATCGGCTTCTTCAAAGTCCTGCCCGTCGTATTCGTGGTTGCCAGGCACAAACAGCACCGGCGTGGGCCAGCCCGCACCGCCTGCAGAGGGCGGCAGGGGCGAGAAGCGGGCCAGGCCAAAGTCGGCATCCACTAGCTGCGAACCTGCCTGGTAGGAGCCGATATCGCCCGCCAGCACCAGCACATCGGCTCCGGGCGCGGGGGTGGGCACAAAGTGCGGATGCACTTCCAGATGCAGGTCAGACAGGAGTTGGATACGCATGGTGAGATGTAAAACGCCCCATTGTGGGCAGGAATGCACGACTTTATGCAGCACGTGCATGGTTATGGGCTTGAATACCTAGGGAAAACCCTTAAGCTAACCCTATTGCAACTTTTCACCGTGCAGACGGTGGTGCCACCATGTTTTCTTTGTTGACCCAATATATCCTGTTCTACAAATCCCAAGCCGCTGTCTCGGTGCTCGAAAAGGCCAGCGTCGCCCAGGGTTTGATGGAATCCGCCGGTGCCCAGGCCGGCCGTGATCCCCGCCACGCGGCCGAGCTGCGGTCCGCCGCTATGGCTGCGCTCAGCACCGTTCGCTAACTCCCCAGCGCGTAGGCCTTCACGGCCACGCGTGCCACCGCCTGCCTGAGCCACAGGTGGGCCGGGCTGGATTCCATACGACGGTGCCACAGCGCATCGACGTGCACCGCAGGCACTTCAAACGGCAAGGGGCGCTGCTCCAGCGCATGGGTGCTGACGATGGTCTGGGCAAAGTGCTGCGGCAGAACGGTCAGCAGATCGGTCTGGGTGGCGATATGGCCTGCGGTAAAAAACTGGTTCACGGTCAAGGCCACCCGGCGTTTGCGCTGGATCAGGGCCAGCGCCTCGTCGATAAACCCAAATGAGCGTCCTGAAAAGCTGACCAGCATGTGCCGCGCCGCACAAAACTGGTCCAGCGTCAGCGAGCCCTCGGCCAGCGCATGGCCACGCCGCATCACACACACATAGTGGCCGTCGTACAGGCGCAGATGCGCATACGGTATGCCCTTGCCCACCTGGGCACGGGCGGCCAGATCGGCCAGCACGGCGGGGAAGAAGCCCACCGCCAAATCCAGCGATTCGTCTTCCAGCAGCTTGCGCGGGTCGCGCGAGGCCAGCGGCAGCACGTGCAGCGACACGCTGGGGGCTTCGGCCTCCAGCAGGTGCATCAGGCCGGGCAGCAACTGGGCAGCGGTGGCATCGGCCATGGCCAGCACAAAGCTGTCGTCGGCCTCGGCCGGTGCGAAGGCACTGGGGGCCAGCGAGCCCTGCAGTTGCCGTAGCGACTCGCGCACCGTGGGCCACAGCGCCAGCGCGCGCGGCGTCGGTTCCATCGTGGGACCCACGCGGCGCACTAGCTCGTCGCCCAGGCTGTCGCGCAGGCGGCGCAGTGCGTTGCTGACGGCGGGCTGGGTCAGCGACAGGTTGTGCGCAGCCCGGGTCAGGCTGCGTTCGGCCATGACTTCGTCAAACACGCGCAGCAGATTCAGGTCGAAAGTGCGGAAGTTGGGTGGGTTCATGGCGGGGTGGGCAAGGGTTTTGCCAAGTTAAAAACGAATTTGTTGCAAAAAAGAAACGTAGAGCGGGTACTCTAAATCGGCCTAGGGGCTGAAATCAAGGGTAAACCCGATGTTTGAATTGATCAAATCGGTTTAGCTAATTTGCCAACTAGTTCCGCTATGTTTTAAATAGCTGCTTGTGCATGTAAATGGAGCGTTGGGGCCTGATTTACCCATTTTTTCTTGGCAAAAAAGAGCTTTTTGAAGGTTGCACGGTCGTGCTATTCCTCGGCCCTGCTGCCCCTGCATCATCACGCTGCTGAATGCAGATCATCACAAAGATAAATTTAGAAAATACTAGTGCAAACCCTAAGATTCGTTTGCGTTCAAGGCGATCCAGTCCGAAACGCTTTGTAAAAGGAACTCACCATGACCAGCTTTATCAACCCCAGCTTCCCCACCGAGCATCCCGGCGTCGTCCGCGCTGAATCGGTCGCCGCAGCCGCACGGGGGCTGTACCAGAATTTTGACTCTTCCCGTAGCCTGGCAGCCGTGCTGCTGGCCGCCGTTGTATCCGCCCTGGTGGTCGCAGCAGACCAATTGGTCGACAGCTGGGCCGACGGCCACCTGCTGATGGCCTGGGTCATCGTCTGGGCTGTAGGCTTTGCCGCCATGGCTTTGTTTGCAGGCAGCGCCCGCAGCCTGGCCAGCCGTGTGGTCAAGGCACTCGATGCCTGGTCGCTGCGCGAAGCCCGTGCCCGTGCCGACAAGCGCCTGTGGGCCACCGCCCTGAGCGATCCACGCATCATGGCCGACCTGCAAGTCGCCATGGGCCGTGCCGACCAGGCTGAGGTCACCGCCACCGCCGTGGCCGAGCAGCCCCGCTCCAACCGTTGGGGCCGTGCGATTGCGCAAGCCTTTGACCAACTCGATGCCAAGGCCTACAGCGCCGCCAGCTACCGCACCAACGCCTACCGTTAATCCAACCTCGGTGCCATAGGGTCCGAACGGGCCCCATGCAAAAAGCCCCGGCTGTCTCGCGACAGCCGGGGCTTTTTTTATGTGCGGTACTTTATGCCGCCAGGCGCTTTTCGAGGGCGTTCTTGGTGTCTACCAAAGCCTGGGGCAGGTGGTGCGCTAGCTGGTTGAACAGCTCGGTGTGCAGCACCAGCTCTTGCCGCCAGGCGGCGCTGTCGATGTGGGTGACGGTGTCGAATTGCGCGCGCGTGAAGTCCAGCCCGGTCCAGTTCAGCTCGCCGTAGGTGGGGCTGATGCCGAAGATGTTTTCTTCGCCAGCCGCTTCGCCTTCCAGGCGGTCGATCATCCACTTCAGCACGCGCATGTTTTCGCCGTAGCCGGGCCAGACGAATTGGCCGTCGGCACCCTTGCGGAACCAGTTGGTGCAGAAGATGGCGGGTGGGCGGGTGCCCGAGTGGGCCATTTTCTCGCCCATGTTCAGCCAGTGCTGGAAGTAGTCACTCATGTTGTAGCCCATGAAGGGCAGCATGGCGAACGGGTCGCGGCGCACCACGCCCATCTGGCCTGCAGCGGCGGCGGTGGTTTCGCTGCCCATGGTGGCGGCCATGTACACGCCTTCGGTCCAGGATCTCGCTTCGGTGACCAGGGGCACGGTGGTCGAGCGGCGGCCACCGAAGATGAACGCGTCGATGGGCACACCGGCGGCATCATCCCAGGCATCGTCCAGCGCCGGGTTGTTGGTGGCGGCCACGGTAAAGCGGGAATTCGGGTGGGCGGCTTTGGCACCGGTGGCTTTGGCGATGGCTGGGGTCCAGTCGTTGCCTTGCCAGTCGATCAGGTGGTCGGGCAGCTTGCCGGTGTCTTTTTCCATGCCTTCCCACCACACGTCGCCGTCGTCGGTCAGCGCGACGTTGGTGAAGATCACGTCTTTGTCCAGGCTGGCCATGCAGTTGGGGTTGGTGTGGTAATTGGTACCGGGGGCCACGCCAAAGTAGCCGGCTTCGGGGTTGATGGCGTACAGGCGGCCATCGGCACCGGGCTTGATCCAGGCAATGTCGTCACCGATGGTGGTGACCTTCCAGCCGTGAAAGCCCGCAGGTGGCACCAGCATGGAGAAGTTGGTCTTGCCGCAGGCGCTGGGGAAGGCCGCAGCCACGTGGTATTTTTTGCCTTGGGGGTTGGTCACGCCCAGGATCAGCATGTGCTCGGCCAGCCAACCCTCGTCACGCCCCATGTTGGAGGCGATGCGCAGCGCAAAGCACTTCTTGCCCAGCAGCGCGTTGCCGCCGTAGCCGGAGCCGTAGGACCAGATTTCGCGGGTCTTGGGGAAGTGCACGATGTACTTGGTCTTGTTGCACGGCCACTTCACGTCGGCCTGGCCAGGTTCCAGGGGCGCACCCACGGTGTGCACGCAGGGCACGAAGGCACCGTCCACGTCCAGTAGTTCCACCACGGCCCGGCCCATGCGGGTCATGGTGCGCATGTTGACGGCCACGTACGGGCTGTCCGACAGCTCGACGCCGATGTGGGCGATGGGCGAACCCAGTGGGCCCATGCTGAACGGCACCACGTACATGGTGCGCCCGCGCATGCAACCGGCGAACAGCGGGTTCAGCGTGGCGCGCATCTCGGCGGGTTCCATCCAGTTGTTGGTGGGGCCTGCGTCTTCTTTTTTGTCAGAGCAGATGTAGGTGCGGTCTTCCACGCGGGCCACGTCGCTCGGGTCGCTGCAGGCCAGGAAGGAGTTGGGGCGCTTGGCCGGGTTGAGCTGCTTGAACGTGCCTGCCGCCACCAGTTGCTGGCAGAGCTGGGCGTATTCGTCCTGGCTGCCGTCACACCAGTAGATGGCATCGGGCTGGGTGAGTGCGGCCATGTCGGCCACCCAGGCCAGCAGCCGGGTGTTTTTGACGTAGGCGGGGGCGGTCTGGGTCAGGCCCTGCAAAGTGCGTGCGTTCATCGGGGGAGCTCCTAAGTTGAAAATCGTTTTTTCAAAAGAGGGCTTCGTGCGCTGGGCACTGCGAGCGGCCTTTTCAGAAAACGGCTTTGCAACCTTGGGGGCTGGGATGCCGATTCTAGAGATACCCAACCTGGTTACAGAGCGATTACATGCAAATGATATGCAAACGTTGCATGACTTTATGCATTGAAGTATGCAGTGACAGATTCACCACCGAAAGCTGAAAAATCACGATAAACAGGCCGTCACCTCCCATCAATAGGGCATTGCAAGCTATAAAAAGCATAGCATACGGATATCCGGATATCCGGATATCCGGGTGCAAGGAAGACGGGGATGGGGAAGAAGACCGGTTCTGCGTTGCACAGAACCTGGGCACCCGCCCTGCAAAGGGGCTTGGTGCTAATGAATGCATAGCTGCCAGTCCATGCGGACCGGCGCTAGGGGCCATTTAGGCCATGGAAACCGCGATAAAAGCCAGCAAGAAAATCAACACACCACCCACGATGGGCAACACGATGGGGATCAGGGGCACGATGGCTTCCACGGCATCGGCTGGGGCGTGTGCGGGGGTGCTGTGGTCGTCGGTGGGGTGGGACATGGGTTTCCTAGGGATTTCGGTTCTCATCGATTCTAAGCGGAGACCCCCCGCCCCTACGCCACAGATGAGCGCTAAGCGGGTTCCAGGAATATTAGGGCCCCAGGTCTTCCCATGCCCCAGCCGCTGCGTTATGGTGCAGCAACGAACCCCGTTGCGAGGAGCCTGTCTTATGGTGAAGCGTCTGGTTTTTGATCCTGCGAATCCGCAGCTGGTGCCCTCACCCGGCCTGAAAACCGCGCCCGTGCTGGATTTGATGTGCTCGCATTTTGTGCTCACCCTGGTGGCCCGCCAAGGCCCCAAGTTCAATGTGCGGCGCGACCTCAACAGCCTGCTGGCCATGGCCGGGAGGCACCTGGTGTGGCCCCAGCCGGTGCTGCTGCGGCTGCGCGAGTTCCTCACCCGGCGCTGCAAGGACAATGAATTCTGGCGCGGCCACGCCGCCCTGGGCACCACCGAGTTTCTGGAGCGCCACGGCGTGTGGCGCGGCCCCTATGAAGAAGGCACGCTGTTCTTTTACCTGGACGAATACGCCAAAGACCAGCCCAAGGATTTGCTCTCTGCCCTGGCCGTTACCGGCGAATGGCTGACCCACGCGCTCAAAAAGCAGTCCACCCTGGTAGAAAAGAACATCGACGCTCTGTCTGGACTGCTGCAACTCAACAAGGCCGAGCGCGCCCTGCTGCTGTACGGCACGCTGGCCCGCTACCAGCGCGACCTGCGCACCATCCTGGTCGAGGTCAAGGTGAACAACGCGCCCGAAGCCTATGCCGCGATTGCCGAGGTCGCCGGGGTCAGCCCGTCCGAGGTGGGCGAGGCCCTGCGTGCGGGCTCGCGGCTGGAGCGCATCGGCCTGGTGGAGAACCTGATCTCCGAGCACAACATCACCGACCTGGCTGACCTGATGAAGGTCAGCGAAAAGCTGCCGCCCGTGCTGATGCGCGAGTACCGCGACCAGAGCGAACTGATGGCCGTGTTCACCCGCCCGGCCACCAAGAGCACCCTGGCCCTGAACGACTTCACCTACGTGCTGGACGACGCGCAGGTGCTGGTGTCCCTGCTGCGCAACGCCGTGGCGCGCAAGGAACCCGGCGTGAACGTGCTGCTCTACGGCCCGCCCGGTACCGGCAAGACCGAGCTGGCCCGCGTGGTGGCCCAGGCCGCCGGGCTAGACCTGTTCGAGGTGGAATACGCCGACCGCGACGGCAACTCCCTCAGTGGTCGCGACCGCTACCGTTCGCTGCAAATCGCCCAGGTGTTCCTCAAGGGCAGCGTGCAGGCCGCGCTGCTGTTTGACGAAGTGGAAGACGTGTTTCCGCCCATCAGCACCGAGGCCGCCCAGCTCATGGCCCGGGCCGAGCAGGTGGCCGCGCCCGGCACTGCGTCGGTCAGCGGCAAGGCCTGGGTGAACCAGATTCTGGAATCCAACAACGTGCCCACGCTGTGGGTGACCAACCGCATCGAGCAGATCGACCCGGCCTTCCGCCGCCGCTTTGCCTACCACCTGGAGCTGAAGTCGCCCCCGCCCGGTGCCCGCGAAGGCCTGGTACGCAAAACACTGGAAGGCGTGGCCGTGAGCGATGCCTTCGTGGCCAAGCTCACCGAGCGCAAAGGCCTGACCCCGGCGCAGATCCGCACCGCGGTGCGCTTTGCCGGGCTGGTTACTCCGGCCACCCCGGATGCCGACAGCAGCTTTGAAACCCTGATCGACCGCCAGCTGAAAAACGCCGATATGGCCCTGGGCAACAGCACCAGCGACCACGCTCAGCGCCCCAGCGCCACCACCTACAGCCTGGACATGCTCAACGTGGAAAGCCGCTTTGAAATCCCCCGCATCGTGCAGGCCCTGAAGGCGCGCGGCCACGGCACACTGTGCTTTTATGGTGCGCCCGGCACCGGCAAAACCGCGCTGGCCGAGCACATCGCCAAGGCCCTGGACAAGCCGCTCATCGTCAAGCACGCCAGCGACCTGATGAGCAAATACGTAGGCGAAACTGAGCAAAAAATGGCCGCCATGTTCCGCGAGGCCGAGGCCGAAAAAGCCGTGTTGCTGCTGGACGAGGCCGACAGCTTCCTGCAAGACCGGCGCGGTGCCCAGCGCACCTACGAGGTCACCGAGGTGAACGAAATGCTGCAGGGCATGGAGCGCTACCGCGGCATCTTCGTGTGCACCACCAACCTGCTAGACCGCATCGACCAGGCCGCGCTGCGCCGCTTCACCTTCAAGATCCAGTTCAAACCCTTGCTGCGCTCGCAGCGCGAAACCATGTTTGTACAGGAGGCACTGGGCGGCGATTCGGCCCTGCTGACCGACGCACTGGGCACCCGCTTGGCCAAGCTGGAGCAGCTCTGCCCCGGCGACTTCGCGGCGGTGAAGCGCCAATCCGAGATTCTGGACGCGGCCTTGAGCCCCGAAGAGTTCATGGAGCAGCTGGAAGCCGAGCACCGTATCAAACCCGAAGTGCGCGAGGCACGGGGCATGGGGTTTGTGCTGTGAAATGAGCCGCCAGGGGAGTTTCTTCCACACTATATTGCAAGCATGTCTGCACCATCTTTGCGCTTTGCGCCATCGCAAACAGAGCCGGAATTCACCTCCACGCATTCACGCCGCCAGCATCGGGCATTGACCTTGATTGGTGCGGCCATGTTGGCTGCGGGTAGTGGCTGGGGACTGTATTTTGCGCAGGCAGGTCTATGGCCCCATACCGCAACGCAGGCGATTCTTGCCCTGCTGGGTTGCTGGGTCACTGTGAAAATTCGGCAAGGCCACCCGCGTGCTGCCACGTTGATCGTATTGATGGGTTTGTTTTGTGTCTTGTGTGTGATGTTGGTGTTTATTGACATCCCAACCGCCCAGGCACCCCGTGCTCTCCACCATTTTTTCCTGGCAATGGGGGTTGGTTCATTCATGTTGCTCAAGCGGGAGCCTCTGTGGCTGCGGCACGGCATGCCGTTAGCCTGTTTTGCGGCGTTTTATGTTTTCGCCGGCATGCCCTTCACCATCGAGACTCCTTTGGCTTTACCCGACGCAGTGCGCGTGCCAGGAGGGTGGGTCAACAATGCCATTGCCTTGGCCATCATGTACATGTTGCTGTGGCTCATGCTCTCCGATGTGGATGAACACAAAGCTATTTCGGCAGCCCTGCGCCAGGGTTTGTACAAAAACCAGTTTTCCTTGCATTACCAACCCCAGCTAGGAGCCGATGGATATGTGTGCGGGGCTGAGGCACTGTTGCGCTGGGAACACCCCGAAAAGGGAATGGCATCCCCTATCGAATTCATCCCGGTGGCCGAACACACAGGGTTCATTCTTCCTTTGGGCCATTGGGTATTGGGTACTGCCTGCGCCCAATTGGCTATTTGGGCGAGAAATCCTGCAACCGAGCATTTCAGTGTGGCAGTCAACGTTAGCGCACAACAGTTTCGGCAGGTCGACTATGTGGCCCAAGTGCATTCTGTCTTGGAGCGCACCGGTGCCAATCCGAACCGGCTCAAGCTGGAATTGACCGAAAGCATGCTGGTCAACGATGTCGATGACATCATTGCCAAAATGACGGAAATTCGCGCCAGCGGCGTGCGCCTATCTCTGGACGATTTTGGCACTGGCTATTCATCGCTTGCCTACCTGAAAAGACTGCCGCTTGACCAAATCAAGATCGACAAGTCGTTTGTGAACGACGTGATGACCAAACGCAAAGATGCAGCGATCGCGCGAACCATCGTTACGCTGGCCCAGGACATGGAGTTGGACGTGATCGCGGAAGGCGTAGAAACACAGGGCCAGCGGGAGTTTTTGGCGGGCATTGGCTGCCTGGCGATCCAAGGTTATTTGGTAAGCCGAGCACTGCCCATTGTGGAATTTGATGCGTTTGTAGCGAAGTTCAGCAGGGGATTGCATGCTGCTGCATAGCAGCAGCGGAGTGCAAGAAATGTGACGTATGCGTAGTTGTCCAAGTGGATCAAGTCGCCGCCACGCACACCCTCAGCACCTCGCCCCCATACGCTTCCAGCTTCTTCGCGCCAATGCCGCTCACGCCCTCCAGGTCGCCCAGGCTGCGCGGGTCGATGGCGGCAATCGCGGCCAGCGTCGCGTCGTGGAAGATCACGTAGGCGGGCAGGTTGTGCTCGCGGGCGACTTCGGCACGCCAGGCTTTCAGGGCGGTGAAGCGGGTTTGGGCGCTGTCGTCCAGCGCAGCCACCACGGCAGATTTGGCGGCGGACTTGGCCGTGGATTTCTCGCGCCGGGGCTTGCGCTCTGCCGGGCCGGACACCGATGCCCGTAGCATCAGCGGCACCTCGCCCTTGAGCACCGCGCGCGAGCCTTCGGTCAGGCCCAGGGTGTTGTATTCACCCTGCACCGCCACCGCGCCGATGGCGATCAGCTGGCGCAGCACGCCGCGCAATTGCAGCTCGCTGTAGTCCGTGCCCAGGCCAAAGGTGCTGAGCGTGCTGTGGTTGAACTGGTTCACCTTGTCGGTGGTTTTGCCCCGCAAAATGTCCATGATGTGGCCCGCGCCAAAGGTAATGCCGCTCATCTGCTGGATGCGGTAGATGGTGGACAGCAGCTTGCGCGCGGCTTCGGTGCCATCCCACACCTGCGGCGGCTCCAGGCAGTTGTCGCAATTCCCGCAGGGCGCGGATTTCTCGCCGAAGTACGCCAGCAGCCGCACCCGGCGGCAATCCGTGGCTTCAGCCAGGCCCAGTAGCGCATCCAGCTTGCCGCGCATCACCTGCTTGAATTCTTCGCCCGCCGGGCTCTCGTCGATCATGCGGCGCTGGTTCACCACGTCCTGCAGGCCGTAGACCATCCAGGCCTCGGCGGGCAGGCCGTCGCGCCCGGCGCGGCCCGTCTCCTGGTAGTAGCCTTCGATGTTTTTCGGCATGTCCAGATGCGCCACAAAGCGCACGTCGGGCTTGTCGATGCCCATGCCGAACGCGATGGTGGCCACCATCACAATGCCTTCTTCGCGCAGAAAGCGGTCCTGGTGGGTCTGGCGCAGTTTGGTGTCCAGCCCGGCGTGGTACGGCAGGGCGTTGATGCCGTTCTCGCACAGCGTTTGCGCCACCTCTTCCACCCGCTTGCGCGACTGGCAGTACACCACCCCCGCGTCCTGGAAGTCTGCCCCCGCATGCTCGCGCTGGATGAAGCGCAGCAGCTGTTGGGTGGCGTCCTTCTTCTCCACGATGGTGTAGCGGATGTTGGGCCGGTCAAAGCTGCTGACGAAATGCTGGGCATCTTCCAGCTGCAGCCGCTCCACAATGTCGGCCCGGGTCAGCGCGTCGGCCGTGGCTGTCAGTGCGATGCGCGGCACGCTGGCATAACGCTGGTGCAGCACCGTCAGCGCCCGGTATTCGGGGCGGAAGTCGTGGCCCCACTGGCTCACGCAATGCACCTCGTCGATCGCAAACAGACTCAGCTGGCCGCGCGCCAGCAGCGCGTCCAGCTGGTCCAGAAAGCGCGGCGTGGTGATGCGCTCGGGTGCGGCGTACAGCATGGTGATCTCGCCACGCACCAGGCGGCGCTCCACGTCCAGCGCCTCGGCAAAGCTCAGCGTGGAGTTCAAGAATGCCGCCGACACCCCTGCCTCGTGCAGCGCGCCCACCTGGTCGTGCATCAGCGCAATCAGCGGTGAAATCACAATGGTCACCCCCTGCCCCGCCATCTGCCGCGCAATCGCCGGAATCTGGTAGCACAGCGACTTGCCGCCGCCGGTAGGCATCAGCACCAGCGCATCGCCCCCGGCCACCACATGCTCCACGATGGCTTGTTGCGGCCCACGAAACTGCTCGTAGCCAAAGGTTTCACGCAGGATGGCGAGGGGAGTCGAGGACAATGCGATGCTCTGGAATGTGTAGCTGCTTGCGCTGGTGGAATGGGCGCTAGGGGCTGATTGGATGGGTAAACCAGTGTGAGGCTGGTGGGAGGGCGTATTGTGCCCGGCTCCTGGGGTACTCCGCGCAGATGGAGCAACAGCGAGGCGTCAGGTCGCCAACCTCTTTGGCAAAACCGTAAACGCTCTGTAATTGATAGCTGCTTGCGCCCATCCGATAAGCGCTGGCGGCCTATTTTTCGTGAAACATCCCATCCGTCCCCACCGACACCCCCCGCCAAGCCTCCAGCTCTCCCCGCAGCGCCTCAATCTTCGCCCCAATAATTTCCACCGCATCACTCCCCGCCGCCAAGCGCAGCGGCGGTGCGGGGTGGGCTGCCAGTTGCAGCAGCACTTCCGCCAGCCGCGCCGGGTCGCCGGGCTGCTGGTGGTTGCGGGCACCGAAGCCTTCGGCCACCTGGGCGGATTGCGCGGCGTAATCAGCAGAGGGGGCGGCCAGGGGCTGGCTGCCGGTGCGCATCGACTGGCCGTCCAGAAAGTCGGTGCGAAACGCGCCGGGCTGCACGATGGTGACCAAGATGCCGAAGGCGGCCACCTCCTGCGCCAGGGCCTCGGAGAAGCCTTCCACCGCGAACTTGCTGGCGCTGTACAGGGCGGTGCCGGTGCGGCCCCGCATGCCGGCGATGGACGAGATGTTCAGCACCCGGCCTGCGCGCTGCTGGCGCATCACCGGCAGCACGGCCCGGGTGACGTGGAACAGGCCGAACACATTGGTGTCGAACTGCGCCTGCGCATCCGCCGCCGTGCTTTCTTCGAACAGGCCGAGCTGGCCGTAGCCCGCGTTGTTGACCAGCACGTCGATGCGGCCAAAGCGGGCCACGGCGGCCTGCACGGCGGCTTGCGCCTGGGCTTCAACGGTCACGTCCAGGTTCAGCGCCAGCAGGCGGTCGTGGGTGGTGGTGATGCTGTGGCGGCTGCGGGCGGTGGCCACCACGTTGTGGCCTGCGGCCAGGGCGGCTTGCACGGTGTGTGCGCCGATGCCGCGTGCGGCACCGGTGATGAACCAGGTGGTGGGTTGGAAAGGCATGGGGACTCCAGAGTTGAAAGAGCTTGACTATCCCCGCGCTGGCCCCGGCAGCGGTAGCCCGATGTTGCGTAGCTCTTGCATAATCCTCGCATGTTGCCATCCATGCCCATTGGACCCTGTCAGAAACTGTGCGATGTGATTGCACGGCACTGGCAGGGCAACCAGGCCGCCACCGCCCTGCCGCGCGTGCGGCTGGTGCGGGCGGACGCACCTACCTTGCCCGTGGCCGTGGTCTACCAGCCGATTCTGTACATCGTGGCCCAGGGGGCCAAGCGGGTGCTGCTGGGCGGGTCGGTGGTGGAGTACCGCGCCGGGCAGTGCCTGCTGGTGTCGGTGGACCTGCCGGTCACCGGGGTGGTGGTGCAGGCCAGCCCGGAAGAGCCTTATCTGGCCTTTGCCCTGGCTCTGGACACGGCGGTCCTGGCCGACATGCTGCTGGCCCTGCCGAGCCAGCCCCTGGGTGCCCCGTCGCCCGGCCTAGCCGTCAGCCCGGTCACGCCCGATCTGCTGGATGCCGCCCTGCGCCTGCTGCGGCTGCTGGACACCCCCGCCCACATCCCCATGCTGGCCCCGCTGGTCGAGCGCGAAATTTTGTACCGCCTGCTCATCGGCGCGCAGGCTCCCATGCTGCGCCAGATTGCCCTGGCCCACAGCCACCTGGCGCACATTGGCCGCGCCATAGCCTGGATCCGCAGCCACTTCGCCGAGCCGCTGCGCATCGCCACGGTGGCGCAGCAGGTGCACATGACGGCCTCTACCTTCCACCGGCATTTCAAGGCCGTCACCGCCATGAGCCCGCTGCAGTACCAAAAGCAGATCCGCCTGCAGGAAGCCCGCCGCCTGCTGCTGGCCGGCCAGGCCGACGCGGCCAGCATCGGCTTTGCCGTGGGCTACGAGAGCCCGTCCCAGTTCAGCCGCGAATACGTGCGGTTCTTCGGCCAGCCGCCGGTGCGGGATGCGGTGCGGCTGCGGTCGTTGGGGGTGTTGGTGGAGGTGTGAATATTCACGATACCCCGGGTATATGTCGCGATAATGATTTACGCGACACTGGAACCCCATTTTTGTCGCGCAAACCATTATCGCGACAGGAGGATGGATGGCCAAGCAGAGTTCCAGCGCCGTAGAAGACGCGATTCTTGCGGCGGTAGCGCAGTTTCCCGATGGGGCCTTGATCGAACAACTGGAGGCGCAGTTGCAGGCCCCGCCGACCCGGCGCACCTTGCAGCGTTGGTTACTCAGCCTGATCACGCAAAAGCGCGTGTTCAAAACTGGGCAAGGGCGGGCGACACGGTATGTCGGCACGCCCGTACCTCTTTCGAAGGGTGAACCCGCTGCGCTGGAACATGTGCTGCCCCTGTCTGCCCCGGCGCAGAAGGTTGAGGCGCATGTCCGTCTGCCACTACAGCAGCGCACGCCGGTGGGTTACCAGCAGGTGTTTCTGGACAGTTACCGGCCCAACACCACGTTTTATCTGCCTGAAAACACCCGCGCCGAGTTGCTCGCCAGTGGCCAGGCCATGGCTGCGGATACGCCCGCAGGCACCTATGCACGCCAGATCGCGCAGCGCCTGTTGATTGATCTGTCGTGGAACTCCAGTCGGCTGGAGGGCAACACCTATTCGCTGTTGGAGACGGAACGGCTGCTGTCCGTAGGGGCGGTGGCCCGTGGCAAGAACGCGATGGAAACGCAGATGCTGGTGAACCACAAGGAGGCGATTGAGTTTTTGATTGCCTCGGCCAGTGACATTGGCTTTAACCGCTACACCGTGCTGAACCTGCACGCCTTGCTGGCCGACAACCTGCTGGAAGACCCCACTGCCAGTGGCCGCCTGCGCCGTATCGCTGTGGGCATTGGGGGCACGGTGTTCCATCCGCTGGAAGGCCCGCAGCGCATCGAGGCCTGCTTTGCGCAGGTGCTGGATACCGCCTCCAGCATCGAAGACCCGTTTGAACAGGCATTTTTTGCCATGGTGCACCTGCCCTATTTGCAGCCTTTTGAGGATGTGAACAAACGCGTGTCGCGCTTGGCGGCCAATATTCCGTTGATTCGGCGCAACCTGTGCCCCTTGTCGTTTGTGGATGTACCCCAGGCGCTGTACACCAGTGCCATGCTTGGCATTTACGAGCTCAACCGGGTCGAGTTGCTGCGCGACGTGTTCGTGTGGGCCTACAAGCGTTCGTGCGCCCGCTATTCGGCGGTGCGTCAGTCGCTGGGGGAACCCGATCCGTTCAGGGTGCAATACCGCGCCCTGGTGGCGCAAGTGGTGGCCGAGGTGGTGCGCGCGGGCCTGGACAAGACCCGGGCCATTGCCTACGTGCACAACTTTGCGCAAACCCAGGTGCCCATGGCAGACCGAGGGCACTTCATTGAGGTGGCTGAAACCGAGCTGCTGAGCCTGCACGAGGGCAATATCGCCCGCTACCGTGTGCGGCCCAGCGAATACCAGCATTGGCAAGCGGGCTGGGTTTGAGCCTGTAGCAGACTGACCCAACCCGGTTTTCTACAATACCGGGATGCAAGCACTCCACTACACCCGCGCCCAGCAACTCCCCGCCATCCTGGCGCAACGCATCGCCATCCTCGACGGTGCGATGGGCACCATGATCCAGCGCTTCAAGCTGACCGAAGCGCAGTACCGCGGTGAGCGCTTCAAGGACTTCCACAAGGATGTGAAGGGCAACAACGAGCTGCTCAGCCTGACGCGCCCGGACGTGATCCGCGACATCCACGAAGGCTACCTGGCCGCCGGAGCCGACCTGATCGAAACCAACACCTTTGGCGCGACTACGGTGGCGCAGGCCGATTACGACATGGCCGACCTGGCCATCGAGATGAACTTCGAGTCCGCCCGCATCGCCCGTGCCGCCTGCGACAAATACAGCACGCCCGACAAGCCGCGCTTTGTGGCGGGCGCGCTCGGCCCCACGCCCAAAACCGCCAGCATCAGCCCCGACGTGAACGACCCCGGCGCGCGCAATGTGACGTTTGAAGAGCTGCGCGCCGCCTACTACGACCAGACCAAGGCGCTGGTAGAGGGCGGCAGCGACGTGATCCTGGTGGAAACCATCTTCGACACCCTGAACGCCAAGGCCGCGCTGTTTGCGGTGGACGAATACTTTGCCGACTCGGGCCAGCGCCTGCCGCTGATCATCAGCGGCACCGTCACCGATGCCTCGGGCCGCATCCTGAGCGGCCAGACCGTCACCGCCTTCTGGCACAGCGTGCGCCACGCCCAGCCGTTGGCCATCGGCCTGAACTGCGCCCTGGGTGCCGCGCTCATGCGCCCTTACATCCAGGAGCTGCACCGCGTGGCCCCGGACACCTTCATCAGTTGCTACCCCAACGCGGGCCTGCCCAACCCGATGAGCGACACCGGCTTCGACGAAACCCCGGATGTCACCTCGGCCCTGGTGCGAGAGTTTGCCGCCGAGGGGCTGGTCAACATCGTGGGCGGCTGCTGCGGCACCACGCCAGAGCACATTGCGGCCATCCACGACGCGGTGACACCGCTGCCGGGCCGTGCGCTGCGTTCGTATTTCTACAAAGAGGCTGCCTGATATGCAAAAAGTACGCTGGGGGGTTTTGAGTACCGCCAAGATTGGCATGGAAAAGGTCACCCCGGCGCTGATGCGCAGCCAGTGGTGCGATGTGCAGGCGATTGCCTCGCGCGCCCTGCCGTCTGCCCGCGCCGCCGCCGACACGCTGGGCATTCCCACCGCCTATGGCTCCTACGAAGAGCTGCTGGCCGACCCGAACATCGAGGCCATCTACAACCCCCTGCCCAACGACCTGCATGTGCCCATGACCCTGGCGGCGGCGCGCGCGGGCAAGCATGTGCTGTGCGAAAAGCCCATGGCCTTGAACGCCAACGAGGCGGCGCAGTTGCGCGAAGTGGCGGGCCAAGTGCACATCATGGAAGCCTTCATGGTGCGTTTCCACCCGCAGTGGCTGCGCACCCGCGAGCTGGTGCAAAGCGGTGCCTTGGGCGAGCGCTGCACGGTGCAGGCCTGGTTCTCGTACTTCAACCGCAACCCCGACAACATCCGCAACGATGCGAGCAAGGGCGGCGGCGCGCTGTTCGACATCGGCTGCTACCCCATCGTGGCCGGGCGCTTTTTGTTCGGTGCCGAGCCGCTGCGCGTGATGGCGCTGGCCGATGTGGACCCGGAGTTTGGCGTGGACCGCATGTTCAGCGCGCTGCTGGACTTTGGCGCTGGCCGCCAGCTCAACTTCACCGTCTCCACCCAGTCCACGCCCTACCAGCGCGTGCAGGTGGTGGGCACGCAGCAGCGGGTGGAGATCGAGATCCCGTTCAACGCGCCGCAGGGGGAAGCCACCCGCATCTTCATCGACAACGGCAAAGCCCTGAACGGCAGCAGCGCCACGGTGGAAACTTTTGCGCCCTGCGACCAGTACAGCCTAGAAGGCGATGCGTTCTCGCTGGCCATCCGGGGCGAAGCGCCGCTGCAGTACGGCGTGGAAGACGCGATCCAGAACATGCGCATCATCGACGCGCTGTTTGCCTCGCAGCGCAGTGGTCAGTGGGAAGTTCTCTAGATGCTACATAATTAGTAGCTTCTACCGCCCATAGAATGGGCGCTAGAGGCCGGTTTCTTATAAGTTCTCTGCCGCCTTGCGGGCCGCGCGCCCGGCGCTCACCAGGGCAATGAAGCGCCGCGCCGCCAGGCCCAGCGGCCGTTCCTTGGACCAGACCACGTCCACCCACAGCTGCAGCCGGTTCGTCAGGTTGTCGAACGGCATTTGCAACAGCGTGCCCGCGGCGATCTGGCTGCGCACAAACGACTGCGGCAGCCAGCCCCAGCCAATACCCGCCTCGATCAGGCCCAGCGCGGCGATGTGGTTGTCGGTGCGCCAGCAGTGGCGGGCGTAGGCAAAGCGGGTGTCGATGGCGGCGAGGTCGCGGCTGGCCACCACGATCTGGCGGGTGTTGGTGAGTTGCTCTTCGCGCAGGCCCGTGCCCGGTTGCAGGGTCTGGGCCAGCAGGGCGGGGGCCATCACGGCGACCAGAATTTCGCTGCTCACCTCCTGGAAGCCCTCGCGCCCGTCCAGACTGGGCCGTTCGAACACCAGCGCTAGATTGGCCCGGCCCGCGTGCAGCATGGCCAGCGCATCGGTCTGGGGCGCGGCCAGCACCTCCACTTCCAGCAAGGGGTATTCCTGCGCCAGCGTGGCCAGCGGGCTGCGCCACTCTGCCGCCAGCAGCTCGGGGGCGATGGCCAGGGTGAGGCGGCTTTCCAGCCCCTGGGTCAGCGCCAGCGCCTGGGCTTGGAGCTGCTGCAACTGGGCGGCCAGCAGCCGGGCCTGCGGCTCCAGCGAACGGGCCGCCGCCGTGGGCTGGGGCTCGCGGCCACTGCGGTCGAACAGCGGCAGGTTCAGCTCGGCCTCCAGGTGGGCGATGGCCATGCTGACCGCCGAAGGCACGCGCCCCAGCGCCCGCGCGGCGGCGGAGAACGAGCCCCGGTCCAGCACGGCCAGAAAAACCTGCACGCTCTCGGAGGTGAATGCCATGGGTTGTCTATCAGTTAATCTGAAACAAGCTGACTTTAAGTATCAGAGTTTAAGACATAAAGTCCATCCATTACCACCCCCGCCAGGACCCGCGCCATGCAAGGAATGAAGAGAAAGTTTGTCTACGTCAGCCTGTACGAGACGTTTGCCATCGTGGCCGCCACGTTGGGGCTGGCCGGGATGTCGGGCCAGGGCATGCAGGATGCGGGCATCCTGGCGGTGGCGACATCGGCCATCGCGATTGTCTGGAACCTGGTGTTCAACAGCTTGTTCGAGCGCTGGGAGGCGCGCCAGGCCGTACGGGGCCGCAGCTTTGCGCGGCGGGTGGCGCATGCCGTGGGGTTTGAGGGCGGCTTGACGGTGATTTTTGTGCCGCTAATGGCCTGGTGGCTGGACGTGACTTGGCTGCACGCCCTGGGGATGGATCTGGGGCTGCTGCTGTTCTTTCTGGTCTACACCTTTGTCTTCAACTGGGCATTTGACCGGGTGTTTGGCCTGCCTGCGTCGGCGATGGCAGCGGCCTGACGCGGGTGTTCAGGTCGGCATCAGGTGGTCGATTTCCTGCTGCATGGCCTGCACCAACTGGCTGTAGCGCTTGACCTTTTCCGAGGTGTCGCGCAGCCGCTCGGCGATGCGCATCGACACGGCCAGCAGCAGCTTGGCGGCGGTGTGCGGGTCGTCCTGGCCCAGCTTTTCCAGCGCGGCGCGCGACAGCACGGCACCGGTGACATCGGTGGTGGCGGTACACGATGCCAGCCGGGCCTGGCCGTCGATCAGGCCCATTTCGCCAATCAGGCTGCCGGGGCCGAGCACGCTGACCGTGACCGGGTTGTGGCGGCTCACCACGATGTTCTCTACCGTGACTTCGCCCTCCAGCAATAGCAGCATGTAGCCGGTTTCGCTGGTGTTGCCCTCGTGGATGAAGGTGGTGTCCATGGGGATGCGGCGCGGGGTCATGTAGCTCACCACCGTCAGCGCCTCGGTGGGGCTGAGCTGCATCAGCGCGGTGGGTGCAATTAACAACTCGGCGGCGCGGCTGGCCGAACCCGAGTGCTGCACCGACCGCATGCGCTCATGGGGTTCGAGGTGCTCCGGTGCCCGCGACAACTGGGTTTTGATGCCTTCAATCAGGTTTTTGAACATGCTCGGGTCCGTGGTGAAGCCTGCTCAGCTTTTAGCACACCGCCTTGGCGTGCAGGGAGGGCGCGGCATGTGATTGCTACAAAATAAATAGCTAGTTACGCCCATCTCATATGCGCAAGGGCTGTATTTCTTATAAATATTCGCCCGCCCTTAAAATTGCAGCCTCCCAAGGAGCGTTGCAGCGGGTTTGTTTCCCGTCAGGCTTGGGTTGTTGCCAACGACGCTCACCTGAACCCTTTCCCTCCACAGGTGAGTCGCATGCTTGAGTCTGTCGTTCCTTCCGTTCCCCCCATGCTGTTGTCTGGCCTGGAGCCCGTGCTCATTGGGCCGGGCACGCTTTTTGTCAACATTGGCGAGCGCACTAACGTCACCGGCTCCAAGGCTTTTGCCCGGATGATCCTGAATGGCGAGTTTGACCAGGCCTTGTCGGTGGCCCGACAGCAGGTGGAAAACGGCGCGCAGGTGATCGACATCAACATGGACGAGGCCATGCTCGACAGCAAGGCGGCCATGGTGCGCTTTTTGAACCTGATCGCCTCTGAGCCCGACATCGCCCGCGTGCCCATCATGGTGGACAGCTCCAAGTGGGAGGTGATTGAGGCCGGGCTGCGCTGCATCCAGGGCAAACCCATCGTCAACTCCATCAGCATGAAAGAGGGCGTGGATGCCTTCAAACACCATGCCCGGCTGGTGCGGCGCTACGGTGCTGCGGCCGTGGTGATGGCGTTTGACGAGCAGGGCCAGGCTGACACCTATGCCCGCAAGATCGAGATCTGCGAACGCGCCTACCGCATCCTGGTGGACGAGGTGGGCTTTCCGCCCGAAGACATCATCTTCGACCCCAACATCTTCGCCGTGGCCACCGGCATCGAAGAGCACAACAACTACGCCGTGGACTTCATCGAGGCCACGCGCTGGATCAAGCAGAACCTGCCGGGGGCCAAGGTCTCGGGCGGGGTGAGCAACGTGAGTTTCAGCTTCCGCGGCAACGACCCGGTGCGCGAGGCCATCCACACCGTGTTCCTGTACCACGCTATCCAGGCGGGCATGGACATGGGCATCGTCAACGCGGGCATGGTCGGCGTGTACGACGACCTGGAGCCGGGCTTACGCGAGCGCGTGGAAGACGTGGTGCTGAACCGCCGTGCCGATGCGGGCGAGCGCCTGGTGGAGATCGCCGAAACCGCCAAGAGCGGTGCCAAGGACGAAAGCAAGCGCCTGGACTGGCGCGGCACGCCCGGCCACTTTGTGACGGTGGAGCAGCGCCTGAGCCACGCCATGGTGCACGGCATCACCGATTTCATCGTGCCCGACACCGAAGAGGCCTACCAGGCCATCCTGGCCAAGGGTGGCCGCCCGCTGCACGTGATCGAAGGCCCGCTGATGGCAGGCATGAACATCGTGGGCGACCTGTTCGGCCAGGGCAAGATGTTCCTGCCGCAGGTGGTGAAGTCGGCGCGGGTAATGAAGTCCGCCGTGGCCCACCTGATTCCCTACATCGAAGAAGAAAAACGTCTGGACGAAGCTGCAGGCCGCGACGTGCGTACCAAGGGCAAGATCATCATCGCCACGGTAAAAGGCGACGTGCACGACATCGGCAAGAACATCGTCACCGTGGTCTTGCAGTGCAACAACTTCGAGGTCATCAACATGGGCGTGATGGTGCCTTGCCACGAAATTCTGGCCCGTGCCAAGGTGGAAGGGGCCGACATCGTGGGCCTGAGCGGCCTGATCACCCCCAGCCTGGAAGAAATGCAGTACGTGGCGGGCGAGATGCAAAAGGACGACCACTTCCGCATCAAGAAAATCCCGCTGATGATTGGCGGCGCCACCACCAGCCGCGTGCACACCGCCGTCAAGATCGCCCACCACTACGATGGCCCGGTCGTCTACGTGCCCGATGCATCACGCAGCGTGGGCGTGGCGCAGAGCCTGCTTGGAGATGGTGCTGCTAATTTCATAGCGGAGTTGAACGCCGACTACGACAAGGTGCGCCACCAGCACGCCAACAAAAAGCAAACCCCGCTGTGGCCGCTGGCCAAGTGCCGGGCCAATAAAACGCCTATGGATTGGAGCGGCTACACCCCCAAGGTGCCCAAGTTCATCGGCCGCCGCGTGTTCAAGAACTTCGACCTGACCGAGCTGGCCCGCTACATCGACTGGGGCCCGTTCTTCCAGACCTGGGACCTGGCCGGGCCCTACCCCGCCATCCTGAGCGACGAGGTGGTGGGCGTGGAAGCCAGCCGCGTGTTCAAGGACGCGCAGGCCATGCTCAAGCGCGCCATCGAAGGCCGCTGGCTCACCGCTAACGGCGTGATCGCCCTGTACCCGGCCAATAGCGTGGATGACGACGACATTGCCTTCTACACCGACGAATCCCGCACCGAAGTCGCCCTGACCTGGCACGGCCTGCGCCAGCAGGCCGAGAAGCAGGCCATCGATGGGGTCATGCGCCCCAGCCGCTGCCTGGCCGACTTCGTGGCCCCACGCAGCACCGGCATTGCCGACTACGCAGGCCTGTTTGCCGTGACCGCCGGGCTGGGTGCCGAGAAAAAAGAGGCGCAGTTCCAGGCCGAGCTGGACGACTACTCCAGCATCATGCTCAAGGCCATTGCCGACCGCCTGGCCGAGGCCTTTGCTGAATGCCTGCACCACCGCGTGCGCACCGACCTGTGGGGTTACGCGCCGCAGGAGTCGCTGAGCATCGAAGACATGATTGGCGAGAAATACACCGGCATCCGCCCCGCGCCCGGTTACCCGGCCTGCCCGGACCACAGCGTCAAGCAGGACATGTTTGCGCTGCTGCAATGCCATGACATCGGCATGGAGCTGACCGAGAGCCTGGCCATGATGCCTGCGGCCAGCGTCAGTGGCTTCCAGTTGGGCCATCCGGACAGCGTGTACTTCAACGTCGGCAAGATCGGCGAAGACCAGTTGCTGGATCTGGCCCGCCGCCGGGGTGTGCCCGAGGCGGATTTGCGGCGTTTCCTGGCCCCCAATTTGTAAGAGCACGTTTCCGTCTAGGGTTTTCCCTATTGCTCGGGCTCATAGGGCTATGAGCTTGTTGTTTGCTACATTTTGTAAGAGACTGGGCTACCACTCTTTAAGGTGCGCTTGCCGCCCTACAGCCCATGGATGATGAAGATCTGCTTGAGTTCATAGACGGCGCTCTGCCTGCGGCCACGGTGGCCCAGCGAGAGCCGTGGCGGATTCTGGTGGTGGACGACGATCCCGATGTGCACGAAAGCACGGCCTACGGTCTGCGCGCCCTGGAGATCGAAGGCCGGGGGCTGCACCTCTTGCATGCCCACTCTGCCGCCGAAGCCCTGGTGGTCCTGCGCCGCGAGCCCGATGTGGCGGTGGTACTGCTGGACGTGGTGATGGAAACCGACAACGCCGGGCTGGTCACCGTGGGGGCTATCCGGGACGAGCTGGGTATGGCCAATGTGCGCATCATCCTACGCACCGGCCAGCCGGGCCAGGCCCCGGAGATCGACACCATCCGCCGCTATGACATCAACGACTACAAAGCCAAAAGCGAGCTCACCCGTACCAAGCTCTACACCACACTGACCGCGGCCATCCGCTCCTACGACCAGCTGCGCCGCATGGATGCCAGCCGCCGGGGGCTGGAGAAGATCGTGGCGGCCAGTAACCAGTTCATTGCCGAGCCGGGCCTGCAAAGTTTTGCCGAAGGTGTGATCACGCAGATTGCCGGGCTGGTGGGTGTGGCCCCCGAAGGCGTGGTTTGCGCCTGCATGCAAAACCCCCAGGCCGGATCGGATTGCGTGGTGATTGCCGCCGCCGGGCGGCTCGCCTACTTGATCCAGCGGCGCATCACCGATATCGACAACCCGCACATCGTCGCCAGCCTCACCCAGTGCCTGGCCGAGCGCCGCAACCTGCTGGCTGAAAACAGTGTGACCCTGTTTTTTGCAGGCCGCGAGGGTGGCGACTTTGCCGCTTTCGTGGATGCATCGGCACCGCTGCGCGATGTGGACATGCACCTGCTGGAAGTGTTTTGCACCAACATCGCCCTGTGTGCGGCGAATGTGGAACTGGTCACCCGGTTGCGTAACCACGCGTTTGTGGACCGCATGCTGGGCCTGCCCAACCGCACCGCCTTCATCCAGCACCTGGATGAGGCAGTGGCCACGGACGGCATGGCGGGCCGGGCCATCGGCCTGATGGACGTGGACCAGTTTGCCGAAACCAATGACATGTTTGGCCACGGCTATGGCGACCAGTTGCTGGCCGCCATAGCCCAGCGGCTGGGCGCGCTGCACGCCGGGGCCGGGTTTCTGGCGCGGGTGGCGGGCGACACCTTTGGCCTGTTTGGCCTGGAGTCCAGCGTTAACCCCGAGCGCTTGCGCGGCGTGTTCGAGCAACCCTTTGAGATCGAGAATGTGCTGCGTCCGGTGTCGGTCTGCATGGGCTTTGTGCGCTGTGACGACACCAGCGGCAGCGGCCTGGAGCTGCTGAAAGATGCGTCCATCGCCCTCAAGCGCGCCAAAGAGCTGGGCCAGGGTCGCAGCGCCTACTACTCGGCCGAGGTGGGCACCATCACCCGCGAGCGCACCCGCATGCTGCACGGCCTGCAGCGCGCGTTTGACCACGAGCACCTGTTCGTGGTCTACCAGCCGCAGGTGAACCTGGCCGATGGCCGCCCGATCGGTGTGGAAGCCTTGCTGCGCTGGCGCACTGACGACGGCAAGTTTGTGCCGCCCGACCGTTTTATCCCGGTGGCCGAGCAGTCGGGCCTGATCGTCACCATGGGGGCCTGGGTGCTGCGCTCGGCCTTGCACGCCATGGCTGCGTTGCGCCAGCAGGGCAACGCGCGGGGCATCCGGGTAGCGGTCAACGTGTCGTCTGTGCAGTTTGCCCAGCCGCAGTTTCTGGACGTGGTGGACGAGGCCCTGCGCGACTCCGGCATGCCGCCCGAGAGTCTGGAGCTGGAGATCACTGAGTCGGTGGCGGTGATGGGTATGGAGCGCGTGGCCGCCCTGCTGCGCCAGATCAAGGCGCGCGGCATTGCGGTGGCGATCGACGACTTTGGCACCGGGTTTTCGTCCTTGTCCTACCTGGACCGCCTGCCCGCCGACCGCCTGAAGATCGACCGCGCCTTTGTGATGTCGCTGGACTCGGGCCGCCTGGGCGCGCGCATCGCCGAGATGATCGTGCCGCTGGGCCACCAGCTGGGTATGCAGGTGCTGGCCGAGGGCGTGGAGACGGAAGGCCAGGCCGATATCTTGCGCAAACTGGGTTGCGACGAGGCGCAGGGCTACCTGTATGCCAAGCCCATGCCGATCGAAGACCTGGGGCCGTGGCTGGCCCAGCGCCTCGGAGCCCAGCCATGACGCAGCGCCCCTGCCTGGGGGCATTGTGGGGGGCGATACTGGCGACCCTATTGCTGGTGGGCTGCACGCCCGATACCCCGGTGCGCATCGGCTTTATCGGCGGCCTGTCGGACCGCGCCTCCGACACGGGCGAGGCCGGGCGCAACGGCATGATGCTGGCGGTGGAGCAGCGCAACCAGGCCGGGGGCATGCATGGCCGCCGTATCGACATCGTGGTGCAAGACGATGGACAAGACCCGGCCAAAGCGTTGGTGGCGATCAAGGCACTGGTGGCCGCCAAGGTGGATGTGGTGGTGGGGCCGTTCACCAGCGCGATGGCCGCCGTGGTGGTGCCGGTGCTCAACCAGGCCCGCATCACCATTGTCAGCCCCACCATCACTTCCGGCGACTTCGTGGGCAAGGACGACTACCTCATCCGCCTCAACCGCACGGCCCGTGACAACGCCATCGACTACGCGCGCCTGCTCCACCTGCGCGGCCAGCGCCGGGTGGCGGTGGCCTATGACATGGGCAACCGCAGCTATTCGGACTCCTGGCGCAGCGAGTTCCGCAAGGCCTTTACCCAACTGGGCGGAGAGCTGGCCACCGAGGTGGCTTTTACCTCGCAGGCCGACACCGGGTTTGGCGACATCGTGCAGGAATTGCTGGCCGCCCAGCCCGACGGTCTGCTGTTCATTGCCAATGCCATCGACGTGGGGCGATTGGCCCAACAGGCTGAAAAGCGTGTGCCCAGCATGCCGGTCAGCGCTTCCGAATGGGCCTCCAGCGAATCGCTGATCGAGCTGGGAGGGCAAGGGGTGGAAGATCTGCTGATTGCCCAGGCCTATAACCGAGACGACACCTCAGCGCGTTACCGCAGCTTCCACGATGCCTACCTGGCCCGCTTTGCCCGCAAACCGGGTTTTAGTTCGATTGCGGCCTTTGATGCCACTAACGTGCTGCTGCAGGCCATGGACCGGCAAGCCCGTGGCGAAAACCTGGCCCAGGCCATCTTGCGCAACGGGCCGTACCAGGGTTTGCAGCAAAGCATCCAGTTCGACCGTTTCGGTGACACCCCGCGCCAGGTGTTCTTCACCGAAGTGCACAACGGCAAGTTTGTGCTGTTGAAATGATCCGATGATCCGCCTAGGCATCTGGCGCCTGCGCAGCTACCTGGCGGCCCTGCTGGTGGTCACCATCCTGGTCACCTTTGCCATTGTGGGTTCCAGTATTCTGATGCTCCGTATCCCCCAGATCGAACGCGCCAACAAGGACACGGTGGTGCGCGACACCAACGAAATTGCCGACCGGGTCGAGGTTTTGCTGGGCTCGTTGGAGGCCCGCATGGAGCTGCTGAGCGAGGCCATGGAGAGCATGGACCTGGCACAGGCTACCGCATTGATGGAGCGCGCCGCCTGGGACGGCAAAGCCATCCGCGCCATTTATCTGGTGTCTAACGACGGCACGGTGCTGGCGGCCGGCGTGCAACCCGCGTTGCACTTGAGCCATGCCGACCTGCTGGGGAGCGACCTGTCGGCCAGCCCTTTATTTCAGGAGGTGCTGGAGTCGCGCCAGATGGTCTGGGGCGATAAATTCCTGTCGGCATTGTCGGGGGCCGTCACCGTGGGTTTGGCCTATCCGGTGGGCCGTGACCGCTTGCTGCTGGCCGAGGTGCCGCTATCGTATTTGCTGGACACCTTTCAGCTGGCAGCGGGGCAGCGGACCGCATCCGTCTGGCTGGTGGACCGGGCTGGCGAAATTGTGGCCGACACCGACCAGGGGCGGCACGTGGGGGCCACCAATGTGCTGAACTGGCCGCTGATGCAGGCGGCGCTGAACTTCCAGACCCTGCCCGAGCGGTTCAGCTTCGAGGGCCGAAGCTTCCACCCCGCCGTAGCGCACTCCAAAGCCCTGGACTGGTACTTTGTGGGCGGCATGCCCGCAGCGCTGGAGAACCAAGACATCCGTGGGCTGGTGGTGGGTGTGGTGGCCGGATTTGCCGGGTCGCTGCTGGTGGGCTTGCTGATGGCTCCATTCTGGGCCTCCTGGCTGACGCGGCCCCTGCACGGCATCGTGGCACGGGCCGGGCAAATCACCCAGGGCGCGGTGGGTGGCCCCTGGCCCCGGGGGCCGATTGCCGAGTTCAACCTGCTGTCATCCGATATTGAAAAAATGGCCGACACGCTGCAAGAGCGCGAGCTGAAATCGCAGGCCATCTTCAATGCCTCGCCGGTGCCCATGTCGGTGACCGATGCCAACCGCGACTATGCCCTGCTGGATGTGAACCAGGCCTGGTGCAGTGCCTACGGCTTTGTACGCGAAGACGTGTTGGGCCGCACCGCCATTGCCATTGGCCTGTTGCCGTCGGCCGATATCCGCGAAAACGGCATGGTCCACATGCACAACGGCAGCATGACCGCGGAGGGCACGCTGTACCGGGCCGACGGCCATCCTGTGCTGAGCCAGGTGTTTGGCCGGCAGGTGCATATTGGCAATGCCCACCTGATGATCTGGGCCACCATCGATGTCGGTGACATGCGCCGCATCAGCAACGAACTGCGCGAACTCAATTCCGAACTCGAAGCCCGGGTGCAGCGCCGCACCCAGGCTCTGGCGGCAGCCAACGAGGAATTGTCGGGCGTGGTGGCCCACCTGCGCGACACCCAGGGTGAGCTGGTGCGGGCTGAGAAAATGGCCGCCCTGGGCGGGCTGGTGGCCGGGGTGGCCCATGAACTCAACACCCCGCTGGGCAACAGCCTGATGGCGGTAAGTGCGCTCACCGACGAGGTGCGACAGTTCCGCACCGCCATGCAAACCGGCCTGCGCCGCAGCGCGCTGGAGAGCCTGCTCGACAGCGTGGACCAGGCCACCGACATCGCCGCCCGCAACCTGCACCGCGCGGCCGACCTGGTCACCAGCTTCAAACAGGTGGCGGTGGACCAAACCAGCTCGCAACGCCGCCATTTCGAGCTGCGCGAGGTGGTGGACGAAATGGTGGTCAGCCTGCGCCCCAGCTTCGCCCGCACGCCCTACAAGATCCAGGTGGATGTACCCAACGGTTTGCGGCTGGACAGCTACCCCGGTGCCCTGGGCCAGGCCATTGGCAACCTGATCCACAACGCCGTGCTGCACGGCTTTGAGGGCCGCGACCATGGCACCGTGCGCCTTACCGGCGGGCGCGACGACCAAGGCGCGGTGGTGCTGTGCGTGAGCGACGACGGGCACGGCGTTCCGCCGGATTTGCTGGACCGCATCTTCGACCCATTTGTCACCACCAAAATGGGCCGGGGCGGCACTGGCCTAGGCTTGCACATCGCCTATAACGCGGTGACCAATGTGCTCGGCGGCGGACTCAGTGTATACAGTGCATTGGGCTCCGGGACTACATTTGAAATGCGCCTGCCCGAGTGGGCACCGCGCACCAGTGGACCCGCATCACTGGATTGATTCCGAATAGATAGGCTGTTTGTGCCTATCCAGACTGCATTCTTGGCTATCTAAAAAATAGCTGACTAATGTGAAAAATTTATTTTTTACAAAATTCTTGCAAGACACTGCATGCAATACCTTTGATATTTATAGAAAATATTTGCATACACAAATTTTTCTTATAAAATTATTGTTTACATCAAGTTTCGTAGCAGTAAGTTTTGTATGAACTGTGTAAAAAAAAGCAATAGTTTTATCTTCTTGGCTTCTGTCTATTAGTCCATTCGCTTGATTTAAAAGCGGGTGGCGTGCATGCCGGATGCCATGGGCATGTGCCTTGCTTTGCTTTGCAAGGTAAGCCCGCACGCCCTGTCAGGGTTGCCGCGCTGTTTTAACCACTTCTTATTGTCCGTATGGTCCCTATTTTCGTAACGCGCTTGTGGCGCTCTGTAGCCGGTGCGTTGGCCTCCGGCGCGGTGCCCGCTCTCGCGGCCGACGCAGGCTCTGCGGTGGGTTACGCCCTGGCCAGCCCGTTTGGTGCCGTGTGGGCCTGGGCGTTGGTGGGCATGATGGGTGTGGTGATGCTGTTGCTGACGGTGTACACCTTGCGGCATTACGTGTTCTCGTTGAACCGGTTGTTTGGCAAGCAACGCCACCCGTACGCCAGCATCGTCAGCGCCGACTGGCCGCGAGTGACGATCTTTGTGGCCGCCCATAACGAAGAGGACGTGATCCAGGACTGCCTAGAGAATTTGATGCGGGTGGATTACCCCGTGGACCGCATGGTCATCATGCCTGTCAACGATCGTTCCAGCGACCGTACCCGCGAGATCATCGATGCCGTGGTGGCGCGCTTTCCGGGCCGCATTACGCCGTTCCACCGGGTCAGCGGCAAGCCGGGCAAGGCCGCCGCCTTAAAAGATGCCACGGCGTTGGTCGACACCGACTTCATCATCGTCTTTGATGCCGACTACATGCCCTCGCGCGGCCTGATCCGGCGCCTGATGGCTCCGTTCTTCGACCCCGAAGTGGGTGCGGTGATGGGCCGGGTGGTGCCGCACAATGTCGGTGCCAACCTGCTGACCCGGTTACTCGACCTGGAGCGCTCGGGCGGCTACCAAGTGGACCAGCAGGCCCGCATGAACCTGGGCCTGGTCCCTCAATACGGTGGCACGGTGGGCGGTATCCGCATCAGCGCGCTGGAATCGGTGGGCGGCTGGCACGACGATGTACTGGCGGAAGACACCGACCTCACCTACCGCCTGCTTTTGGGAGGCTGGCTCACGGTTTACCACAACCGGGCCGAATGCTACGAAGAAGTGCCACAGAACTGGGCCGTGCGCATGCGCCAGATCAAGCGCTGGTCCAAAGGCCACAACCAAGCGTTGGTGCGCCACAGCGGGGCTTTGCTGCGCAACCCGGCGCTGAGTCTGACCGAGCGGGTGGACGGTTTCCTGCTGCTGGGGGTCTACATGATGTCGCCCATCCTGCTGTTCGGTTGGGTGCTGAGTCTGCTGATGTACTTTACCGTTTCGATGCAGGTGCTGGCCCCGGCGTTCTTGCTTATCGCCTTCATGGCGCACAGTGCGCTAGGTAACTTTGCGGCGTTCTTCGAGATCGCCACGGCGGTCCACCTGGACCGCTCGCGCCAGCGTATCCACCTGCTGGCGTTCACGTTCATGGGCTTCATCGTCAGCGCGGTGGCGATTGCCCAGTCAGTCTTGGAACAACTGTTGTGGGACCGCCTGCCGGGGCGCGGCTTCCATTGGGACAAGACGGTACGTTACCGCCGCGCGGCGGTGCCGGTGGCCGTTGCCTCTGTGTCTATTTCCGTGCCTGTACACCCGCAGGTAGCGGCAGAGGTGCACCCATGATGCTGGCTTTGTTGGTCCTGCTCACGGTGTCGGTCATGGCGGTGCCTCTGCTGCCTGCGCTGCGGGAGTGGAAAAATCCCCGTGATGTGGTGCCTTTGCAGATTGATGAGGCCGATGCCCTTGATCCACCTTACCTGGCCCATCGCTTTGCGGCCCAGTTGGCCGAAGCCGTCCGCACAGGTGCCAGCTATTTGGGGGGCTCTTCCATCACCCATCTGGATCTGGGCACAGAGAGCGCCGGTCTGCCCTTGCGGCCTGCGGAAATCCAGGCTGGGCACAGTGACCGGCTCTGGTACATCAAGGGGGGTGTCCAGCTGCCGAAAAAAATGCATTTCTATGCGGAAGTGACGACCTCCGGTTGGCTGCGTACCGCTGCAGATGGTGTCTACCGCGCCTTGTGGGCGGGTACGACGGCCACGCTGGAGCCCGGCACGTCCGTGCTGCGTTGGGCGCACGGGCAGGAGGTGCACATCGGAAATGCTTGCTGCGTCACGGGCCGGGTGACGGCGCAGCAGTCCATCACCGTCGCGTCGGGAGTGGACTTCATGATGCTGCATGCGCCTCAGGTGCTGTTTGTAGGGCATGGCGGACAGTTCGCCGGTCGCCCTCTGGTGGATATGGCCGGGTGCGTTGCCCTGACCGACTGGCCTGCAGGCGTGGTCTGGGATGCCATGGTGCACAGGGCCTTTGCACGCTTGACGCTGCACGTGGATGCCAACCGTTCATGGCGTGCCGACATCGTCTGTCTGGCGGATCTGGTGTTGGGTGCGAATTGTCAAGCCACGGGCAGCCTGAAGGCGCGCGGTGCCTTGCATATAGGGCTTGGCAGCCAGGTTAGCGGCAGTGTGATGGCTGGAGGGGCCATCCACCTGGACGCAGGATGCGTGGTGCGGGGCTCGGTGGTATCCGAGACCGCCATCGTCTTGGGCGCTGGCTGCACCATCGGCGGGCCTGGCCAACCTGCAACGGTGTCGGCACCGCAGATACAGATTGCTGCAGGGACCACGGTATACGGCACGGTCTGGGCCGACGAAAAAGGCGAGACCGTTCTGCCCACCGGTGCCGAGTTGGATGCCCTTTCGCGGTTAGACCAGTCCCAATATGAGGTGGTGGTATGAACGTTCCAGCGTTGTGGCGTCTGGGGCGCGGTGGGGTGGTTGCCGCCCTGCTGGTCTGGCTGGCGCTGTGGGCCTGGCCGCATTGGGGGGGGCAACAGGTCACTCCACTGACGCACCTGGCGCTGCTGGTCCCCGATGACGTGGCCAGCGACGATCCTGCCGTGCAGGCCTGGCAGGATGCGGCGATAGAAACCGGCTTCTCCATGGCCTTGGTGCGGGCGTCCGCATTGCTGCGCCCGGGCGGCTATCCGCTGGACGCGGCCCTGGTGGTGCCCGACACCGTGCACCGCCATATGAACAGTGCCCTGGTGGCGCACCTGGAGGAGCGGGTTCGCGCCGGGGCGCAGCTCATGCTGGTGCACGACGCAGGGGTCTCCGACATGGACGGCAACTACCACCCTGTGCAGTCGCGCCTGTCGACCTTGGCCGGAGTCGGTTACGCGCTGTACGAGAAGCTGGGGCCGAGCATGCTCAGCGAGCAGGTCGCCTGGGTCGATGGGGCGGCCGTGCCGTGGTTGCGTCTGCCGCCAGGCAAGCTCATGCGTGAAGGCGGTGAAAGTCCGTTGGTCAGCACCCAGCCCGCCCCCCAGGCCGACGAAGAGTTGGCCGTGGTCAGCTACAACTATGGGCGCTTGCGTTACCCGGTGTTTGCCACCACAGGCAGCTACAGCGGCCAGCGCCTAATGCACTTTGAGGGCGGTGGTCTGCTGGCCGGGGTGCACACCCTCGGTCAAGGCAAGGTACTGTTCGTCAACCTCCCGCTGGGGTATTTGAAGCTGCGCACTGACGGCTTCTTTCTGCACAGCTTTCTGCGCTACTTCGCACAAGATCTGGCGCAACTGCCGCAGCTGTCGGCCTTGCCCGAGGCCCAGGGCGCGCTCATCATGAACTGGCACATCGACTCGGCCAAAGCCGAACCCGCGATGGAAAAGCTGCAAGCCCTGGGGGTGTTCGAGCAGGGCCCGTACTCCGTGGACCTGACCGCCGGGCCCGATGTCGATGCCACGGGCGATGGCGCAGGTATGGACCTGGACAACAACCCCCGCATGCAGGCCTGGGTCCGCCGCTTTGTCGAACGCGGCGACGAGGTCGGCAGCCACGGCGGCTGGATCCACAATGCCTTTGGCCTGGTGGTGGACAAACAGCCGCCGGCACGCTCCATTCCTCTGATCGAAAAAAATGTGGCCAGCGTGCAAGCCGCCAGCGGCAAGCCCGTGCGCGAATACTCGGCCCCGGTGGGCAACCACCCGGCCTGGGTCACGCAGTGGCTGCACGACCATGGCATCCGCGCTTATTACTCCACCGGTGACATCGGCATGGCCCCCACCCGCAGCTACCAGGATGAAAAACGCGGCCCCGCCGACACCTGGGCCTTCCCGGTGTTGAGCTACGGCACCTATGGCACCTTTGAAGATGCCCAGGCGGCACAGCAGTCCGAGCGCGATATTGCTGCCTGGCTCAAGGACGTGGCCGACTACTGTGCCCAATACCGCACCGTGCGTCTGGTGTACTTCCATCCCCCCGGCATTGCCATGTTTCCGCTCGCCTTCAAGGACTGGATGCGGCACACGGCGGCGCTGCTGCGCAGCAAAGCGTTGCGCTGGATCACCATGGCGCAGTACGCCGACTTTGCCAACCAGCGGCTGCAAGTGCAATGGAACACGGCCCCGGATGCGCAGACTCCGGGTGCCCAGCAACTCAGCGCTAGCCACCCGCGTTCGCTGGCACATATGGCCTGGCTGCTGCCGATGCAGCGCTATGCCCAGCCGGTCGTGCTCGAAGGCAAGGCGCAGATCGACCATGACGACCACTACTGGCGTGTGGTGGCCGGTGACTCGGCCACCCTCAGTCTGCGCCTGCCTGCAAAAACAACCCTGCCCCTGCCATCTTCCGCCACGGTAAATCCACCATGAATACCCCCGCTCCCATCCTCATTTCGGTCGGCACACGCCCGGAAATCATCAAAATGGCCCCGGTGTACGCCGAACTGCACCGCCGCGGCATGCCCGTGGCCTGGGTGCACACTGGTCAGCACCGAGAAATGGCCGATACGCTGTATGCCTTCTTCGGCATCCAGCCCCAGCACGAAGTGGTATTGCAACGTCGCAACGCCAGCCTGGCCCACCTGAACGCCTTGTTGCTGGAAGGCTTGTCCGAAATCTATGAGCGGGTGCAGCCCCGTGCGGTGCTGGTGCACGGCGACACCACCAGCACCCTGGCCTCGGCCCAGGCCGCCTTCTACCTGAATGTACCCATTGGCCACGTGGAAGCGGGCCTGCGCACTGGCAACTCCCGCGAACCCTTCCCGGAAGAAAAGAACCGCGAACTCACTGCCCGATTGGCCCGCTGGCACTTCGCCCCCACCGCTGGGGCGGCGGCCAACCTGGACAAAGAAGGCGTGCCCGGCCATGCGGTGCACACCGTGGGCAATTCGGCGGTAGATGCCGCACTGGCCGGCACCGCCCGCCTGGAACAGTTGCTGGCCAATGGCACCTTGGCCCTGCCTCCTGAACTGCAAGCCCTGCGCCCGCACCTGGCGCACTGCAAGCTCATGACCGTTACCGCCCATCGCCGTGAAAACTGGGGCGAAGGCATCCACAACATTGCCCGCGCCGTCGGCCAACTGCTCCTGCAGCACACCGACCTGGCCGTGGTCTGGCCGGTGCATGGCAACCCGGCAGTACGCGATGCCGTCCATGCCGAGCTGGGCGATCTGGCCGAGCGCCTGGGCGGGCGGCTCACCCTGTGCCCGCCGCTGGACTATCCAGCGCTGCTGTGGTGTTTGCACCGCAGCGCGCTGGCCCTGACCGACTCAGGAGGCATCCAGGAAGAGGGCGCGGCCCTGTCCTGCCCGGTCCTCGTGCTGCGCGACACCACCGAACGCCCCGAGCTGGTCGAGGCCGGTGCTGGCATGGTCGTTGGCACTGAAACCGAGCGCATCGTGCGCACCGTGGACCAACTGCTGGTCGATGGCCGATTGCTGGAGTGCATGCGCCAAGCCGTCAACCCGTTTGGCGATGGCCGCACCGCAGTCCGTATTGCCGATGTGCTGGCCCGTGACCTGCACATCGCATCCACCCGCGACCTTGAAAGTGAAATATGCGCGTAAATCGTTGGGTCAAGGCCTGTTTCACCCTGGTGGCTGTGTTGTGTGCCGCTTCGGCTGTGGCGCAGTCCGAAACCCCTCCCCTTGCTCCAACGGCAGATGCCCGGCCACCTGTCACCTGGGACATGCAGGCCAGCCAAAGTCGGCTCAGCGCCGGGCTGCCGGACGGTGAAGCCCTGGCGGTGCGCGCTTCTGTGGCGCTGCCCGCAGGCAGTAACCTGTTGGCAGAACTGGTACAGGAGCGCAAGTTCGGCGAACGCGGTGGCACCCTGGCACTGGCCTACACCGGGGTTTTTGCGCCCGATTGGTTTGCCACGGGCACGCTGGTGGCGGGCCAGGGCGGACCCAATTGGGCCAAATGGCGGGCCGATCTGCAGGTGTCCACCAAATGGCTGGACCAGCGCCAGCTGGTGACCTCGGGCGCGCTGTACCACGCGGTTTTTGATGGTAGCCGCAGCGACTCCGGGCTGCGCTTGTCGGCTGCCTGGTACCTGCCCGCGCCTGCAGTGGTGGAGGCCGGGGTGACGTTCAACCAGAGCCAGCCCGGCAGCGTGAACTCGCATATGCCGTATGCCGCCCTCACGTTGGGGCGTGAGGGACAGCAGTACCTCAGCCTGCGGGTTTCCAGCGGCACCGAGGCCTACCAGGCTTTGGGCGTAGCTGCGCAACTGGTCAACTTCCGCAGCCGCAGTGTGGCGGCTACTTGGCGGCGCTGGATCGGTCCGCAGTGGGGCATCACGGCTCAGGCCGAACACTACCGCAACCCCACCTACCAGCGCCAGACATTAGGTCTGGGGCTGTTTGCGCAGTGGTAGGTGCGGTCATATGTCCCAGCCCAACCAGCGCAAGCCCCAACCGTCCACCCTCCTGAAGCCAACCCTGGGCCTGCGCGGCCATCTGGGGAACGTGATCTTGCAACACCGGGCCATATCGCGTCTGCACTTGCCACGTCAGCGCCTGTGGGTAGGGCTCGCCCTGGCCGTGTTGTTGACGCTGCTGCTGGTACTGCTGCGCCCGTGGGTGGCGCAGGCTTGGGCGGTGGAGATGGTGTGGTGGATGCGGGTGCTGGAGCTGCCCGGGCACTTTGACGAGCGAGGGCGTGGCGGCGATGGCCTGCTGGCGCTGGCCGTGCCGTTCATCGACGTGCAGTTGGGTGCCCCAAATGGCTGGGTTCCCGTATGGCATGGGCTGGTGGCTCTGTGTGTGTGGTGGGCTGCAGGCCGGATGTCGGATGCGGCCAAACCGGTGGCCTACCTGCTGCGTTTTGCGGTGCTGGTCCACGGCGCATCGGTGCTCTTCTTCCTCTTCTGGCCCGCTAGCTTTCCGCACTCGGTGGACTTGCACACCGGCAGTGGATTGCGCCAGGCCTGGCATCTGATGCTGCTGGCACCGTGGATCCACTTCGCTACCTACTACCTGTTTCCGTTTGCGCTGTGGCAGCGCGCCCTGGTAACCGTGTTGAGCTGCCTGTTTCTGTTTGTGCTGACCCCGCTGCAATATGCCCTGCATGTGGCGCTGATCCAGCACATGGGATTGCTGGTGATGCCGTTGCTGCACCTGCTGTTTGGGGTGATGTTAGACATCATCGGCTTTGTGGCCTTGTACGGCTGGGCCATGGGCTGGAGCCCGCAGGGAGGTCCGCATGCGCAGGAGTGAGATGGCCGCCGTGTTGGCGACCAGTATCGCCCTGTGGACTGGTGCCGCGGGCTCTGCGGGACTGTCGGATACTGCCGCAGGCTTGCCTGCATGTATACCGGGAGGGCTGGTGGATGCCACGTTCCGGGATGCCGCCTTGCAGGCGCTGGACCGATTGGTGGTGCGCGCCCCCGGCAAAAGTGCAGACGGTGCCATCAAGGTACACCACTCGCCCGGCCATCTGGACCCGCAAGGGGCGGTATGGCATTACGTGTCGGCCTACCAGGTCAACCTGGGCCTGCTGGGTGTGCTGCGGGTGGCTCCCCAACTGGCTCCCACGGCTGCCCAGTGGCTGCGCTGGCAGGCCGCCCACACCACGCCCACCGGGCCATCCGAAAGCGTGGTGTTCGACCACTGGGTGCGGGCCTCGGATTTGCAGGAATCCACCTGCCCCCCCGGCAAGAGTGCGCGTGCCTGTCCGCAGGTGGATGCCTATGACAGCACTGCTGCGTCCCTGTTGCTGTTGGCGCGGGCCTATGCCCAGGCCTCGGCGGACCGTGCAGTGCTGCGTGAGCTCCCAGTGCGCCGCGCTCTGGAAGAGGCCGCAGCCACCCTGGCGCGCCTGACCCAGCCCCACGGCCTGCCCTGGGCCAAGCCCGACCACCAGGTGGCCTATCTGATGGACGCGGTGGAGGTCTCGGCGGGCTGGCGCGCATGGGCCCAGTTGCAGCGCGAGATCTATGGCATTCCCCAGGCAGCCAAGAACAGCTTGGCATTTGCGCAGCGCACCGATGCGGCAGTGCAAAAAAATCTTTGGCATGCCCCCAGCCAGAGCTGGCGGGTCAGCCTGGATGCCGCCAAACCCGATTTCAGCCATTGGTACCCGGACACCGTGGCCCAGTCCTGGCCATTGTTGTGGATGGACGGCACTGCCCCAGAGGGCAGCGGCGCTGCCGTGTCGCGTGCGCAGAGCGTGTGGCGCCAGGCCGCAGCCCCTTGGCAAGGCCGGGCCGGGTGGCCCCAGCGCAATGTCGATCCGGAAGGATTTTGGTGGCCCGCCGTGGCGGTGGCCGCTCGTTGCATAGGCGATGACGTGGCTGCAGCTGCCTGGGTGGCCCGTGCCCGCAGCGTCTGGTTACGTCCGGAAGCGCCATTTGCATGGCCGTTCCAGGTGGCCGACCTGCAGTGGCTGCTGTGGCTGGCCGATCCCGTGCCCTTGCCGGGCGCACCCGTTTTGTAGGCGTTTTCTGTGTTCGTTATTGGTTTTTTCATTTAACTCTGGAGGTTTTTTATGCAATTTATTTCTCTGGCGCGGCGGCGATTTGCTGCTGTGTCGTTCGCCCTGGTGGCCTTGGCGGCGGCCAGCACGACGGCCTGGGCCGCACCCTCGCGCGACAACCTGACCCTGCTGATTCCCGACAATGCAGTCCTTACTAGCTGGCAGGTCCAGGTGTGGACCGATGCTGCGGCTGAAGAAGGCATCCAGATCAAAACCATCACCGACTCGGCGTTTTTGGCTCTGGGCACCACCGCCGCCAACAAGATTGCCGGTTTGGTCATGCCCGATAGCGCGCATATCCAGGCCAGCGATGCGCTGGTGGCAGCAGTGAAGCAGTATGTGTCGAGCGGCGGTAAGTTGATGCTGACCTACGATGCCGGGGCACTCACCGACGGCGGCTTCTACGCGCTGGCGGGCAAGTCCCGCTTCTCCGACCTGGTGGGTGTCGACTACGTGCAGTACGAAACCCTGCGCGAGCGCGTGGTGGGCTTTGGTCCTATCGTCGGTAGCAAGGCCCGGATGAACAATCTATTGGTGCCGCCCGGCAAATACCTGCCCTACGCCGCCCCGACAGTGGCTGCGGTGACCACTGCCTTCGTGCCGACCAACCGGTTTGATCCGGGCGGTGCGGATGCGATGCGTTCCATGGTGGAAGCACGGGCCCGCAGAAGCTGGTCGCAGCCATTCAATCCGCTGCGTTACGACCGGCGCGTGGATGCGGCTACCCCCGCTATGCGCCTGCCCGGCAGCTACCCCTACCGCTACTCCGATGATGTGGGGGCCAAGGTCGACAGCACCGGCTCTTACTGGCAAGAAAACCCCACCGGCTGGGTTTCGACCCAGTTGACCGAAGACGACAAGTCTTTGCAAACCATTAGCGGTTATGGTTTTCCTGCACTGAGCTACTACCACTACGTGACCACGGGCACTTTCCCAGGTAACGTGTTTCTGTCATCGCCAGACCACGGTCTGGTGGCGGGCGAGCGCACCTACGGTAACGGCAAAGTTCTGTTTGTGAACATACCCTTGGGCTATTTCACAGCCATCGGCACCGACGGCATGTTGCTGCACGGCTTCTTGAACCATTTCGCACGCGACCAGGTGGTCATGCCGCAGGTATCCGTCCAGCCCAAAGGTGTGGGTGGTCTGATTTACGACTGGCACGTGGACGACAAGCAAGCACTGAACTATGACTTGGGCTATGTCATGGGCCAGTACTTCATGTCGGGCAAAGGGCCGTTCAATTTTGAGTTCACGGCAGGCCCTGATGTCAGTGCGTTTGGCGATGGTCTGGGTATGGACCTGGCCAATAACTATTCCGGGCAATCGTTGGTGCGCTATGCGGGCAGATGGAACGGTAACCTGACGCACGAGATCGGTGCCCACGGCGGCTGGATCCACAACATTTTTGGTATTAACGCCAATGAAACCAATGACAGTATCTACCTGCCGTGGGTGAAGGCCAACGTCGGTGTGGTGCAGAACGTCATGGGTAAGCCCAGCCGCTCTTACTCGGCACCCCAGGGTAACAACCCGCTGTGGGCCATCAAATGGCTGGAAACCTACGGCATTGTGGGCATGTATTCGGTCAGTAACACCGGTACGGCTGCTACCCGCGAATGGCGCAGTGGCGCACGCGTAGCCAATACGATGTGGGCTATGCCAATTGCCCCCCGTGGTACGGCAGCCACCTTTGAGGAGTTTGCTGAAACCGGTGTGACCGATGGTGCCTCGGCCCAGTGGCTGGTGGATCTGCAAAGCTTTGTAGTCAACAACCGCACCAACCGTCTGTTCTACAACCACCCCCCCGGTGCACGCGACCATTTGAATGTGGTGAAAACTTTTGTCAATCGCGCTGAAAACCTGAAGAACCGTGGCCGTTTCAATTGGTACACCATGACCCAGATTGCGGACTTTAACCAGCGCCGTATCCAGACCACTTGGAACACCAGTACCAACAACTACGGTCTCATCACGTTTGCGGCCAGCAACCCCGTGTCACTGACCGATGTCACCTGGTTGTTGCCCCGCAGCAAATACACCCAGCCGTACGTGACCAGTGGTTATGGTTGGGTCAATGCGTATGACGACACCAATTGGGTCGTCACCGCCCGCGGCGGCAACAACTTGTCGTTCAAGGCCTACGAGCGCTAATCCAAGCTCCGCCCCTGCCACGCCCACCGTGGCAGGGGTCGATGCTTAAATAGACCGCTGGCACCCGTCTGGCGGGCTTTATCAGCCATCAAAAATATAGCGCTTGACTCGGTCGGTCAGACGCTTTCGTACCAGCCCGTATTCTGGTCGTCGGCGCCACCATCGGCTGCGGTGTGACAGCCTGCAAAACCTCTCCCGTAAGGATGCATGCAGCCAAGGCGCAGGCTGCGTGATGAGCCGCACCAAGGCCAAGAAGATCTACACCGTAGAACACCAGATGAAAGCCACCGAGGGTGTGGCATGCCGAAAGAATGCGAATGTGATCGACAAGATCCCATTTATCTGGAAATTACTCCTATTTTTATAGCTACTACCGCATATTCAATATGCGGTAGTCGTGCATTTGGTTTCAAAAATGGTTGAACTGGGCGACCCTACCGGCGAAGGCCGCGGTGTGCGGCGCGCAGTGGCACGCTGGTGTCGCAAACGGTGTTGCCCGCCTTGGTGCGTGCCAAGTTGCGCGATCACGCGCCCAGCGGCATCACTCTGGGCGGTGGCACCCACAACGCCATGGCTGCCCGCTACACCGGCATCCGCCTGACAGCGCGCGCCCATACCAACATCGGTGGAGTGCAGGCGTTCTTGCCGATGCGGTTCAGCAGCCAGCAACCGGGCCTCGGGGGGGGGGGGGAGATCAGCCTGTAGCGCCCCCACCCCGCAACGCCCGCCGGTACTGCATCGCTTCCGCCACATGGTGTACCTGCGTCGTGGCAGCTCCCTCTAAATCTGCAATGGTGCGGGCCACCTTTAGCGCGCGGTGGATACCGCGGGCGGACCAGCCAAGTTTGGCGGCGGCGGCTTGCAGGAAGCGGGCGGCGGCGGGCTCCAGGGCCACGGACTGGTCGATGGCTTTGCCTTGTAGCGCCTGGTTGGTGCTGCCTTGGCGGTCCATGGCGCGCTGGCGGGCGGCCGTGCAGCGCGCGCGGATGGCGGCGGTGGACTCGCCGGGCGGGGCGTGCAGCAGGTCGTCGGCGGGCAGGGCGGGCACCTCGATGTGCAGGTCGATGCGGTCGATCAGCGGGCCGCTGAGTTTGCCCTGGTAGCGCGCCACCTGGTCGGGGCTGCAACGGCAAGCCCTTTGGTGTGAGCCCAGGTAGCCGCAGGGGCAGGGGTTCATGGCCGCGATGAGCTGGAAGCGCGCCGGGAACTGGGCCCGGCGGGCCGCACGGGCGATGGTGATGTGGCCGGTTTCCAGAGGCTCGCGCAGGGCCTCCAGCGCGGCGCGGGGGAACTCGGGCATTTCGTCCAGAAACAGCACGCCATGGTGGGCCAGCGAGATTTCGCCCGGGCGCGGAGGCGATCCACCGCCCACCAGGGCTACGGCGCTGGCCGTGTGGTGCGGGCTGCAGGTGGGCCGGGTGGCCCAGCGCTCCAACGCAAAGCCGCCGCCCAGGCTGGCGATGGCCGCGCTTTGCAGGGCTTCGGTCACCGTCATGGGTGGCAGCAAACCGGCAAAGCGCTGTGCCAGCATGGACTTGCCTGAACCTGGCGGACCGACCAGCAGCAGGCTGTGGGAGCCAGCTGCGGCAATCTCCAGCGCCCGCTTGGCCCCGGCCTGGCCTTTCACATCGGCCAGGTCGGCGTAGCCCTGTAAATGGGCGGTGTCGGGCAGGGCGGTGCTGGCCAGGCGCGACCAGCCGTCGCCCGGGGCGGTATCGCCACCGTCGCCCAGAGGGCGAAACTGCTGCACCACGTCGAGCAGGTGGTGGGCGCAAAACACCTGGGCATCGGGCACCAAGGCGGCTTCTTCGGCACTGCCGGGGGGCAGCACCAGCCGGGTTTGCACCTGTTGGGTGTGCAGGGCCAGGCTCATGGCCAGCGCGCCGCGCACCGGGCGCAGGGCCCCGGACAGCGACAGCTCCCCGGCAAAGGCATACCCGGCCAGGCGTTCGCTGTCGATCTGGCCGCTGGCAGCCAGGATGCCCAGGGCGATGGGCAAATCAAACCGGCCCGAGTCTTTGGGCAGATCGGCAGGGGCCAGGTTCACGGTGATGCGTTTGTTGTGTGGGAACTCCAGCCCGGCGTTCTGGATGGCCGAGCGCACCCGCTCGCGGGCTTCTTTGACCTCGACTTCGGCCAAACCCACCAAGGTAAAGCTGGGAAGACCGTTGGTTAAATGCACCTCGACGGTGACTGCGGGGGCATCCAAGCCCAGCAAAGCCCGGCTTTGCACCAAACATAAGCCCATAGCGACAAGACTCCCCATATCGGTGCAAAAAATGGACCCCAACACGGAATCCACCCGCATGCACCATTTGTGTGCGATAAAGATGTGCCCAAACCTGTGCGCAGTGGCGTTACCAAAGTAACAACAATTTGGCACGCAATCTGCTTAAACATGGTTGCCGTTCCCCTTTTCATTTTGGAGAAGCACATGACACAGCCCGTGCCCAAGGCCGCCCGCCTTGCCGCCCTATCTTGCGACAGCCTACTGAAAGAGCAGCCATGAAACTAGTCACCGCCATCATCAAACCCTTCAAGCTGGACGAAGTGCGCGAAGCCCTGTCCAGTATTGGTGTGCAGGGTATCACCGTGACGGAAGTCAAAGGTTTCGGTCGCCAAAAGGGCCACACCGAGCTGTACCGTGGTGCCGAGTATGTGGTGGATTTCTTGCCCAAGGTCAAGATTGAAGCCGCCATCTCCGACGAGCTGGTGGACCGCGTGATCGAAGCCGTGGAAGGCGCAGCGCGCACCGGCAAGATCGGCGACGGCAAGATTTTTGTCTACAACTTGGAGCAAGTTGTCCGCATCCGCACGGGTGAAACCGGCAAAGAAGCGCTGTAAGCAGCACCCTCTTTCCTCTGAAAGCAAGCAAACATGAAAAAACTTCTAGCATCCCTGGCACTCGGCTTGGGGTTAATGTGGGGCGGATCTTTCGCCCAGGCACAGGCTCCTGCCGCCGATGCGGCCAGCGCTCCGGCGATGGAGGCCACGGCTGAGGCCAAACCTGCCGATGCGGCCCCGGCACCCGTTGCCGCACCCGCTCCGGCGGCGGCTGAAGCCGCCGCGTCTGCCCCCGCAGAAGCCGCCGCTGCCCCCCCCGTTCCCAACAAGGGCGACACCGCTTGGATGATGGTTTCCACCCTGCTGGTCATCTTGATGACGGTGCCTGGCCTGGCCCTGTTCTACGGCGGCCTGGTGCGCAGCAAGAACATGTTGTCGGTGCTGATGCAGGTGATGGTCACGTTCTCGATGATCGTGGTGCTGTGGTTCATCTACGGCTACAGCCTGGCCTTCACCGAGGGCAACGCATTCATTGGCGGCTTTGACCGGCTGTTCATGAAGGGCGTGTGGGACAACGCTGCGGGCACGTTTGCCAATGCGGCCACGTTCAGCAAGGGTGTCTACATCCCTGAAATCGTGTTTGCTGCCTTCCAGGCCACGTTCGCCGGTATCACCTGCTGCCTGATCGTCGGTGCTTTCGCAGAACGCATCAAGTTCTCGGCCGTGCTGCTGTTCTCGGCCATCTGGTTCACCTTCTGCTACGCCCCGGTGGCGCACATGGTGTGGTTCTGGATGGGCCCTGATGCCTACGCCAGCAAGGAAGTGGCCGATGCCATGACCGCCAAGGCCGGTCTGATCTGGCAGTGGGGCGCGCTGGACTTCGCCGGTGGCACCGTGGTGCACATCAATGCCGCTGTGGCCGGTTTGGTCGGTGCCTACATGCTGGGCAAGCGCGTGGGCTACGGCAAGGAATCCATGGCCCCCCACAGCCTGACCCTGACCATGGTGGGCGCGTCCCTGCTGTGGGTGGGCTGGTTCGGCTTCAACGCCGGTTCCGCCCTGGAAGCCAACGGCTTTGCTGCCCTGGCCTTCATCAACACCCTGGGCGCTACGGCAGCTGCGGTGCTGGCATGGTGTGTGGGCGAAGCGCTGATGCGCGGCAAGGCCTCGATGCTGGGTGCGGCATCCGGTGCGGTGGCGGGCCTGGTGGCGATCACCCCCGCAGCCGGTAACGTCGGTATCGGCGGCGGTTTGGTGATTGGTTTTATCGCCGGTTTTGCCTGCCTGTGGGGCGTGCATGGCCTGAAGAAGATGCTGGGTGCCGACGACTCGCTGGACGTGTTTGGCGTGCACGGCGTGGGCGGTATCGTGGGTGCGCTGCTGACCGGCGTGTTCAACAGCCCCAGCCTGGGTGGCCCGTCCACCGTGGCCGACTGGGTGTCCGTGGGCATGACCCCCGCCGATGCGTACTCGGTGGCATCGCAAGTCTGGATCCAGGCCAAGGCCGTGCTGCTGACCATCGTCTGGTCGGGCGTGGTCTCGTTCGTGGCTTACAAGATTGTGGACCTGACCATCGGTCTGCGCGTCACGGAAGAAGAAGAGCGCGAAGGCCTGGACATCAGCTCCCACGGCGAAACCGCTTACAACCGCTAATGTGACCTAGCGGCCTGCGGCCTGTATGCCGCAGCCGCTCTGCAACAGAATCTCCAAAGAGATTCGGCCCACCCACAGAAATGTGCGTGGGCCTTTTTTTGGCCCATGCACCTGCCCGTTCACAATACGGACATCGCAACCTTTCAGATTTTTGCCATGACCTGGACCACCGTCACCACCGAACCCAACGCCCTGGGCGAATCGCCGTTTTGGCACCCGCAGGAGAAGCGCCTGTACTGGGTCGATGTGCCTGGCAAGCTGCTGCAGCGGCTGGATGTGGCCAGCGGCGTGGTGGAGCGTTGGGCCATGCCCAGCGAGCCCGGCTGCATCGCCCCGGCCAGCGGCGGCGGCTTGGTGGTGGCGCTGCGCGACGGCATCTACCGCGCGCCGGTGTGGGGCGGCGAGATGGTCCTACTGGCTGCCGCGCCCTACGACCCGGTCACCACCCGCTTCAACGACGGCAAATGCGATCCGTTGGGCCGCTTCTGGGCCAGCACCATTTATGAGCCGCGCGATGCCCGCAAGGCCGAGCTGTACTGCCTGGAAGGCGACCGGCTGCGCAGCATGGCGGGCAACGCCATCACCGGCAACGGCCTGGCCTGGTCGCCCGATGCCAAGACCCTGTACTGGTCGGACACGCCGCACCACATCGTCCACGGCTGGGCCTGGGATGCCGTGCCCAACGTGCTGTCGCACTACCGCGAATTTCTGCACATGGCCCCCAAGCCCGCTGGCTGGCAGCCCGGCATGCCCGGCTACGGTGGCCGCCCGGATGGCGCGGCGGTGGATGTGCAGGGCAATTACTATTCCGCCCAGTTTGAAGGCCAGCGCCTGTGCAAGTTCTCGCCCGAGGGCGACCTGCTCAACGCCTATGCGCTGCCGGTGCGCTGCCCCACCATGCCCTGCTTTGGCGGCGACGACCTGCAAACCCTGTACCTCACCACTGGCCGCCATGGCCGCCCGGCCGCCGAGCTGGAGGCGATGCCCGCGTCTGGCTGCGTGCTGTCGATGCGGGTCGATGTGCCGGGGCTGCCGGTCAACTTCTTCCACGGTTGATGCCAATAGATTTTGCTACTTTTTTAGTAGCTGCTTGCGCAATTAACATAAGCGACAGGCCCTGATTTCTTCATTAATTTACACCGCATGCGCCGCCTTCGCCATCTGACCAGCCAGCACCGCATAGCCGCCACCAACCGGCTGCTGGGTGGCCTGCTGGCGTTCAACGCGGGGGCCATCAACGCCGGGGGCTTTCTGGTGGTGGGCATGTACACCTCGCACATGACCGGCTTTGCCTCCATGCTGTCCGACCACCTGGTGCTGGGCAACATCAAGCTGGTGCTGGGCGCGCTGGGGGCTTTGTTGGCCTTTACCGCGGGCGCGGCAGCCACGGCGCTGTTGGTGAACTGGGCGCGCCAGCACCATCTGCGCAGCGAATACGCGCTGCCCCTGCTGTGCGAAGCCCTGCTGCTGCTGGTGTTTGGCCTGATCGGGGCCACGTTGAACCGGCAAACCCCGTTTGCCGTGCCGCTCACGCTGCTGGTGCTGGCCTTCACCATGGGGCTGCAAAACGCCGTGGTGTCCAAGCTGTCGGCCTCGCAGATCCGCACCACCCACATGACCGGCGTGATCACCGATCTGGGCATCGAGTTGGGCAAGCTGCTCTACATGAACCGCGAGGGCAGCCCGCTGGAATCGCGCGTGCAGGCCAACCGCGTCAAGCTGCGGCTGTACGCCACCCTGCTGTCGGCCTTTGTGGTGGGCGGGTTGGTGGGGGCTACCGGATTCAAATATGTGGGGTTCATCTGGGTGCTGCCGCTGGCGCTGCTGCTGCTGGGCCTGTCGCTACCGCCGCTGGTGGCTGACTTGGTGCGGCCCCGACACCGCTTGGGATAGCGGTCTTTTCTGCCCGCTTTTCGGGCCTTTGCGAGGCGGGTTGGTGGTTATCGTCAAGCCACCATGCACATCCAAGCCAGTCGTTTGCAGTCCACCCTGGCCACCTTGGCCAGCGCTGCACCGACCCGGCTGGCGGCCATGTCCACGGTGGCCACTACCCCAGCGGCCATCTCCGCCAAGGATACGGTCACCATCTCCCAGGCTGCCAAAGATATGCTGGCCCAGTCCCGGGCCAGCGTGTCCCTGTCCAGCCGGGCGATGGACCTGATCCAGCGGCGCAATCCCTATGACAGTGGGTCCGACGGTGCCTCTGACAGCGGCAGCCAGCAGGCCCAGGTCCGCAAGGTGATGGACAACCTGACCACCCAGTACAGCAACCGCCAGATCTCCGACACCCAGTACCGGCACGACATGGCCTTCTACACCCGGGTGGCCAACGCCATCGGCTGATGCTGCGTTTTCAATAGCGGCTTGCGCAAGTGGAATAAGCGCTAGAGGCTGATTCCATTTAAAAATATGCGGGCCACCTTTTGCATCGCAACCTAGGGCAAGCCCTAGTTCGGCAATCTGCAAAATGCCGGATAGTTCGTCCGGAAGTCGAACTATCTAAGCTGCATTCGCCTTACCAGACCCGCCCAACCAGCCCCGCCTTTTGCAGGCACCCCATGGAGACAAGCATGAAAAACACATTCCAAAAAACCCTATCCGTCCTGGCCTTGGCCGCCCTCGGGTCGGTGAGTACCGCCACGCTGGCGCAAATGACGGTGGGCGTGAGCTGGTCCAACTTCCAGGAGGAGCGCTGGAAAACCGACGAGGCCGCCATCAAGGCGCAGCTGGAAAAGCTGGGTGCCAAGTACATCAGCGCCGATGCCGGTGGCTCGCCCGAGAAGCAGCTGGGCGACATCGAAGGCCTGATGACCAAGGGTGCCAAGGTGCTGATCGTGCTGGCCATGGACAAAGACGCCATCCTGCCCGCCGTCAACAAGGCCACCAAACAAAAGGTGCCCGTCATCGCCTACGACCGCCTGATCGAAGCGCCCGGCGTGTTCTACATCACCTTTGACAATAAGGAAGTCGGCCGCATGCAGGCCCGCGCCGTGTTCAAGGCCCAGCCCAAGGGCAACTACGTGATGATCAAGGGCTCGCCCACCGACCCCAACGCCAACTTCCTGCGCGAAGGCCAGCAAGAGGTGATCGACGCCGCCGTCAAGTCTGGTGCCATCAAGATCGTGGGCGAGGAATACACCGAAGGTTGGAAGCCCGAAGTCGCGCAAAAGAACATGGAGCAGATCCTCACCAAAAACGGCGGCAAGGTGGATGCGGTGGTGGCCTCCAACGATGGCACCGCCGGTGGCGTGGTGGCCGCGCTCACCAGCAAGGGCATCAAGGGCATTCCCGTCTCCGGCCAGGACGGCGACTTTGCCGCGCTGAACCGCGTGGCGCAGGGCTCGCAAACCGTGTCGGTGTGGAAAGACGCACGCGACCTGGGCCGTGAAGCCGCCAGTGCCGCCGTGGCCCTGGGCAACGGCAAAAAGGTGGATGGTGCCGTGAGCTGGAACGGTGGCGACAAGAAAATCGCCCTGGACTCGCACTTCCTGGCCCCGGTCGCCATCACCCGCGACAACCTCGACGTGGTGGTGAAAGCCGCCTGGATCAAGAAGGACGAGCTGTGCAAGGGCGTGGCCGCGGCGACCGCTCCCGCCGTCTGCAAGTAAACCCACCCTGCCCCAGGCGCACCGCTCGCCCGCCGGGGCGTGCGCCCGCGTGGACATCTTCCCTTTCTGGAATCTGCAATGACCGACTCCCCCCACCCCTGGCGCAGCGCCGCCATCGACTGGCGGCTGGTGCTGATGAGCCTGGTGCTGGCCGTGATGGCGCTGGTGTTCCACCTGGCATCCGGCGGCATCTTCCTTAGCCCCGAAAACCTCTACAACATCGCCCAGCAGACGGCGGTGGTCGGCATTGTCTCCACCGTCATGGTGCTGGTCATCGTGGCCCGGCACATCGACCTGTCGGTGGGCTCGGTGATGGGCTTTGTGGGCGTGCTGATCGCCTACCTGCAGTACAGCGCGGGCTGGGGCTGGCCCGCCGCTTGCCTGGCCGGGCTGGCGGTGGCGCTGGTGGCCTCCATCTACCAGGGCTGGCTCACGGCGGTGCTGGGCGTGCCGTCTTTCGTGGTCACGCTGGGCGGGCTGATGACCTTTCGCGGCGCGGCCTTTCTGGTGGCTGACGGCAAGACCCAGCCGGTGACCGACGACTTCTTTCTGCGCCTGGGCGGCGGCTACGACGGCGGCATCGGCACCACCGCCAGCTGGGTGGTGGCGGGCCTGGTCAGCGGGGGGCTGCTGCTGCGCGCCGTGCAAAAACGCCGCGCCCGCCGCGGCTACGGCGTACCCACCGACCCGCTGTGGATGGAGGCGTTGCTGGTTGGCGTGCCCATCGCCCTGCTGCTGGCCTTTGCCAGCACCATGAACCACTACCAGATTTCCAGCAAAACCGAGCCGCAAGGCATCCCCATACCCGTACTGATCTGGGCCGTGGTGGGCGGCGGGCTGTCTTTTCTGGTGCACCGCACCCGCTTTGGCCGCTATGTGTTCGCCATGGGCGGCAACCCGGACGCAGCGGCGCTGGTGGGCATTCCGGTCAAGAAGGTGACCTTGCAATTATTTGCCCTGCTGGCCGTGCTGATTACGGTAGCAGCTATTGTTTCCATCGCGCGGCTGAACGCCGGCACCAATTCGCTGGGCACCGGCATGGAGCTCTACGTGATTGCCGCCGCCGTGATTGGCGGCACCGCGCTGGCCGGGGGCAGTGGGTCGATCTTTGGCTCGGTGCTGGGCGCGCTGATCATGCAGTCGCTCGATAGCGGCATGCTGCTGCTGGATGTGTCCATCGGCAAACGCATGGTCATCATCGGCCAAGTGCTGATCGTGGCCGTGGTGTTTGACGTGCTGTACCGCAAGTTCACGGGAGATCGCTGAGATGTTGCACACCCCCAGGCTTGCCCAATGCGTGTGGCCGCCAACCCCCTTGCAGGGGGCAACACCAGCGGCCCGGCAAAGCCGGTTCCGCGGTGTTTCTGGAATAAAAACATGAGCAACACTTCCCAACCTTTAGTCGAACTGCGCGACATCCGCAAAGCCTTTGGCGGCGTGGTCGCGGTGGACGGTGTCAGCGTCAACCTGTATCCCGGCGAAGTGGTGGCCTTGCTGGGCCACAACGGTGCGGGCAAGTCCACTCTGATGAAGATGCTGGCCGGGGCCTACCCCATCGACTCCGGCGACACCGTGGTGGCCGGGCACAAAGTGCACATCCGCACCCCCGCCGAAGCCCAGGCCCAGGGCATTGAAACCATCTACCAAACCCTGGCCCTGGCCGACAACCTCGACTCGGTGGCCAACCTGTTCCTGGGCCGCGAGAAGATGACCCGCTGGAACACGCTGGACGACCATTTCATGGAGGTCAACGCCCGCAAGGTCTTCGCCCGCCTGAACAAGAACTTCACCAACATCCGTGTGCCGGTGCGGCAGCTCTCGGGCGGCCAGCGCCAGGTGGTGGCCATCTCGCGGGCGCTGTACTTCAACGCCCGCATTCTGATCATGGACGAGCCCTGCGCCGCCCTGGGCCCCGAAGAAACCGCCATGGTCGGTCGCCTGGTGCAGCAGCTCAAAAGCGAAGGCGTGGGCATCTTCCTGATCACCCACGACATGCCCGACGTGTTCGGCTTGAGCGACCGGCTGGCGGTGATGAAAAACGGCAAGCTCGTCGGCACCTACGCCACCGCCGACGTGACCGAGGACGAAGTGCTGGGCATGGTGATTACCGGCAAACGCCCCGAAGGCAAGCCGCAAACCGAGCGCGCAGCGCACTAGACTCTACGATTATTTCAACTCAGCTCGTTAACCCCCTACTATGGGCAGAACGCACGCTCTTCCCACCAAGATACCGTGGAACCGGCTTTGCCGGGCCACTGGTATCGCCCCCTGCAAGGGGGTTGGAGAAGCGAAGCGGAGCCTGGGGGTGAGCCTATTTTCATGAAAACCACCGGCGACCAGCAACTCGTCAAGCGCATCAACCGCAGCGTGCTGCTGCGTCTGCTGCGCGCCCAGCCCGGCCTGTCGCGGGCGCGGCTGGCGGCCGAGAGTGGCCTGACCAAATCCACGGTCAGCCTGCTGGTGCGCGAGCTGCTGGACGACGGCTGGCTCACCGAAGCCGTGGAAACCGTCAACGAAGGCCTGGGCCGTCCGTCCACGCCGCTGCGCATCCACGAGGGCAAGCGTGCACTGATCGGGGTGGAAATCGCCGTCGAAGTGGTGCGCGTGGTCTGCGTCACCCTGCAGGGCGAAATCCTGCATTCTGACGAGCAGCCGCTGCACAGCACCGACCCCGCGCTGGCCAGCGGGCAAACCGCCCGCATGGTGGCCACGGCCTATGCCGAGCTGGTGGCGGTGGGCTTGGAGCTGGTGGGCGTAGGCGTGTGCACGCCGGGCGCGATCGACCACGCCAGTGGCCTGGTGCTGTTTGCCCCCAACCTGGGCTGGCGCAACCTCGACCTGCTCAGCCACCTGACCCAGGCCCTGGCCGAGGTGGGCCTGCCCCCGGTGCCGCTGCAACTGCAAAACGATGCCGACGCAGGCGCACTGGGCGAGTACGAATTTGCCGACGGCGAGGGCGAAGACCCGCTGATCTTTGTGAGCTGCGACGTGGGCGTGGGCGCGGGCATCGTCTCCAACGACCGGCTGTTCAGCGGCGCGCAGGGCATGGCCGGGGAAATCGGCCACACCATCATGCAGATCGACGGCCCGCTGTGCTCCTGCGGGCGCAAGGGCTGCGCCGAAGCCTTCATCGGCCTGCGCGCCCTCAGCGGCCTGGACGGCCAGGCGGCCGACCTGAGCCGCTCCGGCCACTACCTGGGCGTACTGCTGCAAAACCTGTGGACCACCTTCAACCCCCGCGCCATCGTGGTCGGCGGCAAATCCTGCGACCACCACCCCGAATTCCTGCAAAGCGCCCTGGCCACCGTAGCCACCTACGCCGCCAGCGCCGGCATGCCCCCCCCCAGCATCCGCATGGCCCGCTACGGCCCCCTCGCCGCCGTGGTGGGGGCCGCGGCGCTGACGCTGCACGAGTATTTGCGGCCTATGCATCCGAATTCAGAGGCGCGCAGGGCGCGGGCGGGGAACGTGGGGGGGTGAGGTTGGGGTGGAAGGGTGCTATGGGATTGGTAGCTGCTTGTGCTGGTAGGATGGGCGGTAGAGGCCGATTTTGCTTGAACTTACAGGGTGTGAAAATTGAGACCGAGTAGAGCGGTGTCCATTTACATCTTGCGCGTCTTGATGCCACGGCTTTTTGTTCGGTGAAATTTAAGAACAGTTTTGGAGGCTGCTTTGGGCCCAAAGCAGCCCTAAGCAGCGACGTGGTGGTAAACCTCATTCCTGTCCGCAGCGTCACGCCAAAGCTTCGCTCGCCCCACAAGCCCAATGGGCAAGTTCTTGTCGCCGTGTAGAAACACCTCCCCGGCAAATTTGCCTGCTCTTGGTGCTTTGTCAGTTCTGCGAGTTGCGCTGAGATCTCCGTACTCAGCAAGAGCACCATAACCACCTCATGCGACGTGACCGTAAAGTTGCCGTCTCGCATTTCGACCACTCGAAAGTCGGGAATGAAGGTGAGTTCGTGAAGGCAACGGTGTGCGTTTTCTTGGCTGTCTCCCTCTGCCTTTATCAGCAGAACTGTGCCGTTCTCGTATAAACGAAAGTTCGTTGGACGCTCACCAACGTAATAGCGCATAGCCGCGATGAGCGCCTCGTTAGACGCAATCTTTGGCGGGCGCCAAGTAATAGCAGGAGTATCCATAAGTCAAATTATTGGCAACGCAGAAGGTCCGCTGTTGAGGCAGGATACCCATCGCATTTGAAAATTGCTATTTTATTCGTAGCTTCTCGCGCTTATGCAATGTGCGCAAACCCCCAATTCCCTTCAAACCCCACCCCTAAAAAATCGACAACCCCGTCCGCCCCGCAAACAGCTCCAGCGCGTGCATCCCCAGCAGCGAATTGCCGCTGGCATCCAGCGCGGGGGACCAGACGCACAGGGTGAGTTGGTCGGGCACCACTGCGACGATGCCGCCGCCTACGCCGCTTTTGCAGGGCAGGCCGATGCGGTAGGCGAATTCGCCCGCGGCATCGTAGGTGCCGCAGGTCAGCATCAGGGCGTTGAGGCGGCGGGCCTGGCTTTCGGTGACGATGGGCGCACCCTCGCGGTAAGGGTGGCGACCATCGCGGCACAGGTAACCGGCGGCGCGGGCCATTTGCTGGCAGCTCATGCGGATGGCGCACTGGTGGAAGTACAGGTCCAGCACGGCGGCCACGGGGTTGTCGAGCTTGCCGAAGCTTTTCATGAAGTTGGCCACCGCGTGGTTGCGAAAGCCGGTGTCGGCCTCGGAGCGGGCCACTTCGGGGTCGAGGTGCACCGGTTCACCGCACAGCTCCGACAGCATGGCCAGCAGCGAGCCCACGGCGTCGCCGTGCGACAGCAGCCGGTCGGCCACGGCGATGGCCCCGGCATTGATGAAGGGGTTGCGCGGCTTGCCTTGCTCGTGCTCTAGCTGCACCAGCGAGTTGAACGGGTTGCCCGAGGGCTCGCGGCCAATGCGCTGCCACAGCGCGTCGCCCAGGTGCTGCATCGCCAGGGTCAGCGAAAACAGCTTGGACATGCTCTGGATGGAGAACGGCGTGGCCGCGTCGCCGCTGGCCGCCTCCAGCCCGTCGCGGGTGTGCAGGGCGATGCCGAACTGCAGCGGCGATACGCGGGCCAGCGCCGGGATGTAGCTGGCCACCTGGCCCTGCGCGCCCAGCAGGGGCTGCACGGCAGCAACGATGTCGTCAAGGATGGCTTGGAAGTTCACAGGCAGCTCCGCACAGAAAGGAGCCCGGATTGTCCGGCATTCTGTTTGCTATGGAATAGGGAGCTGCTTACGCTCGTGGAATAAGCGCTAGAGGCCGATTTGGCTTAAATACTGAGAGCGGCTTCGATGTCTTTGGCCAGGCTTTGGGGCGTGTCGGTGGGTGCGTAGCGTTTGCGTACCTGGCCGTCCTTGCCGACCAGAAACTTGGTGAAGTTCCACTTGATGGCCTTGGTGCCCAGCAGGCCGGGGGCCTCGGCGCACAGCCACTGGTAGAGCGGGTCGGCACAGGCGCCGTTGACCTCGATCTTGGCCATCATCGGGAAGCTCACGCCGTAGTTGAGCTGGCAAAAGCTGGCGATCTCGTCGTTGCTGCCTTTGTCTTGCGCGCCAAACTGGTTGCACGGAAAGCCCAGCACCACCAGGCCTTTCGCGCCGTAGCTTTTGTGCAGCGCCTCCAGCCCGGCAAATTGCGGCGTGAAGCCGCAGGCGCTGGCGGTGTTGACGATCAGCAGGGCCTGGCCCTTGAACTGCGACAGGGCCACGGGCTGGCCGTGGATGTCGGTGGCGGTGAAGTCGTAGGTGGTGCGCATGTGCAGTATTGAACCAGAAGCCTGAACCCCTTGCCGGGGCGGGTTCATCCCCTGTTTGGGGGATGTGCATTGCCGCTGTTCGTCGCAGACTGACTGCACTATGTACACATCCACCTCCGCAGTCTTGGTGGCCCGCAAATCACTACTGGGTTTGCTGGCTGTATCGCTGACTTCCTGCACCAGCTTCAACCCCTACCAGCGCACCGATCTGGCGAGCGAGCCCCTGGAGAAGTCCATCCGCCAGGCGCGAGCGGGCGGCAGCACACCCTTGGCGGGTGGACTGGACGGCGCTTTGCTGGTGTTGCGCGACCAGCAAAGCGAGTGGTACGGCGCGTTGTCGTCCCAGGCCCGGGTGCGGGCGGTGGCCCAGTTGTCGGTGATGGGGCTGTCCGTGGCGGCTTTGTACGGCGCACTCAAGCCGGGGGCAACCCATAGCGTGGCCAGTCGCAATCTGGCCTTGGCCGGGTCCGTGGGGGCGGTGGCCTACACCGGCAGCGACTGGTATCTGGTGCCCGAGCAGGAAGACGCTTACATCGTGGGAATGCGCAAGCTGTCTTGCGCGGCGCTGCAGATAGAGCCTTTCAAAATGACACAAGCCGAGCTGGACAGCACCGTCGAGAACACAGAGGCGCTGCACCATGCGCTGTCAGATCTGGATGCCGCGTTGTCCAGCGCCGAAGCGGTGATGCGCTACGCCGAGACCGATACCTCGGCCGCCGCCGCCGTGCGGCGCGAAGCCCGCCGGGCCCGGTCGCAAGGCAACAGCACCCTGGCGGCGAGTGTGCAGTTGCAGCAAGAGGTTAAGAACAGTGGCGATACCTTGTTGCGGGCCGGCGAGTTCATCTTTGCGGATGTGGCCGCCAGCATCCGGGCGGTCAGCCAACCGTTGAAAGACCCTTCCACCACACTCACCCGGTACAAAAGCATCGTGACCGCCTACCAAAAGGTGGACGCAACGCCAGAGGCAACCGCTACCGCGCCCGAAAAGCAGGCCCCGGAGTCCGTCGAAACCCCTGCGTCGCCTGCATCCCAGCTCGCCGGAGTGGCGGCCACAGCCAGTGCACCCAAGGAGGCCACCAACAACCTCACTTCGGTCAGCAAGGCATCGCCCACGGTGTTGATGGAGGAACTGGTCGCCCGACTCAACGCGGGTTATGCAAAAGCAGCTGCGGCGCTGGAGGCGAAGTTTAAAAAGCAGCTCGGCGATGCCCACAAGGCGAGTACTTTGGCCAGCCAGGCCGCTGGCAACGCCAACGCGAGCGCCGTGCGGGCACTCGCAGCGTGCAAGAAATCGACAGGTACCGACTGCGAACTGCCCACCGATACCGTGTCGATTGAACTGGCCCAAAAGACCGCCGATGTCTACACCGCCCGTCGCCCGTTGAGCAGCCAGTTGCTGGCCTTCAGCAAATCCAGCAAAGCCAATGCCGCGAACCGTGCCTGCACGGCATCGGCCCAGAGCATGACGGTGTCCCCTGCAGAGGATGCCAGTGTGGCACCGGGCGCGCCTTATGCCATCGTGCTGGGCAATCTGCCTGTGCCTCCCGCCGTCACCGTGACGGGGCCGGCCACCTATGTTCTGGAGGTCACGGCCCCTGGCACCTACACCTTGCGGATGGCGGTGAAGGACGAAGCCGTGGGCACCGTACAGATTCGCATCATCGGTCTTGGTGGCGATGTGGAGGACATCACCCTGACCGTCAAACCCTCCCAGTCCGCTACCAGTTAACCCCATGCAACCCAGGAGACCACCATGCCCACATACCCCGGTAAACCTATTCAAATCAACGAGCCCAACACCGCGCTGGTGGGCCAACTACAGGCCGCACTGGCCCACAAAGGCTACACCTGTCCCACCGCGGGCCGCTTTGACGTGGGCATGGCCTCTGCCGTCAAGCTGTTCCAGGCGCAAAACGTGGACTCCGCTGGCAACCCGCTGAAGGTGGATGGCGTGGTGGGCAGCTTTACCTGGACGGCCTTGTTCGGCCTGGTCTGGACAGCGGCCCAGCCATCGGGTGCCATCGCGTCCATGGCCCTGTCGGTCGCCACCACGCAGATTGGTGTGATGGAAATTCCAGGCAAACCCAACCGGGGGCCGATGGTAGACCAGTACCTGAAGTCGGTGGGGCTCGATGCTGCGGGGGGCGGAGCTGCCGGGTTCCCTTGGTGCCAGGCCTTTGTGTACTGGTGCTTTGCCAACGCCAGCGCCAAACTGGGTGTGGCCAACCCCTGTAGCAAAACCGCTGGCGTGCTGGACCACTGGAACAAAGCCGGGAGGAACCCCAAGGCCGTTCGCCACACCGCCAAGGACGTGATCGCTGACCTGTCCTTGGCCAGCCACGGGGCGGTGGTGGCCTACGACTTTGGTGGCGGTGCGGGCCATATTGCGTTTGTGGAGCAATGCCGGGCCGACGGCAGCATCGACACCGTGGAAGGCAACACCAACCCGGTCGGCGGGCGGGAAGGGCTGGGCGTGTTCCGGTTGAGCCGCCGCAAAATTTCTGCTGCCGACAAGAACCTCAAGGGTTTGATCGTCTATCTGGACTAGTCGCTGCGTGCCGCCAGGATGGAGGCCAGCAAAATCAGCCCAGCCCCCACCAGCGTGCGCAGCGACAGGGTGGCGGCACCCAGAGCGATGGACGATACGCTGGCAAACACCACCTCGGTCAGCATCACGATGGACGTGGTGCTGGTGGGCAGGCGCGAGGCCCCGTATTGCAGGCCCATGTTGCCCAGAAAAAACGCCACACCCAGGCCTGCCACCACCAGCAGCGCGCCGCTGTGCTCCCACAGCGGGGGCAAGGCAGGTACCACACCAAACTGGCCGCCAATGCCCGCCGCCAGCCCGGCCACCAGCACGCCACCGCTGAACATGGCGGCCATGCGCTCAGTGCCAGGCACGGCATGCAGGCGCTTGAGCAGCACATTGGTCAGCGCAAAGCCCAGCCCGCCCAGCACCGCCAGCAGGTCGGCCACCGACAGGGCCGAGGTCGCCACGCCGCCTGCGGGCCACAGCACCACCAGCACGCCCGCCACGGCCAGCGCCAGCCGCAGCAGCGCCGCCCGGGTGGGGCGTTCGCCCAACAGGCCCCAGGCCAGCAGCACGGCCCAGCCGGGCATCAGGTAAAACAGCAGCACCACCCGCACCACGTCGCCAATGGCCACGGCCCAGTTGAAGCACACATTGGTCAGGCCGGTCGCCACCAGCAACCACCACAGCCCGGGTTGGCGCAGGCCCTTCCACGCGCCTGGGCGCATGGCCAGCAGGCCCGCCAGGGCGACGGCAAACAGCAGGGAGGTGGCCCACAGCGGGTGCAGGCCAACCTGCTGGAGTTGCCGAAACGGCCACCACGACACGCCCCAGATGAAGGCGTTGATCAGCAGCGCCAAGAACGGCAGCAGTGAAGGCTGCCGGTGGTCAGGATGGGTTGTAACCATGAACCTCCATCTTGCAGGCAGAACGCGCCCCTTCCAGAGACACCGCAGAACTGGCTCTGCCAGGCCTCTGGTGTTGCCCCCTGCAAGGGGGTTGGCAAAAGATGCGAAGCACTGCAGCCTGGGGGTGAGCCAAATTAGGCACGCGGCTAGTGCGTGTTGTCGGTGCGGGCCAGCATCAGCAGGTGCTCGACCTCGTCCTTATGCTTCACGCAGTTGTTGGCGTGCCAGCGTTGGATCAACCACATGAACCCGGCGACCACCAGGCCAAAGGCGGTGATGGCGCCAAACGACGACAGCCCCATGCCGGTGGAGACGCTGTAGAACGCGCCCAGCGCCAGGATGCAGAGCTGCTCGTTGAAATTCTGTACGGCAATTGAGCGGCCCGCGCCCATCAGATTGTGGCCGCGGTGTTGCAGCAAGGCGTTCATCGGCACCACCATGAAGCCACCCAGGCCACCCAACACCACGAGGAACGGCACGGCGACCCAGACGTTGTCGATAAAGTTCATCAAAATCACCAGCAAGCCCATGGCCAGCCCCAGCGGGATCACCTTGGTGGCGGTGTCCAGCCGCATGCGCAGCGAAGCGGCCACGGCCCCCACGGCGGTGCCGATGGCCACCACGCCCAGCAGGCTGGTGGACTGGGTGATGTTGTAGCCCAGTGCGGCCGCGCTCCAGGCCAGCACGATGTATTTCAGGTTGCCGCTGACACCCCAGAACAGGGTGGTGGTGGCCAGGGTGATCTGGCCCAACTTGTCGTTCCACAGCCGGGAGTTGCAGCGCCAGAAGTCGGGCAGCAGGGCCAAAAAGTTGCGCGGCATGGGGCGCATTTCGACCCCGGTGTCGGGGATGCGGGTGTTGAACCAGGCGGCCAGGGCGTACACCGCAATCAGCACGGTGATGGCCGCCTGGGGCGGGGTGTCCACGCCGGTGCTGATGAGCGGAAAGTCGAATGCCAGCAGCTTGGTCGACAACATCGGGCCCACCAGTTGCCCGCCAAACAGCACGCCCAGAATGATGGAGGCAATTGTCAGCCCCTCGATCCAGCCATTGGCCTTGACCAGTTGCGAGGCCGGCAGCATCTCGGTCAGGATGCCGTATTTGGCGGGGGAGTAGGCCGCGGCACCCAGGCCGACGATGGCCGTGGCCACCAGCGGATGCGTGCCAAACAGCATCATCCCGCAGCCCACCATCTTGATGGCGTTGCTGACCAGCATCACCCGGCCCTTGGGGTAGGCATCGGCCAAGGCGCCCAACCAAGGGGCCAGGATCACGTAGAACAACGCAAACATCGGCACCAATGCCGCTTGCTGCCATTGCGCACCGCCGCTGCCCCGGATCATGGCCACCGACGCGACAAAAAGCGCTTGGTCGGCCAGTGACGAGAAGAACTGGGCCGACATGAGGGTAAAGAAACCGCGCTTCATTAAATAGGGGTAACGGCATCAGCGTGGCTGATGCGGGTTGATTTAAGCCATGTCTCTAAGAAGTGCGGGTTATATCACGCGGCGGAATGCCAAAATCTCCAATACCCCCGGATTCCTTCCGCCCGCCTGCACTTCCGACCTGACTGGACCCCACCCATGCCCCGTCCCATCCAAGCCACCATCCACACCGATGCCCTGCGCCACAACCTGGCCCGCGCCCGCGCCGCTGCGGGCGATGCACGGGTCTGGGCGGTGGTCAAGGCCAATGCCTACGGCCATGGCATCGAGCGGGCGTTTGCGGGCCTGCGCGGGGCCGACGGCTTTGCCCTGCTGGACTTGAACGAGGCCGAGCGTGTGCGTGCTTTGGGCTGGCGCGGCCCGGTGCTGCTGTTGGAGGGCGTGTTCGAGCAGCGCGACCTGGAGCTGTGCTCGCGCCTGGACCTGTGGCACACGGTGCACTGCGATGCCCAGATCGACATGCTGGCCATCCACAAGACCAACGTGCCGCACCGCATCTTCTTGAAAATGAACACCGGCATGAACCGCCTGGGCTTTGCGCCCGAGCGCTACCGCTCCGCCTGGACCCGGCTGAACCTGCTGCCCCAGGTGGACGAAATCTCGCTGATCACCCATTTCAGCGATGCCGACGGCCCGCGCGGCATTGCCGAGGCCATGGCCATATTCAACGCCGTCACCGCCGACCTGCCCGGCGAGCGCAGCGTGGCCAACAGCGCCGCCACCCTGCGCCACACCCCGGGCGGCCCGCTGCAGCAGCCCGCGCTGGCCACCCAGGTGGCGGGCGACTGGGTGCGCCCCGGCATCGCCATCTACGGCAGTGCGCCCGACTTCCCAGCCCACAGCGCCGCCGACTGGGGCTTGCAGCCCGCCATGACGCTTGCTGCAAAAATAATAGCTACCCAAGACCTGCAGACGGGCGCGAGCGTCGGATATGGCTCAAGTTTCACCGCCGACCAGCCTATGCGCATCGGCGTGGTGGCCTGTGGCTATGCCGACGGCTACCCGCGCGTCTGTCCCACCGGTACCCCGGTGCTGGTCGACGGCGTGCGCACCCGCACTCTGGGCCGCGTCAGCATGGATATGCTGACGGTAGACCTGACCCCTGTGCCGCAGGCTGGCATGGGCAGCACCGCCACCCTGTGGGGCCGTGCGGCCAACGGGGCGGTGCTGCCGATTGACGAGGTGGCGCAGATGGCGGGTACGGTGGGCTATGAGTTGATGTGTGCGCTGGCGCAGCGGGTGCCGGTGGTGGTGGAATAGCCCACCAGGCCTGCCAGGTCATGGTTCTCGGTTGGCCTGGCGCAGTTTATGCAGAGCCTAGCAAACCGCGCAGCACGGCCACCAGTTGCCGGGCCTGTTCAGCCATGGAGTAGCGCACCGCAACCGATGCGCGCGCAGTTGCCCCTACCTGCTGCCGGTATGCCGGGTCACGCAGTTTTTCCAGGCTGTGCAGCCATTGCGCCCTATCTTCTGCCAAAAAGCCATTTACCCCTTGCTGGATGACGCATTCGTATGCCGGGATGGGTGTTGCCACTACAGGCAGACCCATCGCCATTTTCAGCGTGAGGCGGTTCTCCGACTTCACCATCCAGCTCGGTGGCACAGATGCACCTGGCGGGCCGGGAGGTGTTTCAATCGGAATAATGCCAATATCGGCAGATTGCAGCCATTGGTACACACCCAGCGGGTGCCAGGGCACGCAATGGATGCGTGGATGCAACGCAAACCGCAAGCCCTGCCAGCGCTGCCCTAGTGTGGGTAGCTGGCGTAGGTGCCATTGCAGAGTCCGCAGACGTTGCTGCACATTCGGCTTGTCGGGGTAGCGGCCCACCACGGTGACACGCAGCCAGGGAGGCGGCGTATGGAGCACAGGCAGCAGGTCAAGGTGTGACGAGGTCACCAGCACCGCATGCAGGGGGTGGTCGCGTGTTCCCCGGCCCAAATGCCCCGCAGGGCGCTGCAGATCCAAGCGTTCAATTCCGTCATGCACCGTGGTGATCCGCGGCTGCAACGCCTCCGGATACAGCTGCTTGAGAAAATCTGTCACGACCACCGTGGCATCGGTTGCGCTAGCCATGGTTTTGTCGACAACATCGCAAACGATGAAAACAGTTTTCACACCGCGGGCTGACAAGGCACGGGCCAGGGCTTTTACCTTTTCTCCGCCAACTTTTTGAAAACACACTATCCGAAAATGCTGTTGGGCAATGCGGTCTGCATCCAGGCCGTCCAGGTGGGGACGTTCCGTGGCGCGGTCTGGTTGGTAGATAACCTCCGGCGCAAAACCTGCGGCCTGCAGGTAGGGAAACATGTTGAGTACCGCAACGCGGGTGCTCGGCACGGGCTCGTGGGCAGGCGACAACAGCACAAAACCCAGTTTGATGGGTGCCACGCCGCTGGTAACCGGGGTCAGCATGCGTACCGCTTCCAGTGGCTCATGCGGAGTCCCAGTTGTGGCTACTCAGCTGCGCGTGGATGAAATCCTTCACCCGGGCTTTGTCCGCGAATGCAGAGCGGCTGGCGGCCAGCGACTTCTTGATGAAAGGAAAGCCTGCCTCCATCAATTCAAAAGGAAGGGTCTGGGTTGCGTCACCGGCGGTGCAAAACCACTGCGCGCCTACCGCCATGGACCTTGACGCTATCCGCGCCATACGCGTCTCCTGGCACAGGATCACATCGTCGCGCCCACCGCATGCCAGTCCGGGGAAAAACACGCGCCACAACCGGCGCATGACAGACGGGTCCAGGCGTTTGAGTATGAATGCGTAAGACTGGACATGGTTTTCCATGCTGGCGGATGCGGTGAACCCCGTCAAATCCCAACGCGCATGGCGTACCGTAGCTTGCAGGTTGTTAAACGGCCCCACGACCGAGTCGTTCATCACCAGCACACGGGCCTGGGGCGAATGGCGGGCCAGTGCGTGCAGGCCAAGCGCATAAGCTGAAAAATCATAGCCTTCAAGAGCCTTCCAGTACAAGGCATCGGCGTAGTGCTGCAGTTCATCGGAAACACGGCCAGGCTCAGCCGAGGCCTGCACCACCAAAACCGCAAACCCCTGGTCCTTGAGGCGCGCCAAAGTAAAGCGGTGCGCCCCCGTCAGCTGGCCATTGGGGGTGTATACAAAGTAAAGCGCCCAACAAGCGTGTGGCTGCACCGGCTTGATAGCGATGGATCGGGGTGTGCGGATACCGCGGCGCAGCAAGGCCTCCAGCACCATCCGCTGGCGCCAGCGGGGCACCGGGCTGGGCTCGAAACTCCAATCGGATACCAGCGTGCTTGTCGACATCATCATCTTCCTTGAATCGCCGCTACGAGGTCGCGCAGCAGCGCGTAGGGCGGGGCAAAGCGTGCGTAGTCACGGCGAAAGACGGCTGCGCAGATGCTGACCAGCCGTTGCCCGCGCCCGCGCTCACCCTGACCTACTACCCGCTGCAACCAGTCTTTTTTGGCCCGCAGCAAAGACAGCCGCGGGTCCGCCGCAGGCAGGCGCTCCAGCAGCAGTGCGCTGCGCTGCAAGTCCAACCTGCGGGATGGGGACGGGTTGCGCCAGATGGCGGCCCATTGGTGCAGCCGCCGCGTAGTGCCTATGCCTATCTGGTTATTGCCATGCTGGCGGTAACGGTACAGCAGCTCCGGGATGCAGGCAATGCCGCCATCCAACGCCAGCCAAAGCGCCATCCAATAGTCGTGCGGAAAATGCGCAGGCACCGGCAACGCGCGTTGTGCCGGGATACGGCGTACCGCCATGGCTGCACCATTGACGTAGTTACGCCGCAGCAGTGCAGGCCAGGCCTGCTGGGTGAAGTGGGTGGCCAACGCAGCATCCATGCCATAGGTTTGCAGCACGCTGGGTCCAGGGATTGGTTCCCCGGCGGCGTTGATCAGGCTGCCATCGCAAAACACCATGGCGCACCCGCTGCGCTCCAGGGCGGTGACCATGCGTTCGACCTTGTTCGGCTCCCATATATCGTCCTGGTCGCACAGAAAAACCACATCGGCCTGCGCACGTGCCAGGGCCTGGGCGAAGTTCTGGGCGTAGCCCAGATTGTGCGGGTTGCGCACGCGCCGTACCTGGGTCCCGGTGGGGGACAACTGCTCGGCAAATAGGCCAACCAACGTCCATGTTGCGTCAGTGGAGCCATCGTCGTAAACAGAGATGCAGTCCACCTTCTGGGTTTGTCCGGCAATGGACTGCAACTGCTCAGATAAAAATGGTGCACCGTTGTAAGTGCAAACCACCACTTCCACCGTAAGTTTGGACAGCGCCATGGCGTTTCAGACGGTTCCTGATCGGCGCAGCCAGGCAGGCCGACGCTGGGTGATGAATTCCAGCAGCATACGTTCCGCACCTTTAGGCGAACCGCAGACGGCCCACAGCAGCCAAGACAGAAACGCATAGCTGAACGCACCGGCCAATACCAAGATGCCTAGCCGCCCTACGGCGTACAGGCCCGGTGCCATCGCCTGCAGCGTCTGGTCCAGCAGTGTGATGCCAGCCACCATGGCGGCTGCGCACAGGGCTGGCCGCCAACACACACCCAATAGCACGGTAGGGCGGATGTGCGTAAGCCGGCAGAACAAAAACACAATGCCAGTGATAGCACAGGAGGAATAAAACAGCATCGAATAGGCGGCCCCCTGCACCCCGTAGTGCAGGCTGGACCAGATGGTCAAAGGCAAGGTCACCACGAGCAGGCAACCCGATAGCAAGGTGTTCACCTGGGGCTTGTTCATGGCCACGATCACCAGGTACAGATTGGACTGCAAAGCCCCCATCAGTCCGCAGACCGCAAAGATGCGGATCAGGGGAATGCTGTCCAACCATTGCGGGCCTAGCACCACACGCACCGCCGCATCCGCCGCACCAAACAGCCCGCCCGACACCGGAAACCCGATCAGACAGATGATGCCGAAGACTTCCAGGAAGCGGGCGCGCAAGGCTTCCGGATCGGATGCCAAGCGCGCGTATACCGGGTAGACGGCCCGGTTCAGAGGCGCGATCAGCTCGGTGGAGGGCATGGAGGCAATCTCCAGCGCTACGTTGTAGATGCCTAGGCCCGTCGATCCCACGGTACGGCCTAGCACAAAGTCGGTAGATCGGCCCGTGAAAAAACCGATCAGGCTGGACAAAAAGATCCACTTTGAAAAATGCATCAGGTCGTGCCGTGCCGCGAGGGAAAAACGCGGTCGGAAAGGATGCAAACGGTAGCTGATCCAGAGCGACATCACCCGGCCCGCCAAGGCTCCGGCCACCAGCGCCCAGTAGGTCTTGAGGGTGATGGCCAAGCCCACGGTGACGACAAACGTGGCAATTCGTTTGGCCACCAGAAAATGGAACTCACTGCGGAAGTTCAAATCCTTGCGAAAAGCCACCGTACCCACATTTTCAAAGCCACCTACCAGCGCGCTGAAACCCAGCACGATCAAGATAGCGACCAGGCGAGGATCGCCATAAAACTGAGCCATCGGCACCGATAGCGCGACCAACAGTGAGGCAATCGACACACCAAATACCACGTTGAAGCTCCAGGCCGTGTCGTAATGCTCCCGGGTGGCCTCTTGGCGCTGGATCAGGGCAGAGTCGAATCCAAACGCGCTCATCAGCTGGCTAAAAGCCAGTACCGCCGTCGCCATGGCCACCAAACCAAAATCCGCGGGGGTCAGCAGGCGCGCCAGGATCAGCGTGCTGACCAGTCCCACCCCCTTGTCCACCATCTTGAACAGCATCAGCCAAGCCGCCCCTTTGGCGATTTGGTTTCCAGAGATCTGCTCTTTTGGCAGTGTGATTTTGCTCATTCGATCGCTTTGGTTAAATCCATATCTTGTGCCACAAGTGGGGTGCACTGGCCCTGAAAATGGACAGACCGCATACGCCAATACCCGTTACACGCAGGCAGGCCAACGGCTGCGGGCGGGGGCTTGCACGCAGGCGGGATTCTAGGGGATGCGACTTTCCCCCTTGCCATAAATCGGTGCCAAGGCATGCGCGGCAAATGGGCCCCGGCTCCAGAGGGCCATTTAGCCAGGACGGCTATGGCTGGGCCCTGCAATCCAGCCACAGCACTTCGTAAGGCCCTAGCGTCACGCCCTTGTGCAGGTCGCGCGCCTCGCCGCTCAGCAGGTCTACCGCGCTCTCGGGCTGGGCGCTGAACACGATGGCCGGGCAGGTTTGCGGGTGCTCGCTGAAGTTGGCCAGCGCCAGCACATGCTGGCCCGGCGCGCCGCGCAGGTAGCCCAGCACGCTGGGGTTGCCAGCGCGGAAACCGGTGAGCTGGCCCCCGGCAAACTCTTCCAGCGAGGCACGCACCTCCACCATGCGGCGCAGGCCCTGGTAGATTTGGCCGGGCACGCTGTTCTTTTTATTGCGCTGGCTGTACAGGGCAGGCACGCGGGCCGGGCGGTGCACCCAGCGGCTGTCACCGGCCTTGGCCGGGTCGTTCAGGTAACTGGCATCGTTGGGCGTGCCGACCTCGTCGCCCAGGTAGATCAAAGGCATGCCGCCGGTGCTCAGGGCCACGCTGTGCAGCAGCAAAATGCGGGCGGGGGCCAGCGGGTCGCCTTGTTCGATGCCCGTCAGCGACGCGCAGGTACCGCTGATGCGGCAGTCGCCGGTGGCGGGGTTGTCCTGGAACGGCACGCCGCGCGCAAAGCTACCCTCGAAGCGGTTCACATAAAAGCGGTTCAAGAACTGCCGGTGCGGAAAGCCGTGGATGCCCAGTTGGATGGCATCTTCGTCGGCAAAGGTCCAGCCGATGTCGTCATGGCTGCGCACGTAGTTGACCCAAGCCGTGTCGGGGTCGAGGTTGTGGCGCTGCTCCAGGGCCTGCTGCAGCAGGTTCACCTCGCGCGTGGCCAGGCTGTTCCACAGCAAGGCCATTTGCAGCGGGTTGTACGAGAGCTGGCATTCCTCGGGCGAGATGTACTTGACCACATCGTCCGGGTGCACGATGGCCTCGCTCTTGAACAGCATGCTGGGCGCGGCAATGCGCACCAGCGCGCTGAAGGCGCGGATCACCGTGTGCGCCTCGGGCAGGTTCTCGCACACCGTGCCCATGCGCTTCCACACAAAGGCCACCGCGTCCATGCGCAAGATCTCGGTGCCCAGGTTGGCAATGGCCAGCATCTCGCCCGCCATGGCGGTAAACACGGCGGGGTTGCTGTAGTTCAAATCCCACTGGAAGCTGTTGAAGGTGGTCCACACCCAGCGGCCATCGGGCAGCTGCGAGAACGCGCCGGGGTGCTGGTCGGGGAAGATCTCGCGCACGGTCTTGTCGTACGCGTCGGGCAGCTTGCGGTCGGGGAACAGGTAGTAGAAGTCGGCGTACTGCGGGTCGCCCGCCACCGCACCCGTGGCCCAGGCGTGCTCGTCCGAGGTATGGTTGAAGATGAAGTCCAGCACCAGGCTGATGCCCTCGGCACGCAGCGCGGCGGCCAGGTTTTGCAGATCTTCCATCTTGCCCAGGGCCGGGTTCACCTCGCGGTAGCTGCTGACCGCGTAGCCGCCGTCGCTGTTGCCGTCGGGGCACTTGAACAGCGGCATCAGGTGCAAATACGTCAGCCCCAGCTCCTTGAAGTACGGAATCTGCTTCTGCAGGCCCTTGAGGTTGCCCGCGTACAGATCGACGTAGCACACGCCGCCCAGCATTTTTTGCGACTGGAACCAGCGTGGATTTTTCTCGCGCTGCACGTCCAGCGCCTGCAAATCCGCCGGGCGGGCGTTCCAGGCATCGAAGGCCTTGGACAGCAGGTCCACCAGAAAGTCCAAAAAGTCGGGCCGCGCGCCGTACAGCGGGGCCAGCTCGCGCACCAGTTGCGGAAAGTGCGCGTCTAGCCTGGCCGCAAATGCGTTCCACGCCTTGCGCGCCGCCTTGGCCTCGGGGCGGGCTTTGAGTGCGGCGACGACGTGCTGGTGGGCGAGTTGGGTTTGGTGTGCGACGGAAAGCATGGTGCGGCCAGTGGGTGGGTAAATGGGCAGCGGCGAGTGTACGGGAACCCGCCATTCAAAGCGCTTTGAAGCAGAGGGATTTGAATCCGGAATGGCCTGCCTGCGGCACAGGGAAAACACCAGTGTGTTGACTAAAAACACGCGACAAATAGGCACACACCGCCGATTGATTGGATGTTTGTAGCTACTAAAAATAAAACAATCCGGCGCCCGCCGCCACATGCCGTTAATGGGACGCCCGCCGCACTCAGCCCGCCAGGGGCTGGAACCAGTGCTCCAGGTCGTTGATGGAGGTAACTTTTTCTTATCCGCCGAGCTTCTAATACGCTTGGGAGACCTTGAACACGCTCTTAGACCCTAGCACGATGTCCATCGAGTCGGCGGCAGTCCAAGCAGGCCAAGTCCAACTTAGGTTGGGTCGCGCCGCTTTCGTTTGTCGTCGAGGTTATAGAGCGGCATCGATCCGATAGGTTGACCGGAATTCGCCAATCGTTTTTTCCGCTCTTCTACACCGATTGCGAAGCTTATGTAGAACAGTGCGGATCGCGCTATTTGCATGATTCGGATCGCTTTGGCCTCAAGTTCGTCGCTGCCGATGGCGATGCCTAAGCTGCCGTTGTTCGTCCCGTTGATCATGAACGGTTTGGCCCAGCCTTCGCTTACATGGAGATAGGTGTGCTCCAGCGCATTGCGGATACCGTGCAGTTCACGAGCATCGACTGCGGTGGTCTGCTTGAGCTGGTCATCGAACAGTTCCTTGGACAACCAAAACAAGCCACGCAGTGGCAAATTGTCACTGTTCTCAAACTGTGGCAGCAGGCGGGCCTTCTTTTCGATCATCCAGACATTTTTAAAACTAATTCTGTCCTGTACCTTGCCTAAGTTCCAGTATCTATCGACGAGAAAGGCGACTTTGTCGAGCAGGGAATACGCAATGCGGAAGGCCGTACGGACCCGCTCGCTCGCTAACGAATAAAGTGGATAGTCGAGGGTGTCGGTGAGCACGACTCCGCGGTCAGAGAAGTGGACCTGTGTACTGCTTATCCCCTCGAACAACATGAAGCGCGCTGAGACGAACTCCTGCTTCATCTGACTGAAGAATCCGACAATTGGTGGGGGCAAATGTCCGTCGAGACGGTCGTTCAGCCCTTCGATCAGAGGTGGCAGCATTAGTTTGTCGGTGGCTGCCGCAAGATGCGGCCCAAGGTCATTCAAGGGGCACAAAAAGAGGCGATGCCCAAGGCACCAGCGACGATAGACGCGTTCGGCCTTCGATCGACCTTCTTTGCCATGATCAAGTTTCTGCATCGCCCTAACTGCGTCAACATTGACGGCACGAGCGAGTTCAGTCACCTTGCTGGCGAAATAGGTCGCTGCGGCTTGCTGATCCCCGGAATCGTAGATCGTGTCTTCGGCCATTGTCGAACGAAAACTGTCGAATGCATGCAAAGCCAGGATAGCGCGCTCGCGGTCATCAACCACCATACCTGCGTAGACCTTGAGCCCACAGCCACGGTTGCCCTGCGCCATTGCAAAGTCCGGAATGATTTTCAGAGCTGCATCCCATACGGCCACCGCATCAATTGTGCGGCCGACCAAATTGAGGAGGTTCGCGTGGTTGGTGAGAATCTGGCATCGACGGATCTTGTCAAGGCTTGCAAAGCCGACATGGTTTGAGGCACGCGATAGCGCAAGCAGCTCTCCCTGTAACTCGGGTGCCTCCCATTGCCAGGATCGCCGCACGTTCGCGATATCCGACAGTGCCGCCCAGGCATTGGCTCGGAAATATTCAACCAATGCGCCATCCTTGTCGATGAGTTCACGGTTGGATAATTCGTCGAGCAAATAAAGTGCGCGTTTAGCACCACGCTCGAACGACGCGTCGAAGGCATCGTCGATCAACTGGCCGATATGTGCCAACGCCTCTGCATCGCTCATTTTCGTGATGGTGCGTTCGCATTGCTTATTGAGATCATTGGAGCCAAGATTTGTAGTCATTGCTTTCATCGTTTCATCGACTATTGGATTCCGGCTTGCAAATGCGTCCACCCCAAATACCCCGCCACCCGCCTCCCCAACAACACCACAAGCTCCGGCTGCATGAACTGGTAGTTGTCCGGAATATCCAAACACACCACCTTCTAGCCGGTCAGGTAGCGTTTGAACTTCTGGTTCAGCTGCGTGCGGTGCCGTTTCTCCATCACAAAAATGAGTTCAGCCCACTCGACCTGGTCCGCGCTCAGCGGGCAGTCGGCGTCGGGCGCCAAGCCCGCAGAGTCGGTTTCCACACCCGGCACGGTAGAAAAGACTTGCTCCGCCGTTGGGCTGCGCAGTCTGTTGCTGCTGCAGATGAAGAGTACGCGGGGCATGGCAGAAACTAGGTTCTCAAACAAAAAAGGCCGCCAGTGCCCATCCCATAGGCGTGACCAGCTACTCTAAATATAGCGACCGCCTGCGGCCTGCTCTGCACTCGCCGTGCAGTCGCGATTAAAAGCAGCCACCCATTCCCTCTAGGTCAGTGCAGTCCGGCTTTTTTCATAAGTTCAGTCAGAACGGGCTCAACGTCTCTTGCCAGCCAGGTAGCGTTTGAACCGCTGGTTCAACTGCGTGCGGTGCCGTTTCTCCATCACAAAAATGAGCTCAGCCCACTCCACCTGGTCCGCGCTCAGCGGGCAGTCGGCGTCGGGTGCCAGGCCTGCGGAGTCGGTTTCTATGCCTGGCACGGTGGAGAAGATTTGCTCCGCCGTGGGGCTGCGCAGTCGGTTACGGCTGCAGATGAAAAGTACGCGGGGCATGGCAGAAGCGGTATCCAGGGTTTAAATAAAAAAGCCCGCCAGCGCCCATCCCATGGGCGCAAGCAGCGCCTTTTACGATAGCGCCTTGGTCTGCGGCACCGGCACCGGTTTGCCTCGCAGTTTCGCGCCCATGCGCTTGAACCAGTGCTCCAAATCGTCGATGTAGGTAAACACCGCGGGCACCACTAGCAAACTCAGCACGGTAGACGTGATGAGCCCGCCGATCACCGCCACCGACATGGGGCTGCGGAAACTGCTGTCCGCTGCGCCCCATCCCAGGGCGATGGGCAGCATGCCTGCGCCCATGGCCAGGGTGGTCATGACGATGGGGCGGGCGCGTTTGTGGCAGGCGTCGAGCAGGGCTTCGACACGGGTCATGCCATGGTCGCGGCGGGCCACGATGGCGTATTCCACCAGCAGGATGGAGTTCTTGGTGGCGATGCCCATGAGCATGATCAGGCCGATCAGCGAGGGCATGGAGAAGCTCTTTTGCGCGATCAGCAGGCCCACAAAGGCCCCGCCCAGTGCCAGCGGCAGCGCGCACAGAATGGTCACCGGGTGCAAGAAGTCTTTGAACAGCAGCACCAGCACGATGTAGATGCACAGCACGCCCGTCAGCATGGCCAGGCCAAAGCTGGCAAACAGCTCGCCCATCACCTCGGCATCGCCGATTTCCACCACCTTCACGCCGGGCGGGAGCTGCTGCATGGCGGGCAGTTTGTGCACCAGGGCGGTCACATCGCCCAGCGGCAGGCCGGACAGCTCGATCTCGAAATTGACGTTGCGGGTGCGGTCGTAGCGGCTGATGACGGCCGGGCCGCCGTTGGTCTCCAGCGTGGCCACCTGGCCCAGCATCACCGGGCCCGTGCTACCTGGCACGGCCAGGCGCTCCAGTACGCTGAGGTCTTTGCGGGCCGCGTCGTCCAGCTTGACGACGATGGGCACCTGGCGCTGCGACAGGTTCAGCTTCGGTAAAGACACATCGTAGTCACCCACGGTGGCGATGCGCAGCGTCTCGCCGATGGCGCTGCTGGTGACGCCCAGGTCGGCGGCGCGGGCAAAGTCGGGCCGCACCGCGATTTCGGGCCGGATCAGGCTGGCGCTGGACGCGACGCTGCCCAGGCCGGGGATGGTGCGCAGGTCTTTTTCCACCGCCTGCGCGGCGGCCTGCAGGGCGACCGGGTCCACGCCGGTCAGCACCAGCACGTATTTTTCGCCCGAACCGCCCAGGCCCACCTTGCTGCGCACTCCGGGCAGGGGCTCCAGCGCGGTGCGGATGGCGTTTTCAATCACCTGCTTGCGGGGCCGCTCGCCGCGCGGGCTGAGCTGGATGGTCAGCGTGGCCTTGCGCGCCTCGGCCGCCCCGGCGGGGGCAAACGGGTCGCCGCCCGCGCTGCCGCCACCGATGGTGGTGTAGATGCTGTGGACGTGCGCCACCTGGGCAATCAGCGTGCGTGCCTGCTCGGCGGCCACCTGGGTCTGCGCCAGGGTGGAGCCGGGCGGCAGCTCGATATAGGCCTGGGTTTGCGCGTTGTCGTCGGGCGGGATAAAGCCGGTGGGCAGCAGCGGAATCAGCGCGATGGAGCCAAAGAAAAACACCGTGGCCCCTAGCATGGTGAGCACCCGGTGCTTCAGGCACCAGGTGGCCCAGCGCATGTAGACGCGCATCCAGCCGGCGTCTTTCTCGGCCCCGACAATGGGCTTCAAGATGTAGGCCGCCATCATCGGCGTGAGCACCCGCGCCACCAGCAGCGAGGCCACCACCGCCAGCGAGGCGGTCCAGCCAAACTGCTTGAAGAACTTGCCCGGAATGCCGCTCATGAAGGCGGTGGGCAAAAATACCGCCACCAGGGTGAAGGTGGTGGCGATCACCGCCAGGCCGATTTCGTCCGCCGCCTCCATCGCCGCCTGGTAGGGCGTTTTGCCCATGCGCAGGTGGCGCACGATGTTTTCCACCTCCACAATCGCGTCGTCCACCAGAATGCCGACCACCAGCGACAGCGCCAGCAACGTGATCACGTTGACCGAAAAGCCCAGCAGGTACATGCCAATGAAGGCCGGAATCACCGACAGCGGCAGCGCCACCGCCGACACAAAAGTCGCCCGCCAGTCGCGCAGAAACAACCACACCACCACCACTGCCAGGATCGCGCCCTCGATCAGCAGGTGCATCGAGCCGGTGTATTCCTCTTCCACCGGGGCCACGAAGTTGAAGGACTCGGTGAGCTCCATGTCGGGGTGCTGCAGCTTCATCTCGGCCAGGGCGGTTTGCACCGCCGCGCCCACCGCCACCTCGCTCTCGCCGCGGCTGCGCGCCACCTCAAAGCCGACTACCGGCTGGCCGTTGAGCAGGGCCGCAGAGCGTTGCTCGGCCACCGTGTCCGTGACGGTGGCCACCTGGTCGAGGCGGATGCGGCGGCCATCGCTGAGCGCCAGTTGCAGTTGGCCCAGCTCCTGGGCGGTTTGCACCGTGGCCAGGGTGCGCACGGGTTGCTCGCCCACGCCCAGGTCGGCACGGCCCCCGGCGCTGTCGAGCTGCACCAGCCGCAGCTGGCGCGAGATGTCGGCGGCAGTGGCACCCAGGGCTTGCAGTTTGAGCGGGTCCAGCGCCACCTGCACCTCGCGGGTTACGCCGCCCACGCGGGTCACCGCCCCCACGCCGCGCACCGCCAGCAGCTTACGGGTCACATCAAAATCCACAAACCACGACAGCGCCTCGGCATCCAGCTTGGATGAGCGGATGGTGAAGGCCAGCACCGGCTGGGCCGCCATGTCCACCTTGTTGACGATGGGGTCGCGCACGTCGCCCGGCAGGTCGCTGCGCACGCGGGCCACGGCAGAGCGCACATCGTCCACCGCCTCTTGTACCGGCTTTTCCAGCCGGAACTCGGCCGTGACGGTGACCACGCCGTCACTCACCGAGGTGTAGATGTGCTTCAGGCCCTGCACGGTGGCGATGGCGTTTTCCAGCTTGCGGGCCACCTCGGTTTCCAGCTGGGCCGGGGCCGCGCCGGGCAGGCTGGCGGACACGGTGACCGTGGGCAGGTCGATGTCGGGGAAGTTCTGCACCTTCATGGCGTTGAAGGACAGCAGCCCGGCAAACGTCAGCAGCACAAACAGCATCACCGCCGGAATCGGGTTTTTGATGGACCAGGAGGAAACGTTCATGGTCTGCTACCTATTTGCTAGCTGCTTGTGCTGGCGCAGAGGGCGCTGGAGGCATATTCGGCTTGGAATCCTGCACCACCCGCACCAGATCGCCGTCGTTCAAAAAGCCCGCCCCGCTGGCGACCAGCACCGCATCGGCATCCAGCGCGCTGGTGATCTCCAGCCGGTCACCCAGCTGCCGCCCGGTCTGCACCTTGACCTGGGCCACCCGCTGGTCTTTGCCCACGCGGTAGACAAAGCTGAAGGCATCGCGCACCACCACGGCGGTTTGCGGCACGGTCAGCGCGGTGGTCTGGCCCAGCGCGAACGCGCCGCTGGCAAACATACCGGGCTTGAGTGTGGACGCAGGCACATCCACATACACCAGCCCCATGCGGGTTTGCGGGTCTACCGTGGGGGCCACCATGCGCACCTTGCCCTGCACCGGCGTGCCCTGGGCCGTGCGCACCTGGGCGGTGGTGCCCACTTTGATGCGCTCCAGCTCGGCGGCGGTGACCTCGGCGCGCCACTCCAGCCGCCCCTGGCGCACCATGCGGAACAGCTCGGTGCCGCTGCCCAGCACCGCGCCCACGGTGGCGCTGCGAGCGCTGATGACCCCAAAGTCGGGGGCCAGCACCTGGGTGTGGCGCAGGCGCTGCTGCTGCACCACCAGCGTGGCTTTGGCAGCGGCTACGCGGGCCTTGGCGACCTGCTCGGTCGTCTGGTACTGGGTGATTTGCTGCTCGCTCAAGGCCCCGGTGGCCTGCAGGGTGCGGGCGCGGGCGGCGTTGCCGCTGGCATCCTGGGCATTGGCCTGGGCTTCCAGCAGGTTGGCCTGGGCCTGGGCCACATCGGCCTGCACGCTCTCAGATGCAAAGGTGGCCAGCACCTGCCCGGCGCGCACCACGTCGCCCACGTTGGCGCGCACTTCCAGCAGGCGCAGGCCGCTGGCTTCGCTGCCGATGCTGGCCTCTTGCCAGGCCGCCACGTTGCCGTTGGCGTTGAGCTGCACCGCCCAGGGGCTGCGCTGCGGCTGCACGGTGGTGACGGTGAGCGCGGGTTTGGGTGCAACGGTCTTTTTGTCGTCTGCTGCCTGGGAATTGATAGAGAAAAGGCCGATAGCGCTGATGGACAGGGCGATAGCAGCTACGGAATAAATAGCATTTTTTTGCATGGGAAGGTATCCGTCAAGGTTTACTGGGGGCCGGTCCAGCCGCCACCCACGGCGCGGTACAGGCTGATCCAGGCCAGCAGGCGTTCGCGCTGCAGGGCAATGGCATTGGTGTCGGCGGCCAGCGCGGTGCGGCGCGCGTCCTCCAGTTCGGGCAGGCTGGCCAGGCCGGCGCGGTAGCGGGCCTGGGTGGCGGCAAATGCGGCCTGGTAGCCCTGGGCAGCCACCTGGGTGTCGGCGTTGCGGTCATCGGCGCTGCGCAGGTTGACCAGGGCTTCTTCCACCTCGCGCACGGCCTGGCGCACCTTGGCGCGGTACACGGCCACCGCCTCGGTGTAGCGGGCCTGGGCGGCCTCCACGTCCGCACTGCGCCGCCCGCCGTCGAACAGGGGTATCGATACGGCCAGAGGCCCGATGGACCAGGTGCCCAGGGTCTGCCCGCCGCTACGCAGGCTGCCAATGGCGCCGTTCAGCATCAGCCGGGGGTAGCGCTGGCCCTGGGCGTTGCCCACGTCGAAGCTGGCCGCCGCCACGTCTCGCTCGGCGCTGAAGATGTCGGGCCGCTGGGCCAGGGCCTGTGCCGGGATGGATGCTATGGAAAAAAGAGCTATCTGTGCTGATGGCATGGGCGCTGAGGTCAGTTTTTGTGCCAAATCTGCCTCGGGCAGGCCGGTCAGGGCGACCATGGCCTTCACATACACATCGCACTGCGCCAGTTGCTGCACTACCCGGTTGTTCGCCTCGGCGGCACTGGCGCGGGCCAGCGCATCCACCGCCGGGGCGGTAAACCCGGCGCGGGTGCTCAAGCCCGACAGGCGGGCCGTCTCCTGGCGCGATTTCGCGTCTTCCCCCGCCAGCCCGCGCAGCAGGGCGCAGGCCCGCACGGTGACGTACTGGCTGGCCACCTCGGCCGCTACCGCCACCCGCGCGTCGTGCCACTGGGCCTGGGCCCCTTGCTGGCGGGCCTGGGCGGCATCCGCAGCGGCGCGGTTGGTGCCAAACAGGTCGATCTCCCACGCCGCCTGCAAGCCGCCCTGTGCGGTGCTGGCAACGGGCACGCCGGGTTGAGACCGGCCCCGGCTGGCGCTGGCCGATGCATCCAGCGCAGGCCCCAGCGCCGCACCCGCGCCCACCGCCGTGGCCCGTGCCTGGGCAATGCGCGCCGCTGCCGAGGCCACCGTGGGGCTGGCGTCCTGCGCCGCCGCGATCAGCGCCACCAGCAGCGGATCGTCCAGCCGCTGCCACCAGTCCGCCAGGTCGCCCAGGTCGCCGTGGTGGGGCAGCGGCACCTGCCACTGCGCGGGGGCCAGTGCCGTAGCGCTGGGGGGCGGCGGTGGCGGGCTGGCGCAGGCTGCGAGCCACAGCGGTAGCGCGCACAAAAGAGTCCAACGGGGCACATGCATGCAGAAAGCTCCAGGGGGATGGGGGCATATCGTAAGGGGGCACCTGGCTGGAAGAGTGCCAGGCTGGGGCGTATCCGCCAAAGGGGGAGCGCCGCACTGCCATGGTGCCAGAGAAGGCTGCTAGTGATTTTGCAGCTGCATATCGGATTGTGTCGTTTTATGTCAGGACGCTGTGTGGCCCGTCTGGTTGCGGTGGCACACGCGGTGGCGGCCCAGGTCTTTGGCGGTGTAGAGCGCTTCATCGGCCTGTACCCGCAGTGCCTTGGCATCGGTCCGCTGGCCGGTTTCACAGGTGGCGACTCCAATGCTGACTGTCAGGTGGCGGTCGGTGGGCGAACTGTCGTGTGGCAGGGCCAGTACCGCCAGAGCCAGCATGCATCTGTCGGCCATGGCAATGGCGCCCGCCGCATCGGTTTCGGGCAGCAGCAGGGCGAACTCTTCGCCGCCGATGCGGGCTGGCAGATCCTGCTGGCGGCAGAGGTCTTGCAGCAGCGTGCCTATTTGCTGTAGGGCCACATCGCCCATGGGGTGACCATACAGGTCGTTGTAGCGCTTGAAGTGGTCCACGTCCAGCAGCAGCAGCGACAAGGGCGCGGGACGGCGTGCCAGGCGCACGATCTCGGAGGCAAGGCGTTCGTCGAATTGGCGGCGGTTGGCGATGCCGGTGAGCGCGTCGGTGCTGGACAGGGTCTCCAGCGCATCCACCTGGCTGCGCAGTACGTGCAGCAGGGCGTTCACGCCCTGGGTCAGGGAGCCGATTTCATCGGGTCGCTTGGCCGTCAGCACGCCGTCCCAGCGCCGCGAGGCGGTCATGGTGGCCAGCTCGCCTTGTAGCTGGCGTATGGGGCGCACCAGCCAGTGGTGTAAGGCCAGCAGCAGCACCAGCCCGGTGACCAGGGCCAAAGAGGCTAGCTGCATCCCCACCTCCTTCAGGATGCGCTGCGCCTGTAAGGCCAGATTGCGCGCCAGGTCCATGTGCACGGTGGACAGAGGCTTGTTTTCCAGGTCGCGCAGCAGATAGTGCAAGGTGATGCTCTGGGGGGCGTAGGTGGCGCGCACCTCGCGGTTGCTAAAGTATTTGAAACTGGGAAGTTCCCAGGCCAGCTCGACGGCGTTTGGGTTGGCGGGCTCCTCGACGTGGGGTTCTATGGAAAAGGCGGTGCCGGCATTCTGTGCGATCACGGCCATGGCGCTGTCGCCCAGCTCCTTCACCATCACTACCAGGCCGGTGACAGCACCCCGACCGTCGCTGTGCACAATGGGCGTCCAGCATACGGCAGACAGGATCTTGCCGACTTGTATCAGCCCGCATTCGGTGGGCCGGGACTGCAAGGGATGGCCGGCCAAGCGGCGTTGCAAGGGGGGTAACACCTGGTCCGGTTGCAGCAGGCTCCCATCACTTTGGGGACGCCTGCCCAAGCCCGCCAGTTGGTGGTTGAGGTCGATCAGCAGGACCGCGTTGAGATGCGAGGTCAGCATGGCGGCATCGCTGAGATTGCTGTCCTCAAAGACTTTGCTGCGGTGCTGCATGTGGCTGTACAGATCGTCCCAGAAAGCCCAGTCGTGGTTGAGGATGCTCAGGGCCACGAGCTGCTCGTCAATGCCGCTGGTCACGCGTTTGGCACTGTCTTGCGCAATGTGTTTTTCGATGGCGTCGAAGGCGGGCAGCAGCTTGCTCTGCATGAGCAGCAGGCCCAGCCCGCCCATCAGGCCAAATACCAGTGCAAACAGGCCGACGATGCGCGGGCCTATACCGAGCCCGCGCGGGGTCAGCCGAGCAAGCGGGCCCAGACTCAATGAACCCATAACTCAAGCTCGAAGGTATACATATCGTTACAGCTTAGCGCTGTATCGAGGGCACAGCAATGCGGGTAAAAATGCGGCGGGAGGCATGGCCAGATTCAGGATTCAAAGGTACTTAGCCAAATACCGCATGCCACAACGCCAGCACCGCGTCCCGCTCGACCTGCAGCGGTTCGGGGGCTACCTGGGTAGGGGCTTCATTCAGCCGGGCGTGGTGCTGCACCTTGCGCAGCACGCGGTAGGCGTTGGCCGCCGCCTCGCCCACGCCGGGGGGCAGCAGGCCGCAGGCTTCGGCGCGTTGCAGCAGGGCGATGTTGCCTACGTTGTCTTGCAGGGCCGGGTGCTGGGCGGCGTGGGCCAGCACCAGGTACTGCACGGCAAATTCGGCATCGACCATCGCACCGGTGCTGTGTTTCACGTCAAAAGCTTCGCCCCGCACCGGGTGGGCGGCGCGCACCTTGTTGCGCATGGCGACGATCTCGGCCTGCAGGGCGGGCAGGTCGCGCGGGGCGGTGATGACGTTTTGGCGGATGGCATCGAAGCGCTGGCCCATGTCGTCCGGGCCCAGCACACAGCGGGCGCGGGTCATGGCCTGGTGCTCCCAGGTCCAGGCGGTGTTGCTGCCCCGGCCTTCCTGGTAGCTGGCGTAGGCGTTCAGGGTGGTGACCAGCATGCCGGAGTTGCCGTTGGGGCGCAGCGCGGTGTCGATTTCGAACAGGTCGCCCTCGGCGGTTTTCACACTCAGCCAATTGATCAGCTTGCGCACCAGCTGGGCGTAGACCTCGGGGGCGCGTTCGTCTTCGTCCTCAAACACAAACACGATGTCCAGGTCGCTGCCGTAGCCCAGCTCTTTGCCGCCCAGCTTGCCATAGCCGATGACGGCAAAGCGCGGTTCGTCCAGGTGGTGGGTGGGCAGGCGCTGCCAGCACCAGCGGGCGGTGACGCGCAGCACCACGTCGGCCAGCGCGCTCAGGTCGTCGGCCACCTGCTCCACGGTGATGCGGCCTTCCACGTCGCGCGCCAGGGTGCGGAACAGCTCGGCGTGGTGGGCGCGGCGCAGCAGGTTGAGCAGGGTTTCTTCGTCGTCTTCCTGGGTGATGCGCAGCGAGTTGCGGCGGGCTTCCAGCTCGGCCTCCAGCGCGGCGGGGTCGAAGCGCTCGGCCAGCATGGTCTCGGCGGCCAGCTCGTCGATCACGCCGGGGTGCTGTTGCAGGTAGCGGGCAGGCCATTTGGCGGTGGCCAGCAGGCGCAGCAGGCGCTGGTGCACCGAGGGGCGCTCCAGCAGCAGGGCCAGGTAGTGGTCGCGGCGCAGCAGGGGTTCGATCCAGTCCATCCAGCGCAGCATGCCATCCAGGCTGGTGCTGCCGTCCTGCAGCCAGCCCATGGTGCGTTGCACCAGGCGCGACAGCCGGGCGCTGGATATGTCGCTCAGGGCCAGCACGCGGGCGTGGGTGGACCAGCGCAGCAGGCGGCCCTGCAGGGGTTCTTCCAGGCGCTCGGCCAGCGCGGCCAGGTCCGGCGCGCCCGACAGGTCGCCCGGCCCACCGTAGCCAGGTTTGGCACCTTTGCCGTTGCAGCCCTTGCATTCTTTTTTGCCGCCCAGCAGGGTGTCGAACTCTTGCGCCACCAGCTCGCGGTGGGTGTCCAGCTCGGTCAGGAAAGCGCAGCAGTCGGGGTAGCCCAGGCTATGGGCGATCCAGGCCAGGTCGGCATCGATGGTGGGCAGCACATGGGTTTGCTGGTCGTCCAGGTACTGGATGCGGTGCTCGACCTGGCGCAAAAAGGTGTAGGCGCGGGCCAGTGCGTCGGCGGTGGTTTGGGGCATCAGCCCGGCGCGGGCCAGGCGCTGCAGCGCCGCCAGGGTGGGGCGGGTGCGCAGCTCGGGAAACTGGCCGCCGCGCACCACCTGCAGCAGCTGCACGGTGAATTCGATTTCGCGGATACCGCCGCGCGACAGCTTGACATCGTTGGCCCGCTCGGGGCGGCCCGCACTGCGCTTGGCCGAATGGTCGCGGATCTGCTGGTGCAGCTTGCGCAGCGCGTCGAACACGCCGTAATCGAGGTAGCGGCGGAACACAAACGGCAGCACCACGGTGCGCAGCGCGCTGGCATCCAGAATGCAATCGCGCGGGGCCACCACCCGGCTTTTCAGCCAGGCAAAGCGCTCCCATTCGCGGCCCTGCTCTTGCAGGTAATTTTCCAGCGCGTCCATGGACACCGCCACCGGGCCGGAATTGCCGTGCGGGCGCAGCGCCAGATCCACGCGGAACACAAAGCCGTGCTCGGTGGTGTCGCCCACCAGGGCGTAGATGATCTTGACGGCTTTGCAGAAGTATTCGTGGTTGCTGGTGCGGCCCCGGCCTTCGCCCATGCCGACCAGGCCCGCAGTGTCGCCGTCAAAGTTGTAGACGTAGATCAGGTCGATGTCGCTGGACACGTTGAGCTCGCGCGCGCCCAGCTTGCCCATGCCCACCACCCACATCTGGGCGCGGCTACCGTCCGGGGCCAGGGGCGCGCCGTGCTGGCTGTCGAGTTGCGCAAAGGCGTGGCTGCACGCGGCATCCAGGGCGATTTCGGCCAGCTCGGTCACCGCCCGGGTCACCACCTGCAGGGGGGCTTGTTCGTCGCAGTCCAGTACCACCAGGCGCTCCATCACCAGTTGGCGCAGGCTGCGCAGGGCGGCTCCGGTGTCCAGTCCGGTGGCCCGCAGCGTGGCCAGGGTGGTCTCCATACTGGCGCGCACTGGAGGGCCGGGGGGCAGCAGGTCGAGCTGGCTGGCATAGCGGCGTCGCAGGCGTTGCACAAAACGCGAGTGGCCGGACAGGGGCTCGGTGGCGGTGGGGCTGCTTAACAAAGTAACACCGTGAACGGTAAGGCCTGCTGCGGGCGCGGCTGCCATGGGAGTGATAATTCTGATTGCATCCATGTGTCCAATGACTGAATCCAAGCCCCCTTCCAGCACCGAGTCCACGCGCCTGCTCCGACTGGCTGCCATTGCCGCATCCTGGAGTCTGGGCTTGGTGGCGGCGGCTTGGTTGGCGCTGGCCTTGGTCTGGGGGGCCTTACACGGCTGGATTGTGCCGCGAATCGGCGAATTTCGCCCGTGGCTGGAAACCTATGCCAGCCAGGCGCTGGGGATGCCGGTGCGCATTGGTGCCATCTCGGCCCAGTCGGAGCATCTGTTCCCCTCGTTCGAGCTGCGCGATGTGGCTCTGCTGGACGGCCAGGGGCGCGAGGCGCTGAAGCTCTCGCGGGTTATGGCCACGGTGTCGCCCGCGTCGCTGCTGAAGCGGGGGTTTGAGACCCTGGCGATCGAGCAGCCCGAGCTGGATGTGCGCCGCAGCGCCGACGGCACCATTTTCATCGCTGGGCTGGATGTGTCCCACACCGGCAGCGGCGATGGCCGGGCCCTGGACTGGCTGTTCGCCCAAAGCGAGCTGGTCGTGCGCGGCGGCACCGTGCGCTGGACCGACGAGCAGCGCGCTGCCCCCCCGCTGGCCTTGCGTGCGGTGGATTTTGTGATGCGCAACAAGGGCCTGGGCCACCACCTGCGCCTGGATGCTTCGCCCCCCGCCGAATGGGGCGACCGTTTCAGCCTCAGCGCCCGCTTCCGCCAGCCCTTGCTCAGCACCCACCGGGGTCGCTGGCAGGACTGGGATGGCCCGGCCTATGCCAGCCTGCCCCGGGTCGATGTGTCGCAACTGCGCCGCTATGCCGATGTGGGTGTGGACATCGAGGCGGGTGTGGGGGCTTTGCGGGTGTGGGCCGACATCCGCCATGGCCAGGTGACCAGCGGCACGGCCGATGTGGCGCTGGTCGGTGCCAGTGCCACCCTGGCCGCCGACCTGCAGCCGCTGGCGCTGCAATCGCTGCAAGGGCGCATCACTTTGGAGCAGCAGGCGGGCAGCCTGGCGCTGGCGACCGAGGGCCTGCAGTTCACCACCGACGACGGGCGCGTCTGGCCGGGCGGCAATCTGACGCTGCGCCTGCAAGATGCCACTCCTCGCCTGCCCGCGCAAGGCGAGTTGCGCGCCGACCGGCTGGACCTGGCGCTGCTGGCGCACATGGCCAATAGCCTGCCGCTGGGCCTGGTCGCCCACCGCATGCTGGCCACCCACGAACCCCAGGGACTGGTCGAGCAGATCAGCTCCCGCTGGAATGGCCCGCTGGCCGACCCCACCAGCTACAGCGCCCAGGGCCGCATCACCGGGTTGGAGGTGGCCGCAGGCGTGCCCGACGCGCCCAGCCCCCAAGACATGGCACCGCTGGGCCGCCCCGGGGTGCGCGGTGCGGCAGTGGACTTCGACATCACCCAGGCCGGGGGCAAGGCCACCGTGCGCATCAGCCAGGGGGCACTGGACCTGCCCGGCCTGTTCGAGCAACCGGTGGTGCCCATGGACCAGCTCTCGGCCACAGTGGCGTGGCAGCAGCAGGGCGAAACCCTGGCGGTGCAGGCCAGCGATGTGCGCTTTGCCAATGCCGATGTGGACGGTCTGCTGCAAGTCAAGTGGAGCAACAGCGACCCCGCGCAGTCCAGCAGCCGGGCGCGTATTCCGGGTGTGCTGGACCTGCAGGGCCAACTGAGCCGGGGCGATGCAGCACGGGTGCACCGCTACCTGCCCCTGGAGCTGGATGCCGAGGTGCGCCATTACGTGCGCGATGCGGTGCTGGCGGGCCGCCTCGGCCCGGTGAAGTTCCGCGTCAAGGGCGATTTGTACGACTTTCCATTCACCAAGCCCAGCCAGGGCGAGTTCCGCATTGCCGCCGAGGTGCGCGATGCCACCTATGCCTACGTGCCGCCCAGTCTGCAGCCTGCCAAGGCCCTGCCCTGGCCCGCGCTGGAGCGTTTGTCGGGCGAGCTGGTGTTTGAAGGCAACAGCTTGCAGGTCCGCCGGGCCACCGGCACCCTGGCCGGTGCCTCCGGTTTCCAGCTCACCCAGGCCGAAGCCCAGATTGCCGATCTGGACCACAGCGTGGTGGTGTTCAAGGCCCAGGGGCGCGGTCCGCTGGCCGACATGCTGGGCGTAGTCAACCGGTCGCCGCTGGGCGAGCTCACCGGCCAGGCCTTGGACCAGGCCACGGCCAGCGGCCCGGCCGATCTGCAATTGCGCCTGCAGCTACCGATTGACAACATCGACAAGAGCAAGGTCCAGGGCAGTATCACGCTGGGCGGCAACGATGTGCAGATCACCTCCAGCAGTCCGGCGCTGGGCCGGGCGCGCGGGGTGGTGCACTTTTCGGACACCGGATTTACGGTGGTCGGTGGCCAGGCCCGCATGCTGGGTGGCGATGCAAGAATAGAAGGCGGCATGGCCGATGCCACCAAGGGCGATGTGCACATGCGGGTGCAGGGCGTGGCCACCGCCGAGGGGCTGCGCCAGTCGCCGGGGCTGGGAGTGGCGGCGCAAATCGCCCACTACGCCAGCGGCAGCGCCGCCTACAGCGCCGTGGTGGGGGCGCGCCAGGGTGTGGCGGAAGTCAGCGTGACCAGCAATCTGCAGGGCGTGGCCTTGAACCTGCCCGCTCCGCTGGCCAAAGCTGCCGACACGGTGCTGCCCTTGCGTTTTGACAACCTCCTGCTGCCGGGCAATAACCTGCCTCTGCGTGACAGCCTGGCGTTGGAGCTGGGGGCGAGCGGGTCCGTGGCTTCGGTGGCGTATGTGCGCGATATTTCCGGCCCGGCACCGCGTGTGTTGCGTGGCACCGTGGCGGTGGGCCTGCCGCCCGGCGAGGCGGTGCTGATGCCTGCCGAGGGCGTGTCGGCCAACATCCATGTGGATACCGTGAACGCCGATGCCTGGCAGGCGCTGGCCGCCAAGCTGGCCGATGCACCAACGACGGGTACTGCGCCTTCGGCCCCCAGCGGTTACACCCCTACCACCCTGGCGGTGCAGGCCAAGGCCTTGACGATGGGAGGGCGCACCCTGCACCAGTTGGTGCTCAGCGGCTCGCACTTTGCCAGCACCTGGCGCGCCAACATCGACGCGCAAGAGCTCAATGGCTATGTGGAATACCGCCAGCCCATCGACTCCAACGCAGGCCGGGTTTTCGCCCGGCTGACCCGGCTCACCCTGGCCCCCAGTACGGCCACCGAGGTGGAAACCCTGCTGGACGAGCCCTCGGACACCGTGCCCGCACTGGACATCGTGGTGGACGCACTGGAACTCAAGGGCAAGAAGCTGGGCCGGGTCGAGATCGATGCCGTCAACCGGGGTGGCCGGGTCGGCGGGGTCGGGCTGGTCGATGCAGGCGTGCGCGAGTGGCGGCTGAACAAGCTCAGCATCACCAACCCCGACGCGCAGCTCAACGCCACCGGTAACTGGGTCGCTCTGGGGGGCCGCACGGGTTCCACCACGCCCCGGCGCACCACACTGAACTTTCAACTCGACATTGCCGACGCGGGGCAGTTGCTGGCCCGCTTTGGCATGCCCGGTGTGGTGCGGCGCGGCAAGGGCCAGATGGCCGGGCAGGTGGGCTGGGTGGGCTCGCCGCTGGCGCTGGACACCGCCACGCTGGGCGGGCAGTTCAATCTGGCGGTCGGCAACGGCCAGTTCCTCAAGGCCGACCCCGGCCTGGCCAAGCTGCTGGGCGTGCTCAACCTGCAGGCCCTGCCGCGCCGCCTGGTGCTGGACTTCCGTGATGTGTTCAGTGAGGGTTTTGCGTTTGACTCGGTACGTGGCGACGTGCAGGTGGACCAGGGCCGCGCCACCACCAACAACCTGCAAATGAAGGGTGTGAACGCCGCCGTGATGATGGAAGGCAGTGCCGACATTGCCCGTGAAACCCAGGACCTGAAGGTGCTGGTGGTACCCGAGATCAACGCCGGTACCGCGTCCCTGGTGGCGGCGGTGATCAACCCCGCCATCGGCCTGGGCACGTTTTTGGCCCAGTGGTTTTTAAGCCGCCCCCTGGCCGAGGCGGCCACCCAGCAGTTCCACATCGACGGCACCTGGGCCGACCCCAAAATCACCAAGGTGCCGCACAAGATGTTCGGGGCCAAAGTAGAGGCCCAGGCCCCCACCAAACAGGAACCCACGCCGTGAAAGTTGCCGCTATCCAGATGGTGTCAAGCACCGATGTACAGGCCAATCTGGCGCGCGCCGCCGTGTTGCTGGCCGAAGCCGCCGCCGGTGGTGCCGAGCTGGCCGTGCTGCCCGAGTACTTTTGCCTGCTGGGCCAGCGCGATACCGACAAATTGCAGATCCAGGAAGCCTTGGGGACGGGCCCCATTCAAGAGTTTTTAGCCAACACGGCACGCCAACTAGGCTTATGGATCGTGGGCGGCACTTTGCCCCTGACCGTAGGCGACGGCAGCCGGGTGCGCAACAGCAGCCTGGTGTTCGACCCCACCGGCACCTGCGTGGCCCGCTACGACAAGATCCACCTGTTCCGCTTCGACAACGGGCAGGAGCGGTTTGACGAGTCGCGGGTGTTGGAGCCCGGTACCGAGCCGGTGCTGTTTGAACTTGCTGCCCGCGACGGCCAGCGCTGGCGCATCGGCCTGAGCATTTGCTACGACCTGCGCTTTCCCGAGCTGTACCGCCGCTACGCCGCGTTGGGGGCCGATCTGCTGCTGGTGCCCAGCGCCTTCACCCATACCACCGGGCAGGCGCACTGGGAACTGCTGCTGCGCGCCCGCGCGGTGGAAAACCTGGCCTACGTGCTGGCCCCGGCCCAGGGCGGCCTGCACGCCAATGGCCGCCGAACCTGGGGCCACAGCCTGCTGGTGGACCCCTGGGGCACGGTGCTGGCCGGGCATGCTGAAGGCGAGGCCGTGGTGCTGGGCACGCTGGATGCCGCCCGCCTGGCACAGTGCCGCGCCCAGTTGCCCGCCCTGGAGCACCGCGTTCTGTGAGCGCCGTACTGCCGTCATCCCAGGGGAGTTTGCTGCGCTGGTGGCAGCGGTGGTCGCTGTGGGGCGTGATGCTGTTGTTGCTGGCGCTGGTGCTCACCACGTTGGTGTGGCTGGCCGGGCGGTTTGAAGCCAGCCAGGTGCAGGACGCGCTGGACCGGGATATTGCCGCAGCGGCAGACGACGTGCGCCTGGGCTTGGGGCGCAATGTACAAAGTCTGCAAGCCTTGCAGTTCAACGACCCCAGCCCCGGTTCTTGGCGTGTCGATGCCGCCGAGTTTTTGCGCCACCACCGCGAGCTGTTGCGGGTGGAGTGGAGGCAACCCAATCTGGCCCTGTTGGCGCAGGCCGAGAGCCCGTTTCGGCCCCATGCCTTTGAGTGGCTGGGCAGCAAAAATGCCGAGCCCGATGTGGTCCTGGCCTGCACCTTGGCCAAGCGCGCCAATGGGCCGTCCTATTCCAGCAGTTATTTTCTGGCCCAGATGGGCGGTTTGGGGCTGGAAGTGATGGAGCTGTGCATGCCGCTGATCAGCCACGGCCAGCTCAAAGGCTATCTGGTGGCTACCTACGCCCTGGGCGATGTGCTGGCCGACATGGTGGGCCGCCAGCTCAGCCGCAGCCAGGAGGTGTCGTTTGTCGAACCCGATGGCACCCGCCTGGTGCTGCATGGCTCGGCCCGGCGTGGCACGCGGGTGTTTACCGCCCAGCAACTGGTCAATCTGCCGGGCAACACCATGGTGCTGCGCATGGACAGTTGGCATGGCGACCCCAGTGTCTTCCCCAACCTCATGACGGCCCTGGTGACGTTGATGTCGATTGCCCTGGTGTCGGTGACCGCGCTGCTGGTCAAGGACACCCGTTTGCGGCTGAATGCCGAGCGCGGCCTGGCCGACGCGCTGGCGTTTCGCAAAGCCATGGAAGACTCGCTGCTCACCGGCCTGCGCGCCCGCGACCTGCAGGGGCGTATCACCTACGTCAACCCGGCGTTTTGCCAGATGGTGGGCTTTGCGGCCGACGAGCTCTGGGGCCACGGCATGCCCGCGCCTTACTGGCCGCCCGATTTGGCCAGTGAATACCAGCAGCGCCAGGAAGTCCGCATGGCGGGCAATGCGCCACCGCGCGAAGGCTTCAGCTCGGTGTTCATGCGCAAGGACGGCAGCCTGTTTCCGGTGCTGGTCATGGAGGCCCCGCTGATCAACGCCCAGGGCGTCCACACCGGCTGGATGAGCGCCGTGGTGGACATCACCGAGCAGCGCCGAGCCGAAGAGCTGTCGCGCACCAGCCAGGACCGGTTGCAGGCCACTGCCCGACTGGCCACGGTGGGTGAAATGGCTTCGCTGCTGAGCCACGAGCTGAACCAGCCGCTGGCCGCCATCTCCAGCTACGCCACCGGCTCGTTGAACCGCCTGCAGATCGGTGGCACCCTGGTGGACACCGCCGACCTGGCCATGGCCATGCGCCGCATCGCCGAACAGGTGGAGCGCGCGGGCAAGCTGATCCGCAGCGTGCACGACTTTGTGCGCCGCCGGGCCAAGGTGCGTGAACCCGTGGAGCCCCAGGTGCTGCTGGATGCCATCCTGCCGCTGGTGCAGTTGCAGGCCCGCAAGCTGGGCGTGCAGGTGCAGCTGGACGTGGCCGATGCGCTGCCCGCGGTGCTGTGTGACCGCTCCATGGTCGAGCAGGTGCTGCTCAATCTGACACGCAACGCCATGCAGGCCATGGAGCACCCCGCCGTGGCCCAGCGCGTGCTGGTGCTGCGGGTGGCGCTGCTGTTGTCGCAGGCCGGATGGGTTGAATTTTCGGTGTCTGACCAGGGCCCTGGCATCCCGCCCGACGTGGCCGAGCGCCTGTTCACGCCGTTTTTCACCACCAAGGACGAAGGCATGGGCCTGGGCTTGAGTCTGTGCCGCACGGTGGTGGAGCAGCACGGAGGCGCGCTCAGTTTCGCGGCGCATCTGCCGCAGGGCACCGTGTTTCGGTTTACCCTGCCGATCTTCGAGTCAACGTGATGCCTGTGATGAATGTGAGGTAAGGATGCAACCCGTACTAGATGCCACCGTATTCATCGTCGATGACGATGCCAGCGTGCGCGATGCGCTGTCATGGCTGCTGCGTTCGCGCGGCCTGTTCAGCGAGGGATATCCCAGCGCCGAGGCCTTCGAGACCATGCTGGCCACCGGCTTTGTGCCGCGCCAGGCCTGCTGCCTGCTGCTGGACGTGCGCATGCCCGGCATCAGCGGACTGGCGCTATTCGACAAGCTGATTGCCCGGGGGCTGCATCTGCCCATGCCGGTGATCTTTCTGACCGGCCACGCCGATGTGCCCACGGCGGTGGATGCCGTCAAGCGCGGAGCTTTCGACTTCTGCGAAAAGCCGTTTTCCGACAACGCCCTGGTCGACCGCATCGAGCAGGCCCTGAACCAGTCGGCCCTGAACCTGCGCACCCGCGACAGCCGCCAGCACCTGCAAACCCGCCTGACCGAACTCACTGAGCGCGAACGCGACGTGATGCGCCTGGTGGTGCAGGGCCTGCCCAACAAGCTGATTGCCGATCAGCTCGACATCAGCGTTCGCACGGTGGAGGTGCACCGGGGCCGGGTGTTCGACAAGATGGAAGTGAAGTCGGCCGTCGAATTGGCTAATTTGCTACAAAAAATGTAGCTACTTGCGCTCATTCCTTGGGCGGTAGAGCCTGATTCTCTTCAGATTTCTGGACGATTTCGCCGTTTTTGCGGCCCGAGAACATGGTCCACCAGACAATCAGCACCAGCAACACCCCCGCCCCCAGCGCTTCCAGTAACAACAACACCATGCACCGACTCCTTTTAGATTTTCCCCTGGCGCGCGGCGCACGCCGTACCCTGCTGGCCGCGATTGTAGGAACCCTGGCCGCCTGCGCCACCCGCATGCCCGAAGCCCCGGAATCCGCCCCCTCGGCGGTGCCCACCGCGCCTGGCACGGTCGAAGCCCCGCCCTATGCCGTGCCCGGCGATACCGGCCCGCTGCCACCGCCCATCACCCAGGGCAAAAGCCGTTGGACGGCGGTGCGCTGGGCCGAGTTGCCCGGCTTTGGCCAGGACCCGTTGCATGAAGCCTGGAACGCCTGGATCAAAAGCTGCGAACGCCCCGGCCCGGTGCAGGCCCCGCTGTGCAAAGACGTGCGCCGCCTCAGTCTGGGCAATGGTGATGAGCAGCGCGCCTGGATGGTGGCGCGGCTGCAGCCCTACCGCGTCGAGTCGCTGCAAGGCCTTGCCGATGGCAAGCTCACCAGCTACTTTGAACCGGTGCTGCGCGCCAGCCGGGTATCCGCACCGGGTTTCAGCACGCCGCTGTACCGGCCACCGGTCGGCCTGGGTAACCGCAAGCCGTGGTTTACGCGCCAGGAAATCGACACGCTACCCGAGGCCCGCGCAGCGCTGCAAGGCCGCGAGATCGCATGGGTGTCCGACCCGATTGACGCGATGTCACTGCACATCCAAGGTTCGGGTCGTCTGGTCATCACCGAGCCCGACGGTGCACAGCGCACCGTGCGGGTGGCCTTTGCCGGCACCAACGACCAGCCGTTTCGCAGCATCACGCAGTGGCTGAGTGACCAGGGCCAGGGCAACATGGCCGCACCGTGGACCGAATCGACCAAGGTCTGGGTGGCGCAGAACCCGCAGCGCCTGCAGTCGCTGCTGTGGAGTAACCCGCGCTATATTTTTTTCCGGGAAGAGGTGTTGAGTGACTTTGATGCGGCCTTCGGACCCAAAGGCGCGCAAGGTGTCGCGCTCACGCCGGGCCGCTCGATCGCAGTCGACCCGCAAAGCATTCCGTATGGCACGCCGGTGTGGCTGGCGACCAGCGGCAACGCTTTGCAACTGCAAAAACTCGTCTTCGCGCAAGACACCGGCAGCGCCATCCTGGGCGCTGTGCGTGCTGACTATTTCGCGGGCACCGGCCCCGAAGCCGGTGCCCTCGCGTCACGCGTCAACCAGACGCTGAAGCTGTGGGTGCTGTGGCCGAAGTAGGGTAATTTTCCCGCTGCCTCAGAACTTGTGCGTCACGCCCACGCCGAAGCGGCCTGCATCCAGCGTGGTGCTGCCGTCGGCGCGCGTCGCCTTGAGTTGGCGGGCGGCTACGTAGAAACGGGTGCGCTTGGAGATGTCGTAGGTGCCCATCAGGCTCAGGCCTTTGGCATCCAGTACTTCCTGGCCTGCGCTGTTCTTGGTGACGGCCTTGGCATAGCCCAGGGCTGCCGAGGCCAGGCCGAACGGGATGTTCAGGCCCAGTTCCCATTCGTTCGAGGTCTGCTCGCCCGCAATGCGGCCGTCGGTCTGGCGCTGCAGGGCGCCCACCATCTGCGCCGGGCCAAAGTCAAAGTTGCCCGCCACGATGTGGAACTGGTTCTTGCCGGTGGAGAAGTGCTCGGACTGGTAGCCATAGCCAATACGCAGTGGGCCTTGCGCGTACTTGGCATGGGCGCTGACCATGCGCGGGGCGGCAGTGGCGGTGGATGCGCCCTCGCTGGCACTGGTGCTCACCGAGCCACTGAACGCGCCAAACACGGGTGTGATGTACATCACGGTGTTGTTGCCACGGGCCAGGTAGTCGCTGCCGGTGACGGCAGTCAGGCCGTTGGCGGCGGTGGAGCCTGCGCCCCAGACCTGCCCGGTGGAGGCAAAGCCCGACGAGTCGTACAGGTGGTTGGTGGAGCCGCGCAAGGCATCGAACGCACCCAGCATGCGGCCCATGCGGATTTCGCCAAAGCCACCCGACAGGCCGACATAGGCACCCCGGTTGAAGCCGATGTTCGAGGTGGACACGGTGGACACGGTGCCGCTGTCCAGCGCAAAGCCCTGGTCCAGCATGAAGCTGGCTTTCAAGCCGCCGCCCAGGTCTTCGGTGCCGCGCAGGTTCCAGCGGCTGGCCTGTCCGCCGCCGCTGTCTACCACGCTGTTGGTGGTGCTGACACCGCCCACCTTATTACGGGTCTGACCCACCCAGGCATCGACGATACCCCCAAGGGTCACGCTGGATTGGGCCGAAGCGGCACTGGCAAATGCGCCGAAAGCCAAGGCGGTGATGAGTTTGAATTGCATGGGAACAGGTCTCCTGGGGTAGTGAAAGGAAATTTACCGGTAATACGTCAGTCGTCAGACGACTTGGCGAATGGTAAAAAAGACTTGCTCCCCATGGAATCAGTGAAAACCCTTGATGTGTGGTTTTTGGTGCGCTGTACGGGGTGTTGCCCGTAGCCTTGTGCGCTGGTTGGCTGGCTTGGTTCGAGACGGTGCGGTTAGTGGCCGCTGTTGTCCGTATTGGCGCGCATGCGCTCACGGCTGTTGCTCAGGTGCATGAACATGGCGGCCCGCGCGGCGGCGGCATCGCCCCGGCGGATGGCGTCAAAAATGGCTTCGTGCTCGCGCTGGGTGATGGCCTTGCCGCTCTCCAGCATGGGCTGGGCTTCGCCAAAACGGGCGGCCGGTTTGCTGTCGCCTGCGGACCGGGCGGCGGCATCCGGCGCGGCGCGGGGAATGGTGGCGTTGCCCAGGCTGGTCAGCACTTCCTCGAAGTATTCGTTGCCGGTGGCGGCGGCGATCTGCACGTGGAACTGGAAGTCGGGCTCGGTGGTGCTGCCACCGGCACGGCGCTGCACATCGAACGCGTCCAGCGCGGCACGCATGGCCACCAGGTGGTCTTCGCGGCGGCGCACGGCGGCCAGGCTGGCGGCTTCCGATTCGATGCTGATGCGCAGCTCCAGCATGGCCAGCTTCTGGCGCACCTGCAGGTCGCGCGCGCCAATGGCCAGCAGGGGCTCGGGGGAAGCAGATGCCAGTACAAAGGTGCCCACGCCCTGCCGGGTTTCGACCAGGCCGCTGGCCTGCAGGCGCGACATGGCTTCACGCACCACCGTGCGGCTGACATTGAATTCCTGCATCAGCCCCGGCTCGGACGGCACCCTGTCACCGGGTTTGAGGGCCCCGCTGTGGATGCGCTCGGAGACCCCGTCCACCACCCGCTGCGGCTGGCTTTTGGTCCGCGTGGGCGTTTCGGGCAGCGTAGGGAGCATGGTGTGATGGAGGCGTTGGGAAAACAGGCAACTATAACGCGGCCTGGCACCTCACCAGACGACTGATGCCGGTTACAAAAGATGCGGGAAAATAAGAAGCACCAGGGTTTCTACTGATTTAACACGTCTGACGTGTTGCCTAAAATTCATTCCAGTCTGACGACCGATGACATCAAAGGAATCTTATGAAAATTGCCAGCGTACACGGCACCGAATTCACCTACCCGACCCGCCGGTCGGTAGACACGGCAGGCCATTCCCACCCCGGACCCGAGGGTCTGGGCAAGATGGCCATGCTGACCATCACCACCGACGAGGGGCACAGCGGCTACGCTTTTGCGCCGCCCGAGGTGATCCGCCCCCACGTGCTGGAAGCCTTTGTGCGCAAGGTGCTGGTGGGCCAGCACCCGTTCCAGCGCGAGCAGCTCTGGCACGGCCTGGAACACTGGCAGCGCGGCAGCGCCGGGCAACTGACCGACCGCGCCCTGGCCGCAGTAGACCAGGCGCTGTGGGATTTGGCAGGCCGGATTCTGGGCCAGCCGGTGTACCGCCTGATCGGTGGCTACCGCGACAAGGTACCCGCCTACGGCAGCACCATGTGCGGTGACGAGTTGAAGGGCGGCCTGTCCACCCCGCAAGAATATGGTGACTTCGCCCTCAAGCTGGTGGCGCGCGGCTACAAGGCCATCAAGCTGCACACCTGGATGCCGCCGGTCTCCTTTGCCCCCAGCGTGCCCATGGACATCCAGGCCTGTGCCGCAGTGCGCGAAGCCGTTGGCCCTAACGTTCCGCTGATGCTCGACGGCTACCACAACTACAGCCGCATCGACGCGCTGACCATTGGCCGCGCCCTGGAGAAGCTCAACTTCACCTGGTTCGAGGAAATGATGAACGAGCAAAGCATGGCCTCGTACGCCTGGCTGGCCGACCAGCTCGACATCCCCATCGTCGGGCCTGAGAGCCTGTCGGGCAAGCACCACAGCCGGGCCGACTGGGTCAAGGCCGGAGCTTGCGACATCCTGCGCGCCGGTGTGCCCGGCGTGGGCGGCATCACCCCCACGCTCAAGGTGGCGCACCTGGCCGAGTCCTTTGGCATGCAGTGCGAAGTACACGGCAACGGCGCGGCCAACCTGGCGGTGTGCGCAGCCATCAAGAACACCCGCTGGTACGAGCGCGGCCTGTTGCACCCCTTCCTGGAGTACGACGAAGTGCCCGCCTACCTGAACACCCTGGCCGACCCGATGGATGCCGACGGCTATGTGCACCTGTCCCAAAAACCCGGCCTGGGCGAAGACATCAACTTCGCCTACATCGAAGCCCATACGCGCAACGCGTACTAAGCCCCCCTTTCCCCACCTTGAGGAGACATCTATGAACCACACCAAGTTGTTGCGCCAATGCGCCGTTTCCGTCGCAGTGGCCCTGGCACTCGGCACCCTGGGGGCGGTGGCGCAAGCCAAAACCCCGGACGACCAGTTGATCGTCGGCTTCAGCATGAACAACCTGCTGTCGCTGGACCCGGCTGCGGCCACCGGCAACGACGTGGTCGAGCTGGCCGCCAACCTGTACGACTACCTGATCGAACTCGACCCGCAAACCATCAGCAAGATGCAACCCGGCCTGGCCGAGAGCTGGAAAGTGGCCGCCGATGGCCGCAGCATCACCCTGGTGGTGCGCAAGGGCGTGAAGTTCCAGTCGGGCAACGAGCTCACGGCGGAAGACGCGGCCTGGTCGCTGCAGCGCGTGCTCAAGCTGAACCTGGCCATGGCCTCGCCCTGGAAGAGCTACGGCTTCAGCGCCCAGAATGTGGACAAGGCCGTGCGCGCCACCGATGCCACCACCCTGGTGATCGACCTGCCCGAGGCCACCGACCCGAAGATGGTGCTCTACACCCTGGCCACCTCGGTCAGCTCGGTGATCCTGGACCGCAAGAAGGTCATGGAAAACGAGAAAAATGGCGACATGGGAGCCGCCTGGCTGACCACCCACGCCGCCGGTTCCGGCCCGTTCTCCCTGGTGGAATGGCGCGCCAAGGATGCCCTGCTGATGAACCGCTTTGACGGCTACTGGCGCGGCCCGGCCAAGCTCAAGCGCGTCATCATGCGGCACATGACCGAATCGCAGTCGCTGCGGCTGATGCTGGAGCGCGGCGACCTGGACGTGGCCTCCGGCATGTCGGTGCCCGATGTCGAAGCCATGAAGAAAAACGCCGATGCCGTGGTGCAGCCGGTGCGCCGTGGCACGCTGTACTACGTGGCCGTGAGCATGAAAGACCCCAAGTTTGCCGACAAGCGCGTGCGCCTGGCGATGCGCAACCTGATTGACTACGACGGCATCAACACCACCGTCATGCCGCACTACGGCGTGCCGCAGCAGCGCCCTGTGCAAATGGGCCTGCCCGCCAGCCTGCCCAACCCCGGCTACAAGCTGGATGTGGCCGCCGCCAAGAAACTGTTGACCGAGGCCGGTTTCCCCAACGGTTTCAAAACCACCATCCGCGTGCTGGCCGACCCGCCGTTCATCAACATCGCCACCAGCCTGCAGGCCACCCTGGCCAAGGCCGGCATCGAAGCCAGCGTGCTGTCGGGTACGGGCAACCAGGTCTACGGTGCCATGCGCGAACGCAACTTCGAAATCATCGTGGGCCGGGGCGGTGGCGGTGTGGAGCCGCACCCGCACTCCAGCCTGCGCGCCCTGGTCTACAACCCGGACAACAACGATGCCGCCAAGCTCACCAACTTCCAGGGCTGGCGCACCTCGTTCTTCAGCCCCGAGCTGAACCAGCTGATCGAAAAGGCCGAGGTCGAGCGCGACGAAGCCAAGCAGACCACCCAGTACCAGGAGGCCCAGAAACTGTACGAGACCCAGGTGGGCGCGATCCAGCCGTTCTCGCAAATGGTGGACACCGTGGTGCTGCGCAAAGACGTGCGCGGCTACCTGGGCCATCCCTCGGCCACCACCCGGCTGCGCGATGTGAGCAAGCAGCGCTAACGGCAACGTTTTTGCGCACGCCACCCACCCCCATGGAGACACTTCTGTGACTACATCCACCTTGCGCGCTCTGGGCCACCGCCTGATGAGCGTGGTGCTCACACTGATCGGTCTGCTGCTGCTGACCTTTGTGATTGGCCGCGTCATGCCGCTGGACCCGGTGCTGTCCATCGTCGGCCCCGACGCGGACCGCTCCACCTACGACCAGGTCTACCAGCAGCTCGGCCTGGACCGGCCCCTGCCGGTGCAGTTTGCGTACTACCTGCGCGACCTGCTGCACGGCGACCTGGGCAACGCCCTGCTCACCGGCCACAAGGTCACCGACGACCTGGCCCGCGTGCTGCCCGCTACCGTCGAGCTGGCCACCATGGCCATCATCCTCGGCACCGGCCTGGGTGTGCCGCTGGGCGTGTATGCCGCTACCCGGCGCGGCCGCCTGGCCGACCATGTGGTGCGCGTCATCAGCCTGTTTGGTTATTCCACCCCGGTGTTCTGGTTTGGCATGATGGGCTTGCTGGTGTTCTACGCCTGGCTGGGCTGGGCCGGGGGGGCCGGGCGCATCGACCTGGCGTATGACGGCCTGGTGGCAACGCGTACCGGCCTGCTGCTGGTGGACTCGGCCCTGGCGGGCGAGTGGGAGGTGTTTCGCAACGCCATCAAGTTCCTGATGCTGCCCGCCTGCATTCTGGGCCTGCACTCCATGGCCTACATCAGCCGCATGACGCGCAGCTTCATGCTGGCGCAGTTGTCGCAGGAGTACATCACCACGGCGCGGGTCAAAGGCCTGTCCGAGCGCGGTGTGGTCTGGGGCCATGCGTTTCGCAACATCCTGGTGCAGTTGCTGACCATCGTGGCCCTGGCCTACGGCGGCCTGCTCGAAGGTGCGGTGCTGATCGAAACCGTATTCGCCTGGCCCGGCTTTGGCCAGTACCTGACCAGCAGCCTGCTGCTGGGTGACATGAACGCCGTGATGGGCTGCGTGCTGGTGGTGGGGGTGATCTTCGTCACGCTGAACCTGCTGTCCGATGCCCTGTACCACGTGTTTGACCCGAGGACCCGCTAATGGCTGCCCTGACCTTATCCGACAAGACGGTGTCCACCACCCCCCAAACGGCGGCGCAAGCCCTGCGCCAAAGCGCCCGCCGCATCCTGCAAAGGCTGCTGCACAACCCCATGACCGTGGCGGGTCTGGTGGTGGTGGCATTGCTGCTGGTGGTGGCCTTGTTTGCCCCGCTGATTGCCACCCACAACCCGCTGGAGCAAGACCTGGCCCAGGCGCTGCAGGCCCCCAGCAATGCCCACTGGTTCGGCACCGACGAATATGGCCGCGACGTGTTCAGCCGCCTGGTACATGGCTCGCGCATCTCGCTCTACATCATTGCCCTGGTGACGGTGATCGTGGGGCCGGTGGGGCTGGCGGTGGGTGCCATCTCCGGTTACTTTGGCGGCTGGGTGGACAACCTGTTTATGCGCGTCACCGACATCTTCATCTCGTTCCCTAGCCTGGTGTTGGCGCTGGCCTTCGTGGCGGCGCTTGGCCCGGGGCTGGACCACGCGGTGATTGCGATTGCCCTGACCGCCTGGCCACCGATTGCGCGGCTGGCACGGGCCGAAACCCTGTCGTTGCGCAACGCCGACTTTGTGGTGGCGGCCCAGTTGCAAGGCGCGTCCAGCGGCCGCATTCTGCTGCGCTACATCGCGCCCATGCTGATGTCGTCGGTGGTGGTGCGCCTGACCATGAACATGGCCAGCGTGATCCTGACCGCTGCCGGCCTGGGCTTTCTGGGCCTGGGTGCCCAGCCGCCCATGCCCGAGTGGGGCGCGATGATCTCCAGTGGCCGCCGCTACATGATGGAGTGCTGGTGGCTGGTGGCCATGCCCGGTGCGGCCATCATGATGGTCAGCCTGGCCTTCAACCTGCTGGGCGATGGCCTGCGGGATGTGCTCGACCCCCGCAACGAATAAGGATTGCCGATCATGACCACCCCCAAGTTGCAAGTCGAAGACCTGCACATCCACTTCGCCACCCCCGACGGCCCCATGCACGCGGTGCGCGGCGTGTCGTTCAACCTGTCGCGGGAAAAGCTGGCCATCGTGGGCGAATCCGGCTCTGGCAAATCCACCGTGGGCCGGGCGCTGCTCAAGCTGCACCCGCGCAGCGCCAAGATCGAAGCGCGCAAGTTGGCCTTCGACGGCATCGACCTGCTGGATGCCAGCCCCAAGACCATGCAGTCCATCCGCGGCAAGCGCATGTCGATGATCATGCAAGACCCCAAGTACTCGCTGAACCCGGTGGTGCGCGTGGGCCAGCAGATCGCCGAAGCCTACCTGGCGCACAACAAGGTATCGCGTGCCGAAGCCACCGACCGGGCGCTGGCCATGCTGGAGTCGGTGCGCATCCGCGAGCCGCAGCGGGTGTTTAACCTGTACCCGCACGAAGTCTCGGGTGGCATGGGCCAGCGCATCATGATTGCCATGATGCTCATCACCGAGCCCGAGATCCTGATTGCCGACGAACCCACCTCGGCCCTGGACGTGTCGGTACGCCTGCAGGTGCTGGCCGTGCTGGACGACCTGGTGGGCCAGCGCGGCCTGGGCCTGGTTTTCATCAGCCACGACCTGAACCTGGTGCGCCACTTTTGCGACCGCGTGCTGGTGATGTACGCCGGGCGGGTGGTGGAAAGCATTGCCGCCGCCGACCTGGACAACGCCCAGCACCCCTACACCCGGGGCCTGCTCAGCGCCCTGCCCAGCCTGGACCAGCGCCGCACGCGCCTGCCGGTGCTGCAACGCGACCCCACCTGGCTTACCGCCTAAACCCGCCCAAGGACACCCCCATGACCATGATCGATGTCAACGCCCTGCACCTGGCCTTTGGGGCCGTCAACGTGCTCAACAACGTCAACCTGCAGGTGCGCGAGGGCCAGTCCTTTGGGCTGGTGGGCGAATCCGGCTCGGGCAAAACCACGGTGCTGCGCTGCCTGGCCGGGCAGTACACCCACTGGGAAGGCAACTTGCAGATTGCAGGCCGCGCTCTGGGCCACAAGCTGGACCGCGCCCAAAAACTGGCCCAGTGCCGTGGCGTGCAAATGGTGTTTCAGGACCCCTATGGTTCGCTACACCCGCGCCACACCATCCACACCGTGCTGGCCGAGCCGCTGCGCATCCACGGCATGGACCAGGAGCGCGAACGCATCGAGAGCATCCTCACCAAGGTGGGCCTGAACAGCAGCTTCCGCTTCCGCTACCCGCACCAGCTCTCGGGTGGCCAGCGCCAGCGCGTGGCGATTGCCCGCGCCCTGATCCTGGAGCCGCGCGTGCTGCTGCTGGACGAACCCACCTCGGCACTCGACGTGTCGGTGCAGGCCGAAATTTTGAACCTGCTGGCCGACCTGCGTGAGCGCGACGGCCTGACGTATCTGATGGTCACCCACGACCTGGGCGTGGTGGCCCACCTGTGCGACCAGGTGGCGGTGATGCAGCACGGCAGCATTGTGGAGAGCCTGAGCACCGAAGCCCTGTGCAACAACGCCGCCCAGCACGCCTATACCCGCATGCTGGTGGATTCCAGCCGGTCGTATAGCCGGGATATGGCAGAAACTTAGGCTCACCCCCAGGCTACAGCGCAAGCGCTTTTCGCCAACCCCCTTGCAGGGGGCAACAGCAGCGGACTGGCGAAGCCAGATCCGCGCTGTTCTGGAAGGGGTGTTTATCCGCTGAAATGGAGCTTTTTGGGGCTTCTAACGCTTATTCCATGGGCGGTAGCAGCTATTGAAACGATAGCTTTTGCCGCCTACTCCGGCTGCATCCCCGCCGCCTGGATGATCTTGCCCCACTTCACCGACTCGTCGGCCTGCACCTTGCGCAGGCCTTCGGGCGTGGTGGTGGTGACTTCGGTGCCGGTGCCCTGGTAGAAGTTGGCGGCGGTGCTGCTCTTGGCGGCCTTGACCAGCAGCTCGTTCAGCCGGGCCACCACCGGTGCGGGCGTACCGGCCGGGGCGTAGGCGGCAAACCAGTAGGTCATCTCGTAGCCTTTGACCCCGGCCTCGCTGATGGTGGGCACATCGGGGGCCAGCGGGCTGCGCTGCAGGGTGGACACGCCCAGCGCCTTGAGCTTGCCGCCCTTGACCTGGGGCAGGCCGGTGGCCATGTCGGTGATCATCACGTCGATCTGGCCGCCGATCAGGTCGGTCACGGCGGGCGGGTTGCTGCGGTAGGGGATGGCCACGATGTAGGCCCCGGCCATTTGCTTGAACAGCTCGCCCGCGATGCGGCTGGACGAGCTGCCCGAGCCGAAGCTGAGCTTGCCGGGTTTGGACTTGGCCAGCTTGACGAACTCGGCCACGGTGTTCACGCCCAGGCTGGGGTTGACCAGCATGATCTGGCCGCCCCGGCCCAGCAGGGTCAGGGGTTCAAAGTCTTTCACCGGATCGTAGGGCAGCTTTTTGAACAGGTGCTCGTTGGCGGCATGCGTGGTGTTGGTGGCGATCAGCACGGTATAGCCGTCGGGCTTGGCCTTGGCGGCCGCCTGCGCGCCGATGAAGGCGTTGCCGCCGGGCTTGTTGTCCACCACCACGCTGACCTTGGCATCCAGCGTAACCGCCTGGGCCAGGGCGCGGGCTAGCTGGTCGGTGGCGCTGCCAGCGGCAAACGGCACGATGAAGGTGATGGTCTTGTCGGGAAAGGTGTCGGCCTGGCTGGCGGTGCTGAACAGGGCGGTGACGGCAAGGGTCAGGAAAGTGCGGCGCATAGGGGTGTCTCGTTCAGTTTTCTGGTTGTAAAAAAAGTTGCAATTCGGGGGGGATTGTCAGCGGCAAATCCAGCAGCCAAAACGACAGGGCCTTGCCGTGGCTGTCCAGGTTCAGCGCATCGTTCACGCCGCCGTCCAGTACCTCGTCCAATACAAAATTCATAGCTTGCAGCGCCGGTAGAACATAGCGCTCCACGTGTTTTGGCTGTTTATGGGCGAAGTGGGCGGCTACGGCTTCGGCGGTGACCTGTTGCTCCAGCAGGGTAAACAGTTCGGGGCGGTAGGCGATCACGCTGAGGTTGGAGCGGTTGCCTTTGTCGCCGGTGCGGCTGTGGGCGGCCCGGTAGAGCGGGAAAGTGGTGTGGCCTGTGTTGTTCATGCAGCCTCCAGCAAGGTGAATCCGGTGGGCACCAGGCTGCGGGGCAGCAGGCACGACAAGGTGTTGAGCCGTGCGGTGAGCGTGGTGCGCACCCCGCCGCCGCCCGCCGGGCCGCAGGTGTACAGGGCGGTGACTTCGCGGCACAGGCACTCGGCCTGGGCTTTGTCGGCATGGCTGGCGGCGACGCGCAGGCGCACATCCCGCGCATCGCCCACAGGCGTTTGGGCCAGCAAGCCGCCGCCGTCATCGGCCAGCACGCTGAGCACGCCGATCAGGTCCACCCGCAACGCCAGGTGCGGCAGGCGCTGGCGCAGCACCTCGGCGGCCAGCCGGGCACGGCCCTCGGCGCGCGGCCCGGCGTAGGAGATTTCGCCCTCGGCCAGCCAGCCACCCTCGTAGCAGACGTTAACCTTCAGCGACGCGGGGCGGGCGTGGCCTTGCACACCTTGCAGCGTCACCACGTCTGGGCCAGACTGGTCTACGCGGGCAGCTGAAATGTCGGCCACCACGTCGGGGGTCAGGTAGGCGGCGGGGTTGTGCACCTCGTACAGCAGTTGCTCTTTCACCGTGGCCAGGCTGACCAGGCCCCCCGTGCCATCGGCCTTGGTGATGCTGCAGCTGCCGTTGGCCTGCAGCGTGGCGATGGGATAGCCGATGGCGGCCAGGTGGGGCACGTCTTTGAAGCCGGGGTCGGCAAAGTAGCCGCCGCAGACCTGCGCGCCGCACTCCAGCAAATGCCCGGCCATGGTGGCTGCGCCCAAGCGAGGCCAGTCGTCGCGCGCCCAGCCGAAATGCGCCAGCGCCGGGCCCACGGTGAGGGATGGGTCGGCCACGCGGCCACACACCACGATCTGCGCGCCCGCCAGCAGCGCATCGGCAATGGGCTCGGCCCCGATGTAGGCATTGGCGCTGACGACGGCCAGTGTGTCGAACACCGGCCCCAGCTCGGCCCGCAAAGCCTGCTGGTAAGCGGGCCCCGACACGTCGTCGCCCCAGACCACCGCCACGCGAGGTGCAGCCACGCCCAGCTCTTGCGCCATGCGCTGGATGTGCTGCGCCGCCGCCAGCGGGTGGGCCGCGCCAAAGTTGCTGACGATGCGGATGCCGTGCGCCAGGCAGCGCGCCAGCACCGGGCGCAGCAGCGCGTCCAGCAGCGGTTCAAACCCGGCCTGCGGGTCTTTGCTTCGGCGCAACTGGGCCAGGGCCAGGGTGCGCTCGGCCAGGGTTTCAAAAATCAAAAACGCCGGGCCACCCTGGGCAATCAGGCTGTCCACCACCGCCTGGGCCGCATCGACCCGGTCGCCGGAAAACCCGGCGGCGCAGCCTATGCGCAAGGGGCGCGGGGGAGTTTCAAGGGGCATGGTGGTCCTTTTTCAAAGCAATGGGCCGGAGTATTGGGGCCAGCCTCTCATTTGTAAAATGGAAAAAATCTCTGGATTCATCCATGAAGCCAATCAATTTCTCGGTACGCGACCTGGAGGCCTTCATGGCCCTGGCGCAGACGCGGCACTTCACCCGCGCCGCCGAGCGCTGCAACCTGTCGCAAAGCGCGTTCAGCCAGCGCATCCGGCGCATCGAGGACACGGCGGGGTTGAAGCTTTTTGAACGCTCGACCCGCCATGTGGCGCTCACGCCCGAGGGCCAGGTGTTTGCCGACGAGGTGGGCCGCATCGAGCAGGATTTGCGCAGCGCCCTGGGCAACCTGCAAGACCTGGCGGCGCGCCGGGTGGGCCGGGTGGCGGTGGCGGCTCTGCCCTCGGTGGCGGCAGTGTGGATGCCGCCCGCCATTGCCGAATACCGCCGCCAGTACCCGCAAATCAGCATCCAATTGTTTGACACCCTGGCCGCCGCCAGCCTGGCGCTGCTGCGCGAGGGCCGGGTGGACTTTGCCATCACCGCCGGGGGCGATCTGCGCGAATTCGACACCCGCCTGCTGCGCGACGAGCGTTACTGGCTGGTCTGCCGCCCCGACCACCCGCTGGCCGCGCACGCCAGCATCCACCTGGCCCAGCTTGCCCAACACAACACCCCTTTGCTGCACATGGCGCGCAACAGCAGCGTGCGCCAGCACCTGGCGCAGGTACCCGGTCTGGAGGCCCTGCCCACCTCGGCGCTGGAGGTAGAGCACCTGGCCACGCTGGCCGCCCTGGTCGCGCAGGGCCTGGGCATCAGCATCGTGCCGGAGCTGACGCTGTTCCACTTCCAGCGCGCCGGGCTGCACACCTGCCCGGTGCGGGACGCGACCCTGCACCGCCCCCTGGTGCTGGCGCAGCGCAAAGGCGAGGCCCTGTCGGTGGCGGCGCAGGCCATGGTGGGGCTGGTGTTGGCGCAGGCAGATTTATAAGAAATCGGCCTCTATCGACCTTTCCACCTCCGGCAAGGGTCGTAGTGGACACTAAACAGAACAGTGGTCATTGAAATCCGTCTGCTACCCTTGTGCTAGCAACCGAATGAAGGCGATCGTCCGTTATCGTATCCCTCAAAAATGTGTGATTTTCTGAATGTGGACATCGTCTCAGTCAGCAAAGGGGGTGGGAGAACGATAAGCGCGCTGGCCAGATTGCTAGGACAATTCGTCGATGCTGACACGCCTTAGCAGTCTGGGCTTGATTTTATATACGACTATCAGCATCGAATATCCTGTCGAACCATTGTTAATGGATCACTCATGCAGTCTGAATTCTTTCCAGTAGGTCATTGCATATTCTGCCGAGATAGCGACGAAGCGGTTGTCGGCGGTCCATTTACGGACGAGCACATCATTGCTTTCTCACTTGGTGGCAACTCAGTTCTCCCGGAAGCAACGTGCGATGAACATCAGAAAATAACCGCTTGTATCGATGACTTGATTGCGCAAAAGATGCTGGGGGTGTATCGACATTCTCATAATCTGCCGTCGCGAACCAAATCAGGTTACCGACCCTTTTATAAGGTTTCAGTAACGACCCATACCGGGATAACCTATTATCAAGATGTCCCCATTTCGGAGATACCTAAAGCTTATATAGCTCCAAAACCACCACCTCCCGCCTTAGTCACGGGTAAAACGGGTGACATGCCATCGGTGGAGCTACAAATGCATTTCAGCCGCTTCGAGCCTTTGATGCGGCAGTTGCCGGGAGGCGCTAGCGCCACATGGGGATCAGGCACTCTTGCCGCGAATGATTTCGCGAGAATGCTGGCAAAAGTGGCACACACTTTTGCCTCAGCAATATTGGGACACGGAAACTTTGAACCTCTTTTACTCGAGATAATCGAAGGTACTGAAAGCAATCCGTGGACATACGTAGGCGGATTTGATCCCGTTCTACCCCAAGAGGTGTCGGGTCTAAGCATAATTGAGCAAACGCTTGGTGACGTTCGATATTGGATAGTTTCCGTTTCTTTGAATGCTTTACCTGAGACCCCACGATACCAAGTCGTAACTGGCAAGGCTCTTGAGTCAGCAAGATTTCCATCTCGCTCACACGCTAGCAAGGTCACCCACCGCGATCAGGCAAAACTTGATCAAGCTGCTCGCGCTTTGGCTCTTGGACTTTATGGCACACCGAAGAAGAAACGAAAGCATTGACAGCAACGGGAGTGGGTGCAGTGACCGACAGATGCCAGCGGCACGTTATCGAAGTCGTGCGATTGGCACGCAGTTCGACCCTCGAACGATCATCTCTCTCAGCGTATTCGGGTGGGTGCAGTCGGTGCTTGTGCTCGCCTCAGGGACTGCCCATAACCTCGATTCTTGCTTAACAGCACCTGTGTTATCAACGATGCTCTGAAAGGCACGGCGGACATCGCTGGACCCCGCTTGACCGGTAATGGCACCAGAACGCACGTAGTTTTCGAACTCGACAAACGCGGCCTCGTTGGCGTTGGCCGTTTGGTTCGTTACTGTAGCGTCGGCATCAGTTGTGGTGGTGATTGGTGTGATCGTCGAAGGGTAGTACGGCTTCCCAATTGCTGCGGCCTAGATGCTGTGGATGTCACGGGTTTGAACTGCCGTACGCAGCCCTGCCTTCATGTCATTGAAACCGTAGTTACAGAAGTGCTCGGTGCAATCGTCACCAATGTGGATACGCTGTCGGTGGCGGCGCAGGCCATGGTGGCGCTGGTGTTGGCGCAGGCAGATTTATAAGAAATCGGCCTCCACCGCCCATTCCATAAGCGCAAGCAGCTATCTAAAACGTAGCAACCATCACTCCGGCAGCACCGCATCCCCACCCAGCGCCAGCACCAGCGTGGCGTGGTTGGTGAACTGGTTCAGGCGGTTCTCGGCCACGGCGATTTCGGCGTTGCGGCGGGCGGTTTGGGCGTCCAGCCAGGGTTTCAGGGCCACGGCTCCGGCGCGGTAACGCACGCCATACAGGCGCTCGGCCTCGGTGGCGGCCTGCAGCACCTGCGCTAGCAGCACGGCCTGGGCGCGGTACTGTTGGCGGGCGGACAAGGCGTTGTCTACATCGCCCAGCGCGGTGTACAGGGTTTGGCGGAAATTGACCACCGCCGCCTCGCTCTGCGCCTGGGCGACCTGGATGTTCAGGTCCATTTCCTTTTGGTTCAAAAACGGCAGGCTGATACCCAGGCCCAGGCTAGCCACCGGGTTGCTCAGCAGGTTCAGCAGCGAGGTGCTGCTGGTGCCCAAAGCGCCGGTGAGCGTGAGGGCCGGGTAGTAGCTGGCACGGGTGGCGGTGATTTGCGCGTGGCTCTCGCGCAGGCGCAGCTCGGCGGCGCGCAGGTCGGGGCGGCGGGCCAGCAGCTCGGCGGGCAGGCCTGCGGCCACCTCGGGCAGCGGGCTGGTGGGCAGGGTTTGCGGCTGGGCCGGTGGGGTGCCGGGGGCGGTGTCAAACAACAAGGCCAGGGCGGTGTTGGCGGCTACCGCCTGTTGTTGCAGGGTGGTGTCGCTGGCCTGCAGGTTGAGCAGGCTTTGCCGGGCCTCGGCCAGCTCCAGCCCGCCCACGGCCCCGGCGTTGGCCTGGGCTTGCACTAACTGCAGGGTTTTTTCGGCAGTGGCGATGTTGCTTTGGTTGGCGGCCAGGCGTTGGTTCAGGTAGCCCAGTTGCCAGTAGAGCTGCGCCGTGGTGCCCACCAGGGCCAGGGCGGTACTGGCCCGGTCTTGTTCAGTGGCGCGGGCTTCCCACAGGGCCACGTCGCGCTGGCTGCCCAGCTTGTTCCACAGGTCGATCTCGTAACTGGCCCCCAGGCTGGCACCGCTGCTGCGGCTGGTGTTGGCGTTGCCCTCCAGGGCGCGACTGGCACCGGTATTGAGGCTGCCGCTGAAGCTGGGCCGGTTCTCGGCCAGACCGGCCTGCAGCTGGGCCTGGCGCACCTTGATGGTGGTGGCGGCCAGGTTGTTGTTGCGTTGCAAGGCCTGGCTAATCAACTGGTCTAGCACCGGGTCGTTGAAACCTTTCCACCAGGCATCGGTGCTGGCGGCAGTGCTGGCCGTGCCGTACTGCCATTGGGCAGGCAGACTGGTAGCGGGAGCGGTGTACGGGGCTTGCGAGGTGGCGCAGCCCGACAGGACCAGCACGGCAAGAAGCAAGGGTTTGAAAGAGTGCATAACTTTATTCACGTGAGAGTGCGTCCACCGGGTTGAGTTGGGCCGCATTGCTGGCGGGCAGGTAGCCAAATACCACGCCGATCAGGGTGGAGCAGGCAAAGGCCGCCGCCATGGAGGCGGTGGAATACACCATCTGGAAGCTGCTGCCGCTCTGGCCGAAGCCCCAGCCGATCAACAGCGACAAGCCTATGCCCAGCACGCCGCCCAGCAGGCAGACCAGCACGGCTTCAATCAAAAACTGCTGGCGGATATCGCTCTGGCGCGCGCCCACGGCCATGCGCACGCCGATCTCGCGGGTGCGCTCGGTCACGGACACCAGCATGATGTTCATCACCCCAATGCCGCCCACCACCAGCGAGATCAGCGCAATGGCCGACACCAGCAGGGTCATGGTCTGGGTGGTGCTTTCAATGGTCTGGCGGATGGTGTCGGTGTTCAGGGTGTAGAAGTCCTGCGTGCCGTGGCGCTGCTTGAGCAGGCGGTTGATGCCCGCCTCGGCGGCCGCGCTAGAGGCATCGTCGCTCACCCGCACCGAGATGGAGCGCAGGTAACTTTGGCCCAGTACGCGGCGCATGGCGGCGGTGTAGGGGATGTAGACGTTCAGCGCCTCGCGGTTACCAAAACCCGACTCGCTTTTTTGCGCCACCCCCACCACCCGAAACGGCACACTGCCCAGCAGAATCACCTGGCCCAGCGGGTTGGGCGTGGAGGGAAAGAGCTGCTTGCGGGTGTTGTCGTCGATCACCACCTCTTGCGCCAGCGTGTCCACGCTGGCGGCATCGAAAAACGCGCCCTGCGCCAGCGTGATGCCCTTGACGCGGTAGTACTGCTCGCCCACGCCGTTGATGTTGCCGGTCACGGCCACGTTGCCATAGCGCAGCGTGGCCGAGCTGGAGGCCATGGGCGTGGCGCTGTCCACATACACCTGCTGTGCCAGCGCATCCGCATCGGCGGGCACCAGGGTGCGCACCCGCCCGGCACGCTGGTCGCCAAAGCCGCTGCCCGAAAAAATCTCGATGGTGTTGGTGCCGATGGAGCTGATGTTCTTCAGCACCTGCAGGCGCGAACCCTCGCCCAGCGCCACCACCGACACCACGGATGCGATGCCGATGATGATGCCCAGCATGGTCAAAAAGCTGCGCAGCGGGTGCGCCCGCATGGCCAGCAGCGCCATGCGGAAGGCTTCGCTGAAGCGGCCCCAAATAGCGCCCCAGCCACCGCCGCCTGCAGGGGGCGTGGGCAGCACCGGGGCGGCGCTGGCGGGTTGGATCTGGCGGTCGGCCACGATCTCGCCGTCGCTGATCTCGATGATGCGCTGGGCGTGTTCGGCCACCTGCATGTCGTGCGTCACCAAAATGATGGTGTGGCCCTCGGCGTGCAGCTCTTGCAGGATCTTCATCACCTCGGCACCGCTGTGCTTGTCGAGCGCGCCGGTGGGCTCGTCGGCCAGGATCACGCTGCCGCCGTTCATCAGCGCGCGGGCAATGCTCACCCGCTGCTGCTGCCCGCCGGAGAGCTGGCCGGGCTTGTGGCGCATGCGGTCGGCCATACCCAGGCGGCCCAGCAGGGCGGCGGCGCGTTCATGCCGGGCGGCGCTATCTTTGCCTGCGTAGACGGCGGGCACTTCCACATTGCCTAAAGCGCTCAGGTCGCCCAGCAGGTGGTAGCGCTGGAAGATGAAGCCAAAGTGCTCACGCCGCAGGGCGGCCAGCGCATCGGCATCGAGCTGACCGGTCTCCACCCCGGCCACGCGGTAGGAGCCGGTGGTGGGCCGGTCCAGGCAGCCCAGAATGTTCATCAGCGTGGACTTGCCCGAGCCGGACGCGCCGACGATGGCAATCATCTCGCCCGCGTGGATGCGCAGGTTCACGTCTTTCAGGACGGCAATGGTCTCTTCGCCTGCGGGGAACTCGCGGCGCAGGCCGGTGAGTTCCAGCAGCGGGCTGGTGCTTGTGGCATCCATGCTCACATTCCCGGGGGCGGACGCAGGGCGGAGCGGGTGCTGGTTGGCGAGCCCGCCGAACCGGCGGCAGGTGCTTCGCTCACCACCACCCGGTCGCCCACGGCCAGGCCTTCCAGAATCTGCACGTTGATGTTGTTGTTCAGCCCGGTTTTGACCTGGCGCGGCTCGGCCTGGCCTGCGGCGTTGACCACCCGCACGGTGGCTTCACTGCCCTTGGCGTCTTTTTTACGGCCGCGCTCACCCAAAGCGGCCGAGGGGATGGTCAGCACCTGCTGGGCTTCTTTTTGCACGATGCTGACCTGCGCCGTCATCGAGATGCGCAGCTGGCCCTCGGGGTTGGGTACGTCCAGCAGGCCGTTGTAGTAGATTGCGCTGGCACTGGTGGTGGTGCTGGCGGTGGTGTCGGTCAGGATGGAGTCGGGGGCGGGCTCCACCGTGCGCAGGGTGGTGGTGTAGCGCTGGTTGGGCGCGCCCAGGATGGTGAAGTACACCTTTTGCCCCGGCTTGACGCGCACCACATCGGCCTCGGAGATTTGCGCCTTGACGGTGACCGTGTCCAACCGCGCCAGCTTGATGATGGTGGGCGTGGTCTGGTTGGCGTTCACCGTTTGGCCTTCTTGCGCCACGATGGCCACCACCACCCCGTCGATGGGGGCCAGGATCTGGGTGTAGCCCAGGTTCAGTTGCGCGGTGTTGACGGTCAGCTTGGCCTGGGCGATTTGCGCCTGCACCACGGTGACATCGGCGCGGGCGGTTTTCAGCGCAGCATCGGCGGCCTCCAGCGTGGCGCGGGCGCTGGCATCGGCGGCCAGCAGGGTCTTTTCGCGCTGAAAGCTCAGCTCGGCCTGTTGCAGGCTGGCCTGCCTTGCCAGCAACTGGGCTTGCACATTGGCCAGCGCGGCCTCGGCATTGCGCAGGCTGTTTTGCTGGGTGAGCGAGTCGATCTCGGCCACCAGCTGGCCTTTTTTGACGGTGTCGCCCAGGGCGACCTTCAACGACTTGATCTGTCCCGAGGCCTGCGCCCCCACGCTGACCTGCTTGAAGGCTTGCACCGTGCCGGTGGCCAGCACCGCCTGCTCCAGGTCGGCCAGTTCGGCGGTGGCGGTGACATAGGCGGGGGGCTTGGCCTGGGGGAAGAACACCAGCTTGGTGGCAACGCCTATGGCCACCAGGGCCAGAACCAGCAGGGTGTATCGCAGAAGTTTGTGCTTGGGCATGTAGGAAGTGAGGCAAGTAAAGCGCCTTGACCTACTTTACAGAGCCTGCATGCAGGCTTTGCCGCATACAGGCAAAGCCCTTGTAAAGCTGCAGGCGCTAAGGGTTTTTTAAGCCAAAACAGCCCCTGGCGCTTATTCAATAAGCGTGAGCAGCTATTAAAAATATAGTGAGCCCGCAGACCCCCGTGCTTACCCTTGGCCGACCTGCAAATACCGAAGCGTGTCGCAATTTGGCCAGTGCCGCGTCGATACTGTTCCAAGATGCTGGCTTGCAAGCCGCTTCTGAGGGGCTGCGCAAGTCCCCCAAATTCCAATGCCAAACAAGGAGACAAAACCCATGTCAAGCAACCGAGGTGTCGTGTACATAGGCCAGGGCCAGGTCGAGGTGCAGTCCATTCCCTTTCCCAAACTCGTCAACCCGCTGGGCCAGGCGGCAGAGCACGGCGTGATTCTGCGCGTGCTGACCACCAACATCTGCGGCTCCGACCAGCACATGGTGCGGGGCCGTACCACCGCCCAGTCCGGCCTGGTGCTGGGCCATGAAATCACCGGTGAAATTGTGGAACTGGGCCGCGATGTAGAGACCCTCAAAAAGGGCGACATCGTCTCGGTGCCGTTCAACGTGGCCTGTGGCCGCTGCCGCACTTGCAAAGAGCAACACACCGGCGTGTGCCTGAACGTCAATCCCTCGCGCGCAGGCGGTGCCTACGGCTATGTGGACATGGGCGGCTGGATCGGCGGCCAGGCCGAGTTTGTGATGGTGCCGTACGCCGACTTCAACCTGCTGAAATTCCCCGACCGCGACCGTGCGAAGGAAAAAATCCGCGACCTGACCTGCCTGTCCGACATCTTGCCCACCGGCTACCACGGTGCCGTCACCGCTGGTGTGGGCCCGGGCAGCACGGTGTACGTGGCCGGTGCCGGTCCGGTCGGCTTGGCGGCGGCCGCCTCGGCGCGCCTGCTGGGCGCGGCAGTGGTGATCGTGGGCGACGTGAATCCGGTGCGTCTGGAGCATGCGCGCAAGGTGGGTTTTGAAACCGTCGATTTGTCGCAGGACGTGAGCCTGGCCGACCAGATCGCCGCCATCCTGGGCACGCCCGAAGTCGACAGCGCCATCGATGCGGTGGGCTTCGAAGCCCGCGGCCATGGACACGCCGGTTCGCAAGGCGAAGCGCCTGCCACGGTGCTGAACTCGCTGATGGAAATCACCCGCGCTGCAGGCAAGATCGGCATCCCCGGTCTGTACGTGACGGACGATCCAGGTGGTGTGGACAAGGCCGCCAAGAGCGGTGCCCTGAGCCTGCGCTTCGGCCTGGGCTGGGCCAAGTCGCACAGCTTCCACACCGGCCAGACCCCGGTGATGAAGTACAACCGTGCGTTGATGCAGGCGATTTTGTGGGACCGCATCCACATCGCCGACATCGTGGGCGTGCAGGTCATCACCCTGGACCAGGCCCCCAGCGGCTACGCCGAGTTCGACGCGGGTGTGCCGAAGAAGTTTGTCATTGACCCGCACGGGCAATTGGCTACGGCGTAAATTGCGGGCTACTGGGTGCTATGCATTCAGTAGCTGCTACCGCCCATTCCATAAGCGTTAGCAGCTTAAAAGGCCTAAAAAATATAAACCCCCCGCAGCGTCGCCGCCCGGGGGTTTTTACTTTCAGTCTCCGAACTCGTCGCCGAGCTCTCGGGCGCGGTGCTTGGCGGCGTGGACGGCGCGCATGATGATGTTCTTGATGCCGTCCTGCTCCATCGAGGTGATGGCAGCAAAGGTGGTGCCGCCTTTGGAGGTGACGCGCTGGCGCAGGATTTCGGGCGGCTCTTTCGACTGGCGGGCCAGGGCGGATGCGCCCACAAACGTGCCCACGGCCAGCTTGTGCGCCTGGTCGCGGCTCAGGCCCATGTCGGCACCGGCCTGGGTCATGGCTTCGATGAACAAGAACACATAGGCTGGGCCGGAGCCTGACAAGGCCGTCACGGCATCCAGCTGCACTTCTTCGCCCACCCACAGGGTTTCGCCGGTGGCCGACAGCACTTTGTCGATCAGCTTGCGGTCGAGGTCGGACACGGCGGGCCGGGCGTACAGGGCGGTCATGCCCTTGCCGATCAGTGCCGGGGTGTTGGGCATGGCGCGCACGATGCGGTCGGTGCCCAGCCAGTGGGCGATGCTGTCGCTGCGGATGCCCGCGGCCACGCTCAGGTGCAGCGCGTTCTTGGTATGGAAGCGGGTTTGCAGCGCCGCGTCCTTGAACATCTGTGGCTTCACGGCCCACACCACCGTGCGCGCATGGTCCAGCGCCGGGCCGGGCATCTCCAGGGCGGTAATCGCAAAGTCGGCCAGCAGCTTGGCACGGGCTTCGGCCCAGGGCTCGATCACCACGATGTGGTTGGCGGGCACGCCTTTTTTGACCAGACCGCCAATGATGGCGCCAGCCATGTTGCCCCCGCCGATGAAGGCGATGTGGTCGTGCGCAGCGCTGGTGCCCCGGCTACCGAAGTTGGACAGACCCCCCGATTGGGAGGTGGAAAAATTGGACGCTCCAAAGTTGGAGGGGCTGGGTGGGGTCGATGGCATGGGAAATCCAGAAAAGCGTGGACGGATTTATTTACCGTTGATACCCAGCAGCTCGACTTCGAACTGCAAGGTGGCATTGGCCGGAATCACCCCGCCTGCGCCGCGTTCACCATAGGCAATGGCCGGTGGGCAGGTGAGCTTGGCTTTGCCGCCGACCTTCATTTTCTGCACGCCTTCGGTCCAGCACTTGATCACGCCGCTCAGCGGGAACTCGATGGGTTCGTTGCGCTTGTACGAGCTGTCGAACTCCTTGCCGTCGAGGAAAGTGCCCCGGTAGTGCACCTTGACCTTGTCGGCGGCGGAGGGGCTGGCGCCGGTGCCGTCTTTCAGGGAGCGGTACACCAGTCCGCTGGACGTGACGGTGGCACCAGGCTCTTTGGCAGCCGTGGCCGCGTCGTTGGTTTGGGCCCAGGATGCGGTGGTGGCGAGCAGGCAAATCGCGGCGGTGGTCAGGGCAAATTTCACTAAAAACTTTCGGGGTTGGATTGGATTCCATCCATTATTGCGGTTTCTGGTGGGGTCTTTGCGTCTGCGTCCCCAAAAAGGGGGATAGCGCAGTTACCGTGTGTACCCAGAGCTATATATTTAATAGCGCATAAGATCCCCGAATACCGTAAAGGAAACCTCTATGTCCTCGTTCCAGTTTGATCTTGTGGTGGTAGGTGGCGGCAGCGGCGGGGTGCGGGCCGCCCGTATGGCCGCCCAGCGTGGTGCCCGGGTGGCGCTGGCCGAGGTGGGGGCCCTGGGCGGCACCTGCGTGAACGTGGGCTGCATCCCCAAAAAGCTCTACAGCTATGCCGCGGGCTACGCCGAGGCATTTGAAGAAGCCGCAGGCTTTGGCTGGCAGGTGGCGCACCCGACGTTCGACTGGGGCCAGCTCAAGGCCAACCGCGCCACAGAGATCACCCGGCTCAACGGCATCTACCGCCAACTGCTGGTGGGCGCGGGCGTGCAACTCATCCCCGGCTGGGCTACGCTGATGGACGCGCACACGGTGCAGGTGGGCGAGCAGACCTACACCGCCGAGAACATCCTGCTGGCTACCGGCGGCACGCCTACCGTGCCCGGCATTCCCGGTGGCGAGCACGCGGTGGTGTCGGACGCGATGTTTGATTTAGATCCCTTCCCCCAGCGCCTGCTGGTAGTGGGTGGCGGCTATATCGCCTGCGAATTTGCCAGCATCTTCAACGGCCTGGGCTCCCAGGTCACCCAGGTCTACCGGGGCACGCAGGTGCTGCGCGGCTTTGACGACGATGTGCGCCATTTTCTGGCCCAGGAGGTGCGCAAGGCCGGGGTCGACCTGCGGCTGGAGGCCGATGTGGCCAGCATCCTGCACACGCCCGCCGGGCTGGAGGTGCGGCTGGTGGGTGGCGAGACCCTGACGGTGGACCAGGTGCTGTACGCGATTGGCCGGGTGCCCAATGTGCAAGGCCTGGGCCTAGAAGCGGCGGGCGTGGCGCAGGGCAAGGACGGGGCCATCGAGGTCAACGCCCACTACCAGACCTCGGTGCCCAGCATCTACGCGCTGGGCGATGTGACCGCGCGCATCCAGCTCACCCCGGTGGCGCTGGGCGAGGCCATGGTGCTGGTCGACCATTTGCTGGGTCCCAAAACCGGCAAGACCTCGCGGCAGATGGACTACGAGCTCATCCCCACCGCCGTGTTCACCCACCCCAACATCGGCACCGTGGGCCTGTCGGAGGCGGCGGCGCGCAAGCAGTTTGGCCAGGTCAGCATCTACCGCAGCGAATTCAAGGCCCTGCGCCATACGCTGAGCGGCAGCACCGAGCGCACGCTGATGAAGCTGGTGGTGGACGATGCCACCGACCGCGTGGTCGGCCTGCACATGGTGGGCGCGGACGCCGGCGAGGTGGTGCAAGGCTTTGCCGTGGCCATGAAGGCCGGTGCCACCAAGGCGGTGTTTGACAGCACCATTGGCATCCACCCCACAGCGGCGGAAGAATTCGTGACCATGCGCGAACCGGTCACTGCACAATAGGCGTATGCCCTATCTACCTGACTTCATTGCCCCCACCCGCTTCACCGACCCGGCTGCCGCACTGGCCCAGGTGCACCTGATTTACGACCAGCAGATCGCGCATCTGCGCCTGGCCATGCAGCGCTTTGTGGCTGGCGAAACCCTGCCTGGCCATGTGCGGGCCTGCTACCCGTTTGTGCGCCTGCACACCGAAACCGTGGCCCGCGCCGCCGAGCTGGAAGGCGCGCACCTGAGCTATGGCTTTGTGGCCGGCCCGGGCCGGTTTGAAACCACGCTGACGCGGCCCGACCTGTTCAACGGCTACCTGCTGGAGCAGTTCCGCCTGCTGCTGCAAAACCACCAGGTCGAGCTGGAAGTCGGCACCAGCGCGCTGCCCATCCCCGTGCACTTTTCGTTTGCCGAGCACGACCACGTCGAAGGCCACATGGATGCCCAGCGCCGCATGCTGATGCGCGACGTGTTCGACCTGCCCGACCTGGCCGCCATGGACGACGGCATTGCCAACGGCACCTACGAGCCCCGCCCCGGCGACCCGCAGCCGCTGGCGCTGTTTACTGCGCCCCGGGTGGACTATTCGCTGCACCGCCTGCGCCACTACACCGGCACCGGGCCCGAGCATTTCCAGAACTTCGTGCTGTTCACCAACTACCAGTTCTACATTGACGAATTTGTGCGCATGGGGCACGCCGCCATGGCCGACCCCAGCAGCGAATACTGCGCCTTTGTGGAGCCCGGCAACGTGATCACCCGCCGTGTGGGCCTGCCCGCCGAGCCGCGCGATGCCCTGGGTGCGGCCCCGCCGCGCCTGCCGCAAATGCCCGCCTACCACCTGGTGCGCGCCGACAATGCGGGCATCACCATGGTCAACATCGGCGTGGGCCCGGCCAATGCCAAGAACATCACCGACCACATCGCCGTGCTGCGCCCGCATGCCTGGATCATGGTGGGCCACTGCGCGGGCTTGCGCAACACCCAGCAACTGGGCGACTACGTACTGGCCCACGGCTATGTGCGCGAAGACCATGTGCTGGACGAAGAGCTGCCGCTGTGGGTGCCCATCCCGGCGCTGGCCGAAATCCAGATGGCGCTGGAACAGGCGGTGGCCGATGTCACCCAGGTGCAGGGCGCGGCGCTGAAAAGCATCATGCGCACCGGCACCGTGGCCAGCACCGACAACCGCAACTGGGAGCTGCTGCCCAACAACCAGCCGCAGCGCCGCTTCAGCCAGAGTCGCGCCGTGGCGTTGGACATGGAAAGCGCCACCATCGCCGCCAACGGTTTCCGCTTTCGGGTGCCCTACGGCACGCTGTTGTGCGTGAGCGACAAACCGCTGCACGGCGAGATCAAGCTGCCCGGCATGGCCAACCATTTCTACCGCGAGCGGGTAGACCAGCATCTGCGCATCGGCATCCGCGCGATCGAACTGCTGCGCGACCAGGGCATGAACCAGCTGCACAGCCGCAAGCTGCGCAGCTTTGCGGAAGTGGCGTTCCAGTAAGCCCATGGTGCTCGACCTGCAGAGCCTGCTGGTGATCGCCACCGCCAACATTGGCGCGGTGTCGCTGGCCTTGTTGGCAGTGATTGGCCGTGGGGCCAGCGCGGCCACGCGATGTGTACAAATTGCGCTGGCGGCCCTGCTGCTGGGCGGCGTGGCGGCCATCACCGCCAGCAGCGCCTGGACGGTGGCATTGGCACCGCTGGCCCTGCTGTTTTTCAGCCTGGGGCTGTGGCTGTGGCACCGTGCCCTGGGCAGCTGGCTGGGCCACCGCACGCGCCCGCCCACGCAGCGCAATAAGTCGCGCAAACCACGCCGCCCGGGTACGTTTTACGGGCTGGACTACCGCTGGAGCGAGCGCGGCCTGCGTGCCTTGCTGGTGGCCACGCCGCTGGGCTATGTGCTGGGTTATTCGCTGGGTGAAGGCAGCCCGGCTTTCCAGTGGGGCTGGTCCCACCTGTGTCTGGCGGTCATGCTGGTGCTGGTGGCGGCGGCCACCCTGTTCCCGCTGCGGCATGTGGGGCGCGCCTGGCGCTGGGTGCTGTGTGCCAGCCTGGCGGTCCTGGCGCTGGTGCTGCTGGTGCGCGGCCTGGTGGGCGTGTGGAGTCCGGACCTGCTGCGCCTGCCGGACTTGGCCATGGCCTTCGCGGTGAACCTGGCCATGGTGGCCTCCATGGTGGCGCTGCTGGCCGCCTGGCGCGACGAGGCCAAGGCCCGCCTGCACAACCTGGCCATGACCGACGGCCTGACCGGCCTGCTCAATCGCCGGGGCTGGATGGAGCGTGCCGAGGCCATGTTCGCCAACGCCATGCGCTACCAGCAGCCGCTGACCTTGATGATGCTGGACATCGACCACTTCAAACGCGTCAACGATACCTACGGCCACGAGGTGGGCGATACCGCCCTGAAGCTGTTTGCCCGCCTGCTGCGCGAGAGCCGCCGCACCGGTGATCTGGTGGGCCGCCTGGGCGGCGAGGAGTTTTGCATCGTGCTGGCCAACACCCACCGCTCGGCCAGCATCGGTTTCGATCTGCGCCTGCGCACCGTGCTGCACCACACGGCGGAGAAAGAGCTGGGTTTCCCCCTGGACTACAGCGCCGGGGTGGGTGTGCTCAAAGATGGTGACTCCACCCTGGCTGGCCTCATCGCCCGCGCCGATGCTGCGCTGTACGAGGCCAAAAAGGCGGGGCGTGGGCAGCTGGTGCAGTCGGGCGGTGGTGCCGGGTTGACGGTGATTTAACTAAAAAAATAGCTGCTAGTGCCGGTGGAATAAGCCAGCTGGCCGATTGGATGCCGAGTTTCGGCGCCACCGTCAGGCGCCGTTGAACGCGCTTCGGGTGCAGGTGTTGACCCGCACCTTTACCCACACCCCCACGCTGTCTGGAAAGCACGGCGTGCCATCGGCAAACACCGACTTCCAGTACGACAGCACCGTGCCGGGCGGGTGCGGCGCGGTGAAGTTCACACTGAGCTGCACCGTCGCACCCGGCGCGGTGGTGGGTACTGGAATGCGGGTGCAGGCGGGCACCAGGTTGTGTGCCAGATGCAGGGTTTCGCCCGTGCGCGTCGCCACCACCACCTCTTCGTCCATGCACTGCAAGAACCGCCCCTCCCAAGACACGTTGCCCGCGTTTTGCAGCTCCCAGGTTTTGGTGAAGCGCTGGCCCGGCAGCACCAGCGCGCCATCGGGGGCCGTCACATCCCGCACAAAGGCGCTGCGGTCACCTTGCTGCTGCGCCCGCTTCACCGCGGGTTTGATGGGTACCGCGTCGAACACCAGATGCAGTATTCGCAAGGGGTGCACCTGCAACACATCGGCCAGCGCCACCACGGTTTGCATGGACGGCAGCTTGTCGGGGATGCAGGCCAGGTCGTACAGCGTTTGCCGCCCTATGCCCGACTGCTGGCACAGCGCGCTCAGGTTCAGCCCCAGTTCCCGCGCCCGCTGGCGCATCCAGATATCCAATGTCTCGTGCATATGTTTTTATGTGAAGAAAGATGGCGCTATGCGTCGATTGTCTAGTGAAGCGGACAGGCGGCTTTCCATAATGGCCGGAGATTTTTCACCCCTTCCGAAGATAAGAACATGCCATCTCCCTCCTGGAATCCCCGTTTCACCCTGTTGTCCACTGCAGCGGCGGCTGCATTATTGGCCAGCGCCTGTGGCGGCGGGGGCGGTGATGCGCCAGCGGCCAGCAGCGTCACCCTGTCGGGCTATGCCGCCGTGGGCCTGGCCCTGCCAGATGCCACGGTGGACATCAAGTGTGCCACCGGCAACGCCACGGCCCGCACCATCGCCAGCGGCTTCTACACCCAGAACCTCAGCAATGCGGCATTGCCCTGCGTGCTCAAGGTCACCTCGAGCGATGGGGCCACCACCCTGCATTCGGTGGCTGCTGGCAGTGGCGGCGGCACGGTGGTGGCCAACCTCACCCCCCTGACCGAGCTGGTCATGGCGCAGGCGGCGGGCCAGGCACCTGCCGCCTTCTTCAATGCGTTCAGCAGCAGCCAAACGGCGGCGATCAGCGAAGCCAGCCTGAGCGCCGCACTGGCCAGGGTGGCCACCGGGCTGGTGTCATCGGTGGCGATCGATACGCTGAACCCCTTCACCGCCGCCCTGGTGCCCGCTACCGCCAGCAGCCCCACCACCGGCAACGCCTACGACCGGTTGCTGGACCAATTGGCCGCCTCGGTGGCCAATGCCCGGACCACATTGGCAGAAATCGTCAACCAAGTGGCAACGGGTAGCGGCAGCAGCATCGGTGCCAGCCTGCAATCCACCCTGGCGACCGACTTTGCCGCAGGCATTTTTGACGTGTGGTACGACGATGACGACAACGGATGGAATGCCGAAGTCCACCGCTCCACCAGCAACCCGGTGAATGGCATCTATCCCTTCACCGGCACCCGGTATGCCCATGCCAACGGTGCCTGGGCGCTGGACAATAACAACGACACCCACCGCGTGCTGACGGCCAGCGGCTGGGTGGCCGACAACACTACCCTGGCCGCCAGCGTGCAGCAAACCGGGCTGAACAGCTTTGTCTACACCAATGCGACCGGCTCCACCCAGATGACCATGGTCTCTAGCAGCCCCGCAAGCTACCGGTTGGTCGATGTGAACGCCTCTGGCGGCAGCGTCACCTTGCCTGCGGGCTCCAAAGTGTTTGACTTCACCCAGACTTACAGCACGGTGCGCTACCAGCTCAATGGTGGCAGTGGTTTCAGCCAGGTCACCTCGCTGGCAGACTTCCGAAGCCAGCACGGCAGCAGCACCAATACCGTGCAATGGAATGGCGGCAGACTGGCGCAGGGGGCTTTGCTGCAGTGGTACTTTGGCGCGGGCAGTACCAGCGGCGTGCTGTATCTGTCTGTCAACTACCCCGGCCAAAACCTGCCGGTGCTGGAAAACGGCCAGTGGGAAGTGCTGACCGTGATGGGCCAGCAGGTGCTGGTGCTGAACATCCCCGCTTCGGTCGAGGCCCAGGCCAATACCCACACCGGCCTGGCCAGCGGTCAGAAGTTTATCTATGCCGTCACCCCCGAGGGCCAGGTGCAAGAGGGGCGCTACCTGCCAGCAGGCTCGGCTGGAGCAGCCTTCACCAACTTCAACCGCACCGCCGCCAACGCCATTTTGGCCGCGGTGGGTGTGGCCAACCTGCCCAATTAACGGGCAATAGCAGGCCAGCCGGCATGAAAGTCTGCCCCTTGTGCAGCGGCCAGGGTGTCGTGGCCATCCCCTGCGCCTGTGGCGTGATGCCGGTGGACCATGCGCCCTTGCAAGCCTGTGCCACCTGCCACCGCTACCGGTGGACGGGTTGTTACACCTGCGACCAAAGTGGTGAGCTCACACCGATGCAATTCAGCCGGCTGGCCATGGGGCTGGCCGATGGCGCGGTGTATGGCCAACCCAAGGAGCCGCAGACTGTGCCTGGCGTTCCAGGCGACTAGCTGCCCGTCTGCACCAGGCCCTGCAACTGCGCATATTGCAGCAGAAGAATCGTCTTTCCGTCGCAGATGCGGCCATCGGCCACCATCTCCAGCGCCTGCGCAAAGGGCAGCTCCAGCACCTCGATGTCTTCGCCCTCAACGTGCTCGCCCCCGCCGTCCGACACCTTGTCGGCGGCGGTGTAGGCCCCGACAAAGAAAAACACCTTTTCCGTGACCGAGCCAGGGCTCATATAGGCCTCGAAGATCTTGCGGACACCGTCGATGCGAAAGCCGGTTTCCTCCTCCACCTCGCGGCGGATGCAGGTGGCCGGGTCGTCCTGGTCCAGCAGGCCGGCACAGGCTTCAATGAGCTGGCCGCTGGCGTTGCCATTCACATAGGTGGGAAAGCGGAACTGCCGCGTCAGCACCACCGTGCCCTGGGCGGCGTTGTACAGCAAGATGGTGGCTCCGTTGCCCCGGTCGTAGGTCTCGCGGCTCTGGCGCTGCCAAGTGCCGTCGCGGCGGCGCAGGTCGAAGGTGTTTTTCTTCAGCAGATACCAGTCGTGCGATAAAACTTTTTCTTCAACGATGCGGATGCTGTCGATGGTGTGCATGGGGACTCCGGTGGTGTGCACGAAAGTCTAACGTATTCATGCAATTTCGTGCAATTTCAATGAATAACGTGCAAAAATTCAGACCATGCTGACCCAACAACGCAAACACCTGCTGCTCGACACCCTGCGCCGCGATGGCCGCATCGTGGCCGCCGATCTCAGCGCCGCTTTAGGCCTGTCGGAAGACACCATCCGGCGCGACCTGCGCGCGCTGGCTGCCCAAGGGCTGCTGCAGCGGGTGCACGGCGGGGCCCTGCCCGCGTCGCCCGCGGTGGCCAACTTTGCCGCGCGCAGCCAGTTGCAGATGCCGGGCAAGCAGGCGATTGCCGCCGCCGCTGCGGCCATGGTGCAGCCCGGCCAGGTGGTGTTCATCGACGGCGGCACCACCTGCCAGCAACTGGCCCTGCGCCTGCCGCCCACGCTGCAGGCTACCGTGGTCACGCACAGTCCCACCATCGCCCTGGCCCTGGTGGAGCACCCACTGATCGAGGTGCAACTGGTGGGCGGGCGCTTGTTCAAGCACTCGGTGGTGGCCGTGGGGGCGGCGGCGGTGGAGGCGATTGGCCGGGTGCGCGCCGACCTGTACTTCATGGGCGTAACCGGCATCAGCGCCCGCGTGGGCCTGAGCACCGGCGATATGGAAGAAGCCCACGTGAAGCGCGCCCTGATGGCCCAGTCGGCCGAAACCTGGGTGCTGGCTTCGGCCGAGAAGCTGCACGCCGCCTCGCCCTACGTGATCGCCCCCTGCACCGATGCCACCGGCCTAGTGGTGGAGCCCGGCACCACCGACCAGGAGGTGGCGGTGCTGACAGCGCTGGGGTTGGCGCTGGTGCGGGGATAGGGGTTGTGCAGCCGACACCAGACCTCGGGTGCCAGTTTGAGAAGGTATCCACCATGCTGCGAAAGAGTATTCCGCAACGACTCTGGTTCTCGCTACCGATTTGGTCGATGGATTGCAACGGCAGGGCAATGCGGTGCTTGCCCAGAAGACATAGCGGGAAGGCGGGTTAGTCTCCTATCGCACTTTAGTGTCGAACTGGACTACCCACGTGGTATTGCAGTGGATGCTCTGATAATCCGGCGGGCTGACTGCTTGATTTTTACCCGGCGTTGAAGCGTGAACATCGCAACTCCCACGACCAGTAACTCCCATGTGCTGGGCTCTACAACAGTGAACGTTCGGCAAAAATCAGATTCAAAAAAGTTGTCAGGCGTTGGCGATGTGACAACATGGCCATGCCATCCGTCACCATCACCGCGCACGTGGCTTGCAATACTGGCATTTATTCCACACACATTTTCTCGACCTGACGCTGACGAATATCCTGGAACAAAATTACTTGTTAAGCCATCAATGTCCGTAACAAGAAAATTTCCGGATGGAGCGGGTTCAACGGGAAAACTCGCCCATCGTGCATTGTCAATTTCAAACAATAGCGTAGGAAAACCAACCATGGCGGCATCGAGTACCCGAACCGCATGGTCGGAACGGCGTGTAAAATAAAATATACCATCAACCGGGATTATCGCGTCGTATGTGCCGCCAGTAGCGTAATCCAGGGAAATGACCATGGAGTTTACGGGATTGCGGGGCGCATTGATAATGACATCCCAAAGCTCTATCATTTGGGAAGAATTTTCGATCTCTATCGGGGTTGTGCTTCTCAAGCTCAGTGCGACCATTTGCACGGGGATAGTGGATGTGGAACCAATCGGGCCAAGAACCGCATCACTCAAGCGATGAATGATCGTATCAACCTGATTTTCAGGTGCTGATGCCGAAGGGGTGGGGAGGGTAATACCCATAAATTCGGTAATGGGTAGCCCTTCAAGAACCATTAACCCCGAGAAATCTTTACTGCCTGGGTCGAAAAAACCACCGGGTATCGGGGTTTTTGAGAAGTCTTTGCCTGCGCCGGTGGTTCGAAAAATATCGTAACCTGCCGTAACAGTTAAAGAGGATGCCGTTTGTGGGAAAATAAATAAAAATATTAAAGTTGCAATGATCCTCCAAGACGATCTTGCGGGTCTAATTATTTTTAGATTTTCCATGGTGCCCTCTATTTGAAAATTAATATTTCCTATGAGTGCAAATCAATCTTAAATATAAAAGCACAAATAGATTTTGTGCATAAAAAATTTTCTGAAAGATGTAATTTATGCCATCACATACAAATTACAAATTTTGTAACAGTTCAACTTGGCGAAGCATGTCAGGGGGCGCTGACGGAGACCACCGATGCGCCTACTTCTTCACCGCCTCCTGCCCCAGCAAAGCCGCCTTCAGCCCGTAATCCGCCGGGCTGCCGCCGACCCAGATGTTCAGCACCATGGCGAAAAACTCGGCGTCGCCTACCGGGTTGCCCTGGGGCTGTTCGCCGATGAAGAACAGCGTGCCCAGGCCGGGGATGAATTGCATGGCGAAAGTGTCGCCGGGGCTGAGCTTGCTGCGGCCCGAGAAGATTTCGATCAGGCGGTTGGACGACACGGTGTGCTTCAGTGCCAGCTCTTTGGGGGCGTTGGCCGACAGGCCCTTGATGAAGGCCAGGCCCAGGTCTGTACCGGGGATGTCGCGCAGGGCGGTGAAGCGCAGCAGCTTGGGGCCGGGCAGGGCCAGCAGTTCGTCCGGGGTGCCAACCTTGCGCGGGGTGTACAAGGCCATGTCGTAGACCTTGAACACCGCGCGGTAGCGGGTGCCTGCGCCGTTGAGCACCAGGGGCATGCCCTGCACCTGGGCATCCGTGGCGAAAGGGGTGGCGGGGTGGGCTGCCCAGGCGGGTGGCAACAGCAGGCTGGTGGCTAGGGCCAGGCTGGCGGGCAGCGTGGCGCGCATCAAACGGGTCATCGGGGCAGCTCTTCCAATCAGGTTTCTTCCGTTCCAAGCTTACCCTGCGGGGCCCTGGGTGGTCATCCCCATTTTTATGGACATTTTGACCTCTAGTGCTTATTCCATAGGCGTGAGGTGCTATGCATTTAGTGGTTTTTGGCTTCCACCATCTGGGGCGATGGCTGGAGCTCGGCGCGCATGCGCGGCAGGTGCTGCGGGTACTGGCGCTGCAGAAAATCCACCATGCCCTCGCGCACATCGCAGCGCACGCGCCACAGCAGGTCGGCGTTGGCGGCGGTCACTTCCACCCGTAGCTGGATGCCGTGGGCGGCGGTGTCGGTCACGTCCAGTTTGCAGTAGCGGCGGTCCCAGGCGGGCGAGTCGGCGCAGATGCGGTCCAGCTCGGTGCGCAGTGGAGGGATGGGCGTGGTGTAGTCCACCCACAAAAACACGGTGCCGATCAGCTCGGGGTTGCGGCGTGACCAGTTCTGGAACGGGTTTTCGATAAACCACTGCAGAGGGATGATGAGGCGGCGCTGGTCCCAGATTTTCAGCACGACGTAGGTGCCGGTGATCTCCTCGACCCGGCCCCACTCGCCCTGCACGATCAGCACGTCGTCGATGCGCAGCGGCTGGCCCAGGGCAATCTGCAGGCCCGCCACCAGGTTGCCCAGCACCGGGCGCGCGGCCATGCCCACGATGATGCCGACCACCCCGGCCGACGCGAGCAGGCTGGCACCGAACTGCCGGGCCTCGGGAAACGTCATCAGCATCGCCGCCAGTCCGGTCACCAAAATGCCGATGACCATGGTATTGGCCAGTACCTTGGCCTGGGTGTGCACGCGGCGGGCGTTCAGGTTGTCTTCGGCCTCCAGCGGGTACGAGGCGATCAGCCCCTGCACGGTGCCGTGCACCACGCGCAGGCCCAGCCAGGTCAGGCAGGCCAGCAGCAACAGCACGTTGGCATGGCGTACCTCGACAATCAGCGGGAAGTTGCGCGGCGCAATCTGCCATACGGCCTGCAGCGCAATCAGCGGCAGCACAAAGCGCGTGGGGGCATGGCAGGCGTTGGCGATGCGACTGGCCACCGGCAGGCTACGGGTGACCCGCCGCACCAGGGCCGCGCCGATGGCGTGCAGCACCAGCGCCAGCACAATCGCCGTGCCCGCAGACAGCAGAATCCGCAGCGCCGAGTCGTCGGCCCAGGCGATGAGCTGGTGGAACTGCATCAAGCGCGGCGGGGTTTGACCAGCGCCGCGGCTTGCTTGGCATGCGTACGGGCCACTTCCACATCGGCATCAAAGGCCAGTGCTACGCCCATGCGGCGCTTCACAAAGCTTTCGGGCTTGCCGAACAGGCGGATGTCGGTGTTGGGCACACGCAGCGCTTCGGCCACGCCGTCGAACACGATGCCTTGGGCATCCACACCGCCGTAGATCACCGCACTGGCACCGGGCGACTTCAGCGCGGTGTTGACCGGCAGGCCCAGGATGGCGCGGGCGTGCAGTTCGAACTCGTTTTGCCACTGGGTGCACAGCGTGACCATGCCGGTGTCGTGCGGACGTGGGCTGACTTCGCTGAACCACACCGCGTCGCCCTTCACAAACAGCTCCACGCCGAACAGGCCCTGGCCGCCCAGGTTGTCGGTCACCGCCTGGGCGATGGCCTGCGCGCGTTGCAGCGCCAGGCTGGGCATGGGGTGCGGCTGCCAGCTCTCCACGTAGTCGCCGCTGACCTGGATGTGGCCGATGGGTTCGCAGAAGTGGGTTTCTACCGTGCCATCCGCCCGGTCCTCGGAGTTTGCAGCGCCTTCGCCGCTGCGGGCGCGCACGGTCAGCAGGGTAATTTCGTAGTCGAAGTCAATAAAGCCCTCGACGATAACGCGCCCGTGGCTCACCCGGCCCCCGGCCATGGCCACGTCCCAGGCGGTTTGTACGTCGGCCGGGCCGCTGATCTTGCTCTGCCCCTTGCCCGAGCTGCTCATCACCGGCTTGACCACGCAGGGGTAGCCGGTGGTGCTGTCAATGGCGGCCTGCAGCTCGGCCAGCGAGTCGCAGAACACGTAGGGGCTGGTTGGCAGGCCCAGCGTTTCTGCCGCCAGGCGGCGTATGCCTTCGCGGTCCATGGTCAGGCGGGCGGCGCGGGCGGTGGGGATCACGCGCACCGTGCCGGCGGCCTCCAGCTCTTCCAGCATGGGGGTGGCGATGGCCTCGATCTCGGGCACCACCAGGTGCGGGCGCTCGGCTTCGATCAGCGCTTTGAGCTGGGCCGGGTCGCTCATGGTGATGGTGCGCGCATGGTGCGCCACCTGCTGGCCGGGCGCGTTGGCATAGCGGTCGACCGCGATGGTTTCCACGCCCAGGCGTTGCAACGCAATCAGCACCTCTTTGCCCAGCTCGCCGGAGCCGAGCAGCATGACTTTGGTAGCCGAGGGGGACAGGGGGGTGCCGAAGGGGCGCATGGCGGGGCTTTCATCGATTGCAAAACAGCCAGCGACTTTACTGCACGCCCGGGTTGCCCTGCACCCTAGATATCTGTATCCGCATCGGACTGCGCCATGTTCAGCGCATAGAACTCATGCAGTTTGGCGGCCAGCAGGTGTTTGTCGGGCAACTGGGTCTGGTACTCGGCGACCAGTGCGGGGGAGAGGGTGCGGCTGAGCGCGTATTCGACCACTTCGCTGTCTTTGGATGCGCACAACAGCAGACCGATGGCCGGGTTTTCATGCGGCTTGCGGTGGTTGCGGTCCAGAGCTTCGAGGTAGAAATTGAGCTTGCCCAGGTGTTCGGGCTCAAAGGCGGTGACTTTCAGCTCAATGGCGACCAGGCAGTTCAGGCCCCGGTGGAAAAAAAGCAAGTCTAGGGCGAAGTCACGGCCGCCCACCTGCACGGGGTATTCGGAGCCGATAAAACAAAAATCGCGCCCGAGTTCCGCTAAAAACGCCTTGAGCCGTAACAGCAGGCCGCGATGCAAGTCCGCTTCGCTGTGGTAAACGGGCAGGTTTAGGTACTCGACCAGATATGCGTCCTTAAAAACGCTGGCTACGGCTGCGCCATGCATTTCTCTCACCGCTGGTGAGAGTTTTGGCGGATGAAGTACGGTGCGCTCGAAAAGCGCTTGGCGAAACTGCTGTTCCAGTTGGCGTTTGCCCCAGCGCTGGTCTATCGCCATGCGCAGGTAAAACTCGCGTTCTTCCGGACGTTTTGACTGCCCGAGGATGATGAGGTTGTGGGTCCAGGGCAAAACTCTCACCAGCGGTGAGAGTTTTGAGTCGTCTTGGTAGGTCTGGAAAAACTGCCGCATGCGCCAGAGGTTTTGCGGCGAAAAGCCGCGTACGCCTGGCTCGTGCTGCGCGATGTACGCGGCCAGTTGCACCACGGTTCCTTTGGCCCAGCCGTCGGCCTCGATCTTGCGGTGCAGGTAGGCACCGATGTGCCAGTACAGGTCGATCAACTCGGTGTTGACGGTCCGCATGGTCTGCTGGCGCGCTGCATGGATCAACTGCACCACTTCGGCAAAGGCGGGTTCGACCGGTACAGGGGCTTTGGGTGGCTTTGGGGCCATGGCAATTCCAGTGTTTACTATCAAATTAAGAGCTGCTCGTGTCCATTCGACCGGCGGACAGGCCTATTTTGACTCCTAAAACTACCGCCTGCGCACCCGCCGCTGCGAGTTGCGGGCATGCGGCAGCCAGCCGTGCCAATGCCAGCGCGCCCACATGAGCAGGCCGCGCACCCATTCGTCGGCAGCGTAGGCGATGAAGATGCCGGGCAGGCCGAAATGGCGACCCAGAAAATACGAGCCCAGGCCCAGCACCAGGGCAAACGAGCCCAGGCTGGCGGCCACCGGGTAGATCACGTCGCCGGTGGCCCGCAGCGCGCCGGTGATGATGAGGTTGAAGGCGCGGCCGCTCTCCAGCGCCACGGCGATCCACAGCAGGGTTTGCGCGGCATCGATGACATGCGGGTCTTTGGTGAAGATGCGCATCAGCCAGGGTGCCGCCAGCGCCGCCGCCACGGCCATGCCACCCGAGGCCATGAGCCCGTTGCGCAGGCCTTTGCGCACCAGGGCATGGGCCTGGTTGAACTGGCCGCCGCCCACCAGCCGCCCCACCATGATCTCGCAGGCCCAGCCGATGGCCAGGCTGATCAGCAGTACGTAGCGCAGCAGTTGCAAGGTGTAGGCATGGGTGGCCAGCGCCACCACGCCCAGGCGCGCAGCCCCGGCCAGCGACACCATGAAGGCGGCACGGTAGCCCAGCTCGGCACTCGCGCCCGGCACGCCGATACGCAGCACCGGCCCCAGCACCCGCCAGTGCAGATGCCACCAGTGGCGGGCCGTGGGCACCAGGGACATGCGTTTGCGCCATAGCACCAGGTGCAGGCCCAGGCCGACGGCGCGGCTGACCAGCAGGGCCACCGCAAAACCATACAGCCCCAAGCCCTCCCACGGGCCTACGCCCAGCATCAGCGGCACGGCCAGCGCCAGGTGGGTGCAGTGCATGATGACCATCACCTTGAGCGAGTCGCGCACATGCAGGTGGGCGCGCAGGATCGAGGCCATGGTGAGGTTGTAGCCGTCCAGCAGCGCGGCGGGGGCCAGTAACTGCAGGTACGGGCCGGCCAGCGGCAAGATCTCTGCAGGGGCGTTGAGCACATCCAGAATCCAGTCGCTGCCCAGCACCAGCACCGCCACCACCACCAGCCCGGCCCAGGTACACGCGCCCAGACCCGCCAGCGCGGTGCGCCGCACCTGCTCCACCTGCTGGCCGCCCAGCAGCTGGGTGATGACCACGCCCATGCCAATGGCCAGCACCCGGAAGACGACGTACAGCGTCTCCAGCACCTGGTTGGCCAGCCCCAGGCTGCCCGCCGCGCCGTCCGAGGTGTGCGAGGCCAGCCACAGCCCGGCGATGATGACGGTGTAGCCGAGCAGGAACTCGCCAAAGATGGGGCCGGCGATGGCGTTGAGCCGGGGGCGTTCGGGGAGGTGCATGGGGCGCTGGAGGAAGAGGCCATGCGTGCGATGGCCGAGCCTCCATTCTTCCAAACAAATCAGGCTTGCGCCGCGTCCTCGCGCAACATATCTGCGGCTTTTTCGGCCAACATGGTGGTGGCTGCGGTGGTATTGGCGCTGACGATGCGCGGCATGATGGACGCGTCCACCACCCGCAGCCCGGCCATGCCGTGGACGCGCAGACGGGCATCGACCACGTCCGTTTCCTCTGGCCCCATGCGGCAACTGCCCACCGGGTCGCCTGCGGCCACGGCGGTTTCGCGCAGGTGGAGCTCGAGCGCCACACCGCTGCGGTTCTGGCGCACCGCAGCCCATCCAGGCCACTTTGCCAGATCGGGCTGGGTGGCCATCCGCTGTGCCTGTTGGAACCCGCTGCGCAGCCGTTCCACATCCGCCAGGGTGCCGAGCAGGTTGGGGTCGATGTGCGGCAGCTGTAGCGGGTCTTTGCCGTGCAGACGCACGCTGCCACGGCTGGCGGGCTGCAGCAGGCGGATGTGCAGCGCATGGCCCCTGCGGCTGGGCATGAACGCCAGTTGCAGATCGGGCACGGGCTCGCCAGGTAGGGCGTACCCGCCCGGAACCCGGCGGCCCCGGCCCCAGGGCAGGCAGCGCCAGAGCGCCGTGGTGGCGGGCTCCTCCAGCACCAGCTCCACCGGCGCGTGCAGGTGCAGGCCCACGCCGGGCAGGTGGTGCACGGTGGCAATGCCATTCGCCAGTAGCTGGGCGTGGTCGCCGATGCCCGACAGCATCAGCAACTGTGGCGACTGCACCGCCCCGGCGCACAGCAGCACTTCACCCGCCGTGCGCAGTTGCAGCAGCTGCCCGTCCTGGCGGAATTCCACGCCCACGGCGCGGCGGCCCTGGGTGAGGATGCGGGTGGCCTGCGCGTCGGTAAACACCTGCAGATTGGGCCGCGCCAGGGTGGGGGCGGCTTCCAGCGGGTGCAGGTAGGGCTGCACATCGGCATAGGCCCAGCCCGGGTTGTCGGCCCAGGCATCCCAGTCGGCGGGCCGGGGCGGGGCACTGGCCAGCAACCGGCCCGGGGCCAGGGGCACGCTGCGCCCGTTCAGCCCCGGCTGGGGCACGGTGGTGTCGCGCTGCTGCGCCGGGCCGGGGCCGGATGCGAGCAGGGCGACATCGATGGCCGGGTCTTCGCTGAGCCGCCCGGCCAGCACGCAGCCCGCCGCGCCGCCGCCAATGATGAGGTAGTCGAACATGGGGGATGTTTATGATGAATGCTGCACTGCAACCAAACAATCTACTGGGAGTTTCCTATGAGCGGCATTTTGACAATCAACACCGTCGGCATTGTCGGCGCGGGCACCATGGGCAATGGCATCGCGCAAACCTGTGCGGCGGCGGGCCTGCAGGTGGTGATGGTGGACATCAGCGACGAGGCCGTGGCCAAGGGCCTGGCCACCATCGCCGGCAGCCTGGACCGGCTGATCAAGAAAGACAAGCTCAGTGTGGAGGACAAGGCCGCCATCCTGGCCCGCATCCGGGGTTCCACCCAGTACAGCGACTTCACCAGCGCCCAACTGGTCATCGAAGCCGCCACCGAAAACTACGCCCTCAAGGTCAAGATCGTGCAGCAGCTCGACGCGCTGCTGGCCCCCGAAGTGCTGATTGCCTCCAACACCTCGTCCATCTCCATCACCAAGCTGGCGGCGGTGACCCAGCGGCCCGACCGCTGCATCGGCATGCACTTCTTCAACCCCGTGCCGCTGATGGCGCTGGTGGAAATCATCCGCGGCCTGCAAACCAGCGATGCGACCCACGACGCGGTGCACGCCATGGCCGCCGTGCTGGGCAAGACCCCCATCACCGTCAAGAACGGCCCCGGCTTTGTGGTCAACCGCATCCTGATGCCCATGGTCAACGAGGCGCTGTTCGTGCTGGCCGAGGGCGTGGCCACGCCGGAAGACATTGACGCCGGCATGAAGCTGGGCTGCAACCAGCCCATCGGCCCGCTGGCCTTGGCCGACATGATCGGCCTGGACGTGTGCCTGGCGGTGATGGAGGTGTTCTTGACCGAATTTGGCGACAGCAAATACCGCCCCTGCCCGCTGCTCAAGGAGCTGGTAGCCGCAGGCCGGCTGGGGCGCAAGACGGGGCAGGGCGTGTACAAGTACTAAGTCGATAGGTGACGCACTACGGTGCGTTGCAAATTAAGTTGTGCAAAATTTAATTGCACGATATAATTCAAACCATGCCCACCAAATCCTTTACCGTTGACGAGACTCTGCTGTTGGACAACCAGCTGTGCTTTGCGCTGTATTCCGCTTCCCTGGCCATGACCAAGCTGTATAAGCCCCTGCTCAAAGCGCTGGGCATGACCTACCCGCAGTACCTGGCGATGCTGGTGCTGTGGGAGCGCGACGCGCTGATGGTGTCCGAGCTGGGCGATCGCCTGTCGCTGGACTCCGGCACGTTGACCCCGCTGCTCAAGCGCATGGAGCTGGCGGGCTGGATCAGCCGCCAGCGCGACCTGCAAGACGAGCGCCGCGTGTTCATCACCCTGACACCCGCCGGCCGCAACCTCAAGACCGCGGCGGCCAAAATCCCGCCGTGCATTCTCAGTGCCACCCAGTGCAGCATTCCCGAAGTTCTTTCCCTCACGCAGCAAGTCCAGGCACTGCGTGATCGCTTAACCAAAGCCTGACACTTTTTTCAACCCAAGGAAGCACCATGCCCACCAAACTCGACAAAGTGATCTACACCGCCCACGCCCACACCACCGGTGGTCGCGACGGCCAGTCCAACAGCGACGACGGCAAACTGAGCGTCAAGCTGGCACCCCCACCGGCCCTGGGCGGCAACGGCAACGGTACCAACCCCGAGCAACTGTTTGCGGCGGGCTACTCGGCCTGTTTCATGGGTGCCATGAAGCACGTTGCCGGCATGAAGAAGATCACCGTGCCTGCGGATGCGTCGATTGATGCCTCCGTAGACATCGGCCCCATCCCCGCAGGTTTCGGCATCGCGGCCACGCTGGTCATCAGCCTGCCCGGCATGGACCGCGCGGTGGCCCAGGACCTGGTGGATGCCGCCCACGGCGTGTGCCCCTACTCCAACGCCACCCGTGGCAACATTGAAGTGACGCTCACCTTGGCGTAACTGCCGCATTCGCCCCCGCCCTGGGGGCATGCTCCAACGCCCGCGCCATACCCCTGGCGCGGGCGTTTTGTTTGGGAGCGACGACAATCGCCCCATGTTTAACCCCTTAGATTCCGCCGGTCCCGCCCACGATTACCAAGCCTTGACCCCTGATGTGGTGATGGACGCGCTGGCCAGTGTGGGCCTGTTTGGCGATGGCCGCCTGATGGCCCTCAGCTCCTACGAAAACCGGGTCTACCAGGCGCACCTGGAAGACGGCAACGTGGTGGTGGCCAAGTTCTACCGGCCAGGCCGCTGGAGCCAGGCGCAGATACTCGAAGAACACAGCTTTGCCGCTGAATTGATGGCCGCCGAGATTCCCGCCGTGGGCCCGCTGGTGCTGGAGGGGGCCACGCTGCACCCGTTCGCCGGATTCGACTTCAGCGTCAGCCCCCGCCGGGGTGGCCGCGCGCCCGAGCTGGACGACTTCGAGGTGCTGGAATGGATTGGCCGCTTCCTGGCCCGTATCCACACCGTGGGGGCCAAGCACGCGTTTGTGCACCGCCCGGCGCTGGACCTGCAAACTTTTGGCCTGCATTCGCGCGACTGGCTGGTAAAACACGAAATCGTGCCGCTGGACGTGCAAGGCCCGTGGCAAAAAGCCTGTACAGAAGCTCTTGATTTGATAGCTGCTAGTGCCCTACCCGTAAGCGCTGGAGGCCTAAAAGATACTCAAATAAAAACCCTGCGGCTGCACGGCGACTGCCATCCCGGCAACATCCTCTGGACCCCCACCGACCGCCCCGGCGGCGGTCCGCACTTTGTCGACCTGGACGATGCCCGTACCGGCCCGGCGGTGCAAGACCTGTGGATGCTGCTGAGCGGCGACCGCGCCCAGCGCACCGGCCAGCTCAGCGGCCTGGTGGATGGCTACGAGCAGTTCCGCAGTTTCGACCGCCGCGAGCTGGCGCTGATCGAGCCGCTGCGCACGCTGCGCTTGATCCACTACAGCGCCTGGCTGGCCCGCCGCTGGAGCGACCCGACCTTTCCGGTCAACTTTCCGTGGTTTGGCAGCAGCGACTACTGGGTCGGCCAGGTCAACATGCTCACCGAGCAGATCGAAGCCATGCAGGAAGAACCGCTGTACGTCTAAAGACCGTTTGAGCTTCTAACGCTCGAACCTGGACGGCAGCGGAAACATTTGCTGCAGCGCATCCCGCACGCGGGCCAGGCGCGGGTCGTGGGGCAGGGCATCGTCGGTGGTGTCGTTGATGCAAAAGAAGGCCAGCTGGCCGTTGCGGGCCACCAGCTGGTCCAGGTCGTCCGTACGGTCGGCATCGCTGGTGCACAGGTACTGGTGGGCGTAGGTGCGCAGTTGGGCTTGGCCGTGGGCCAGGGCCCAGCGCAGCACAAAATCGGAGACGATGGCGGGCTTGTCCCAGGCGCGGAACACGGTGGAGCGCACCCGGGCAAACATGTCGGGGACCACCTGCTCCAGGGTGGCCAGCAGCGACCTGCTCAGGGGACGGGGCGCATGCGCAAAGGTGCGAAAGGTGTGCTGGTAGCCGGGCACCGGGTGGGCGCGCAGCCATTGGTTGGAGCGGCGGCAGGCGTTGTCCAGCGCGGTGGCATCGGGGCGCAGCGGCTCGTCGTTCACCAGCGGTTCATCCGACCAGGCCACGCACACGCCACCGGGCCAGAACCAGTCGTCCAACGCCACCGGCGCGCCAAAAAACACATCGTCGTTCAGATAAAAGTAGCGCTCCGACAGGCCGGGGATGCGGTGGATGTACGACTCGATATGGCCTGAATCGAAGGTGGGCAGGGCACTGGCCGGGATCAGGTCGCGGTGGTCCACCACGCTGATGCCGGGCACGGCAGCCAGCCAGACCGGGGTTTGCGCGTCGGTCACCAGGTAGATGTGGCCGTGGCCGGGGAAAAAACGCTCCAGCGCGCGCAGGCTGTAGCGCAGCTCATCGTTGTCGCGGAAGCGCCCTTCCACGTTGGCGTAGGCGGCCATGCGGGTGTGGGCGGGCAGTACGGCAGCGGCCTGCTGGCGCTTGGCGCGCCACAGCGGGTCGTTACCGTCCACCCAGAGGTAAACGATGTCGATGGGATCGGCAGACAGGGGCGTGAGAGTAGCAGGCAACCGCGCATGTTAGCGGTATTTGGGCGGACGTACACACCTTCTGCACACCTTGGCGTGTGCAGAAACTTGCGACAGAAAGCTGCCAAGGCAGGGTGGGAGTGTCATACTTCCAGTGGAGACATTGACCGACAAGTTCTACTCCCACCGATGGACCTATGGCCGACCCTGACCCGCGCACGTCGTTGCCAAATTTACACAGCCTGCTTGCCCAGCGCGGTGCCTTGCCGCCTGCCGAAGCCGTGGCACTGGCTCTGGACCTGCTCGATGCCCTGCTGGCCGCCCATGCCGCCGGGCGGCCCCACGGCACGCCCACCACGGCCAATGTGCTGGTGGATGCCACGGGCCGGGCCCATTTGGCGAACTCCGCCGACTTCACCGACACCGCATTTGCCTCTGCCGCCCTGCCGCAGGACGACGTGGCTGCCGTGGGCCACGTGCTGGATGCCATGCTGGCCGGTCCGCACGGGACCGCGGTAGATAGCGATGCCGACCTGCAGGCCATCGTGGACCAGGCCCAGGCCCTGGATGCCCAGCGCACCCCCAGCCTGCAGGCCCTGCGCCGGTCCTTGTCGCAATGGGCCGACAGCACCTTGCATGCCCCGCTGACCGCTTTGCCCGGCACCTCGGCCATCCCAGGAAATAGCAGCCTGGACGCGCTGATGGCCCGCATGCGCTTCAAGAGCGACTTTCCCGCCATGTCGGACGCGGTGGTGCGCATCCAGGGCATGGCCAGCTCGGAAACCGAGAGCATCGCCAGCTTTACCAACGAGATTTTGAAAGACGTGGCGCTGACCAACAAGCTGCTGCGCCTGGTCAACAGCGCCCACTTCGCAGCCCGGGGCGGCAGCATCCACACCGTGTCGCGCGCGGTCAGCCTGGTGGGCTTCAACGGCGTGCGCAATATGGCGCTGAGCCTGGTGCTGCTGGAGCACATGCGCGACAAGGCCCATGCCTATCTGATCAAGGACGAGTTCCTGCGCGCCCTGATGGCGGGCTCGATTGCGGTGGAGCTGTGTGCCGAGGCGCACGAGAACGAAGAGGCCTTCATCGCCGCCATGTTCCAGAACCTGGGCCGCATGCTGGCCGAGTTCTACTTTGCCGACGAAGCCCGGGCCGTGCGCCACCTGGTGGGGGCCAGCTACAAGCCGCAGTCTGAAGCCCGCGCCTCGGCCAGCGTGCTGGGGGTGGACTATGAAACCCTGGGCCTGGGCGTGGCCAAAGCCTGGGGCCTGCCCGAAGCCATCCAGCACAGCATGCGCAGGCCGCGTGGCGAGCCGCCGCTGCGCCCGCCGGTGCAGGCGGCCGAGCGGCTACGCTGGATCGCCCTGGTGGCCAACGACATGGCCGACATCCTGCTGCGTGCCCCACCCCGCGAGCTGGAGCTGCGGCTGGCGCAAGAGGCCGGGCTGTACGCCAAAACCCTGGGCATCCGCCCCCAGCAGGTGCGCCAGGCCACCGTGGCGGCGCGCAAGAAACTCATCGACATGGCCGGGGCCATGGAGCTGAGCGTGCAGCAGGGCTCGGCCGCCGCCCAGTTGCTGCAGCACCCCGACGAAGACATCGCCGCCCACCCCATTCCGATGGCCGACAAGGTCGAGCCGCCCGACGCCCTGGCACCGTTGGCACTGCAGGCCACACCGACCCCCGTGCCCGATGCGGGCCAGCCCGTGGTGCTGCCCAGCGTGGCCGATGTGCTGTCGGCCGGCATCCAGGACATCAGCCAGGCCATGGTGGACGACTTCAAGCTCAGCGATGTGCTGCGCATGATCCTGGAAACCATGGTCCGCGCCATGGGTTTCCAGCGGGTGGTGTTCTGCCTGCGCGACCCCAAGGTCGATGCGCTGACCGGGCGCTTTGGCCTGGGCGTGGGCGTGGAGGGGCCAGACAGCGTCGTCAAGGCTTTCCACATCGCCCTCAAGGCCAGCAGCCTGGACCTGTTCAGCACGGTGTGCCTCAAAGGCGTGGACACCCTGATCAGCGATGCCACCGAGCCGCGCATCACCCAGCGCCTGCCCGCCTGGTACCGCAGCCACGTCCACGCGCCCACCTTTTTGCTGCTGCCCCTGGTGATCAAGGGCAAGCCCTTCGGCCTGGTCTACGCCGACATGGCCGAAAAAGGCCTGCTGCCGCTGGACGAGCAGGAGCTGTCCCTGCTGCGCACCCTGCGCAACCAGGCCATCATTGCCTTTCGCCAATCCGTCTGACCGTTTCCCCAGGTCTATTAGTCTTTTAGCCTGTTTGTGCTTATTCAATGGGCGTGAGAAGCTATAAATTAGATAGTGGATGCGCCCCGGCGATCTGCCGGACCACCCAGTCGCCGTCGTCCAGCGGCAGGTCGTGTCCGGCGGTGGGATGCACCTGCAGGCCGCATTGCCACTGCCGGGCCAGGGCCTGGGAGCAGGCCACCGACACCAGCTGGTCCTGTGCGCTGGCCAGCAGCAGGGTGGGCGTGGCCAGGGCGCTGGGTGCGCGGTAGCGGGCCGCGGCCAGCAACTGGCGCAGGGCGTTGGCGCGGCTCACGGGGTGCTGCGCGCGCAGGGCCAGCCATTGCGGCAGCACGGCATCCTGCCCGCCATGGCTGGTGATGCGCAGGATGCTGCGTTCCCAGTCTTCCGGGCTGGCACCCCGCAGCACCAACCGCAGCAGCAGCCCGTAATGGTGGGGCCGCAGCCGCTGGTAGAACGGGCTGAACGGGCGCAGGCTGGTGTTGATGAGTACCTGCGCTGCCACCTCATCCGGGTGTGCCGCCGACCAGGCCACCGCCACCATCGCGCCCAGTGACATGCCCAGCAGATGGTAGGGCGGCGGCAGCCAGCGGCGGTCCAGCTCGGCGCGGCAGTGGGCCACCATGTCTTGCACCCGTGTGGGGCTGGCTTGGTGGCACAGGCTGCCGTTGCCGGGCAGGTCCAGTGCCACCACGTCGCAGCCGGGCAGGGCGGCTTCAAACTGCGGGGTGAACGCACCCCAGTGGCCGCTCTCGCGGGTCAGGCCGCGCAGAAAGATCCAGGTGCTCATGGATGGCTTCCGTACCAGTCGTGCTGGGCCTGGGCGTGGTGGTAGGTGCGCGCTTCCACATCTGGCAGCCACAACCGGTGCCCGTGGGCGGCGCGCGCCAGAAAGTCCAGCAGCGACTGGTGCTGGCGCAGCACGCGCTGCTGGCGGTGGGCGATCAGCGGGTTGAAGATGCCGTGGCGCGAGAACAGCTGGCGCGGGTTTTTCTTGACCCATAGCCAGGAGCCCATCTCCAGCGTCAGCGGCAAAAAGATGCGCTCGGGCTGGGCACAGGCCTGCCGGTACAGGTGGTCCCACAGGTCGCCGTGCGCCAGGTACTGCAGGCTTTGCGGCTCGAAGATGTAGCGGTAGTGGCTGTGCGAGGCGGTGAAGATGGCTTTGAGCGCGTGCATCTCGGCCAGGTGGGCAATCGGCGTGCGGGTGTGGGCGTACGGAAACCACAGCCGGTCGCGGGCACCAAAGCCCGAATGGCAGTCCACCGACAGGCTAAAAGGCCGCGACAGCAGCTCGGTCTGCGCCACCGCGCACACGGCCAGGGCTTCGGCTTCCATCGCCGCGCCAAAGGCCCCGCGAAACCACGGTAGCCGCGCACTCAGCCGCTGCCCGCCCACCAAAAAAGGCACCGGTTCGCGCGCATCCACCGGCGCGTTGCGCATCAGGTCCACCCCCTGTGGATTGGCCCGCGTGCCCAGCGCCATGCCGCCGGGGTTGACGATGGGCATGAACACCAGGCGCACGGATTCCAGCTGTCGGTGCAAAGCGCTGTCCCAGGCCAGCCGCTCCACCAGGCTGTGCAGGTAGGCGATCACCACGCCTGCGCCGATGCGCTCCAGCCCGTGCACGCCGCCAAAGTAGCCCACGGCGGGCACGTCCAGCGATGGGTTGCCCAGGGTGATGCAGACCACCGGGTAGCGGGTGCCGCCGGGCAGGTCCACGCTGCAGACGGTGCGCGCCTGCAGGTGCGGCCCGCCCAGGGCGATGGTGCGCTCCAGCGCGTCCAGCTCGGGCAGTTCAAAGGGGGAAGGGTGGGGCACGCGGGCCAGCATAGCGGTGCGGGCTGCGGTGCGGGGATAAACCCGGCGCGCCATACGGCTATTGCACACGGTCACGCCCCTGTCATACGGCCCACTTAGGGTGGGCTTTTTGTTGAGAAGGATCCTGCCATGGTCTTGTTACGCAAAGCGGTGGTGATGCGCCTGGTGGCCGTGCCCGCCTGCCTGGCCTGGGGCCTATGGGAGTTGTGCGCTTTGCAGCGGGCGCGCTGGCAGCAGCGCAAGTGGGGGCATTGAGCGAGCTACCTACGGGGCAGATACCAAGCCCGTCGCTACCGTTGGATACCACAGTTGCAGCCGCAGCTCCTGCTTCATCCGCGTGTTGTCCAGGCGCCGCGATTCGGACATAAAGCTCAGCAGCATCAGCGACAACTGCCCTTGTGTGGCATGGCGCGGCACGCGTGGCGGGCGGGGCAGGCCGTACAGATCGGCGGCCAGGTCAAAGTAGTCGCCCATCAACAAGGCGCTGTCGTCGTTGACGTTGTACGTGCGCTGGGGCTGCCCCCGCCACAGGGCGGTGATACACGCGCGGGCCAGGTCGTCGGCGTGGATGTGGTTGGTGAACACATCGTCGGCCCGCTCCAGTACCGGGGTGCCCTTGCGCAAGCGGGCTTCGGGGGTGCCGCCCTCGCGGTTGAGTGCGTAAATGCCCGGTATGCGCAGGATGCTGGTGCGCACCCGGCTGGCGCGGCGGCCCAGCAGGCGCACCGCAGCTTCCGCATCCACGCGGCGCTGGGCCCGGGGCGTGGTGGCCGCCAAGGCGCGGGTCTCGTTCACCACGGCCCCCTGGCAGTCGCCATACACGCCGCTGGTCGAACCGTACACCAAAGCCTTGGGGGCACCGCGCAACTGCAGAGCCTGCAGCAGCTTGCGGGTGCGTGGGTCGCCAACGCCTTCGCTGGGCGGCGGGGCCAGATGCAGCACCCGGGTGGCCAGGCCCGACAGGCGCAACAAAGAGCGCGCGTCGTCCAGGTTGCCGCACAGGGGTGTGATGCCTTGGGCGCGCAGGGCCGGGCGGCGTTCGGGGCTGGAGGTCAGGGCCAGCACGCGCACCGCGCGGGGTAGCTGGCGCACAGCGCGCTGGCCCACATCGCCGCACCCGATGATGAGCACGCGCTCACGGCGAAAGCGCGCGGGCAGGGCGCCCAGAGGGGATTGGTTTGAAGGCAAAATTGGAGTACGAGAGACAGAATCTACCGAGCATACCCAACACCATGACCCATCCCGTCCCCACGCCGCAAGCCTTCACCATTACCGTGCAGCCCAGTGGCCGTGCTTTTGCGGCCACCGCCGATGAATCCATCCTGGCCGCGGGCATCCGCCAGGGCATTGGCCTGCCCTATGGCTGCAAGGACGGTGCCTGCGGCTCGTGCAAGTGCAAAAAGCTCGAAGGCATGGTGTTCCACGGCCCGCACCAAAGCAAAGCCCTGAGCGAAGAGGAAGAAGCCGCGGGCCTGGTGCTCACCTGCTGCGCCATGCCGCTGACCGACGTGGTGCTGGAGTCGCGCCAGGTCACCGACGAAAGCGCCTTCCCCATCAAGAAAATGCCCTCGCGCGTGACCACGCTGGAGAAGGTCTCCAGCGATGTCATGGTCCTCAAGCTGCAACTGCCCGCCAACGACACCCTGCGCTACCACCCCGGCCAGTACATCGAATTCATCCTGCGCGACGGTGCCCGGCGCTCTTACAGCATGGCCAACGCCCCCCACACCGGCCCGGCGGTCGAGCTGCACATCCGCCACATGCCCGGCGGCAAGTTCACCGACCATGTGTTTGGAGCTATGAAGGAAAAGGAAATCCAGCGCATCGAGGGCCCCTACGGCAGCTTTTACCTGCGCGAAGACTCCGACAAGCCCATCGTGCTGCTGGCCTCCGGCACCGGCTTTGCGCCCATCAAGGCCATTCTTGAGCACATGCAGCACCAAGGCATCACCCGAGCGGCCACGCTGTACTGGGGGGGCCGCCGCCCCGGCGACCTGTATTTGAACGACTGGGTGCAAGCCCAGTTGGCGGTGATGCCCAATTTACGCTTTGTGCCAGTTATTTCCGACGCACTGCCCGAAGATGCCTGGACGGGCCGCACCGGCTTTGTCCACCAGGCGGTGCTGCAAGACCTGCCGGATTTGTCCGGCCATGAGGTCTATGCCTGTGGCGCGCCCATCGTGGTGGATTCGGCCCAGGCGGCGTACATCGCCACGGCGGGGCTGCCCCCGGAGGCCTTCTTTGCCGACGCGTTCACCAGCGAAGCCGACAAGGCTACTGCGTAGACATCCCTGCGTCTTTACGCTTTCTATACACCCCACCCCCCACTCCCTACCCCGTCTTTACGCCTGTTTACTTAATCTCACACCATCAATTTCTTGAGAAAGTGGGATGGTATGGATGTGCTGTGGATCGCAGGCCTGGGCCTGCTGTGGGGGGTGATGGTGGTGCTGGTCGCCGGGTTCCAGAAGCTGGAAAAACCCCAGGGAGGCCGCGCATGATCCCGCTCGATGTGCTGTATGGCCTGGGCGGCCTGTGCGCCGTGCTGTTGCTGGCGTATCTGGTCTATGCGCTGATCTGCGCGGAGGAGTTTTGATGTCCTCCAACGCCTGGATTTTGCTGACCGTGTACCTGGCGGTGCTGCTGGCTGCCGCCTGGCCGCTGGGCCTGTGGCTGGCGCGCCTGGCCCAGGGCGAACTGCCCGGCTGGATGCACAAGGTGGAAGCGCCTTTGTACAAACTGGCGGGCACCTCGCCCACCACATCCATGCACTGGGCGCACTACGCGCTGGCGCTGCTGGCCTTCAACCTGCTGGGTGCCCTGGTGGTGTACGCGCTGCAGCGCCTGCAGGTGTGGCTGCCGCTGAACCCGCAGGGTATGGCGGCGGTGTCGGCCGACTCGGCCTTCAACACCGCCATCAGCTTTGCGTCCAACACCAACTGGCAGGGCTACGCGGGCGAGTCCACCATGGGCTACCTCACCCAGATGCTGGGCCTGGCGGTGCAAAACTTCTTCTCTGCCGCGACCGGCATCGCCGTGGTGTTTGCGCTGGTGCGCGGCTTCGCGGCCCGGTCTACCGCCGTGATCGGCAACTTCTGGGTGGACGTGGTGCGGGTCACCGCCTGGGTGCTGCTGCCGCTGTCTTTGGTGCTGGCTGTGGCGTTGGTCGGCCAGGGTGTCATCCAGAATTTTGATGGCTACCAGACGGTGGCCACGCTCCAGGCCGGGCCGCAAACTCTGCCCATGGGCCCGGTCGCGTCGCAAGAGGCCATCAAGATGCTGGGCACCAACGGTGGCGGCTTCTTTAACGCCAACTCGGCCCACCCGTTCGAGAACCCCACAGCGTTCAGCAACTTCCTGCAGATGCTGGCGATCTTTTGGATCCCCGCCGCGCTGTGCTTTGCCTTTGGCCGCGTGGTGGGCGATGCACGCCAGGGCTGGGCGGTGCTGGCGGCGATGACAGTGCTGTTTGTGGTGGCGGTGGTCGCGATCATCCCTGCCGAGCAGGCCGGGAACCCGCTGCTCAGCCCTCTGGGCGTGGACCAGATGGCCAGCAGCCTGCAGCCGGGCGGCAATATGGAGGGCAAGGAGCTGCGCTATGGCATCACCGCCAGCAGCCTGTTTGCCGTCATCACTACGGCGGCAAGTTGCGGTGCGGTCAACGCGATGCACGACTCCTTCACCCCGCTGGGTGGCATGGTGCCGCTGGTGCTGATGCAGCTGGGCGAGGTGGTGTTTGGTGGCGTGGGCTCGGGCCTGTACGGCATGCTGATCTTCGCCATCCTGGCGGTGTTCATCGCCGGGCTGATGATTGGGCGCACCCCCGAGTACCTGGGCAAGAAGATCGAGGTGCACGAGATGAAGCTCACCTCCATCGCCATCTTGGTCACCCCCATCGTGGTGTTGGCGGGCACGGCGGTGGCGGTATTAATGGGTGCGGGCCAGGCGGGCGTAACCAACCCCGGCGCGCATGGTTTCAGCGAAATCCTGTACGCGCTGAGCTCGGCGGGCAACAACAACGGCAGCGCGTTTGCCGGGCTGTCGGCCAACACGCCTTTCTACAACGTGTTGCTGGGCATTGCGATGTGGATCGGGCGCTTCGGGATGATCCTGCCGGTGCTGGCCATCGCCGGATCGCTGGCCGCCAAGCAGCGCCTGCCGGTGACATCGGGCACCCTGCCCACGCACGGCCCGCTGTTTGTCACCCTGTTGATCGGCACTGTGCTGCTAGTGGGGCTGCTGAACTACGTGCCCGCGCTGGCTTTGGGCCCGGTGGTCGAACACCTCATGCTGTGGGTGCAACCATGATTGCTACTATTTTTATAGCTGTTAGCGCAGCTAATACATGCGCCAGAGGCCTATTTGGCTTAAATTTTCGAAAGACACTCGTATGAACACCCCCAAGTCTTTGGTGTTACTGGATCCGGCCCTGCTCAAGCCCGCGCTGGCCGCCGCCTTCACCAAGCTCAATCCCCGCGTGCAGTGGCGCAACCCGGTGATGTTCGTCGTCTTTATCGGCAGCATCCTGACCACGCTCTTGGGTGTGCTGGCGCTGGACAGCGGCGACGGCACGGCGGGCTTTGTGCTGGCGGTAGCGGTGTGGCTGTGGTTTACCGTGCTGTTTGCCAACTTCGCCGAAGCGCTGGCCGAAGGGCGCGCCCAGGCGCAGGCTTCGTCGCTGCGCAGCCTGAAGAAAAGCACCATGGCCAAGAAGCTGCGCGAGCCCAAGTACGGCACGACCTGGCTCCCTGAAGAGGCCGAGAACCTGCGCAAGGGCGACGTGGTGCTGGTCATGGCGCACGACCTGGTGCCGCTGGACGGCGAGGTCATCGAAGGCGTGGCCTCGGTGGACGAGAGCGCCATCACCGGCGAATCGGCCCCGGTGGTGCGCGAGTCGGGCGGCGATTTCTCCAGCGTCACAGGCGGCACCCGGGTGCTGTCCGACTGGCTGGTGGTGCGCATCAGCGTGAACCCCGGCGAGTCGTTTCTGGACCGCATGATCAGCATGGTCGAAGGTGCCAAGCGCCAGAAAACGCCCAACGAGATCGCGCTGACGATTTTGCTGGTGGCGCTGACCATCGTGTTTTTGGTGGTCACGGTGACGTTGTTGCCGTTCTCGATGTTCAGCGTGCAGGCGGCAGTGTCATTGGGTAACACGGGCACGGTGGTGAGCATGACCGCCTTGATCGCGCTGCTGGTCTGCCTGATCCCCACCACCATCGGCGGCCTGCTGTCGGCCGTGGGCGTGGCGGGCATGGGCCGCATGGTGCAGGCCAACGTGATCGCCACCTCGGGCCGCGCGGTGGAGGCGGCAGGCGACGTGGACGTGCTGCTGCTGGACAAAACCGGCACCATCACCCACGGCAACCGCCAGGCCTCGGCCTTCTTCCCCGCGCCCGGCGTGGGTGAGGCGCAACTCGCCGCCTGCGCCGCGCAGGCCTCGCTGGCCGACGAAACCCCCGAGGGCCGCAGCATCGTGGCCCTGGCCCAGCGGCTGGGGACGGTGCCGCTGCTGGTGGGGCAGACCACCGAAGTGCCGTTTACGGCGCAGACCCGCATGAGTGGCATCGACGTGGTGGCAGGCAGTACCACCCGCGTGTTGCGCAAAGGCGCGGTGGATGCCATCCGCAAATATGTGCAGGCGCACAACGGCCACATGCCTACCGAAGTGGCCCACACCGCCGACGACGTGGCGCGCCGGGGCAGCACGCCGCTGGTGGTGGTAGAGGGCAACACGGTTTTGGGTGTGGTCGAGCTCAAAGACATCGTCAAGGCAGGCATCAAAGAGCGCTTTGGCGAGCTGCGCCGCATGGGCATCAAGACGGTGATGATTACCGGCGACAACAAGCTCACGGCTGCGGCCATCGCCGCCGAGGCGGGGGTGGATGACTTCCTGGCCGAGGCCACGCCCGAGCAAAAACTGGCCCTGATCCGCCGTTACCAAAGCGAAGGCCACCTGGTCGCCATGACCGGCGACGGCACCAACGACGCGCCCGCCCTGGCCCAGGCCGACGTGGCCGTGGCCATGAACAGCGGTACCCAGGCCGCCAAGGAGGCGGGCAACATGGTAGACCTGGACTCCAACCCCACCAAGCTGCTGGAGATTGTGGAAACCGGCAAGGCCTTGCTGATGACGCGCGGCGCGCTGACCACCTTCTCCATTGCCAACGACGTGGCCAAGTACTTCGCCATCATCCCGGCCATCTTCGTCAGCACCTACCCGCAACTCCACGCGCTGAACGTCATGGACCTGGGCAGTCCGTCCAGCGCCATCTTGTCGGCGGTGATTTTCAACGCGCTGATCATCATGTTCCTGGTGCCGCTGGCGCTCAAGGGCGTGCGCTATCGCCCCGTGGGTGCCGCTGCGCTGCTGCGCCGCAACCTGCTGGTCTACGGCCTGGGCGGCCTGGTCGTGCCCTTCATCGGTATCAAGGCGATTGACCTCTTGCTGGTCGCCACCCATTTGGTTTAAGGAGTTCACCATGAACGCAATTCTTCGCCCCACCCTGGTGGTGTTTACCACCCTCACGCTGCTCACCGGCGTGCTGTATCCGCTGGCCGTCACTGGCGTGGGCCAGGCGGCTTTTCCCCAGCAAGCTGCGGGCAGCCTGGTGCTGCAAGGCGGCAAGCCCATCGGCTCCGAGCTGATCGGCCAGAGCTTCAGCGCCCCGCGTTACTTCTGGGGTCGTCCTTCGGCCACCGCACCCCAGCCTTATAACGGCGCAGCATCCGGCGGCTCGAATCTGGGCCCGCTGAACCCGGCGCTGACCGATGCCGTCAAGGCCCGCATCCAGGCCTTGCGCGATGCCGATCCCGGCAACACCGCCCCCGTGCCGGTGGATTTGGTGACGGCCTCCGCCAGCGGGCTGGACCCGCACACCAGCCCCGCCGCAGCGCTGTACCAAATCCAGCGCGTGGCCAAGGCTCGGGGCGTGGAGGCAGCCCCATTGCAAGCGCTGGTGGCCCAGCACACCGAGCAGCCCTTGTTCGGCTTTTTGGGTGAACCGCGCGTTAACGTGCTGCGCCTGAACCTGGCGCTGGATGCCATGCAGTAACCTCCGCGCATGGACATCCGCCCCGACCCCGACGTATTGCTGCAGCGCCTGCAAGAGCAGGACGCGGCCCGGGCGCGCGGGCGGCTGCGTATCTACTTCGGGGCCAACGCGGGCGTGGGCAAAACCTACGCCATGCTCAGCGCCGCCCAGCAGGCGCACCAGGCCGGGCGAGAGGTGCTGGTGGGCGTGGTGGAAACCCATGGCCGCAAGGAAACCGCAGCCCTGCTGCACGGCCTGGAGCGCTTGCCGCTGCGCCAGCTCCCCTACCGGGGCCAGACGCTGCCCGAATTCGACCTGGACGCAGCCCTGGCCCGCAAACCCGCCATCCTGCTGGTGGACGAGTTGGCCCACAGCAACGTGGAGGGCTCGCGCCACCCCAAGCGCTGGCAGGACGTGCAGGAGCTGTTGGCCGCAGGTATCGAGGTCTGGTCGGCCCTGAACGTGCAGCACCTGGAAAGCCTGAACGGCACCGTGGGCGCCATCACCGGCATCCGCGTGCTGGAGACCGTGCCCGACACCGTGCTCGACAGCGCCGACGAGATCATCCTGGTGGATGTCACCCCCGACGAGCTCACCGCTCGGCTGCAGGCGGGCAAGGTCTACCTGCCGCAGCAGGCCGCCCGGGCCGCGCAAAACTTCTTCCGCAAAGGCAACCTGATTGCGCTGCGCGAAATCGCCCTGCGCCGCACCGCCGAACATGTGGAAGACGACGTGCGCAGCTACCGGGTGGAGCAGTCTGTTAGCGCTGCGGACCTGCCGCCGGTGTGGAACACCTCCGGTGCCATCCTGGCCTGTATCGGCCCGTTGGAGGGCGCGGAGCACACCGTGCGCACCGCCGCGCGGCTGGCCGGGCAGCTCAATGTGCGTTGGCACGCTGCCTATGTGGAAACCCCGTTGCTACAGCGCCTGGATGCGGTCGAGCGCGACCGCATCCTCACTGTGCTGCAACTGGCCGAAACCCTGGGGGCCGATACCGCGGTGCTGACCGGCAGCGATGTGGCCGCCGCCCTGGTCCTCCAGGCTCAGACGCTGAACTGCGCCACCCTGGTGGTGGGCCGCCCCCGCCAGTCGCCGCGCTGGCAATTTTGGCGGCGCTGGTCCCCCACGCTGACGCGCCAGCTCGCCACCCTGGCCCCCACGCTGGATGTGCTGGAGGTGGGTGCCAGCCCCAGTACCCGCCGCCTGGCCCGCGCCTGGCTGCCCAACGACACCGACGATGCCACCCCCAGCGTCGCCTGGCAGCCCTGGGCCGCCGCCCTGGGCGGTGCGGTGCTGGTCAGCCTGTTGGCGGCTCCGCTGGCGGACCGGCTGGACCAGGCCAACATCGTCATGCTGTTTCTGGTGGCTGTGGTGCTGGTGGCCGTGCGCTACGGGCGCGGGGCTGCGGCCCTGGCGGCGGTGCTGAACGTGGCCGCATTCGACTTCTTTTTTGTCACACCCCGCTTCTCGTTTGCAGTGCACGATCTGCAGTACCTGGTGACCTTTGTGGTGATGCTGGCCATCGGGCTGCTGACCGGCCAGCTGACCGCCGGGCTGCGTTTTTCGGCCCGCATTGCCGCCAGCCGCGAACGCCGGGCGCAGGCCTTGTTCGACCTGACGCGCGAGCTGTCTGCCGCGCTGCTGACCAGCCAGGTGGTGGAGATCGGCCAGACCGCCGTGCAGCGCCTGTTCACCCAGGTGGAGGGCGTGGCCTTCGACCCGGTCAAAGGCGGCAAGGTGATGGTGCTGGTGGCCGAGCACAAAGACGCAGGCACGGGCCATCTGCATCTGCCCGGCATGCTGCCGCACGACTTTGACGCGGGCATCGCCGAATGGGTACTGCGCACCGGCCACAGCGCCGGGCTGGCCACCACCACCTTGCCCGCCCACCCCTGGCATTGCGTGCCGCTGCAAGCCCCCATGCGGGTGCGCGGCGTGCTGGCCCTCAAACCCAGCCAGGCACGCTGGCTGCTCATCCCCGAGCAGCAGCAACTGCTGCAGACCCTGGCCCGGCAGATCGCCATTGCGCTGGAGCGTGTGCACTACGTCGAGGTGGCGCAAGAGGCCGTGGTGCACATGGAATCCGAGCGCTTGCGCAACACCTTGCTGGCCGCGATTTCGCACGACGTGCGCACCCCGCTCACCGCGCTGATGGGCCTGGCCGAATCGCTGCACACCGCGCAGCCGCCGCTGGCCCCCGCGCAGGCAGATACGGCGCAAGCCATGGTGGTGCAGGCGCGCGAACTCTCGGCCCTGGTCACCAACCTGCTGGACATGGCAAGGCTGCAAAACGGCGCTGTGGCCCTGCGCAGCGACTGGCAGTCGGTGGAAGAACTGGTGGGCGCCGCCATCCGCGCCGCAGGCCCGGGCCTGCGCGGCCACCATGTGGATACCGACATCCCCGCCGACCTGCCGCTGGTCGAATACGACGCAGTGCTGATGGAGCGCGTGCTGGTCAACCTGCTGGAAAACGCCACCAAATATGGTGCGACTCCCATCGTATTGACCGCCCGCACCACCCCTACCAGCCTGGTGCTGGCGGTGCGCGACCATGGCCCCGGCCTGCCGCCCAAGCTGCGGGGCCGCGAGGCCGAGTTGTTCGACAAGTTCACCCGTGGCAGCGCCGAGTCCAGCACCCCCGGCGTGGGCCTGGGCCTGGCCATCTGCAAAGCCATCGTCGATGCGCACCGGGGCCAGATCAGCGCCGCCAACGCGCCGGGCGGTGGCGCAGAATTCACCCTTACTCTGCCGCGCCGCCCCGCGCCTGACATCCTGTGAGTACTCTGTTGACGACCGCCCGCCCCCACCCCAGCCCTCCCCCGAAGAGGGAGGGAGCAAGACCGGACCCCGCTTTTCCCCCTCCCCTCCCGGGGGAGGGCTGGGGTGGGGGCCGGATGTTCGGCCTTACCGTTCTATGACCACCCCTGTCGCCGTTCTCATCGAAGACGAACCCCACATCCGCCGCTTCGTGCGTGCCGCGCTGGAGGCCGAAGGCTGGCAGGTCTTCGAGGCCGATACCGCCCAGCAAGGCCTGACCGAGGCCGGCACCCGCAAGCCCGACCTGCTGGTGCTGGACCTGGGCCTGCCCGACGGTGACGGCCTGGACGTATTGCGTGACGTGCGCGGCTGGTCCGCCGTGCCCATCATCGTGCTGTCGGCCCGCAGCGACGAGGCCGACAAGATCGCCGCCCTCGATGCCGGGGCCGACGACTACCTGACCAAGCCCTTCGGTGTAGGCGAGCTGCTGGCCCGCGTGCGCGCCAACCTGCGCCGCCCGCGCGCGGCCGAGGGCAGCGAGGAGGCCGTGTTCCGCTTCGGCACGGTGGAGATCGACCGCACCGCCCGCCTGGTGCGCCGCCAGGGCGTGGAAGTGCACCTCACCCCCATCGAATACCGCCTGCTCTCCGTGCTGGCCAGCAACGCCGGGCGCGTGCTCACCCACCGCCAGTTGCTGCGCGAAGTCTGGGGCCCGGCCCACACCCAGCAAAGCCACTACCTGCGCATCCACATGGGGCATCTGCGGCAGAAGCTGGAGGCGGATCCGGCCCAGCCCGTGCATTTGCTGACGGAGACGGGGGTGGGGTATCGGTTGCTGGCCTAAAATCTAAGCAAAATCTGCCGTCACCGCCCATTCCGTCAGCGCAAGCAGCTACTACATTGATAGCATTTATGAACTCCCCCGTACCACCCCCCAAGCCTCCATCCGCCCCCGTGCCCTTCCGCCGTGCCGCCCCACCTGCTGGTGCTGCCGGAAAGGCCAGCAGCAGCGACCCCATCCGCCTGAACAAGCGCATGGCCGATCTGAACATGTGCTCGCGCCGCGAAGCCGATGAATGGATCGCCCGGGGCTGGGTCAAGGTCAACGGGGCCATCGCCGAGATGGGGGTCAAGGTCACGCCCAGCGACCGCATCCAGATCGACAAGGCCGCCAGCGGCCACCAGGCGAACCAGGTCACCATTCTGATCAACAAGCCCATGGGCTATGTGAGCGCCCAGGCCGAAGATGGTCACGAACCGGCGGTCACGCTGTTCACCGCGCAAAACCGCTGGGCCGAGGACAACGCCCGCTTCTTCTTCCACCCCAAGCAACTGGTCGGCCTGGCCCCCGCCGGGCGGCTGGACATCGACTCCATCGGCCTGCTGGTGATGACGCAGGATGGCCGCGTGGCCCGCCAGCTCATCGGCGAAGACTCGGTGATGGAAAAGGAATACCTGGTCCGCGTGGCCTACCACGGGCTGGGCCAGCCCGCGCCCACCGGCCAGCTCATCCGCATGGACGACGACGACCCCGTCACCAGCAACGTGCAGGCCGTATTCCCGCCCGCCATGCTGGCCAAACTGCGCCACGGCCTGAGCCTGGACGGCCAGCCCCTCAAGCCCGCCAAGGTCACCTGGCAAAACCCCGAGCAGCTGCGCTTTGTGTTGACGGAGGGCAAAAAACGCCAGATCCGCCGCATGTGCGAACTGGTGGGCCTGAAGGTGGTGGGCCTGAAGCGGGTGCGCATCGGCAACGTGATGCTGGGCAACCTGCCGGTGGGGCAGTGGCGGTATCTGGCACCGCACGAAGGGTTTTGAGAGCTGGGGTTGGGGCAGCGAGCGGCATGCGAATTGCATAATCCGCGCTGACTGACCCGTACCTCGCCCTCGCCACTCCCACCATGCACAAACGCCTCCCCCCGCTGAATGCGCTGCGCGTGTTCGCGGCTGCGGCCCGCACCGAGAATTTCATGCAGGCGGGCGAGAGCCTGTTTGTCACGCAGGGGGCGGTGAGTCGACAGATCAAGCAGCTCGAAGAATGGCTGGGCGTGCCGGTGTTCACCCGCACCCACCGGGGCGTGCAGCTCACCCCTGCCGGGCGGCAACTGGCCACCGCCGTGGACACCGCGTTCCAGCACATCGACACCGTGGTGCAAAACCTGCAGCACCACAACCTGCGCCAGCAGTTGGCCATCAACCTGCCGCCCACCTTCGCCACCCGCTGGATGGCACCGCGCCTGCCGGACTTTAGGCGGCAGTTTCCGCACATCGACCTGTCCATCAGCACCCACGACGTGCACGCCCCGCGCGACGTGCGCCACTGCGACTGCGTGATTGCCTTCAGCGACCAGGCCTGGGCCGACGGCGACTGCTCGCTGCTGATGGTGGAGCAGCACGTGATGCTGGCCAGCCCGGTGCTGTGGGTCGATGCGCAACCCCCGCGCCTGGAAGATGCCACCCTGCTGCACATCACCGACGGCAATGTGCGCATGCCCATGTGGGAGCACTGGTGCGCCGCCCAGGGCCTGACCGAAGTCAACCCCAAGCCCGGCCTGAGCTTCAGCACGCTGGACCAGGTGATCAACGCCGCCCTGGCCGGTGCCGGGGTGGCCATCGTGGACGAGGCCATGGTGCCCAGGGAGCTGGCGGCCGGTAGTCTGCGGCCCTTGAGCGATGTCAAAGTGGCCGGGCCGCACGGCTACTGGTTCGTCAACCTGGCCCGCGATGCCGAAAGCCGCGTGCTGGTCGGCCTGTTCCGCGACTGGCTGGCGGGGCAGTTTGCGCCTGCTGCTTCGGAGTAGCTCAGAACATCCGGCCCCCACCCCAACCCTCCCCCGGAAGGGGAGGGCGTAATGCGGGGCCCTGACTTGCTCCCTCCCCCGCCGGGGGAGGGCCGGGGTGGGGGCATATCGGCTAGCCACACCATTTTTCTCAAGGCTGGGGCCGCGAATTCGTGGTTTGCCCAGACGGTAACGGGCCGCTAACCTGCGGCGCATGAACGAATACGACTACATCATCGTCGGCGCAGGGTCTGCCGGTTGCGTGCTGGCCAACCGCCTGAGCGCCAGCGGCACGGACCGGGTTTTGCTGCTGGAAGCCGGGGGCTCGGACCGCAGCCCCTGGATCCAGGTGCCGATTGGTTATGGCCGCACCTTTGCCGACCCGCGCTTCAACTGGATGTACCACGCCGAACCCGAGCCCGCCATGGCCAACCGCCGCCTGTACTGGCCGCGCGGCAAGGTGCTGGGGGGCACCAGCTCGATCAACGCCATGGTCTACATCCGTGGCCAGCGCGAAGACTTTGACGACTGGGAGGCCGCGGGCAACCCCGGCTGGGGCTGGAAGTCGGTGTTGCCGTACTTCAAAAAGTCCGAAGACCATGTGGGGGGCGCATCCGACTACCACGGCAGCGGCGGCCCGCTGCGGGTGAGTGAATTCACCGGCAAGGTGCACCCGCTGTGCGACACCTTCATGGCCGCCTGCAACGCCCTGGGCTACCCCACTACGGCCGATTTCAACGGCGCGCAGACCGAAGGCGCAGGCCTGTGGCAAATGACCATCCGCGACGGCGTGCGCGCCTCCACCGCCAACGCGTTTTTGCGCCCGGCGCTCAAACGCAAAAACCTCACCCTGACCACCCGCGCCCAGGTGACCCGGGTGGTGTTCGAGGGCACCCGCGCCGTGGGCGTGGAGTTTTTGCACCAGGGCAGCCTGCACACCGTGCGCGCCGCCAAGGAGGTGGTGCTGTCCGGCGGCTCCATCAATTCGCCGCAGCTGTTGCAGCTCTCGGGCGTGGGCGATGCGGGCTTGCTCAAGGGTCTGGATATTCCCCTGGTGCGCCACGCGCCCGCCGTGGGGCAGAACATGCAAGACCACGTGTGTGTGTCGTACTACTTCAAGTCCAAAGTGCCCACGCTCAACGACACGCTGTACCCGTTCAGCGGCAAGGTCAAGGCCGCTCTGCAGTACCTGCTGGGCCGGCAGGGGCCGCTGGCCATGAGCGTGAACCAGGCCGGGGCCTTTGTGCGCAGCCGCCCCGAGCTGGCGCGGCCCAATATGCATGTGTACTTCAACCCCATCAGTTACACCGCCAACGCCAAACCGCAGGCCAAGCTCATGAACCCGGATCCGTATTCGGCGTTTTTGATGTCCTTCAACACCTGCCGCCCCACCAGCCGCGGCAGCATCACCATTCAAAGTGCCGACCCGTTTGCCAAGCCGGTGATCCGCACCAACTTTTTGTCCACCCCCGAGGACCTGGCCGACGTGCAAGAGGGCAGCCAGTTGCTGCGGCGCATTGCCTCCAGCGCGCCCTTGTCGGGCGTGGTGGCCTCGGAGCTGTTCCCCGGCCCTGATGCCACTTCGCCCGAGGCGCTGCTGGAAGACTTTCGCCAGCGCAGCGGTTCGGTCTACCACGCCTGCGGCACCTGCGCGATGGGCCCGGACCCAGAGCGCAACGTGGTGGACCACCGGCTGCGGGTGCACGGCATCCAGGGCCTGCGGGTGGTGGATGCCTCGGTGTTCCCGGCGGTGACCTCGGGCAACACCAATGCGCCCACCATCATGGTGGCCGAAAAAGGCGCCGACTTGATTCTTGAAGACCACCGGGCCTGACCGCCCCCCACCTGGAGTTTGTATGAGCACTTTCCCCACTCTCGCGCTGGCCAATGCCGAATGCATGGACCTGAGCGACATCGTCGACACCGAGCGCTACCCGCTGCAGGCCCCCGGCTCGCAGCGCATGCAGGAGCTGGTGGAGATGTGCCGCAGCCAGTTAGCAGCAGAGGGCAGCTACGTGCTGCCCGGCTTCTTGCGGCCCGAGGCCATGCAGCGCGTGACCGAAGAAGGCCGCGTGCTGGCACAGAAAACCTTTTTCTCGCCGCGCCAGCAGACCAACGCCTACTTCACCAACGACGACCCCAGCCTGCCCGCCAGCGACCCGCGCCGCCACTTCATGGACCGCACCAGCGGTTTCGTCACGCGCGACATGATCCCGGCCGACTACATCATCCACCGCATCTATGTGGCCAAGGCCATGAAGCTGTTTGTGGCCGCCTGCCTGCAGCAGGAGCGGGTGTGGGAATACGCAGATCCGTATGCGGGCCTGGTGCAAAACGTGCTGCCCGACGGCACCCAGCAGCCCTGGCACTACGACACCAACGAGTTCATCGTCTCCATGATGACGCAGCAGGCCGAACACGGCGGCGACTTCGAATACTGCCCCAACATCCGCACGCCCGAGGGCGAAAACTACGAGGGCGTGGGCCGGGTGGTGCGTGGCGAAGACCGCAGCGTGGTCAAGGTGCTCACGCTGCGCCCCGGCGACGTGCAGTTCTTCAAGGGCCGTTTTTCGCTGCACCGCGTTACCCCGGTCAGCGGCAGCATCCAGCGCCACACCGCCATCTTTGCCTACTCGCAAAAGCCCAATGTGATGGGCCGCCTGGAGCGCACCCGCCAGTTGTATGGCCGCGTGTCGGAGGCGCATTTGATTGCCGAGAGCCAGTTAGTGCGCAACGACAGCTTGATTGATTGATTTCTTCTTCTATAACAACCCGAAAGCCCCCCACCATGGCCCTCATCCATCCCACCCAGCGCCTCGAAGACTGCGAACCCACCGCCGCCGAGATCGCGCAAATCCAGCGCGACCGCATGGCCCGCGTCAAGGCCGAGCTGAAAAAGCGCGACCTCACCGCATGCATCCTGTTCGACCCCACGCACATCCGCTACGCGTCAGGCTCGCGCAACATGCAGGTCTACTCGATGCGCAACCCGGCGCGTTACCTGTTCGTGCCCGCCGAGGGCAAAGTGGTGATGTTTGAGTATGCAGGGTGCGACTTCCTGGCCGACGGCCTGGACACCATTGACGAAGTGCGCCCGGCCACCGCCATCTCGTATTACTTCTGCAACGACAATCTGGGTGACGTGACCAAGCGCTGGGCGGCAGAGCTGCACGAGCTGATCCAGCAGTGCGGTGGCGGCAAGAAGATCGCCCTGGAAAGCGCCACTTCGGCCGCCGCCTTCGCGCTGCAGGCCTACGGCTACATCCTGTCCGATGCGCAAGAGCCGCTGGAGCGCGCCCGCTGCATCAAGGTCGACAACGAGATCAAGATGGTCCGCGCCTCGCTGCGCGCCGCCGAGCAGGGCGTGCGCAACCTGGAAGCCGCCCTGGTGCCCGGCATCAAGGAAAACGAACTCTGGTCGCACCTGCACCAGCACATCATCGCCACCGACGGCGACTACATCGAAACCCGTTTGCTCAGCTCCGGCCCGCGCACCAACCCCTGGTTCCACGAGTGCAGCACCCGCGTCATCGAAGACGGTGACCTGGTCGGCCTGGACACCGACGTGGTGGGCCGCTTTGGTTACTACGCCGATTTTTCGCGCACCTTCCTGTGCGGCAAAGGCCCGGCCAATGCTGCGCAAAAAACCGTTTACCAGCTGGCCTATGAGCAGATCCACACCAACATGGAACTGGTGAAACCCGGCATGAGCTTCTCCGAGTACACCACCCGCGCCTGGAAGATCCCCAAGCCTTACCAGGCCCGCCGCTACTTCGCGCTGGCGCACGGCGTGGGCATGTGCGGCGAGTACCCGTACATCGTGCACCGCGAAGACAGCGATGCCAAAGGCTACGACGGCGTGTTTGAGCCCGGCATGACCCTGTGCATCGAGAGCTACATCGGCCACGAAGACGGCGGTGAAGGCGCCAAGCTCGAAGAGCAGATCTACATCCGCAACGACGGCAGCATCGAGCTGCTGTCCGACTACCCGTTCGAGCAGCGGCTGCTGGGGTAGCTTGGTGGGGTCGAATCCTCATTACACAACGGCTGCTGGCGGGAAATGCGCGGTCGTAGCCAATGGGGGTCGGATCCCAATTGCGCGATCAAAGCTGGCGGGTCGAGCACTGTATAGCCCGCATTTGGGCTCCGACCCCTATTGGCGGGTTGGCGTTGACGTCTTCTGGGTGCCTGTCAGCATCCCCGGCCGGGATGTGCGCCCGGCGGCGCAGTACCTTTCTTTTGCGTGGCCAAAAGAAAGGCACCAAAGAAAAGGCCACCCCCACTACCTGCGCCCTCCGCTAGCGCTACGGGAACCTGCGGTGCTCGCCCCACGGGGGCATGACGCAAACTCGC
>CAUPPH010000008.1:0-196285 GCA_963513125.1 uncultured Albidiferax sp.
ACCCAAGAGCAAAACGGGCTGCAAGGCGGCTTCCCAACCGATCACGCAGATGCCGGTGGCGCTTCTCCGCTCCCGTATCCACGTATTCCAACAATGCTCCAAAAACTGGGGAAAGTGCATGTATTTAAAGATACAAGAGCCGAAATGCGGGTGCTGATAGCTTGTTGTCCTGCCAGCACCCGTCGCGCAATTCGGATCTGACCCCACCGGACTCACACCGCCGACACCCAATCCCCAGCCAGCGTCAGCTCCGCCGAAGCCAGCCGCGCATCCACCGAAGTGCCCACATGCACGCTGTAGCCCCCCGCCTCCGCCACCCAGGCCGCCCGCGCCACGTCATAGAACGCGAAGGCGCGCATGCCGAGCCGGAACTGCGCCGTGCCGGTTTCTCCTGCGGCCAGAGTCAGCTTGGCAAAGCCCTTGAGCTCCTGCGCGGGGCGCGGCAGGCTGGCGTGGGTATCGCTCACATAGAGCTGCACCACGGCCTGCCCGGCGCGGCTGCCGACGTTGTGCACATCCATCTCCACCAGCAGCTCGCCACCGGGCTGTAGCTCCGTGGAAGCCAGGCGCAGCGCGCCGTAGCGAAATTGCGTGTACGACAGGCCGTGGCCGAAGGGGAACAGCGGCGCGATGTTTTTCTGCTGGTAGTGCCGGTAGCCGATGAAGATACCCTCGTCGTAGACCACATGGCCGTCCACGCCGGGGTAGTGCCGGGCGTTGCCAAAACCCACGGTGTCTTGCAACTGCATAGGCCAGGTTTGCGGCAGGCGGCCACCGGGCTCGGCCGTGCCCAGCAGCACGTCGGCGATGGCGTTGCCGCACTCCTGGCCGGGATACCAGGCTTGCAGCACGGCGGGTACGTCGGCCAGCCAGGGCAGGGCGACGGGCGAGCCGGTTTGCAACACCACCACGGTACGCGGGTTGGCGGCCAGCACGCGGGCGATCAAGGCGTTCTGGCTGTGCGGCAGGGTGATGCCGCTGCGGTCCAGGCCTTCGTTGTCCCACTCGGCGTTGAGCCCGGCAAACACCACGGCCACGTCCGCTTGGGCGGCAGCTGCCACGGCGGCGGCGATGTCGGCCTCGCCCAGCACGCGGTAGGCGCCGAAGCGCAGGGCGTGGATGGGGGTGGACTCGGGCGTGCCGGTGCTGAACTCGATCACCACCTCGCACACCTCGCCCTGGGCCAGGGTGCGGCTGTGGCGTACCTCGTTACAGCCGAAGGTGAAGTAGGTGTCGCCCCGGTTCCAGCCGCTCCAGGCATCCACCGCCAGGTCGCCATTGATGTAGGCCCGGCTCAGGCCCGCGCTGACCAGCGAGAACTGGTGCTCGCCCGCCTCGGCGGCCACAAAGCGCAGCGTAGCGCGGGCCGAGAAGGCATCTGCCGTGACGGCGGCGTCCACAGTGTCGATCCAGAGTTGCTCGGTGTTGGCCACCGTTTGGCGGCAGACCACCGGGCCGCTGAAGTCCAGGCTGTTGAAAAACTCCAGCTGCATGGGCGTGTTCAGCACCGGCACGTAGCGGTGGATGTCGGCCCCGGCGTGGTGGGTGAAGGTGGTGGCGGGGCACTGCGCCTGCAGGGCCGCCATCGGAGCGATGCGGTAGTGCGCGTTGACGGTGGCGCTGCCGCCGCCCATGGCCTGGGGCGTGACGGCGGCAATGCCGATCAGCGCCACGGTTTGGCCCGCCTGTGGTGCCAAGGGCAGCAGGCCGTCGTTCTTCAGCAGCACCGCGCCCTCGGAGCCCAGGCGGCGGATCAGCGCGCGGTGGGCGGGCAGGTCGTCGGCACGTTCGGCGGGGATGCCGGGGTTGACAAACCCACCCACGCGCTCGATCAGTTGCAGCACGCGGCGGGCGCAGGCGCGCACGGCACCGGCGGGCAGCAGGCCATCCTTCACGGCCTGCACCAGCTTGGCACCGCGCTCCACCGCCGGGCCGGGCATTTCCAGGTCGCACCCGGCCAGCACGCCTTCTACGGTGCTGTGCAGGCCCATCCAGTCGGACATGACCAGGCCGGTAAAGCCCCATTCGTCGCGCAGCACCTGTTGCAGCATGCGCTGGTGGTCGGCGGCGTAAATGCCGTCCAGGCGGTTGTAGCCGGTCATCACGGCCATCACACCGGCCTCTTTGACGGCCCGCTCAAACGGCAGCAGGTACAGCTCGCGCAGGGCCCGCTCGGGGATGTCGGAGCTCATGCTCATGCGCTGGTATTCGCTGTCGTTGCCCACAAAGTGCTTGATGGTGGCGGCCACGCCGGTGCTTTGCACGCCGCGCACATAGGCCACGCCCAGCTCGGAGCTGAGCCAGGGGTCTTCGGAATGGCACTCGAAGTTGCGGCCATTGAGCACCGTGCGGTGCAGGTTGACGGTGGGGGCCAGCAGCACGCTGGCACCTTTGAGTTTGGCCTCGCTCCCTAGGGCCGCGCCGGTCTGCTCGATCAGCGCCGGGTTCCAGGTGGAGGCCAGGGCAATGCCCACGGGGAAGCAGGCTGTCGTGGGGCCGTCTTTGAACACCCCGCCGCGCGCGCCGTTGGGGCCGTCGGTCACTTTGATGGCGGGCACGCCCAGGCGCGGTACGGGCACGGTGGTCCAGAAGTCGGCCCCGGCAAGCAGGCCGACCTGCTCCTCCAGCGTCATCTGGTCGAGCAGGGATTCGATGTTGGGTGTCATGGTGCAGTCTCTTTCTTTGTTGTATTACAGGCCCAGCATGCGGCGGTTCGCAGCGGCATCGGTGCCGCTGGCGGCGAAGTCGTCGAAGGCGCGCTCGGCCACGCGGATCAGGTGGTCTTTGATGAAGGGTGCGCCCTCGGCTGCGCCTTGCTCGGGGTGCTTAATGCAGCATTCCCACTCCAGCACCGCCCAGCCGCGGTAGCCGTACTGGGTGAGCTTGCTGAAGATGGCGCGGAAGTCCACCTGGCCGTCGCCCAGCGAGCGGAAGCGCCCGGCGCGGTCTTGCCATTTCTGGAAGCCGCCGTACACCCCTGTGCGGCCATTCGGGCGGAACTCGGCATCCTTGACGTGGAAGGCTTTGATGCGGTCGTGGTAGAGGTCGATGTAGGCCAGGTAGTCCAGCTGCTGCAGCACAAAGTGGCTGGGGTCATACAGCAGGCAGGCGCGCGGGTGCTGGTGCACGCGGTCCAGAAACATCTCATAGCTGGCCCCGTCGCACAGGTCTTCGCCGGGGTGTACCTCGTAGCACACGTCCACGCCCACAGCGTCGAACGTGTCCAGAATGGGCAGCCAGCGCTTGGCGAGTTCGTCAAACGCCGCCTCCACCAGCCCCGCCGGGCGCTGCGGCCAAGGGTAGAGGTAGGGCCAGGCCAGCGCACCGCTGAAGGTGGCGTGCGACTTCAAACCCAGGCGCTGCGAGGCCTGGGCCGCCAGCTTCAGTTGCGCAATCGCCCAGGCCGTGCGGTCGGCCGGTTTGCCGCGCACTGCCTCGGGGGCAAAGCCGTCCATCGGCAAATCGTAGGCCGGGTGCACCGCCACCAGCTGGCCTTGCAAGTGGGTGGACAGCTCGGTAATCACCAGGCCGTGCTCGGCCAGTTGGCCGGTGACTTCGTCGCAGTAGGTCTGGCTCTCGGCGGCGCGGGCCAGGTTGAACAAGCGCCCATCCCAGCTGGGGATTTGCACGCCCTTGTAGCCCAGCCCGGCGGCCCAGCGGGCGATGTTGGGCAGGGTGTTGAACGGGGCGGTGTCGCCCGCAAACTGGGCCAGGAAGATGGCCGGGCCTTGGATGCTGTTGTGTGCCATATCAGCCTAAATGTTGGGTAAGGAAGGCATGGCTGTTGCGCAGCGTGCCCGCAAAATCCACCGGGTGGTCGTGCTCAAACACCACCAGGTCGGTGCGGGTTTTGAGCTGCGCCAACAGGGCCACCCAGGGCACGATGCCCTGGCCCAGCGTGGTCCAGCCGTCTTCTGCCAGCGCCATGCGCGGCGGGGCGATATCTTTGGCATGCACCGCCACCAGGCGGTCGGCCAACTTGTCCAGCCACACCTGCGGGTCGGCCCCGGCGCGGCTCACCCAGCCCAGGTCGGCCTCCCAGCCCAGTTGCGCGGGCGTGGCGGCCGAGAAGATCCATTCCAGCGCCGTGCGCCCCTCGTACGGCAAGAACTCGAAATCGTGGTTGTGGTACGCCAGTTGCACGCCGTGCGCGCGCAACGCATCGCCCAGCGCGGCCAGCCGCTGGCCCAGGGCCACAAAGCCCGCGGCGGTGGGCGAGCGCTCGCCCATGGGCAGCCAGGGCATGACCACCAACGGGCAGCCGGTGAGGCGGCAGGCTTCGATGACCGTGGCGATATCGGTCTCTAGCAGCGCCAGCGCGGCGTGCATGGACGACACCTGCAGCCCGTGCGCGGCCACCTTTTCGGCAAAGGCCTGTGGCGTGAGGCCGTGGGTGGCCACGGTTTCCACCCAGGTGAAGCCGCAACTGCGCGCCAGGGCCAGTTGCACATCGAGGTCGCCCGCCTCGCGCAGGGAATAGATTTGTACCGAGATTTTCATGGTGCGTCCTTGGGGGTCAAAACAGTTTGTGCGTCAGCGGCGCGGGGCGCTCGCAGGTGGTGGTGATGCGCTGGGGCTTGCCGGTACGGGCGGCATCCAGCGCACGCTCCATCACTTCCAGCACGTGCAGGGCCAGGGCTTCGCTGCAGCGGTGCGGCCGGTCGGCGGCGATGGCCTGGGCCATGTCGATCAGGCCGATGCCGCGTGCGTTGGTGGTGTGGGGGCGCTTGTCGGTGCTGCGCGTCCAGTCGTCGAGCTGGCAGGCGAACTTCACCGTGCCGCCAAACTGGTTGGGGTCGTGGCCCAGGATGCTGCCGTCTTCGCCGTACAGCTCGATGGGTGCGTGGCTGTGCTTCCACACGTCAAAGCTGCAGGTCAGCACCACCTCGGCACCGCTGGCAAAGCTCAAGCTGCTGACGATGTGGGTGGGCGTGTCTACAGCGATCTTTTGCCCCTTGCGCTCGCCCAGCGGCACGGTGCGCGTGGTGTGCGACGTGTGGGCGGTGCCGCGCACGCTGGCCACCGGGCCGAGATGGTTGACCAGGTGCGTCAGGTAGTAAACGCCCATGTCGAACATCGGGCCCGCACCGGGCTGGTAGAAGAAGGCCGGATTCGGGTGCCAGTGGTCCGGCCCGTGGCCCATGAACTGCGCCGTGCCATAGCGGATGGCCCCCACCGTGCCCGCGTCCACCAGGGCCCGCACGGTTTGCGCACCCGCGCCCAAAAAGGTGTCGGGCGCGCAGCCGATGCGCAACTTTTTGCGCTTGGCCAGGGCCACCAGTTCCTTGCCCTGGGCAAAGGTGGCGGCCAGCGGCTTTTCGGTAAAGAAGTGCTTGCCGGCATTGAGCACCTGCAGGCCGGTGGCGTGGTGGGCCTGGGGCGGCGTGAGGTTGAGCACCAGGCTGGCATCGCTGGCCAGGAGCTGTTCCACGGTCATGAACGGCAGGCCGAATTCTTCGGCACGTTTTTGCGCCGCTGCGGGCACCGCGTCGGCCACGCCGACGATGCGGAACAGGCGGCTGCGCTTCAGGGTGCGCAGGTAGGCCGGGAAGATGTTGCCGGCACCGATGATGCCGAGGGCGATAGCCATGAACCTGTCTCCTTTTTAGGTTGAAAAATGCGGGCCGGGGCCCACCGATTCGCGCCACACCACCAGGGGGGCGAAGTCGCGCTGCACCTCCAGCGCCAGTCCGTAGCAGAGGTTGAGCACGTAGCGGCAGCTTTGCGCGCCCAGTTCGGCGATGGGCATGTGCACGGTGGTCAGCGGCGGGGCGGTGTAGGTGGCCACATCGGTGTCGTCGTAGCCGATCACCGACACGTCCTGCGGCACCTTTAGCCCGGCCTGGGTGAAGCGCGAAATCGCCGCCATGGCCATCACGTCGTTGGCGCAAAACACCGCCGTAAAGCTGCGGTCCTTGCGCTTGAGCAGGCGGGCGGCGGCGGCGTGGCCGCTGGCAAAGGTGAAGCCGCCGTCCATGCGGTGGGCAGATTTGACTTCGATGCCGTGCTGCGCCAGCGCCGCGTAAAAGCCCTGCATGCGCTGCGCGTTGTCGGGTGCGTCCAGCGCGCCCTGGATGGTGGCAATGGCGCGGTGGCCTTGCGTCAGCAGCGCCCGCGCCGCCAGTCGCCCGCCGAGTTCGTGGTCGGCATAGAACGCGCGCTCGCCCAGCACCGGGCTCTGGCGGTTCAGCAGCACCACGCGCGGAAAGCGCGCCTGCAGCGCCTGCAGATCGGCCTCCAGCAGGTGGTTGCTGAACACCAGAATGCCGTCGCACTCGCGCTGCACCAAAAACTCTACGCCTTCCAGCGCCTGCTGGCGTGCGTCGCCCTGGCCGCAGCCACTGGCCACCACCATGTGGCGGCCCACGGCGCGCAGCTCGGCATCGATGGCGTTGAGGATGCGCGAGATGAAGGACCCACCGAACTCGGGCACGTACACGCCCACCATGCCCAAGGTTTTGAGCGACAGCGCCCGCGCCACGTTGGACGGCCGAAAGTCCAGCGCCTGTACCGCCGCCTGCACCTTGGCCACCGCGTCGGCCGACACCGCGCCCTTGCCCGACATGGCCCGCGACGCGGTGCCTACGCCTACGCCCGCCAGCTTTGCTACGTCCTTGATGGTGGCCATCCGTGGTGCATTCCATGTTGAATTGATATTGTGGAACCGGTTCCACAGTGGATGCGGAATTTACCACTGAGCCTGGGGGGGCGGGCATTGCGGGAAACCCTAGGGGCCTTGCACTGCCGCTGGCGTTCATCACGATCCCTGGCCGGGAGGTGCGCCCGGCGGCGCAGTCACTTGTTCTTTTGCGCAAAAGAAAAGTAACCAAAAGAAAGGCGCCCCAACTGTCTGCGCCCTCCGCTGCGCTACGGGAACCTGCGGTGCTCGCTTTGGGCGGGGTCTGGCTAAACTCGCCTGCGGCTCAGACAGACGCCAGCCCTGATCCGCCCAAAGCTGTGCTCCTCGGCGCATACAGATGGGGACCCCAATGCGGGATCGGGGGCGCTGTGCGCCCCATCGCGCCTAGAGCGCGAACCCCTGTCTTGCCCCTTCCCCCGCCGGGGGAAGGTTGGGATGGGGGCACGCCTAGGCCATCCTCACCTTACAAACTTATGAGTCAAATGTGCCTCTACCGCCCATTTCATAAGCGTAAGCAGCTATTAAAACCAGAGCATTTCAAGCCGCTGCCCGCGCCTGGCTGCGTGCTGCCTCGGTGTGCCGCACGGGCGACAGGCCAAACAGACGTCCGTATTCGCGGGTGAACTGGGGCACGCTCTCATAACCAACAGCAAAGGCAGCGCTGCTGGCGCTCACGCCGTCGGACAGCATCAGCCGCCGCGCTTCGATCAGGCGCAGCTGCTTCTGGAACTGCAGCGGCGAGAGCGAGGTCTGGCTGCGGAAATGCTGGTGGAAGGACGACGGGCTCATGCCCGCCACCGCCGCCAGCCGCTCCACCGGCAGGGTCTGCGCAAACTCGGCCCGCAGCACGGCCACGGCCTTGGCGACCCGGGGCGCGTGGCCACCCGGCCAACCCAGGCTGCGGATGGCGGCCCCGTGCCGCCCGGCCAGTAGCCAGTAGTGCAGCTCGCGTACCAGGGCCGCCTGCAGCACCAGCACGGCAGCGGGGCGGTCCAGCAGGCGCATGAGCCGTAGAGCCGCGTCGGCCACCTCGGCCTCGGTGGTGTCCACCCGCACGGGCACGTGGTCAGCCCCCGGCGTAGCCCCCATCTGCGCGGCCAGGTCGGCCACTACCGCCAGGTCCAGCGCCAGCACCAGCGACAGGTAGGGCGCGGCGGCGCTGGCACGGGTGATCTGGTTGACGGTGGGCACGTCGGCGGTGATCAGCAGCGAGTCGCCCGCGCTGAACGCAAACGACTGCGTGCCCGTGGTCACCAGCTTGCTGCCCTGCACCACCAGGCACAGCATGGGCTGCGACACCGCGTGCATCAACCCGCTGGGCTCGGTGGCACGCGCGACGACCAGGCCGGGGATGGGCGTGGGGGTCAGGCCGCTGGGGTGGGGATGGGCTTCGGCGTAGCGGCCCACGGCGTGGAGGAGTGTGGTCATGGTGCCAAGCGTAGCCGGTTGCGCCGAAACACGGTGCCATGTGGCGCGGTTTTGGAGGATCAGGCAAGCAAGGCCGCGCAACAGGCAACTGCGCGCACCCTCTGCGCCAGACACTGCATAGGTCATTCCAAAGGAGCACCACCATGACCAAAATTACCCTCATCACCGGAGCCAGCCGTGGCCTGGGCCGCAACACCGCCCTCAGCATCGCGCGCCGGGGCGGCGATGCCATCGTCACCTACCACAGCCGCAGCGCCGAGGCACAGGCCGTGGTGGCCGAGATTCAAGCCTTGGGCCGCAAAGCCGTGGCCTTGCAGCTCGACACCGGCGTAGTGGGCACATTCCCGGCCTTTGCCGACCGGCTGCGCAGCGCACTGCAGGCCACCTGGCAGCGCGACACGTTCGACCACCTGGTCAACAACGCGGGCCACGGCGAATTTGCACCCTTTGCCAGCACCACCGAGGCGCAATTCGACGGCCTGGTCAACGTGCACCTCAAGGGCGTGTTCTTCCTCACGCAGACCCTGCTGCCGCTGCTGGCCGATGGCGGGCGCATCGTCAACTTCTCCAGCGGGCTGACGCGCCTGAACTACCCCGGCTTTGCCGCCTACGCCGCCATGAAGGGCGCGGTTGAGGTGCTCACCAATTACCTGGCCAAAGAGCTGGGCGCACGCGGCATCGCCGTCAACACCGTGGCCCCCGGCGCGATCGAGACCGACTTTGGTGGCGGCGCCGTGCGCGACACCCCCGCGATGAACCAGCACATCGCCCAGATCACCGCCCTGGGCCGGGTGGGCCTGCCCGACGACATCGGCCCCATGGTCGCCAGCCTGCTGGGCGAGGACAACCGCTGGGTCAACGCGCAGCGCATCGAGGTGTCGGGCGGGCAGGGGATCTGATCGGTACACGCGGTACACCACAGGCGGCAAAATGCTGTGGATGGAACTGGTAAAAGCGCCGATTGGCACCAGCTTAATACTGCACACAACCCTGGACCGCCCCCACACCCATGCTCAGCTACTCCCAAAAACTACGCCACTGGCTACGCGGCCTGGAACCCAAGGTGCTGGCCCATCTGCACGGCCCTTTGCTGGAACGGGCCAAGCCCTGGCTGGACCGGCACGACGTGTTCGACTTCAACCGCCGTCCGCTGGCGCTGGGTGTGGCGATTGGCATGTTTTGCGGCCTGATCCCCGGGCCGCTGCAGGTGCCTTCTACCTTTGTGCTGTGCGCCTGGCTGCGCGGCAACGCGATTGCGGGCGCGCTGGCCACCTGCTACACCAACCCGCTGACCATCGTGCCGCTGTACGTGCTGGCGTTCCAGATCGGGCAATGGGTGCTGCCCGGCACCTACGCCCTGCCGCCGCTGCCCAGCCTGGGAGCCGACTGGATGCAGAGCATGCTGGACTGGGCGCAGGCCATGGGCTGGCCCCTGCTGGTGGGCCTGCCGCTGATGGGCGCAGGCTTCGCCGCCATCGCCTATGCGGCCATGCAGGCCCTGTGGCTGACCCCCGCCATCCGACGCGCCTGGCAACTGGCCATGCGGGCCCGGCGGCACAAGCAGGTTTAAAGCAAAGTATCTATTCATGGAATAGTCTAACTATTTGAATAGATTGGATATATTCCATAATTTATCTATTCAAATATAGATATCTAGGTGGCTGCTCTCACCTCCCAAATCCTGCAAGCGCTGCGCCAGCGCGGCGGCGTAGTGTCGGCAGCCGCGCTGCAAGCCGCCCTGGGAGTCAGCCAGCCCACGGTGTCACGGTCACCAACTCCATTCACAGCAGCCGTACCTGCGTAGAAGCATCCGCCAGTGGCCGCAGCCGCGCATAGTCCAGCAGTTCTGCCAGCCGTGCCCCCTTGGCTTGCCACTCAAGCACCACGTTTTCAGCCAGCAGCACGTAATGCCACGGTGGACCGTTGCGGTGCTCGGCAGGGAGAGCGTTGATGCGGGCGCACCAGGCCAGCGCGGCTTTGAGCTTGCGCTGCACGTTGGGGTGGATAGTTTGCTGCTGCGCCTTGGTCTCCACCAGGTAGATGGCGTCAAGGGTGCGCACCAAAAAGTCGGGCGAATAAAACGCAGGTAGGCCGTCTTCTTTCACGTAGCGCAGCCGGGCAAAACTATGGCGGTTTTCGCTGATTTTGCAGAAGGCTTCCACCTGCGTGTCGGCCTGCGCCCAGTGGATGAATCTGCGCTCCAGCCCGCCGTTGCGCGCAGGCCAGGCCAGCCGGGTGTAGATGCACTTGGACACCTCCACCGAATAGCTCTCGCGCACCATCAGGCGCGGCACTTCGGACAAATGCCGAAGATGCACCTCCGTCTGCCCGGTCACGTGCTTTTGCTCCGAATCCAGCAGTGCCACGGCAAACACACGGGTCATGAAGTCCACCACGGGTTGCAGCAGCAACACGCGCCAGTTTTCCCCGTCTTGGGGGTTGAAGGCTGTGCCAAACAACTGGGTCCAGATGTAGTCGTCCAGCCAGCCAGTCAACTCGGCGGTGTTGACCTGCAAGTACGGTTTGGCCAGGTGCGTGGCGATCTTGTTGCCCTTGGGCAGCGGCTCGCTCAGCGCCTGGCTGATACGCCGGGTCAGGCGGGCCAAATACTCGTTGTAGCCGCCCACGTTCATCACCGCGCCATCCACCCGGTAGTCGCCAAACAGCGTGGCGCTTTGCAGGTCTTGCGATATGAAAGTGTCGCCCTTGCCCAGCAGCGCGGTGAGCTGCGCCAGCGGCATGTCGGTAAACGTGGGCAGGGTGGCAATGTCCAGCCCATGGTGGTCACGCACCTCGTCGGCCTCTTGCAGGATGAATGGAATGCCGAAATCAAAAGCCTCAAACCCATCGCGCAACTCGGCGGGGATGACATCGCCCGCGCCCGGCGTTTCGTCCATATCGTCGCCCGTGGTGCCTGCCAAGCCCTCGGCGATCAGATCGTCGTAAAACGACTGGAAGGCCGGGTGCTCCACGATGGACAGCACATCCAGCAGGCTGCCCGGCTCCTGCCCCGCGTTGATGCGCTCACGGTTCTCGTGCTTCAAATCGGTGTATTCGTCATCGCGCCACATCAGGCGCAAGCCCCGGCCTATGGTTTGCTCCAGCAGAATCTGCGCCTGGCTGGAGCGCAGCGGCACGATGACGCAAATGTTGTTTACGTCAAAGCCCTCGCGCAGCATCAACACGCTGACGATCACACGCGGGGTGGCATGGCGGTCAACGCTGAACAGGCGTTCGCGCACCGGAGCCCAGTCTTTCTCGCCCAACTCGGCTTTTTTGCCGGAGTCGATGGTCATCACGTCGTCGGGCATCAAGCCCTCGTCTTGCATGAACGCGGCCACCAGCGGCGACACTGTGGTGTCCTCGCACACCACTAGCATCTTGGGGTGGCGCGTGGGGTCGACGCGGGCAAAGTCGGCCTCCAGTTTGCGTAGCTTTTGCAGGCCCGCCCGCAGCATCACGCGCTGGCCTTCGCTCAGGCTGGGGTTGCCGTCATCATCGCGCTCGGCTTTGAATTCCAAGGGCAGTGCACCAATCTCTTTGCGGCGGTCCAGCACCAGCGACTTCACCAGCCCGGCGCGCATGGCACTCTTCAAATCGAAGTCGGTGATGATGTGCGGGAAGTACAGCTTGCGCTTGTTTTTGCCCGCGCCCACGTCGTTGTACGGCGTGGCCGAAAAGTCCATCTGCACAAAACGCCGTCCTTTGGTCTCGGCAATGCGTGAGAGGCTTTTTTGCCATTCCACCTCGGTACTTTCGCCCTCCTTTTTCAGCTCGTGGATGTGGTGCGCCTCGTCGTTGAACACCATCAGCTCCGGCAGCTTGGCTAAAAATTCCAGCACGTTACCGCGTGCGTAGCGCCGGTCCAGCACCTCCAAGCTGTTGCCGGTGGCGCGGCCCGGCATCAGGGGCAGCACGGCTTTGATCACTTGCTCTGGCGGCAATGGTGCGCCCAGCGCTTCCACCTCTTCGATGTCTTCCACCGCATCGGTGTCATTGAGCAAATGCCAGTTGGTGATGGCGATCATGCCGTTGCCCGTGGCCTTGAGCCCAATCTCCGTTTTGCTGCACACATTGCCGCGCACAAAGGCAAACACTGCATCCCGATGCGCTTCGGGAATGAACAGGTCTGCGTAGCGAGCCATGTCGGAGCTGGCAAAGTCGCGTGAACCGCTGCCACTTTCAACCAGCTTGCCGCAAAACGCATCCAGCAGCCGCTCGTACACGATCAGGCCCGGCGCCACCACCATGAACTGCCGGGTAAAACGTGCGTCGTCTACGCCTGCCGCCAGTGCTGCCGTCTTGTTCAGCAGTTGCCACACCATCAGCGCTTGCAGCACCCAAGTTTTGCCGGTGCCGGTAGCCATCTTCAGGCAGTATTTGGGGTGCGCGTGCTTGGCCTGTGCCACTTCGTTCAGCCGGGTGCCGGTTAACAAGGCTTCGGGCGCGCAGGCTTGGTAGAGGTTGAGCAGTGTCCACTGGTCGTGGTCTTTGCCCAGTACCTCGTGGGCCACGATGGCGTTCAGCAGGGCCTGCTTTTGGCCAGGGTGAAAGTTCAACCCACCCCGCGAAGCCACCATCTCTTCGCCAAACCACCACAACAGCAACTCAGCCGTGGTTGGGGTCACCAACTCCAGAATGTCGGCAGCGCCGGACTCCAGGCCGATGCACAGTTGCTGGGTCTTCTTGGTGAGGCCGGTGGAGAGGGCGAGTTGGTCATCTGCCTTGGGTGTCATGCGGCCACCACCGTGCTCACCACTTCGGCCTCGAACCCAAACACATCCACCACCCGCACACACACCTTGCGCGGCCCTGGTTTCAACGGCACCGTGACCACCGCCTGGGTGACGACGCGCAACGCGTCTTCGTCGTTCGCGGTATTGCCCCGGTAGTCCTGCCAGACCGAGCGAAACAACTTGCCGTCGTAGTCCGGGTCCACCGCCCAGTATTCGATCAAGGCCAGCGGCTCCTGGTTGATCACGGCCTGCAATTTCACCCGGTTGGCATCGTCCAGATTGATGGCTTCGGGTGACAACAGCACGTAATTTTTCAGCTTGACGGTCAGCGTTTCCTGCACGCCAGCGACCTTGCGCTCTACCTGGTGAATGGTCAAATATTGCAGCGACGAAAAGCGCACCTGCCCACGCAGTTTGTCGATGCCGCCCTTCTTTTTCAGCCGGTCCATCAGGTCGGGCGGAATCACCAAAACTTCCAGGTGCTTGTCATTCAGCGCGGCGATGGTTTCTCCAATCGAGGGCTCAAAGTTCCAGCCCAGCACCACCACCCGGTCCCAGCCGCCCAACAGGTTGTCGCGCTGGGCAATGGCCTTTTTGAGGGTGGCCAAGCCGGTGAGTTTGTTGGGCGAGTCGGCCAGTACCAATACCTTGCTAGCCCGGTTGGGGCCAAAAGCGATGTTGCCCACTTGGCCCAAATTGCGCTGCGGGTTCACGTCGGGCGGCAACGGCAGCGCACCATAGAGCGACAGCACAATCTGCGACAAATCACCGATGCGGAAGTCGCGGCCCAGCGTGGCTTTGGCCGCCTCCACCTGGTAATCGCCGATGGCCTGGTAAAGGAAGGGCTTGGAATCTTGGTCGATGAACCGTTTGCGCATGATCATGCAGGCGGGCTTGCCGAGGTCGGTGGTGATCCAGCGACGGCCTAGTTTTTCGGCGACGGCGGCAGTGGTGCCGGAGCCGCCACAGAAATCAGCTACGAGACCATTTGGCGGGCAAGATGCCGTAAGTATCCGGCTCAATAGTTCTTCCGTCTTTTGCGTTGAATAGCCGACAGACTCATTCGACGAGTTGTTGAGTTTGTCCATATGCCAGACATCATCAACAACCACGCCTTCTCGCATCACTTCGTCGATAAAGCGTTTGATACGCTCGCCGTTACCCGCATCCGACAAGACATATTCACGGCCATCGTTATCCATGTGAACTTTTTGTTTTCGTTTTTTGACATATTCCTCTTTTGAATCCCACATCTCAAAAAATGAATCAAAGTGCTGTGAGTCACTTTTTCCATACATGTACAACGTGTCGTGCCGCTTCTCGAACGATGTCTGGAGTTGCTTATTCCACCCGGAGTAGTGCCAAATAATTTCATTGCGAAAGAGTTTCTTCCCAAAGATCTCATCCAGCACTAACTTCACGTAGTGCCCCACGTGCCAGTCCAAATGCACATAGATCGACCCCGTACCCGCCCCGCAGCGCAAGCTGATCCGTGAAGTGATCCTGACCTTTGCCAAGGTTCATGGCGACGCAGGCAGCGGGCCGCAACAGCCGTAAAGACACTATCTTCGGCACCAAATTGGCTCTTTGTGCTTATCCTATCGGCGGTAGCAGCTACTTTTTTAATAGCAAACCAACCGCTTACTTTTTCGGCGTTTTGGCCGCCCGCTTGCAAGCCGCCGTCGATGCCCGCACCACCAACTCCGTGGGCAGACTCACCTGCTGCGTCGCCACATCCAGGCCCGCAATCAAAGCCAGCAAGGTATTGGCAGCGGCGCGGCCCATGTCGGCGATGGGTTGGCGCACGGTGGTCAGGGCGGGGTGGACCAGGGAGGCGGCTTCCAGGTCGTCAAAGCCGACCACCGAGATGTCTTGCGGCACGCGCAGCCCGGCGGTTTGCAGCACCGCCATGGCACCCAAGGCGCTGAGGTCGTTGGCGGCAAATACGGCGGTGGGGCGCACCGGCAGCGCCAGCAACTGCTGGGCAGCGGTGCGGCCACCGTGCAGCGAATAGTCGCCCGGCAGCACCAGGGCCGGGTCGCGTTCCAGCCCGAGGATGGCGACCGCGTCGTCATAGGCGCGGTGCCGGTCGCGGGCTGATTGCATGCGCTCGTCGCCGGTGATGAAAGCAATGCGCCGGTGGCCCAGCTCGGCCAGGTGCTGCATGGCGCTGCGCGCGCCGCCGTAGCTGTCGGAGGCGATGGACGGAAATGCGGCGATGGACGACACGGTGGTGTGCTGGTCGATGGTGACCACCGGCACCTGGGCGGCGCTGAGCGATTCGACGAAACCAAACTGGTAGGGCAGGATGGCGATCACGCCGTCGGTGAACTGCTGCAGCAATTGCAGCACGTTGTCGTTGGGCCGCTGGGCGCGGTCTACCAGCGAGTAAATCAGCACCTCGTTGCCCGCCGCCGCCACGGCGCGCACCGCACCAGAGACCAGTGCGCTGGTGAAGGCGCTGTCCATTTCGGCGGCCAGCAAACCGATCACCCGGCTGCGCCCGCCGGAGAGCTTTTGCGCGCTGCGGTTGGCCACGTAGCCCATGTCGTTGGCCAACTTGAGGATGGCATCGCGGGTGCTGCGCGAGACACCGGGCTGGTGGTTCATCGCGCGCGATGCCGTCATGGTAGACACACCCGCTGCGGTGGCGATCTCATTCAGGGTGGGTGTGGTTTTGGGCATGGGGTTGGGTAACGGTAAGCCTAACGGTAGCAGCGATTGTCCACTACGTAGTCCTAGGGTTTTCCCGATTCGCATTATTTAACGTTAACGCTAACGTATCGGCCATGCCTACCCTTTTTCCCTACCAAGACCCCCTGCAACCCATTCCCCATCGCGTCGCCGACCTGCTGGCGCGCATGACGCTGGCCGAGAAGACCGCCCAGATGCACGCCTTCTGGCTGGTGCTGTCCGAAGACGGCGAACACCAGGTGCGGCCCGGCGAAGCCTTCATTGGCCGCAGCGACCCCGCCGAGGTGCGCCGCCGCCTGGCCCTCGGCCTGGGCCAAATCACCCGCCCGCTGGGCACCCACGGCGTGGATGCGGCCAGCGGCCTGCGGGCGCTGAACAAGCTACAGCGCTACCTTCGCTTTGAAACCCGGCTGGGCATCCCGGCCATCTCCCATGAAGAATGCCTGATGGGCATGATGACCCGCGACGGCACGCTGTTCCCATCGGCCCTGGCGATGAGCGCCACCTGGAACCCGGCGCTGGTGGAGCAGGTGGGCGAACAAATCGGCCTGGAATGCCGCGCCGTGGGCTGCCAACAGGGCCTGGCACCGGTGCTGGATGTGTCGCGCGATGTGCGCTGGGGCCGCACCGAAGAAACCCTGGGCGAAGACCCGTATCTGGTTGGCGTGCTGGCCACCCGCTATGTGCGCGGCCTGCAGGGGCCGCAGCGCGATGTGCTGGCCACGCTGAAGCATTTTGTCGGCCACTCGGCCAGCGAAGGCGCGCGCAACCATGCGCCGGTGCACCTGGGCTGGCGGGCGCTGAACGACACCTTTTTGCTGCCGTTCGAAATGGCCGTCAAACAAGCCGACGCGGGCTCGGTCATGCCCGCCTACCACGACATCGACGGCGAGCCGGTGCACGCATCCACGCACCTGCTCACCGAGGTGCTGCGCAACCAATGGGGCTTTGACGGCCTGGTGGTGGCCGACTACGTGGGCGTGAGCCTGCTGTACCAACACCACGGCGTGGCCCGCGATGCAGCCGAGGCAGCAGCGCTAGCCTTCAACGCCGGGCTGGACATGGAGCTGCCCGGCGACGACTGCGCCCAGCACCTGGCCACCGCCATTGAGCGCGGCCTGCTCAGCATCGCCAAAGTGGACGAAATCGTGGCCCGGGTGCTGACCGAGAAGTTCCGCCTGGGCCTGTTCGAGCGCGACTTTGCCGACCACGCCTTTGTACCCTTGCGCCAACCGGCGGCACGCCAGGCCGCGCTGGACGTGGCCCGCCAGTCCATCGTGCTGCTGGAGAACAACGGCATCCTGCCGCTCCAACCCGCAGCACGCCCGCAGATCGCGCTGATCGGCCCCACCGCCGCCGACCCCATGGCCTTGCTCAGCGGCTACAGCTTTCCGGCGCACCTGATCCTGCAGGACCAGACCGAGGGCACCGACCACATCGTCACCCCGCTGCAAGGGCTGCAGGCGGTGTTTGGCGCGGCGAACGTGCACTACGCCCAGGGCTGCGCGATCCTGGAAGAACGGCGCAGCGGCGCGCCGATGTTCCCCGGCGATGTGGCCCCCGCCGGGGTGGAGCGGGTGTCGCCCGTGTCGTTGCGCACCGACGGCATGGACGAGGCCGTGGCCTGCGCCCAGGCCGCCGACGTGGCCATCGTCTGCGTGGGCGACCTGGCGGGCCTGTTCCAGACCGGCACCGTCAGCGAAGGCTCGGACACCGATTCGCTGAGCCTGCCCGGCGTGCAGCAGGCCTTGCTGGAACGCATCGTGGCCACAAGCACGCCCACGGTGGTGGTACTAATGGCCGGGCGGCCTTACCACCTGGGCGGGCTGGAGGGCCGCGTGGCCGCCTACCTGGTAGCGTTTGCGGGCGGGCAAGAGGGCGGCACGGCCCTGGCCGAGGTGCTGGCCGGGCTGCAGGAGCCGTCGGGCCGCATGACCGTGTCGGTACCCACCAGCGCCGGGGCCATGCCCTACTTCTACAACCATTCGCTGAAAAGCGGCGGCACGCCCATCGCCTTCCATTTCGGCAGCCGCTACCCGTTTGGCCACGGCCTGGGCTACACCCCGTTTGCCTACCGCAATCTGGTGCTGGAGAGCGACGCGGTAGACCTTGCCGACGGCGATGTGCGCGTGCAGTGCGAGGTGGCCAACACCGGCAGCCGCCCTGGCGTAGCGGTGGTGCAGCTGTATGTGCGCGACCGGCTGGCCTTGGTGGTGCGGCCGGTGAAAGAGCTCAAGGCTTTTCAGCGCGTGGAACTGGCGGCGGGGCAGGTGGCCCGACTGAACTTCAATGTGCCGGTGGACATGCTGTGCTTCACCCACCCGAACGGGCAACGCTGCGTGGAGCCGGGCTGGTTCGACGTGATGGTCGGCCCATCGAGCGCCGACACCCCGCTAACCACCGCCGTACAGGTGCTGGGCGCGGCCCCCCGCATGCTGGGCCGCGACTGGCGTATGGAAAGTACCTGTGCGGTAGTGCCCTGCGAAGCGCATAACTTCGATAAAGTACGGGCATCAAACTAAAAACAGAGACACCATGACCACACCCTCCCACACCCTCTATCCCAGCCTGGCGGGCCAGCGCGTGGCCATCACCGGCGGTGCCAGCGGCATTGGCGCAGAGCTGGTCACGGCCTTTGTGCGCCAGGGCTGCGAGGTGCACTTTCTGGACCGCATGGCACCGGCCACCGCGCCCGAGCAAGCTACCTTCCACCTGTGCGACCTGCAGGACACCGATGCCATCGCCCGCACCTTTGCCGCCATCGGAGCGCTGGACGTGCTGGTCAACAACGCGGGCAATGACGACCGCCACACGCTGGCCCAGGTCACCCCCGCCTACTTTGACGACCGCATCGGGGTCAACCTGCGCCACCTGCTGTTTTGCGCGCAGGCGGTGGTAGGCGGCATGCAGGCGCGCGGCGGCGGCTCCATCATCAACTTTGGCTCCATCGCCTGGCACCTGGGGCTGGAGAATCTGGTGCTGTACGAGACGGCCAAGGCGGGCATCGAGGGCATGACCCGGGCCCTGGCCCGCGAGCTGGGGCAGCAGCGTATCCGCGTCAACTGCATCCTGCCCGGCAACGTGGAAACCCCGCGCCAGGCGAAGTGGTACACCCCCGAGGGCGAGGCCGCCATCATCGCCGCCCAGTGCCTGAAAGAGCGCATCCAGCCCCGCGACATTGCCGCCATGGCGCTGTTTCTGGCATCCGACAACGCGCGCATGTGCACCGGGCACAACTACTGGGTGGATGCCGGGTGGCGCTGAATTTAAGCGTTTTAGGCCGCTAGCGCTTATTCCATAAGCGTGAGCAGCTCTTGTTTTTATAGCTGTTGGTTAACATGACAAGTCAAGGCGGAACGGGTTTTAACAATCCGCTGCGCTCCATCAGCTCGGCGATGGTGCTCTCTTCCAGCGCATACACGCCGCGTGTTTCTCGCCATACCAGCGCTTTGTCTTGCAGAGCCGCCAGCGCCTGTTGCACATTCGGCACCTCGACGGTGGTCACCCTGGATTTGCCTTCGAGTTGGTCGTGCACTGCCTGGTAGGCCGCAATGGTTGCAGCCTCAAACGGGGCGTATTGGTCGCCGCGTGCCACCAGCACCCGCAGTACTGCAGATTGCAGAGGCGTGAGTGCCCGGATCACCCGCAAGGTCTGCTCGTCGCTCATGGCCATTTGTTCGCTTACAGCGTCGTGGAAGCGCTGCGGGGCTGCGGCAGGCAGCAGCTCAAAATCAAAACGCAACGTATCCAAGGCGGCGCCCAGCACTTCAGGCCGATAGCCTGCGCGCTCAAAGTCCTGGTACACCTGGGCCGGGTCCAGGGTGCCGATGGACTGTGCACCGGCGCAAAACCACTGCACATACTGCAGGTCTAGGTGCGGAAAATTGACCAGCGGTGCACCGTAAAAGGCCTGGTCGCGGCCCGCTCGCAGCATCGCCAATTTGTCGCGGTTGGAGCCGGTGGCCACGATGCGCAGCCCATGGTGCCGGGTCGAGTTGAGTTCATCGCGTGCGGCCTTGAGCGCAAACAGCGCTCTGGCACCGCTGTCCGTGGAGATGGCGTGCTGGGCTTCGTCGATGATCAAGACAATCGGTTTTTTGACCTCGTCCGACAGCGCGGCAAACGCGCCGCTGAGCGATATGTCTGCCCCCAGGCCCACACGGTCCAGCGAAAAAGCCATACCGCCCACACTGACCTTGTCCATACCCGCCGATCTGGCCAGGCGCTCCAGCACACCCGCATGCTTGCCGAGTTCTGCCCGAACGGCCCCGACGATCACCGCCCCGGGGTCAGCGCTGCGGTCGGCCCACAGGTCCACGTACAGCACCAGCGCACCACTGTGCTCCAACTGGGGTCGCAAGTCTTCACGCACAAACGTAGATTTGCCGGTGCGCCGGGGTGCTGCCAAAAAAAGTCCCGAGCCTGACGCAGAGCCCGCATCGGTAGTCAACACCTGTAGCGCGATGCGGGCTGCCAAGGTGTGGCGTTGAAAAAACGGGGCGATAGAAGTCGCTGAAGTCGCCATGCGGGGTTCCTTTATTGTGGATTATAGTTTTCTATAGACAACTATAGTTTCCTATAGTCGCACCACCACCCGCCCGCGCACGCTGCCCTGGAGCAGCGCGGCCCCGGTGGCCACGGCCTGGTCCAGGGCGATCTCGCGGGTCATGGACTCCAGCTTGGCCACGTCCAGGTCTTGCGCCAGGCGCTGCCAGGCCTGCTGGCGCAGGGGCAGGGGGCACATCACGCTATCGATGCCGTACAAGCTGATGCCACGCAGGATGAACGGGGCCACGCTGGCCGGGAAGTCCATGCCGCCCGCCAGCCCACAGGCCGCCACCGCCCCGGCGCGGCGGGTGGTGGCGCAGGCGTTGGCCAGGGTGTGGCTGCCCACGGCATCGACCACCCCGGCCCAGCGCTCCTTGCCTAGCGGTTTGCCGGGGGTGCTGAGTTCGGCGCGGTCGATGATGCTGGTGGCACCCAGAGCGCGCAAGTAGTCGGCCTCGGCCGGGCGGCCGGTGCTGGCCACCACGGTGTAGCCCAGTTTCGCCAGCAGGGCGATGGCCACGCTGCCCACGCCGCCGTTGGCCCCGGTGACCAGCACCTCGCCGTCCGCCGGGCGGATGCCGTGCTTTTCCAGCGCCAGCACGCACAGCATGGCGGTATAGCCTGCCGTGCCGATGGCCATGGCCTGGCGGGTGCTGAAGGCCGGGGGCAGGGCCACCAGCCAGTCGCCGGGCACGCGGGCCTGCTGGGCCAGGCCGCCGCTGTGGCTTTCGCCCACGCCCCAGCCGTTCAAGATGACTTTGTCGCCGGGCTTCCAAGTGGCATGCGCGCTGTGGGTGACCGTGCCCGCAAAGTCGATGCCCGGCACCAGCGGGAAGCGCCGCACCACCGGCGACGCACCGGTGAGGGCTAGGCCGTCTTTGTAGTTGAGGGTGGACCATTCCACCCGCACGGTGACATCGCCTTCGCCAAGCTGGCTGTCGTCGATCTGCTGCAGCGTGGCGCGGTAGCCCGCGTCGTCCTTGGTGACCAGAATGCCTGTGAACATGGGGTTGTCTCCTGAAAACTATTTTTAAGCCAAATCGGCCTCTACCGCTTATTCCATCAGCGCAAGCAGCTATGCTTTTAGGACCAATGCCCGGTGCGGCAGACCATCGAGAATACCGCTATGCCCAAAACCCCACAGAGCGCCGAAGCGCTGTTTTTCGACGGCACGCAACGGCTGGCGGATGGTGATGCGGCAGGTGCAGAAACCTGCCTGCGGGCGGCATTGGCGCTGGCCCCCACCCTGGCCGAGGCGCACGCCAACCTGGGGCTGGCGCTGGAGGCACGCGGCGCGCTGGCCGAGGCGGCAGACAGCTACCGCACATCCCTCGCCCACAACCCCACGCTGCCGCAAACCTGGGTGAACCTGGCCGGGGTGCTGCTGCTGTTGCGCCAGCTCGACGATGCCGAGATGGCCTGCGCCCAGGCGCTGCGGCTGCGGCGCGACGACCCCGACACCTGGTGCAACCTGGGCGCGGTGTACGCCCGCATGGGCCTGGAGCTGGAATCCGAAGAAGCTTGCCGCGAAGCCATCTTTCTTGCGCCAGGCCACGCCAAGGCGCGCTTCAACCTGGCCTATCTGCTGCTGCGCCAGGGGCGTTGGGAAGAGGGTTGGACACAGTTCGAGTCGCGCGATTGGTATGCCGCACTAGAACGTCAATTGCACTGCCCCCGCTGGCAGGGCGAGCCACTGGCGGGCCGCTCGGTGCTGGTGGGTTGTGAGGCCGGGCATGGCGACATGCTGCAGTTTGGCCGCTACTGCGCGGAGCTGAAAGCACGCGGGGCCGGGCGTGTGACCCTGCTGTGCCACCCGCCACTCAAGCGCCTGCTGGCCACGCTGCCGGGTGTGGACGCGCTGGTGGCGTTTGACGAAGACGTGCCACCCACCGACTGCTGGACCCCGCTGCTGAGCCTGCCTGCGCTGTGCCAGACGCGGCTGGACACCGTGCCCGCCACCCTGCCCTACCTGCGGCCTGAGCCCGCGCTACTGGCCGCCTGGGCACCGCGCTTGCCGAGCGCCGGGTTGCGCGTAGGTGTGGTGTGGAAGGGCAACCCGCGCTTTGAAAACGATGCCGAGCGCTCGCTGCCCCATCTGGCCACGCTGGCACCCCTGGCCGCAGTGGCAGGCATCAGCTTCATCAGCCTGCAAAAAGGCGCGGGCGAGGATGAAACCGCCCCCTGGGTGGCCACATCATTGGGCGCGCAGATCCAGGACTTTGCCGATACCGCAGCCATCGTGGTGCAACTGGATTTGCTCATCAGCGTAGACACCGCCGTAGCCCATCTGGCGGGCGCTTTGGGCAAGCCCTGCTGGGTGCTGCTGCCCGATTATTTGACCGACTGGCGCTGGCTGACAGAACGGTCTGATTCGCCGTGGTATCCGGAGATCATGCGCCTGTTTCGCCAACCGGCGGGTGGTGGCTGGGGGCCTGTGATCGAGGCCGTAGTGACGGAATTACACGCGTTTGCGGCGCGGCGTTTTAGCCGCTAGCGGCACGCTGGTGGCGCGCGCAATCTCGTTGGAAATGGTGCGGTTTTTGCTGTCCATGGCGTGCTCGAACATGGCGCGGCCCGCCGCGTCCGGGTCGCCGGAGGCGATGGCGGCCACGATGGGGCGGTGCTCGTGGGCGGTGATGGGCATCAACCAACTGTCGGCCAGGTTTAGGCGGCGAAACAGCGACAGTTCCTTGATCAGCTTGCGGTAGATCTCGGTGAGCTTGCGGTTGCCCGCCAGCTCGACCAGGCGGTCGTGGAACTTGAGGTTCAGCAGGTGGTAGGTGTAGGCATCCTGGGCCTTGACCTGGCGCTCCATGTCGGTCACCAGGGCCTTGATTTCCTTGAGCTGCGCTGCTGTGATGTGCACCGCCAGTTGGCGGCCCACCAGCTCGTCGAGCGTGGCGCGCAGGTCAAAGATTTCGATGGCTTCTGCGGTGGGGATGTCGCGCACAAACACGCCCCGGTTCTTCTCGACCCGCAGCAGGCCACCTTCTTCCAGCATGCGAAAGGCTTCGCGCACCGGGCCGCGCGAGACCCCCAGTTTGAGGGCCAGTGCGGCTTCGATCAGCTTGGTGCCCGGCGGGTACTCGCCCACCAGAATCGCCCGCTCCAGCTCCTGCTGCACCACACTGGTGAGGGAGCTGGTTTGGAGCAGGGCGATGGTGGGATGGGCAGCGGACATTCCCTGAATTTAATCTACTTTGCGGTCATGCTGGCCACGGGTGGGCCTTTGAAACGGCGGCGTTCAAAGCCGAACCAGACCACCGCCGTCAGCGCCAGAAAAGCCAGCGATATCTTCAAGGCCGCGTCGTTCGGTGGCTGCACGCCCAGAAATAGAATCAGCACCGCGCTCAGGGTCACCAGCAAGGCCACCAGGCGGAACACCGGGCCCATGTCCCAAGGTCCCATTTTGGTCCAGGTGCTGCCGTAGGCCAGGCCACCCAGGGCGATCGGCAGGCCGTAGGAGATGAAGATGAAGATCACCGTGACCGACACGATGGTGGTGTAGGCCGGGGTGTACAGGGTGAACAGCACGGCAATGGTGCAGGCCGTCCAGATGGCGGCCACGGGCGACTTGAGCGTGGCGTGCACGGTTTTCAGTGCGTTGGAGGCGGGCAGGCCACCGTCGCGGGCAAAGGCAAAAATCATGCGCGAGGCGGATGTCACCGTGGCCAGGCCGCACAGGAATTGCGAGGCAGCAATCGCCACATACAGCACGGTCTTCAAGCCGCTGGGCAGCACCGCGTCCATGGTGCCAAAGAACACACCGCCACCGGAGGCAGCAGCCTTGTCCATGTCGGGTATGGCGATCACAAACGCGCACAGCATCAGGTAGCCAAACAGCGACGAATACAGCACCGAGGTGACGATGCCCTTGGGCACCGCGCGCGATGCGCCCATGGTTTCTTCGGCGGTGTGGGCCGAAGCATCGAAACCGGTGATGGTGTAGATGGGCAGCAGCAAGCCTAGGCCAAACAGCATCCACATGCTTTGCGTGGCAGGCCAGACACCGCCGCCCGCATCGCCGCTGTAGTTCTTGAAAGTAAACAGGCGCGCAATGTCAAAACTGGGGGTGTAGGCCAGCAGCGCCAGGGTCAGGCCGATGGCGGTGGCAAAGATCAGGTAGCCGCTGATGTCGGTCAAAAATGCCGTCAGCTTGATGCCCACATGGTTGGCCAGGGCCTGCAGCGCGGTAATGCCAATCACAAACGCCGCCTGGGTGGCAAAGGTGGGTTCCCACCCCAAGCTGGTGCCAAACGCGCCCATGAAGAAGTAGAACGTACCGACGTTGATGGCACCCAGCACCGTCACCAGGCCCAGCAGGTTGAGCCAGGCGGTCAGCCAGCCCCAGCCGCGCCCGCCCAGGATCGAGCTCCAGTGGTACAGGCCCCCGGCGGTAGGAAAGGCCGAGCCGATCTGCGCCATGCCCAGCGCAAACACCAGGCTGATGGCACTGCCCACCAGCCAGCCGATGCCGATGGCTGCACCGCCCACGCCCGAGATGGCCTGCGACAGCGAGTTGATGCCGCCCGACAAAATACAAATGATGGAGAAAGAAATCGCGAAGTTGGAAAACGGATTCATGGTGCGCGACAGCTCTTGCTTGTAGCCCATGCTTTGCAGCACGCTGGCATCGTCGGCAACCTGTTGGGGCGATAGTGACATCAAATACCTCTCAAAGAGTATGAATGGAAAGTGAATACATGCACATCCCATGCCTGCTCTTGAGGGCGCGAAAGCGCGAGACGATGGAAACTGCTTTGGCGGTGTAACCGCGAAACCGCATCCGTGCAAGACAAATTGCAGATTGTTAACAATCTACCAATCCCAGAATTGACAAGCACCGGGCGACGCGCTTGAATGCATGGACTAAAAATTCAGCGAGAGACAAGATGGCAACAACTTCCCCCCTGCACCCGGCCCTGGCCGCGCTGCAAACTTCCGGTGCGGCCAAGGTGAAGGTGGCGGTGGCCGACATCGACGGCGTGCTGCGCGGCAAGTACCTGCACATCGACAAGTTCATGGGCGCGGCCGAACCCTACCCGGCGGGCGGTTTCGGCTTTTGCGACGTGGTGCTGGGCTGGGACATGCTGGACGTGTGCTATGACAACACCACCGTCACCGGCTGGCAGCACGGCTTCCCCGACGCGCTGGCCCGGCTCGACCTGAACACCGCCCGCAACGTGCCCTGGGACGACAAGGTGCCCTTCTTCTTGGGCGAGTTTGTGCTGGCCGACGGCAGCCCCCACCCGCTGTGCCCGCGCCAGACCCTCAAGCGCGTCTTGAAGCGCGCCGAGAAAATGGGCTTCCAGGTGATGACCGGCATGGAGTTCGAGTGGTTCAACTTCCTGGAAACACCGCAAACCTGGGCCGACAAAAAAGGGGTGGGTGCCACGCCGCTCACGCCTGGCATGTTTGGCTATTCGCTCTTGCGCATGAACCAGAACCGGCCCTTTTTCAACGCGCTGATGGACGAGATGCTGGCCTTTGGCGTGCCCATCGAAGGCCTGCACACCGAGACCGGGCCGGGCGTGTTCGAGGTGGCCATTGGCTTCAGCGAGGCGCTGGGGCAGGCCGACCGGGCGATTCTGTTCAAAACCGGGGCCAAGGAAATCGGTGCCCGCTTTGGCATCATGCCCAGCTTCATGGCCAAGCCGCACCAGAACATGCCGGGTTGCAGCGGGCACATCCACCAGAGCCTCAGCGACGGCAAGAACAACCTGTTCTTCGATGCCAACAGTCCCCGCAAAATGAGCCCGCTGTTCGAGAGCTACCTGGCCGGGCAGGTGGCCTGCCTGATGGAATTTGGCCCCATGATTTGGCCCACCATCAACAGCTACAAGCGCCTGGTCGATGGTTTCTGGGCCCCGGTCAAGCCCACCTGGGGCATCGACAACCGCACCGCCAGCTTCCGCGTGATTGCAGGCGCGCCGAAGGCCACCCGGCTGGAAACCCGCTGCCCCGGGGCCGATGTGAACCCCTACCTGGCCATGGCCGCGGTGATTGCCGCCGGGCTGGACGGCGTGGAGAAAGGCCTCAAGCTCACCACGCCACCCATCACCGGCACCAACGGCGGCGCGGAGCACATCGCCCGCGCACCGCGCACCCTGATCGAAACCACCCGCAACTTCCAGCAGTCTGCGGTCGCCCGCGACTGGCTGGGCGACACCTTCGTCGACCACTTCGCCGCCACCCGGGAATGGGAATGGCGGCAGTGGCTGGACGCGGTGACCGACTGGGAAATGAAACGCTACTTCGAGATAATTTAAAACCATGACCATCTCCTCCTTCGCCTTCCCCACGCCCATCCAGTTCGGCCCCGGTGCCCGCAAACGGGTAGCCCAGCACCTTATCGATCGAGGCCTCAAACGCCCGCTCATCGTCACCGACAAAGCGCTGGCCGCGCTGCCGGTGATGGCCGAGTTTTTGACCCACCTGCAGGGGCTGGACGTGGCTGTGTTCAGCGGCGTGTTTGGCAACCCCACCTGCAGCCAGGTGATGGACGGTGCGGCAGCCTTCAAGGCCCATAACGCCGACTGCGTGATCGGCTTTGGCGGCGGCGCGGCGCTGGACGTGGCCAAGGTGGTGGGCATCCCGGCCACTCACCCCGGCGACATTCTGGAATACGTGTGGGACCACCCGCAGGTGCGCCCCATCACCCAGCCGCTGCCGTACTTTGTGGCCCTGCCCACCACCTCGGGTACCGGCTCGGAAGTGGGCCGCTCCAGCGTGGTGAGCGAGAACGACACCCACCTCAAACGCGTGGTGTTCAGCGCCCATATCCTGGCCAAGACCGTATTTGCCGACCCCGAGCTCACCCTGGGCCTGCCCGCCCACGTGACCGCCGCCACCGGCATGGACGCGCTCACCCACAACATCGAAAGCTACCTCTCGCCCGCCTACCACCCGCTGTGCGACGGCATTGCGCTAGAGGGCACGCGCATCGCCGCTGCCGCCCTGCGCACAGCGGTGCGCGAGCCCGGCAATCTGCAGGCCCGATCCGACATGATGATGGCCTCGATGATGGGCGCGATTGCGTTCCAGAAAGACCTGGGCGCGGTGCACTCCTGCGCCCACGCCCTGGGTGCCGTATGCGACCTGCACCACGGCCTGGCCAACGCGCTGATGATCGACACCGTGATGGCCTGGAATTACGCCGCCGTGCCGCACAAGTTCGACGAGCTGGCCCATGTGTGCAAGGTGCACGGTGGCGGTCCAGCCTTCATTTCCTGGTTGCGCCAGCTAAAAATTGACGTGGGCATCACCACCCGGCTGGCCGACTTTGGCGTGCGCCCCGAGCACCTGCCGCGCCTGGTGGAAATTGCCACCGCCGACATGTGCCACCAGACCAATCCGCGGCCCTGCACGGCGGCAGATTTCGAGGCGCTGTTCCGGGAGGCGATGTGACTTTTGAGCCCAAAGACCGTTTGAAGATCGGCATCAGCGCCTGCTTTCTGCACCCCGACCCGGCGCGCGCCGCGTTTGCCAAAAAGACGCTGCAGTACGTCGAGCAGTCCATGGCGCACTGGATCATGTCGGGCGGCGCGCTGCCGGTGATGGTGCCGTCGCCGGTGGGCGACACCGCGCGCGGTGAGATTGGATTTGCCGACTACGCCCATTGGCTGGACGGCCTGGTGCTGCACGGCGGGGCCGATGTATGGCCCGGCAGCTACGGCGAAACCCCGCTGCAGGAGCGCTGGAGCGGCGACCGCATCCGCGACGGCTACGAGCAGGCCCTGGTGCGCGCCTTCGTGGCGGCGGGCAAGCCTGTGTTTGGCGTATGCCGGGGCCTGCAGCTGATCAACGTGGCCTTTGGCGGCACGCTGTACCAGGACATCGCCACCCAGCGCCCCGATTCCGTGCTGCACCGCGATGCCGATGCCTACGACCACCATTTCCACGCGCTCGAAATCGTGCCCGAAACACGGCTTAGCGCCCTATTGGCGGGCGCAAGCAGCCATCAAATCAATAGCATTCACCACCAGGCCATCAAAGACCTGGCCCCCGGCTTTGTGGTGGAAGCCCGCAGCCCGGACGACGGCATGATCGAAGCCATCCGCAGCACCGGCCCGGCCTATGTGGCCGCCGTGCAGTGGCACCCCGAATTCCACCAGCCGACCCTGGGCACGCTGGACGACACCCCTTTGCTCACCGACTTTCTGGCTGCCGCGCAGGCGGCAAAGGACAGCGTCTAAAACCAGCCCCCACCCCGGCCCTCCCCCGAAAGGGGAGGGAGAAATACCCATTGCCCCCGCTTGGCTCCCTCCCCCACCGGGGGAGGGTTGGGGTGGGGGCAGCTACCACCCAAGGACCCCCATGCTCACCATCCACAACCCCGCCACCGGCTTGCAAATCACCCAAGTGCCCGCCGACGATGCCGCCAGCGTGGCCGCCAAAGCCCAGGCCGCCCGCGCCGCCCAGCCCGCCTGGGCCGCCACGCCGATGCCAGAGCGCCTTGCCTGCGTGGCCCGCTTCCGCGCCGCCGTCGTGGCCGAGCTGGAGGCCCTGGCCGCCACCATGACGGCCGAGACCGGCAAGCCCATCGCCATGTCGCGCAACGAGCTCAACGGCCTGCTGGGTCGCATCGACTTTTTCCTGGCCGAAGCCGAAGCCAGCACCACCACCCAGACTGTATTTGCCGATGGCGGCATGACCGAGCAGATCCAGCACATCCCGCTGGGCGTGGTGGCCAATATCTCCGCCTGGAACTACCCCTGGTTCGTGGGCTGCAACGTCATCCTGCCCGCGCTGCTGACGGGCAATGCGGTGCTGTACAAACCGTCTGAATTTGCCACGCTGACCGGCATGGCTATCGCTCGGCTGCTGCACGCTGCGGGTGTGCCACAGGACGTGTTGGCCCTGTGCGTGGGCGGTGGCGAGGTGGGTGCGGCCCTGCAGGCGCAGCGCATCGACGGCCTGTTTTTCACCGGCTCTTACGCCACCGGGGCCAAGATCGCCCAGGCCCTGGGCCCGCGCATGGTCAAGCTGCAGCTGGAGCTGGGCGGTAAGGACCCCACCTACGTCTGCGACGATGCCAACCCCGCCACCGCCGCTGCGTCCCTGGCCGACGGTGCGATGTACAACACCGGCCAGAGCTGCTGCTCGGTGGAACGTATCTACGTGCACGAAAAGGTGTTCGATGCCTTCGTGGCCGCGTTTGTCGACACGGTGCACGGCTTCAAGGTGGGCGACCCCATGGCGGACGACACCTACATTGGTGCCATCACCCGCGACGCCCAGCTCGACGTGCTGGACGCGCAGGTGGCCGATGCGGTGGCCAAAGGTGCCAAGCTGCTCACCGGCGGCACGCGCCTGCCAGGCAACACTTTTTCCCCCACCGTGCTGATCAACGTCAACCACAGCATGGACCTGATGCGCGAGGAAAGTTTTGGCCCCGTGATCGGCATCCAGAAGGTGGCCAGCGATGCCGAAGCCGTGGCCCTGATGAACGACACCCGCTACGGCCTGACGGCAGGGGTCTTCACCCCCATTGAAGCCCGCGCCCGCACCGTGCTGGCCCAGGTGCATGCGGGCAGCGTCTACTGGAACTGCTGCGACCGCGTCAGCCCCCGCCTGCCCTGGAGCGGCCATGGCGACTCGGGCGTGGGCCTGACGCTGTCGACCTACGGCATCCAGACCTTCACCCGGCCCAAGGCCTGGCATCTGCGGCAAGCTTAAGTACCCAATTGGCCTCTAGCGCTTATTTCATAAGCGTAAGCAGCTATATATAAAATAGCAAATATCCCTGTGGCAACGCAGGGGTATTGTCGTCTTCCGGTTTTTTCGATGCGATTTAGATATATCGTAATGGTATCTAAACATCATCGAAAAAGCCCATGCCCCATTTTGAAAAGCGCTGTGACCACCCCGAACACAGCGGCCCCCGCCATAGCCGCGCTGAACACCACCACCACGGCCACCATGTGCGTGGCGAGCATCCGCACCCCGGCGGTGAACACCCCGGGCGCGGTGGCCGCCATGGCGGCGGTCCGGGCCGGGTGTTTGGCCACGGCGGCCTGCGCCTGGTGCTGCTGCAACTGATCGCCGACAAGCCCCGCCACGGTTACGAGCTGATCAAGGAGATCGGCGACCGCCTGGGCGGCAGCTACAGCCCCAGCCCCGGCGTGATCTACCCCACGCTGACCCTGCTCGAAGAGCTGGGCTACACCACCATGGCCGAGAGCGGTGGCGGACGCAAGCTCTACAGCATCACCGACGCGGGCCAGGCCTTTCTGGCTGAAAACCGCGTGGAAACCGATGCCCTGCTGTCACGCATGGCAAATGCCGACACGCCGCACCCAGGCCGCCCACCCCAGGTAGTGCGCGCACTGGAAAACTTCAAGCTGGCCGCCCGTATGCGCCTGGGCAGAGCGCCCTTGAGCGACGAACAAGCCCACGCGTTTGCCCAGATCCTGGACAACGCGGCCCAACAACTGGAAAGAATTTGAATGAACACCAACACCCCTAACCGCACCGCCACCCGCGTCCGCCACGAGCTGAAATTTCGCCAGCTCAGCGTGGTGCAAACCCAGCAACTCACACCCCACATGGTCCGCATCACGCTGGGCGGGCCCGATCTGGCGGGCTTCACCAGCCCGGGCTTTGACGACCACGTAAAAGTCTTCTTCCCTGATGCCGCAACCGGCGAACTGGTGCTACCCGGCGGTGCAGAAGACGGCCCGCGCCCCACCATGCGTGACTACACGCCGCAGCAGTTCGATGCCCAAGCCTTGACCCTGGTGATCGACTTCGCCCTGCACGACGCAGGCCCGGCCACCACCTGGGCGGCGCAGGCGCAGGTGGGCCAGACGCTGGGCGTGGGCGGCCCGCGCGGCTCGTTCATCCTGCCCACCGACTTTGACGGCCATCTGCTGATCGGCGACGACACCGCTATTCCCGCCATCGCTCGCCGCTTGGCCGAGTTGCCTCCTAAAGCCCCCGCGCTGATGCTGATCGAAGTGGACAGCCCAGAAGACGAGCAAACCCTGCCCAGCGCCGCCGATGCCACCGTGGTCTGGGTGCACCGCCAGGGCCAGCCCCACGGCCTGCTGCCGCTGCTGCTGGAGCGCCTGAAAACCCTGGCCCTGCCGCCCGGCGACATCCACGCCTGGGTAGGCTGCGAAACCCATACCGCCAAGGCCCTGCGTGCCCACCTGGTCGGCGAGCGCGGCGTGCAGCCGCAATGGACCAAGGCCGCAGGCTACTGGCGCCAGGGCAGTGTGGCCACCCACGACACCATCGAGGCGTAATGTGACGGGCGGCCTGGCTTGTCTCTTCTTCTAATATTTTTATTATTCAAATAGTAGTAGTAGTAAGGCGGGAACCAAGCTGTGGATAAGTGGTTTAAAGCCTTGCGCAGCAGCCACTTAGGCCATTTTGACGGCTGTGTGTGACTGCGCTTATCTGGTGTCACGCCAAAATGAACAACTTTTGAAATCTGCCACAAGCTGTGGATAACTGCTGGCTTATGCAAAATTTATCCACAGGGTTTGCCGCCGCCCTGCTGGGCTATGCTGTGTCATTTTCAGAACTTGCGTAAGTTCTATTTCTATTCCAAGGAAGCCTGATGCCCCGTTCCATCCTCGAAGAAGCCCGCATCCACCCCGCCGTGCGTGACAAGGTGGCGGCTTCACAGCGGGCCATCGTGCAAGAGGTGCAGGCGGCCGTGGCGGCGCACGCGGTGGTGGTGGTGGGGATGCGGGTCAATCCTTTTCCGCGCAGGGCCCGCAAGGCGCTGATGGCTGCGGGGGTGCCGCACCATTACCTGGAGTACGGCAGCTATTTGAGCCAATGGCGTGAGCGCAATGCTCTGAAGATGTGGACCGGCTGGCCCACCTTGCCCATGGTGTTCGTGCGAGGCACGTTGGTGGGCGGATACACCGATCTGGAGAAGTTGATCCAGACCGGCGAGCTAGCCAAATTGCTCGGCTAGCGGTTTCTCCGTATCAGCTCTTCTGGTGGTGGCGGCCACCGTGCTCGCCGTGGTGCATGGTGTTGGCATCAAACACTTTTTGCTGCTCGGGGCTGAGCGCCGCGTAAAACGCCTTGGTGGCTTCGGCACGCTTCTCCATATGGGTACCGCGCTCGGCGTGCAGGGCGCGCATTTTGTCGATGCGCTCAGGCGTAGTCAGCTTTTCCATGGCCGCCTTGTCGGGCCGGGGGCCGTGGGCAGGCGGTTGCATGCTGGCGCTGAACGCGGTCCAGGCGGGTTCCTGGGCAGCGGTGAGCTTGAGTTTGGCCTTCAAGTCAGCCTGGCGCTTTTGCATGTGCGCTTGCATCTTGGCCGGGTCGTGCTTGGCCATGCCGGTTGCGGCGGCGGCGGGCGGTGGTGGCGGTGCGTCTGCCGCAAAAGCGGTTGCGCCCAAGGTTGCCAGAAGACCGGCTAAAACAAGACTTTTGAACGGTGTACGGGTGGATGCCATGTGCGAACTCCTGGGGAAAAAATGAGGACTTTCGCCTGCTGCCGGGATTGGCGACAGGTTGGAGGCAAGTGTGGAAGCCTTTTGTAAAGCCGCCATTGCCCCGCAATAGGTCTTTGTAAAGTTGGAGTGGACGGCCCAGCAGCGACAATCAAAGGCTCTTGTGAATCAACGCAGAAAGAATTCCCGTGTTTAAAAATGTGATGGTGTACCGCATTGGCCCCGGCTGGGCCCCCGACCTGCTGGCGATAGAAAGTGCGCTGGACAAAGACCGTTTTGCCGAATGCGGTGCCAGCCAGGAAATGTCGGTCGGCTGGACCGAGCCGCGTGGCGTGGCGAACGGCCCGCTGCTGGAGTCCATCGGCGGCCAGTTGATTTTGAAACTGATGTTCGAGAGCAAGGCCGTGCCCAGCTCGGTGATCAAGCGCAAGCTGGAGGAGCGCCTGGCCCAGATCGAAGCCACCACTGGCCGCAAGCCCGGCAAAAAGGAACGCAAGGAAATCAGCGAAGACGTGAAGCTGTCCTTGCTGCCGATGGCCTTCACCAAGCGCGGCGCGGTGCTGGTGTGGATCGACCCCGCCGCCCTGGTGCTGGTGGTGGATGCCGGTAGCCAGGGCCGCGCCGACGAGGTGATTACCGCCCTGGTCAAGGCCATCGATGGCTTTGCCGTGCTGCAGATCAACACCAGCCTGTCGCCCGCCACCGCCATGGCCAACTGGCTCACCACCCAGGAGCCGCCCGCCGGTTTCACCGTGGACCGCGAATGCGAGCTTAAGGCCGCCGATGAATCCAAGTCGGTCGTCAAATACGCCCGCCACGCGCTGGACATCGACGAAGTGCGCCAACACGTGGCCGACGGCAAGCTGCCCACCAAGCTGGCCATGACCTGGGAGGGCCGCGTGTCCTTTGTGCTCACCGAGAGCCTGCAGGTCAAGAAAGTGACTTTCCTGGATGGTGTGTTTGACGGCACTTCCCAAGAAAAAGAAGACGGCTTCGATGCCGACGCGGCCATCGCCACCGGCGAAATGCGCCAGATGATCCCCGACCTGCTGCTCGCCCTGGGCGGTGAGATGGCGCTGGGCGAGGCAGGCACCAAGCCTGATGCCGCACCGCTGCAGCCTGTGAATTTGGCCGAGTCACCGTTTTAGCCGTTTTAAGAAAAATAGGGCCTTAACGCCCATTTCATAAGCACAAGCAGCTATTTAAATCATAGTGAATGAAGGATGTTGCTCGGGAGCCTGGGCCTGCTTTACACTGTTTTGACACCCAGCCATACGGAGCCTTGTCATGTCTACCGCAGCCCCTGCTTTCCAGCTCACGCCCCCCGAAGTTCTGAGCCCGCTGGCCCCTGAAGTCGCCAACACGGCGGTACCGCTGCCGCCCACGCTGAAGACGGCAGTGGACGAGCAGGTAGAACGCTTCGTGGTCGCGCTGCTAACCGAAGACCTGCACACCGATGCCTTCAAGGCCAAGCTCGACAGCGCGTTTGCCCTGGGCAAGGAAGAGGTCTCCATCGCCGCCAGCCTATTGCAGGGAAGCTTTATGCAACGTAACTTTGTGGGTGTGGAGGACACCAGCGCGTTCAAGGCCATTCAGGAGATGCGCGGCCACCTGGACGCGCTCAATCCCGGCAAGCAGGGCGATCTGTTTCAGCCACAAAAATTGCTCGGCTTCATCCCGTTTGGCAACAAGCTGCAAGCCTACTTTCGCAAGTTTGAAAGTGCGGGCAGCCAGTTGCAAAGCAGCATGCAGCAGCTGTATGCCGCCCGTGATGACATGCAGCGCGATGTGGTCGAGGTCGAGGCGGTACGTGCCAAGCTGTGGGAGGCCATGCAAAAGCTGGGCGGAGCCATCCACTTTGCGCAAAGCCTGGACCGCACCCTGGCCGACAAGGTGACCAGCCTGCAGGCCATTGACCCCGAGCGCGCCAAGGCCTTGCAACAAGAAGTGCAGTTTTACGCCCGCCAAAACCTCACCGACATGCTGACCCAACAGGCCGTGTGTACCAATGGCTACCTAGCGCTGGATGTGCTGAAAAAAACCGGCCGCGAAATGATGAACGGCTGCACCCGCGTGGCCACCACCGGCATGAGTGCGCTGGCGGTGGCGCAAACGGTGGCCCGCGCCACTGGCAACCAGATCGCGGTAATGGACATGCTGACCGGCGTGAATACCAGCATTGAAAACCTGATTGCCGAGACCGGTCGCCAGCTCAATACCCACGTGGAGCGCACCGCGCAATTTGCCTCCAACCCGATGCTGGGCATCGACAAGATCAAGGAAATGTTCGACCAGACCTTCAAGGCCATGGATGCAATGGACAGCTTCCGCGCCAAGGCCATCGAAGTGATGGGCCAGAACAATGCCACCATGCAGCAGCAATTAGCGCTGGCAGAACCCTACCTGGACCGCGTGCGCCAGCAAAAAGCCCGCGATGCCACTGCGGCAGCGATGGACGGGCCTGTCGCTCTGTAATTTCCTTTTTTTCTTCACTTTTAAGGACACACCATGGCGAGCGCCAAATACATCATGCAACGCGACACCACTAGCTGGCGCATGCAAACCCGTATCTCGTTTGCGGCGGCGGTAGCCTGCTGCGCAGCGGGCATTCTGCAGCTGCCCAGCCAGGAGTTGGACCGGGCTTTTCTGGCCATTGGCATGTTCTTTTGCCTGTTTGCCACCCTGGCGCTGGCCAAAACCATCCGCGACAACCGCGACGGCCAGGTCGACACTGGTGCCTGGGTGATGACGGTGTGGGCTGCGTTTGCAGCGGCATCCGCCCTCACGGCCTGGGGCCTGTGGCGCATGCAGATCGACGTCTGGCAAAAAGGCTTCATGGGCGTAAGCTGGCTGTACCTGATCAGCAGTACCTTTACCCTGTCCAAAACCGTGCGTGACAAGCAAGAGGCAGATTTGATGGACCAAGGTGGGGCCGTGGCACGCGCCGAGGAATAGGCCCACCCACCCCCAGGCCACTGCGTACCAGTGGCCTTTTTTTATGGGTGTTTGGCGTGCAAAAAGCGCTGCTGCTTTTCCAGCGCGCCATGGGTGTTTTGCACCAGCAGCACCTCGCGTCGGGACAGCTCGGTGTGCAGCAGACGCAGCTGGTCACCTAACAAGGCCAGGGCCGACGGGCCACCCTGGGCACCGGGCACCTCGCGCTGGCCGGAGGGCACTGCCAAAAAAGCCGCCAGGGTGTCGGGCAGGTAGCGGCGCACCAGCTCGACCAGGTAGAACTTGTCGTCTTGGGTGAAGTGTTGGTTTACCGTGGCTGTGGCCAGTAGGGGGGCGATGCGGACCAGCGTGGTTTTGATGCCCACCAGTTGTTCCAGCGTGGCGGCGGGCACTTCGGGCGCCAGTGCCGTCAGCACCTTGTCGAGTGCAGCCAGGGCCTGGGGATCCCACACGCTGACCGCAGCCACCACCGGCGTGTTGCGACGCTGCACCAGGGCATAGGCCCCCACTGCGGCACCTGCCAGGGCCGAGCCTGCAGCCCACACCACGGCACCCTGCAATCCCGCCAGCAGCACGCCAGTGCCCGCCAGCGTAAGGCCCACTACCACCGCAATCCGGTCGTGCGGGGTGGGTGCCTTGGCAGCCGGTACGGCCAACTGCTCGGCCAGGGGACTGCCTAGCAGGTGCTGAAGTGCTTTGCGGGCAATTTTTTGCTGGACAACGGGATGTACCACCGGCGTGGCGGGCGCTGGGGCGGCGGTGCGGCGGTTGACCGGTCCAGACGCGCTGGCGAAGCGCTGCTTGTCAGGGGAAGGGGACGTATCGGGCATGGAACCTACTTTAGCCGATGGCTCCCTGCCACCTCTATGCCGGGGCTGCCATTTCTTTTTGCAGCACTTGCAGCGCGGCATCAAACGCGAAGTCTTTCAGCGCCTGGTCGATGGCGGCGTAGGCCTGGGGGAAGGCAGAGTGCAGCAGGGTGGCGTGTTCGTCCACCAGGGTGATGGCATCGCTGTCGTCCTGCGCCAGCAGGTCCGCCAGTTGAGTGCATATCTGGCGCAACTGGTCGGGGTCTACCGCCACGGTGGCCTGGACGGCTTCGGGGCTGAGCTGGGTTTGCAGGGCCTGGACCAAGGCGTTGAGCTGCACTTCCAGCTCGGCCACCAAGGGTTCTAGCTGCGTCAGTGGTGTGCCTGCGTGCAGGGCCAACTCCAGAGCCCCGGCCTGGGCTTGCAGGGCCACGGCACCGATGCTGCCAGCCACGCCCTTGGCACTGTGGGCGATGCGCTCGGCGGTGGGCCAGTCGGTCTGGGCCAGGGCGGCGCGGAGCTGGACTGGGGTGGCTTGCTGGTTGCGCACGAACAGGCGCAGCATGTTCAGGTAGGCCTTGCGGTTGCCATTCAAGCGGCGTAGGCCTGCGGCCATGTCCAGCGCGGGGATGTGCGCGGGTAAATCGATGGCTTCGGGGCTGCTGGCGACCACCGGCGCAGCCGGTGTTTCCCGTGGCGCAATCCATTTGGCCAGCACGCTCCACAGGTGGTCTGCCACGATGGGTTTGGTGATCACGTCGCCCATGCCCGATGCCAGGCAGGCATCGCGGTCGTGCTGCATCACGTTGGCCGTCATGGCGATGATGGGCAGGTTGGCAAACCGCGGCTGCTGGCGGATGGCCAGGGTGGCGGTGATGCCGTCCATCACCGGCATTTGCATGTCCATCAGCACCAGGTCGTAGGAAAACTGGGCCAGCTTGTCGAGTGCGACCTGGCCGTTCTCGGCCACCTCGGCCACCAGCCCGGCCGAGGCCAGCAGCTCGGTGCCCACGTACTGGTTGAATTCGTTGTCGTCCACCAGCAGGATGCGGGCCCCGGCCAGCGGGGCCATGCGGGCAAACAGCTCGCTGGGCGTGGGGGCGGCGGTGTTGCGGGCCGGGCCGTGGCCCATGCGGGCCAGTGCGTCGCGCAGGGTGGTGCCAAACACGGGCTTGACCAGCACGGTGGTGATGCCGACGGCCTTGCCCAGCTCGGCCAGGCCGTCGTCGCCAAAGGCGGTGACCATCACCATCTTGGGCGTCTGCGGCAGCCCCAGGGCCTGGATGGCGCGGGCGGTGGCGATGCCGTCCATGTCGGGCATGTGCCAGTCCAGAAACACGATGTCGCAGGCGTGGTGTTGCAGGTGTTCCAGCGCCAGCGCGCCCGAGGCCACGGTGGCCACGGTGAATTGCTGCTCTTGCAACATGGCCGCCAGGATGCTGCGGGCAATGGCGTGGTCGTCCACCACCAGGGCGCGCAGGCCGGTCAGCGGCGCGGGCTCGGGCGCGGCTACCAGGCCCACGCCCAGTGTGGCGGTGAACCAGAAGTTGCTGCCCTGGCCGACCTGGCTGTCCACGCCCACCGCGCCGCCCATCAGCTCGGCCAGCCGCTTGGAGATCGACAGGCCCAGCCCGGTGCCGCCGTATTTGCGGGTGGTGGAGACATCGGCCTGGTGGAAGCTCTGGAACAGGGCGGTGCACTGCGCGGGGCTCAGGCCGATGCCGGTGTCGCGGATGGCGAAATACAGCTGGATGTGGTCTGCCAACAGGCCCTCGGGCTGGGGCTGTTGCACGCGGGCCACCAGCACGATCTCGCCTGCGTCGGTGAACTTGACGGCGTTGTTGGCAAAATTGATGAGGATCTGGCCTAGCCGCAAGGGGTCGCCTACCAGGTGCGGTGGCACGTCGGGAGCGATGTCGAACACCAGTTCCAGGCGCTTGGCACTGGCTTTTTCGGTAACCAGGTTGGCCACGTTGGTGAGCAGGGCATCGAGCTCAAACGGCACGTGTTCCACCTGCAGTTTGTTGGCCTCGATTTTCGAAAAGTCCAGGATGTCGTTGATGATGCCGAGCAGGTGTTTGCCCGACATCTGCACCCGGTCGATGTACTCGCGCTGGCGTGGGTCGAGCGGGGTTTTCAGGGCCAGTTCGGACAGGCCGATGATGGTGTTCATCGGGGTGCGGATCTCATGGCTCATGTTGGCGAGAAAGGCACTTTTGGCCAGGCCCGCGGCTTCGGCGGCTTCTTTGGCGGCCTGTAGCGCGTCGGCGGCGTGCTTGCGGCTGGTGATGTCGTCAAACCAGGTATAGCCCGCGCTGAGTCCGCCAAATTCGCCCAGGCTGGACGACAGCGAGGCCCACAGCGGCGTGCCGTCGCCCCGGGTGAAGGCGATTTCCCAGTTGTGAATGCTGCCGTCGCGAACCAGGGTTTCCACCGCGCGTTTGCGCACCGTGGGGTCGACATACATCTTGCGCACACCGTGCTGCACCAGTTCTTGCTCGCTGATGCGAAACACCTCCAACGCCCGCCGATTGTGGAACAGTGCCCTGCCGTCCTGGCGGGTGATGATCAGCGCGCTGGGCGCCGATTCGAGCACGGTGCGCAGCTGGTTTTCGCGGGCCTGCAGGGTTTCCTGCGCCTGGATGTTGCTGGTCACGTCGAGCCAGTAGCCGGTCCAGACCTGGGTGTCAGGGCTTTTGGCGTGCACGATGCCGGTGGCACGGAGCTGGATCCAACGCAACTGTTGGCCGACCTGGACCCGGTAGCGCACGGCCAAAGATTCGTTGCTGGTGGCTGTGGCATCCAGGTCCTGGAAGTTGGACGGTGTAGCCGCTGCCAGGTGGGCACCGCGCAGCGCATCCCGTACCCGGGGCAGGTCGTCGGTAAGCACATGGGTCAAGTGGGCCCGCGGGTCTTGCATTTGCGCCTCGGCGCTTACGCCCAGCAAGGCCAGGATAGGTTTTCCGACAAAGTGGAAGTGCGGCATGCCGTCGTTTTGCATGCTCATCTGGAACACGGCGCAGGGCAGGGCATCGCTGATGTCCAGCATGCGCTGGCTGGCGGCCTGGACTACATCACTCAACTGGCGCAGCTCGGCATCGCTCTGGCGGCGCTGCTGGGCCAGGTGGCGGCGCGCCAGGCTGCGGCGCGACACGGCGTAGTAGCCCAGCAGCACGCACAACAGCACCGCCCCGCCCGCCAGGCCCGGGGCCAGCAGGCCGGCCCACAGGCTGCGGTCTTCCAGCAGCAGCAGTTGCCAGGGGCCGCCGCGGCTGTCCCAGTCCAGCGTGCGGCGGGCCACGGTGGTGCGGTGGCCCGGCCAGTGCAGGCTGTTGCCGGCCAGGCTGAACGGCAGCGGGGCCAGCACGGCCTTGCCAAACTGGCCCTCCGCTGTGCCCTGGGGCATGGGTGAGGGGCTGACACCCGGCAGCGTCTGCATGCGCCAGTCGGGCTGGTTGCTGGCAAACACCACGCCCTGCGGCGACACCACCAGGGCCGGGGCCGCGTGCTGCGCCAGCACCATGTCAAGTATGTCTGCACTGGTCTGCACCACGTAGACCCCACTGGCCAGATGGCGGGGCTCGGCACGGGTGCGCACCGGGGCGGCAAACACCAGGCGGCGTTGCTGGCCGCTGGCATCGGTGGTGGGATAGAGCACGGGCTGGCCTTGCAAGGCCTGCCGGAAATAGGCCTGCCCACCCTGTTCGCTGCCCAGCAGGGGCGAGGCTCCGTCCAGGTTCAGCTCCGACAGGACCGTACCTTTGGCGTTGAGTACGAACACATCTTGCGTGCCGGGAGCCAGCAGCAGCGTGGAAAAGTCGGTGTAGACCTGGCCGTAGTCACCCGAGATGTTGCCGATCAGCACCTGCTTCACGTCGAAGCTCACCGCCGCCATCAGCGTAGCGGTGGCCATGGTGCTGCTTTGGGTACTGGCCTGGTGGATCTTGTCGGCCAGGTTGTTGGCAACGGCTTGCAGCCCGGCATCCGCGCGGGTGCTGTTCCAGTGCAGCTGCGCGCCCGCCACCACCGCGGCCAGCGCCAGCGCCACGGCAACCGCCATCCCGTCCGCCCGCCGCTGCCGTAGCTTGCTGCGGTCCTTGTGCAGGGCCTCGGCGACGGGTGTCAGGCTGGAAACGGGTGATGGTGCATCCATGGCGCTTAAGGTTCATTACATAAGGAAACAGTGTATGCATTTCGGTCGTTTTGAGGGTGTTTCTCCAACGAGATGTTTATATAAAAATACGGCTCATGCGCTTATTGGATAAGCGTTATAAGCTATATTAAAAATAGCAATTATTTGGTGGATACCCGGGCGGCTTCGGCCGGGAATTCGTAGGCAATGCGCATCACCAGATCTTGCGGGTAGTTGCCAAAGCGGCGGCCAAACAGGTTGATGCCGCCCTGGTGGCGTGCGTCGTCCTTGATGCCGATGCGCACCTTGATGTGGTTGGAGCTGCCCAGGTTGAGCTGCTCCAGGGTGATGGGCAGGAGGGCCATGCCGTCGATCATCGAGCCCTGGTTGGTCACGCTCCAGCGCTTGAGCAGGCCGTAGGTGGTCTGGTCCTCGTGCCACCAGCTGGGCGTGAGCAGGCCGGGGCTGCCACCCATGTCGCCAGGGCTGGTCCAGGTGCCCACATCGCAGCCGTTGATCCACAGGGTGATGTCGGACGGCCATTCCAGGTTGTACTGCGGGGCTTCGGAGCAGATTTCCATCGACAGTTCGATGGAGCGGGCCACAGCGCCAAACGGCAGGTTGTTGGGAAACGCGTATTCCACATAGCCCCGGCCAAACCACAGCAACTGGGCGTGCAGGTGCTCGGGCTCGAAGAACGAGCGGGCATCGTCGAGCAGGCCGATGATCTTGGTCTCGCTGGCCAGGCCGCAGGTGGGGCGGGCCTCCACATGCCGGTAGCTGCCGATGGGCATGCTCACGGTGACCACGTCCGGGGCCACCTCGGCGGCCGCGCCCGGCAGCTGGAACACCAGCTCGTCGTAGCGCTTGGCGCACAGCTTTTGCGTGCCGCGCGTGCCGGGCTCCACCTCCACCTTGATCAGGCCCACGGCCTGCAATTGGTTCAGGTTGAAGCTCACGGTGGAGTGCGGCATGTTCATCGCCTCGGCGATTTCGCTCACGTTCATCACGTTGTGTGTCAACAGGCTGAGGATGATCTGCCGCGTCTCGGAGGCCAGCGCCTTGGCAATCGGCAGCGTGGCCTCGCCTTCCACGATGAGCACCCGCTTGCTGGTGAATTTGGGTTTGTTGTTCATTTTTTAATCACCATTTAAGTTGCGATTCTAGTGGCTCAACCTGCCGTACACAGAAGGATTCTGCGTCCTGAAACCGGCGATTCACTGGTGAAAACACCTAGCGCCTTTCATCGCGATAAAACTTGTTAGTTACGGCAATTGTGGGTAAATTCCAGCACTTCCCATCCACCACCTTAGGAACAGTTCATGGAGTACCCCCGCCCCCAGTTGCGCCGCGCGCAGTGGCAAAGTCTGGACGGAGTCTGGCAATTTGCCTTTGACGATGCCGCCCGCTGGGCATTGCCCGCCGACGTGGCGTTTGACCGCCGCATCACCGTGCCCTACGCCCCCGAGTCGCAGCGCAGCGGCATTGCCGATACCGGCTTCCACCCCCGCTGCTGGTACCACCGCACGGTGGAACTCGCCGCTGCTCCCCGCGCCTCCCAGCGCGTGCTGCTGCACTTTGGCGCGGTGGACTACGAGGCCACGGTGTGGGTCAACGGCCAGCAGGTCGGCACGCACCGGGGCGGGCATGCGCCGTTCCAGCTGGACATCACGGCCTACGTGACCGGCAGCAGCTTCACCCTGGCCCTGCTGGCCGAGGACGACCCGCACGACATGCACAAGCCCCGTGGCAAGCAGGACTGGCAGCCCGAGCCGCACAACATCTGGTACCCGCGCACCAGCGGCATCTGGCGCAGCGTGTGGCTGGAGGTGGTGCAGAGCAGCCACCTGGCGGGTTTGCGCTGGACGGCCGATGTGGCGCAGTGGCAGATCCGACTGGATGCCACGGTGCATCAGCCGCAGCCCGGCCAGCGCCTGCAGGTGCAGTTGGCGCTGGATGGCACGGAGCTGTCGAACGACACCTATGCGGTGCAAGACGGCCAGGTGCGCCGCAGCATTCACCTGCCCGACCCTGGCATCGACTCCGCCCGCGACCCCCTGTGCTGGAGCCCCGAGCACCCGCAGCTCATCGCTGCCACGCTCACCCTGCTGGCCGCCGACGGCTCTGTGCTGGACCAGGTAGACAGCTACACCGCCCTGCGCGACGTGCGCCTGGATGCCGAAAACTTCATGCTCAACAACCGCAGCTACCCCCTGCGCATGGTGCTGGACCAGGGCTACTGGCCCGCCTCGCTGATGACGGCCACCAGCGACGAGCTGCGCGCCGATGTGGAACTCATCAAACGCCTGGGCTTCAACGGTGCCCGCAAACACCAAAAAAGCGAAGACCCACGCTGGCTGTACTGGTGCGACGTGCTGGGCCTGTGTGTGTGGGCCGAAATGCCCTCGGCCTACGGTTTCTCGGCCGAGACGGTGGACCGCGTGGCCGACGAATGGAAAGCCCTGGTGCAGCGCGATCTGTCGCACCCCTGCGTGGTGGCCTGGGTGCCGATCAACGAATCCTGGGGCGTGCCCGAGCTGCCCCACGACCCGCGCCAGGTGAACTTTGTGCAGGCCCTGTACCACCTGACCAAGGCACTGGACGGCAGCCGCCCGGTGATAGGCAACGACGGCTGGGAAATGCCCTGCGGCGACATCCTGGCCATCCACGACTACAGCAACGACCCGGCGCTGATCCGCCAGCGCTACGGCAGCCCGCAGGCCATTGCCCACACGCTGCAGCACTCTCGCCACAACCGGCGCATGCTGGTGCTGCCCAGTTTTGACACCGCGAACCGCCCGGCGATGCTGACCGAGTTTGGCGGTATTGCCATGGTGCCCGGCAGGCCCGATGGCACCGCTGCGTGGGGCTATACCTCGGCCCGCGATGCGGAAGAGCTGCTGCAACAGTACGGCGACCTGCTGGGCAGCGTGCACGATTGCCGCAACCTGGCGGGCTTTTGCTACACCCAGCTGACCGACACTTTTTTGGAGCAAAACGGCCTGCTCACCGAAGACCGACAGCCCAAAGCCGACCTGGCCGCCCTGGCCGCCATCACCCGAGGTGCTGCCGTGGCGCAGCGCATCGCCCCCGATAACCCGCTGGGCTACCTGCCCAGCTGGTTAGCCAAGACGCAAGCTGCTTCTTGAAACTTCACCCCTAAAAATAACGGAGACAACACATGACCCCTTCTTTCACCCACCGCACCGGCCTGGCTGCCGTCGCCCTGGCCGTCGCCAGCTTTGCCGCACCCACCTGGGCCGCCACCGACATCAAGCTCTGGACCCTGCTCAGCGGCGGCGACGGTGCCCGGCTGGCCACACTGGTCGATGGCTTCAACGCCAGCCAGTCCGAGTACAAGGTAGAAACCACCACCCTGCCCTGGGGCGTGCCCTTCTACACCAAGGTGCGCACCGCGTCCGCCGTGGGCGCGGGGCCGGACCTGATCAACCTGCACCTGTCGCGCATGGGCGACTTTGGCCCGTCGGGCGCACTGCGGGCCTTGGCCCCGGCCGAGCTGGCCGCTGCTGGCATTGTGGGCACCGACTACGCCGAGCGCCAATGGCAAAAAGGCCAGTACAACGGCCAGACCTACGCCATTCCGCTGGACACCCACGCCCTGGTGCTGTACTACAACAAAACCCTGGTCGCCAAGGCCGGGCTGGCCGATGCATCGGGCAACCTCAAGCCCATCGAAGGCATTGCCGCACTCACCGATGCCTTTCGCGCGGTGAAAGAAAAAACCGGCACCGACGCCTTTGCCATGGAGAGCAACACCAACTCCTACATGGGCTACCGGCTGTGGCTGTCGATGTTGGCGCAGCGCGGCGGCAAGATGCTGGACAACGGCAAACTGGCCTACGGCGACGCGGGCGTGGATTCCATGAAGGTGATGACCGACTGGTTTGCCAAGGGCTACGCCACCAAGAACCTGGACTACCCCGCCGCCAACGCCCAGTTTCTGAGCGGCAAGGCGGCCTTCATGCTCAACGGCGTGTGGGAAGTGCCCAGCATGGTGGACCTGAGCGCCAGCAAGAAGCTGCCGTTTGAGTACGGCATCGTGCCTCTGCCCAAGCTGTACGCCAACCAGAGCGTGTGGGGCGATTCGCACGCCTTTGCGGTGCCCAACAACAAGGGCAAACCGATTGCGCCCGAGCGCCTCAAAGGTGCGCTGAAGTTTGTGGACTACGTGGGCCGCCACTCCATCACCTGGGCCGGTGGTGGCCACATTCCTGCGTTCACCGCCGTGGCCGAATCCGATGCGCTCAAGACCATGAAGCCGAACAACGAGTTCTCCGGCGTGGTGGCCAAAAACATCGTCTTCAGCCCCGAAGGCTGGTACGGTGGTGCCGCCGGCCCGATGGAGGCCAGCGCCGCCAAGTTCTTCCCGGCGGCTATGACGGGCCAGTTGACGGTGGACAAGGCGCTGGGCATGTTCGATGCCGAAGCCAAGAAGCTGCTGGCATCGCCCCGTCCCGCGAAGTAAGGTCACCCCCTCCCCAACCCTCCCCCGGCGGGGGAGGGGGCCATACCGGGGCCCGGCTTCACTCCCTCCCCTTTCGGGGGAGGGTTGGGGTGGGGGTCTGCGGTGTTGTGTCTGAACCATCACGAAAGTCCCCATGCGGCCCGCTCCCAAGCTCCCTCGCATCCCGCTGCACGCAGCGGCCATGCTGGCCCCGTTCGCCCTGGCCTACGGCCTGTTTTTTTTGTGGCCTGCGGTGCAGACCCTGCTGTTGAGCTTTACCCAGAGCAGCACCACCGCCACCACCGGCTTTGTCGGCCTGGCCAACTACATCGAACTGTTCGGCGATGCCGACTTTTGGTCGTCGCTGCTGCAAACTCTGTACTTTTGCCTGCTCACCGTACTGCCGCTCACCGCCATGGGCCTGGTGGCGGCGCTGCTGGTGGAGCGGCTGGACCGCGGCAAGTCGCTGGTGCAAGCCGCCTTTTTTCTGCCCTATGTGCTGCCGGTGGGCGTGATGACGCTGATCGCCGGGTGGATGCTGCACCCCAACTTTGGCGTGATCAACCATGTGTTTGAAAGCCAGAACGCCTGGCTCAGCGACCCGGTGTGGGCCATGCCCATGGTGGGCATCGCCACGCTGTGGTGGACGGTGGGTTTCAACATGCTGTTCTTCATGGCCGGGCTGCGCAACATCCCCAGCGACATCTACGAGGCCGCCGGGCTGGACGGTGCCCGCGGCTTCACCCTGTTCCGCTATATGACCTGGCCGCAGCTGATGCCGGTGACCATCATGGTGGTGCTGCTGCAGCTGATTGGCTCGCTCAAGGTGTTCAGCCAGCCCTACATCATGACCGGCGGCGGGCCGTTCAACTCCACCCGCGTGGTGCTGCACTACATGTACGAAACCGGCTTTGTGAACGACAACGCGGGCTACGCATCGGCCATTGCCGTGGTCTTCATGGTGGTGGTGCTGCTGGTGTCGTTGGTACAAAACTGGTTGTTGCGAGGTCGCCATGCCAATTAATTCAAGAATGGAATCCGAGAGCCGCTTCGCCGACTGGGGCTGGGCCGCAGCCGCCCTGCTGCTCACCGCCATGCTGGCCGCCCTGTGGATGGCGCCGCTGCTGTGGGCGCTGAGCACCGCACTGCGCCCCGAGGAAGAAACCGTGCTGCAACCCATGCGCTGGCTGCCGCAGGACTGGACGCTGGGGGCCTTCACCAAGGTGCTGTCGGTGGGCAACCTGCCCACCTGGATGTTCAACAGCATCGTGACCGCCGTGGCAGTGACAGCGCTGACCGTGGCCATCAGCGTGCTGGCGGCCTACGCGTTTTCGCAGCTCAAGTTCCGGGGCCGCGACGGCTTCTTCATGCTGGCCATGGTGGGCGTGATGTTTCCGTTTGAGGCGCTGCTGATACCGCTGTTTCGGCTGATGCACACGCTGGGCGCGATCGACACGCTGGCGGGCATCGTGCTGCCGCAGATCGTCTCGCCCATGGCCATCTACGTGTTCCGTGGCTTCTTCGATGCCATCCCGCGCGACTTCCGCGAAGCCGCCATGATGGAAGGTGCGTCCGAATGGCAGGTGCTGTGGCACATCTTTGTGCCCATCAGCAAAAACATCCTCTGGGCCATGGCCATCATCGTGTTCATCGGCGCGTGGAACAACTTTTTGTGGCCCTTCATCGTCATCACCTCCCCCCAGATGATGACCGTGCCGGTGGGCCTGACGCAGATCCAGGATGCCTTTGGCGTGCGCTACGCCCAGACCATGGCCGCCGCGCTGCTGGGCGGTGCGCCGGTGGCGGTGGCCTACCTGCTGTTCCAGCGGCGGGTGACACACGGGTTTCTGGCAGCGACGGGTTTGAAATGAAATAAGCCTCCAGCGCTTATTTCATGGGCGATAGCAGCTATTTAAAGTGTAGCAATTGCCATCAGCGCAGACGACAGGTCGGTCCACGCACCCGCCAGTTGCCCATCGCCAGGGATACCGGGCGGGCCCCATTGCTGCGCCTGGCGGGCCCCGGCCAGCACGCTGTCGATCAGCGGCACGGGCACGGCGTGCTGGATCTGTGCGGCCATGCCCGCCAACCCGGCACCGCCCAGGATGACGGCCTGCACACCCGGCTGGGCGGCGGCCTCTCTGCAGGCCGTGGCCAGCAGGGCCAGGGCGGCCACCGGGTCGGCGGCCAGCTCGGCACCAGTGGCCTCGACCGTGTGGATGTGGACCAAGCTCTCGCCATAGCCCAGGCTATGGGCCAGGCGCTGCAGCATGGGTTTCCAGGCCACGCCGCCGGTGACGATGGCGAAGCGGCCATGCTGCGCCGCCTCGAAAAACGCGGCTTCGGCCAGGCCGGTGACGGGCACGGGGCTGCATTCGCGCAGGGCCAGCAGGCCGGGGTCGCCAAAGCAGCCGATCAGCACCGCGTCGGGCGTGGGGCCGCCATCGGCCAGCCACGCGGCCCAGGCATCCAGCGTGGCGTGCGCGGCGATGGCGTAACTGGCCTCGCTGGAGATGTAGCGCGCACCAAAGCGGGCGGTGGCCATGTGCACTGCCACGTCGGGGCCGCTGGCTTGCAGGATGTGGGTGCGCAACAGCGCGGTGACGCTGTCGCTGGTGTTGGGGTTGATGACCAGTAAATGCCGCATGGGTCAGGCAGCCTGGCCGAAGAGTTCGATCAGGTCGGGCGAGGTGGTGGCCACGGTGCCAAACTGCACCTGCGCCTCCAGGTGTTCCAGGTGCTGGCGCATCAAACGGGTAGCGGCCTCCACGTCGCGCAGGCGGATGGCATCCAGCACCGAGCGGTGTTCCTGGCAGCCACAGCCACCGGCGCGGCTGCCGGGCAGCTCTACCGGGCCCCAGGTCATCAGGATCAGCGAGGTGCGCGACACCAGTTCGCGCAGGATGCGGCCCAGGGTCTGCTGGCCCGACCGCTCGGCAATCGTCAGGTGGAAGTCGCCCGACATGCGGATGGCATGGCGCATGTCGCCCTTGGCGCGGGCCATTTCTTCTTCGGCAATGAAGTGGGCCAGGATGGCGATGTCGGCCGGGGTGGCCACGGCCATGAAGCGCTCCAGCAGCGGCGGCTCGACCAGGCGGCGCGCTTCAAAAACTTCGCGCGCCTCTTGCTCGGTGGGCTGGGCCACGCAGGCGCCGCGGTTGGGCACCATGGTCACGATCTGCTCGTTGGCCAGGCGCACCAGCACCGGGCGGATGCGGGTGCGCGACACCCCGAAGGCGGTGCCCAGTTTGTCTTCCACCAGCTTGGTGCCAGGCTGGAGCCGGTGGTCCAGGATGGCGGAAACGATGCGCTCGTAAATGTCACTGTCGCTGAGCGCGGGAACGGGGGCGGTGGACACTATGAACGGCCTTTTTGTTTGCGTCCTAAAAACTTTACCAGTAAAAGCGTAATTCCCATGACGATGAACGACACCACGGTGGTCACCGTGCCGATGGCGTAAATCGACGGCGTGGTGACGGTGGTGGTCAGGCCTTGCAGTTCCAGCGGCAGGGTGTTGACATCGCCAATGGCCTGCGAGGTGCGGGCAATTTCATCCCAGCTCAAAGTAAAGCCGAACATGCCAATGCCCACCACCGAGGGCGCAATCAGCGGCAGCACCACGTGCTTGAAGGCTTGCCACGGCGTGGCACCCAGGTCGCGGGCGGCTTCCTCGTAGGCCGGGTTGAAGCGGTTGAAGATGGCAAACATGATCAGCAGGCCAAAGGGCAGGGTCCAGGTGAGGTGCGCGCCCAGGGCCGAGGTGAACAGGCCCAGGGCGGTGCCGTACTCGTCCAGCGTGTCCTGCATGCCGAAGAATTCCAGTGCCCATTTGATGCCGCCGTCCAGCAAGCGGAACTCCAGGCCGATGCCTAACGAGACGATGATGGACGGCATGATCAGGCTGGCGATCACAATGAAAAACAGCGCATTGCCGCCCGCCAGCTTTTTACGGAAAGCCAGGCCGGCCAGCACCGAGAACACCACCGTGCAGGCCATCACCGCCAGGCCCAGCGCCAGCGAGCGGCGCAGGGCCGCGCCAATGTCCACCACGCCCAGGCCCTCGGCCAGCTTGGCAAACCAGTGCAGCGACAGGCCGCGCAGCGGAAAGGTCAGGCCGCCCTCGGGGCCCTGGAAGCTGAGGATAAAGATGACGAACATCGGGCCGTACATGAACAGCACGAACAGCGCGAAAACAATGGCCAAAGGCACGAATCCAGGAGCGCGTTTCATCAGAGTTCCTTACGGATATCGACCAGCCGGGTCAGCGCCCAGATGATCATCAGCACGATGGCCAGCAAAATCACCGCGTTGGCGGCGGCCAGGGGGAATTGCAGGTACGAGGTTTGCACCTGGATGATCTTGCCAATCGACGCGATCTGCTGGCCGCCCATCACGCCCACGGTGACGAAGTCGCCCATGACGATGGTGATGACGAAGATGGAGCCGATGATGATGCCGGTGCGCGACAGCGGCACGATCACGTTCCACAGGGTTTGCCAGCCGCTGGCGCCGCTGTCATTGGCGGCCTCCAGCAGGCTGCGGTCGATGCGCATCATGCTGTTGAAGATGGGCACGATCATGAACATGGTGTAGAGGTGCACAAAGGCCAGCGTGACCGAAAAGTCGGAGAACAGCAGCCACTCCACCGGCTGGTCCACGATGCCCGCGCCCACCAGGCTTTGGTTCACCAGGCCGTTGCGCCCCAGCAGCGGCACCCACGAGATCATGCGGATCACGTTGCTGGTCCAAAACGGAATGGTGCACAGCACGAACAGCAGGGTTTGCGTGCCCGAAGACTGGATGTGGAAGGCCAGAAAGTACGACACCGCAAAGCCGATCACCAGGGTGATCAGCCAGACCATGAAGCAGAATTTGAAGGTGGACAAATACGTCTTGAAGGTGACGCACAGCTCGCTGGTGTTGCTGCAACCGTCAAAGATCGAGATGTAGTTTTTGAAGGTAAAGCCGGGCAGCAGCTCGTATTCGTTGAAGTCCCAAAAGCTGACCATGATGATCAGCGCCAGTGGCACCAAAAAGAACACCGCAAACACCGCCGTCAACGGCGTGGCCTGCCACCAGGCGGACAGGCTGCGGCCCGGCGCGGGGGTGGGTGAGGGCAAGGGGGCGGTGGGTGTGCTCATGGGTGTTCTGTCTGGTTCCCTCCCCCGCCGGGGGAGGGCTAGGGTGGGGGCTTGCCGGTTAAAGGTTTACTATCAAATAAATAGCTACTAACGCCTATGGAATGGGCGGTAAGGGCCTATTTCTTATAAATTTGGCCTGTGCCACTGTGCCCCCACTCCGGCCCTCCCCCGAAGGGGGAGGGAGGGATCCCCGCCCGTAGCCGCCCTTAAGCCGCTACAAACTCATTCCACTTCTGAACCATGTAGTTGTTCTCGTCCATCAGCGCGTTCCAGCAGGCGATGCCGCCCATGCGGGCTTCGTAGCTGCCGCCGTCGCGGATCTGGCCGACCTTGGCCAGCACGTCGCCGTTGGGGCTCTTGATGTCTTGCGTGGCGGACTTGCCTTCCATCCAGTAGGCCCACTCGTACGGCTCCATCTTGGACTTGGCGGTGTCCAGCACGGCGCTGTAGTAGCCCTGGCGGTTCAGGTAGGCACCGGCCCAGCCGTCGAGGAACCAGTTGATGAACTCGTAGGCACCGTCCAGCGTGCGGCCTTTCAGCGTGGCGGGCAGGCCGAAACCGGCAGCCCAGGCGCGGTACCCTTCCTTCAAAGGCTGGAAGGTGCAGGCGATGCCCTTGGTGCGCACGGCGGTCACGGCGGGCGACCACATCGACTGGATCACCACTTCGCCGGACGACATTAGGTTGACCGACTCATTGAAGTCCTTCCACAGGGCGCGGAACTGGCCTTGCTTCTTGGCTTCGATCAGGGTCTTGATGGTCAGGTCGATTTCCTTCTTGGTCATGTTGCCTTTGTCGGGGTATTTGTAGATACCCATGGCTTCGACCACCATCGCCGCGTCCATGATGCCGATGCTCGGGATGTTCAGAATCGCGGCTTTGCCCTTGAATTCGGGGTTCAGCAGCTCGGCCCAGGAGGTGATGGGGCGCTTGATCAGGTCGGGGCGGATACCCAGCGTGTCGGCGTTGTACACGGTGGGGATCAGGCTCATGTACTGGGTGGGCGTGGCCGAGAATTTCTTCGACTTTTCGCCTTCCAGGAAGATCACTTTCTTGGGCGCGGTGCCCTGGTCGCCCACGGCCTTGCCGTTGACCATGCCGGTGGTGAACAAGGGGGTGATTTTGTCGGCGTTCTTGATGCGCTTGGTGTCGATGCCCTTCAAGTTGCCGGTGGGCACGATCTTCTTCAGCGAGAAGTATTCGGTGTCGATCAAATCAAAGCTGTTGGGCGCGGTCACGGCGCGCTTGGTCACGTCGTCGGTGGTCACGGCCACATACTGGATGGTGATGCCGGTGTCGGCCTTGAATTTTTCGGCAATGGCCTTGTCCTGGTTCACCGCGGTGCCCAGGTAACGCAGCGTGATTTTTTCTTGCGCGTGCACAAACGGCGCAATGCCGCTGGCCAGGATGCCCGCCGTGCCTTTGAGCAGGGTGCGGCGTTGCACCGTGGCTTGCAGGGCATTCATGGGTTCAGGAAGTACGTCGGACATGGTCAAAACTCCTAGGGTTGGGATAGAAAAAATCAAGCGGCTACAGGAACAGAAACAGGACCGAGCGGATGGGCCGCCTCGGCCGCCCAGGCCAGTTGCACAGCCTCGGCGACGCGGTAGGGGCGGGCGGCAAACTGGGCTTCGGACACCATCACCGAGAACTCGGCGGTGGAGCTGGCGGTTTGCGCCACGCCGGGCTTTTGCAGGCCCAGCAGCACATAGGTACCCTGGTACTCCACATCGCTGACCACGGCGCGGATGTTGTGCGGGCCGTCGGCCACAGCAGCCTCGGCGGGAATGATTTGCATGTGGTCGGTGCGCACACCAATCTTGCCCATGGCGGTGTCCAGCACGTTATGGCCGCCCATGAAGCGCGCCACAAACTCACTGGCGGGGCGGTTGTACACCTCGTGCGGGCTGCCCACCTGCTCGATCAGCCCGTGGTTCATCACCACCATGGTGTCGGCCAGGGCCATGGCTTCTTCTTGTGAATGCGTGACGTGGATGAAGGTCAGGCCCAGCTCTTTTTGCCAGCGGCGCAGCTCGGCACGCATCTGGATGCGCAAGAACGGGTCGAGGGCGGATAGGGGTTCGTCGAGCAGCAGTACCTTGGGCTGGGTGATCAGCGCCCGGGCCAGTGCCACGCGCTGCTGCTGGCCACCAGACAGCTCGCTGGGCGTGCGGTCGGCCAGATGGCCCATGGCCACGCGCTCCAGCAAATCCTTGGCCTTGGCATGGCGCTCGGCCTTGTCCATGCCTTTCATCTTCAGGCTGAAAGCCACGTTGTCGAGTGCGCTGAGGTGTGGAAACAGCGCAAAGCTCTGGAACATCATGGCCGTGCCACGCGCGGCGGCGGGCAGGTCGGTGATGTTGCGGTTTTCCAGCAGGATGTCGCCGCTGGTGACCGACTCGTGTCCGGCCACCATGCGCAGCGTGGTGCTTTTGCCGCAACCCGAAGGCCCCAGCAAACAACAGTAGCTACCGCTGGCGATGCGCAGGTTGATGCTGTCAACGGCCGGCTTGGACGATCCATAGCGCTTGGTCAGCGCGATGATTTCGATAGCCGAAGGTGCGGAGGAGGATGTAGGAGCGGACATATCCGTCCCCTATGCATAGGCCGTGCCAGCTTTGCGTACGTTGCAATTGTTAAATTGCGTACAAAACTGCACCTGGAATGTGCGCAATCTATCCCGGTGCGCAGGCTTGGTGCGCTAGCCCGCCGCGATCTGGCGCAAAGCCTGCTCAAACACCTCCGGCGGCTGGCCACCCGATATCAGATGCCGGTCGTTGATGATGATGGCGGGCACCGAACGGATGCCTTGGCCGGTATAGAACTGCTCGCGTTCGCGCACCTCCTCGGCAAATGCTTCCGATTCCAGAATGGCCCGCGCCCGCACCGGGTCCAGCCCCACCCGTTCGGCCACCTGCACCAGCAAGGCGTGGTCGCTGGGGTTTTGCCCCAGGGTGAAGTAGGCATCGAACAGTGCCTGCTTCAGCGCATGCTGGTGGCCTTCGAGCTCGGCCCAGTGCAGCAAGCGGTGCGCATCGAAGGTGTTGTAGATGCGGTTGCGCTGGCCCAGGTTAAAGGTAAAGCCCAGCTCGGCCCCCCGGACACGGATGTTTTCCTTGGTGGCCGCCGCCTGGGCCGGGGTAGAGCCGTATTTGCGCGCCAGGTGCTCCGTGGTGTCTTCGCCTTCGGGAGCCATCTGCGGATTCAGCTCAAACGGCTGGAAGTGCAACGAGGCGCTGATGCTGTCGGCTACCCGCGCCAGCGCCTGTTCCAGCGACTTCAAACCCACCACGCACCAGGGGCAGGACACATCGGACACGAAATCGATCTTGAGGAGGGTGGTCATATTTTTCTTGGCTTGAAAAGCTGTGGATAGTTCTGGCACAACCGACTAGTTATCCACAGGTAACGCGGTTTTTAAAAAGTTGTTCATTTTGGCGTGACACCAGAAAAGCAAGGTCACGCACACCCGGCAACACGGGATAAGCTGTTGATTAAAAAGGACAAAATAGGCTTACCCACAGAAGAGCCGCATGCTTACTACTACTACTATGTATTAATAGAACCATTAGAAGAATAGCCAAACACAAAGTCCGTTGAGATCGGTGGGCGAAATGACCCCAAAAATACAAAAGGCAGGCCTCCAAGATGCGGAGAGCCTGCCTTTCGGGGAAAGAAGGGTTTTAAAGGGCGGGACGGGTGGCTATTTCTAGCTGCGTGAGGTAGTGCAGTGCGTGCAAGTCACTGTTACCACACATGTCCAGCGCAGGCTGCAACTGGCCGCAGACCGCCGGGCGTTCAGGCTGGCCAAAAATGCGGCAGCGGTTGACCGCATCTAATTGCACGCAGCGCACCCCGGCGGGCTTGCTGATGCCATCCACCACCGGCATGCCGGGGATGGGGGAGCTGATGCTGGGGGCGATGCAGCAGGCACCGCAACCGGGTCGGCAATCCATGGGTTTACTATTAATTTAATAGCTGCTAACGCTTATAAAATAAGCGCTAGAGGCCGATTAGGCTTGAAATTTACGAGCTGCCCATAGCACCTGGTCTACCACGGCCTGCACGCTGGCGCGGTGGCTGTCCTGCTTCAAGCTGCCGTCTTCGGCAAAGGCATCGAAGGCCCGGCCCAGCGCAAACTGCTTGGGGGCCACCCAGCATTGCATATTGGCCATCAGCGGCGACAGGTGCGTCAGCGAGCGCAAGCCGCCCAACCCACCGGGCGAGGCACTCAGCAGGCCCACCACCTTGCCGGTGAAGGAGCGGAAACCGTCTTTCCACACCGGGTCGGTCTTGATAGGGCTGGAGGCCCAGTCGATGGTGTTTTTCAACAGCGCGGGGTAGCTGCCGTTGTACTCGGGCGCGCAAATGATCCAGGCCGGGTGGGCAAACATGATTTCTTTCAGGCGCAGCACGTCGGCGGGCGTGCCCTCGGCCTCCAGGTCGGCGTTGTACAGGGGGATGCTGAAGTCGGCCAGCTCGATGTGCGTGACCTCGGCACCTGCTGCCGCGGCGATGCGGGCGGTGGCCTGGGCCAGTTGGCGGTTGTATGACTGTTTGCGGGTGCTGCCCGCGAAGATGAGTGTTTTCATGCTGCAGATTGCACCATAGTTCGGCCCAAACCACCCAGTTCCGGGCTGACCTGCGGGTGTTCGGCCAGCAGCGACCAGAACTGCCGGGCAGCGGCCAGCGCGGTGGCGTTGGCCCAAAAGCCGGTGGTGGGAAAAGCGGCGTAGTCTAGCCCGCCGGTCTGGGCATCGGGCTGGTAGCGCATGGGCAGCATGTCGTACACCGGGGCCAGGGCAAAGCGGCCCTTGGCGATGTCTTTGAGCGTGTCGCCTTGTGCGAACAGGCCCAGGTTGCCCGCATGCATGTCGGTATTGCCCACCAGGTGACCAAACTGCAGGCGAAACAGGGCATCTTGCGCATCGCTGGCCGACAGCCGCCCTTGCCGGGCCAGCGCGTCGCAGGTGGCGGCCCAGTGCTGGTAGCCACCGGGCACAAAGGCCGTGTGCGCCGCACCCACCGACACCACGTGTTGGCGGCCTGCGTTGCCAATGCGGTCAAACCGCTGACTGACCAAATAGGTGCGGGTGTGGCTGTGCACCACCTCGCAGGCCGCCACCCGCTGGCCGTAGGTTTGCAGCACCTGCAGGCACAGGGCCTCGGCATGCAGCAGGTCGTGCCAGCGCTCGCCAAACGGCGTGCCGCGTGGGGGCGAGAACTTCACCAGCACCGGCGTGCCGAGGTGGTTGGTCGCCAAAAACTTGGGTTGTTCGCCGCCAGCGGACGCACCCGCTGGCAGGTTGTGGCCGATGTTGCAGGCCAGTGCGTCCAGTGCCGGGCCCAGGTCGGGCCCCGGAGCAGGCAAGGCGGGTAGGCGGGTGGCCATGTGCAGGTGCCCCAGCACCAGTGCCCCTGGTGCGTCGTGCAGGTGCAGGGCAGCGGTCAGCACGGCGGGCACGCCCCAGCTCTCGGGGTTGCCCGGCACGCCAGAGCCCGCCAGGCTTTGCGCCAGCAAACGGCCCAAAAACCCCTGTGCCTGCAGCGGTGACAGGTACCACGGCAGGCCGGTGGTGGACAGCACATCCAGACCCGGCGCTTCGATGTGGATGTGGTCACGGGCCAGCAGGCTCAGGATGCCCAAGGGCTGGGCCAGGCCTGCGGTATCTACCCGCCACAGCGGTTGCTGTGCTGCACCGCCCGCGATGGGCTGGGGCTGGGCGTAGCGGGCACTTTTGCCCTGGCCCAGGGTGAGCACCTGGCCTGGCAACTGGGCCAGCAGGCGCGACACGGTGGGCTGGCTTTTGCCCAATGCCTTCTGGATATCGCTGGAGCGAGACGCACCCTGGCTGTGTAAATACTGTAGAAGTGCGTCGGAGTCAGAAGGCATAGTGAATAGAAAATTTTTTGTTAATTATCCTTTAAATCAATAAGATACAAAAATTTCTATTCAAAAATGAATAGTATTTGGTTGACTAAGTTTGGTTAATTTGTGCCTGTCGATAGCCCTTGGGCGTTTGTCCGTACTGCGCCCGAAAGCTGTGAATGAAGTAGCTGGGGTGGGCGTAGCCGCAGGCCCAGGCCACCTCTTTCACCGCCAGCGCGCTCTCGGCCAGCAGGCGGGCGGCGCGCGCCATGCGCATGCGGTTGATGTAGGCCACCAGGGCTTCCTGGGTTTGCAGGCGGAACAGGTGCGACAAATAGTCGGCCGTGCAGCCGCACTGCTGGGCCAGGCCGCGCACGCTCAAATCCGCGTCGCCCAGCTGGTTTTGCACCAGCACCCGCACCTTGGTGACCCAGGCGGATTCGGGGGCGGTGTGCGGGTCGACATCGGCCAGCGCGCGCAGCACCCCGGCGGTGGCGGCGGCCACCAGGGCGCGGATTTGCAGCGTGGCCCATTCGGGCTGCTGGCTCTGGCCCAGCCGGGCCGCATCGGCCAGCCAGTCGTGGATGTGGCGGGCCTGGGGGTGCTGGCGCATTTCCAGATGCCGGATGCCGGGCTTGCCGGTGTGGACTTCATGGGCCAGATGGCAGGTGAGGGCGTGGGCCTCGGCGTAGACCACCAGGTTGGCAAACGGCTGCGCGGGCGCGGCGCGCACCTGCTCGGCGTGCAGCAACTGTGGCGGCATCAGCAGCGCCTCGCCGGGGCCCAGGGTCAGGGTGCCGTGGGGCAGGCGAAAGTCGGTCCAGCCGCCGGTTTGCAGAAACAGCTCGGGCCCGACGTGGAAGTGGCCCTCGCCGCGCTCCACCGGCGCTCCGCCCGGCAGGTGCACCACCAGGCTGCCCGCCATGGCGCGGCTTAAGAAGTCGCCCAGGTGCTGGCGCATGGTGACCGCATCCTGGCTGGCGGATGGAGCCTGTGGGGCGCTGCAGAAGGTGGATGCGGGCGATCCAGGATTTTTGCTATTCATTGCGGATTATTGACAGCAATCGGGCTGGTGGGAGGGACTGGGCAGGCTTAGAGTCTAGGCCACACCCAGCCAAACCCCCACCCCAGGAGCATCCTAGTGAAAACCCGTATTTCTGTTATTGTCTGGAACGAATTCCGCCACGAACGCGAAAATGCCGCCGTGGGTGCCATCTACCCCGAAGGCCTGCACACCACCATTGCCAACGCCTTGGCCGCCACCCCTGGCCTGAACCCCGGTGCCTTGCCGCTGGACATCAGTGTCGCCACGCTGGACGACCCCGAGCACGGCCTGACCGAGGCGCGCTTGGCGGCCTGCGACGTGCTGATCTGGTGGGGCCACAAGGTGCACAACCTGGTGGAGGACGCTATCGTGGACCGGGTGCAAAAGCGCGTGCTCGAAGGCATGGGCTTGATCGTGCTGCATTCCGGCCATTTCAGCAAAATCTTCCGCCGCATGATGGGCACCAATTGTTCGCTGAAATGGCGCGAGGCGCACGAAAAAGAGCGTCTGTGGGTGGTCGAGCCCTCGCACCCCATCGCCGCCGGTCTGGGCGAGTATTTCGAGCTGCCGAACGAAGAAATGTACGGCGAGCGCTTCGACATTCCGCAGCCCGACAGCACGGTGTTCATTTCGTGGTTTGAGGGCGGCGAGGTGTTCCGCTCCGGCTGCTGCTGGGAGCGCGGCCATGGCCGCATCTTCTACTTCCGCCCCGGCCACGAGGCCTACCCCACCTACCATGACAAGAACGTGCAGCGCGTGATCGCCAACGCCGTGCAGTGGGCCGCGCCGCGCGTCAACATTGTGGACGTGTGCCCCAACGCCGCGCCGCTGGAGCCCATCAGCCCCAAAGCCGGTTTCACCCACGTCGGCATCGTCCAAACCAGCAAGGATCTGGCATGAGCACCAAACTGCGCGTGGGCGTGATCGGCCTGGGCATGGGCCGCGCCCACATCAAGGGCTGGCAAGAGCACCCTGACGTCGAGGTGGTGGCAATTGCCGACCCCGATGCCGCCCGTCTGGATCGGGTGGGCGACGAGTTCGCGGTGGCAGGCCGCTACGCCACTGCCGAAGGCATGCTGGCGAGCGAATCCCTGGACGTGGTCAGTGTCTGCACGCCGAACAAGTTTCACGTGGAACTGACCCTGTCCGCGCTGGCCGCAGGCTGCCACGTGCTGTGCGAAAAGCCCATGGCCATGAACGCCCAAGAGGGCCGCCAGATGCTGGAAGCCGCCAAGGATGCGGGCAAGCGGCTGATGATCAACTTCTCGTACCGCTTCAGTGCCGCATCCCGCGCCTTGAAGGCCCAGGTGGACGCAGGCCTGTTTGGCGACTTCTACTTTGGCCGCAGCCTTTGGCACCGCCGCCGCGGCATGCCCGGCTTTGGCGGCTGGTTTGGCACCAAGGCGCTGGCCGGGGGCGGCCCGCTGATCGACCTGGGTGTGCACCGCCTGGACCTGGCCCTGTGGCTGATGGGCTACCCGCAACCCACCTGGGTGATGGGCAGCACCTACAGCCCCATTGCCAGCGACCTGGCCCAAAAGGCCGGCAAGACCTTTGACGTGGAAGACCTGGCCGCTGGGTTCATCCGCTTCGCCAACGGTGCCACGCTGGCGCTGGAGGCCTCCTGGGCCGCCAACATCCAGGAAGCCGAGCTGATGGAAACCCGGCTGCTGGGCACCAAGGCCGGGCTGCTGCAAAAGAACCTGGGTGGCGGCTACACCTTTGATGCGCACGTCTACACCGAAGTCAATGGCGCACCAGTAGACATGCTGCTGTGCCCACCTACGGTAGATGCCAAATCGGCCATGTTCGACTACGCCGAGGCCATCCTCACCGGCACGCCGCACCCGGCGGGCGGGGACGAAGGCCTGGTGGTGATGCAGATTTTGGATGCGCTGTACGAGAGTGCGCGCACGGGGGCGCCGGTGCAGATCCACCAATAGCCCTGTTGCACGTTGGTCATGGGATCGGCTTACCATCCGGGACCAACCCCCTAGGAACCACCCCATGACCACTGCCCACGGCTACGCCGCCACCTCACCGACTTCCCCCCTGGCCCCCTTCAGCTTCGAGCGGCGCACGCCCGGCGCGCAAGACGTGGCACTGGATGTGCTGTTCTGCGGGGTCTGCCATTCCGATTTGCATACGGCCCGTAACGAGTGGAAGAACACGGTGTACCCGGCTGTGCCCGGCCACGAGATCGTGGGCCGCGTCACGGCGGTGGGCGATCTGGTATCTAAATTCAAGGTGGGCGATCTGGTCGGTATCGGCTGCATGGTCGATAGCTGCCAGCACTGCACTCCCTGTGCCGACGGCCTGGAGCAGTACTGCGACAACGGCTTTACCGGCACCTACAACGGCCCCGACCAGACCACCGGCGAGAACACCTACGGCGGCTACTCCAACCACATGGTGGTGCGCGAATCCTTTGTGCTGCGCATCGGCCACGCCGAAGCCGACCTGGCCGCCGTGGCACCGCTGCTGTGCGCGGGCATCACCACCTATTCGCCGCTGCGCCAGTGGAAGGTCGGCCCTGGCCACAAGGTCGGCATCGTCGGCCTGGGCGGGCTGGGCCACATGGGCGTGAAGATCGCCGCCGCCATGGGCGCGCACGTGGTGCTGTTCACCACTTCCGAGAGCAAGCGCGCAGACGCTCTGCGCCTGGGTGCCAAGGAAGTCGTGGTGTCCAAGAACGCCGACGAGATGGCCGCCCACGCCAACAGCTTTGACTTCATCCTCAACACCGTGGCCGCTGCGCACAACCTGGATGCTTTCCTGGGCCTGCTCAAGCTGGACGGCACCATGACCCTGGTGGGCGCGCCTGAAACCCCGCACCCTTCGCCCAATGTGTTCGGCCTGATCATGAAGCGCCGCCGCCTGGCCGGTTCGCTGATCGGCGGCATCAAGGAAACCCAGGAGATGCTGGACTTCTGCGCCCAGCACGGCATCGTGTCGGACATCGAAACCATCCCCATGGACCAGATCGAAGCCGCCTACACGCGCATGCTGAAAAGCGATGTGAAGTACCGCTTTGTGGTGGACATGGCTACGCTATAGTTTTTGCGCCATTTTTCAGGCATAAAAATAGCTGCTACCGCCCATTCCATTGGCGGTAGCAGCTATTAAATTTGCACTATTTTTGCCGGTACAGGTACCAGCCTGCAAACGCGGTAAACACCCCGATCAGCCCGGCGATCACCATGAAGCCGTGGGGGTGGTCGGCCAGCGGGATGCCGCCCACGTTCATGCCCAGCAGACCGGCCACGATGTTGATCGGCAGGGCCAGCACGGTGACCATGGTCAGTGTGAAGACGCTGCGGTTGGTCTGCTCGCTCACCTGGGCGGCAATTTCCTCCTGCAGCAGCTTGATGCGCTCCTTCAGCTCCGACATGTCGCGGATGGTCAGCGAAAACTCTTCGGTGGCCTGGCGCAGGGCTTCCAGGTCGTGCTCGCTGATCCAGGGCGGCGGCAGGCGCAGCAGGCGGAACAGGGCGCCCGGCTCGGGGGCCAGCAGGCGCTGCAGCCGTACCAGTACGCGGCGCAGGCGGCCCAGGTCGGCGCGGCGGTTGTGCAGACGGCCGACCAGAAACTTGTCTTCAATCGCGTCCACCTGCAGCGTGGTTTCGCGCACGATGCGCACCAGCACGTCGCCTTGCTCCATCAGCAACTGGTTCAAAAATGCCACCGAGCTGGCCAGGGGTTTGCCGTTTTTCACCGCGTCGCGCATGCGGTCGATGGAGCGCAGCGGGTGCGAGCGGGCGCTCAGCGCCAGGTGCGGGGTGACGTTGAGCCACAGGCTGGCGATCTCGGCGGGGTCGAAGGCAAATTCAAACGCCACGTCATTGACCACCGCCACCAGGGTGTCGTGCGCGTCTTCGATGCGGGTGGAGCGCGAGCCTGCGTGCAGCGCCTCAAAAAATTCGGGCACCGGCTCCAGCTGCTTGCGGATGCTGGCTTCGGCTGTGGCATCGCTGAGGTTGAAGTGCAGCCAGACAAAGTCACCCGGGCTTTTGGGCGCATCAAAGCCCAGCCAGGCGGCGGCTTCGGGTAGATCAACCGGGCGGCCTGCGGCACCGTGGGTGAACAGGTAGCCGCAGATCAGGCCGTTTTTATCCGCGCCGTAGGTGGTGTGCATAAAGAAGGATTCAGGTCAACCGGCAACTTTAGCCCGCAGCTTTTGCACCAGCGTGACAAGCGCCAGCGCTGCCGCACCGGCCAACACGCCGGTGATGCCATCGACCAGCAACGGGGCCAGAGTGGACAGGCCGGGCACGGCGGCGGCTTGCAAGGTGATGGATTCGGCCAGGTGGTGCAGGGCGGGCCAGCCGTGCGTCAGGATGCCGCCGCCCACCAGGAACATGGCGGCGGTGCCCACGACCGACAGCGTCTTCATCATCCAGGGCGCAAACGCCAGAATGCCCCGGCCCAGGCCACGCTGCCAGGCGCTGGCCTGCTGGCTCAGGTGCAGGCCGCCGTCGTCCAGCTTGACGATGCCCGCCACCAGGCCGTACACGCCCACCGTCATCAGCAGCGCAATGCTGCTCAGCACCGCCAGCTGGGTGGTAAAGCCGCTGCCCTGCACCGTGCCCAGGGTGATGGCGATGATCTCGGCCGACAGGATGAAGTCGGTGCGCACCGCGCCCTTGATCTTGCCTTGCTCCAGCGCCACCAGGTCGATGGCCGGGTTGGCCACGGCCGCTACCAGCGCGCTGTGTTCGGCGGCGACCGTATCGGCGCTGTGCAGGACCTTGTGGGCCAGCTTTTCAAAGCCCTCAAAGCACAAAAATACCCCGCCCACCATCAGCAGCGGGGTCACGGCCCAGGGGGCTACGGCGCTGATGGCCAGGGCCGCAGGCACCAGGATCAGCTTGTTGACAAACGAGCCCTTGCACACGGCCCACACCACCGGCAGCTCGCGGTCGGCGTGCACGCCGGTTACCTGCTGGGCGTTCAGCGCCAGGTCGTCGCCCAGCACACCGCTGGTCTTTTTGGCGGCCACCTTGGTCAGCAGGGCGACGTCGTCCAGGATGGAGGCAATATCGTCGATCAGGGCAAGCAGGCTAGAGGCCATGGGGGTTTTCCAAGCAAGTGCGCCGCACCGTGCGGCGATATGGGGGAGATTGTCGCTGGCCGTTAAGACCATACGCCAAATAGGCTATCTGTGCTGATATGACAAGCACAGGCAGCTATCAAAACCGCAGCGCTAGGGTTTATTTTTGTCCAGCCAGGTAGGCCTGCGCTTTCAGGCCCACAAACTGCCGCCCCGGGTTGCTGCCGTTGCACCATTCTTCGGGGCTGAACAGGGCAAACAGGCCGATCTTGGCCAGGGTGGGGATGGCCAGCTCCAGCTCGCGTTCAATCTCGCCACGCTCGCTCGCATCGGCGGCGTTGTACAGCGCCACGTTGTGCAGCATGGCGGCTACCGTGCCGGTTTGCAGCTGGCTGCCGTCTTGCAGGGTCACGCGGGGCAGGGTTTCGCCCGCCGCCAGAATCTTCTGGTTGACGCGGGCCAGGATGATGGCTTCGGTAGAGGAGGGCATGGGGGGGTTCCTTGTCGGGTGGCGATGGCTGCATGATAAGAGCCAGCTTTGCCGCAGGGAATGGAGCTGCTTATTAAAATGGCGGATTCCCCCTCTGTTTTTGTTACGCCGTTTGGGTGTGGCCGGGCAGCGATGGGGCTGGCACTGACAGAGGACGCGTGTATGTTGTACCCCCAAGAATTTGATGTGATCGTGGTTGGCGGTGGCCATGCCGGCACCGAGGCCGCGCTGGCCGCTGCGCGCATGGGCCTTAAGACCCTGCTGCTGACGCACAACATCGAGACGCTGGGCCAGATGAGCTGTAACCCGTCCATCGGCGGTATCGGCAAGGGGCATCTGGTCAAAGAGGTGGACGCGCTGGGCGGGGCCATGGCCCTGGCCACTGACGAAGGCGGCATCCAGTTCCGCATCCTCAATTCCAGCAAAGGCCCCGCCGTGCGCGCCACCCGCGCCCAGGCCGACCGCGTGCTGTACAAGGCCGCCATCCGCCGCATGCTGGAGAACCAGCCCAACCTGTGGCTGTTCCAGCAGGCCGTGGACGACCTGATGGTCGAAGGCGACCGGGTGGTGGGCGCGGTGACGCAGGTCGGCGTGCAATTCCGCAGCCGTACCGTGGTGCTGACGGCGGGCACTTTCCTGGACGGCAAGATCCACGTCGGCCTGAACAACTACGCTGCTGGCCGTGCGGGCGACCCACCGGCGGTATCCCTGAGCGCCCGGCTCAAGGAACTCAAGTTGCCCCAGGCCCGCCTGAAAACCGGCACGCCGCCGCGCATCGACGGCCGCAGCATCGACTACAGCCAACTCGAAGAACAGCCCGGCGACGGCATGCCCGGCGGCATGGGCGCGCAGATTCCGGTGTTCAGCTTCATGGGCAACCGGGCCATGCACCCGCAGCAAATGCCGTGCTGGATCACCCACACCAATGCGCGCACGCACGAGATCATCCGCTCGGGCTTTGACCGCAGCCCCATGTTCACCGGCAAGATCGAGGGCGTGGGCCCGCGCTACTGCCCCAGCGTGGAAGACAAGGTAAACCGCTTTGCCGACAAAGACAGCCACCAGATCTTCCTGGAGCCCGAGGGCCTGAACACCCACGAGATCTACCCCAATGGCATCTCCACCAGCCTGCCGTTTGACGTGCAGTACGACCTGGTGCGTTCGATGAAGGGCATGGAAAACGCCCACATCCTGCGCCCCGGCTACGCCATCGAATACGACTACTTCGACCCCCGCAGCCTCAAGAGCAGTTTTGAAACCCGCCAGATTGGCGGCCTGTTTTTCGCAGGTCAGATCAACGGCACCACCGGTTACGAAGAGGCCGCAGCCCAAGGCCTGTTTGCGGGGATCAACGCCGCGCTGCAATGCCGGGGCGAAGCCTCCTGGCTGCCAGGCCGCGACCAGGCTTACCTGGGCGTGCTGGTAGACGACCTGATCACCAAGGGCGTGACCGAGCCCTACCGCATGTTCACCAGCCGCGCCGAGTTCCGCCTGCAGCTGCGCGAAGACAACGCCGATATGCGCCTCACCGAAATGGGCCGCACCATGGGCCTGGTGGACGATGCGCGCTGGGAGTCGTTCAACCGCAAGCGCGATGCTGTTTCACGTGAAACAGAGCGCCTGCGCAGCCTGTGGGTCAGCCCCAAGAACCTGGCGGTGGCCGAGGCCGAGCGCGTGCTGGGCAAAGCCATCGAGCACGAATACAGCCTGGCCGAGCTGCTGCGCCGCCCGGACGTGCACTACGACGGCCTGGTGTCGCTGGCCGGGGGCAAGTTTGCCGTGCCCGAGTTCGCGCCCGGTGTTCCACGTGAAACAACCGAGGCCGACTTTGTGGCCGCGGTGCTGGAGCAGGTGGATATCAACGCCAAGTACTCGGGCTACATCGAACGCCAAAAGTCCGAGATCGACCGCGCCGCCCACTACGAACACCTGAAGATCCCCGCCGACCTGGACTACCTGCAGGTCAGCGCCCTGAGCTACGAGGTGCGCCACACTTTGAACAAACACCGGCCCGAGACCTTGGGCCTGGCCTCGCGCATGTCCGGCGTGACCCCGGCGGCCATCTCGCTGCTGCTGGTGCATTTGAAGAAGCTGGGCTGGAAGGACCGGCCTACGGTGGAGGAAGCCGCCGCATGAGCGACCGTTTGGAAATCCTTACCCGCAGCACCGCCCAGCTCGGCCTGGCCCTGTCGGATGCGCAGCACCACACTCTGCTGCGTTACCTGGACATGATTCTGAAGTGGAACAAGGTCTACAACCTGACCTCCCTGCGCGACCCGGCCGAGGCCTTGACCCACCACCTCATCGACAGCCTGGCCGCCGTACCGCCGCTGCTGCGCCATCTGAATGGGCGCGAAGATGCCAAGCTGCTGGATGTCGGCTCCGGCGCAGGCCTGCCTGGTGTAGTGTTTGCCATCTGCTGCCCGCAGTTGCAGGTGCGTTGCGTGGACACCGTGGGCAAGAAAGCCGCGTTTGTGCAGCAGGCCGCGCTGGAGCTCAAGCTGTCCAACCTGCGCGGCGTGCACGCCCGGGTCGAGAGCCTGACCGAAAAGTTCGACGTGGTCAGCGCCCGGGCGTTTGCCTCGCTGGTCGATTTCACCACCTGGTCGATCGGCGCGCTGGCCGGGCAGGGCGTGTGGCTGGCCATGAAAGCCAAGCACCCCGACGCAGAAATCGCCGCGCTGCCTGCCTCGGTAGAGGTGTTTCACGTGGAACAACTGGTGGTGCCGGGTCTCGACGCAGAGCGTTGCATTATCTGGATGCGTTCTAAAAATACTCTCGCGTAAACTCGCCTCCTCACACGCGAGGAGATTCCCATGTTCGGCATTGCAAATTACGGCGCGTTCGTCGCTGCCATCATCGTTTTTTTGATGGTTCCCGGCCCGGGTAATTTGGCGCTGATCACCTCCACCAGCAAGGGCGGCATCCGCGGCGGCCTGGCCGCTACGCTGGGCGTGATCCTGGGCGACCAGGTGCTGATGTGGACTGCGGTGGCCGGTGTGGCGGCCTTGTTGGCCAGCTACCCGGTGGCATTTGCGGCGGTGCAGTGGCTGGGTGCTGCCTACCTGGCATTTTTGGGCTTCAAGATGCTGCTGGCCAAGGCGGGCGATGCGCCTATTTTGAACATCAAGCCGTCGCACTTCCTGCGCCAGGCCCTGGTCATCACCTTGCTGAACCCCAAAGCCATCATGTTCTACATGGCGTTTTTTCCGCTGTTTGTGGACCCGGTGCAGCACCAGGGTCTGCTGACCTTCGCGGTGATGGCGCTGACCATTGCTGCGCTGACCTTTGTTTACGGCCTGATCGCCACCTTGTTGACCCATTTTCTGGCTGAGCGCATGCGTGCGAACCCGGCTGTGTCCCGCGCGCTGAACAAGCTGGCGGGCGTTTTCCTCATTGGCTTTGGCGTGAAGCTGGCGCTGTCTAAATAATTTGAAAGTGCCGCATGGCTAAAGTTTTTTGTGTTGCGAATCAAAAGGGTGGCGTGGGCAAAACCACCACCACCGTGAATTTGGCCGCGGGTCTGGCCAAGGTGGGGCAGCGCGTGCTGATGATCGACCTTGACCCGCAGGGCAACGCCACCATGGGCTCGGGCGTGGACAAGCGCACGCTGGAGCTCACCGTGTACGACGTGCTGCTCGAATCCAGCAGCATTGCCGAGGCCCGGGTGCAGGCCGAAAAGTGCGGCTACGACGTGCTCGGCTCCAGCCGCGAACTCAGCGGTGCCGAGGTGGAGCTGGTGACCCTGGAGCGCCGCGAAAAGCGCCTGCAGGCCGCCATCGCCAAGGTGTCGGCCGAATACGACTTTGTGCTGATCGACTGCCCGCCGTCTTTATCGATGCTGACGCTGAACGGCCTGTGCGCCGCCAACGGCGTGATCGTGCCCATGCAGTGCGAATACTTTGCGCTGGAAGGCCTGACCGACCTGGTCAACACCATCAAGCAGGTGCATGCCAACCTGAACAAAGACCTGCAAATCATCGGCCTGCTGCGCGTGATGTTCGACCCCCGCATCACCTTGCAGCAGCAGGTGAGCGAGCAGCTCAAGGCCCACTTTGCCGACAAGGTGTTCAACACCGTGATCCCGCGCAATGTGCGCCTGGCCGAAGCACCCAGCTACGGCCTGCCCGGCGTGGTGTTCGACCCCGCGGCCAAGGGCAGCGTGGCCTACATCGAATTCGCCCAGGAAATGGTCGATCGCATTAAATGAAGCACACCCCCAGGCTACAGCGCAAGCGCTTTCCGCCAACCCCCTTGCAGGGGGCAACACCAGCAGCCTGGCAAAGCCAGTTCTGCGGTGTTTCTGGAAGGCGTGCGTTCTGTCTGTCACCATGGTTGTTAAATTTATAAGAAATAGGCCTCTACCGCCCATTCCATCGGTGCAAGCAGCTACTAATTACATAGCAATGACAACTCCCCGCGTTCTCCTCCTTCCCGGCTGGTACAACTCCGGCCCCGGCCACTGGCAAACCCTGTGGGAAGCCCAGTTTGGCGACCTGCGGGTAGAGCAGCACGACTGGGTCACGCCACTACGCGGCGACTGGATCACCCGCCTGGAAGAGGTGGTGCAGGAGCAGGATGGCCCGGTGTGGCTGGCCGCGCACAGCCTGGGTTGCCATTTGGTGGCGGCGTGGGCGGCGGTGTCGCGCAGCACGGGCAAGGTGCAGGGGGCCTTGTTGGTGGCACCGCCCGATACGGCGCAGGCCGACTATCCGCCGCAGCTGCACCGCTGGGCCGTGCCTGTGCTGGAGCCGTTGCCGTTTGTATCCACGCTGGTGGCTTCTACCGACGACCCGTACTGCGGCCTGGCAGCCGCCGAAAAGCTGGCCGGGCACTGGGGCGCAGCGCTGCACAACATCGGCCCGCGCGGCCACATCAATGCCGAATCCGGCCTGGGCGACTGGCCGCAGGGCAGGGCGCTATTGCTCGCAAACATTTAGAAAGCACAAGACTATGGCAACCCCCAAACGCAAAGGCCTGGGCATGGGCCTGGATGCCCTGCTCGGCCCCAAGGTCGTCGATCCCACGCCGCTGGAAACGGGGCTGCCCACCGTCTTGCTGCTGAGCGACCTGGTGCCCGGCCAGTACCAGCCGCGCACCCGCATGGACGAGGGCGCGCTGTACGAGCTGGCCGAGAGCATCAAGGCGCAGGGCATCATGCAGCCGATTTTGGTGCGCCAACTGGTGAGCGGCGATAACGCAGGCCAATACGAGATCATCGCCGGGGAGCGCCGTTTCCGCGCCGCCCGCATAGCAGGGCTGGACCGCGTGCCGGTGCTGGTGCGCGACGTGCCGGACGAATCCGCAGCGGCCATGGCTCTGATCGAAAACATCCAGCGCGAAGACCTGAACCCGCTGGAAGAAGCGCAAGGCTTGCAGCGCCTGGTGAAAGAATTTGGCCTGACGCACGAGCAAGCCGCCCAGGCCGTGGGCCGCTCGCGCAGCGCCGCCAGCAACCTGCTACGCCTGCTGAACCTGGCCGACCCGGTGCAGACCATGCTGATGGCGGGCGACCTGGACATGGGCCACGCCCGCGCTCTGCTGGCGCTGGACCGGGCCACCCAGATCAGCGCAGGCAGCCAGATCGCCGCCAAGAAAATGTCGGTGCGCGAGGCCGAGGGCCTGGTCAAAAAGCTCAGTGCCGAGTTCTCGCTCACCCCCTCGCCCAAGGCCGCCAAAGAGAAATCGCGCGATCTGAAACGGGTGGAAGAAGAGCTGGCGGATCTGCTGATGGCCGACGTGGACATCCGCATCAAAAAGCGCGTCAAACGCCACGGCAAGTTCGAGGAAATGGGCGAAGTGGTGCTGCAGTTTGGCTCGCTGGACGAGCTGAACGGACTGGTTGAAAAACTCACGCGCAGCGCCGCGCACTGAGCCGGTGTTGCGCTGGCCCCTGCCCGCGTTGCTCGCCTGGGGCGGTGCCTGGGCGCTGTTCACCACGCTGCTGCAACTGGGCCTGCCGGGCACCGTGGCGCTGTTGTTAGCCACTGCTGCCGGGGCGGCCTGTAGCCTGCTCGGCAAAACCTGGTGGCGGCGCGGACTGATTGCGGCGGGGTTTCCGCTGTCGCTGGCCTTGTCGGGCACGGTGGCGCTCCCGGCCTGGGCCTGGCTGCTGCCGTTAACCCTGCTGCTGCTGGTCTACCCGCTCAACGCCTGGCGCGATGCCCCGCTGTTCCCCACGCCCACCCGCGCCCTGCAGGGCTTGGCGGCGGCCATTCCCTTGCCCGAGGGTGCCCTGGTGCTGGATGCCGGTTGCGGCCTGGGCCACGGCCTGCAGGCGCTACGTCGGGCCTACCCACAGGCCTGCCTGCACGGCCTGGAGTGGAGCTGGCCGCTGCGGGCGGTGTGCGCCCTGCGCTGCCCCTGGGCCCGCGTGCGCCAAGGCGACATCTGGCGTGCCGACTGGGCACCCTACGCGATGGTCTACCTGTTCCAGCGCCCCGAAAGCATGGCCCGCGCGCTGGCCAAGGCCCGTGCGGAGATGGCACCGGGCACGTGGCTGGTGAGTCTGGAGTTTGCGGTGGAGGGCGTGGTGCCCACCGGGCGGCTGCAGGCCCCGGACGGACGGGCGGTGTGGTTGTACCGGGTTTAACATCCCCTATTTGGATAACGTTTTCCGCCTTTCAGGGGGCTTTTTACGGTATATTTTTGTAAATTCGTTCAATCGCATTTACTTCCGAGACCACCATGCCAAACCTCAAGATTTCGCTTATCGCCGCCTGCTCTTTGGCCTTGTTGGCCGGTTGCGAAACCACCGACATGAAGATGGGTGCTCCAGAAGCCAAGACAGTCGCCACCGGCGGCGCAGGCGGTGCCACTGCCACCAATGAAAACTCGCAGCTAGAGAAGTGCCCATCTGCCCTGGGGACGGTGTCCCTGATCGAGAACGAGCAAGCTGGCTGGTACACCATTTTGCGCAACGAATACCGCCTACCGCCCACCGCCAACCTGCTGCGTTTGATGATCCAGCAGTCCAACTGCTTCATCGTGGTGGAGCGCAGTGCCGCAGGCATGAATGCCATGAGCCGCGAGCGGGCGCTGATGGGTTCGGGCGAAATGCGCCAGGGCAGCAATTTCGGCAAGGGCCAGGTGGTGTCGTCCGACTACGGGTTGTCGCCCGAAGTCATCTTTAACCAGAACACCGGCGGTGCGGCTGCCAGCATCGGCGGGCTGTTTGGCAACGCCGGGCGGGTGCTGGGTGCCGTGGCTGCGTCCACCGCCACCCGCGAAGCCAGCGTGATGTTGACCATGATCGACAACCGCTCCAGCGTGCAGGTGGCCGCGTCCGAGGGCAGCGCCTCCAAGACCGACTGGGGCGGTATGGGTGGCCTGTTTGGCGGCTCGGGCGGCGGTGCGGTGGGGGCCTACAACACCACCCCGCAGGGCAAGGTGATTGCCGCTGCCTTCATGGATGCCTACAACAACATGGTCCGCTCGGTGCGAAACTACAAAGCTCAGACCGTGCAGGGCCAAGGCCTGGGCGGCGGCGGCAAGCTGGGGGTGGATGGCGGCACCGCCCCGTCGCAAACCTCGGCACCGGGTGCCGCCAAAGCCCCGGTCCCGGTCCGCAAAAAGGTTGTTCCAGCGAAGTAAGCCGCCTGGGCAGGCCACTGCCCGTGCATGCAACAGCTCCTAAAACAGGAGCTGTTTGCGCTGATGGAGTAAGCGTTGGCGGCCTTTTTCTACCTAAACCCTGAAGATCTTGCCTGGGTTCAGGATGTTTTGCGGGTCCAGCGCCTGCTTGATGGCGCGCATCATGGCCACGGCCCCTTCACCCGCCTCGGCCACCAAAAATTCCATCTTGTGCAGGCCGATGCCGTGCTCGCCACTGCAGGTGCCGTCCAGGCGCAGGGCGCGGGCCACCAGGGCATCGTTCAGGGCTTCGGCTTTCTCTCGTTCTTCTGCGTTGTCGGGATCGATCAAATAACCGAAGTGAAAATTGCCGTCGCCCACGTGGCCGACCAGAAAGTACGGAATGCCGGACGCATCCACCTCGGCCACCGAGTCCAGCAGGCAGTCGGCCAGGCGCGAGATGGGCACGCAGGTGTCGGTAGAGATGGCTTTGCAGCCGGGGCGCGACTGCACGGCGGCGAAGTAGGCGTTGTGCCGCGCCGTCCACAGGCGGGTGCGTTCTTCGGGCGTGCTGGCCCATTCAAAAGCTTGGCCGCCATGGTCAGAGGCAATCTCTTGCACCAGCTCGGCCTGCTCCTTCACCCCGGTGGGCGAGCCGTGGAACTCCATCAGCAGCATGGGCTCCTCGCGCAGGCCCAGTTTGGCGTAGGCGTTAACCATGCGCACGGTGTTGGCGTCGATCAGCTCCACCCGGGCGATGGGCACGCCGAGCTGGATCACCTGGATGGTGGTGCGCACCGCGGCTTCGATGCTGGGGAACGAGCAGATGGCCGCTGAGATGGCCTCGGGCAGCGGGTAAATCTTGAGGGTGACTTCGGTGATCACGCCCAGCGTGCCCTCGCTGCCCACCATCAGCCGCGTCAGGTCGTAGCCCGCGCTGGACTTCTTGGCGCGGGTGCCGGTGCGGATGGTCTCGCCGCTGGCCGTCACCACCTCCAGCGCCAGCACGTTCTCGCGCATGGTGCCGTAGCGCACGGCGTTGGTGCCGCTGGCGCGGGTGGCGCACATGCCGCCGAGGGTCGCGTCCGCGCCGGGGTCGATGGGGAAGAACAGGCCGGTGTGCTTGATGGCCTCGTTGAGTTGCTTGCGCGTCACGCCGGGCTGCACGGTCACCGTGAGGTCGTCGGCATCGATGCTGAGGATGGCGTTCATGCGGCCCACGTCCAGGCTGATGCCGCCTTGCACGGCCAGTAAATGCCCCTCCAGCGACGAGCCCACGCCAAAGGGGATGACCGGCACCGCGTAGCTGGCGGCCAGCCGCACGGCATCGGCCACGTCGGCGGTGCTTTCGGCAAACACCACGGCGGCGGGCGGCGGCACCGAGAACGCGGATTCGTCGCGCCCATGGTGTTCACGCACCGCCATGGCGACCGAGAACTGCGCGCCGAAGCGGCTTTGCAAGGCATCGACCAGGACGGCGGGAATGGGGCGGATGGCGAGGGTAGGGGCGTGCATGGGTGGTCTTCCGGTGAATAGGATTTCACGCACAATTCTCCCCCTATTCAACCGAAGGAACCCGCACCGGCGACAACGGCAGCACCGGCCTGGGCGACAACACCTGCGTCTCCCGGCCTGCATTGCACCCCATCTTGCGCAGATTCAGCGCCATGCGCACCAGCGTGCACTCGGCTTTTGCTAAACCCCAGCACGTTCTTGCTCCAGCCGTTGGGCGGCTCGGCGATCCATTTGCGCTTTCTGTCGCCTATATTTCTGGCTGTAACTTGCGCTTGATGAGTTGGGTTGCCTTATGTTCGGCCAGGTCGGGGTACCTTGTGATTCCGTCTGCCAGTTATCACTATATAGTGACAGTTTTGTGAATTAATTGCGCATGTGCGGAATTCTTTTTGTCAGACAAGGCCCTAACCGACCCGTTCAAACTTCTTCGTTTGAAGCGGCTCTTCGTTCTCAGCGATGGCGCGGACCAGATGCCGAAGGCATCTGCGCTTTAGAGTCAGGGGAGATTCTTCTAGGGCATAACCGCCTAGCCATCATAGACCCTTCGCCAAGGTCGAACCAACCCCTGCGATCAGCTTGCGGTCGCTACATAATCATATTTAACGGGGAAATTTATAATCACGCCACTTTGCGTTCGGGACTCCAGTGGGAATTCAAAACAGAGTCCGATTCGGAAACACTGTTGGCAGGCTTGGCCCTCCAAGGAGAATATTTCCTGCGAAAGCTGGATGGAATGTTTGCTTTCGTTTTCTTGGACAGCGTATCAAAGCAGTGGATCGCGGCACGCGATGATTTTGGAATAAAACCGCTATTTATTCACCGCAACGGATTACTCACCATTATCGGATCAGAAGCACCTGCGATTCGAGATCTTATCAATGCATCGCCTAGTGAGGCTTCGATTGAGGAGTGGAGACTTATTAGACGTCCGATTCCCGGTAAATCTTTTTTTGAAGGCATTGAAGAGATACTTCCCGGTACATACGTCAAATCAAACAATGAGTCTCGAAAATACCGAGAGCGATCGCGAAGAGCAATATTTTCTCAGGAAGAGTTTGAAGAAAAAATAATAGCATCTGTCAAAGCACACGAACTCAGCGATGTGCCAGTCACGGCATTCCTCAGTGGTGGTCTCGATAGTGCGGTCATTTGCGCACTATCTTCAGTAACTACTGTCCACACCATTGGCATGGCATGTAATAACGAGTTTGATGGTGCAACAGAAAATGCAGTAATAGCAGGTAAGAGCATTAAGTATCACGAATTCACACCACAAGAGCTTATTCAGAGCTGGGAGGATCTTGTCAAGATAAGGCGTGAACCAATCTCTGTGCCCAACGAAGGCCTTATATATATGGCATGTCGTAACTTACCTATAGAAACCAAGGTGATCCTGACAGGTGAAGGTGCAGACGAATTGCTATTTGGCTATGACAGGCTTTTTCGATGGGCTGTCGGCAATAACTGGCAAGGCATGAAGGACTTCCTCGACCGGTATGGCTATTCAGGCAAACACCCAATGACAGAACGACTAGCTAGCTATCTGGAAGAAATGAAGGCTAAAAAGTCGGTCGTTGAATTCGCGGAAGACTTCTTTCTTGATGTACATCTACCGGGATTACTACGCCGAATGGATTCGGCGACAATGGCGGCTTCTCGTGAAGCACGTGTGCCTTTTGTCTGCACAAGCCTCATGGACTACATGTATCGACAACCTGCTGAAATACGTCTTTCTGCTACAGAATCAAAAATTCCATTACGACGTTTTGCTAAAAAACTTAGTTTATTTGGCGCACTTGAGAGAAAAAAAATAGGATTTTCGGCGAACGTACGACAAGTAGACCGAAAAGCAGAATATGACGATTTTCAGACAATTATCATGAAGGAGCTGGGATGGTTATAGGTTATGCCTCCGGTGTGTTTGATCTTTTCCATATTGGTCACGTAAATCTACTCAGAAACGCACGCGCAATGTGCGACAAACTGATTGTTGGAGTGAGTATTGATAGTCTTGTGGCCTATAAAAACAAGAAAGCGGTGATCCCTTATGAAGAAAGAGTTGAAATCGTAAGGGCTTGCCGATACGTGGATCTTGTCGTACCGCAGGAAACAATGGACAAGGTCGATGCATACAAGCGTTACAAGTTCGACCTGATGTTCGTGGGGGACGATTGGTTCTCGACAAAAAAGTGGGATGAAATCGAGGCTACTCTTAATGGATTCAACGTAAAGATTCTGTACTTTCCTTACACAAAGACAACTTCATCCACCCTAATTAATGGAACGCTAGATAATATTCGGCAGAGTCACAATCCCAGTTGTCATCACTATGTACAAGATAAGCCACGATCACCATAAATGATGACGATTGAACAATATAAAACCCAGAAAAATATTGAGCTACTAGCGCAGCGATGGCCCAAGACCTCATCAATTATTTTCTACACGCCGAGACGTTTTGAAGGAAATCTCAAATACGCATTTATTGACATTTGCGCGAGAATTAAAAAACAAAGTCTTCCTGTTGCTGCCTATTTCCTCACGCTTCACGTAGAAGATTATTTATCTCTGCGCGCGGAAGATCTTCCGGTAATTCACTGGTCTCCAGAAACCGAGAAGCCACTTAAATCCCTCCTTGACGCATCCGTTGTCGTTGAGGATGGATTTTATTATGATTCTCCACCGACGCCACCCTTGTTGTTTTCTGCACTGCAAGGCGCCAAGCAGGTCAACCTCTGGCATGGAACTCCGATAAAAAAAATCCATCTTCAACTCACGGATAGTATGGTTGAGATTGATTATCATATGTCTGCGATATTTAAATATTCCGCTTCTATTCATACTGTCTGCCTAGCCTCAAAAAATCATTCAGATTTGTTTAAAAAGACTTTTCTTGCCAAGAGTCATAAAGTTACTGGTTACCCTAGGAATGATATATTAAAACGGCAACTTAATCGAGCAGATTACATAAATGTTGACCTCGAAACGCTAGAACAACTTACGGCGTTGGATGGTAAGAAAAAAATCTTCATGTACGCTCCAACATGGCGAGACGGAGATCCATCGTGGCTTAGTAAAATACATATCGAACAACTGGCAGGACTTATCTCAAAATTAGATGGTATTTTGCTCATAAACCCTCACCCCTTTGAAAGGTCGATTGCTGAAAATTTACTTCAGCAAATTCCTGGTATTTTTTTTCAAAAGGGGCATGATATCTATCCTCTGTTGAGAATTACTGATGTCCTTATTACAGATTATTCTTCGATAATTTTTGATTATTTGCTGACCGATAAGGTAGTGGTTTTATATCGACCAGACCATGATCAATATATTAAAAAATCAAGAGAGTTAATTCCAGAACAATTTTCTTCCGTCCAGTTGCCACTTGCAGAAAATCTTGGAGAACTTGAGGGAATTCTGCTGCAACTTTCTGATAGTCCGAAAGAAGAACAAATAAGACTGAAGGCTCTTCATAACGACTTCAGCGATAGCCACTCATCAGAAAGAGTTGGAAATGTATTGATGAACCTTGCAGGTTGCGGCGCTTTAAAGCGACTCGTTTATCGCTTCAAGAGTTTTTTGAATAACATGATAAAGCTTTAACCAATCAGCATCTGGCTGTCAAGTTTCGCCTGTTTGTATACCTGCTTCACGCATAAATTCCGAGGCTTCTTGCGGAAGCCTTGATCAAGGACGCGGGCTTCCAGAGTTCGACAGTTAATCGCGTGAGTGTTTGATTTTTATAGAGGTGCGATCAAAACGCTCCACTACAAAGGGCTTAGCTGGGTGCCAAGGGTCGGTTTTTTGATGTGCCGTGCGGCCAAGACGCTTGCGTGCCGCTTGGTGCGCATGACGCGGTACAGGATTAGCGCGAATGCGCTCTCGCAGAGGTATCTACAGATGTGCCATTTTAAAAATCCAGAGATTTGAGCGCTGAAGCGTTGTTTTGATTGAGACAATTTCCGGTAGGTAGCGCTGAACTGTCGAACTCGGGAGAAATGCGCGGGGGTCTTCCGGTGAATAGGATTTCACGCACAATTCCTCCCCTATTCAACTGAAGGAACCCGCATGGCCAACCGCCTGACACAGATCGCCACCCGCACCGGCGACAACGGCAGCACCGGCCTGGGCGACAACACCCGCGTCTCGAAAAACAGCCTGCGCGTGCATGCCATGGGCGACGTGGACGAACTCAACAGCCACATCGGCCTGCTGCTGTGCGAGCCGCTGCCCGAGGGGGTGCGTGCGCTGCTGGTGGAGGTGCAGCACCAGTTGTTCAACCTGGGCGGCGAGCTGTCCATCCCCGGCTTTGAGTTGCTCAAGCCCGAGGCCGTGCTGGCCCTGGACCAGGCCCTGGCCGAGCACAACGCCACGCTGCCCCGGCTGGCCGAATTCATCCTGCCCGCAGGCACCCGCGCCGCGTCGCAAGCCCATGTGTGCCGCACCGTGGCCCGCCGCGCTGAACGCACCGTGGTGGCATTGGAGCAGCAAGATGCCCTGAAAGACACCCCCCGGCACTACCTGAACCGGCTCAGCGATTTGCTGTTTGTGCTGGCCCGGGTGCTGAACCGGATGGACGGCGGTGACGACGTGTATTGGAAGAGCGAGCGCCTGGCGCGGGATACGGCGGCTTGAATGCTCTTATATTAATAGCTACTGGCGCAGGTTGAATATGCGCTGCAGGCATTTTTTATTTAAATTTATGGTGCAAGCACCCCCACCCTAACCTGCGTGCGCCGCCCGCAAACATTCCTGTAGCGCCCGCGTCGCCCGTGACGGTTCGGGCGTGCGCCGGGCGATGGCCAGAAACTGGCATTCGTAGCGGAACAGGTCCGGCTGCACGGCGCGCATCTGGCCCTTTTGCACAAAGCCTTCGGCGTAGTGGTCGGGCAGAAAACCCAGGTACAGGCCCGACAGGATCAGCGTGGCGATGGACTCTTGGTCAAAGCCCGTGGCCTTGCGCGGCAGGCGTTCGCGCTGGCTGATTTCCATGTTGGGCGAGTGCTGGCCCAGGCCGGCAAACGGGTAGCGCCGCAGGTCGTCCCAGCCCATGGCCTGCATGTCTTGGTCAAATAAAACATGCTGCGCGCTGCAATACAAGTGCATGGTTTCGCCAAACAGCGCGTCGTAGGCCAGGCTGTCGGAATGGCGGTGGCTGGGAATGATGCCCAGGTGGAAGCTGCCGTCCATCACCCCGCGCTCGATGGCGTGGATGGTGGCCACGTGCAGGCACAGGCTGACCTCCGGGGCCAGCGCCGCAAACCGGGCAATCGCCGCGCTGATGCGGGCCTGCGGGTTGCTGGCGGTCTTGTCGAACACCGCCAGGTGCAGCTCCCCGCCCATGCGGTGGTGCAGCGCGTCCACACTGGCGCGAAAGGCATCGGCCCCGGCCAGCAGGCGCAGGGTCTCGGTGTAGATCTGCTGGCCTTCGGGCGTGAGCGCAAAGCCGCTGCGGCCGCGTCGGCACAGGGTCAGGCCCAGGCGGGTTTCCAGGTCCTTGACGTGGCGGCTCACGGTGGAGGTGCCGATGTTCAGCTCCAGCTCGGCCGCGGCCATACCCCCGCACTCGACTACGCTTTTGAACACCCGCAGCAGGCGGATGTCCATGTCGGTCAATTGCCCCAGCACGGCCCGGTTCTTTGTTACTTGCATATTCTGCTAACTACAGAGTGGTATTTAACTCTTTATGAGAGTAACAGGGGCGGCCAGAATCCGCCTATTCTTTTTCAATCCGGAGCGCGCCATGGACATGACCGATACCCAACAACTGCAGCCAGCTGCACGTCCCCGTACCGATGCCGCATGGCTCAACGCGCACTGGATGCCCTACACCGGCAACCGCAACTTCAAGGCTGACCCGCGCATCATCACCAGTGCCAAGGGCTGCTACTACACCGACATCGATGGCCGCCAGATCTTCGATGGCCTGTCCGGCCTGTGGTGTTCCGGCCTGGGCCATGGCCGCACCGAGCTCACGGCAGCCGCCACCCGCCAGATGGCCACGCTGGACTACGCGCCCGCGTTCCAGTTCGGCCATCCGCTGTCGTTCGAGCTGGCCAACAAGCTGGTCGAACTGACCCCCGACGGCCTGGACCACGTGTTCTTCACCGGCTCGGGTTCCGAAGCCGCCGACACCTCGCTGAAGATGGCGCGCGCCTACTGGCGCACCAAGGGCCAAGCCAGCAAGACCCGCTTCATTGGCCGCGAAAAGGGCTACCACGGCGTGGGCTTTGGCGGCATTTCGGTGGGTGGCATCGGTGCCAACCGCAAGATGTTTGGCGAAGCCTTGCAGGCCGACCACCTGCCCCACACCCAGCTCAAAAGCAATGCCTTCTCGCGTGGCATGCCCAAGACCGGTGTGGAACTGGCCGACGAGCTGCTGGACCTGATCACGCTGCACGATGCCAGCAACATCGCCGCAGTGATCGTCGAACCCCTATCCGGCTCGGCCGGGGTGGTGGTGCCGCCCGTGGGCTACCTGCAGCGCCTGCGCGAGATCTGCACCGCGCACAACATCCTGCTGATTTTTGACGAAGTGATTACCGGCTTTGGCCGCATGGGCGCGATGAGTGGTGCCGAGGCCTTTGGTGTGACCCCTGACATCATGAACGTGGCCAAGCAGGTCACCAACGGCTCGCAGCCCATGGGCGCGGTGCTGGTTGCCAAGGAGATCTACGACACCTTCATGCACGCCGGTGCGCCCGACTACATGCTGGAATTCGCCCACGGCTACACCTACTCGGCCCACCCCGTGGCCTGCGCCGTGGCCCTGGCCACGCTGGACATTTTGGTGGCGGAAGACATGCCCCAGCGCGTGCGCGCCATCGCCCCGCATTTCGAAAACGCGGTGCACAGCCTGCAAGGTGCCAAGCACGTCACCGACATCCGCAACTACGGCCTGGCCAGCGGCATCACCCTGGCCGCCTACCCCGGCGAGCCCGCCCGCCGGCCGTATGAAGTGGCGATGGCGATGTGGAAAAAGGGCTTCTACGTGCGCTACGGTGCAGACACCATCCAGATGGCCCCGCCGTTTGTGGTGACTGCTGCCGAGATCGACAGCATGGTGAACGCGCTGGGTGAGACGCTGAACGCGAACTGACCGCTAAATGAGGCATGAAATATGCCTCTACCGCCCGTTCCATGGGCGTAAGCAGCTATTTAAAAAATAGCTAAAGGCTCTCCGGCGTTTGCGTATCCAGCGGCACGATGGTTTGCTGTAAACCCACCAAGGGGTTGTTCAGCCGCTCCACCATCATGCCGACCAGTCCTTGGGCCAGTTGCGGCAAGGGGTGAGACAACACGGCATGCAGATCGCCGCTGCGCAGGCCTTCGCGCGCATGCTGGGTGAGCTCGCGCACCACGCAAATCGGCCGGGTACCGGGGGTTGCGCTGTAGTGCTCGCGCAGCGCCCGCATTACGCCATCAATGCCGCTGCCAGTGACGAACACGCCCACAATGTCCGGGTGCCGGTGCAGCAGGTCGCGCGTGCCTTCTTCGGCCAGGGGGTCGCTCTCCAGCGTAAACAGCGGCTCCATCAGCTTGAAGTTCGGCGCGTGCTCGCGCACATACGAGCGAAAGCTCATCTCGCACACCTCCTGGCACTGGAAGCGGTGGCTGCCCACAAAGGTGACCAGCTTGCCCGGCATATGCGCCATGTGCGTAATCAGCCAGGCGGCGGTGCGGCCCACGCTGCGGTTGTCCAGCCCGGCATAGCCCGCGCGGGCGGGCGTGCTCAGGTCGGTAATGAGCGCAAACACCGGGACGCCCTGGGCCTTGAGCCGCTCAATTTCTGCCCAGATCAGCGGGTGGTCCACCGCCACCACCGCTACGGCGCTGGCCCGCTCGCCCATGTCCCGCAAGTGCCGCGCGACCACCTCGGGGGCGAGGTCGTCCATGTAGGTGAGGTGCGGCGCGGTACAGAACTCGCTGAGCGCCTCGGTGGCCTGCGCCAGGGAGGCACCCAGTGCCTGGTAGAAGGCGGGGTCGGTGCGTTGCAGCAGAAAGCCCAGCGTGTGGCGCACCCGTTTGCCGCGCACCCGTTCGCGGATCACGCTGGCCGCGTGGAAGCCGATGGACTCGGCCACCGCGTGGATGCGTTCGGCCGTGTCGCGCCGCACAGGAGCCCGGCCATTGAGCACGCGGTCTACGGTGGACAGGCTGACACCGGCGGCTTTGGCCACGTCGGCAATGGTCACGCGGCTGGCGGAAAAGTCGTTGGAATGGTCATTTGACATATTGCTTTCAATACTAACCCTAATGAAATGACAGTCTATGACAGCTTTCATTTCATTTAGACATTTTTTTCTAACTCCCCTTCCATAATCCGCACCAGAGCGCCACGGGCCCCCCGACCAGCGCCAACTAGGAGACACAGGTGCTGATGAAAACCCAATCTGACGGTCTGGTGCTGGAGATGCGCAAGATCACCAAGTCCTTCCCCGGCGTGAAGGCACTGGATGGCGTGAACCTGCGGGTGCGTGCGGCCTCCGTGCACGTGCTGGTGGGTGAAAACGGCGCTGGCAAGTCCACGCTGATGAAGGTGCTGAGCGGCGAGCACGCGGTGGACTCGGGCGAAATCTTCTTCAAGGGTGTGCAGCTCACGCACCAGAATACCCGCGCCGCGCTAGAGCTGGGCATTGCCATGATCCACCAGGAACTCAGCCCGGTGCTGGATATGACGATTGCCGAAAACATCTTCCTGGGCCGCGAGCCGGTGCACAGCCGGTGGTGGGGCCTGTTCGTGGACTTTGCCCGCATGGAGGCCGACACCCAGGCCCTGCTGGACCGGCTGGGCCTGCCCTACCGCGCCGACCAGCAGATGCGTGAACTCAGCATTGCGGGCATGCAACTGGTGGAGATTGCCAAGGCCATCTCGCGCAATGCCGCGCTGGTGATCATGGACGAGCCCACTTCGGCCATCAGCGACACCGAGGTGGCCATGCTGTTCCGCCAGGTTGCCGACCTGAAGGCGCGCGGCGTGGCTATGGTCTACATCACCCACAAGATGGACGAGATCTTCCAGATTGCGGACGACATCACCATCATCCGCGACGGCCAGTACGTGGGCTCCGGCCCGGCGACCGACTACGACCAGAACCGTCTGATCGGCCTGATGGTGGGCCGCACCATCAGCAGCATCTTCCCCAAGGAAACCGTGCCTATCGGCGAGGTGGCCTTGTCGGTGCGCGGTGCCACGCGGCACGGGGTGTTCCAGGACATCAGTTTCGAGGTGCGCAAGGGCGAGATCGTCGGCTTGGCTGGGCTGATTGGCGCAGGCCGTACCGAGGTGGTCCGTGCCATTTTTGGCCTGGACCGACTGGACGCGGGCGAGGTCTGGCTGAACGGCCAGAAGCTGGAATTGAACAAGCCGACGGATGCCATCCGCCACGGCATCGCCATGGTGTCCGAAGACCGCAAGGCCGAAGGCCTGGTGTTGTGCCGCTCGGTGCAGGAAAACATTTCCCTGGCCAATCTGGAGAAATTTGCCCCCGGCCTATTTTTGGATTTAAAAGCCGAAACCGCATCCGGCGAGCACATGCGCAAGCTGCTGCAAATCAAAACCGCTAACTTAAATACCATCGTCGGCACTTTGAGCGGCGGCAACCAGCAAAAAATCGCCATTGCCAAATGGCTGCTGCGCGATTTGACCGTGCTGATATTGGACGAACCCACCCGTGGTATTGACGTGGGCTCAAAATCAGAAATCCACAAACTCATGACCCAGTTTGCCAAACAAGGTCTGGCCATCATCATGATTTCTTCCGAGTTGCCCGAGGTATTGGGTATGAGCGACCGCATTGTGGTGATGCAGGAAGGAAAAATGCGCGGCGAATTATCCCGAGATAAAGCCAACCAGGAAAACACCATGGCCCTGGCCACCGGAGCACACGCATGAATACTGCCACTTCCACCCCACCCCCCAGCGAGACACCCACCATGCTTTCCAATATAAGAAATATGGGCTATGCCGAGATATACCGCAAGTACGGCACCATTTTGATATTTATCGGTATTTTTGTTTTATCGTCATTTTTGAACGAAACATTTTTGACCACTGGCAATTTGACCAATGTATTGCGCCAGGTGGTGGTTGTGAGTTTGCTGGCCTGCGGGGTGACATTTATTATTATTTTGGGCCATATCGATGTGTCGCTGGGTTCGGTGCTGGCACTGACCGGCACCCTGGCCGCCAGCGTGATGTCCTTGACGGGCAACATCTACCTGGCGATCTCGGCAGGCATCGGTGCAGGCATAGTCGTGGGGCTGGTCAACGGGTATGTCATCACTTACTTCAAGATCCCGTCCTTCATCATGACCCTGGCCATGACCACCGTGGCGCGGGGGGCTATTTTGCTGTACACGGCGGGCGTGCCGGTCAGCGGCCTGGGCGACTTTCAGGTGATTGGCCAGGGCAATATCGGCCCGGTGCCTATTTCGGTGCTGATATTGGTATTCGTGGTGATGGTGTCGTGGGTATTGCTGAACCGCACCAAATTCGGCCGCCACGTGTATGCCGTAGGCGGTAATGCCAAGGCCGCATTGGCATCGGGCATCGACACCGACGGGGTATTGCGCCGGGCCTTTGTATTCAACGGAATTTTGGTATCCATTGCCGGGATTGTGCTGATGTCTCGGATTAACTCTGGCCAGCCTGCCGGTGGCGTGGCTTATGAGTTTGATGCCATTACCGCCGTGGTCGTGGGCGGCACCAGCTTGATGGGCGGCACTGGCACGATTACCGGCACGGTAATTGGAGCCATGATTATTGGCGTGATCAACAATATCCTGAATCTGATGAACGTCAGCTCTTACTGGCAGCAAATCATCAAGGGCGTGATTATTGCCGTGGCTGTGATATTGGACGTAAAAACAAAATCGGGTAAAAAATCCTGATCTCTCTGCCACCTGTTATCCACGAGCTGGAGGATTATCTATCGAGCGATGAAAATCAACCGCAACCCTTTCGGTTATAGGGTGTGAGACAGCCATAACCCTGTGCCAATGCACTAAACCACAAGTACATATTTAAATAGGAATTCACCATGCGATCTTTTATCCGCACCATGGCCGCTTGCGCCGTTGTTTTGGCCATCTTGCCCGGCACCAGTTTTGCCCAGGCCAAGAAATTTGTCGTCGGCTACGCCAACCTGGCCGACACCGATGTGTTCACCATGAGCCGCAAGAACGCCTTCATCGACGCGGCCAAAACCGACCCGAATGTCAGTGTGTCGTTTGCCGATGCGGGCGGCGATGCCAGCAAGCAGCTCGACCAGATCGACAACTTCATCGCCCAGAAGGTCAACGCCATCGTCATCGTGCCGGTGGACTACCAGGGCATCGTGCCGGGCGTGGAAAAGGCCAACAAGGCGGGCATTCCGGTGATTGCACTGGGCATTGAGTCGGCGGGCGGAAAGTTCACCTTTGTCGGCTCCAAGAATGTGGACGCAGGCCGCATGCAGGGCGAGTTCATGGCCAAGCAGTTGCCCAAGAACGCGCAAATCGTCTACCTGCAAGGCCAGCCCGGCCTGTACCACTCCAAGGAACGCCTGGACGGTTTCACCAAAGCCCTGGCGGGCCGCACCGACGTGAAAGTGCTGGCCAACCTGCCCGCCAACTACGACCGCGCCGAAGGCATGAAAGTCACCGAAGACTGGGTGCAGAAATTCCCCAAGTTCGACGCGCTCATTGCCGCCAACGACCAGATGGCCCTGGGTGCTCTGCAAGCCCTCAAGACCGCTGGCCGCAAGGGCGTGGTGATTTCCGGCATCGATGGCACCGCCGATGCGCTCAACGCCATCAAGGCGGGCGAGATGGCCCAGTCCATCTTCCAGAACGCCAAGGGCCAGGCCCAGGGCGCGTTCGAAGTGGTGCAGATGGTCCAGAAAGGCCAGCCCTTGCCCAAGGAAAAGCTGATCCCCTTTGAGTCCATCGTCAAAGACAACGTCGCCAACTACACGAAATAAAGCACACCCCCAGGCTACGCACTGCGTGTCTTCGCCAACCTCCTTGCAGGGGGCGAACCCTACGGTCCGGCAAAGCCGGTTCCGTGGGTTCCTGGCCGGAAAACCGTGGTGTCAGTTTTACCCTTACCTAAAGTGAACCCCATGGAACTCAGAATCGGCGTGATCGGCTGCGGCGCCATCGGCCAGGACCACGCGCTGCGCATCCACCGCAAGCTCAGCGGCGCGCGCATCGTGGCCCTCAACGACATCAACCTGGCGGCGACGCACGCCTTTAACGATGCCTCCGGCCTGGGTGCCAAGGTGTTTGAGCACTACCAGGACCTCATCAACGCACCCGATGTGGATGCGCTGCTGGTGGCATCCTGGGGCCCGGCCCATGCCGACCAGTTGCTGGCCTGCATTGCCGCGGGCAAGCCGGTGTTCTGTGAAAAGCCCATGACCACCTCGGCCGAAAGCGGTCTGCGCATCGTCGAGGCCGAGGTGAAGGCGGGCAAGCAGCTGGTGCAGGTGGGCTTCATGCGCCGCTTTGATGCGGGCTACCGTGCCCTGAAAAAGACCCTGGATGCGGGCACCATTGGCGATGCCCTGATGGTGCACTGCGCCCACCGCAACCCCAGCGTGCCCGAAATGTACGTGGGCGACATGTGCATTACCGACACCTTTGTGCACGAGATCGATGTGCTGCGCTGGCTGCTGGACGACGACTATGTAACCGCCCAGGTGGTGCAGGGTCGCAAGAGCCGCAATTCCCACGCCGGTTTGCACGACCCGGTGATGGTGCTGCTGGAAACCAGCAAGGGCATCCGCATCGACACCGAAATTTTTGTCGGCTGCCGTTTTGGCTACGACATCCAATGCCAGGTGGTAGGCGAAACGGGTGCCGCCAGCCTGCCCGAACCCGCCAGCGTGGCCCTGCGCCTGGAAGGCCGTGCATCCACCGCCATCCAGACCGACTGGAAGCAGCGCTTCATCGATGCCTACGACGTGGAACTACAGGAGTGGATCGATGCCACCCAGCGCGGCCAGGTCAACGGCCCCACCGCCTGGGACGGCTACTTCGCCTCCGCCACCGCCGAAGCCTGCGTGCAAGCCCGGCACAGCAAGGCCATCGTGCCGATCCGCCTGGCCCAACGCCCGGCCTTCTATGCCAAATAAATCTTTCAGGAAACCACTGTGAAACTGTCTATCTGCACCGATGTCTACAACAACCTGTCCTTCCCCGACATGCTGGACAAGGTGAAATCCCTGGGTGTCCACGCCGTTGAAATGACCGCAGGCGGCTGGGCTTCATGCCCCCATGTGCCCACTGCCGAGCTGCTGGCCAGCGAAAGCAAACGCATCGCCTTCCAGGCCGAGCTGGAAAAGCGCGGCATGGAAATCGCTGCCCTCAATTGCTCTGGCAACCCGCTCAGCCCCGGTGCCATGGGCGAGAAACACACCCAGTCGAGCTACGACACCATCGTGCTGGCAGGCAAGCTGGGCGTGAAAAAAGTGGTGATGATGTCGGGCTGCCCCGCAGGCGCGCCCGGCGACCAAACCCCCAACTGGATCACGTCCACCGTGTCCTGGCCCGACTACATGGCCCCCGCGCTGGACTACCAGTGGAACGAGGTGGCCATCCCCTGGTGGAAGAAGTTCGTCGCCCACTGCCAGGCCCACGGCGTGGAGCAGATCGCCATCGAAGAATTCCCCTGCATGCTGGTCTACAACCCGGCCACGCTGTGGCGGCTGCGCCATGCGGTCGGCCCCACCGTCGGCATCAACCTCGACCCCTCGCACCTGATCGCCATGGGGGCTGACCCGATTGCCGCGGCCCGCAACCTCAAGGGCGCGCTGTTCCACATCCACGGCAAGGATGCCCGCATCGAGCGCGGCTTGGCCGACATCAACGGCCTGCTGGAAACCCAGACCGTCACCGCCGCCGAGACCCGCAGCTGGAACTACGTGGCCGTGGGCTGCGGCAAAGACCTGCAGTGGTGGAAAGAGTTCTTCTCGGTCTGCCGCATGGGTGGCTACGACGGCTATGTCTCGCTGGAAATGGAGGACCTGACCATGTCGATTGAGGCGGGTGTTCAAACCTCGATTGACGCTTTGAAGCAAACCATCAGCCAATAAAACTACACAAGGAGCCCCCATGCGCATCGCCCTCGATCCCTACATGCACCGCCACCTCTCGCTGCCCGAGCTTTGCCGCAAGACGGCCGAACTGGGCTACGCGCACATCGAACTCTCGCCGCGCGCCGACTTTCTGGAATGGTGGGCCCAGCCACGCGTTTACCCCGAGCGCATCCAGGGCTTCAAAAAAGCCCTGAAAGACCACGGCGTGCAGCTGGCCACGCTGCAGCCCATGTACCGCTGGTCCAGCCCGCTGGAAGACGAGCGCCTGGCGGCCATGCGCTACTGGAAAAAGGCCATCCAGGTGGCGGTGGAGATGGACTGCGACACCATGATTTCCGAGTTCGGCCGGGGCGCCTCGCCCGAGCGCTCGGCCCAGCAAAACTTCAACACGCCCGAGGCCTGCGAGGCGGCGTTCTGGCGCTCCATGGACGAGCTGATTCCCATCTTTGAGCGCGAAGGCGTGGTGTTGTCGATCGAGCCGCACCCCGAGGACTGGATCGAAACCATGGCCCCGGCCATCGACATCGTGCGCTCCATCGGTTCGCCCAGTGTCAAGCTGTCGTACATCGCGCCGCACACCTTCTACTACGGCGACGACATGGCCGCCATGCTGCGCGCCGCCGCCCCGGTGCTGGCCCATGTGCGCGTGGCGGACACCTTCAACCACCGCGACTCCTCTGGCCTGCGCTATGTGGTCAACCCGCCCGGTGCCAAGGTGCGGGTGCACCAGCATCTGGACATGGGCCAAGGCGAGATCGACTGGGATGTGTTCTTCCAAACCCTGGCCGAGATCGGTTTTGACGGCGTGCTGTCGAGCTGCGTGTTCGGCTGGGACGAGCGGGCCGACGACTCCTCGCGCTTCATGCGCAGCGAGATCCAGCGCTACCTGGACAAGCACACGAAGTGATGGCCGGGGTGACCACGCCGTCCACCCAGGTCGAGCCGCTGCTGGCCCACATCGGCAGCGAGTTCGGCGCGTTGAGCAAACAGCTCAAAACCATCGCCCACTATGTGGCCCAGCACCGCGAGTCCATGGGCGCGGAGAAGATCGAAAACCTGGCGCGCAACTGCAACGTCCAGCCTTCGGCGGTAGTGCGCTTTGCCAAGCACTTCGGTTTCCAGGGCTACCGCGACTTCAAGGCCGTGTTTCGCAGCGAAGACTGAAGCTGCAAGCCTTTTAGGCCGTTTGTGCTTATGAGACCGGCACAAGCAGCTATTTATTTTGTAGCTTTGGCGCTGGCGGGCTTGCGCACCCGTTTGGCGGCAACGGGACCAGCAGATACCGGTGTCAGCCGCGAAAAGATCGGCCCCTGTACATCGCCCAGCACCGGCAGCGGGGCGAAGGCAATGGCTTCGGCCTCGGCTTCGGGCAGGCCGAAGCCGGTCAGCACGCAGCGCATCATCTGCTCGGGGTGGTGGTCGTGGGTGGGCTCGGTCAGCATGGTCTCGATGCCGAAAAAGATGGTGCCCAGCACCACGTCGCGGGCCACCCGCACGTTGTCGATCTTCAGGCGCTGCTGGGCGATGGCCTCCAGCAAATCGCGGTTCAGGTACACGTCGATCAGCTGCCCGCGCGCCGCCACCCGGGTGCCCACGCGGGTGATGAAGGCCCCCCACAGCGGATAGCGCATGGCGGTTTGCATGTACAGCCGCGAACCCGCCGAAAAGCGCGCCACCGGGTCGCTGAACTGCTGCACCACCGGGTCCACCACCTGCAGAATTTCGTCGCTCATGCCACCGGCCACGGCCAGTAGCAGCTCCGAGGTGGTGCGGAAATAGTTGTAGAAGGTGCCGCGCGACACCTGGGCGGCGGCAATGAAATCCTCGATCGCCGCGGTGTCCGGCCCCTTTTCGGCCAGCACCGTCAGCGCGCTCTCGATCAGGCGCAGCCGCGTGGCCTCGCGCCGCTGCGCACCCACCCGCACACGGTGGTCTTCCACCCCTGGTTTCTCTTCCGCTTTGTTCATGGGCCAAGGTTACACGACGCGCCGCCGCGCTTGTTGCAGGTCTTGGAGTGGGTGAAAACCCCTATCAAATTATGCAACTCGTCATATTGACGATATGTGCAATTTAAACAAAAATCCAGCCACCATCTTTAGGAGATATCCATGAAACTTTTCCGCCACGGCCCTGCAGGCCAAGAGAAACCCGGCGCGGTCGATGCCCAAGGCCAACTGCGCGACCTGTCGCTGCTGGTGCCCGACTTGACCCCCGAATGGCTGGCCCCCGAGCGCCTGCAAGCCCTGGCCGCCATCGACCTGCTGCGCATGCCCCTGGTGGCCGCAGACACGCGCATCGGCTGCCCGGTGGGCGGCGTGCGCCAGTTCGTCGCCATCGGCCTGAACTACCGCAAGCACGCACTTGAATCCGGCCACGACATTCCCAAGGAACCGGTGGTGTTCACCAAGGCGTTGACCTCGCTGGCTGGCCCGAACGACGACGTGACCCTGCCCGAAGGCTCGGTGGCGGGCGACTGGGAGATCGAGCTCGGCATCGTCATCGGCAGCGTGGCGCGCCAGGTGCCGGTGGAGCAGGCCCTGGCCCACGTGGCCGGCTATGTGCTGGCCAACGATGTGTCCGAGCGCGACTGGCAGATCAAGCGTAACGGCCAATGGGGCAAGGGCAAAAGCTTCGACGGCTTTGGCCCCATCGGCCCCTGGCTGGTCACCGCCGACGAGTTGCCCGACCCGCAGACCATCCCGCTGGAGCTGCGCGTCAACGGCGAAGTGCGCCAGCGCAGCAACACCGCCGACATGATCTTCAACGTGGCCGAAGTGGTGTCCTACCTCAGCCAGTTCATGACCCTGCTGCCCGGCGACGTGGTGATCACCGGCACCCCCGAAGGCGTGGGCCTGGGCATGAAGCCGCCGCAGTTTCTGGCGCGTGGCGACGTGATGACCCTGTCGGCCGGCGTGCTCGGCACCCAGCGCCAACAGGTGCGCTAAACCTCTCTACCTCTGTGTGAAACATGCCGCCCACAGAGGCGGTGGGGACAGCCACGTCCGCAAAAACGTTGGAGACAAAAATGACCGACTTTCTCGCCGTGCACTCGGTGCACGAGTTCGTGTTCAGCGTGCCCGACCTGGCGCAGGCGCGGCATTTCTACACCAGTTTCGGGCTGGAGGTTCGTGACGAAGGCGCAGGCCTGGCGCTGTACACCCAAGGCCACCCGCACCGCTGGGCGCGCATTCTGCCCGGTGCAAGCAAGCGCCTGCTGTGGGTGAGCTACGGCATCCATGCGGCCGACCAGGCGCGTTTCGCGCAGCATCTGGCGGCGCTGGAGATCCCCCGTATTGCGCCGTGCGAAGGGGAGGGCGGTGTGTGGATCGCAGGCCCGGACCAGTTGCCCCTGCAGATCGTGGTGGCCGAGAAATCTTCCCCCTCCGCCCCCGTGCCCCGCGTGGTCCCTCCGGAAACCGGCGCCGCAGGCCGCGCGCCCAGCCGCAGCGCAATCCAGCCAATTGCGCCGCTGCACCTCTCGCACATCCTGATGTTCAGCGCCAACGTGCTGGAGGCCGTGCGCTTCTACACCCAGGTGCTGGGCCTGCGCCTGTCGGACAGCTCGGGGCCGGTGATCGGCTTTATGCACAGCCCGCACGGCAGCGACCACCACCTGATTGCGCTGGCGCTGTCGGGCGGCGGCGGGCTGCACCACAGCAGCTGGACGGTGCCCTCGCTGGATGCCGTGGGCCTGGGTGCGCAGCAGATGGCGCAGGCCGGTTTTGCCCAGGGCTGGGGCCTGGGCCGCCATGTGCTGGGCTCCAACTATTTCCGCTACGTGCGCGACCCCTGGGGCGGCTATGCCGAGTACTCGTTCGACATCGACTACATCCCGGCCGGCATGGAATGGCCCAGCGCCGACCACCCCATCGAGGACTCGCTCTACACCTGGGGCCCGCCGCCGCCCGCCGACTTTGTGACCAACTTTGAACTGACCGTTTGATCCCCCGGAGACCCACCATGCAACAAGACATCCCCCTGTACGACGTAGTGCAGATCGGCTACGGCCCGGTCAGCGAAATCATGGCCCTGGCGCTGGCCCGCCAAGGCCGCAGCGTGGCCGTGTTCGAACGCTGGCGCGAACGCTTCAGCCTGCCGCGCGCAGTGTGCATCGACCACGAGCTGTACCGCGTGCTGTCCGCCCTGGGCATGGGCGATGATTTACCGGCGGTAAGCCATGCCGGGCCGATGTACCGCTGGTTCAACGCCGACTGGAAAGAGCTGCTGGCCATCGACTGGGAATCCGAGTCCATCTCCGGCGGCCCCGAGGTCAACTTCATCCACCAGCCTACGCTGGAAAAAATGTTCGAAGACGTGGTGGCCGCCTGCCCAACCGTAGAGGTGAATCTGGGCTGGGAAGCCGTGGCCGCCACCCAGACCGCCGACTATGTGGAACTGACGGTGCGCGACTTTGAAACCGACGCGCGCCGCACCGTGCGCGCCAAATACCTGATCGGTGCCGATGGTGCCAACAGCCTGGTGCGCCAGGCCATAGGCTCTACCCAGGAAGACCGCGGCTTCGAGGCCGACTGGCTGGTGATCGACGTGCTACCCCATGAGGGCGTGGTGCTGGACATCCCGCCCGCCGCCCAGTACTGCAACCCGCTGCGCCCCACCACCATCGTGCCTGCGGGCGTGAAGGATGGCCGCTACTTCCGCCGCTGGGAATTCATGCGCCTGCCGGGCGAACAACGTGAAGACCTGGAGCTGGAAAGCCGCGCCTGGGAACTGCTGGCCCCCTGGGTGCAGCCCCACCAGGCCACCATCGTGCGCCACAAGGTCTACACCTTCCGTTCGCTGCTGGCCAACACCTGGCGCAAGGGCCGCATGCTGATCGCGGGCGATGCCGCCCACGTGATGCCGCCCTTCATGGGCCAGGGCATGTGCGCCGGGCTGCGCGACGACTGGAACCTGGCCTGGAAGCTGAACCTGGTGCTCGACGGCAAGGCCAGCGACACCTTGCTAGATACCTACCAGCCCGAGCGCCGCCCGCACGTCAGCGACGTGATCGATTTGTCCATGTACCTGGGCAAGGTGATCTGCATCCCCGACCCCGCACGCGCCGCCGAACGCGATGCCGCCTTCTTCAGCGGCCAGGCCGCGCCGCCGCCGCCGTTCCCCAGCCTCACGGCGGGCATTCTGCGCCATGGTGCGGATGGCGCGCTGCAGTCACCCGCAGGCCTGCTCAGCCCGCACGGCACGGTGCGCCGGGGCACGCAGCAGGGCCGGTTTGACGCGGTGGTGGGCCTGGGCTTTGTGCTCATCTCCACCGTGGAGATCACTTTGGGCGCAGCACAGAAGCAGATTCTGGATGCCCTGGGAGCCCACCGCGTGGTCATCACCGCCGACGGCGCGGCCCCCGGCAGCTGGGCCGATGTGGACCACAAGTTCCTGCCCTATATGGCGCAGCACGGCATCAGCGCGATGCTGGTGCGGCCCGACTTCTACCTGTACGGCGCAGTCGCACAGGCAGAGGACACCAACGGCCTGGTGGACGACCTGGCCGCCGACCTTCGACACCACGGTGTCCATTCCCTTTAACCCGGAGCCACCACCATGCACGCTGCCACCTTGACTCCCACCTCCCCCTCCACGGCCACGCCGTCCCGCTGGGACACCCGTTACGAATGGAAAGCCGTCACCCTGCTGTGCCTGGGCTTTGGCCTGGTCGGCATCGACCGCTTCATGATCCTGCCGCTGTTCCCGGTGATCTCGCAAGAGCTGCACCTCAACTACCAGGATCTGGGGCAGATCACCGGCGTGCTGTCCATCGCCTGGGGCCTGGCCTCGATCTTCATGGGCCATCTGTCGGACCGGCTGGGCCACCGCAAGGTGCTGATTCCGGCGGTCATCGTGTTCTCGCTGCTGGCGGGCTTTAGCGGCCTGGCCACGGGCGTGGTCAGCATGATGGCCATCCGCGCGCTGATGGGCCTGGCCGAAGGGGCTTTCACCCCCGTGAGCATCGTGGCCACGCTGGACGCGTCCAAGCCCTCGCGCCAGGGCCGCAACATCGGCATCCAGCAAATGGCGCTGCCCTTGTTTGGCCTAGGCATCGCCCCGGTGCTGGTGACGCAGCTGCTCAAGGTGGTGGAATGGCACTGGATTTTTGCCCTGGTGTCGATTCCCGGCCTGCTCATCGCCTACCTGCTGTACCGCGTGCTGCGCAACACAACGCCTGCCGTCGCTGCCCTGCACACCGCCACCCATGATGCCTCGGCGCACAAGTGGAGCGACGTGTTCCGCTACCGCAACATCCCGCTCAACATGCTGGGCATGCTGTGCTGGTTGACCTGCCTGGTGGTGCTCAGCGCCTTGCTGCCCAGCTACCTGATCGACTACTTGCACCTGAGCCTGGAGCAGATGGGCCTGGTGCTGTCGGCCATCGGCTTTGGCGGCACGCTGGGCACCTTGGTGATGCCTGCGCTGTCCGACCGCCTGGGCCGCAAGCCGGTGATGATTCTGTCGGTCCTAGGCGCGGGTATCGGCCTGTACTTTCTGATGCACACCGGGGCCGAGCCCTACCGCTTGTTCGGCAGCCTGTTTGCCACGCTGTTCTTTGTGTTCAGCATGATCTGTCTGACCGTCGGCCCGATCAGCGCCGAGTCGGTGCCCGCCAAGCTGATGACTACTGCCTCCGGCATTGTGGTCGGCACGGGCGAGATATTTGGCGGCGGCATCGCCCCGGTGATTGCGGGCTATGTGGCCCAGCACTACGGCATCCAGTACATCCTGCACCTGGCGGCCGTGGCCCTGGTGCTGGGTTGTGTGGTGGTCTTGTTCCTGCAAGAAACCGCTCCCTCCAAACGCCGTTGAACGGATATCACCATGCACAACCCCTCCCGCCGCGCCGCCATCGGCCAATTCTCAGCCGCCCTGGCCCTGGGCATCACCGGGTCTGCCAAGGCAGCAGACACCACCGGCAGCCCCTGTGCCTGTGGCCTGATCGACGCACATTCGCACTACCTGCCGCCGTTTTATGCGCAGGCCCTGGCTGATGCCGGTTTGGTCACGCTGGACGGCGGCTTTCCGGTGCCGCCGTGGTCCGAAGAAAAAGCCCTGGCGCACATGGACCGGCACCGCATCGACACCTCGATGCTGTCGGTCTCGTCGCCCACCGTGGGCTTTCTCAAAGACAGCCTGGCGCGCCAGCGGCTAGCCCGCGCGCTGAATGTGTTTGCCGCCGAGCTGGTGCAGCGCACGCCCCAGCGCTTTGGCGCATTTGCCACCTTGCCGCTGCCCGATGTGGCCGCCTCGCTGGACGAGATGGGCTACGCGCTGGATGTGCTCAAGCTGGACGGCGTGGTGATGGAGACCAATGTGCACGGCATCTACCTGGGCGACACCCGGCTGGACCCGCTGTTTGCCGAGCTGCACCGCCGCCGCGCCACGCTGTTTTTGCACCCCACCTCGCCGCCGTGTTTCGAGGCCGTGGGGCTGGGGCGGCCCGCGCCGATTTTCGAGTTTCCGCTGGACACGGCCCGCACCGTGACGGACCTGGTGTTTGCGGGCACGCTCACCCGCTACCCCGACATCCGCATCATCATCCCGCACGCGGGCGGTGCGCTGTCGGCAGTGGCCGAGCGCATCGCCATGTTTTCGACCCTGCCGTTCTTACCGCAGCGGCCTGCCGGTGGCGCCGACGAGGTGCGCCGGGTGCTGGCTGCGCTGTACTACGACCTGGCCGGGTCGGCCAGCGACGGGGCGGTTGAGCGGCTGCGGCGGCTGACCTCGCTGACCCACGTGTTGTTTGGCAGCGACTTTCCGTTCACCCCGGCGGCGGGCATTGCGGCCAATGTGGCGGCTTTTCGCAACCTGGCGGGCCTGACGGCGGCAGAACACGAAGGCATGGCGCGGGGCAATGCGCTGCGGCTCTTCCCCCGGCTGGGCGCGCGGTAGCCAGCTTACAAGCTGTTTAGGCTGCTTGCGCTTATAGGATGAGCGTGAGCAGCTATCTATTTTGCAGTGAACATCCCTGGGAGTATGGCCGGGTGTGGGTGTACATGGAATTACATCCGCAGTATGGTGGAGCCCCGCGTGGTGATTCCAGGCCGCGCCATTCCAGTCCACTGCATGCACATCGACTACCCGCCTTCTGCGGACCACCGTCCCCGCACGGTGGCCACGCCTTCTGTTTTGCTGGCCTTCGAGGCCCAGCTGCGCCAGCTCAACCGCTGGACCGGCATCTGCGCCGTTCTGTGGCTGGTGCTGGTGTTTTCCGTGACGCTGTGGCTATCGGGCCGGATCGTGGACGCGCACATCGCCGACAGCGCAAAGTCTGCCCAAACCGATGCCGTCAGCACCGCCCGCATCGTCGACCGCAAGTTTTCCGAGGTGGCCACGGTGGCCGCGCTGCTGGCCCAGCAGACCGCGGTGCAGGCGCTGCTGGCCGAGTCCAACCCGCAGGCGGCCCGCCTGCTGGGCGTGTCCGAGGCCGAGCGGCGGGCCAAGCTGGTGGGCGATCCGTATGTGCGCTTTCTGGGCGACAGCCTGGAGCAGACCCGCCAGCGGCAGGAGTACAGCCAGGTGTTCGTGGTCAACGTGGCGGGCCTGGTGGTGGCCGCCAGCGACGGGCGGCACACCGGTAGCCTGCTTGGCCAGACCTACCTGGCCCGCGGCGACTTCAACGATGCCATGGAGCACGGCGTGGGCCAGATGTTTACCGTGGGCCAGGGGCTGAGCAGCTACGCCAACCAGCCGGGTTTTTTCTACGCGCTGCGGGCCGACCGCGAAGACGTGCCCCAGGGTGTGGTGGTCATCAAGCACGATGCCAGCGCCCTGGCCCCCTTGCTGTCCAGCCACCAAGTGGCGCTGGTGGTCGACCGCGACGGCATCGTGGTCAGCGCCTCGCGCAGCGACTTCATGCTGCGCCACGTGGGGTCGCTGGCCCCGGTGCCGCCCGCCACGGCGCAGATGGCCACGATTCCGGTGCAGCGCCCACACCAGCTACTGCACCCCAGCCATTGGGAGGTGGACGGTAACCCGTATCTGGTCAACCGGGTGCCGCTGGCCCAGCCCGGCTACCAGATGCTGGCCCTCGACCCGCTGGAAGCGCTGGGGCCGATGGTGCGCTGGCACTACTCGCTGGCGGCCCTGGTGGCGGCCCTCGGGTTGGGGCTGATTCTGTTGCTCAGCCGCATTGCCAGCCAGGTGATGCGCAGCCGCCACTCTGGGCTGCGCTTGTCGGCGGAGCACGCGGCCACCTTGCAGGCCATGCTTGACAGCATCCCCACCCCGGTGTTTTACAAAGATGCCGAAACCCGCTTTTTGGGCTGCAACCAAGCCTACGAGCATGCGTTTGGCCTGTCGGCCCAGGCCCTGCTGGGCACCACGGTGATCGAGCTGGACTTCATTCCGCTGGCGCGCCGGCAGGTGATACAGAGCGAGCAGATCTACATCATCGCCACCAACACCGCACTGCGCCGGGAAGAAACCTTTGTGTTTGCCGACGGCAAGCCGCATACCACCCTGTACTCCATCAACCCCTTCCACCACGCCGATGGCCGGGTGGCCGGGCTGGTGGGCGTGCTGGTGGACATCAGCGAACTCACCCAGGCTCAGGCGGAGCTGCGCCAGGCCAAGGAAGTGGCCGAGGAAGCCACCCAGGCCAAGTCGATGTTCCTGGCCAATATGAGCCACGAGATCCGCACCCCGATGAACGCCGTCATTGGCCTGTCGCACCTGGCGCTGAAAACCTCCCTGGACAGCATCCAGCGCGACTATGTCAGCAAGATCCACCGCGCGGGCGTGGCGCTGTTGGGCATCATCAACGACATCCTGGACTTCTCCAAAATCGAGGCCGACAAGCTCGATGTGGAGCAGGTGCCGTTCCGGCTGGACGAGGTGCTCAACCACAGCACCACGCTGCTGGCCGAGCGCATGGCGGAGAAAGGCCTGGCCCTGGTGTTCGACGTGGCCTCCGAGGTGGCCCCGGCCCTGGTGGGCGACCCGCTGCGGTTGGGCCAGATCCTCACCAATCTGCTCAGCAACGCTGCCAAGTTCACCGAAAAAGGCCTGGTCACCGTGGCCGTGCACACCGTGCACACCGACCCCACCCCTCCCGAGCGGGTGCAACTGCGGTTTGACGTGCGCGACACCGGCATCGGCATGACCGCCGCGCAGGCCGCCAAACTGTTCCAGGCCTTCACCCAGGCCGACGGCTCGGTGACCCGCAAATACGGCGGCACCGGCCTGGGCTTGGCTATCACCCGCGGCCTGGTGGAGCGCATGGGCGGCGAAATCACCGTGCAGAGTGAGCCCGGCGTGGGCAGTTGCTTCAGCTTCACCGTCTGGTTCGGCCTGGCCGATCCGACCACGCTGCCCGCGGTGCAAGATGCCACCCACGCCCGCCTGGACGGCTTGCGCCTGCTGCTGGCCGAAGACAACGACATCAACCAGCAAATCGCGGTAGAGCTGCTGCAGGCCGCCGGGGCCGAGGTGGTGGTGGCCGACAACGGCCGCATCGCGCTGGATCTGCTGGCCGCTGCCGCGCCCGAGCACTTCCACGCCGTGCTGATGGACCTGCAAATGCCGGTGATGGGCGGGCTGGAGGCCACCCAGCAGATCCGCGCCAATCCCCGCTACGCTGCGCTACCCGTCATTGCCATGACCGCCCACGCCCTGCGCGAAGAGCGCGAGCGCTGCCTGGCCGTCGGCATGGTGGAGCACATCACCAAGCCGCTGGACCCGCCCACCCTGCTGCACACCGTGCTGCGCTGGGCCAGGCCCGCCAACGCCGGGGCCCGTGCGTCACGCCCTCCGACCGTTCCCGGCCCCGCCGCCCCGCAGGCCTGGGCCGCCGTGCCCGGGCTGGACACTGCTGCTGGCATGCGCCGAGTGGCGGGCAATGAACAACTCTACCTGCGGCTGCTGCAGCAGTTTGTGCAACACCACGCCAATGCCCCCCAGCGCGCCCAGGAGGCCCTGGACCAGGGCGATCTGCCTACCTTGCAGCGCGTGGTCCACACCGCCAAGGGCGTGGCGGGCAACATCGGCCTCACCGACCTGGCCGCCGCCGCGCTGGCGCTGGAAGAGGTGCTGCACCAGGGTGGCGCCACAGGCGAAGGCATCGCCCCGGCCATGGCCCGCCTGCAGACCGAAAACTCGCGCGGCCTGGCCGCTCTGCGCAGCCTGCTGGTCGAGCGCGTGGCCGAGCCCGCCGTGGAAGAGACTGCCCCCGCAGCCGCCAGCGCCGATGCCCGCGCCCTGGGCCAAAAAATGCTGCACCTGCTGGCCGACAGCGATGGCGACGCGGTTGAAATGGTGCTGGAGCAAGCCGCCAGCTTGCGCAGCCTGTTCCCTGCGGGCAGCTACCCGGCCTTCCAGAGCGCCGTCACCGGCTTCGACTTCGAGCTCGCCGCCGACCAGCTACAGGCGGCGCTGGAGCGCCAAGTTTAATGCTATATTTTTAATAGCTACTAGCGCTCATTCAATAAGCATGAATAGCTGATTTGATTGTTAATTTTTAAGGCGTAACCACCAACTCTTTGGTGCGCTCTTGCCGCACCACCCACAGCCCGAAGGCAATCACGATGGCCCCGCCCAATAGCGTGTGGTGGTCGGGCGCGGTGTGCCACAGCAGGCCGTCCAGCGCCACGCCCCAGGCCAGCGCGGTGTACTCGAATGGGGCCACCACGGCCGCCTGCCCGTAGCGAAACGCCTGCGTAATCGCCAACTGCCCCACAAAGCCACTCACCGCAATCACCGCCAGCACCGGCGCGTCACCGGGCAGTACCGCCACCCAGTGCGGCCAGGCCAGCGCTCCGGCCCCCACCGCCAGCCCGGTAGTGCCCCAGAACACCAGGGCAGCGCTGGAATCGGTACGGCTCAGCACCCGCCCGGTCACAGCCGACACCGCATAGCACACGGCAGAACCCAGCACCGCCAGTGCGCCCAGCGACAAAAATGCTCCCTGGTCGGGCCGCAGCGCCACCACCACGCCGCACAGCCCGCCCGCCAGCGCCCACCAGTGGCGGGGCCGCACGCGTTCCTTCAGCACCGGAATCGACAGCACCGTGATCAGCAGCGGGGCGATGAAAAAGATGGTGTAGGCCTCGGCCAGCCCCAGCGTGCGCAGCGCCGTCACAAACAGCGCCAGCATCGCCACCCCGATCACCATCCGCAGCAGATGCAGCGGCCAGCGGATCTTCAGCAGACTGGGCACCTCCTTGCGCCACAGCACGTACAAGGCCACCAGCGGCAGCGCCACCAGCCCGCGCAGCGAAGCCACCTGCAGGGGCGGGTAGTGGTGGCTCAGGGTCTTCAGGGCGGCATCCATCACCGAGAAGGAGCCTACGGCGATCACCATCGCCAGGATGCCGCGCAGGTTGGCGGCGGAAACAGAAGCGGAAGCAGGGGGGGTGGGCAAGCGGGAGACTCCAGACGCGCGGGGCGTGGTTTATGCTGAAACGGTCTTCGTTTATATCTCTTACTGGAGTCCTCCCCATGTCCATCTGGAAGCAGCCCTTCTCCGTCGAAATCTGTACCGCCGGAGCCATCGGCACCGCCATCGCCCACCTGGGCATCGAATTTCTGGAGGTGGGCGACGACTTCGTGCGCGCCCGCGTGCCGGTGGACAGCCGCACCTGCCAGCCCTACGGCCTGTTGCACGGCGGCGTGAGCGTGGTACTGGCCGAAACCCTGGGCTCCATCGGCGCCATGTACGCTGCTCCTGAGGGCCACCGCGCTGTCGGCCTGGACATCAACGCCAACCACCTGCGCGGTGTCTCCAGTGGCTGGGTCACCGGCACCGCCCGCCCGGTCCACGTCGGCCGCACCACCCAGGTCTGGGCCATCGAGCTGGTGGACGACGCAGGCAATTTAACCTGCGTGTCGCGCATCACCATGGCGATACTTGCACCGAAGGTTTAAGATAAAAAGAGGCTCTAGCGCTTGTTGAATGGGCGTGAGCAGCTACGGTATCAGGAGCAAAAATATGGCAATACTCCCCAGCGATTTCGACGGCCAGGCGATCCGCCGCGTGTACGACGAGGCCACCGAGGTGTGGTGGTTTTCGGTCGTGGACGTGGTGCAGGTGCTGACCCAGCAGGCCGATAACCTCACGGCCCGCAAGTACTGGAACCAACTGAAAAGCCGGTTAGACAAGGAGGGTAGTCAACTGGTGACAGGCTGTCACCAGTTGAAAATGCCCGCCGCCGACGGCAAGCTGCGCCTGACGGATGCAGCCACTGCCCAGACCCTGCTGCGCCTGGTCCAGTCCATCCCCAGCCCCAAAGCCGAGCCCATCAAACTCTGGCTGGCCAAAGTCGGCTACGAGCGCATGCAGGAAATGGCAGACCCCGCTCAATCGCTAGACCGCGCCCGCCAAACCTGGCAGCAACATGGCCGCAGCGACAAGTGGATCCAGCAGCGCATGACCGGCCAGGAAACGCGCAACAAACTCACCGACTTCTGGCGTGAGCACGACATCAAAGAGGGCCAGGAATTCGCCATCCTCACCAACATCATCCACCAGGAGTGGACCGGCGTGAGCGTGAAGGAACATAAGGAAAAGAAAGGCCTGAAAAGCCAGAACCTGCGCGACCACATGACCGAAGCCGAGCTCATCTTCACCGCCCTGGCCGAGCTCTCCACCCGCCAGATCGCCGAAAACCTGGATGCCACCGGCCTCACCGAAAACAAAGGCGCAGCCCAAGCCGGTGGCCGCATCGCCCGCCAGGCCCGCCAGCAGCTAGAAAACCAAACCGGCAAGTCCATCATCTCGCCCGACAACTACCTGCCGCCGGTGGTCAAGAAGTTGAATGAGGGGCCGAAGCCGTAGGCATTTTCTACCCGAAAGTTCATCGTAAAAATAGCACTCTGCGCTTACCAAATAAGCACAAACAGCTATCAAAAAAATAGCGCGCATAATGGACTGTGGGACGCTTCCGGGGAACTCACAGGCCCGCCAAAGGCTCTATCTACCAGCCAGGGCATCCTCGGTGCTCTCCCGCCACCCATCAAGGAGACTCTATGCAGATCCAATTCAACACCGACCACAACATCGAAGGCCACGAAGGTCTGGCGGCCCACGTGACCGGGGTGGTGCAGCACGCGCTGGCGCGGCTCAGCCCGCACATCACCCGCGTGGAAGTGCACCTGAGCGATGAAAACAGCGACAAAAATGGTCACAAGAGCGGCCAACAAGACAAGCGCTGCATGCTCGAAGCCCGCCTGGAAGGCCGCCCGCCCGTGGCCGTGACGCACCATGCCGACACCTTGCACAAGGCGGTGGATGGTGCGGCCGACAAGCTCACCCGCAAGATCGACGACCTGCTGCACAAGCTGCACGACCAGAAGACCCGCGGCGACGCGCTGGTCCTGCCGGAATAACGGAGTTAAGCGGGTGACAGATTCACCGTCACCTGCATCTGCTGCACCTCCAGCGGCGCACTGCCGTAGTCGGAGATAAACGCCACATCCGCCGCGTCGCGCCCGTAGGCCAGCACGATGCGCCCGCCGCGCGGTTGGCTTTGGGTGGCATCGAAGGTGTACCAGCGGCCGCCCACAAACACCTCGAACCAGGCGTGCAGGTCCATCGGGTCCAGCCCGTACAGGTAGCCCACCACGATGCGCGCGGGCAGGCGCAGGCTGCGGCACAGTGCGATGCCCACATGCGCAAAGTCGCGGCACACGCCCGCGCCATGCGACAGCGTGTCCAGCGCATCGGTGGTGGCGCTGCTCACGCCGTACTGGTAGGTGAGGTGGGTGTGGATCCAGGCGCGGATGGCCTCTGCCTGGTCGTAGCCGGGCAGCGCGTTGCCCACAATGCCCAGCGCCCGCTCGGCCATCTTGTCCGACGGGCAGTAGCGGCTTTGCAGCAGGTACAGCAACACGTTGTCGGGCAAGAGCTGCATGGGGGTGGGGGCAGTTTGCGGGGCGGTGGCGATGTTGGCATCCACTTCGGCCGTGACCGACAAGGCCATCTGCGTGGTGCCGGGCGGCAGCACCATGCGCTGGCACAGGTTGCCATACACATCGGTGTAGTCCACCTGCGGCACCCAGGGCTGCACCTCAAAATTTTCCTGCAGGATGTGCTGGGCCTCGCCGTGGCAGGCCCGCAGCATGGCGACCAGAGGGCATTCGGCGGCGTTGTGGACGGACAAGGTGCAGGTGGCAGTGAGTTGCATGCGCGCGGCTCCCAAAAAGTTACCAGCTTAGACCTGCTGGTGTGACAAGGATGTAGGAGGAAGGCGCTTTATCTGGCCAGGCCGCGGTCGGTTACGTGTGGGGCCAGATTCAAGGACACTTGCCGCATTCAATAACGCAAGGATGTGCCCCATGGCTGTGGATTCCACCACTTCTCACCACCCCGCTGCCGAGATGCCTGGCGGGTTGGTGCTGCTGCTGGCCGTTGGCACTGGGCTGGCGGTGGCCGCTCTGTACTACAGCCAGCCCATGCTGGGCGTGCTGGCGGGCGAGTTCCAGGCCACGCCGGGCTCCATCGGCCTGGTGCCCACGCTGACGCAGCTGGGCTACGCCCTAGGCCTGATTTTGCTGGCCCCATTGGGGGACCGGTTTGACCGCCGCCGCATCATCCTGGGCAAGGTGGCGATTCTGTGCGTGGCGCTGCTGGCAGCGGCGGCGGCACCGTCCCTGGGCGTGCTGCTGGCGGCCAGCCTGGCGATCGGCATCTCGGCCACCCTGGCGCAAGACATCGTGCCCGCCGCCGCCACGCTGGCCCCGGAATCCAGCCGGGGTAAGACGGTAGGCATGGTGATGACCGGGCTGCTGCTGGGCATTTTGCTGTCGCGCGTGGTCTCGGGCTTTGTGGCCGAGCACGCGGGCTGGCGCGGCATGTTCGGGGTGGCGGCGCTCAGCATCGCCATGCTGGGCGTGGCGGTGTGGCGCGGCCTGCCGCGCTTTGCGCCGACCACGCAGATGCCCTATGCGGCCCTGATGGCCAGCCTGTTCACACTGCTGCAGCGCCATGCCGGTTTGCGCCGCGCCGTGCTGGCCCAGGGGATGTTGAGCCTGGGGTTCAGCGCGTTCTGGTCTACGCTGGCGGTGATGCTGCATGCCGCGCCCTTCCACCTGGGCAGTGCCGCCGCCGGGGCATTTGGCCTGGCGGGGGCTGCCGGTGCGCTGGCCGCGCCGCTGGCGGGCAAAGTGGCCGACCGGCGCGGCCCCGAGGTGGTAACGCGCATCGGCGCGGGCCTGGTGGTGACGGCCTTTATCGCGATGCTGGTCGGCAGCCTGGACGGCGGCGGCCCGCTGTGGCTGATCGCCGTGGGCGCGCTGGTGTTCGACCTGGGCATGCAGGCCAGCCTGATCGCCCACCAAACCATCGTCTACGGCCTGGAACCCGCCGCCCGCAGCCGCCTGAATGCCGTGCTGATGGGCGGCAGTTTCATCGGCATGGCCAGCGGTGCCTGGCTAGGCAGCCAGGCCCTGACGCACGGGGGCTGGCCGGGCGTATGCGGGCTGGCAGCGCTGGCCGGTGGGGTGGCGCTGGCGGTGCGTTTTTGGCCTAGAAGTCAGACATAAAATAGGCCGAACGTGCTTATTTCATAAGCGTATATAGCTATATTTTTAGAAGCACTTCTCTTTTGTACATGGCTCCACTGACCACCACCCACTGGCCCCGCGTCCTCACCCTGTGGCTGTGCGGCGTGGCGGCGGCGATGCAGTTTTCCAAAGTGTCTTTTGCCTTCCAGGCCTTGCAGAGCACCTACGGAGCTACGCCTGCGGCCATGGGCTGGATCTTGTCCACCGTGGGCATGGTGGGGCTGGTGTGGGGGGTGACGATGGGGCTGTGCGCCCCGGCCATCGGCTACCGGCGTTTGCTGCTGGTGGGCATGGGGCTGGGGGCCGTGCTGGCCGGGGTGCAGTCGCTGGAGCCGCCGTTTGCGCTGCTGTGGTTCACGCGGCTGTTGGAGGGCGTGTCGCAACTGGCGGTGGTGGTGGCTGCGCCCACGCTGATCATGCAGCACAGCGCACCGCAGCACCGCGCCATCGCCATGGGGCTGTGGAGCACCTTTGTGGGGGTGGCGTTTGCGCTCACCGCGGCGGGCGGGGGCTGGGTGCTGGCGCACTGGCAGCTCAGCGGGCTGCTGCAGGTGCACGCGGTAGCCATGGCGTTGATGGGTGCCATGGTGCTGTGGCTGCTGCCCCGCGACAGCGCCAACACACAGCCCTGGCCCGCGCTGGCACGCCTGCCGCAGCTGCATGCGCGCATTTACAGCCAGTGGGCCACTGCCCTGCCGGGCTGCTGCTTTTTCTTCTACACCGCCACCGCCATCGCCTTGCTGACCTTCATCCCGCAGCACGCCGGTGCCGACCGCACCTGGCTGGCGGTGCTGCTGCCGCTGCTCAGCATTGGCGGCAACTTTCTGGCGGGCTGGCTGGCCCAGTCGGTAATGCGGCCCTCTACGCTGGTGCCGCTGGCGTTTGCGGGCGTGGCCGCTGCCGGGCTGGCGCTGGGGCTGTGCCTGTGGCAGGGCTTCACGATTGCGCCGGTGGCTCTGGTGCTGATGGCGCTAGTGGGCCTGGCGGGCGGTTCTGCGTTTGCGCTGGTGCCGTATTTGAGCGACGCGCCCCCCGTGCAGGCCCGCGCCACCGGGGCGGTTGCGCAAATGGGCAACCTGGGCTCCACCCTGGGCCCGCCGGTGTTTGCCTACGCCATCGCCAGCATGGGCCCGCTGGGCCTGGTGTTGCCGCTGCTGGTGTGGGCGCTGGCCGGTTTAAGCTTGGCCACCTGGGGCATCTGCCAGCACCTTCGGCAGACTCCATAACTTCTTCACACACACCACCATGCTGCAACTCCACTACGCCCCCAGCACCGCCGCCATGGCACCGCACATCCTGCTGGAAGAAATCGGCCTGCCGTTTGACCTGCTGCGGGTCGACACCAGCGCAGGCGCGCACAAGGCCCCGGCCTACCTGGCGCTCAACCCCAACGGCCTGGTGCCGGTGCTGACCGACGGCGACCTGGTGCTGTTCGAGTCCGCCGCCATCTGCCTGCACCTGTGCGACAGCCACCCCGCCGCAGGCCTGGCCCCGGCGGTGGGCACGGTAGAGCGCGCCCATTTCTACAAGTGGCTGGTGTGGATGACCAACACCCTGCAAAGCACGCTGATCGCCTACTTCTACCCGCACCGCTGGGTGAACCCCGGCAACACCGCCGGTGCCGCCGAGGTCAAAGCCCAGGCCGAACACAGGGTTGGCGGCCTGCTGGCGCAGCTGGATGCCGAACTGGCCCGCCACGCTGGCCCCTGGCTGCTGGGCCCCACCTATTCCGCGCTGGATGCCTACGCGCTGATGCTGTGCCGCTGGACCCGCAACTTCGCCAGCGCCCCGGCGCGTACCTACCCGCACCTGGGGCCTTACCTGCAAGCGGCGCTGGCACGCCCGGCGGTGCAGCGGGTGTTTGCTACGGAGCAGTTGGCGCAGCCGTGGGTTTGATGTTGTAGATAAAAAGGGCCGCTAGCGCTTATGGAATGGGCGTGAGCAGCTACGGAAATAAGAGTATTGCGTGTGGCGCTCTTTTGAAGGAATAGTGCCGCCGCGTGGGGGTGGTGATGCTTCGGCGGGCTATAGTGGTTCGGCGCTTTGCCGACGGGGTTTGTCGGTGTTTTTAGCCCTGTATAAAAACTGGATCACCCTACGGGAAACAAGTCTGCAAGCCATTTTCAGGAGATTTTGATGGATGATTTAAACCTCAAGGCTTGCGGTGTAAAGCAAGTTTCGTGACGTGAATACCGCCCTTGTCGAAAACTTAGCAACTCGAATGCGGGTAGCGTTGGAAGCGATACCGATCGACGAGTTACCTATTTCAATGTCGAGCTTTCCCGCCGGTTCCTGTAGCGACGTTTGCCTTCTGCTTGGAGCCTATCTAGCGGACAACGGCTTACTCGGGTTTGAGTACGTATCGGGTGAGCGAGGAAGCAAGATTGACAACACTTGGACCTCGCACGTCTGGCTCGCAAGCGGTGATCTGATCGTCGATATCACAGCCGATCAATTCTCGGATGGGCCAGGCAAAGTGATCGTTGCTCAAGGCTCAGAATGGCACAAAAAGTTCGAAGTTGATCACGTATCTTCATCCGACTTTCGAACCTGGCAGGGTCTAGGAACGTATCACTTTCACTCTATGTACGCACGCCTTCTCGCAACACTTATCAGTGAGTAGCCTACGTGAAGCCGACGCCTAACCCCTCATATCAAACGTCAGTTGCCTCGCCACTCGCCACGCCCCCGATTCTCACGCGACAGTGACTGCAGAGTAACCACCATCTTCAGACAAAAAGTGCCGCTAGCGCTCATGGAATGGGCGCGAGCAGCTCTTAAAACAATAGCTACTGTGTTTTTACACAGGCTTCGGCTATAGTTCCGGGATGGCCAAAGACAAGACGATGCATTTCCAGCGCGGGTGCTGCCCATGACGGATTCTTCTGCGCAGCTGGAAATGCTGGAGCGTTTGTGCGCCTTGTCGCGTGAAGGGAGTACGGTCGAATTCAAGTCCAACCTGGATGCGTCTGCCGATATCGGGCAGTATCTTTCTGCGCTGGCGAACGCGGCGGCGCTGCAGGGGCACGAACGGGCTTGGCTGGTGTGGGGTGTGGCAGATGGCTCGCACGCCGTCAACGGCACCACCTTCAACCCCTTCATGCGCAAGGAGGGCAACCAGTCACTGACCATGTGGCTGCAGCACATGACGTCACCGCGCGCAGATTTTCAGTTCCACGGGCTGACCCTGCCGCAGGGTCAGGTTGTGATGCTGGAGATCCACCCCGCCCGCAGCGCACCGATTGCGTTCCAAAACCAGCGCTACATCCGCATAGACAGCCACAAAACCAAGCTGTCAGAACATCCGGACAAAGAGGCCCGTTTGTGGGCCATGTTGGGCCAGAAGGACGATTGGTCAGGTGAGCTGGTGCCTGGCGCAGGATTGAACGACCTGGACCCGCAGGCGTTGGATGCCGCCCGCAAGCGCTTCACCGAATACTTGCTGAAAAGTGAGTCGAACACTGAGCGCCATGCCCAAATCCGCGAGGAGGTCGCCGGGTACGACGTACCCACTTTGCTGAACAAGGCACGCATTACCAAGCAGGGACGGATCACCCGTTCGGCCCTGCTGCTTTTGGGGCGCGACGAAGCCGCGCATTTTTTGTCACCCGTGGATGCCAAGATTAGCTGGATATTGCGCGACGCGGGCAACCGTACCGAGTCGTCACAGCACTTTGGCATTCCTTTGCTGCTTGCCACAGAAAAAGTATGTGCACAGATCCGCAATGTGACGATCGAGCACATGCCCGATGGCACCTTGTTTCCGACGGCGGTGCCACGCTACGACGCATGGGTGATGCGCGAGGCCCTGCACAACGCGGTGGCCCACCAGGACTATCGGTTAGGGGGAAAGATCAACGTGGTGGAACACCCGGAGCGGCTGGTGTTGGGTAACCTGGGCCAGTTCATTCGCCCAGTGTGGAATGGATGCTGGAGCAGCAATCGCCACCTGAGCACTACCGCAACCAGTGGCTGATTGACGGGATGATCCGCCTACGCATGATTGACCAGGTCGGCAGTGGTATACGCCGCATGTTCGAGACGCAGCGAGAGCGGTTTTTCCCCATGCCAGACTATGTGTTGGAAGGGGCAGACAACGGTCGACCCCGTGTCGAACTGTCCATTCCCGGCCAGATTCTGGACATCCAATACACCCAGTTGCTGATGCAACGCAGCGACCTGGACTTGCGGCAGGTGTTTTGGTTGGACCAGGTGCAAAGGCGGCATGTGCTTGCGCCCGAGCCCGTGCGCGCGCTCAAGGCCCTCAAACTGATCGAAGGGCGTTCGCCCAACTATTTTATTTCTGCCAAGGTGGCCGCGTGGGCCGACCAGAAGGCGCGGTATATCCATAACCGGGGGCTGGACGACAGTTATTACCAGCAGTTGGTAGTGGACTATTTGCTCCAGTATGGCCAGGCCACCCGCCGCGAATTGGACGACTTGGTTCTAGCCAAGCTGCCCGATGTACTGGACAGCACACAAAGGCAAAACAAGGTGCGCAACCTGTTGCAGGCCATGCGACGCCAGGGCCAGATCACCCGAACCGGCCCAAGGGCGGCACCCATTTGGATGCCCGTCACATCTTCAGAATCCTTTGCTAAAGCCACGAAAGCTAGCAAAGCTTAGCAATGGAAAAAAAACCTAAGCCGTTGATTTAGTTCATTACTTTGTATTTGCTAGCAAACAAAACCGGTGATCCCCCACTTTTATGGCCAAAGACAAAACCATCTACACCTGCAATGAATGCGGCGGCACCTGCCCGAAGTGGCTGGGCAAGTGTCCGCACTGCCAGGCCTGGAACACGCTGATTGAGTCTGTCGCCGAGCCGGTGGCGGCCAGCAAGAACAACCGCTTCGCCGCGCTGGCCAAAACCGCCGAGGTCATGGCCCTGGCCGACATTGAAGCGACGGACATGGACCGCACGCCCACCGGCCTGGACGAGCTGGACCGGGTGCTGGGCGGTGGCATTGTGGAGGGCGGCGTGGTGCTGATTGGCGGCGACCCCGGCATCGGCAAGTCCACGCTGCTGCTGCAGGCGCTGGATGCGCTGCAGCGCTCCGGCCAGAAGACGCTGTACGTGACGGGCGAAGAGAGCGGGGCGCAGGTGGCGCTGCGCTCGCGCCGCTTGGGTATCGTGAACAGCCAGGTGCAGGTGCTGGCCGAAATCCAGCTGGAAAAGATCCTCAGCACGCTGCAAACCCACCGCCCGCACATCGCGGTGATCGACTCGATCCAGACCGTCTATTCCGACCAGCTCACTTCGGCCCCCGGCTCGGTGGCGCAGGTGCGCGAATGCGCGGCGCACCTGACGCGCGCGGCCAAGGCCAGCGGCGTGGCCATTGTGCTGGTGGGCCACGTCACCAAAGAGGGCGCGCTGGCCGGGCCGCGGGTGCTGGAGCACATGGTGGACACGGTGCTGTACTTTGAGGGCGACACGCACAGCAGTTTTCGGCTGGTGCGCGCCATCAAGAACCGCTTTGGCGCAGTGAACGAGATAGGGGTGTTCGCCATGACCGAGCACGGCCTGAAGGGCGTGAGCAACCCCAGCGCCATCTTTTTGAGCCAGCACCCCGAGCCGGTGCCCGGCAGCTGCGTGATGGTGACGCTGGAGGGCACGCGCCCGCTGCTGGTCGAGATCCAGGCGCTGGTGGACAGCGGCGGCCCCAGCCCACGCCGCTTGAGCGTGGGCCTGGACAAGGACCGCCTGGCCATGCTGCTGGCCGTGCTGCACCGCCACGCGGGCATCGCCTGCATGGACCAGGACGTGTTCGTCAACGCGGTGGGCGGCGTGCGCATCAGCGAACCCGCCGCCGACCTGGCCGTGCTGCTGGCCATTACCTCGTCTTTGCGCGGCAAGCCGCTGCCCAAGGGCTTCATCGCCTTTGGCGAGGTGGGCCTGGCCGGTGAGGTGCGCCCCGCGCCGCGCGGCCAGGAGCGCTTGAAAGAAGCCGCCAAGCTAGGCTTCAGCGTGGCCATTGTGCCCAAGGCCAACGCCCCCAAAAAACCCATCGAGGGCCTGACCATCCACGCGGTGGAGCGGGTGGAGCAGGCGATGGAAGTGGTGCGGGGGCTGACTTAAGAAGCGGTGCGCGGGGCTGCGAAAATACCCCGCATGCAATTTCAAAAAATCCTGGTTCCGGTGGGCGTGATCGCCCTGGTGGTGGTGGCGTACCGTGAATATTCCTGGGCCGGTGTGGCCATGGCGCTGAGCCTGCTGGTCACCTGGATCCTGCTGCATTTCAGCCGGATGCTGCAGGTGATGAAGCGCGCAGCCAACCGGCCCATCGGCACCGTGGCCAGTGCGGTGATGCTCAACGCCAAGCTGCGCCCCGGCGTGACCCTGCTGCACGTGGTGGCCATGACCAAGTCGCTGGGCGCGCTGCAATCCCCCAAAGACACCCAGCCCGAGTTGTTCCGCTGGACCGATGCCAGCGCCTCGCACGTCACCTGTGAATTCCAGGGTGGCAAGCTGGTGCAGTGGAGCCTGCTGCGCCCTGCGCAAGACGATGCCGAGCCGCCTGCGGCTGCCCCTGGCGCGCTTTGAGCAACCCGTAAAATTAGATTCTCACCCCCTACAACCCCCCCCTTAGGAACCGCCATGTCCCCGCTACCCCCTTCGATGTCCGACCGCGACGGCAAAATCTGGATGGACGGCCAGATGGTCGAGTGGCGCGACGCCAAGATCCACGTGCTCACGCACACCCTGCACTACGGTTGCGGCGCGTTCGAAGGCGTGCGGGCCTACAACACGGTGAACGGCCCGGCCATTTTCCGCCTGCAGGAGCACACCGAGCGCCTGTTCAACAGCGCCAAGATCCTGCGTATGCAGATCCCGTTCAGCCAGCAGGAAGTGAACGACGCGCAATGCGCCGTGATCCGCGAGAACAAGCTCGAATCCGGCTACCTGCGCCCACTGACCTGGATCGGCGACAAGAAGCTGGGCGTGTCTCCCAAGGGCAACACCATCCACCTGATGGTCGCCGCCTGGCCCTGGGGTGCGTATTTGGGCGAAGAGGGCATGCGTCGCGGCATCCGCGTGAAGATCTCCAGCTACACCCGCCACCACGTCAACATCACCATGACCCAGGCCAAGGCGGTGAGTAACTACACCAATTCCATCCTGGCCAACATGGAAGCCGTGGACGATGGTTACGACGAAGCCATGCTGCTCGATGCCAGCGGCTTTGTGTCCGAAGGCGCAGGCGAAAACCTGTTTGTGGTCAAGGGCGGCGTGGTCTACACCCCTGATTTGTCCGCTGGTGCGCTCAACGGCATCACCCGCAACACCGTGTTCCACATCTGCAAGGATCTGGGCCTGGAAGTGGTGCAAAAGCGCATCACCCGCGACGAGGTCTACATCGCCGACGAAGCCTTCTTCACCGGCACCGCCGCCGAAGTCACGCCCATCCGCGAACTCGACCGCATCGAACTCGGCCGCGACGACTACGTCGGCAGCCGTGGCCCAATCACCGAAAAAATCCAGTCGGCCTTTTTTGACATCGTCAATGGCCGCAACCCAAAATACGCCCACTGGCTCACGAAAGTCTGAACATGTCCATTGAACTCCTAGCCAAAGACCTGAACGCCCAAGGTGGCGTGTTCTGTCCCAGCCAAAAAGCCCACATGGCCCTGTGGAACAGCCACCCCAAGGTCTACCTCGACGTGGCCCACACGGGCGAGGCCAAGTGCCCCTACTGCGGCACGGTGTACGCGCTCAAGGCCGGTGAGCATTTCGGCGGCGGGCATTGAGCGGTGGGGGTAATTAATAGGGTTCTGACCCCTATTAATTCTTTGGTCATCGCGCCCCAGTGGATTGGCGATGCGGTGATGACCGAGCCGCTGATGCGCCGCTTGCAGGCGCGGGGCGAGCGGCTCACCGTGGGGGCGCTGCCCTGGGTGGCACCGGTGTACCGGGCCATGCCGCAGGTGGCCGAGGTGGTCGAGTTTCCGTTCCAGCACGGCGGGTTGCAGTGGCAGGCGCGGCGGGCCATGGCGGCGCAATTCCAGGGCCGGTTTGACGCGGCCTACGTTCTGCCCAATTCGCTGAAAAGCGCGCTGATTCCGTTTTTGGCGCACATCCCGCGCCGCGTGGGCTACTTGGGCGAGGCCCGCATCGGCTTGTTGACCGAGCGCCTGAAGAACCCGCCGCGTACCGAGCGTCCGCCGATGGTGGCGTTTTATTCCGCCTTGAGCGGTGGAACCGGCCTGGACAGCGACCGCCCCCGCTTGCAGATGGAGCCGCGCGTGGTGGCGCAGTCGCTGGCCGACCTGGGCCTGCAGCCGGGTGGTTACGCGGTGTTTGCGCCGGGGGCCGAGTACGGCCCCGCCAAGCGCTGGCCCGCCGCCCACTTTGCCGCGCTGGCCCTGCAGCTGGACGTGCCGGTGGTGTTGCTGGGCTCGGGCAAGGAGCGTGCACTGTGCGAGGAGATCGCCGCACCGGTCAACGCCGCCCGTCCCGGCTGGGCGCTGAACTTTGCAGGTAAAACCACGTTGGTGCAGGCACTGTCTGCGATAGCTGCTACCAAAACCATAGTCAGCAACGACTCTGGCCTGATGCATGTGGCCGCCGCCTTTGGCGTGCCGCAGGTGGCCATTTTTGGCTCCAGCAGCCCGCTGCACACCCCGCCGCTGAACCCGTTGGCCCAGGTGCTGTGGCTGAAAAACGATGCCGCCTACCAGCCGCCGCTGGACTGCGCGCCCTGCTTCCAGCGCGATTGCCCGCTGGGCCACACGCGCTGCCTGGTGGACGTGACCCCGCAGCGGGTGCTGGCGGCGCTTTAAACCTAGATCCGGCAGTTGGACCCGCCCGAGGGTGCCAACAGGAGACCGTCATAAAACACTACAAACCTGAGCTCAGAACGGATGATCAGCCAAGAACAAGCGGTCAACTGCCGGATCTAGGTTAAACCCAGCCCTCCGTTGCCACTTCCACCCGTTCGTGGGCGTGGCTGAAGATCAGCCGTTGGGCGCTGACCTTCAGCGCCCAGGTTTCCTGCGCGTGCGGTGCCACCATGGTCAGGGCCTGCGGGTCGAGTACGGCGGCGCAGAACGCCTCCGGGCTGCGGGCCGACGGATAGCGTATCCATTGCACAGCCTGGGCCTGGGCCAGCGCGGCCAGCGCCAGGCAGGCCTGTGTGTCGCGCGGGTCGCTCCACACGGCGGTATGGTCGTTCCAGGGCGGGCTCTCCAGGTTCAGGCAGGGGCCGGACACCACCGCGTGGAACAGGGTTTGCGTGCTTACCAGGTGGCTGCCGCGCAGGCCGTCGCTGTCCATCAGAAAGCGCCAGCGCCAGTAACCGACTTCGGCGCAGGCCGCCTCGGGCGCATCGGCTCCGTACCAGATGCCGGTGGCCTGGGCTGGGCGAAACCGCGAGGAGTGCAGGGCGGTGTGGCGAAACGGCGTGCTCAGCCAGGGCTCCAACTGTGCGGTATCGGTGGGCAGGGGCGGCAGGCTGTTGGCCAGGATCTGCTCCAGCACCCGCAGCTCGGCCAGCGTGTCCACCAGGCGCAGCGTGGCCACGCCCTCCAGGCCGTCTGTGGCGCGCCAGACTTCGCTTTCCAGACCGTGTTCGAACTCGGCCAGCGACTGGGTGATCCAGTCAGGGTCGATCTCCAGCAGGCTCATACTTTGGCCCGCATGCTGTCCAGGTAGCTGGTCACCAGGACCAGGCCTTGCACGGTTTGCATCAGCTCCTTGGGCGCGCCGTTCAAGGCCTTGTTGTAGCTGCCGAGCCAGGCCAGGCGGTGCTGCGGGTCGCTGCCCACCATGGCATCCAGCGTGCAGCAGCTGCGCACCAGCAGTGCGGCCAGTTCGCCTTCCTTGGAGGTCGGCTGCAACGGCCGTTCACCCGTGCCGATGCGGGAAATCGAGGCTTCGCTCAGGCCGATCACCTTGCCCAGCACGGTGCCGGTAAAACCCAGCAGCGAGGCCGCCTGCAGGGTGGCTTTGGCCAGTACGATGCCGGGGTCGGAGGGATGGAGTGGGGCGGACGCAGTGCTGGGCATAGAGGTTCCTGTGGTTTCAATTGAAAGAATATCAACAAATTATGTAATTTGCAATCGATATTTCCAAAATATCCACCATGCCCTCAGTTGCTATATTTATAGTAGCTTGTCGTGCTTACGTTATAAGCGCAAGCTGCTGATTTAACCCTCAACGTGCAAGCGCCTCAGTCGGCAAACACCGTCCGGTTGCGCCCTGCCATTTTGGCCTGGTACACAGCGGCGTCGGACTGGTGCACCAGCCGCTGCAACAGCGCAGGGTCATGGGCCAGGGTGGCGGTGGCCACGCCGATGCTGACGGTGATGGGCTGGTCGCCAACCCGCAAGTTGCGCACATGCTCGTGCACCCGCAGGGCGGTGTGGGCAGCACCTGGGCGGTCGGCGTTGGGCAGCCACAGAGTGAATTCTTCGCCGCCGTAGCGCACCGCCAGGTCGCTGCTGCGGATGCTGGCTTGCAGCTGGCGGGCCAGGGTGGCCAGTACGCGGTCGCCTTCGTCGTGGCCATGCAGGTCGTTGACGGCTTTGAAATGGTCTACATCCACCATCAGCACCGAGGCGCAGGCCCCCGGGTCGGCCAGGGCCTGCCAATGGGCCACGGCCTGGGCCAGGGCGCGGCGGTTCCCCAGGCCGGTCAGCGGGTCGGTCTGGCTGAGTTCGGCGAGCTCGCGGTTTTCGGATTCGACCACGTGGGTGTGCTGGGTGAGCTGCAGGTGCATGGCCCGCAGTTCGGCGTTCGCCAGGGCCAAGTCGGCGGCCAGACTCTGGGCCCGGGCCCGGGCCTGCACCAGCTCGGCCTCGAACCGGCTGCGCTCCAGCGCCACAAAAAACACCCAGTAGCAGCTCTCGGTGCTGTCGTCCTGGCCAGGGGGCGCATACGCGCCGCGCTGGCAGTTGACCATCACCGGCACACGCTGGCCCTGCGCGCCGCGCAGGTGCAGGTAGATCTCGCGCACGCCGCCCTGGTTCATCAGCATGGGCCAGACGTGGGTTTGCAAGAAGATGCGGCTGGCCGGGGGCAGCAGCACGTCCATGGCCTGCCGCTGCCACTGCACCTCGGTGCCGCCCACCACGGCCAGCAGGTCGGCGTTGGCGGCCAGCACGCGGCCATGCAGATCCGTCACCAGCACCGGGCAGGGCAGCTGGTTCAGCGGGTCTATGCAGGCTGGGTCAGGCGGCCGCAGGCTCTGCATGGGGCAGGTAGTTGCGGATCGCGGCGATCACTTCGGCCGGGTGGCTCATATGGCCGCAGTGGCCGGTGATGTCCAGTATCTGCAGGCTGCTGCCTTGTAGATGCCGGTGCATGTAGTCGCCCACCGATAGCGGTGCCAGCGCATCCACCCGGTGCTGCAATACCAGGCAAGGCCGGGTTACCTTGGGCAGGTCGGCCCGGTTGTCGGCAAAAAAAGTGGTCTGGGCAAACATCCGGGCCACCACCGGGTCGGTGGAGCAAAAGCTGTCGGTCAGCTCGGCGGTGGGCACGCTGGCCGGGGCACCTGCGGCCTGGCCGGAGACCACTGGTGCCAGGTACTGGGCCCAGCCGATGTAGTTCTGGTCCATCAGCTCCAGCAGGCCTTGCAGGTCTTCGCGCTCAAATCCGCCCTGGTAGTCGGGCGGGTCGTTCAGAAAGCAGGGCGAAGGGCCCAGCAGCACCAGCCGGTCGAACAGGCCGGGCCGGGCAATCGAGGCCAGCAAGCCGATGCTGCAGCTTACCGAATGGCCGATGAAGGTCACGCCGCTGTGCAGGCCCAGCGCATCGCAGACTTCCAGCAGGTCTTGCGCATAACCGTGCAGGCTGCTGTAGCGCTGGCTGTCAAACGCGGCCAGGTCCGACTTGCCGCTGCCTACATAGTCGAACAGCACCTGCCGATAGCCATCGGCAAACGCCGGGGTGATGCGGCTCCACATGGTCTGCTGGCAGCCGAAGCCGTGGGCGTACAGCAGCACCGGGCCGCTGTCGCCCAGGACGTGCACATTGTTGCGTCGCAAGATGTCCAAAATGCACTCCGAATACCCTGTGGATAAGCGTGCATCCTAACGTAACGGTTGCGATTGTTGCAGTTATCGCAGTAACTGCAGCAGGGTATTTGTACGTTATTCGACCAAAGTAAGCCGGACATGAGTGCTACATAAAGAGTAGCTGCTCACGCCCTTTCCATCAGCGCAGAAGGCCTGAAATACATAAATCCCTGGCCGTTGCGTTGCGGACCTCAGCCAAGCACAGCGGCCGGGTAGTCGGTGTAGCCCTCAGGCCCCTGGCTGTACCAGGTGGCGGGCACGTCGGGGTTCAGCGGCAGGCCGTGGGCGAAGCGATGGGGCAGGTCGGGGTTGGCCAGGAACGGGCGGCCAAAGGCAATGCCGTCGGCCTCGCCTGCGTCCAGCGCGGCCTGGGCGCGGGCTTGGCTGTAGTCGGAGTTGAGGAACAGCGGGCCTTGGAAAGCTTTGCGGATTACCGGGTGCACTGGGGCGCGGTCGGCCTTGCCGAAGGTGCCGTTGAGTGGCGGCTCGCGCAGCTCCAGGTAGGCCACGCCCACGCCGTCCAGCGCGCGGGCGGCGGCGCTGAACAAGGCCTCGGGGTCGCTGTCGTTCACGCCTTGCGAGTCGCCGTTGGGCGACAGGCGCACGCCGGTGCGCGCGGCGCCGACGGTGTCCGCCACGCGCTGGGCCACTTCGGTCAACAGGCGGATACGGTTTTCCACCGGGCCACCGTAGGCATCGTCGCGCAGGTTGCTGTTGTCGCGCAGAAACTGGTCGATCAGGTAGCCGTTGGCGGCGTGCACCTGCACCCCGTCAAAACCTGCGGCCATGGCGTTGCGGGCAGCGTGGGCATAGTCGTCCAGCAGGCGCTTGATCTCGTCGGTGGCCAGAGGCCGCGCTTCGGCGTAGCGCTGCTTGCCGCTGTAGGTATGGGCCTGGCCCGGGGCGGTGGTGGCCGAGGCCGACACCGGCAACGCACCGCCCAGAAAGCTGGGGTGCACCACCCGGCCCATGTGCCAGAGCTGCAGGTGGATGCGCCCGCCCTCCGCGTGCACCGCGTCGGTCACCGGCTTCCAGGCCTCCACCTGCGGGGCCGTCCAGATACCGGGGCCATAGGGCCAGCCCGTGCCTTCGCGGCTGATGCCGGTGGCCTCGGAGATGATCAACCCGGCCGAGGCCCGCTGCGCGTAGTAGGTCGCCATCATCGCGGTGGGCACATGCTCGCGGGTGGCCCGCCCGCGCGTCAGCGGGGCCAGCAGGATGCGGTTGGGGGCGGTGAAGTTGCCGATCTGGATGGGGTCGAACAGGGAGGGCATAGGGGCAAATGTCCAAAAAAGAAAAGATGGGGCTGATGGGCCAGGCCTGGGTAGGTGGGGCGCGGCGGCAGGTTTGGAAGTGCCGGGCCGGGAAACGCGCTGTTGCCGCATGGGAAACAATCGCCCGCTGCCTGGGTTTCACGTGAAACCATGAATGCTATTAATTAAGTAGCTGCTTGCGCTTGCCCCATAAGCACAGGCGCTACTTTTGGCTGTGTTCAGGCCAATTGCTGGTCGGTCGAGGGGCGCTTCCACAGGTTGATGCCACCGTCCACCGCGTGCTGGTCGATGCGGGCCAGTTCTTCGGCGCTGAAGTCGAGTTGCTTGAGCGCGCCCACCAGTTCCACGATCTGCTCGGGGCGGCTGGCGCCGATCAGGGCCGAGGTCATGCGCGGGTCGCGCAGCACCCAGGCGATGGCCATTTGCGCCAGGCTTTGGCCGCGCGCCAGGGCCATGTCGTTCAGCGCGCTGACGTGGGCCAGGTTTTGCGGGCTCAGGTGTTCGCTCTTGAACGAGCCGCCGCCGGGCTGGTTGATGCGGGCGCTGGCAGGGATGCCGTTGAGGTACTTGTTGGTCAGCAGGCCCTGGGCCAGCGCGCTGAAGGCGATGCAGCCCATGCCGTTGTCTTCCAAGGCATCCAGCAGCTCTTCTTCGATCCAGCGGTTCATCATGCTGTACGAGGGCTGGTGGATCAGGCAGGGCACGCCCATTTGCTTGAGCAGGGCAGCGGCCTCGCGGGTCTTGCCTGCCGAGTAGCTGGACACGCCCACGTACAGCGCCTTGCCCTGCTGCACGGCGCTGGCCAGTGCGCCCATGGTTTCTTCCAGCGGGGTGTCGGGGTCGAAGCGGTGCGAGTAGAAGATGTCTACGTAGTCCAGGCCCATGCGCTTGAGGCTCTGGTCCAGGCTGGACAGCACATATTTGCGCCCGCCGCCGCCCTGGCCGTAGGGGCCGGGCCACATGTCGTACCCGGCCTTGCTGGAGATCACCAGCTCGTCGCGGTAGGGCCGGAAGTCGCGGCGCATGTGTTCGCCAAAGTTGCTCTCGGCGCTGCCATAGGGCGGGCCGTAGTTGTTGGCCAGGTCGAAGTGGGTAATGCCCAGGTCAAACGCAGTGGTCAGCATGGCGCGCTGGGTGGCCAGCGAGGTGGTGTCGCCAAAGTTGTGCCACAGGCCCAGGGTGATGGCGGGCAGCTTCAGGCCGCTGCGCCCGGTGCGGCGGTACTGCATTTTGTCGGCGTAGCGGTCGGCTGCGGCGTGGTAGCTCATGGGGTTTGTCTCCGGCGTGTTGTGGGATTGGTAGACCATTCTAGGGAGTCCTGCCGGAGTTGGTGCGCTGCTCGTACTAAACCTGCCGCTCCCGCAGCCATAGCGCCACCAAGGGCCAGATCTCTTTGCGGGCGTTGCGCGAAAGGATCAGGCGGTGGTGGGTGTAGTCTTCCAGATAGCCTTGGGCCTTGCCACAAATCTCGAAGCTGCGGTCGTGGCTGCCAAAGGCCTGCATCAGTTTGTGGCAGCCCAGAGGTGGCGCGATACGCCGGTCGCCTTTGCCCGCCAGGGCCAGCACCGGCAGCGTCAGTTGCGACAGCGCCCTCAAATAGTCAAAACTGTCCTGTCCGTGGAACGTTTGCTGCAGGTTCCAGCGGCACCACTGGCGCACCATGGCGGCATCTTCATTCTCTGGCCCCATGCGCAGGCGGCGGCCGTGGGCGGTGGATGTGCAGCGCAGATAGCCGTCAAACAGCCGCAGTGCCGTACGGGCACGCCAGTGCCGTGCGGCCTCGGTGGCCTGGGTGGCCAGCATGGCCAGGCCGGCTATCTTCTGCTGGGCCTGGTGCGGATGGCGCGCCAGCCACATCGCGGCTACCAGCCCGCCGCCGGAATGGCCCACCCAGAACAGCCGGTCGTGGCCGCTGAGGGCCAGCACCGCGTCCACCACACAGGGGACATCCCAGCGGGCCACGGCATCAAAGCTGGAGACCGTGGTTGGTGTGGCGCTGTCGCCGCGCCCGCGCCAGTCAAACACCCAGGCCGTCCAGCCCATCGTCTCCAGGTACATGGCCAGCCCCAGGCAGGTGCCATGGTTGGAAAACGAGCCATGCGACAGCAATACGGGTGAGCCTTTGGGCGGGCCGATACGGCGCAGCGCCAGGCGCACACCGTCGGCGGTGGTGGCGAAAAAGAGCGTGCTGCTGCTCATGGCAACAGACTCGGAACCAGGTGCTGGAATGCGGCTGTGGTGGCACGGCGCAGGCAGGGGGATTCCATGAAAATCTCTTTCTGCAGGCGCACGCCACGGGGTTTTCCAAGGCACTCAGGCCGGCCCCGGTAAGGCGCAGCGTGGCGTGCGTCAAGGCATTGAAACCCATGAACTTTGCGCCAGCGTTGGCTACGTTGAAGCGAATTTGCAAGTCCATGGTAAAGCCCGCCCAAGTCGTAAAGACTCACGAAACTGGCTCTAAATTGCTAAAAAACGTAACTAATGTGCGCAGGTATTTGCTCAGCAGGGCAGCTCGATCACAAAGCAGGCACCGCCACCTTCGCGGTCTTCGCAGCGCACGGTGCCGCCGTGGCGCTCGGCGATGGACTTGACCAGGGCCAGGCCCAGGCCGACACCGCCGTTGGTTTCGCTGGCACCGGGCAGGCGGTAAAACGGCTCAAAGATGCGTTCGCGCAAGGGCGCGGGCACTCCGGGGCCGCGGTCGAACACGCGCAATACGGCGTAGGGGCCGTGCTGCTGCAGGCTCACGCTGACGGCACCAGTGGTGTAGCGGCGGGCGTTTTCCAGCAAGTTGCGGATGGCGCGGCGCAGCAGTTTGGCCACGCCCTGGACCACAAAAGTCTGCTCGTGGTCGTCGTCCACACCTTCTTCACCCACCTCGAAAGCGGCATCCAGCCGGGCGCATTCTTCGGCCACCAGGCCGATCAGATCGACCTCTTCGATGGTGCCCATGTCGGCCTCTTTGGCGTCCAGGCGGCTGGCCAGCAGGATTTCTTCGACCAGCTGGTCGAGCTCGGCGATGTTGCGGTTGATCTCGTTCTTGAAGCTGGGCGAGGGCGTGGAGCCCATCAGCTCCAGCCCCATGCGGATGCGTGTGAGCGGGCTGCGCAGCTCGTGCGAGGCGTTGGCCAGCAGCGACTTTTGCGACTGCAGCAGGGTTTTGTGCGAGGCCACCAGGGTCTCGATGCGCTCGGCTGCCGTGTTGAAACGCTGCGCCAGCAGACCGGCCTCGTCCTGTCCGTGGATGGGCACGCGCACCGACAGATCGCCCGCGCCCCATTGCTCCACGCTGCGCTGCAGCGATTCCAGGCGCCGGGTCAGGCGGCGGATGATGGGGTACATGGCCAGCGCCATCGCCAGGCCCACCAGGCCCAGCGTCCAGAAGAAGCCGAACGGCGGGCGCAGTAGCCAGACGGAACGTTCGGGGCGGGGCAGGTGGACCAGCAGCTTTTGGCCGTCCTGCATCACCACCAGGAATTCAGGGCCACGGCCTTGTGGTTCGGTGCTGGAGGGCGGGGGGGGCTCTTCGTCTTCGTCCGGGTTGTCGGGGGCGCTGGTGGCTTGCTCGGGCAGGCGTTCGCCTTCCGGGCCACGGGCACGGTGGCGGCGGGTGGTGCCTTTGCCAATGATCTCGCCCGAGCGGTTGCGCACCTCCACATCGCGCAGCGGCGGGTCGGTGGCCATGCGCCAGGCCCAGCCGACCAGCAGCGTCAGCACCGCCACGGCCAGCAGCACGGCCAGCCAGATGCGGACATACAGCCGCTGCAGGATATTGGGAAGGGTGGGTTGCATGGGAGGATGCTAAAGGATGAGCGCCGAGTTATTTTCTCCAGGGCGAGCGCAGCGAGGCCCGTTCGCGAACAGCGCAGAACTGGCTCTGCCAGGCTGCTGCTGTTGCCCCCTGCAAGGGGGTTGGCGCTGCCACCTGCGTCCTCGGCTGTACCAGCCGATTCCGGGGCAGTGGGCAAGCCTGGGGGTGTTCTTAATCCTGCTGCTTGGCGAACACGTAACCGGCACCGCGCACGGTGACGATGCGGCGGGGGTTCTTGGGGTCGGCTTCGATGGCGGCGCGGATGCGGCCCATATGCACGTCGATGCTGCGGTCAAAGGCCTCCAGCTCGCGGCCCCGCACGGCTTCCATGATCTGGTCGCGGGTCAACACCCGGCCAGCGCGCTCGGCCAGGGTCACCAGCAGGTCGAACTGGTAAGCAGTCAGGTCGCAGGCTTTGCCAGCCACCGACACCGAGCGGGCATCGCGGTCGATCTCCAGGGTGCCGAACTGCAGCACCTTGTGCGGCGTGGCCGTGCCGTCCATGCGCCGGCGCAAGATGGCGCGGATGCGGGCCAGCAGCTCGCGCGGCTCGAAGGGCTTGGGCAGGTAGTCGTCGGCACCCAGCTCCAGGCCGATGATGCGGTCCAGCGGGTCGCCTTTGGCGGTGAGCATCAGAATCGGGATTTGCGACACATCGCCCGAGGTGGTGCGGATGCGGCGGCAGACTTCCAGGCCGTCCATGTCGGGCAGCATCAGGTCCAGGATCACCAGCTCGGGTCGGCTGGCGCTGGATGGGCCGTTAAGCATGCTCAGGCCGCCCGTGGCGGTGGGCGAATGCGCCACCGTGAAGCCAGACTGGCCCAGGTACTCGCCCACCATGCCGGCCAGGCGGGTGTCGTCTTCAATCATTAGCAGGTGTGCGGTCATGGGGTGTCCATCGTGAATCAGGAATAGCAGAATCGCTTTGTAAAGTGATGGTGCGCCTTTGCCGCCAATCCCGGTTGTAGCCCCTGTAAAGTTGCGTAAAAACTTTACACAGGATTTGCTCCTGAAATAATAGCTGCTAACGCTTATTCAACGAGCGCGGGAGGCTTTTTTGACCTGGAAGCCAGGGCCACCAGCAGCAGCACCGGCACACCCAGGCAGGCGGTGGCGGTGAAGAAGGGGCTGTAGCCGTAGGCATCTACAAACCGCCCCGAGAACCCGGCCAGCCACTTGGGGGCCAGCAGCATCATGGAGCTGAACAGCGCGTACTGCGTGGCCGAGTACTGCACATTTGTCAGGCTGGAAAGATAGGCGATGAAGGCCGCCGAGGCAATGCCCCCGGCCAGGTTGTCGGCCGACACCACCCACACCAGGGCCTGCAGGTCGTGCCCCTGGCTGCCCAGCCAGGCAAACAGCAGGTTGGTGGCCGAACTCAGCACCGCACCCAGCATCAGCACCCGCATCACGCCCAGCCGCATCGACAGCACGCCGCCCACAAAGGCCCCCACCAGCGTCATGATGACCCCGAAGATCTTGGTTACCGCCGCCACCTCGTCCTTGGTGTAGCCCATGTCCACGTAAAACGGGTTGGCCATGATGCCCATCACCACATCGCTGATGCGGTAGACGGCGATCAGCGCCAGGATCAGCAGGGCCTGGCCCTGGTAGCGGCGCAGAAAGTCGGCAAACGGTTCGATCAGCACGCCGCGCAGCCACTCGGCGGCGTTGCGCGCGGCGGGCATGGCGATACGCACCGGCTCGCGGGACACCAGCACCGTAACCACGCCCACCAGCATGCTGGCGGCCATCACCAGGTAGGCGGTTTGCCACGCGCCCGGCTGGTAGCCGGTGGTGCCCGCCACCTCGGCCCGTGCGGCCAGCCACAGCACCCCGGCTCCGGCCCAGATCATCGCCAGCCGGTAGCCCGTCTGGTAGGCCGCAGCCAGTGCCGCCTGGCGCTCGGTGTTGGCCGACTCGATGCGGAATGCATCCAGCGCAATGTCTTGCGTGGCCGAGCCGAAGGCCACCGCCAGCGCGCACCAGACCACGCGGTTTAAGTCCACCTGCGGGTCGGTGCTGGCCATGCCCACCAGGCCCAGCATGATGGCCGCCTGGGCCAGCAGCAGCCAGCTACGCCGCCGCCCCAGCAGGCGGGTCAGCAGCGGAATGGGCAGGTGGTCCACCAACGGGGCCCAGACCCATTTGAACCCGTAGGCCAGCCCCACCCAGCTCAGGTAGCCAATGGTGGTGCGGTCAATGCCCGCCTCGCGCAGCCAAAAACCCAGCGTACCCAGCACCAGCAGCAGCGGCAACCCGGCCGAAAAACCCAGCGACAGCATGCGCAGCGTGGCGGGTTCCTTGTAGACCTTGAGGGTGTCAATCCAGCGGACGGGCGGGGCTTGTTCGGGCTGCGGGGAGGGGATTGCGGGGCTGGCGGGGCGTGGTTGCGTCATCCAGGAATAATACGTGTTGGAATATGGAGAAACCGCAATGAACGCAAAGCGTGGATGGGCAAAGTTGCTGCTGGGGGCCGCCCTGCTGGCCGCCCCGCTGGCGTGGGCACGCGACGGCGTGGAGGTGGGCAAAAACTCGGCATTTTCCAAGCTGGTGCCCGCCGAGTCGGTGGAGCAAACCGCCCGCACCCAGTACCAGCAAACCCTGCAGCAGGCCCAGCAGCAGCAGGCGCTGGCCCCGGCCAACCACCCGCAACTGCTGCGTCTGCGCCGCATTGCCGCGCGCATCATCCCGTTTGCCGTGGACTGGAACCCTCGCGCCAAAGACTGGCAGTGGCAGGTCAACCTGATCGGCAGCAACCAGATCAACGCCTGGTGCATGCCCGGCGGCAAGATCGCCTTCTACACCGGTATTTTGGAAACCCTCAAGCTGACCGACGACGAAGTGGCTGCCGTGATGGGCCACGAGATCGCCCACGCCCTGCGCGAACACGCCCGCGAGCGCATGGGCAAGTCGGTGGCCACCAACGTGGGGGCCAGCCTGCTGAGCCAGTTGCTGGGGGTGGGCGAGCTGGGCAACACGGTGATTGGCGGCGGGGCGCAATTGCTCAGCCTGCAGTTCAGCCGCTCGGACGAATCCGAAGCCGACCTGGTCGGCCTGGAGCTGGCCGCCCGCGCCGGTTTCGACCCGCGCGCAGGCATCAGCCTGTGGCAAAAGATGGCCGCGCAGAGCAAGGGCGCGCCACCCCAGTGGCTGAGCACCCACCCGGCGGGCAGTACCCGCATTGCGGAGATGCAAAAGAACATGCCCCGCGTGCTGCCCTTGTTTGAGCAGGCAAAAAAGAGCTGAAAAATGCCTCTAGCGCTTATTCCACTGGCGCTAGTAGCTATTTTATTTGTAGCAAATAGGTTTCAGGTCACTGGAGCCGGGTTGAACAGCACCAGGGCGTTGTGCAGCTTCCAGTGCTCGGCCCAGGTTTTCTTGCGGCCACTGGCCACTTCCAGCATCAGTTTGAACAGCTCCCAGCCCACGTCTTCGATGCTGGCTGCGCCGTCGGCAATGGTGCCTGCGTTCACGTCCATCAGGTCGTGCCAGCGGCGGGCCAGGTCGCTGCGGGTGGCCACCTTGATCACCGGCACCGGGGCCAGGCCGTAGGGCGTGCCGCGCCCGGTGGTGAACACGTGCAGGTTCATGCCCGCGGCCAGTTGCAGCGTGCCGCAGATGAAATCGCTGGCCGGGGTGGCGGCATAAATCAACCGTCCATTCAGCCCCTTTTGCTGGAGCTTCTCACCGGGCGATAGCACACCGGTGATGGCCACGGAGCCGCTCTTGACGATGGAGCCCATGGCTTTTTCGACGATGTTGGACAGGCCGCCTTTTTTGTTGCCGGGCGTGGTGTTGGCGCTGCGGTCTACCTTGCCACGCTGCAAATAGGCGTCGTACCAGGCCATCTCTTTGATCATCGCCTCGGCCACTTCGGGCGTGCTGGCGCGGGAAGTGAGCTGGTCGATGCCGTCGCGTACCTCGGTGGTCTCCGAGAACATCACGCTGGCCCCGGCGCGCACCAGCAGGTCGGTGCAGTAGCCCACCGCCGGGTTGGCGGTGACACCGCTGAACGCATCGCTGCCGCCGCACTGCACGCCCACCACCAGTTCGCTGGCGGGCACAGTGACGCGGCGGCGGGCGTTCAGCCGCTCCAGGTGGGCAGTAGCCTGGCGCATGATGGATTCGACCATCGACATGAAGCCCACGTGCGCGTCGTCCTGCAGGCACACCAGGTCCAAAGGCGGGGCGGGGGCGCGTTCGTCGATCAAGGGAATGGTGCCGGGCGGCATCAGGCGCTCGGGTTGCAGCTTTTCGCAGCCCAGGCTGACCACCATCACCTCGCCGCCAAAGTTGGGGTTCAGGCTGATGTTGCGCAGGGTGCGGATGGGGATTTCGGCCCCTGGCGCGTCGATGGCCACACCACAGCCGTAGCTGTGTTCCAGCGCCACCACATCGTCCACATTCGGGAAGCGGGGCAGCAGCTCGGCCTTGATGCGCTGCACCGCGAAGTCGGTGACCCCGGCCACGCACTGCACAGTCTGGGTGATGGCCAAAATATTGCGCGTGCCTACCGAACCGTCGGCGTTGCGGTAGCCCTCAAAGGTATAGCCCGTCAGTGCAGGCTGCACTTCGGCCTGCACGGTGGCCATGGGCAAATTCTCCAGCCCGCGTGCGTCGGGCATGTGCAGCAGGCGCTCGTGCACCCAGCTACCGGCGGCAATGTCTTGCATGGCATAGCCGATGGGGATGCCGTAGCGCAGCACTGGGCCGTTGGCGGGCAGATCGACCAGCGCCACCTTGTGGCCCTGGGGCACTTTGTCGCGCAACACCAGGCCGCTGGGCAGCACCGTGCCTGCGGCCAGGCCGCCGTCGTTGGCCACGATGGCGACGTTGTCGCGCGCATGCATGCGGATGGTGTGGGGCGGGCGGGCGGTTATGGCGGTCATCGTGGTCTCCAATGTGGGCATGATTATCTGACAACTTTAAAAGTTGTCAAGCAACTTGAAGAGGATTCAAGGCAGCGGCGTACGCTCGAAAATCCGCCGTTTGGCGTTCAGGATGTGGATACGGATGGCCTCGGCCGCCTCGGCGGGGGCGCGGCGGGTGATGGCATCCACGATGGCCTGGTGCTCGGCCTGGGTGGCGCGCACGCGGGTGGGGCTTTTCTTGTCGGTCACGTTACGGGCCAGCTCGATGAACTGCCGGATCGGGGCCACGCTGGTGGCGATGGTGGTGACGAAAAACGGGTTGTGCGAGGCCTGGGCAATGGCCAGGTGGAAGCGCACGTCTTCGTCCGCCCCCGATTGGCCGCTCTCCATGGCGGTGTTCAGCGCCTCGAACGCCTGCTGCAGGGCGGCCAGGTCGTCGTCGTCACGAAACTCGGCGGCTCCGGCGGCAGCACCCATTTCGATGCAGCTGCGAAACGCGTAATAGCGCTCGATGTCAGCCAGGCTTTTGATCGGCGTGGTCACCACCACCGGCGTGCCCGGTGCGCGAATGACGGTACTGCCCGCGCCGCGCCGCGAGTCGATGATGCCGTCCGAGCGCAACCGCGCCAGCGCCTCGCGCACCGTGGGCCGCGACACGCCAAACTGGGTGCTCAAAGCACCTTCGGTGGGCAGCTTGTTGTGCGGCGCAAAGTCGCCGCGCAGGATGGCCTCGACCACGCGGGCGTAGATGCGGTCGGGCAGGGAGCCGACACCGTCGGTTTGCAGCAGGGGTTCGTTCATGGCGGCAGGGGTGCAAAGGAGTGGAGATTCTGACAGGCTCTGACAACTTTCTGCAAAATGCGCAAAGTTGTTTGACACATCTGCATAAATTCATAGAATGCCTGACAACACGAGGGCGCGACCTTTGTGCCCATCCCTTATTTGGAGACACCCATGAAAAAAACCATCGCCCTTGTGTCCTTGGCCCTGGCTGCTGCCACCAGCGCCTACGCCTGGCCCGACAAAACCGTCACCCTGGTGGTGCCGTTCCCGCCCGGTGGCTCGTCGGACGCGCTGGCCCGCGCCATCACCCCCAAGCTGCAAGAGAAGTTCAAGCAAACCGTCATCGTGGAAAACAAGGCCGGGGCCACCGGCAGCATTGGCGCGGCCTATGTGAAGCGCGCTGCCCCCGATGGCTATACCCTGATGGTCACCTCGCTCGGCCCGCTGGTCATCACCCCGCACCTGCTGAAGGTGGCTTACGACGCAGGCAAGGACTTCGACTACCTGACGGTGGCGGTGCAGGCCCCCAACGTGCTGGTGGTGCCTGCCGCCTCGCCGCTCAAGACGGTGGCCGACCTGATCGCCGCCGAAAAAGCCAAGCCTGGCGTGCTGACCTTTGCCTCGGCGGGCAACGGCTCGTCCGACCACCTCAGCGCCGAGCTGTTCTGGCTGCAAACCGGCACCTCCGGCCTGCACGTGCCCTACAAGGGTGGCGCGCCCGCCATCACCGACCTGCTGGGCAGCCAGGTGGATGCCGCGTTCCAGAACATCAACTCGGTGATCCAGCACATCAATGCAGGCAAGCTGCGCACCCTGGCCATCGCCAGCGACAAGCGCTCGCCCTTGCTGCCCAACGTGCCCACGCTGGCCGAGTCGGGTGTGAACGACGCGGTCGCCACCTCCTGGCAAGGTGTCGTGGCCCCCAAGGGCCTGCCGCCCGAGGTCAAAGCCCAGATCCACGCCGCGCTGATGGAGGCCCTGGCCGACCCGGTGGTGAAGCAGAAGTTTGTCGATGTGGGCTTTGAGCTGGTGGCCAACACGCCCGAGCAGTTCGTGGCCTACCAGGCCAGCGAGTCGGCCCGCTGGAAAAAGCTGATCGATGCCCGCAAAATCTCAGCAGATTGAACGGCCCCCCCATGAGCACCCGCCCCGCCCTTTTGCAAAACGGCCCCCTGGCCCCCGCCCTGGAGGCCGCGCTGGCCGCCGAATTTGACGTGCAGCGCCTGGCCGACCAGCCAGACCCCCAAGCCTTTCTGGCCCAGCACGGCGCGCGCTTTACCGGCCTGGCCACCTCGGCCCCGGCGGGTGCCTCGGCGGCGCTGCTGGCGGCCTTGCCTAGCCTGCGCGTCATCTCCAGCCATGGCGTGGGGCTGGACAAGATCGACCTGGCGGTGGCGGCACAGCGCGGCATGGCTGTGGGCTACACCCCCGAGGTGCTGAACGACTGCGTGGCCGACCTGGCCATGGCCTTGCTGCTGGACGTGGCGCGCGGGGCCAGCGCCGCCGACCGCTTTGTGCGCCGGGGCGACTGGGTGCAGGGCAAGTTCCGGCTGGCGCGCAAGGTCAGCGGCCAGCGCCTGGGCATCCTCGGCCTGGGCCGGATTGGCCGCGCCGTGGCCCAGCGGGCGGTGGGCTTTGATATGCAAATCCGCTACACCAACCGCCGCCCGGTGGCCGGTGTGCCCTGGCAGTTCGAGCCCGCGCTGGTCGAGCTGGCGCGCTGGGCCGACACCCTGGTGGTGATTGCCGCCGGGGGCGCGTCTACCCACCATCTGGTCAACGCCGCGGTGTTGCAAGCGCTGGGGCCGGACGGCTTTCTGGTCAACGTGGCGCGCGGCTCGGTGGTGGACCAGGCCGCCCTGGTGCAGGCCCTGCAAACCGGCGGCATCGCCGGGGCCGGGCTCGATGTGTACGCCGATGAACCCCATGTGCCGCCCGAGCTGATGGCGCTGGACAACGTGGTGCTGCTGCCGCACATCGCCAGCGGCACCCGCGAAACCCGCCAGGCCATGGAAGCGCTGACCCTGGCGAACCTGCAGGCTTTCTACGCCACGGGGAAGGTGCAGGTCTCGGCTTTGGAGTGAGATAGGCATCTGGCGCTTATTCCGTAGGCACGACAAGCTACTTATTCTGTAGCTTTCGTTTGGCTTAACGAGATTAACAAAATTTACGAATTGAACTAAAATACCGTCGATGTGTGGCTGGTAATGTGATTGACGTTGCTGCCGTGCATTTTGAAGTTCGCGGTGAAAGGTTCAAATGATCGTTCTAAAAGAAATCCAAAGCAAAGTCCTTGCTGTCTTGCAATCTGTAGCAGGAATAGTTCAGCGACGGTCTGTAAACAAGGTGATTGTTTGCGGCAATTTAGGCGTGGACCTCTGTGAGGTTCGGGTCTTGGCTCCTTTGGTCTCTCCTGTGGCATGGTTTGCCAGAGATATGCACTTAGTGCGAACAGTCGCGTTTAGTCCAGCGAGACACTTGTCGGGTTTCTTTTCTCCAGGGAAAGCCAACCTGCGTAATGCGCCTTGAAGCGCAAATTTTCGGAATCTACGCATGAACACCTTTACCCTTTACCCACCGTTTGCTTCAGACATCCCAAAATTGCGCGATGGCGCTACAGAGTCACCCTACGCCACTGCGGCGCAGACCCAGGCTGTGCTGCGCTCTGGCGTGCAGTACCGACGCGACCGTATGGACGCTGCCGACATGATCACAACCGATGAAGCAGCAGAGTTGGCTGGCTCCACGCGTGTGACCATCAACGCCTGGATCAAAAGCGGGCGTTGCATTGGCGTGGCCCATTTGCGCCGTGGTTTCAAATTGCCGCGCTGGCAATTTGAGTCGGTTATCTGGCCTGTGTTGCAGCCTCTGGCTAAAGCCCTGGGCAGTCACGATGGCTGGCAGCTTCTCGCATTTTTGGAGTCGCCCCATCCCGCTTTGGATGGACAGACTCCACGTGCTGCGTTGGAACAAGGCATAGGCCTTGAGCGCATTTTGGCTCTGGCAACGGCTGAGGCGCATTGACCTCGCACATGAACTTTAAAGAACTTCAACCACCCATTCTTGAGATTCCTGCCCGCCAGACTTGGCACCGGATACAGCGCACGTCTGCAAAGGGCGGTAGTGTTCGGATAAACGCATATGTGCTGGCACCCGTCGGATGCTTGGCTGGGCGCTTTGACTTGGCAGACGAAGTCACCGCCTACCTTGCCGACACGCCTGAAACCGCTTTATACGAGTCCGTTTTTCGCCGCGAAGTACGCAGTTGCCATTGGGACAGGTTGCAACAACGCAGCCTTGTCAGCTTTGAGACGCGTGCCAGTTTGCGCTTGGCAGACTTGCGCGGCCTGCCAGAGCGGTACCCGGTGCTGCACTCCATGCGCTACGAGATCAGCCAGCAGTTGGCCCAAGACTGCAGGCGACAAGGGCTACACGGCATCTTGTACGCGTCCGCCCAGCATCCACTGCACAGCTGCATATGCTTGTTCAAAGCGGGCATTGAGTTGACCAAGAAGCAGGCAGTCATTCCATTGGTCGATTCAGCCAGCGGGGCGCTGCATAAGGCGGTGGTGAATGCGGCACGTGGCTCTCAGGTTCCGATATTGTTCGAGTAAATTTCTTGGTTAAATTGGCCTCTAGCGCTTATTCATCAAGCGCAACATGCTATTAATAATATAGCGACTACGGAGCCCTTCGGGCCAGGCCGAAACTGGCGGCCAGCTGCTGGTAGTCGGCGGTCTGGCGCTCCAGCAGGGCTTGCAGCGCGGGGCCGGTCGCCCAGCCGGGTTGCAGGCCGGCCTGGGCCAGTTGCGCAGGCAACGCCGGGTGGGCGGCGGCGCGGGCCAGGGCTTCGGTCCAGGCGCGTACCTGGGGCTCGGGCACCTGCGGGCCCACATACACCCCGCGCACGATGGGCCACTGGATGTCAAAACCCTGCTCCTTGGCGGTTGCCACCTGCGCCCAGCGGCCCGGCAGGCGCTGGCCGGCCAGCACGGCCAGTACCCGCACGGGCGCGCCCTGGTCGATCTGGCGGGCCACCTCGGCGGCATCGCCTGCCAGCACCTGCACGTGGTCGCCGCGCAGGGCTGTCAGCGCCTCGCCGCCGCCTTCAAAAGCCACAAAACGCATGGCCTTGTGGCTGACCCCGGCGGCCCGGGCCAGCAGCGCGGCCTTCATCCAGTCCTGGCTGCCGATGGAGCCGCCCGCGCCAAAAATCAGCCGGTTCGGGTCGGTGCGCAGCGCCGCCAGCAGCTGCGCCAGGGTGCGCCACGGCGCGTCCTGGCGCACCACCACCACGCCGTAGTCGGTGCCCAGCGCGGCCAGCCAGCGCACATCGCCCGTGCCGTATGGGCCAAACCGGCCCTGCACCAGGTTCAGCCAGGTGCCGCTGGAGAAGGCCACCACCGTCTGCGCCTCGGCCGGGCGCTGGGCCACGGTGCTGTGCAAAGCCATGGCGCCGATGCCGCCGGGCTGGTAGGCGATGGCGATGGGTGTGCGGGTCTGGCCCGCCGCCTGCAGCATGTCGCGCAGCAGCTGGCAGGTCAAATCGAAACCGCCGCCGCCCTTGGCCGGGGCGATGCAGCGCGCGCCCTCGGGCAGGCCTGCGTGGGCCAGGTTGGCACACAGGGTTGCCAGTACGAGCCAGCGGCGCTTCATGGTGCAGGCCACTCCAGCACGGCGCAGACACCGGGCTCTGTAGCCTCCAGCCGCAGTTGCCCGCCATGCCGCTCCAGCACCGAGCGCGCAATCGCCAGGCCCAAACCCGAACCCCGGCTGCCCCGGCTTTTGGCAAAGCGCTGGCCCAGCCGGGGGGCCACGGCGGGGTCGATGCCGGGGCCGTCGTCGCGTACGCGCAGTTGGTAGCCTCCGTTTTCGGTCTGTGCCTCCAGCGTCACCACGCCGTGGGCGCGGCCATGCTGCAAGGCGTTGTGGGCGATGTTGAGCAGCGCCTGGTGAAGCAGGCTGCGGTCGCCTTGGGCGGGTAGCGGCTCGGGGGGCACGTCCACGCCCAGGTCGATGCCGCGGGTGCGGGCCAGCGGCAGCAGCTCCAGCGCCACGGCGCGGGCCAGTTCACCCAGGTCGAACGGCTCCCAGTGCGGCTGCGCGGCATCGCTGCGGGCCAGGGCCAGCAGCTGGTTGGTGGCGCGCACCGCGTGGTCCAGCGCGTCGGACAGGGCTTGCAGCGCCAGTTGGCGCTGCGCCGGGTCGGGTTCGCGCAGCAGGTAATCGAGCTGGGCGCGCAGCACCGCCAGCGGGGTGCGCAGCTGGTGCGAGGCATCGTCGATAAAGCCGCGCCGCTGCTCCACCAGGGCTTCGGTGCGGGCGATTTGCTGGTTCACCGCGTCCACCAGCGGCAGCAGGTCGCGCGGCAGGTCGGCGGTGGGCAGGGGGCGCAGGTCGTCGGGGGCGCGGGCCTGGGTTTGCCGCGCCAGCCGGGCCATGGGGCGCAGGGCCAGGTGCAGGCCCAGTACCACCAATGCGCCCACCACCAGCAAAAACCCGGCATCGCGCAGCACGGCGTGGCGCACGAAGCGGTGGGTGAACTGCTCGCGCGAGGTGGTGCTTTCGGCCACCTGGATGACCAAGAGCGTTTGGCCCGCCGCCGGTTGTAGCGGCTCCAGCGTGCGCTGGTACGCGCCCATGCGCACGGTCTCGCCAAAGTAGGTGGCATCAAAAAACTGCGGCACGCCAATGCGCAGCGGCTGGGGCGGTACGGGCAGGTCGGTGTGGCCGATCTCGACCCGGCCATCGGCGGTGGCTACGCGGAAGTACACATTGCCGGTAGCGGTGAGCTGGAAGAACTCGAACAGCCGGTACGGCAGCTCTACCGCCAGGCCGCCGGAGGCGGTGGACACGTTCAGGTCCAGCGCCTTGATGGCCCCGAGCAGGGAGCGGTCGTAGGCCGCATTGGCCGAGGCCACGGCATCCACCCGGGTCAGCCACAGGCTGGTGGCGGTGGCCACGGCCAGGGTGGGCAGCAGCAGGGCCAGCAGGCGTAATTTAAGGCTGGCTTGGCGCATCACATTCCAGTATGTAACCCAGGCCCCGCACCGTGTGGATGCCCACGCCGCTGTGCTCCAGCCGCTTGCGCAGGCGGTGCAGCAGCACGTCGATGGCGCTGGCCTGCACCTCGTCCTCATCGCTGAACACGCGGGCAATGGCCTGCTGGCGCGTCAGCGGCTCGCCACTGCGCTGCACCAGGGCCAGCAGCAGGGCGTGCTCGCGGGGCGACAGCAGCAGGCTGTCGGCACCCAGTGTGAATTGGCGCGTTACCGTGTCAAAAGCCAACGGGCCGCAGGCCAGGCGCGGGTGCTCGCTGCCCCGGGCGCGGCGCACCAGGGCGGTGAGGCGGGCCTCCAGCTCGGCCAGGGCAAAGGGCTTGGCCAGAAAGTCGTCGGCCCCCTGGTTCAGGGCGTTGACGCGTTCGGCCAGCGCGTCGCGGGCAGTGAGGATCAGCACCGGCAGGCGGTTGTCTTGGGCGCGCAGGCGGCGCAATATGTCGCCGCCGCTGCGCCCCGGCAGGCCCAGGTCGAGCACCAGCACGTCGTAGTCGCAGTCGGCCAGCGCCGCCTCTACCAGCCGCCCGTCGTCGCGCCAGTCCACCCGGTGGCCGCTTTGCGCCAGCGCCTTGGCCAGCCATTCGCCCAGGGCGTGTTCGTCTTCGGCCAACAGGATATGCATGGCGGTGATTATGGTGGCCGACCTGCGGTGGTGTTGATAGGTGTTTGATAGGTTGGCGGGTGCAAGATGGCGGCTCCATAACAACGCGACGAGACACGCCATGCCCTCTTTGAACCTTTCCCGACGCGGCGTGCTGCTGGCCGCCAGTGCCACGGCCTCCAGCCTGCTGCTGCCTGCTTCTGCCCGCGCCCAATCCACCTGGCCCAGCAAGCCGCTGCGCCTGGTGGTGCCGTTTGCCCCCGGCGGCAGCTCCGAGATCGTGGCCCGCGCGGTGGCGGGCGAGATGTCCAAAACCATCGGCCAGAACGTGTTTGTGGACAACAAGCCCGGCGCGGCGGGCAATATTGCCATGCAGGAGGTAGCCAACAGCACCGACGACCACACCCTGGTGCTGGGCCATATCGGCACGCTGGCCGTCAACCCTTACATCTTTGCCAAGCTGCCGTACGATGCGGCGCGCGATTTCACGCCCATCACCCTGGTCAGCAAAGTGCCCAGCCTGTACGTGGTGCACCCCGACCTGCCGGTAAAGAACCTCACCGAATTCATTGCCTACGCCAAGACCAAGCCCGGCCAGCTGAACTACGGCTCGGCCGGCAACGGCAGCGCCGGACACCTGGCGTTTGAATATTTGAAGATGGTCAGCAACACCTTCATGCTGCACGTGCCCTACCGGGGCACCGGCCCCATGCTGACCGACCTGATGGCCGGGCGGCTGCAGGCCGCGTCGGTGGGCGCGCCCGCGCTGCTGGCCTTTATCAAGGCGGGCAAGCTGCGTTGCATTGCCACCGGCACGGCCCAGCGCCTGCCGCAGTTACCCGACGTGCCCACCGTGGCCGAGCAGGGCTTCAAGGGCTTCGAGATGACCCAGTGGTACGGCCTGATGGTGCCCAGCAAATGGCCCAAGGCCAACCAGGCCAAGCTGGAAGCCGAAGCCATCAAAGCGACCCGGGGACCGCTGGTGACCGAAAAGCTGTCCCACGAGACCGCCCTGGCCGTCGGCAGCACCAGCGCCGAGTTCGATGCGTTCATCAAATCCGAGCAGGCGCGCTGGAAGCCGGTGATCGCGCGGGCGCAGATCAAGCCCGAAGGCCAGGGGTGATGAGGATTTAAGCCAAATCGACCTCTAGCGCTTATGGAATGTGCGGAAGTAGCTATTAATTAAATAGCATTTAACTGCGCCAGCGTATCGGCAGCCAGCACGAGCTGCCCCGCCGCCAGGTTCTCCCGCAGGTGGGCCACCGACGCGGTGCCGGGGATCAGCAAAATATTGGGCGCACGCTGCAACAGCCAGGCCAGCGCCACCTGCATGGGCGTAGCCCCCAGTTGCTGCGCCACGGCCGACAGGCCGGCAGACTGCAAGGGCGTGAAGCCGCCCAGCGGGAAGAAGGGCACGTAGGCAATGCCCTGGCAGGCCAGGTCGTCGATCAGCGCATCGTCGCCCCGGTGCGCCAGGTTGTACTGGTTTTGCACGCACACGATGGGGCAGATCTTGCGGCCATCGGCCACCTGCGTGGCCGTCACATTGCTCAGGCCGATGTGGCGCACCAGGCCCAGCTGCTGCAGTTCGGCCAGCACGGACAGCGGCTCTTCCAGCGAGCCCTCCACCGGGTGGTGCACGTCCAGCATGCTGCGCAGGTTGACCACCTCCAGCACGTCCACCCTCAAGTTGCGCAGGTTGTCGTGCACCGCCTGGATGAGTTCCGGGCGCGACATGGCAGTGATCCACGACCCGTCCGCACCGCGCCGGGCGCTGATTTTGGTGACGATGGTGAGACCGTCCGCATACGGGTGCAGCGCCTCGCGGATCAGCTGGTTGGTGATGTGCGGGCCGTAGAAGTCCGAGGTGTCGATGTGGTTCACTCCGCTGGCCACCGCCTCGCGCAGCACCGCCAGGGCGGCGGCGGGGTCTTTGGGCGGGCCGAATACGCCGGGTCCGGCGAGCTGCATCGCGCCGTAGCCGAGGCGATTGACGGTGCGGTGGCCGAGTGTGTAGGTGGTGGTGGTCATGGTCAAAAGTCCTGTGGGGTGAAGGTGTGCGGATGGTAGGCAGCCCACCTGCGTTCGACAATCCATCACAATCCGCACGGCCTGTACCAAATTACGCACAATGAACGCTAATCTTGCCGACCTGAACGCCTTTTTAGCCGTGGCCCGCGCCCAGGGCTTCCGCGAAGCCGCACGCGCCAGCGGCGGCAGTGCTTCGGCCCTGAGCGAAGCGGTGCGGCGGCTGGAAACCCAGCTCGGTGTGCGCCTGCTGCACCGCAGTACCCGCAGCGTCTCGCCCACCGAAGCCGGGCAGCGCCTGCTGGAGCGGCTGACCCCGGCGCTGACCGAGGTGCAGGCCGCGCTGGACGTGGTCAACGGCTTTCGCGACCGGCCTGCGGGTACTTTGCGGCTCAACGTGGCCGTCAGCGCGGCCCGCCTGGTGCTGCCCGCCATCGTGCCGGGCTTTTTGGCGGCCTACCCCGACATCGCGCTGGAGGTGCTGGCCGACGACAGCTTTGTGGACGTGCTGGCGGTGGGCTGCGATGCAGGCATCCGCTACGAGGAGCGGCTGGAAAAAGACATGATCGCCGTGCCCATCGGCCCGCGCCAGCAGCGCTTTGCCCTGGCCGCCTCGCCCGCCTACCTCGCGCGCTGCGGCCCGCCCCAACACCCCCGCGACCTGCTACAGCACGCCTGCCTGCAGGGGCGGTTCAGCAGCGGGGCCCTGCCCACCTGGGAGTTTGCGCAGGGCGGTGAAACCGTGCGCATCGACCCCCGTGGCCCGCTCATCGTGCAGATTGGCACCGGCATTGATCTGGTGGTGGATGCGGCGGTGGCGGGCACGGGCCTGGTGTATCTGTTCGAAGACTGGCTGCGCCCGCACCTGGCCAGCGGTGCCCTGCAGCCGGTGCTGGAGCCCTGGTGGCCGCGCTTTTCGGGGCCGTTTTTGTACTACTCCGGCAGACGGCTGCCGCCTGCGCCGCTGCGGGCGTTTATTGATTTTGTGCGGGCGCAGGCGGCTAGTTCAGGCTGAAGTCGTAGTCCACCGTGATCGGCGCGTGGTCCGAAAACTTCACCTCTTTGTAAATGTGCTCCGTGCGCGCCAGCGCCGCCAGGGCGGGCGTGGCCAGGTGGTAGTCAATGCGGCAAAAAACCTGCATCCAGACCGAGCTTTTACGACCACGACGAACTCGTTTGAAGCGGGCTGCACGCTTCCCCCCTATTTTGGAGGTTTACTAAAAATTATAGATTCAGGATAATTATTGCTGAACCATAAAAAAGGATAAATATGACTTTCCATCGGCCCAAACTTGCTTCGGAGATGGCAGATCAATTGCTCCAACCAAAAGGATTGATGAAAAAAGTCCGTTCCGGTCTATTCTTGGGCGGGTTGCGGCGAATCGGCAAGACAACGTTCCTTCGCGGTGACCTGATTCCCGCGCTTGAGGCGCAAGGGGCCATCGTTGTGTATGTTGACCTATGGAGCAACACAGCCGCCAAGCCGAGCGACCTGCTGCTAGCCGTAGTGCGCAAAACATTGGCAGATCTGGAGCGCGCGGACTCAAAGGCACTGGGGATCTTGAAACGGTTGAAAGGCCTAGACGTGGGCGCGGCTGGCTTCAAGTTCGGTTTTAGTCTCGCAGAACTTGGCAAGAACGAAGGGAATACTCTTGCGGGGGCTTTCTCCGAACTCGTGCGGTTGGCCCGAACCGACGTCGTGGTCATCGTGGATGAAGTCCAGCATGCGTTGGGTTCGGAGGACGGTGACAACATGCTGCTCGCCCTCAAAGCTGCCCGCGATGAAATTAACTTGACCCCAGATACACCTGGGTACTTCCTGTTCGTCGGCACTGGTTCGCACCGCGCCCGAGTCCGTGAACTCACAATCAAGGGCAAGCAAGCCTTCAACGGTGCGATGTCGGAGGACTTTCCCGTCTTGGAGATCGACTTTGTAAGTTGGCTGCTACAAGAGGCAGATCTTGGTGTGAGGACGCCAACCCTAGGCGTTGCCTTTGATTGCTTTGTGCGACTGGGGCGCCGGCCTGAGGAACTCATGAAAGCGCTATTTGCGCTTCAGCAGTTGCCGAACTTCGTGGATGCGGATCAGGATTTGCGCGCGATCACCGAAGGCGTGCGGCAATCGGCGGCCGGCATAGATCTGGCTCGACTGGACGAGCTCGGTCCGCTGGCTTTGGCTGTTTTTGGCTACGTGTGCAAGCAAGGTGGGCAGGGCGTGAAGAAGCTTTTCTCCGCTGCTACGCTAGAAGAATATAGCGCCGAACTCGGCCGTCCGGTGAGCGCGGAAGAAATTCAGAAGGTCGCCACCATGCTGGTGGATTCAAATATTCTTGCTCGCGACGGCCATGGGATCTACGGCATCAGTGATCCGTTCGTTGCCGAAGCGTACAGCGGCCGGATGAGTGTTCTTAAGACTCTCGAAGGTCCCGAAATACCACTTTGAGGTTTGCAAGCTGCGGGATGCGGCAGACCGCCCGCGCTTAGTCCCGATACTGCACGAGCTCTTGTCTCTTTTGACGTTCCTGCGGATGCCGGATCAAAGCTCGAAGTCGTAGTCCACCGTGATCGGCGCGTGGTCGCTGAACTTCACCTCCTTGTAGATGTGTTCGGCGCGCGCCAGCGCCGCCAGGGCGGGCGTGGCCAGGTGGTAGTCCAGCCGCCAGCCTACGTTGTTGGCATAGGCCTGGCCGCGGTTGCTCCACCAGGTGTAGGCGGTGTCGGTGGCGGTGGGTTGGAGCTGGCGGTACACGTCGACCAAGCCCAAACCTGCGGCTTCGGCGGCTTCGGCGGCTTCAGGGTGGGCCAGCGCGGTGGTCATCCAGGCGCGCTCTTCGGGCAGGAAGCCGCTGTTTTTCTGGTTGCTGCGCCAGTTTTTCAGGTCGATCTGCTGATGGGCGATGTTGACGTCACCGCACAGAATGAACTCGCGGGTTTTGCGCAAGTTGGCCAGATAAGGGCCCATTTCGGCCAGAAAGCGGAACTTGGCCAGTTGCCGGTCTTCGCCCGACGAGCCGCTGGGGAAGTAGCAGCTGATGATGGACAGTTTGCGGGTCGGGGTGTCAAAGCGCAGCTCGACGTAGCGGCCTTCGGCATCAAACTCGTGCGAGCCGTAGCCGGTGACCACTTCGCTGGGCGTGTGCCGCGAGTACACGCCCACGCCAGAGTAGCCCTTTTTTTCCGCAAAGTGGAAGTAGCCCTGCAGTCCGGCCAACTGCTCGAACTTGCCCTGCACATCGGCGGCCTGGGCCTTGACTTCCTGGACACAAATACAATCCGGGGCGGTTGCGGCGATCCAGGCTTCCACGCCTTTGCTGGTGGCCGAGCGGATGCCGTTGAGATTCAGGCTGGTTAATTTGAACAAGGATTTCCCCATGGTGGTTAACAAAGCGCCCAACAGCTTGGCGCAGGAATTTGTACAGTTTGCGGTGGAATCCGGGGTGCTGCGCTTTGGCGAGTTCAAAACCAAGGCTGGGCGCATGAGCCCCTATTTCTTCAACGCCGGGCTGTTTGATGACGGTGCCCGCATGCAGCGGCTGGCCGAATTCTATGCACAGGCGCTGCTGCACAGCGGCATCGAGTTTGACATGATTTTTGGCCCTGCCTACAAGGGCATTCCGCTGGCCGCCACGGTGGCGGTGGAGCTGGCGCGGCAGGGCCGCAACCTGCCGTTTGCCTACAACCGCAAGGAAGCCAAGGACCACGGCGAGGGTGGCTCATTGGTGGGTGCGCCGCTGAAGGGCCGGGTGCTGATCGTGGACGACGTGATGTCGGCCGGCACCGCCGCCCGTGAATCGATTGCGTTGATCCAGGCCGCTGGGGCCACGCCCCACGCGGTGGTGATTGCGCTGGACCGCCAGGAGATGGCCACCGAGGGCGGCCAGGATGTGCCGCACAGCGCGGTGCAATTTGTCCGCAACCAATTGGGCATGCAAGTCTGCGCTATTGCCAAGCTCGCCGACTTACTACAATATCTGCAACAAAATGATACAAACGAGCTGCGGGCTCACTATCCGCGGGTGCTAGCCTACCGGCAGCGCTACGGAGTTGACGAAGGAACCATGTGATATGTTGGGCTAGGGTTTTAGGTGTCGGCGTGCTGTGCAGTAGTTTGCTCGGCGCTGTGTCTGCGCAGGGCATATTTACCTGCACCGACAGCCGGGGCAAAAAGATCACCTCCGACCGGCCCATCTCCGAATGCCTGGACCGTGAGCAAAAAGAGCTCAACCCCAGCGGCACCGTCAAGCGCAGCGTGGGCCCCAACCTCACCGCCCAGGAAGTCAGCGCCCTGGAAGCCCGCGATAAAAAAGAAGCCGAAGACCGGGCCCGCGTGAATGAGGAACGCCGCCGCAGCCGCGCCTTGCTTACCCGCTACCAGAACCAGGCCGCCCACGATACCGAGCGCGCCAGCGCCCTGACCCAGGTGGATGCGGTGATCCAGACCGCCAACAAGCGTATGGCCGAACTGGCCGTGCAACGCAAAGCGCTGGACAGCGAGCTGGAGTTCTATAAAACCGATCCCAGCAAAGCCCCGGCCTACCTCAAGCGCCGCGTCACCGAGTTCCAGGACAACCTGGTCGCCCAGCAGCGCTTCATCGCCAACCAGCAGCTGGAGAAAAAGCGCGTCAACGACCGCTTTGACGAAGAGCTGGCCCGGCTCAAACCACTGTGGGCCGGGGCGTCTCAGTAGATTTGCTATGTTTTTAGTAGCTACTATCGCTTGTTCCATAAGCGCTAGCAGCCTAAAAGGCCTATAAAACGGCAGCTTACCCCGCCAGTTTTGCCTTCAGGAGCGCGTTGACCTGGCCAGGGTTTGCCTTGCCTGCACTGGCTTTCATGATCTGGCCCACCAGGGCATTCAACGCCTTTTCGTTGCCCGCCTTGAACTCGGCCACGTTCTTGGCATTGGCGGCAATCACTGTGTCGACGATGGCCTCCAATGCGCCGGTGTCGTTCATCTGCTTCAGACCCTTGGCTTCGATCACCGCATCTACCTGCGTATCCGCATCGGTCCACAGCGTGTCAAAGACTTGCTTGGCAGCGTTGTTGGAGATGGTGTTGTCGGCAATGCGGTCTAGCAGCCTGGCCAGCTTGTCGGCGGCAACAGGAACCTGGTCAATGTCCATGTCTTGCGCGTTCAGGCGGCGGGCTACTTCACCCATCACCCAGTTGGCCGCCAGCTTGGGCTGTGCGGGCTGGCCTGCGGCAATGGCAGCCTCAAAGTAGCGGGCAATGCCCTTGCTCTGCGTCAGCGCGGTGGCATCGTATTCGCTCAAAGCATAGTCCGTGCTGAACCGTGCCGCCATCACGCGCGGCAGCTCGGCCATCTCGGAGCGCACGCGCTCCACCCATTCTGGGGCTACCACCAGCGGTGGCAGGTCTGGGTCGGGGAAGTAGCGGTAATCGGCGGCATCTTCCTTGGTGCGCATGGCGCGGGTCTCGCCGGTGTCGGGGTTGAACAGCACGGTGGCCTGCTGGATCGCGTGGCCATCTTCGAGCTGCTCGATCTGCCAGCGCACCTCGTAGTCGATGGCCTGCTGCATGAACTTGAAGCTGTTCAGGTTCTTGATTTCGCGGCGCGTGCCCAGTTCGGCCCCGGGCTTGCGCACCGAGACGTTGGCGTCGCAGCGGAAGCTGCCTTCTTGCATGTTGCCGTCGCAGATGCCGATCCAGGTGACGATCTTGTGCAGCTCCTTGGCGTAGGCCACGGCCTCGGCACTGGAGCGCATGTCGGGCTCGGTCACGATTTCCAGCAGCGGCGTACCGGCGCGGTTCAGGTCGATGCCGGTCTGGCCAATGAAGTCCTCGTGCAGCGACTTGCCTGCGTCTTCTTCCAGGTGCGCGCGCACCAGGCGCACGGTCTTCTTTTCGTCACCCAGGAAGAACTCCACCGAGCCGCCTTGCACCACCGGGATCTCGAACTGGCTGATCTGGTAGCCCTTGGGCAGATCCGGGTAGAAGTAGTTCTTGCGCGCAAAAACGCTACGCGGCGCGATGGTGGAGCCCAGCGCCAGCCCGAGCTGGATGGCGCGCTCGACCGCGCCCTTGTTCATCACCGGCAACGTGCCCGGCAAGGCCAGATCGACGGCGCAGGCCTGGGTGTTGGGCTCGGCTCCGAAGGCGGTGGAGGCGCGGCTGAAGATCTTGCTGGCGGTAGAGAGCTGGGTATGGGTTTCGAAGCCGATGACGACTTCGTAGCCCTGGACCAGCAGGGTAGGGGGTGCTTTGCTCATAGTCAGAAACCGGCGGGTTGTTGGCGGTGGAAATCGGTAGCCTGCTGAAACCGGTGCGCAATGTTCAGCAGCTTGGCTTCTTGCAGGTAGTTGCCAATCAGTTGCAGGCCCACGGGCATGCTGGCTTCGCCCAGACCGGCGGGGATGCTCATGCCGGGTAGCCCGGCCAGGGACGAGGGCAGGGTGAAGATGTCGGCCAGGTAGGCGGCCACGGGGTCGGCCGATTTGTTGCCCAGCTTCCAGGCCACGGTGGGCGCAACCGGTCCGGCAATCACGTCGCACTGTTTAAACGCCTGCTGGAAGTCATCGGCGATCATGCGGCGGATTTTTTGCGCCTGCAGGTAGTACGCGTCGTAGTAGCCGTGGCTCAGCACGTAGGTGCCGATCATGATGCGGCGCTTGACCTCGTCGCCAAAGCCTTCGGCGCGGGTCTTTTTGTACATGTCGATCAGGTCGGTGTACTTGTCGGCGCGGTGGCCAAACTTCACACCGTCGAAGCGGCTCAGGTTGCTGGAGGCCTCGGCCGGAGCGATCACGTAGTACACGGGAATGGCCATCTCGGTACGCGGCAGGGCGATGGGCACCAGCTTCGCACCCAGCTTCACATATTGCTGCAAGGCGGCATCGACGGCAGCGCGCACGTCGGCGCTGAGGCCGTCGCCGAAGAACTCGGCGGGGATGCCGATGCGCAGGCCGTCGATCGAGTCGTTCAGGCTGCGGCTGTAGTCTTCGGCGGGGAGGTCCAGCGAGGTGGAGTCGCGGTCCAGGTCGGGGCCGCACAGGGCCGACAGCAGCAGGGCGCAATCTTCCGCGCTACGGGCCATGGGGCCGGCCTGGTCCAGGCTGGAGGCAAACGCCACCATGCCATAGCGGGATGCGCGGCCATAGGTGGGCTTGATGCCGGTGATGCCGCAAAACGAGGCCGGTTGCCGGATCGATCCACCCGTGTCGGTGCCGGTGGCCGCAGGCACCAGGCGCGCGGCCACGGCGGCTGCGCTGCCGCCGGACGAGCCGCCCGGAATGCGGGTGGTGTCCCAGGGGTTGAGTACTGGCTTGAAGGCCGAGTTCTCGTTGGCCGAGCCCATGGCGAATTCGTCGCAGTTCAGTTTGCCCAGCGTCACAACACCTTGCTGCGCTAGCTGCTTGACAACTGTGCTATCGAAAGAGGAGCGATAGCCGTCCAGTATTTTGGAGCCCGCCGTGGTGGGGAAGTCTTGGGTGACGAAGATGTCCTTGTGCGCCATGGGCACGCCTTCCAGCGGGCCGGCCGTGCCATTGGCCAGCCGCGCATCGGCGGCGGCGGCCTGGCGCAGGCTGACGGTTTCGTCCATGGCCAGGTAGGCACCCAGCGGGGCGTGGGATTCGGCGCGGGCCAGAAAGTGCCGGGTGGTTTCCACGGCGGAAACCTTGCGGGCGCGCAGCAGCGCCGCCAGTTCGACCACGCTCAGGTCGTGAAGCTGTGTAGAAAGACTCATGGAGTTGCAGGCGCTTTATTCGATGACTTTGGGAACGAGGAACAGGCCGCGCTCGACGGCGGGCGCGGTTTGCTGGTTGGCTTCGCGCTGGTTGGGTTCGCTGACCACGTCGTCGCGCAGGCGCAGCACGATGTCGTGCATGACCGCCACCGGGTGGGCCAGGGGTTCCAGACCGGTGGTGTCCACCGCGCGCATGGTTTCGACGATGCCGAAGAAGCCATTGAGTTGGTTCAGCAGGCGGTCGCGTTCATCGGGCTGGAGTTCCAGCCGGGCCAGGTTGGCGATGCGGTCAAGTTCTGGGAGGGTCAGTGCCATGTCTTAAACAGGGTTGCAAACGAAAGTAAAGCGGGGTTTCCGCGCAGTTGGCGCGGGTTAGCCACAGGAGATGCGGTATTATCCCGCCTTTGGTCGCGCGGCCACGGCGTGGCAAGTATTCGCACCAAGAAACCTAATTAAGACCTTTACAGAACCCGGGCGGCGGGCATATTGCCCACAACCTGGGCACTGTAGGGGTCGTGTCTATTTAGAACCGTATTACACGGCGATGGCGTGCCGATGCGCAGGCCATGCCCGAGAGGATTTTGCATGTTTGGGACTTTCCGTCGGTATTTTTCTACCGACCTGGCCATCGATCTTGGCACTGCCAACACCCTGATTTACGTGCGCGGCAAAGGCATTGTGCTGGACGAGCCGTCCGTGGTCGCCATCCGCCACGAGGGCGGGCCGCAAGGCAAAAAAACCATCCAGGCCGTGGGCAAGGAAGCCAAGGCCATGCTGGGCAAAGTGCCCGGCAACATCGAGGCCATCCGCCCGATGAAAGACGGCGTGATTGCCGACTTCACCGTCACCGAGCAGATGCTCAAGCAGTTCATCAAGATGGTGCACCCCCGTGGCGTGTTCCGTCCCAGCCCGCGCATCATCATCTGCGTGCCCTGCGGCTCCACCCAGGTCGAGCGCCGCGCCATCCGTGAGTCCGCTTTGGGTGCCGGTGCGTCCGAGGTGTATTTGATCGAAGAACCCATGGCAGCGGCCATCGGTGCCGGTTTGCCGGTGTCGGAAGCCAGCGGCTCCATGGTGGTGGACATTGGCGGCGGCACCACCGAAGTCGGCGTGATCTCGCTGGGCGGCATGGTCTACAAGGGTAGTGTGCGCGTGGGCGGCGACCGTTTCGACGATGCCATCATCAACTACATCCGCCGCAACTACGGCATGCTGATCGGCGAGCCTACCGCCGAAGCCATCAAGAAGAACATCGGCTCGGCCTTCCCCGGTTCCGAAGTCAAGGAGATGGAAGTCAAGGGCCGCAACCTGTCTGAGGGCGTGCCACGCAGCTTCACCATTTCCAGCAATGAGATTTTGGAAGCCCTGACCGACCCGCTGAACAACATCGTCGCATCGGTCAAGAACGCGCTGGAACAAACCCCGCCCGAACTCGGTGCCGACATTGCCGACCGCGGCATGATGCTGACCGGCGGTGGCGCGCTCCTGCGCGATCTGGACCGCCTGCTGGCCGAAGAAACCGGTCTGCCGGTGCTGGTGGCCGAAGAGCCGCTGACCTGCGTGGTGCGCGGCTGCGGCATCGCCCTGGAGCGGATGGAGCGTTTGGGTTCGATTTTCACCAGCGAATAATTTTCGCGGAACACGCCAACCAGAGGTAGGGCGATGCCACTTGGTACGCTGGACAGGACCCCGCCCCCGTTCTTCAAACAGGGCCCCTCGGCCCTGACCAAACTCATTTTTTGTAGCGCGCTGGCCCTGTTTCTGATGGTGGCCGATGCGCGTTTTGCGTTGATGCGTCCGCTGCGCGCCGGCCTGGCCACGGCCTTGTACCCGGTGCAGTGGGCGGTGATTGAGCCCTTCCGTTTGGCGATGGGCGGTAGCGCCTACTTTGCCAGCCAGGCCCGCCTGCAGGCCCAGGCCGATGCGGCGCAGCGCCAACTGGTGGCACAGTCGGTACGCGCCGGGCAGGTAGAGCAGCTCACCCTGGAAAATGTCCGCCTGCGCCAGTTGCTGGAGTTGCGCGCCACCATCACCACCCCGGCCCAAAGCGCCGAAGTGCTGTACGACGCGGCCGACCCCTACACCCACAAAGTGGTGATCGACAAAGGCACGACCCAGGGCGTGGTGGCGGGCTCGCCGGTGCTCGACGGCCTGGGCGTGCTGGGCCAGGTGACCCGTGCTTATCCCATGGTCAGCGAAGTCACCTTGTTGATCGACCGCGACCAGGCCATCCCCGTGCTCAACACCCGTACCGGTGCGCGCAGCGTGGCCTATGGCGATCCGGCCTCGTACGGCGGCCAACTGGAGCTGCGCTTCATGGCGGGCAACTCGGACGTGCAGATCGGCGATGTGCTGACCACCAGCGGCGTGGACGGCGTGTACCCGCTGGGCCTGCAGGTCGCCACCATCGCCAAGATCGATCGCCGCGCCGACTCGGCCTTTGCCCGCATCTACTGCACCCCGGTGGCCCAGGTGGCCGGTCCGCGCCATGTGCTGGTGCTGCAGCCGGTGGCTTCGCAGATCCCCGAAATGCCCCCGACTCCCGCGCCCGTGGTTGCTCCTAAAAAAGGAGCTAAAAAATGATGTTGCACCTGCACGGGAGCCCCCTATGATCATGCGCCCTGGCCAGCAGTTGCTGCTGCCTGCCAACCCGGTGTTCATCGGTGTCAGCCTGGTGCTGGCGCTGCTGTTCAACATGGCCGAGAACATTGGCCTGTGGGGCCGTGCGCCCTGGGTGCCCGACGTGCTGGCCGTGCTGCTGGTGTTCTGGAGCGTGCACCAGCCCCAGCGCGTGGCCATCGGCACGGCCTTTGTGTTTGGCCTCTTCATGGACGTGCACCAGGTCAGCTTGCTGGGCCTGCACGCGCTGGCCTACAGCGTGATGAGCTTTCTGGCCATCGCCATGCACCGCCGCCTGTTGTGGTTTACCGTGCCTTCGCAGGCCATGCAGGTGCTGCCGCTGTTTGTGGTGGCGCACCTGGTGCAGTTTGTATTGCGCATGCTGGGTGGTGGCACCTTTCCCGGCTGGTCTTTCCTGCTGGCACCGGTGATCGAAGCCGTGCTGTGGCCGCTGGTCAGCATCGTGTTGCTGGCACCGCAACGCATGGCCCCCGACCCGGATAAAACCCGGCCTTTATGACCGAACTCAAGGATGTCGGCGCCGAGATCTACCGCTTTCGGCTGCGGCTGGTGGCCGCCGGGGTGGTGGTGGTGCTGGCGTTTGGCGGCGTGGTGGCGCGGCTGGCGCACCTGCAGATCACGCGCCACGACGACCTGCTGGAGCAGGCCGAAAACAACCGTACCGCCATCGTGCCGGTGGTGCCCAACCGGGGTCTGATCCTGGACCGCAACGGCGTGGTGCTGGCCAGCAACTACTCGGCTTACACGCTGGAGATCACCCCCAGCAAGGTAGGCGATCTGGAGCAGACCATCGACGCGCTGTCCCAGGTGGTGGACATCCAGCTGCGCGACCGCCGCCGCTTCAAGAAGCTGGTGGAAGAGTCGCGCAACTTTGAGTCGCTGCCCATCCGCACCCGGCTGACCGACGTGGAAGTGGCCCGCTTTGCCGCCCAACGCTTTCGCTTTCCCGGCGTGGACATCAAAGCCCGGTTGTTCCGCAATTACCCGTTCGGTGCGCTGGCCAGCCATGTGATCGGCTACATCGGCCGCATCAACCAGGCCGAGAAAGCCCGCATCGACGACTCGGACGACGAAGACAACTACAAGGGCACCGAATACATCGGCAAGCTGGGCATCGAGCAAAGCTACGAGCGGCAACTGCACGGCCTGACCGGGGTGGAAGAGATCGAAACCTCGGCCGGGGGCCGTGCCGTGCGCAAGCTGGCCAGCAACCCGGCCACGCCCGGCAACACCGTGGTCATGTCGATCGACATCAAGCTGCAAAAGCTGGTCGAAGACCTGTACGGCGACCGCCGTGGCGCGCTGGTGGCGCTGGACCCGAAAACCGGCGAAGTGCTGGCCTTTGTCAGCATGCCCACTTTCGACCCGAACCTGTTCGTCGAAGGCATCGACGTGGAAAGCTGGGCCGCGCTGAACGGCTCGCTCGACAAACCGCTGCTGAACCGGGCCCTGCGCGGCACCTACCCGCCGGGCTCCACCTACAAGCCCTTCATGGCCCTGGCGGCGCTGGAAACCGGCAAGCGCACGCCCCAGCAAAGCATCAGCGACCCCGGCTTTTTCATGCTCGGCGGCCACCGCTTCCGCGACGACAAAGAGGGCGGCCACGGCACGGTGGACATGTACAAATCCATCGTCGAATCGTGCGACACCTACTACTACATGCTGGCCAACGACATGGGTGTGGACCTGATGCACGACGAGATCAGCAAGTTTGGCTTTGGCGCGCTCACCGGCATCGACATCCAGGGCGAGGTGCGCGGCATCCTGCCGTCCACCGCCTGGAAGCGCCGCGCCTACAAGCGGCCCGAGCAGCAGAAGTGGTACGCCGGGGAAACCATCTCGCTGGGCATTGGCCAGGGCTACAACAACTTCACCATGCTGCAACTGGCCTCGGCCACCGGCATTCTGGCCAACGACGGCATCAAGATGAAGCCGCACCTGGTCAAGGACGTGGTGGACGTGGTGACCCTGCATGCCCAGCAGACGCTGCGCGAGATCAAGGCCGAGACCAGTGCCAAACAGGCCAACATCGAGGTCATCAAAAGGGCTCTGGTGGGCGTGAACATCGAGGGCACCGGTGCCAACTCGTTCCGCGGTGCAGGCTACGTGGCGGCGGGCAAAACCGGCACGGCCCAGGTGGTGTCGATCGGCAAAAACGAAAAGTACAACGCCGCCACCACGGCCGAGCGCCACCGCGACCACGCGTTGTATATGGCCTTTGCCCCGGCGGAGAACCCGCAGATCGCCCTGGCCATGGTGGTGGAAAACGCCGGTTTTGGCGGGGTCGCTGCGGCCCCCATCGCCCGCCGGGTGTTTGACTACTGGTTGCTGCAAAAGTACCCCAGCGTGCAGGACCTGGCCGCGGTGCGCCTGGGCCAGGCCCCGGTGCCGATCGGCACGCCGCGCGCCATTGCCGACGTGCCCGAGCTGCCGGGCTATGTGGCCCCGCCGGCATCTGCGGCCCTGCCTGCCAGTGCCGCGGCATCCGCCCCCAAAATTACCAGTAAAAAGTGATCATCCCGCCCATTCCATAGGCGGTAGTAGCTATAAATAATATAGCAATATATTTAAGCCGTCTGGCGTTCGATGATCGTAAAGCCGATGTCCAGGATCGGCTCGGCAATCGGTCGACCATCGGCGCGGTCCACGATGTATTGCGCCGCCGTCTGGCCAATGCGGGTGCCGTCGATGCGCACCGTGGTCAAGGCCGGGTGCAGGCTGGCGGCCAGACCCAGATCGCCCAGGCCGACGATGGCCACCTGCCCGGGCACGGCCAGCCCGCGCGCCTGCGCCTCGATCAGCACGCCCAGGGCCAGCATGTCCGAGCTGCAAAACACCGCGTCAATGCCTTCGGGCTGCGCCAGCAGCGCGGCCAGTGGCGGCTGCAGGTGACGAGCAGCGCCAGCAGCCGCCCACGCAAGCCAATCTGCTGCTGCGCCTGCCCGCCGCCGACCCGCGCCCGCTGGTGGTGGCCGGGGCCACGGTGGCCAGCAGCACCGTGGTGGATGCATGGCGCGAAGTTTTAGTGGTGTTTTAGGCCTCCAGCGCTTATTCCATGAGCGGTAGAGGCTACTGATTTAGTAGCAAATTTGCTATTGGAAAAAAGCGCTGTAACCGGTCTTCAAGATCAGCGCGCTCACCACCACGATGAACACGGTGCGCACAAACCCCGTGCCGTGCTTCAGCGCCATGCGCGAGCCCAGCACGCTGCCCAGCACGTTGGCAATGGCCATGGGCAGCACAAAGTGCCACCAGATGTGGCCGGTAGACACAAACAGAATCAGCGCCGCCAGGTTGGTGCCGGTGTTGAGCAGCTTGGCCGAGGCCGAGGCGTGCAAAAAGTCGTAGCCCAGCCAGCGCACCATCAAAAACACAAAGAAGCTGCCCGTGCCGGGGCCAAAAAAGCCGTCGTAAAAGCCGATGGTGAGGCCAATCACGCTGGCAATCAGCGCCTCGTGTGTGCCGCTAAAGCGTGGCGCGTGCACCGCGCCCAGCTCTTTCTTGGCCAGGGTGTAGACCAGCACCGCCAGCAGCACCACCGGCAGCAGCTTGCGCAAAAAGTCGCTGGGCACCACCGTCACCAGCCAGGCCCCGCACATCGCCCCGGCAAAACCGGCAGCGGCAGCGGGCAGCAGGCTGGCCCAGCGCAGTTGCACCCGGCGGCTGTACTGCCAGGTGGCAAAGCCCGTGCCCCAGATGGAAGCCCCCTTGTTGACCCCGAACAGCGTGGCCGGGTGGGCGGTGGGGAAGGTGGCAAACAGCGCAGGCACCAGGATCAAGCCGCCGCCGCCCACAATCGCATCCACAAAACCAGCCAGCAGCGAGGCCAGCGAGACAAAAATGAGTTCCATGCGCAGATTGTCGCATCCCAAAATGCTATGGATTCAGGAGCTGCTTGCGCCCATTGCATGGGCGCAAGCAGCCTAAAAGACATAAAGCCTGGGAGCGTGCAGCAGGCATAAAAAAAAGCGCCGGGGTGAAGCGGCGCTTTTCAAAAACATCTCGTAGCGGATGTCTAAATAGATTTGTTGATCATTCTGCTGGGTGTCTCCCCGGACCCTCGCTGGGAGGAGCGCTGGGCCCCTCTGCAAGTTGTCGAGACTGTATACGCATGTGTGGCCACAGGTATTAGGACTTACCCTTTCTGGTGCGCCAACTTTTAGTGCGCCACCTGGCGACGCTCCAGCATCTGTTCTTCGGCCATGAAGTCGCTGTAGGTGAAGTCGGCGTGGCACATGCCGGCTTCGTCGTCTTCGTCTTTCTGGGCCTGGGCCAGCAGCTTGCGCAGCACCATCAGGCTGCCGGGGTCCAGGGCTTTTTCGGTTTCCAGCAGGGCTTGCTGCAGATCGCTGCTGCCCATGTGGGCCTTGTGCGGGTTCAGGGTTTCGATGCCGCGCGTGAGCCGCTGGGCCAGTTGCCGGGTGGCAATGAAGCGGCTGGCGGCAAACGCGGGGTGCACCCGGCTCAGCACCAGTTGCAGTCCGCCGAGCAGGATTTGCAGCTCCAGCAGCTTGGGGTTGTCGGTCACCCGGGGCAGCATCAGCTCGGCGTTCCAGGGGGATTCTTGGCGCAGGTCGGGTGTGTTCATAGCGCCAAAGTTTATAGACTGCTATGGTTTTGAATCACCGCAAAGCGGCATAAACGCCCGGTAATTGCGGGCTTCTAAGCTACCCGCAGTTCCTTGGGATGTTCGAGTCGGCGCACCACTTCCTTGACCACCGCCAGCATCACCGCCCGGTCCGGGTTGGGGTGGTCGGCCAGGTGCTGGGTGGTGCTGCCCGCCTGCACCCAGGCACCGGCGGCATCGGTCCCAAAGTGCAGCGCGATGCGGTGGGCTGCCAGCAGCGGGCCGCAGGCGCTCCACTGGCGGCTCCACTGCGGCAGCTTGGTGCGCCCCTCCCACAGCGTGCCTGCGGTTTCATAGCATTCCTCGATCTGGTGGTGGCCCAGCAGGTGGGCCAGTTGCCGCTCTTTGGCAACGCAACTGCGGAAATACTCTTCGTCGGTCATGCGCATGGGGGGCTCCTGGACGTGGTCAAAACACTATAAGCCTACGGGCTGGGAATGTCAGGCGGGGTGTCCAGCATCTGCACGGCATGCGCATAGCCGCGCTGCACGATGTTTTCCAGCCGCCGCCACTGCAGCATGCCGACGCGGTTCAGCGGCGGGTTGAAGTACAGGTCGCACTGCTGCTGGGCGCTGCGCTGGCGCGACATGCTGTACAGAATGGTCACCGTCATCAGGTAGGAGGGCAGGGACGGCAGGCGGAAACGGCGCAGGGCGAGCGGGCGCAGGCGGTCGCGCAGCAGGGCCCAGCTGCCGGGCATGTCCTCATGGTCCACCCGCACGGGGGTGCGGATGTTCAGGTCTACGCCGATGACCCGGCCCACGCCGCGCATGCTGCGCATCACGTCCACCGGGAAGTTGTTGAAGCTGCCGCCGTCGCACAGCAGGTCGCCGCCGTGCGCCACCGGGGGCAGCGCGCCGGGGATGGAGGTGCTGGCCAGCAGCGCATGGGCCAGGTTGCCGTGCTGCAGGCGCTGCTCGCTGGCGGTGGAGAAATTGGTGGCCACGCAGAAGAAGTTTTTCCACAGGTCTTCGATGTCGGCATCAAAGCCCACCAGCTCTTCCACCGCGGTGCGCAAAATGCGTTTGAGCCGTAGGCCCTTGATCAGCGACAGCACCGGGAACAGGTTGAAGTCGCCCGTGGGGTTGGTGGCAAAGGCGCGGCGGGCGTTGGCCATCACCTTGTCCAGCGGCTGGTCGGAGGCCGCATACGTGGCCATCACCGCGCCGATGCTGGTGCCGCCCACCCAGTCCACCTCGATGCCACGCTCTTGCAGGGCGCGCAGCACGCCCAGGTGCGCCAGCCCGCGCGCGCCACCCCCGGCCAGCACCAGGCCCACGGCGGTGCGGCTCTGGATGCGCGCCAGCCGGGCCATGTCGCGGGGCACATCGGGGCGGATGTGGATATGCCCGGCCACCGGGCGGCGCGCCAGCCAGGCCGCAGTGCCGCGCGGCGAGGTCTGGTCGGCGGGGTGCAGCAGCAGCAGGATGTCGGCAATCACCGTCAGCGGCGGGCGGTTGCGCAGGAACTGGATTTCGCTGGGGTGCAGCACCGGCGGCTGGGTGGCATCGGCCAGCAGCAGCAGCTCGTCGCAGTGGCGGCAGCAGCGCTGCGTCCAGGGCGTGGGCGTGGCATCGGCCAGCAGCAGCACGAAGTCGTGCTCGGCCTCGATCTGGTCCAGCAGCATGGCGATGCGGCGCTGGGTTTGCTTGTCGGTGTTGTCGCTGGGGCCCAGGCCGAGTTGCGCCAGCCGCTGGTCGATGTCGTGGCGGCTGACCACGCCCACGCGGCCCAGGGGGGCGAGTTGGGCGGCCAGCCGGGCGGCGAAGTCGGGCAGGGCGATGCCGGTGGTGATGGGCAGCAGGCCGATGGTGACCAGCTTGTCGGCCACTGGAGCGTGCCTGCGGCCCTGGAGCTGGCGGATGATTTGCGTCGTGAAGGCCTGCGATATCTGGGTGCTGCAGGCCAGTAGCCGCTGGAAGGCCGGGCGGTCCAGCCGGGCCAGCACCGCATCGCGCACGGCCACCACGGTGGCGGCCCGCGGCTCGCCGGTGTACAGGCTCATTTCGCCCACCACCTGGCCGCGCACGATGTCGCCCACCCGCTGCTGGGCTGCACCCTCGGCCTGCACAAAGGCGCGCAGCCGGCCGCTGACCACCAGGTACATCGCGTCGCCCGCCTCGCCCTGGGTCAGCAGGGTGTCGCCACCGCTGATTTCCACCCATTGCAGGCTGTGCCGCAGCAGCTCCATGGCCTCGGGCTCCAGCGCGCCGAAGAAGGCGTGCAGGTGGCGCATCAGCAGGGCATCCTGGGATTGCGGGCGGTGGGGTAAGGAGCTCATGGCGGTGGCTTTTTAGATGAAATCGGCACTTTGCGCTTATTTAATAAGCGTGAGCAGCTACTTTTTTAATAGTCAGGACTTACGCAAGTTCCCCCTGTAAGCCCGAAGGGCGGTACAAGGGCGCTGCGTAAGTCCTCCTAGTGACGAGGCTTGTACCATCGTCTTTATGACCACTACCGCCTCCCCCGTTTCACCACGTTTTGTTACCGGCCCATTGTTCCGGCATGTGGCGGTGATGTCCACCACCTCGGCCATCGGGCTGGTGGCGGTGTTCATTGTGGATTTGATCAACCTTTTCTACATCGCCCAGCTGGGCCAGCAGTCGATTGCAGCGGCGGTGGGCTTTGCCGGGGTGGTGGGCTTCTTCCACACCTCGCTGTGCATCGGGCTGACGATTGGCATCACCGCGGTGGTGGCGCGCACCGTGGGCGCGGGCCGGGCGGCGGATGCCAAGCGCCTGGCCACCTCCAGCCTGCTGCTGATGGTGCTGCTGGCCGCCCTGATCGGCAGCGGCACCGCGCCGTTTCTGCGCCCGCTGCTGGAGCTGCTGGGCGCGACCGGCGAGACCGAGCGCCTGGCCGTGCGCTACCTCAGTGTGACCGTGCATTCGCTGCCGCTACTCGGGATCGGCATGGCCTGCTCGGCGCTGATGCGTTCGGTGGGCGACGCGCGCGGGGCCATGGCGGTAACGCTGGGGGCTGCGGTGGTCACTGCCGTGCTGGACCCGATCCTGATCTTTGGCCTGGGTATGGGGCTGGATGGCGCGGCGGCCACGTCGGTGGTGTCGCGCAGCATTCTGGCGGCGGTGGGCTTGCGCGGCGTGCTGCGCCACGGCCTTCTGGGACGGTGGAATAGGGCCGCATTGGGCGCAGATGCCAAGCTGCTGGCGGGCGTGGCGGGCCCGGCGGTGCTGACCAACCTGGCCACCCCCATCAGCGCCGCGTTTGTGACCCATTCCATCGCCCAGTTTGGCGCGTCGGCCGTGGCCGGGCAGGCCATCATCGACCGCGTGACCCCGGTGGCCTTTGGGGTGATCTACGCGCTCAGCGGCGCGGTCGGCCCCATCCTGGCGCAAAACCTGGGCGCGGGCCAGTTCGACCGGGTGCGCCAGGGCCTGCGCGACAGCCTGCTGTTCATGGTGATCGCCGTGGGCACCGCCTGGCTGCTGCTGGCGCTGGGGCAGAACCTGCTGGTGGCGGCCTTCAGCGCGCATGGCGAGGCCGAGCACCTGATCCGCATGTTCTGCACCTGGCTGGCGGCCAGCTTCTTCTTCGCCGGGGCGCTGTTTGTAGCCAACGCCGCGTTCAACAACCTGGGCAAGCCGCTGTGGTCCACCGGCTTCAACTGGGCCCGCGCCACCCTGGGCACGATTCCGTTTGCCTGGTGGGGCGCGCAGTTCGGCCCGGTCGGCGTGTTGGCCGGGGCGGCCATCGGCACCGCGATTTTCGGCACGTTGGCGATGGTGGTGGCGACTCAGTTGGTGGGACGGATGGGGCCGAAAGCCTAGCTGTCGCTGCGAGACTGGTCCACCCACACCAGCTGGTCTACCGCAATGCCCAGCGCCTGCGCCTTGGCCAGCAACTGCGCGCGGATGTCGGCGGGCAACTGCTTGTCGCGCGCCAAGATCCATATGTAGCTGCGGTCGGCCCCCACCACCATCGCCCAGCGGTAGGCCGGGTCCAGCGCCACCACGTGGTAGCCGCCGTAGAACGGGCCGAAGAACGATACCTTGAGCGAGGCCGTGCGCGGGTCGCCGGTGAACTTAGCGATGCCTTCGGCTTCCTTCCAGGCGTTTTTCTCGCGGCTGAAACCCCGGTTGATGACCTGCACGCTGCCATCCGGCTGCAGCGTGTAGCGGGCGCTCACATTGTCCAGCCCGCGCTCGAAAGAATGGTCGAGCCGGGCAATCTCAAACCACTTGCCCGCATAGCGCATGGCATCGAATGGCGTGACCGCCGTGATGCCCTCGGGCACGGCGGTGGAGCAGCCGCCCAGGGCGAGCAGCAGGGCGCAGAGGCTGGCGCGGCGGGTGCGGGAGACGGCGTGGGGCATGGCGCGTAAAGAAGTTTTAGATGCCCAAGGGTACGACTTTTGGTCTTGGGTGAGGTTGATCACAAGGAGTGGCTCATAAAAGTTGAGATGTGGCTCATGCGGTATCCAATTGTTGGACCTTTCTGGGCTAAATAACTGTGTTAAAGGTTAGTTAAAGAAACATACAGTTACTTTGTAAATTCAATTTTGGTCATACGTCACAAAGTTTTCAACGGTTTGTATACGAAGATATCGCCTGAACACGTGGGCCAGTTTGCAGCCAGCGGTTGCTTGGGAGCCCTGCTTTTGTCGCTATTTCGCCCCGAGGTCCAGCAAGCCCAGTCCGCCCAATGGTTGGGCGTGGTGCGCATCAGCCACCCTATTCGCTACACGGTAGTGGCGGGTGTGGCGCTGGCGTTGGGCGGGCTGCTGGTGGCATTTGCTGCGTGGGGTGAGGTCACGCGCAAGGTGCGGGTTACCGGCGTGCTGGTGCCCACGGGCGGCAGCTTGAACATCAGTGCGCCCCAGAGCGGCGTGATCGCCGAACGCCGGGTGGTCGAAGGCCAAACCATTGCCGCCGGGGCCGTGCTGCTGGTGCTCAATACCGAGCGGCAAAGCGTGCAAGGCAGCGGTGTAGGCGACACCAGCGCCCAGGTGGCCGAGCAAATTACCGCTCGCCAGCACAGCTTGGAGCAAGAGCGCAGCCTGCGCCAGCTACTGACCCAGCAACGCAGCCAGGTGCTCACCGACCGCATCCACACGCTGGACGCACAGATACGCCAGGCAGCGGATGAAATCAGCCTGCTGGAACGCCGCGTCGCCCTGAGCCAGACCAGCGTGCAGCGCTACCAGCAGTTAGCCGCTGAGGGCTTTATGTCCGACATCCAGGTGCAAGGCAAGCTGGAGGACCAGCTCGATGCCCGTGGCCGCTTGCAGTCGCTGGAGCGCACCCGCCTGGCCTTGCAGCAAGACCGCCAAACCCTGGCCGGTGAGCAGCAAACCCTGAAAGCCCAGCTGGATACCGACCAGGCGCAACTGGCCCGCAGCCAGTCCAGCCTGCGCCAGGAAGCCAGCGAAAACGCCGCCCGCCAAACCGCTGTGGTGACTGCACCCGGCGCCCCTGGCACACGCTACCGCGTGACCGCCCTGAACTTGCAACCGGGCCAGGCCGTGCAGGCAGGCCAAACCGTGGCCACCCTGGTGCCCGAACAAACCGATGCCGACGCGCCCAGCGTGGAAGCCCAGCTATACGCCCCCAGCCGCACCGCCGGTTTTGTGCAGGCAGGCCAATCGGTGTACTTGCGCTACGCCGCCTACCCCTACCAGAAGTTCGGCTTGCACACCGGTCGCATCACCTCGGTATCTGCCACCCCGTTTGCCGCCAATGAGCTGCCGCCCAACCTGGCCCAGCAGCTCATGGCCCAGGCGAGCAGCACCGAGGCGCTGTACCGCATCCGTGTGCAGCTAGACGATCAAACGATATCCAGCCATGGCCAGAGCTACGCCCTCAAGGCAGGTTTATCGCTGGAGGCCGATGTACTGCAAGAGCGCAGAAAAGTATGGGAGTGGGTGCTGGAGCCGCTGCTGGCGGCGCGGGCACAGCTCAAGGTTCTGGGTGCCGAGCCAAAGGCGGCTTCTTCGGGGAGTTGAGGGAGGCGGGTGCTGGAAGCGGGAAGTCCGACCGCATTTTCGGATGGTTTAAATGGAGATGAATATGAGAGAACTTGATTTCAATGAATTAGATACGATTTCTGGTGGCATTAGCCTTAGAGGTGCGTTTCTTGGCATTGCCAAAGCGGCTGCATTGGCAGCTACAGCTATAGAAACAGTAACTACTCTCTACAACGCCGGCGTGGCTGCTGTATCCAGTGTGTCGTCGTCGGGGAGTAGTAGTAGTTCCTCAAGTATGCTGACTACAAGTTCATCCGGTGTTTTTAGCTTTGGTGGCAGTCCGACTTATCCCGGTAGCTATGGATCGGGTGCATCCAACGGAAGTGAGAGCAGCAGTAGCGATGATTCATAAATAATTAATTAAAAAGGTGCCTTTTGTTTAAAACGGCACCTTTTTTGGAGGCGGTACGTTGATATTTTGGTTAAATAATTATGAAAACTAATGTAAGCGCAAGTAAATTTTTCCCAATCGGAAAAAGAATCAATGTGTTAGCGCCATTAAAAATAGGTTTAATTTTGGCCTTGTTTGCAATAATATATGCGCTGATTTTAGTAATTTTATTTGGTAATGATGAGAATGATGGAGATGTATTTACATTAAATTATGTGGTGGCTGCTATTGCTATAGCTCCCTTGGTGGAATCTGTGGTTTTAGTTTTTATGGTTGAGATTTTTAAGAGAATTGGTTTTAAGGCGAAATTTTATTTACCTATTGTTGCTGTTCTGGCGATGTTGGCGCATATTCCCGGAAGAGATGATTTGAAAATATTGCCAGTTCAATTGTTCGTATTTTATATTTTTGCGTATTATGTTGATTTTAGATCTGCGTACGTAAAAAGATTAATTTTCTTGTGTGAGGCGATTGCAATGCATTCATTTTATAATGTCATTTGTGTATTGCTTCCTTTTTTTGTAGTTGAGTATTTTAGTAATGTGTGAGTTGTGATTAATTTATCGAGAGGTTTAATTGTGCATTAATTGCGTATGAATAAATTAATTAAAATATTAAATAAATCGATTGCAACAACTATATTTGCATTAATCTTTTTTGTGTTTTTCATGTTTATTTAAAGGATATTTTTATTTCGATGAAAATATAAAAACAGCAGCGCTTTTCTTTTTTGCGATTTTGCCATTTATTTATTAGAATATTTTAATATAGAATGAGTCATTTTCTTAAATAAACATGCGAAATTATGGAGAAAATATTTTCAATTGCCATACGTGCCTTGTTTGATGTGACGATGTTGGTTTTCTTAATCGCCTGTGGAGCCTATTTACTCGATGGCACAACCGCACCAGCTATTCACCAAACCCAATGGGCGAAGTCGGTGTGCATGCATGGTGGGTCTGTCACGTTGACCACCACCATTGGGGGCAACACGAACAGCTTTTCCTGCACGCCTGCAACCCTAGCACCTACCCCCTGAATGCGCCCCATCCTCCAGTCTGAATCCAGCGAATGCGCCCTGGCCTGCCTAGCCATGGTCAGCGCGGCGCACAAACTCTATGTCGATCTGGACACTCTGGGCCGCCGTTTCGCCGTGTACCTCAAGGGCGCGACCTTGCAGCAGCTCACAGCCCAGGCAGGGAGCAGCACCGAGGCGCTGTACCGCATCCGCGTAGCCTTGGACGAGCAATCCATTTCCAGCCACGGCCAGAGCTACGCACTCAAAGCGGGCTTGTCGCTGGAGGCCGATGTGGTGCAAGAGCGCAGAAAAGTGTGGGAGTGGGGGCTGGAGCCACTGCTGGCGGCGCGGGCACAGCTCTGGGTTCTGGGTGCTGAGCCGAAGGCGGCTTCTTCGGAGAGTTGAGGGAGGCGGGTGCTGAAAGCGGATAGTCCAGCCGCATTTTCGGATGGTTTATTGGAGGCTTATATGAGAGAACTTAGTATTTGCGAAGTTAGCGTGGTTTCTGGTGGTGGAAATGGTGATGACCATTCCGGTATGTTTGCTCTTTTACATCCTGCGACTGCTCAAGCTAAAAGTTTAAGCACTAGTGCGGATATGGCGCTAGGTGTTGGCCTAGTGGGTATCGGGGCTGCCCTCGCAGCTGGCGGCGTACTTGGTGTTATTGGTGCGGGGGTGGCTGCCGGCGGAGCATTAGCATACGCTTATGATGCGGCCCGTTCGAATATTGGTGGCGGAAATAATGTCGGTGCCGGAGGATACGGTGGTGCGCGCAGTGACCAACGGGGTTCTACGGGAACTGCAGGCACCAGCAATGGAGATGGTCATGGGTTCTAATATCTTTTGATCCGGAATTAACCCAATAGATGGTCCCCGGGTTTACCGGGGACTAACGCGGTCATTCGAACTCTGTAACTAGTTGCTTTGAGTGGTTTTTAAAAGGGACGCTCTTTGTTGTTCTTAGATGTTAAATTGGTTTGGTGTATATAAATATCGGCATATATTTTAACTAAGCTAAAGTTTAAAAAGAAAATTATGATATTTATTAAAAAATCAGATAAATTATGGATGAGTCTTTCGTATCCAATCGATTCAAAGGGTGGTCTGGTAAAGGTTGTTGATGCAAAAAAATACTTTAAATACTATTATTTTCATTTATTCTTGAATTTTGCATTGATTATTTTTGGTGCAATTTTACTCATTGGAGTTAAAGTTTCAGATGAGATTATTGATTTTTATTATTATTCAAATTTTGCTTCGATAATTTTTATTTTTTGGAAGGTAATGGGGTTTAATAGAATTTTCCTTTCCAGCGCTGATAGCGTAAGACGTGTTCCCATAATGATGGGGTTAAATTTTTCTTTTGCGTATATTTCCGTTGCTTTTCTTGAGATTTCAGTTGCCGCTAATCTTCAGGGGTTGGCAAGAGATGCAGCTGGAGTTTTAGGTGTATGTTTTTTCATATATGCATTTATGCCTTTTTTAAATTGGTTCTTGTTGCATTTAAAAAAATATAAACACATTAAATACTAATTATTTTTATTGACAAATATTGAACTAAACGGTTGTTAATTCAATTAAATGTTATGAAAATTTACTTCGTAATAAAGCAAATTGTCTTTTGGTGCCTCATCTTCTTCATGTTGACGGTGGGTTCTTATATATACAAACTGCAATTCAGTGGCCCTAGTGTGGTGATGCAAGCCGAAATTAATAACGTTGCTGCCACCTGCAGAGCGGGCAGTTCCGCGTCTGTATCCACCACGATGGACGGAATGTCATTCACCTTCTCCTGTAAAGCTCAGTGAGCGCAGGTATTTGCGTCAGCCATTCCCCCAATTAAATGCGCCCCATCCTCCAGTCCGAATCCAGCGAATGCGCGCTGGCCTGCCTTGCCATGGTCAGTGCTGCGCACAAACTGCATGTCGATCTGGACACCCTGCGCCGTCGCTTCGCCGTGTCCCTCAAGGGCGCAACTTTGCAGCAACTCATGGCCCATGCGGGGGCTTTGCAGTTCAGCAGCCGGGCCTTGCGGCTGGAGCTGGATGAGCTGGCGCAGTTGCAACTGCCTTGCATCCTGCACTGGGACCTGAACCACTTTGTGGTGCTCAAAAAGGTAGGCCGCGACCACGTGCGCATCCTCGACCCGGCGGTGGGCGAGCGCCAACTGCCGCTGGCCGAGGTGTCGCGGCACTTCACCGGGGTGGCGCTGGAGCTCACGCCGAACGCGCAGTTTGTGGCGGCCAAAGCAGCACCCCGGGTGAGCCTGGGCGCGTTGACGGGCCGGGTGCTGGGGCTCAAGCGCTCGTTGGCCCAGATATTCGCGCTGGCTTTGGCTTTGCAAGTGTTTGCGATTGCGGCACCGCTGCTGAACCAGTGGATGGTGGACGAGGCGATTGCCACCTACGACCGGGACTTGCTGGGGGTACTCATCGTCGGCTTTGGCTTGCTGTTGCTGGTGCAAACGGCGCTGGGGCTGGCGCGCAGTTGGCTGGCCATGGTGTTGGGCATGTCGCTGGGCTTGCAGTGGAGCAGCAACCTGTTCAGCCACCTGGTACGGCTACCCGTGGCATTTTTTGAACGGCGGCACCTGGGCGATGTGGTGTCGCGCTTTGGGGCGGTGGGTGCTATCCAGAAGACGCTGACGGCCAGCCTGCTGGAGGCGATTCTGGACGGGTTGATGAGTGTGGTGACCCTGGGCATGATGCTGCTGTATTCGCCCCAAATGGCGGCGGTGACGCTGGTGTCGGTGGCCTTGTACGGCGGCCTGCGCTGGGCGGCGTACCGCCCGTTTCGCGATGCAGCCGCAGAGCGGCTGGTGGTGGGTGCGCGGGAGCAAACCCACTTTCTGGAGTCCTTGCGGGCCATCCAACCGTTGAAGCTGTTTGGCCGCGAACAAGAGCGCCGGGCCCGCTGGCAAAACTTGCTGGTAGAGGTGCAGAACCGCGATGTGCGCACCGCCAAGATGGGCATTGGCTTTGGCACGGCCAACACTTTGATCTTTGGCGTGGAGAACCTGCTGGTGCTGTGGCTGGGGGCCAACCTGGTGATGCAAAGCAGCCCGCAGGCGGTGTTCAGCATCGGCATGCTGTTTGCGTACATCAGCTACAAGGGGCAGTTCACGGGCCGCATGAGCGCGCTGATCGACTACGCGGTAGAAATCAAAATGCTGGGCCTGCATGCCGAACGCCTGGCCGATATTGCCTTGGCTGAACCCGAGGTGGATAGCCAGCCCGACCACGCGCTAGACCACCTACAGCCGCGCATTGAGCTCAAAGGCGTGCACTTTCGCTACGGCGAGGGCGAACCCTGGGTGCTGAAAGACGTGCATTTGGTGCTGCAGCCCGGCGAGAGTGTGGCCATCGTCGGCCCCAGCGGCTGCGGCAAAACCACCTTGCTCAAGCTGCTGCTGGGGCTGCTCAAGCCCGAAGAGGGCGAGGTGCTCTACGGCGGCCTACCCGTGCAGCAACTGGGCATGCAAAACTACCGCCGCCTGATTGGCACGGTGATGCAAGAAGATGTGCTGCTGGCCGGCAGCATTGCCGACAACATCAGCTTCTTCGACATCCGCCCCGATCCGGCCCGCATCGAGGCCTGCGCCCAGATGGCCGCCGTGCACAGCGACATCGCCCGGATGCCCATGGGTTACCAGACGCTGGTGGGCGATATGGGCTCCAGCCTAAGCGGCGGCCAAAAGCAGCGGGTATTGCTGGCCCGTGCGCTCTACAAACAGCCCAAGGTGCTGGCGCTGGACGAGGCCACCAGCCACCTGGACATTGGCAACGAGCAGCGCGTGACGCAGGCGCTGGCGCAACTGCCCTTGACCCGCATCGTGGTGGCCCACCGGCCTGAAACCATTGCGGGCGCGCAGCGGGTGGTGCAGTTGCAAGATGGGCAGGTGGTCGAGCTGCGTGAGGTACGTGCTGCCACGCCGTCACTGGCACACGAAAATCAGCATGAAATCAGCCGCTAGCGCATATTCCACCAGCGCAAGCAGCTACAAAAACCGCAGCATCACCCCGCCAGCACCGGAAACAGCTTGTGCAGCCCGTCGGCCATCACCTCGACCGACAGGGCGGCCAAAATCAGGCCCATCAGGCGGGTCATCACGTTGATGCCGGTTTTGCCCAGGATGCGGGCAATCGGGCCGGCCAGGGCGAAGCACAGGGCGGTGGCCAGGCCGATCACCACGCCGTAGCCGACCAGGGTGGCCAGTTGCCAGAAGGTCTTGGCCTTGTCGGCGTAGATCACCACGGTGGACATGCTGGCCGGGCCGGTGAGCAGGGGAATGGCCAGCGGCACCACGGCGATGCTGGCGCCCACGGCGGCGCGCTCGGACGCATCTTGCAGCTCGGTGGCGTTGGACTTGGCCTCGGCGGGCTGGGCGTTGAGCATGTTCAGCGACGAGCTCAGCAGCAGCAGGCCGCCGCCCACCTGGAAGCTGGCCAGCGAGATGTTGAAAAACTCCAGAATCTGCAGGCCCAGCAGGGCGCTCACCGCAATCACCACAAACACGCTGAACGACGACACCCAGATGGTGCGGCGGCGCTGCGCGTCCGAAAAGCTCTGCGTGTAGTGGATGAAAAACGGCACGATGGCCAGTGGGTTGACGATGGCCAACAGGGTGATGAGGGGTTTGAAGTCCATAGCCGACAAGCTTAACGGCTGCCGCTTACAGTCGCTGCCACGTATTACCCCTACTTTCAGGAGACTCCCCCATGTCCACTTTCATCGACCTGACCGCCGCCGACGGCTTCATCCTGCCCGCCTACGTGGCCCAGCCCAGCGGCACGCCCAAGGGCGCGGTGGTGGTGATCCAGGAGATCTTTGGCATCAACAGCCACATCCGTGCGGTGGCCGATGGCTATGCGGCGGCGGGCTACCTGGCCGTGGCCCCGGCCATGTTCCACCGCGTGCAGCCGGGGGTGGACCTGGGTTACACGCCTGAGGATGTGCAGGCCGGTATCGCCTTGAAAGCCGCCGCCGAGGCGCTGGGCGTGCCCACGCTGATGCTGGACGTGCAGGCCGCCGTGGCCTATGCCGCGGCGCAGGCGGGCAAGGTCGGCACGGTGGGCTACTGCTGGGGCGGCTTGCTGAGCTGGCGCGCTGCCTGCCTGGTGCAGGGCCTGGCCGCGTCGGTCACGTATTACGGCGGCGGCATGACGGCGGCGATCGAGGTGGCCCGCACGCCCCGGGTGCCGGTGCTGTCGCATTTTGGCGAGCGCGACCACGGCATCGCGCTGGACACGGTGCGGGCCTTTGCCCAGGCGCACCTGGCGGTGGATGTGCGCCTGTACCCGGCCGACCACGGCTTCAACTGCGACCAGCGCGGGGCCTATGACGCACCGGCGGCATCCCTGGCGCGCGAACGCTCGCTGGCGTTTTTTGCCGAGCACCTGGTCTGATGCTATTGTTTTTAAGTAAGTTGTTGATAGCTGCTCACGCTCAATCCATAAGCGCTAGCTGCCGATTTGATGCCTGAAAAATGGCCTAAAAACCTCAATCCTGCTTCCAGCGGGCTTCCATGAAGTCCAGCAGCGCCTTCAACGCGGCGCTGTTGTGGCGGCGCTGGGCGTAGGCGGCGTATAGCCACAGGTCGTGGGCGCGAAAGTCTTCCAGCACCGGCACCAGGGCCCCGCTGTCCAGATGCGCCTGCACCAGCATGCGCGGCACGCGGGCCACGCCCAGGCTGTGCAGGGCCATGTGCACCAGCGGCATGCCATCGGTGGCGTCCATGCGGCTGCGCACGGCCACGTTGTGCGCCTTGCCGTTCACCTTGAAGCGCCACTGCGGATGGTTGCCGTGCAGCGACAGCGTCATGGCGTCGTGCCCTGCCAGTTCGTCCGGGTGGGCGGGCCGGCCGTGCTGGTGCCAGTAGGCGGGGGACGCGCACACCACCACGTCGATGCGGCGCAGCTTGCGCACGATCAGGTTGTCGTTGGGTGTGGTGCCCACGCGCAGTGCCAGGTCCATGCCTTCTTCCACCAGGTCCACCACCCGGTTGCCCAGGTCCAGGCTGATGTGCACCTCGGGGTAGCGCTGCATGAAGTCGGCCAGCAGGGCGGGCAGTTCCACGCTGCCAATGCCTTGCGGCGCGGTCAGCCGCAGGCGGCCACTGGGTTCCTGGGCGCGGTGTTGCAGCTCTTCGCGGGTCAGGGCCATCATCTCCAGCAGGGGCTTGCTGCGCTCCAGCAGCAGGCTGCCCGCGTCGGTGAGGCTGACGGTGCGGGTGCTGCGGTTCAGCAGCCGCGTGCCCAGGCGGCTCTCCAGCTCGGCCACGTGCTTGCTGACGTTGGCCTTGGACACATCCAGGGTTTTGGCGGCCAGTGAAAAACCGCCCCGGGCGGCGACTTCGCGGAAGGTGCGGATGAGTTCGAGGGTGTCCATTGTTTCCAAGACCGAAACAGCCTGGTTCCATAGAGGGTGGCATAAAGCTGAAACTTAGTTACAGCCACGCATTCTGAATCAGGGCAAGGTAAGAACATGTTCTGAACCCTGTGAACCAGGCCCCTGGCGGGGCAAGCACCCTGCAAGAGTGGGCAGCCCCGCCAAAGGTTCCTGGTCCGGCTGCACTGTTTTAACTTTTAGGAATGACCATCATGAACACGACCAAATTTTTAGCCGCTTCCCTGATCGCCCTGGCCTCGGTAGCCACGACCAGCGCGTTTGCCGATTCCTACGACCACGACTATCCCGTGGTCAGCAACACGCCCAGCACCGTCACCCGCGCCCAGGTGCGGGCCGAGCTGATTGCCGCCGAAAAAGACGGCAGCCTGGCCGCCATCAACGACAACAGCTACCCCGTCATCACCTCCCATGGCACGCCGCTGACCCGCGCCGAAGTCCGCGCCGACTTCATCAAGGCCGAAAAAGACGGCACGATCCCGGAGTTCCACGGTTAACAGTGCGGTAGACCCCACAGCGCCTTATCCCTGGCGCACAATGTTACAAGTTGGCTTGGCGCATCGCCCGGCCACAGCGCCTAGAACGCTGTGGCCGGGCGATGCCTTATGCATGGTGTTCATTGGCTTTAGGGACTCAGCATGGCGTTGGAGATTGGCAAGCTTGGATGGGCCCCTTGGGGGCTGTGCGCAGCCACCCTGGGTGCCAGCTGGTTGCTGCAGCCGCCCAGTGCCTGGCAGGCGGCAGGCGGCGCGGCGGCGGCGGTGCTGTTGTCGTGGGCGGGCACACGGCTGCTGCGCACAGCGGCACAGACTGCCGCCGATGCCACGGCGGACCTGGCGCGGCAAAGCCTTCAGCAGCGTGTCCTGCTGAACAGCCTGCCGTTTCCGGTGTGGCTCAAAGACGCGCAGGGCGTGTACCTGCTGGTCAACCAGGCCTATGCCGAGTACGCCAAGGTGCCTGGTTTCGATGCGGTGGAGGGGCACACCGACCTGGCGCTGTGGCCAGAGCCGGTGGCCCGCTACTTTCGGGAGAGTGATGCCCAGGTTTTGCGCAACGGCGGGGTGGTGCACCAGGAAGAGCCCCAGGGCATGCAGCCCGATGGCCCCTGGGTCGATATCTTCAAGACCCGCGTGCTGCTGGGGCCGGGCCAATACGCCACCGTGGGCGCGTCGATCGACATCAGCCTGCGCAAACAGGCCGAGGCCCGGCTGCTGGAACGCGAGCGCTACCAGCGTGCCCTGCTCGACAACTTTCCGTTCAACACCTGGCTCAAAGACACGCAGGGCCGGTTTCTGGTGGTCAGCCAGGGCGTGGCGAATCTGCATGGCTTTGCCACGCCCAACGACATGCTCGGCCTGTCCGATGTAGACCTGTCGCCCCCCGAAGAGGCCGCGGCCTACTTTGCCAAAGAGGTCGAGGCCATGCAGACCCGCCAGATGGTGCGCACCGAGGGCACGCGCGGCAGTGGCGCGTCGCTGCAGTGGTTTGAAACCGCACGGGGTCCGGCCACCATCGACGGCGAACTGATCGGTACCGCGGGCTTCATGTGGGAAATCACCAACATCAAAGATGCCAACAAGAACCTGACCATGTTGTCGACGGCGCTGGACCGGGTGGGCGACTCGGTGTGCCTGATTCCATTTGGCACCACGGCACTTGTCTACGTGAACGCCACCATGTGCCATTCGCTGGGTTACAGCCTGGCCGAACTGACTGGCGGCATGACCTTGTATGACATTGACCCGCACGTCACGGCAGAGTCGCTGGACCATCTATGGGGTGTGCTGAAAACCCAGGGCACCATGCGCTTCGAGTCCATCCACCGTACCCGCCAGGGAACCGAGTTTGCGGTGGAAGTCAATACCAATTATTTTGTATTCGAAGGGGTGGAATACTCGCTGGCCACCGCCCGTGACATCACCACCCGCAAGGCGCTGGAAAAGCGCCTGACCGACAGCGAGCAGCAGTTCCGCGGTCTGGCCGAAAACATCACCGACCTGATCCTGTGCCTGGACAAGCAAGGTCAGCGGGTCTACATGAACCCGACCATGCAGCGCCTGTACCGGGGCATCCTCGGCCCGTATGTGGACGTGATGGACAACGCGGTCAGCATGCTCGGCCAAGAGAGTCGACAGCAGCACGATGCCCTGGTGGCGCAGGTGCTGGCTAACGGCCGCGAAGGGCAGCTGGAATTTGCCTCGCCCGCGCGCGACGGCAAGCCGCAGTTCTTCGCCACCTCGCGCTACATGCCCCAGCGCAATGCCCAGGGCGACATCGAAGGGGTCATCATCGTGGCCCGTGACACCACCTCCCGCAAGCGGGCCGATGCCCACCTGCAAAGCCTGAACCGCGCGCTCACGCTCACCAGCGCCACCAACCTGGCGGTGGCCAAAGCCCGCAGCCTGCAAGAGCTGCTGGATGCCGTGTGCCGCCAGATGGTGGAGATCGGGGGCTACATCACCGTGTGCATTGGCCGCGCCGAGTCGGATCCGCGCAAAACCGTCACCCTGGTGGCGGGCCACGGCAGCCTGGCTGAGGGCATGTTTGACCTCAGCCACAGCTGGGATCCGGCGGCCCCCGACTTTGGGGCCATGGGCCGCAGCATTGCCGAGGGCGCGCCGGTGCTGGTGGCCGACGTGCAGACCGACCCGCGTGTGCTCGACACGCCCGGTGCTGCCCGGTCCTTGGGCGTGCGTTCCATGTTGTGCCTGCCGTTGCACGGCACCGAGCAGGTCTGGGGCTCGATTTACGCCTACTCCATGGTCCTTGAAAGCTTTTCCGATGAAGAGGTGCACCTGCTAGGCGAGGCGGCCAACAACATCGCCTACGGCATCCGCGCCCTGCTGGCCCAGGGCGGCATGCGGGCGGCCGAGCTGGCGCTGTACGAGTCGTCGCTGGCACGGCAGATCGCCGAAGAAGCCAGCAAGGCCAAGAGCGACTTTCTGGCCACCATGAGCCACGAAATCCGCACCCCCATGAACGGCGTGCTGGGCATGACCGGCCTGCTGCTGGACACCCCGCTCAACGACGAGCAGCGCGAATACGCCGAAACCGTGCGCAACAGCGGCGAGGCCCTGCTGCGCATCATCAACGACATCCTCGACTACTCCAAGATCGAAGCCGGCAAGCTGGAGCTGGAAACGCTGGACTTCAACCTGCGCAGCCTGATGGACGAAGTGGCTGACGCGGTGGCGCTGCGCATCGGCAACAAGCCCGTAGAGTGCGCCTGGGTAGCGCAGCCGCAGGTGCCGTCGCGCGTGCGCGGCGACCCCGGCCGCCTGCGCCAGGTGCTGCTGAACCTGGCGGGCAACGCCACCAAATTCACCCAGCAGGGCGAGGTCACCATCGACCTGGCCCTGGTGGCCAACCAGGGCAGCGAGGTGCTGCTGCACTGCGAGGTGCGCGATACCGGCATCGGCATCCCCCCCGACAAGCTGGCCCAGCTGTTCACCCCTTTCACCCAGGCCGACGCGTCCACCACCCGCCAGTACGGCGGCACCGGGCTGGGCCTGGCGATTTCCAAGCAACTGGTCGAGCGCATGGGCGGCACCATCGGAGCCCGCAGCGTGCTGGGCCAGGGCTCGGTGTTCTGGTTCGAGCTGCCGTTGGGCATACCGCAGGGGCTCCGCGCCGAAGAGCAGGAGCGCCCCACCCAAGCAGTGGGCGGACTGCGCGCCCTGGTGGTAGACGACAACGCTACCAACCGTCGCCTGCTGGAGCTGCTGCTGCACAACTGGGGCATGCAGGCCGTGGTGGCCGAAGACGGCCTGGATGCCCAGCGCGTGCTGGCCGCCGAGCACGCCGCAGGCCGCAGGCTGCATGTGGCGATTCTGGACATGCGCATGCCCGGCATGGACGGCGAAGCCCTGGGCCGCTGGATGCAGGCCGACCCGGTATGGGCCGCCGTGCCGCTGGTCATGCTCACCTCGGTGGCCCGGCGTGGCGACGCAGCCCGCCTCACCGCCGCCGGGTTTGCTGCCTTTCTGACCAAACCCATCAAGGGCGCGCAACTGCTGCGCTGCATGCAAACCCTGCTGTCCCTGGGCACCCCGCCGCCGCCGCCCGCCGTGCCACCGCCGCTGGTGACCCGCCACACCCTGGACGAGTCCGCGCCCCGCGCCCGGGTGCTGGTGGTCGAAGACAACGCCACCAACCAGAAGCTGGTGCTGGCCCTGCTGGCCAAATGGGGCCACCAGGTGCACACCGCCCTGCACGGCGGCGAGGCCCTGGCCCTGCTGCGCCAGCACCCATTCGACGTGGTGCTGATGGACTGCCACATGCCCGAGATGGACGGCTACGAGGCCACCCGCCGCATCCGTGCCGGCGAAGCCGGGGACCTGCACGTGGATGTGCCCATCATTGCCCTCACCGCCAACGCCATGGTCGGCGACCGCGCCACCGCCATCGCCGCCGGCATGGACGACCACATCAGCAAGCCCATCGATGCCCCGGCCTTGCGCGCTGCGGTGCAGCGCTGGTGCAGCTTGCGCTCGGGTGCGGTGACCCTGTTCGAGTCGCCGCCGGAAGACTTCAGTCTGGCGCTGCTGCGCCGATACTATGGGGACGACCTGCCGCTGGTGGGCCCGCTGCTCCCCGGTTTGCTGGACGATCTACACCGGCAATTGCCCGCTCTGCGCGCCGCGCTGCATACGGCCCTGGACCCGCAGCAAGTGGCTGAAGCCCGGGTCCGGCTGGACGCGTTGGCCCGCATGGCCGACGCCTTGGGCGGCGCCGCCCTGGCCCAGGAGGCACGAGCACTGGAGCCGGCACTGGAGGCCCTGGAAGCCCTGGTTTTGCGCTTGGGGGAGGCCATCCTGGCCCGGACAACAGGGAGTGACGCATGGACGTAGTGATCGTGGACGACGTAGACATCAACCTGATGCTGCTCAACCGCCTGATGGACCAGGTGGGTGGCTGCCGTGTGCACTGCTTTCTGCTGCCCGTGGAAGCGCTGGCGTTTTGCCAGACCACCGTGCCTGATCTGCTGCTGGTGGACTACCTGATGCCGGATCTGGACGGCATCAGCCTGGTGCGCCAGTTCCGCGCCATCCCCGGGCGCGAGGACATCCCCATCTTGATGGTCACCGCCAGCGACGAGCGCGCCGTGCGGGTGCAAGCCCTGGAAGCCGGGGCCAATGATTTCTTGTCCAAGCCGCTGGACCGCACCGAATTCTTTGCCCGCACCCGCAACATGCTGGCCCTGCGCCGCAGCCAGACCCGGCTGGCCGACCGGGCCCAGTGGCTGTAGGAGGAAGTCGCTAAAGCCACCTCTGAGCTGCGCCTGCGCGACAGCGAAACCATCGCCTGCATTTCGCGCATTGCCGAATACCGCGACCCCGAAACCGGCCTGCACACCCAGCGCATGGCCCACTACTCGCTGCTCATTGCCCAGCACCTGGGTTTGCCTGCCGACGCGCAGCAGTTGCTGTTCGATGCCGCGCCCCTGCACGACGTGGGCAAGGTCGGCATCCCCGACAGCATCCTGCTCAAGCCCGGCAAGCTCACGCCCGAAGAGTTTGAAACCATGAAAACCCACAGCAGCATCGGCCACCAGGCCCTGGTGGTGGGCCACTCCCAGCTGATGCAAATGGCCGCCACCATTGCCATCTCGCACCACGAAAAGTTCGACGGCAGCGGCTACCCCGCCGGGCTGGCGGGCGACACCATCCCGCTGGCCGGGCGCATCGTGGCCGTGGCCGATGTGTTCGACGCGCTCACCAGCGCGCGTCCCTACAAAGCTGCCTGGCCGGTCGAACGCGCCCTGCAACTGCTGCGCGACGGCTCGGGCAGCCATTTCGACCCCGCTTGTGTCGATGCCTTCATGGCCCAGATCGATGCCGTGCTGGCCACCAAAGCCCGGCTGGACGACCCCGCCCACACCACGGACCTGCCATGAACATCCTGCTGGTCGGCACCCGCGCCACGCCCGGCCACGATGCCGTACTGCGCGCTCTGCTGCAGGCCTGGGGCCACCAGGTGCGGGAAGAGCAAAGCGGTGGTCCGGCGGATCTGGCCCTGCTGGACCTGGATGGGGAGGTAGAAGGCAATCTGGATACTGTGCTGGCCCACCCCCTGCGCCCGGCGCTGGGCCTGGCCAGCTTCGACCACCCCGGCACCGCCGAGCGCTGCCAGGTTGCGGGTTTGCACACCTTGCTGCTCAAGCCCGTGCTCCCCGCCCAACTGCGCGCGGCTTTGGACAACCAAGCCTTCGACTACGCCCAGGGCCTGACCTTGGCCGACCCCTGGATCGTCGGCGTGATCGCCCCGCAGTTCATGCAAGACTGGCCCCAGCAACTCGCCGCCCTGGAAGCCGCCATGCGCGCCGCCGATGCCCCCACCGCCCACCGCATTGCCCACACCCTCAAAGGCCTGGTCGCCAACTTCCAGGCCATCCCCCTGATCCGCCGTGCCCAAACCCTGGAAGCCGACAGCGCCACCTGCGCCACCCCCGCCTACCAGGCCCAGGTAGCGGCCTTGCGCGCCGACCTGGGGCGGCTGGATACGGCGCTGGCAGCGTTTTGCCTGGCGCATGCGGATGCTATGTAAATAGTAGCTACTTGTGCCGATGGAATCGGCACGGGGTGCACTTTGGGTTCTCAGGCCGCGCGCTTTTGCAGGATCTCAAACGCGGGCAGGGTTTTGCCTTCCAGGATTTCCAGGAAAGCGCCGCCGCCGGTCGAGATGTAGCCCACCTGCTCTTCAATGCCGTATTTGGCAATGGCCGCCAGCGTGTCGCCACCGCCCGCGATGGAGAACGCCGCGCTGTCGGCAATGGCCCGGGCAATGGTTTCCGTGCCATGGGCAAACGCGTCAAATTCAAACACGCCCACCGGGCCGTTCCAGACGATGGTGCCTGCCGACTTGAGCTGCAGCGCCAGGGCTGCAGCGGTTTGCGGGCCGATGTCGAGGATCAGGTCGTCGTCGGCCACGTCGGTGGCGGCTTTGACGGTTGCCACGGCATCGGCGGCAAAGGTCTTGGCGGTGACCACGTCAGTGGGAATCGGCACGGCGGCACCACGGGCTTGCATCGCGTCGATCACGGCCTTGGCCTGGTCCACCAGGTCGGGCTCGGCCAGGCTCTTGCCGATCTTCAAACCGGCGGCCAGCATGAAGGTGTTGGCAATGCCGCCGCCCACGATGAGCCCATCCACCTTTTCGGACAAGGCTTTCAGGATGGTCAGCTTGGTGGACACCTTGGAGCCCGCCACGATGGCCAACAGCGGGCGCTGGGGATGGGCCAGGGCCTTGGTGATGGCATCGATCTCTGCCGCGAGCAGGGGGCCAGCGCAGGCCACCTTGGCGTATTCGGCGATGCCGTAGGTGGTGCCTTCGGCGCGGTGGGCGGTGCCAAACGCGTCGTTCACGAAGATGTCGCACAGCGCGGCCATCTTCTTTGCCAGCTCGGGGCTGTTCTTCTTTTCGCCCACATTCACGCGGCAGTTCTCCAGCAGCACGACCTGGCCGGGGGCGACCGTCACGCCATCGACCCAGTTCGCCACCAGCGGCACCTCACGGCCCAGCAGCTCGCCCAGGCGCTTGGCCACCGGGGCCAGCGAGTCTTCGGATTTGAACGCTCCTTCGGTGGGGCGACCCAGGTGCGAGGTCACCATCACCGCCGCGCCTGCGTCCAGCGCCATCTGGATGCACGGCACCGAGGCGCGGATGCGGGTGTCTTCGGTGATGGCACCGGCATCGTCTTGCGGCACGTTCAGGTCGGCGCGGATGAAAACACGTTGGCCTGCGGGCGTGCCCTGGGCGCACAGATCGGAGAAGCGAATGACGTTCATGGCGGTGTCTCGGTAGGTTGGAGGGGAAAACCCGCCATTCTAGGAGCGCCAACCGCCCAAAGAGTTACCAGCCTAGTCCAAGATGCAGCGGCAGATACACCGCCATGCCCGCCACGATGGTCAGCAGCACGTCGCGCCGCCAGAAGTACACCAGCACCCCGGCAGCAGCACCGAACAGCCGGGCATCCATCCAGGTGGCCAGCAGGTGGCCCTGGGTCATCAGCACCTCGGGCAGCACCACGGCAGACAGGGCGGCAATGGGCGCGTACTGCAGGCCGCGCTGGGCCCAGTGCGGCAGGCTGGCGGACTTGCGGGTCAGAAAGAAGAAGCAGCGGGTGATGACGGTGATGGCCGCCAGCCCAAGGATGATGGCCACGGTGTGCCAATCGGTAGGGTTGTTCATGCCACCGCCTTGCGACGCATTTTTTCGATGCTCATGCAGGCAAACACCGCCATGGCGATGGCCACCACGATGTTGAGCTTGAACGGCAGGTTGTAGGCCGCAATCGCCACCATGGCCGCCACCACCGCCGAGACGATGCGCAGCCGGGTGCTGGCCAGCGAACACAGAATGCCGATCAGGCACAAGATGCCCGCAAACCCCAGGCCCCAGGTGGTGGGGATGAAGTTGGCCAGCACCACACCGGCCACACTGGCGGGCATCCAGCTGATCCAGCAGGCGCTGTTGCTGCCTGCTAGGTAGGCTTCCTGGGCGTTTTGGGCCTCGGGCGTGTCGCCAGGGTGGGCAAAGCGCCGGGTGAACATCACATAGGTCATGTCGGTGGTCAGGTAGCCGTGGCTGATGCGCTCCAGCCAGGGCAGGTGCATCAGGTAGGGCCGCAGGTGCAGGCTGAACACCACGAAGCGCAGATTCACGCAAAAGCCGGTGGCCAGAATCACCCAGGCCGGTGCGTCCACGGTGAGCAGGGGCGCGGCGGCGAGTTGGGAGCTACCGGCAAACACGGTCAAGGTCATCAGCAGCGACTCGAACAAGCTCATGCCCGACTTGGCCATGGCTACGCCGGTCATCAGGCCCCAGGCGACCATGCCGGGGGCTTGCGGCCACATCTCGGACGCGCCGACGCGGAACTCGGGGTGGCCGCGGTTAGCGCGCTTGAGGAACATCCGGCGCGCTTTCAAACACCATGCCGGGCTGCACATCGCAACCGCGCAGGAAGTCGGCCACCGCCAGACGTTTGCCACCCGGGCGCTGCACCTGGGTGATGTTTACTATCGAATCCATAGCTGCTACCGCCATGGATTCGGGCGTTACAGCCATAATTGATCCACAAACTGTGCCTGCGGGCAAGGCCGCTTCCGACACCGTGGCGGCCCAGACTTTCAGGCTCTCGCCCGCCAGTTGCGTGGCCGCGCCGGGGAAGGGGTTGAAGGCGCGGATACGGCGAACGATGGTGTCGGCGCTCTGCGTCCAGTCGATCGCCGCCTCGCGCTTTTCGATCTTGTGGGCGTAGGTGATGCCCTCGGTGGGCTGGGGCACGGGCACCAGAGTGTCCAGCTGCGCCAGGGCCTGCACCACCATCTTGCCGCCCAGTGCGGCCAGCGTGTCGTGCAGGCTGCCGGTGGTGTCGGTGGGGGCTATGGCTACGGATTCGACCAGTAGCATGTCGCCGGTGTCCAGCCCGGCATCCATCTGCATGATGGCCACGCCGGTCTCGGCATCGCCCGCCTCGATGGCGCGGTGGATGGGGGCGGCACCGCGCCAGCGCGGCAACAGGCTGGCGTGGATGTTCAGGCAGCCGTGGCGCGGCACGTTCAGCACCCATTGCGGCAGGATCAGGCCGTAGGCCACCACTACCATCACATCGGCCTGGGCGGCTTGCAGCTGCGCCTGGGCGGCGGCGGCTTCATCGGGATACTTGCCATCGAGCCGCAGGCTGCGCGGCTGGGCCACGGGGATGCCGTGTGTGAGGGCGTGCTGTTTGACGGGGGATGCCTGCAGCTTCATGCCGCGCCCGGCGGGGCGGTCGGGCTGGGTCAGGACCAGCACGATTTCATGGCCCGCGGCCTGCAGTGCGGCCAGCGCCACCTGGGCAAACTCCGGCGTGCCCGCGAAGATGACGCGCATCAAGCCGCGTCCGAGCGGCCCAGCGCGCGGCGGGTCTTGAGCATCTTGCTTTTGATCCGGTTGCGTTTCAGGGGCGACAGGTATTCCACAAACACCTTGCCCAGCAGGTGGTCCATTTCGTGCTGGATACACACCGCCAGCAGGCCCTCGGCCTCCAGCGTGCGCGACTGGCCTGCGCCGTCCAGCGCCTGCACCCGCACCTGGGTGGAGCGCTCCACGCCGTCGTAAATGCCGGGCACCGATAGGCAGCCTTCTTCATTCAGCACGCGCTCTTCGCTGGCCCAGAGGATTTCGGGGTTGATCAGTACCAGGGGTTCGGTGCGCTCATCGGACACGTCGATCACGATCAGGCGCTCGTGTACGTCCACCTGGGTGGCGGCCAGGCCAATGCCGTTGGCGTCGTACATGGTCTCGACCATGTCGGAGATCAGGGCCTGGATGCGCGCGTCCACCGCCTGCACGGGTCGTGCTAAGGTGTGCAGCTTGGGGTCCGGGTATTGGAGAATGGGAAGTAGGGCCATGGAATCTCGCCGAAATTGCGGGAACTGGGCGCGGGGCGGCCAGCCGTATGTCGCTATTTTCGCTACTTTTGGACCCGGGGAAACCGGGGCCTGCCAATATTCGTTGCCCTGCTAGGGGCTTGGGCGCAGAATCGCGCGTAATTTGTCGTTAGTTTTCCGTCGGATTCACGTCTGTTTGCAGACCACGCCCATAGCGGCACCGACGGGCATTTGTGGTCTACCAAATATGAAATATAGAACAGCGGGAGTGGATTCGCGTGGGGCTGCCGCCGCAGCCGCCATGGTGTTGACGGCCTTGTCGGCCAGCCTGTGGAGCCCCCTGGCCCAGGCGCAAGACTATCCCATTACCCCGGCCCAGCAGGCCACCGCCAGCCAGGTGGCCCAGAACGGCGTGCCGCTGGCCGCGCTGGCCCCGAATGCCCCCGACCACTACACCGTTAAATCGGGCGATACGCTGTGGGGCATCTCCGGCCTGTTTCTCACCACCCCGTGGCGCTGGCCCGAACTGTGGGGCATGAACCAGCAAGACATCCGCAATCCGCACCGCATCTACCCCGGCCAGCAGTTGTTTCTGTTCAAAAGAGATGGCCGGGCATCGCTGCAGGCCGGCCAGTCGTTATCGGGCGATGGCATGCGCACCGTGCGCCTGTCGCCGCGCACCCGCATCGAGAACCTGGCCGACAACGCCTTGCCCACGCTGCAAACCCATTTGATCGAGCCGTTTTTGGCCGAGCCCCTGGTGGTGGACGAAAACACCCTGGCGCTGGCCCCGCGCATCGTGGCCACGCAAGAAGACCATGTGATGCTGAGCCAGGGCGACCGCGCCTACGCCCGGGGTCCGGCCAATGCCCCGCTGGTCGACGGCAAGGGCCCATTGCAGACCTTCCGCGTGATGCGCAACGCCACCCCACTCAAAGACCCCGGCACCGGCGAAATCCTGGGCTATGAAACCCAGTACGTCGGCAAGGCCAGCCTGGTCGCCAGCGAAGCGCAGCGCCCCTCCAAAGACCTGGACCGCGACGGCAAGCCCTTCATGGACGTCATTCCTGCCAGCCTGGACATCGTCTCGGCCAAGGAAGAAATCCGCGTCGGCGACCGCCTGCTGACCGAGCCCGAGCGCGAGCTGCTGAACTTCGTGCCCCGCGCCCCGGCCAAAGACATCGAAGGCCGCATCGTCTCGGTGTACGGCAGCGCGGTGGCTAACGCCGCCCAAAACCAGATCGTGGTGATCAACAAGGGCACACGCGACGGCATCGAGCGCGGCCATGTGCTGTCGCTGTTGTCCGACGGGGCCCGCCTGCGCGACTCCACCGACCCCGGCAAAGCCATGATCAAGCTGCCCGACGAACGCAACGGCCTGCTGATGGTGTTCCGGCCGTTCGAGCGGGTGTCCTACGGCCTGATTCTGGAGATCAAAACCGGCGTAAAAATCGGCGACCGGCTGACCACACCGCGCTAATGCCATGGACCGGGACGAGCTGGCAGGCTGGTTACGCCTGCTCCTGACACCTGGCATCGGCAACACCAGCGCACGCCGCCTGATGGCCGCCTTTGGTCTGCCCACGGCGGTGTTTGCGCAATCTCCGGTCAGCCTGCGCGAAGTCGCCACCCCGTCGCAGGCTCTGGCTCTGCAGCAAATCCCGCCCGAACTGGAGGCCCAGCTGGAAACCACCTGGCAGTGGCTGGCCGCCGCCGGGGCCGCCCCGCGCAGCCTCATCACCCTGGGCGATGACCGCTATCCCGCAGGCCTGCTGGCCATGGAAGACCCGCCGCTGCTGCTGTACGCGCTGGGCCGCACCGATCTGTGGCGGCCCGACAGCAGCCGCAGCATTGCCATCGTCGGCAGCCGCAACCCCACGCCGCAGGGCGAGGCGAACGCGCGCCAGTTCGGCAAGGCCTGCGCCCAGGCCGGGTTGACCGTGGTGTCGGGCCTGGCCCTGGGGGTGGACAGCGCCGCCCACTTGGGCGCGTTGGAAGGCGCTGCGGGGGCGATGGACCGGCTGGCCACCATCGCCGTGGTGGGCACCGGCCTGGACCGCGTCTACCCCAGGCGCAACCTGGCCCTGGCCCACCAGATCGCCCAGCACGGCCTGTTGCTGAGCGAGTACCCATTGGGTACGCCGCCGCTGGCCGCCAATTTCCCCAAACGCAACCGCCTGATCGCCGGGCTGGCCCAGGGCACGCTGGTGGTCGAGGCGGCGCTGCAATCGGGCTCGCTGATCACCGCGCGGCTGGCCGTGGAGCAGGGCAAAGAGGTGTTTGCCATCCCCGGCTCCATCCACTCGTCCCAGGCCCGGGGCTGCCATGCGCTGATCCGGCAAGGTGCCAAGCTGGTGGAGAACATCCAGGATGTGCTGGACGAACTGAAACTCTCAAGAACTCCTGATTCGATAGCTGCTCGCGCCAATGCAGTAAGCGTCAGCAACCAAAATGGCACTGAAAACCCGTTGCTCACAGCCTTGGGCTACGACCCCGTGGGCCTGGACGCGCTGGTCGCCCGCACCGGCATTGCCGCCTCCCGGCTGCAGGTGCAGTTGCTCGAACTGGAGCTGGACAACCAGGTGGCGCGCCTGCCCGGAGGGCTTTTTCAGCGTATGGCCCACACTTGAATAACGTAGCCAACCCGCGCCAGGGTTCTGCGCTATATTGGGTCCATGTTTGAAGTACTCGTGTTCGTTTATGAAAACTACTGGCGCGGCGATGCCTGCCCCGAGTCGCAACAGCTTGGCCGTAAATTGTCGGCCGTCGGCTTCGAGGCCGATGAAATCGCCGAGGCGTTGCGCTGGCTCGACGGCCTGCACCTGGCCTCGCACAGCCCGAACCTGGCCCCATCTCCGCTGCCTATCGAGGCCATGGACTTCCCGGCCACCGACAGCCTGCGCGTCTACTCGGTGGCCGAGCAAGACCACCTGGGAGCGGAATGCCTGGGCTTTGTGAGCTTTCTGGAAACCGCCGGGGTGCTGGCACCGGTGATGCGCGAAATCGTGCTGGACCGCGCCATGGCCGCCAGCGGCAACCCCGTGACCCTGGACGACCTGAAAATCATCATCCTGATGGTGTATTGGAGTTTTGGCGAAGAGCCCGATGCCTTGGTGTTGGATGAACTCTGCGACGATGCATCCGATCGCATCGCACACTAAGACCTTTTTATGAGTCTTTTAGGCCGCTTACGCATATGGAATGGGCGTAAGCAGCTATAAAAAATGTAGTATTTAAGTTAGCAGCCGCTCGGGATTCGCATCCAGTTTGGCCAGCGCGTCGCGGGTGGCGCGCAGGGTCAGGGCTTCTTCTTCCTGCGGCACCAGCAGACCGGCTTGCAGGTAGGCCGCCAGGCGGCGCGCCTGGACCAGATAGCTGCGGCCATCCATGGCGGCAAACAGGTGGAGCTGCTTGCGGTCGCTGCGCCAGGCGAACTGCACGCGGTTGACCTGGCGGTTGTGGTCCAGCATGAACCAGTGGCCCAGTTGCAGCTCTTGCGCCCAGGCCAGCATGGCATCGGTGGGCTTGGAGCCGCCGTCGGCAATGATGTCGATGGTGGACGCGTCCATGCCCAGCATCATCTCGATGCTTTCCGGGTCTAGCGGCAAATCGCCGGTGGCTTCGTCGCTGAAGAAATCTTCCAGGTTGGCCAGGTGCGCGGCCATGGAGTCGATGCGCGCCTGCGGAATGGCCTCGGTCTTGGACATGAAGGCATCGGCCAGGGTGTCGCTGATGGTCTTGATGTGGGTCTCTTGCCCCGGCGTGTCCAGCCCCAGTAGGCCCATGCCCTGGCGCAGGCGCTGCAGCAGGGTCGGCAGGCTCTGGATCACCTTGGCGCGGTCGGCGCGGTTGGGCTTGGCGCTGGCCGACCAGACCAGCTCGGAAGCGGCTTTTTTCAAGGCGATGGTGTCGGCATGCTGCGCGCCGTTGCGCACCGCCGCCATGGCCAGCACCTCGGCCCAGACCTTGAACAGGAAGGCTCGGATTTCCTCGCGCACCGGCATGTCCTTGAGCATGTTGCGCAGCTCAATGGTGTACTGGATGGCCAGGGTTTCCTTTTGCTCGACCTGCTGTGCCAGGCTGACCAGGCGCTGGGTGCTGCCTTTTTCGGTCAGGAACTTCGACAGGAACAGTACAAACTCGTCAAACACCAGTTGGAACACGCGCCGACCGGTTTCCGGGTATTGCTCGATGACCTGCACCACGCGGCGGATCTCGGCCTCCAGGGCGCTGCCGTTGATGGCCCGGGCATCAAAACCCATGACACAGGAGCCCATGCGGTCGATCAACTGGCGTGCCGGGTGGTCTACGGTGCTGAAAAATTCGGGTTCAGCCAGGGCTACGCGCAGCACTGGCAGTTGCAGGCGGGCAAACCACACCCGCACCGACGGCGGAATGCGCTCTTCGGCCAGGATGCTCTGGAACATCAGCGCGACCACTTCGATGGTGGCTTTCTCGGCCTGTGTGGCCGCCTTTTGCTTGAGGACGTTGGAGCGCTCGCGTAGCACCGATGCGGCATGGGAGACATCGGCCACACCGTATTCGTAGCGTTCGGTTTGCACCACCATGCCGTCGGACATGGGGTCGGTATCGCCACCATCGCGCTTGCGGGCAATCGCCTGCGCCAGGGCGGGCGAAACCGGCTGCTGTTCGGTACGGTCGAAATCGCTGACGTGGTCGTTCAGCATGCGCTTGAGGTGGCCCATCACGCCCTGGGCCCGCCGCCGCGCCCGGGCCAGCGGTGACACCGCGGTCATCATGCGGGTTTCGTCGGCGGCATGGCGCGGACCACCAGTCGCAGGTGCCCCACCGCCCCCGGCTGCCCCGGCGCCCTGCCGACTGGTTTGCAGGTTGGATGGTTCAAATCGGGTTGCGTTCCAGTCGGATTCAACGCCGCCAGGGCGCGAGTGCGATTCCTGTGCCGAGCGCGGCATGCCGGTGGAGGCACCGGCCGCGTCGCTGCGCTTCATGCGGGAACGCAAGTCGACTGTGGGAATCACGCCGCGGGACAGCAGCAAGTCGTTGCAGGTGGCGAAGGCGTGCACAAAATGCTCGACCAGCTCACGTAGCAAAGCATCGCTGACCAGCGGCAGGATGGTGCGCGCCAGGCCCACCGCCGTCCATTGCTCGACCATGGCGAGCATCAGCACCTCGGGGCGGATCGGGTCTTGGCTGGACAGCTCGCTGGTGGACTCCAGCAACTGGATGCGGGCGCACAAATTGCCGTAGGCCTCGCCCAGCTTGTCCAGGATAGCCACGGCCAGGCGCGATGCCAGAATCTTGTTTTCAACGACTTCGTCGCCCATCAGCTCGAACTGAGAGCCCACGTTGCGCACCGCGCTACTGTGGGAGTCGTGCTGCAAGGCCCGGTGCCAGGCGGCGGCGGTGCCTTGCTCCCAGGCGCGGCTCAGGCGCTGAAAGGCAGTCCAGGCATCCTGGCGTTCGTGCATTTCACGGGTGCTGTGCGCTTCTTCGAGCAGCACTGTCAAGCGCCCGGCGACTGTCCGGCTGACATCTCCCATCGCCTGCGCTACCTCCGTGACCAAGCTCTCGCGCGCGGCGCGGGCGAGTTGCATGCCAGGATGGGAGGGGGCGTTAGAGGCCATATTTCAGGCGCAGGTCACACGGTGGCGCCTGCGTTGGGGTCGTTAGGGTCTTCGTCTTTCTTGTTGTTGGATGCTTTGACCAGATCTTCGCGTTGGATGCCCAGCCACATGGCAATGGCTGCGGCCACAAACACCGAAGAATATATGCCGAAGCAGATGCCGATAGTGAGCGCCAACGCAAAGTAATGCAAGGTCGGGCCACCGAACACCAGCATCGACAAAACCATGATCTGGGTAGAGCCATGGGTAATGATAGTGCGGCTGATGGTGGAAGTGATGGCGTTGTCAATGACCTCCATCGAGTTCATTTTGCGGAAACGCCGGAAGTTCTCGCGGATCCGGTCAAAGATCACCACCGACTCGTTCACCGAATAACCCAGCACCGCCAGCACCGCTGCCAGCACCGGTAGCGAAAACTCCCACTGGAAGAAGGCGAAGAAGCCCAGGATGATGACCACGTCGTGCAAGTTGGCGATGATGGCCGCCACCGCAAACTTCCACTCGAAGCGGATGGCCAGGTACAGCATGATGCCGGCCACCACAAAGGCCAGGGCCTTCAGCCCGTCCACCGCCAGCTCGTCGCCCACCTGCGGACCGACGAATTCGGTGCGTTTGAGCTGCACCGACGCATCGGCGGTCTTGAGTGCGGCCAGCACCTGGTCGCTCTGCTGGGCCGATGTGACCCCTTTTTGTACCGGCATGCGGATCAGCACGTCTTGCGAGGTGCCGAAGTTTTGCACCTGCACATCCTGCAAGCCCAGGCCCGCCACCAGCGTGCGCACCTTGGACAGGTCGGCTGGCTGCGAATAGCTCACTTCCATCAGGGTGCCGCCGGTGAATTCCACCGACAGATGCAGGCCGCGCGAGAACAGAAAGAACACTGCCGCCAAAAAGGTGACAAACGAAACGATATTGAACACCAGGGCATTCCGCATGAACGGAATATCGCGGTGGATCTTGAAAAACTCCATGCTGGCGCGTCCTTACTTGGCTTTGGTTTCAACAGCGGCATCGGGCCGCCACACGGTGCCGATGGACACAGCTTTGAGCTTCTTGGTGCGGCCATACCAGAGGTTGACCAGTCCACGCGAGAAAAACACGCTCGAAAAAATACTGGTGGCAATACCCAGAACGTGCACCACGGCAAATCCGCGGACAGGGCCCGAGCCAAAAGCCAACAAAGCGATACCAACGATGGCGCTGGTGATGTTGGAGTCCAGAATCGTGGCCCAGGCGCGGTCAAAACCGGCGTGGATGGCCGCCTGTGGCGAAGCCCCGGCGCGCAGCTCTTCGCGCACGCGTTCGTTAATCAGCACGTTGGAGTCGATGGCCATGCCCAGCACCAGGGCCATGGCGGCCATGCCCGGCAGCGTCAGCGTGGCTTGCAGCATGGACAGCACGGCCACCAGCAGCAGCAGGTTGAATGCCAGCGCGATGCTGGAGAACACGCCAAACAGCATGTAGTAGCAGCACATGAAGGCCGCCACGGCCAGGAAGCCCCACAGCACGCTGTGGAAGCCCTTGGAGATGTTCTCGGCACCCAGGCTGGGGCCGATGGTGCGTTCTTCGATGATTTCCATCGGCGCGGCCAGAGATCCGGCGCGCAGCAGCAGCGAGGTGTCGGCGGCTTCCTGGGTGGTCATGCGGCCCGAGATCTGCACCCGGCCCCCGGCGATTTCCGAGCGGATCACCGGTGCGGTGACCACTTCACCCTTGCCTTTTTCAAACAGGATGATGGCCATGCGCTTGCCAATGTTTTCGCGCGTGATGTCCTTGAAGATGCGCGAGCCCTTGGCATCCAGCGTCAGGTTGACGGTGGGCTCCTGGGTCTGGCTGTCAAAGCCGGGCTGGGCATCGGTGAGGTTTTCACCGGTCAGCACCACCTGCTTTTTCACGATGACGGGCTGGCCGCTGCGTTCCAGGTAGCGTTCGGCACCAAAGGGCACGGCACCCGCGCCCGCTGCGGCGGCACCGGCTTCGGTGCTCTCATCCACCAGACGCACTTCCAGCGTGGCGGTGCGGCCCAGGATGTCCTTGGCCTTGGCGGTATCTTGCACGCCGGGCAGTTGCACCACGATGCGGTCCAGGCCTTGCTGCTGGATCACCGGCTCGGACACGCCGAGTTCGTTGATGCGGTTGTGCAGGGTGGTGATGTTTTGCTTCAGCGCCTGGTCTTGCACGCGGCGGGCGGCTTCGGGGCGGATGGTGGCCGTCAGCTTGTACTCGGTGCCTTCGGGCACATCGGTGGTGATGAGGTCGGGGAACTGGTCCTGCACCACGGCTTTGGTGGCGGCCAGGGTGGCGCTGTCGCGCAGGCGCAGCTCGATGGCCTGGCCATTGCGGGCGATGCCGCTGTGGCGCACGTTTTTGTCGCGCAGGCTGGTGCGCAGATCGCCGGTGAGCGACTCGGCTTTTTTGGTCAGTGCGGCCTGCATGTCTACCTGTAGCATGAAGTGCACGCCACCGCGCAGGTCCAGCCCCAGGTACATCGGGAACGCATGCAAGGCGGTGAGCCAGGCGGGCGAGCGCGACAGCAGGTTGAGCGCCACCACGTAGTTGGCGTCGTTGGCATCGGGCACCAGGGCCTTTTGCACCACGTCTTTGGCCTTGAGCTGGTCGTCGGTGTTGCCGAAACGGGCTTTGACCGAGGTGCCTTCCACGCCGATCAGGTCGGGGGTGAGGCTGGCGGCCTTCAGGGCTTCTTGTACTTTGGCCAGGGTGGTGTCGTCGATCTTGACCGACGCACGGGCGGCCGAGATCTGCACCGCCGGGGCTTCACCAAAGAAATTGGGCAGGGTGTAAATGGCCCCCACCAGTAGCGCGACCAGGAGGATCACGTACTTCCATACCGGGTATCGATTCATGGTCGCGCTTAATACTTTCTAGTTACTTGAGGGTGCCTTTAGGCAGGACCTGGACGACGGCGCTGCGCTGCAGCTGCACTTCCACGCCGGTGGCGATTTCCAGGCTCAGAAAGCCGTCGCCAATCTTGGTGACCTTGCCGATCAGGCCGCCTGCGGTAGCGACTTCATCGCCCTTGGCCAGCGCTTCCAGCATGGTGCGGTGCTCTTTTTGCTTCTTCATCTGGGGGCGGATCATCACGAAGTACAGCACCACGAACATCAGCACCAGCGGCAGCATGCCGGTCAGGGAGGACATCAGGTCGCCACCGGCAGCGGGGGCGGCAGGGGCGGTTTGGGCAAAGGCAGAAGAAATAAACACAGAGGGCTCCAACGACAAATGGCAAAAATAAACCCGCAGACACAGCACATCAGGTGCCATGCGACTGGGCGGGGGTAGAACCAATTGTATGCCGCCGTGTTCGCCACCCGAAATCGGGGCTTGCCATAGGCTTGGCAACGCAGGGTTGCTATGTTTTAAATAGCTGCTTGCGCTGATTGAATAAGCGCTAGAGGCCTATTTTGTGCTGATTTCAAAGGCTGCCAGGGCATCACTCCACTGCACGCGCGCCGCCGCCAGATGCCGCGCTTTGACATGGCCGTAGCCCCGGATTTGCTCTGGAATGCGGGCTACTGCGATGGCCTGCGTGTGGTTGGCCGCCGTCAGCCGGGGCAGCACGGCGGTGATGCTGTGCTGGTACTCGGCCACCAGCGCCCGCTCGGTGCGCCGCTCGGCTTGGTAGCCAAACGGGTCGAACGGCGTGCCGCGCAGGCCTTTGAGCCGGGCCAGCAGCTGGAACGCGATGCGTACGGAGGGGCCGAACTTTTGCTTTTGCAGCTCGCCCTGGGCGTTCTTTTGGGCCAGCAGGGGCGGGGCCAGGTGGTAGTGGAGTTGGAAGTCGCCCTCGAACTGGGCCTGGATGTCGGCCAGAAAGGCTGGGTCGGTGTGCAGCCGCGCCACCTCGTACTCGTCCTTGTAGGCCATCAGCTTGAACAGGTAGCGGGCCACGGCCTCGGTCAGCGGCAGGTGGGCATCGAGGGGGTGTTCTACCTGGCGCACCTGGGCCACGAAGGCGCTGTAGGTGGCGGCGTAGGCGGCGTTCTGGTAGCCGGTCAAAAATGCCACGCGGCGCTGCAGCATGGCATCGAGCGGCTCGCGGTCGCGGGCATGCCACTGGATGGCTTGCGGCGGGGTGGCCACGCTGGCCGGGTCGACCGCAGCGCGGCGGCCCCAGGCAAAGGCGGTCTTGTTGGCCTCTACCGCCATGTTGTTGAGCTCGATGGCACGCAGCAGCGAGTCCAGGCGCAGCGGCACCCAGCCCTTTTGCCAGGCGTAGCCCAGCAGCATGGGGTTGGCGTACAGGCTGTCGCCCATCAGGCGGTTGGCGGCCGCATCGGCATCGAAGCTGGCAATACCGTCAAGGCCCGTTGCGCGCACGATCTCAGCCATGCAGGCATCGCTGGGGTTTTGCCAATCGGCGTTGTGCACAAAGGCCGCCGTGGGTGCGGTGTGGGTGTTCAGCGCTACATGGGTGCGGCCCGGGCGCATGCGCACCAGGGTTTCTTTGCCCGCGGCCACCACCGGGTCGCAGCCCAGCACCAGGTCCGCCGCGCCCGCGCCCACCCGGGTGGTGCGGATCGCGTCCTGCCCCGCGTCCACCGGGGCCAGCAGCACGTGGCTCCAGGTGGCCCCGCCTTTTTGCGCCAGGCCCGCTGCGTCTTGCGTAACGATGCCACGGCCCTCCAGGTGCGCGGCCACGCCCAGCAGCTGGCCCAGGGTGATGACCCCGGTGCCGCCCACACCCGCCACCACGATGCCCCAAACACCGGCGGTGCTGGGCAGCGTGGGTTCGGGCAGCGGGCTGCCGGTGAAAGGCGACAGGGCTTGCGCGGGCTTTTTCTTGCGCAATTGCCCGCCCTGCACGGTCACAAAGCTGGGGCAGAAGCCTTTGACGCAGGACATGTCCTTGTTGCAACTGGACTGGTTGATCTGGCGCTTGCGGCCGAAAGGCGTTTCCAACGGTTCCACACTCAGGCAGTTGCTTTGCTCGCCGCAGTCGCCGCAGCCTTCGCAGACCAGCGGGTTGATCACCACCCGCGTGGCCGGGTCCACCGCCGTGCCGCGCTTGCGGCGGCGGCGCTTTTCGGTGGCGCAGGTCTGGTCGTAAATGATGATGGTGGTACCTTGGATGGCCCGGAACTCGCGCTGGATCTCGTCCAGCAGGTCGCGGTGTTTGACCTCTACGCCGTCGGCCAGCGCCACGCCTTGGTATTTTTCGGGCTCGTCGGTCACCACTACGGTTTTGATAGCGCCTTCCGCCCGCACCGATTGGGCTATCTGCACCACCGAGTGCCCTTCGGGGCGTTCGCCGATCTGCTGGCCGCCGGTCATGGCCACCGCGTCGTTGTACAAAATTTTGTAGGTGATGTTGACCCCCGCCGCAATCGCCTGGCGGATGGCCAGCAGGCCGCTGTGGAAATAGGTGCCGTCGCCCAGGTTGGCAAAGATGTGCTGGTCGGTGGTGAAGGGCTGCTGCCCCACCCAGGGCACGCCCTCGCCGCCCATCTGGGTAAAGCCCACCGTGCTGCGGTCCATCCAGGTGGCCATGAAGTGGCAGCCAATGCCGCCCATGGCGCGCGAGCCATCGGGCACCACGGTGCTGGTGTTGTGCGGGCAGCCGCTGCAAAACCACGGCGGGCGGGCCTGCGCCGGGCTGGCATCCAGCAGCAGCATGGCGCGGTCGGTGGCATCCAGCAGGGCGATGTGCGCGTCGATACGGGCGGCCACGTCCTCGGGCATGCCCAGCTTGTGCAGGCGCTGGGCGATGGCGCGGGCCACCAGCGCGGGCGACAGGTCGGCGTTGGCGCGCAGCAAGGTGTTGGCCGTGGGGTTGGCCATGGACCATTCGCCGCCGCTGAGGTCGCCCTCGGGCTCGTTGAACTTGCCCAGCACATTGGGCCGCACGTCAGCGCGCCAGTTGTACAGCTCTTCTTTCAGCTGGTACTCGATGACCTGGCGCTTTTCTTCCACCACCAGAATCTCTTGCAGGCCGGTGGCAAATTCGCGGGTGAGCTGCGCCTCCAGCGGCCAGACCACACCCACCTTGTGCAGGCGCAGGCCGATGCGGCGGCAGGTGGCGTCATCCAGCCCAAGGTCCAGCAGTGCCTGGCGGGTGTCGTTGTAGGCCTTGCCGCTGGCGATCACGCCAAACCTGTCGTTCGGGCCCTCAATCGCGTTGTAGTTCAGCCGATTGGCGCGGATATAAGCCAGCGCGGCATACCACTTGTAGTGCATGAGGCGCGCCTCTTGTTCCAGCGCGTGGTCGGGCCAGCGGATGTGCAGGCCACCCGCAGGCATCTGAAAGTCGGTGGGGATTTTGATAACGACCCGCTCCGGGTCCACCATCACCGTGGCGCTGGATTCGACGATTTCCTGGATGGTCTTCATGCCCGCCCACACGCCCGAGAAGCGGCTCATGGCAAAGGCGTGCAGCCCCAGGTCCAGAATCTCCTGCACATTGGCCGGAAAAAACACCGGCAGCCCGCAGGCCTTGAAAATGTGGTCGCTCTGGTGCGCGGCGGTGGAGCTCTTGCTGATGTGGTCATCGCCCGCCACCGCAATCACGCCGCCAAACTCTGTCGTGCCCGCCATGTTGGCGTGCTTGAACACATCCGAGCAGCGGTCCACCCCCGGCCCCTTGCCATACCAGATGCCAAACACGCCATCAAACTTGTTGGTGCCCGGCGGCGAAAAGCCCAGTTGCTGGGTGCCCCACACCGCCGTGGCGGCCAGTTCTTCGTTCACGCCCGGCTGGAACACGATGTGCTGCGCCTTGAGGTACTTTTCGGCCTTCCACAGCGCTTGGTCGTAGGTGCCCAGCGGCGAGCCCCGGTAGCCGCTGATAAAGCCCGCCGTGTTGCGCCCCTGGCGCGCATCGCGCTGGCGCTGCAGCATCGGCAGCTTGACCAGGGCCTGCACCCCGCTCATAAAGGCCGGGCCATAGTCCAGGCTGTATTTGTCGTCCAGCGAGGCGGCTGCTAGGGCCTTGCGCAGCGCTTCAGGGAGTGGTGCATTCATCGTGTTTGTCTCCTGCGCAGTGGGCTGCGCTTGTCGGAAAAGTGTATGCCTGTACCCCTGAAAAGTCTTTGCGTTCTTTGCCCGCATTCGCCTACTATGCGAAAGAACCTTGCTTAAAAACCACCATGCTCGATAAATTTGACCTTTTGATTCTGGATGCCCTGCAAGCCAACGCCCGCCTGACCAACGCCGAGCTGGCCCAGCGCGTTGGCCTGTCCGCCGCGCCGTGTTGGCGGCGCGTGCGGGCGCTGGAGGAGGCGGGTTACATACGTGGCTACCGCGCCGAGATCGACCGGCACAAGATCGGCCTGGACGTGCTGGCCTTTGTGCGCATCGACGCAGTGCAAAACAGTGGCCCCGCCCTGCAAGGCCTGGAGGACGCGATCCGCAACATCCCCGAGGTCGTTTCCTGCCACTACATCAGCGGCACCGGCACCTTCGAGCTGCAGGTGGTGTCCCGCGACCTCAATACCTTCAGCCAGTTTGCCCGGCAGGTGCTGATGAATTTGCCGAATGTGAAGGACTTGCACACCAGCTTTTCACTGGGGGAGGTGAAGGGGAGCGGGGTGTTGCCGCTGGGGCATTTGGGGTGAGGGGGAATTTGCTCTTGGTTTAATAGCTGCTTGCGCTGATGCGATAAGCACAAGAGGCTAATCTGACACCAACCCCAGGCTAAACGCCCCCCAGCTCGCGCCCTAGGCGCGATGCCCGGCGCAGCCGGGCCGATCCCGATCCCCGGGGTCCCCCTCTGCAATGCGCCGAGGAGCACAGCTTTGGGCGGATCAGGGCTGGCGTCTGTCTGAGCCGCAGGCGAGTTTAGCCAGACCCCGCCCAAAGCGCGCACCGCAGGTTCCCGTAGCGCTAGCGGAGGGCGCAGACAGTTGGGGCGACGCATCGATGGTTACTTTTCTTTTGCGCAAAAGAACAAGTGACTGCGCCGCCGGGCGCACCACCCGGCCGGGGATGCCAATGACACCCACAAAACGCCAACCCGCCAAAGGGGTCGGAGCACGAATGCGGGTAAGCCGTTGACCCGAGACAACTTCCCAGCGCGCAATCGTGATCCGACCCCTCTGGCTACCGTGTTCGTAGCCCATTCGATCGCTATGCAAATAATAGCTAAAAACGCTTACAGAACAGGCGGAGAGGGCCGATTTGGTGCCTAATTTAGCCGCTGCTGCGCTTGAGGTACTGCTTGCGCCAGAACAGCAGGCCCATGGCGGCGGCGATTAGGCCCATGGCGCCTAGCGCCCACCAGATGCCGGACTGCTGGTGCAGCAGGGGGATGAAGTCGAAGTTCATGCCGAAGATGCCTGCGATCAGGTTCAGTGGCAGGAAGATGGCGGTCAGCACCGTCAGGGTGCGCATGATGTCGTTGGTGCGGTTGCTTTGCACGCTGAAGTGCATTTGCACGGCGGTTTCCACGCTGTGCTCCAGGCGCTGTACGTGGTGCACCACGCGCTCGATGTGCTCCAGCACGTCGCGGCTGCGCACCTGCAGCAGCTCGCGTTCGCGGGCGGCCAGGGGGCTGTCGGCCTCGGGCCAGGTTTTCACCGCTTCGATCCAGTCCTGGATGGCGGCGCGTTGCTCTTCGCACACGTCGTCCAGTTGGTGCAGCGTCAGCCGCGCGTCGAGCAGCGCGCCCCAGTTGTTGAAGCGGGTGCTGGGCTTGAGCAATTCGGCCTGCCAGTGGTCGAGCTGGCGGGTCAGCTCGCGGCGCAGGTCCAGGTAACCATCGACCATTTGGTTGACGATGCGCAGCATCAGGTCGGCCGGGCTGGTGGGCACGCGTCCGCCGCTGGCCTGCAGCCGTTCGGCATAGCTGTCGCGCACCGCGCAGTCGCCGGGGTGCACGGTGAGCAGCACCGCGTCGAACACGGCAAAGCCTACCGGGTCGGTGTTGATGCGCCGTAGGATGGGCGGGCCGCTGCGCTTGGCTGCCGGGCTGGGGGCGGCATCGGTCTGCCCGGTGGACAGCCGCCGGAACACCAGCAGGTCGTACTGCGAGGTGTAGTCGTAGTGCGATGGCAACTGCGCGTTCAGCAGGTCCGACACGTGCAGGTCTACCAGCGGGTGGCCGCCCAGCTGTTGCAGCGCGGCCTGGAGTTGCGCCTGCTGGGCCTCGAACTCGCCGCGCCCGCAGGACACCCAGACAAAGCCGCCGGGCACAGGCGCGGAGGGCAGGGCGCTGACTTCCGCCACAAGCGTGCCAACGATGGTGAAGATGCGCATGGGCTGAAATTTATAAGAAATAGGCCGCTAGCGCTTATTCTATGGGCGGTAGCAGCTATGGTTTTAGGACTGCAGCAGCCGGGCGGCGTCCAGCGCAAAGTAGGTCAGGATGCCGTCGGCCCCGGCGCGTTTGAAGGCCACCAGGCTTTCCAGCACCACCCGGTCGTGGTCCAGCCAGCCGTTCAGGGCGGCGGCCTTGAGCATGGCGTATTCGCCGCTGACCTGGTAGGCGAAGGTGGGCACGGCAAATTCGTCCTTCACCCGGCGCACGATGTCCAGGTAGGGCATGCCGGGTTTGACCATCACCATGTCGGCGCCTTCGGCGATGTCCATGGCCACCTCGCGCAGGGCCTCGTCGCTGTTGGCGGGGTCCATCTGGTAGGTCTTCTTGTCGCTCTTGCCCAGGTTGGCCGCCGAGCCCACCGCGTCGCGGAACGGGCCGTAGAAGGCGCTGGCGTACTTGGCGCTGTAGGCCATGATTTGGGTGTGGATGTGGCCGTGGGCCTCCAGCGCGGCCCGGATGGCACCGATGCGCCCGTCCATCATGTCGCTGGGGGCGACGATGTCTACACCTGCGGCGGCCTGGGCCAGCGCCTGCTGCACCAGGGCGGCTATGGTTTTTTCGTTGACGATATAGCCGTTTTCATCGGGCAGGCCGTCCTGGCCGTGGCTGGTGTAGGGGTCGAGCGCCACGTCGGTCATCACGCCCAGGTCGGGGTAATGGGTTTTCAGGGCGCGCACCACGCGGGGGATCAGCCCGTCGGGGTTGAAGGCTTCTTCGCCACCGTAGGTTTTCAGCGATTGGTCCACCACCGGGAACAGCGCCATCACCGGGATCTGCAGCCGCACGCACTCGGCTGCCACCGGCAGCAGCAGGTCCAGGCTGAGCCGCTCCACGCCGGGCATCGAGGCCACGGTCTCGCGGCGGTTCTCACCGTCCAGCACAAACACCGGGTAGATCAGGTCGTGCGCGGTGAGCGTGTTTTCGCGCACCAGGTTGCGGCTGAAGGCGGTGCGGCGCAGGCGGCGCGGACGGCCAGCGGGGTAGGGGGCAAAAGTGGTCATGTCCAAAATTGTGCACCATCCACATAAGCCCTCTTGAATCGCCTCTTTACCTTTGCTAAATTGCCCGTGGGGTGGCCTCGGCCGTCCTCCCGCTTTACCTCCCTGAGCGGGGCCCCAAGGTGGCAACACCGGCGGGCTTACCGCCCCGGCCTGATGGCCGGGGTATTTTTTTGGGCGGCGTATTTTGCACATGCCGGGCCTAAACTCTGTGCATGCTCTGGATCAAATCTCTCCACATCGTTTTCATCGCCAGCTGGTTCGCTGGTCTGTTCTATTTGCCGCGCATTTTTGTGAACCTGGCGATGGTGTCGCCCGGCTCGCTGGCCGAGCGAGAGCGGCTGCTGCTGATGGCGGGCAAGCTGCTGCGCTTCACCACCATTTTGGCCGTGCCTGCGCTGGCGTTCGGGGTCTGGCTGTGGCTGGGTTACGGCATCGGGCGCGGGCCAGGCAATGCCTGGATGCACGCCAAGCTGGCCCTGGTGCTGCTGGCGCTGGGCTACCACCACGGCTGCGCGGTGCTGTTGCGCAAGATGCGCGCCGGGGTAGCTATGCGCAGCCACCAGTGGTACCGCTGGTTCAACGAGGTGCCGGTGCTGTTGTTGCTGGGCATCGTGGTGCTGGTGGTCGTCAAACCCTTTTGACCGCTGGGGACGGCGCAGTGCACAAGACTTCGGCCTGGCCCTTCGCGCTGCTCTATGTGGGGCTGGTGCTGTATGCCAGCCTATACCCGTTTGACGGCTGGCGCGACCAGGGGATTTCGCCCTGGTTTTTCGTTACCGCGCCGCTGCCCAAGTACTGGACCGGGGTAGACGTGGGTATCAACATTGCAGGCTATGCGCCGCTGGGCTTTTTGTTGGCCCTGAGCGCCCTGCGCACCGCGCGTGACCGGGCTCCGGTGCTGGCCGCCACGCTGGCCGCCTGTTTGCTGTCGCTGGGCATGGAAACCCTGCAGAGTTTTTTGCCCGTGCGGGTGCCGTCCAATGTGGACTGGGGGCTGAACACCGCCGGGGCCTTGCTGGGCGCGGTGACCGCCTCGCTGCTGGAGCATGTCGGGGCGATCGACCGCTGGAGCCAGTTCCGCGCCCGCTGGTTTGTGGCCGATGCGCGCGGCGAACTGGTGCTGCTGGCGCTGTGGCCGGTGGCCTTGCTGTTCCCCGCCGCGGTGCCGCTGGGCCTGGGCCAGGTGCTGGAGCGGCTGGAGGCGGCCCTGGCCGACGCGCTGGAGGACACGCCGTTTCTCGACTGGTTGCCGGTGCGCGATGTCGAGCTGCAACCGCTGGTGCCCAGTGCCGAACTGCTGTGCGTGCTGCTGGGGGTGTTGATTCCCTGTTTGCTGGGCTACTGCGTGGTGCGCAACGTGTGGCGGCGGGCGGTGTTTGCGCCGCTGGTGGTGGCGCTGGGCTTGGGTGCGGCGGCCTTGTCGGCCGGATTGAGCTACGGCCCGGCCCATGCGCTGGGCTGGCTGAGCCTGCCGGTGCACGTGGGGCTGTGGGCCGGGCTGACGCTGGCGGGTTCGCTGGTCTGGCTGCCGCGCCGGGTCTGCGCGCCGCTGGTGCTGCTGGCCCTGGCGGTGCACGTCAGCGTGCTGAACCAGGCCCCTACCAGCCCGTACTTTGCGCAAACCCTGCACACCTGGGAGCAGGGCCGGTTCATCCGTTTCCAGGGCCTGGTGCAGTGGCTGGGCTGGCTGTGGCCGTATGCGGCCATGGTGGTGGTGGTGGGCCGCATCGCCCGGCCCGTGGTCGGGAAAACTAAAATACCCGCATGACTGACACCACCCAAGCGGATGCACCCGCTGCGTCCTACTACGGCCGCCACATCTTCTTCTGTCTGAACGACCGCACCAACGGCGAGGATAGCTGCGCCCACCACAACGCCCAGGCCGGTTTCGATCGCTGCAAGGCGCTGGTCAAAAAAGCTGGCCTGTCGGGCCCCGGCCAGGTGCGCGTCAACAAAGCCGGTTGCCTGGACCGCTGTGCCGCCGGGCCGGTGGCCGTGGTCTACCCCGAGGCGGTCTGGTACAGCTTTGTGGACGAGAGCGACATCGACGAGATCGTCGAGTCACACCTCAAGAATGGCCAGGTGGTCGAGCGCCTGGTCACCCCGGCGCACCTGGGCCGTTGAATTTAAGCTTTTTAGGCTGCCAGCGCATATGAACCTGCGCAAGCAGCTATTAATTTGGTAGTAACCTCGTGAATGCATCCACCCAGCGTTTGACTTTGACCGGTGCCGCAGGCGCGGTCGAGGCCGTCATTGACCACCCCGAAGGCACGCCGCGCGGCGTGGCCGTCATCGCCCACCCGCACCCGTTGTTTGGCGGCACCATGGACAACAAGGTGGTGCAGACCATTGCCCGCGCCTTTGTGCAGTCGGGCTGGAGCGCGGTGCGCTTCAACTTCCGCGGTGTAGGCGGCAGCGCGGGCGTGCACGACGAAGGCCGAGGAGAGCTGGAAGACATGCTGGCCGTGGTGGCCCAGGCTGCGCCCGCCGACCAGCCCTTGGCGCTGGCGGGGTTCTCATTCGGCGCCTTTGTGACCAGCCACGCCGTGGCCGCGCTGTGGGCGGCCCGCCCGGTGGAGAAGCTGGTGCTGGTGGGCACGGCCACGTCGCGCTGGACGGTGGCCCCCGTGCCGCCCGAGGCCCACGAGCGCACCTTGACCGTGCATGGCGAGCTCGACGACACCGTGCCGCTGGCTTCGGTGATGGACTGGGCGCGGCCCCAGGTGCTGCCGGTGACGGTGGTGCCCGCGGGCGGCCATTTCTTTCACGGACAATTGCCGCTGTTGAAAAACCTGGTGCTGCGCCACCTGCGGTCTTGAACTCTTCCTGAACTTTCGAGCCCGTGTGCCCCTCGTACACGGGTTTTCCCTTTGCTCTGGTGATTGCATCACCCTAATTTGAACCCCCCTCCCATGAAATATTTCTTACAGGCTGTTGCCGCGCCCGTGCTGGCGTCCATGTCCCTGATCGCTGCCGCCCAGTCGGTGGCAGGCCCCGAAATCGCCGCCAAGTCCTACATGGTGCTGGACGTGACAGCCAACCAGGTCCTGCTGGCCAAGGACATCGATATGTCCGTTGAACCGGCCTCGCTGACCAAGCTGATGACCGCCTACCTGGTGTTTGACGCGCTACGCAACAAGAAGATCACGCTCACGCAGACCCTGCCGGTCAGCTTGAAGGCCTGGAAGATGCCCGGTTCGCGCATGTTCATCGACCCCAAGATGCAGGTGCCGGTGGAAGACCTGATCAAGGGCATGATCGTCCAGTCGGGCAACGATGCCACCATGGCGCTGGCCGAAGGCGTGGGCGGCACCTCCGAGCGCTTTGTCGAGATGATGAATGCGCAAGCCAAGGTACTGGGCATGAAGGCCACCGGCTACCGCAACCCCGAAGGCCTGACCGAAGCCGGCCACACCACCACCGCCCGCGACCTGAGCATTCTGGCCACCCGTTTGATGCACGACTTCCCCGAGTACGCGCACTACGACGGCATGAAAAAGTACCACTACCCCGGCACCCCGGTCAGCAACGAAAACAACCGCAATGGCCTGCTGTTTCGCGACCCCACCGTCGATGGTCTGAAAACTGGCCACACCGATGCGGCGGGCTACTGCCTGATCGCCACCGCCAAGCGCGACTTCCCCAACGTCGGTAGCCGCCGCCTGCTGACCATCGTGCTGGGTACGGCCAGCGACAACGCCCGGCTGAACGAATCGCAAAAGCTGCTGAACTGGGGCTACACCGCCTATGAAGGCGTGAAGCTGTTCGACGCAGGCCAGGCCGTGGCCACGCCCAATGTGTGGAAGGGCAAGGAAGCCACCATGAAGCTGGGCCGTCCGGACGCGATCGTGGTGGCCGTGCCGTCGGGCAATGCCGCCAAGGTCAAGACCGAGATTCAGCGCCCCGATCCGCTGGTGGCACCGTTCACCAAAGGCCAGGCCGTGGGCTCGCTGAAGGTCATTTTGGGCGAGCAAACCTTGCTGACCGTGCCCCTGGTGGCGCTGGACGGCGTGGAGCAGGCCGGTATTTTGGGCCGCGCCTGGGACTCGATCCGTTTGTGGATCAAGTAATTTCGGTAAGTGAGCGCCTGCAAACATCAACAAACCGCATAGTGTTTGCACGCACGCTGCCAAAAAGCTATACTTGAAGGCTTTTCGGAAGATTCCGAAGGGATTCACGTTTTCTGTTAGTTTTAAACGTTTAGGGACGTTTTCTTTGTCAAGGAGGCTTTAGTGCCAACCATTAACCAGCTAGTACGTCAGGGGCGCGAGGTCGAAACGATCAAGTCCAAGAGCCCTGCGATGCAAAATTCTCCGCAACGCCGTGGCGTTTGCACCCGCGTCTACACCACGACGCCTAAAAAGCCCAATTCCGCTCTGCGTAAGGTTGCCAAAGTGCGCCTGACCAACGGTTTTGAGGTCATTTCCTACATCGGCGGCGAAGGCCACAACCTGCAAGAGCACAGCGTTGTGCTGGTGCGCGGCGGCCGGGTCAAGGATTTGCCCGGTGTGCGTTACCACATCGTGCGCGGCTCACTCGATTTGCAAGGCGTGAAAGACCGCAAGCAGTCGCGTTCCAAGTACGGCGCGAAGAAGCCAAAGGCTAAGTAAGCCCTGGTTTCCAAGTAGTCAAAGGTGTTGTCTCCCGCGTGGCGCGGTGATGCAACGTAGTGACCCGTGTTTTGGGTCGAGTAAGTAAAAACCAAAATGGTTTTTGCGGTGTCTGCCAAGACGCCAACTGAAGCAATCAAGAGGTGAAAAAATGCCACGTCGTCGCGAAGTCCCTAAACGTGAAATCCTGCCGGATCCTAAGTTCGGCAATGTTGAGCTGTCCAAATTCATGAACGTGATCATGGAAGGCGGCAAAAAAGCGGTCGCAGAGCGCATCATTTATGGTGCCCTGGAGTTCATCGAAAAGAAGAACCCCGGTAAAGACCCAGTAGAAGCCTTCACCCTGGCGATCAACAACGTCAAGCCCATGGTGGAAGTGAAATCCCGCCGCGTGGGTGGTGCCAACTACCAAGTTCCGGTCGAAGTGCGCCCTGTGCGTCGCTTGGCCCTGTCCATGCGTTGGTTGAAAGAAGCTGCTCGTAAACGTGGCGAAAAGTCCATGTCCCTGCGTTTGGCTAACGAGTTGATGGAAGCCACCGAGGGCCGTGGCGGTGCCATGAAGAAGCGTGACGAAGTCCACCGTATGGCTGAAGCCAACAAGGCTTTCTCGCACTTCCGTTTCTAAGAAACGTCCTCAACTTAGCTCCTCAAGCTAACAAGCCCGCTCCACCCTTTTGGCGGATGGCGGGCTTGTGGCTTTAACGAAAGAGAAAAATGGCTCGCCATACCCCTATTGAGCGTTATCGCAACATTGGTATCTCCGCGCACATCGACGCGGGTAAGACCACGACCACCGAGCGCGTGCTTTTCTACACCGGTGTGAATCACAAGATTGGTGAAGTGCATGATGGCGCCGCCACCATGGACTGGATGGAGCAAGAGCAAGAGCGTGGCATCACGATTACCTCGGCGGCCACCACATGCTTCTGGAAAGGCATGGACAAGTCCCTGCCCGAGCACCGCATCAACATCATTGACACCCCCGGCCACGTTGACTTCACGATTGAAGTCGAGCGCTCGATGCGCGTGCTCGACGGTGCCTGCATGGTGTACTGCGCTGTGGGTGGCGTGCAGCCCCAGTCCGAAACCGTATGGCGCCAGGCCAACAAGTACAAGGTGCCACGTCTCGCCTTTGTGAACAAGATGGACCGTACCGGTGCCAACTTCTTCAAGGTCGTGGACCAGATGAAACTGCGCCTGAAGGCCAGCCCTGTGCCCATGGTGATCCCAATCGGTGCCGAAGAAAACTTCACCGGTGTGGTTGATCTGATCAAGATGAAAGCCATCATCTGGGACGAAGCTTCGCAAGGCATGAAGTTCGACTACCGTGAAATCCCCGCTGAACTGGTCGAATTGGCCAAGGAATGGCGCGAGAAGATGGTCGAAGCGGCTGCAGAAGCATCCGAAGAGTTCATGAACAAGTACCTTGAAGAAGGTGACTTGACCGAGGAAGAAATCAAGCTGGGCATCCGCACGCGTACCATCGCCAGCGAAATCCAGCCCATGTACTGCGGCTCCGCGTTCAAGAACAAGGGCGTACAGCGCATGCTGGATGCCGTGATTGAATTCATGCCTTCGCCCGTGGACATTCCACCGGTCAAGGGTATTGACGAAGATGAACAGCCCGTCGTGCGTAAAGCCGACGACAGCGAAAAGTTCTCGGCCCTGGCATTCAAGCTGATGACCGACCCGTTTGTGGGCCAGTTGACCTTTGTGCGCGTCTATTCCGGCGTGCTGCAAAAGGGCGACAGCGTTTACAACCCGATCCGCGGCAAGAAAGAGCGTATCGGCCGTATTGTGCAAATGCACGCCAACAACCGCGAAGAAGTCAGTGAAATCCGCGCCGGCGACATCGCCGCTTGCGTGGGCTTGAAGGACGTGACCACGGGCGAAACCCTGTGCGATCCATCGGCCATCGTGATGCTGGAGCGCATGGTGTTCCCTGAGCCTGTGATTACCCAGGCCGTGGAACCCAAGACCAAGGTCGACCAGGAAAAAATGGGCATCGCTTTGCAGCGCCTGGCCCAGGAAGATCCTTCGTTCCGCGTCAAGACCGATGAAGAATCAGGCCAGACCCTGATCGCTGGTATGGGCGAGTTGCATCTGGAAATTATTGTGGACCGCATGAAGCGCGAGTTCGGTGTGGAAGCCAACGTGGGCAAACCCCAGGTTGCCTACCGCGAAACCATCCGCAAGACCGTCGAAGATGCCGAAGGCAAGTTCGTGCGCCAGTCCGGCGGTAAGGGCCAGTACGGCCACGTGGTGCTGAAGATCGAACCCAATGAACCCGGCAAGGGCATTGAGTTCGTCGACGCGATCAAGGGCGGTGTGGTTCCTCGCGAATACATCCCTGCGGTCGAAAAGGGCATCAATGAAGCCGTGACCCAGGGCGTGATGGCGGGCTACCCCGTGGTCGACGTGAAGGTCACGCTGCACTTCGGTTCGTACCATGATGTCGATTCGAACGAATTGGCGTTCAAGATGGCTGCGATCTTTGGTTTCAAGGAAGGCTGCCGCAAGGCCAGCCCCGTGATTCTGGAGCCGATGATGGCAGTGGAAGTCGAAACGCCTGAAGACTACGCCGGTAACGTGATGGGCGACTTGTCCTCACGCCGCGGTATGGTCCAGGGTATGGAGGACATGGTCGGTGGCGGCAAGGCCATCAAGGCCGAAGTGCCTCTGTCGGAAATGTTTGGTTATTCCACCACGCTGCGTTCCATGTCCCAAGGGCGTGCCACGTACACCATGGAATTCAAGCACTACTCGGAAGCGCCACGTAACGTGTCCGAAGCCATCATGGCAAGTCGTGCCAAATAAAGGCGCCAAGTAAAAAGTTGATGGAACGGGGCTGGCCCCGTTCTGTTTGATCCCCCTGTCTGCGATGGTGTGCCGCCTTGTTCCCGTGCGAGGCGATCCAGCAACATTGTGCAGACGTTAAACCTGACACGGGAATTAGCTCTTTGGAGAATTGAAAAATGGGAAAAGAAAAGTTCACACGTACCAAGCCCCACGTCAATGTGGGCACGATCGGCCACGTTGACCATGGCAAAACCACGCTGACCGCCGCCATCACCACCGTGCTGGCAGCCAAGTTCGGCGGCCAGGCCAA
>CAUPPH010000009.1:0-184849 GCA_963513125.1 uncultured Albidiferax sp.
CCAAGAGCAAAACGGGCTGCAAGGCGGCTTCCCAACCGATCACGCAGATGCCGGTGGCGCTTCTCCGCTCCCGTATCCACGTATTCCAACAATGCTCCAAAAACTGGGGAAAGTGCATGTATTTAAAGATACAAGAGCCCCAATGCGTGAAGCACTGCTCCCGCCCCGCAAAGCCTCGGCGCGCAATTGGGATCTGACCCTTATTGGCTACACCCGTTAATAGGGTTCTGACCCCTATTGTTTCCGTCATGGCCGCAGCAGCCCCAGGGTGTCCACCGCCACCCGCCCTTGCCGGATCACGGTGCGGGGCGTTTGGTGGGCCAGCCAGTAGACCAGCTCGGCGGGGTCTTGCAGATCCCAGAGGATGATGTTGGCAGACCGCCCCACCGCCAGCGTGCCGTGCGTGTCTTGCAGGCCCAGGGCACGGGCGGCGTGGGTGGTGATGCCGGCCAGCGCCTCGGGCACGGTCAGGCGGAACAGGGTGCTGGCCATGTTGGCCATCAGCAGCAGGCTCAAGGTGGGCGAGGTGCCGGGGTTGTGGTCGGTGGACACGGCCATGGGCACACCGGCGGCGCGCAGGGCGGCAATGGGCGGCAGGTGCGTGTCGCGCAGCGTGTAGTACGCGCCGGGCAGCAGCACCGCCACGGTGCCGGATGCGCGCATGGCCTCGATACCGGCGGCAGACAGATGCTCGATGTGGTCGTTGGACAAAGCGCCGTACCGCGCCGCCAGGGCCGAGCCGCCCATGTCCGAGAGCTGCTCCGCATGCAGCTTCACCGGCAGCCCCAACGCCTGCGCGGCCTGGAACACCTGCTCGGTCTCGGCCAGCGAGAAGCCGATGCGTTCGCAGAACACGTCCACCGCGTCCACCAGCCCTTCGGCGGCGAGCGCCGGCAGCATCTCGTTGCACACCAGGTTGATGTAGTCGTGGCTGCGGCCTGCGTATTCGGGCGGCAGGGCGTGCGCGCCCAGGAAGGTGGTGCGCACCGTGACACCGAAGTCCTCGCCAAGACGGCGCGCCACGCGCAACTGTTTGCGCTCGTGTTCCAGCGCCAGGCCGTAGCCGGATTTGATCTCGATGGCGCAGACGCCCTCGGCCAGCAGCTGCTGCAGGCGGGGGGCCGACTGGGCGTACAAGTCGTCCTCACTCGCAGCGCGGGTGGCCAATACGGAGGAGACGATGCCGCCACCGGCTTTCGCCACTTCTTCGTAGCTCGCGCCCGCCAAGCGCATGGCAAATTCATTCGCCCGCTGGCCGCCGTAGACCAGGTGGGTGTGGCAATCCACCAGGCCCGGCATGGCCAGTGCGTTGCGGGCATCGAAGCGGGGCAGGGCTTGCAGGTGGGCGGGCAGGGCAGCCAAGTCGCCCACCCACGCGATCTGGCCGTGCTGCACCGCCAGGGCGTTGGCGGGGCCGCCGTCCAGCAGCCGCAGGTGGTGCCAGATGCCGTCAGCAGGGGGGAGGTGTTGCATGGTGTGTGCTATGAAATAAAGAGCTGCTTGCGCCAGTGGAATAAGCGCTAGCGGCCTATTTTGTTTAAATTTACCGCCACCAGCATGGCATTTTCCGTCTGCGGCGTGGCACGCATTGGCACTGGCGTATCCCACCACAGGCCCTGGCCGCAGGCGCACGGGACATCGCCCAGTTGCCACGCTCCACGCACCGCCAGCAGCAGGCCCCAGTCGGCGGAAATATCTTCAGCGGCGGTCAATACCCGTACCTCGGCCTGCACCCGCCCGCGCCGCACCATCAGATTGAAATCGGTCGATGCGCCGCCCAGTAACTCGCAGCCCAGCGCCACGTCGCCCGAGAAAACGAACGGCACGCCGGGTGTGTCCAGCCGGTGGTCGATGCCGTTGCCAAACAAGCGCACACCCGCGCCGTCCAGCAACGTGATCACCCGGTCCACGCCGGGAAAGGCCGAGAACGGCCCGGCGGCGGCGATGGTGGCGATGCTCACCCGCCAGTCGAAACTGTCCATGCCCGCGCCGGGCGGCTGGCAGACGATCTCGCGGGTGGTGCCGCCACCGTTTTTCCACGGTGTGGCGGGCAGGGCAGCGGTGTCGAATGTGTGGATCATGCGAAAGGTATGCGCAGCAGGTTGGCTGCCTGCGCAATATCGGGGGCCAGAAAACGGTCGGCATCGAAAGACGGCACGTGCTGGCGCAGCAGCATCCACGCCCGGCCCGTGCCTTCGCCGAAACGCTGGTCTTTCAAAAATTCCAACGCCTGAGCGGCCAGCAGGTACTCGATGGCCAGGATCTGCGTCAGGTTCTCCAGCGACCGGTGCAGGTCCAGCGCGGCGGTGGTGCCCAGGCTCAAGTGGTCTTCCTGCCCGCCAGAGGTGACGAAGTTGTCCACCACCACCGGCTGGGCCAGGCGGCGGTTTTCGCCGACCAGCGAGGCGGCGGTGTACTGCGCAATCATCAGGCCCGAGTTCACGCCCGGCTCGGCCACCAGAAACGCGGGCAGGCCGCTGAGCACCGGGTTCACCAGCCGGTCCAGCCGCCGCTCGGCCACGCCGCCCAGCTCGGTGGCCGCAATGCGCAGCAGATCGCAGGCCATGGCCACCGACTCGCCGTGCGGATTCGCTTGCGACATGACGCGGTAAGCCTCGGGCGTGCCCAGCAGCAGCGGGTTGTCGGTGGCGGAGTTCAGCTCGGTTTCGATCTGCCGCGCCGCATGGGCGATCTGGTCGCGGCAGGCCCCGTGGATCTGCGGCATGGAGCGCAGGCTCAGCGCGTCTTGCGTGCGGATACCGAGGCTGCTGGCGATCACTTCGCTGCCCGCCAGCAGGCTGCGTAAACGCTGGCCCACCACCTGCATGCCGGGGTGGGGTTTGAGGGCCAGGATGTCGGCATCGAACGCGGCGATTTGCCCTTTTAAAGCTTCGAAGCTCATGGCCCCGGTCACGTCGGCCCAGTCGGCCAGGCGCTCCATGTCGGCCAGGGCCAGCGCGGCCAGGCCGGTCATGCAGGGCGTGCCGTTGACCAGGCACAGGCCGTCCTTCGCGCCCAGCACCAGCGGTTGCAGGCCGTTGGCGGCCAGGGCTTGCGATGCGGGCAGCGTGCGGCCCTGCCAGCGTACATTCCCCACGCCCAGCAGCGCCACGCTGATGTGCGCCATGTGGGTGAGGTAGCCCACCGAGCCCTGCGAGGGCACGCAGGGGGTGATGTGCAAATTCAGCAGCGCCTGCAAGCCATCCACCACCTTGGGTTGCAGGCCCGAATAGCCCTGGCAGAAGTTGGCCAGCGCCGCCACCAGGATGGCGCGGGTTTGCGCCTCACTGAGCAGCGGGCCAACCCCGCAGGCGTGGCTGAGCAGGGTGTTGCGCGAGAGCTGGGCCAACTGGTCGCCATGCAGCAGCACCTGGCTCAAGGCCCCCAGCCCGGTGCTGATGCCGTAGGCCCGCTCGCCGCTGGCCACGATGCGCTGCACGATGGCCTGGGCGTTGGCGATGCGCGTCCAGGCGGCGGCAGAAATTTCCAGCCGCGCGCCATCGCTGGCCACGGCGACCAGGTCGCGGTAGGTGAGGGGTGTGTCGCCTAGAACTACGGCGGTGGGTGGCCTCCCGCCCCCACCCCAGCCCTCCCCCGTGGGGGGAGGGGGTGAGGCGGGGCCCGGATTGGCTCCCTCCCCTTCCGGGGGAGGGTTGGGGTGGGGGCCGGTATGTGGCATTAAATTTAAATAAAAAGTGCCGCTAGCGCTTATGGAATGGGCGAGAACAGCTATTAATAACGTAGCAAATGTCCTATTTCACCATGGGCAGGTTCAGGCCCTGCTTCTTGGCCGTGGCGATGGCAATCTCGTAGCCCGCGTCGGCGTGGCGCATCACGCCGCTGCCGCTGTCGTTGACCAGCACGCGGGCCAGGCGTTCGGCGGCGGCATCCGTGCCGTCGGCCACGATGACCATGCCCGAGTGCTGCGAGTAGCCCATGCCGACCCCGCCGCCGTGGTGCAGGCTGACCCAGCTGGCACCGCCTGCGGTGTTGAGCAGCGCATTGAGCAGCGGCCAGTCGCTGACGGCATCGGTGCCGTCCAGCATGGATTCGGTTTCGCGGTTCGGGCTAGCCACGGAGCCGGTGTCCAGGTGGTCGCGGCCAATCACGATGGGGGCTTTGAGTTCGCCGTTTTTCACCATTTCGTTGAAGGCCAGCCCTGCGATGTGGCGTTCGCCCAGGCCCAGCCAGCAGATGCGTGCGGGCAAGCCCTGGAAGGCGATGCGTTCACGCGCCATGTCCAGCCAGCGGTGGGTGTGGTGGTTGTCGGGGAAGAGTTCCTTGATCTTGGCATCGGTCTTGAAGATGTCCTCCGGGTCGCCCGACAAGGCCACCCAGCGGAACGGCCCCTTGCCCTCGCAGAACATGGGGCGGATGTAGGCGGGCACAAAGCCGGGGAAGTCGAAGGCATTCTTCACGCCGGTGTCGAAGGCCACCTGGCGGATGTTGTTGCCGTAGTCCACCGTGGGGATGCCCAGGGCCTGGAAGTCCAGCATGGCCTGCACGTGCACGGCGCAGCTCTGGGCGGCGGCGGCGGTGAGCGCGGCGTGCTGGGCCGGGTCTTTTTGCGCGGCCTTCCATTGGTCGAAGCTCCAGCCTGCGGGCAGGTAACCGTGGACCAGGTCGTGGGCCGAGGTTTGGTCGGTCACCAGATCAGGCTTGATGCTGCCTGCCTTGGCCCGGCGCACCAGCTCGGGCAGCACCTCGGCGGCGTTGCCCAGTAGGGCGATGGAGACGGCTTCCTTGGCGGCGCAATGTTGCGCGATGAGTTCCAGCGCATGGTCGATGTCGCGGGCTTGCTTGTCCACGTAGCGGGTGCGCAAGCGGAAGTCGATGCTGCTTTGCTGGCACTCGATGTTCAGCGACACCGCGCCCGCCAGCGTGGCGGCCAGGGGCTGCGCGCCGCCCATGCCGCCCAGGCCGGCGGTCAAGATCCATTTACCGGCCCAGTCGTTGTTGTAGTGCTGCTTGCCTGCTTCGACAAAGGTCTCGAAGGTGCCCTGCACGATGCCCTGGCTGCCGATGTAGATCCAGCTGCCTGCCGTCATTTGGCCGTACATGAACAGGCCTTTGCGGTCCAGCTCGTGGAAGTGCTCCCAATTGGCCCACTGGGGCACCAGGTTGGAGTTGGCGATCAGCACGCGCGGGGCGTTGGCGTGGGTTTTGAACACGCCCACCGGCTTGCCAGACTGGATGAGCAGGGTTTCATCCTCTTCCAAAACTTTGAGCGAGGCCAGGATCTGGTCAAAGCAGGCCCAGTTGCGGGCGGCGCGGCCAATGCCGCCGTACACCACCAGGTTTTTCGGGTCTTCGGCCACCTCGGCATCGAGGTTGTTTTGCAGCATGCGGTAGGCGGCCTCAGTCACCCAGTTTTTGCAGGTCAGAGTGCTGCCACGCGGGGCGCGGATGACGCGGCTGGCATCGAAGCGGGGGTCTTGCAGGGTGGTGGTCATGGCGGCAATTCCTAATTAAAAAGGGGGCACGAAGGCGTTGGTGCGGTAATTTTAAATAACTTGTCTAGCCCTGTATATACAGCTTGCGCAAAAAAAGGAAAAATCTCCTTTTCAGCCGGTGATGGCGTTGCCATCCGTACGGAAGCGGCTGCCCAGGCGGTAGCGTGCGCCGGGGTGCAGGCAGCGCACCAGGGTGATGGGGACCTCGCGCATCCAGGTGCGGCGGGTGAGTAGCAGGCAGGGCTGGTGGGCATCCATTTGCAGCAGGGCGGCCTGGTCGGCGGTGGGCAGCACGGCATCCACTACGTGCTCCATCTGGTCGAACAGCACGGTGCGCACCAGGTAGTCGGACGGCTGCTCCTGGCTGAAATCCTGGCTGCCAAAGTCGGGGGCCATGCGCGGGCTGACGAAGCGGTCTTCGAGCTGCATGGCCACGCCGTCTTCCAGGTGCACGCACACCGTGTGGAACACGGATTCGCCAGTGTGCAGGCCCAGTGCAGAGGCCACTTCCAGCGTGGCCGAAATGCGCTCGTTAGTCACCATCTGGCACTGGTAGTCGTGGCCGCGGCGGCGGATGTCGTCGGCCAGGCGGGCGATCTGCAGCAGGTTGGCCTGGGGTTTGTCGTCGGCCACAAAGCTGCCCACCCCGGCCACGCGGCGGATGCGGCCCTGCTCCTGCAGCTCGCGCAGCGCGCGGTTGACGGTCATGCGCGACATGCCGAACTGCAGCACCAGGTCGTTCTCGGACGGCAGGCGGTCGCCGGGGGTCCAGGTACCGTCCTGGATCTTGCCCGCGACAAAGTCTTTGATGTGCTGGTAGCGCACCATGGGCACCATGGGTGGCGTGGAGGCAGAGGAGGGGGAAGAAGCGGTGCGTTTTGCGGGCATGGGACTACGATAACAGGGCGTTGCTTCAGTGATCGGTGGCCATGGATTCGGCGCGGATCTCTTCGGTAAGCCGGGCCTTGAGCTGCATGAAGGCGGGCGTGGTTTTCAGCGTGTAGTGGCGCGGGTGCGGCAGGTCCACCGCGATGTCGGACTTGATGCGGCCTGGCCGGGCGCTGAACACCGCCACCCGGTTGGCCATGAAGATGGCTTCGTCGATGTCGTGGGTGACGAACAGCACGGTCTTGCGGGCTGATTCCCAAATGCCCAGCAGCAGCTCTTGCATCAACACCCGGGTTTGGTTGTCGAGTGCGCCAAAGGGCTCGTCGAGCAGCAGAATCTTTGGGTCGTTGGCCAGGGCGCGGGCAATCGCGGTGCGCTGCTGCATGCCGCCCGAGAGCTGCTTGGGGAAGTGGTTTTCAAACCCGCGCAGGCCCACCTTGGCGATGAAAAAATCGCTGCGTTCCTTTTGCTGCGCCTCGGGCAGGCCGCGTTCGCGCAGGCCAAAGCGGATGTTTTGCGCCACCGTGAGCCAGGGGAACAGGGTGTAGCTCTGGAACACCATGCCCCGGTCGGCCCCGGGCCCGTCCACCGGTGCGCCGTCCAGCAGCACCTGGCCGGTGCTGGGCCGCTCCAGTCCCGCCACGATGCGCAGCATGGTGGATTTGCCGCAGCCCGAGGGGCCGAGGATGGTGACGAAATCGTTGGCTTGCACCGCAAAGTCGATGGGCTGCAAGGCCTGGGTGCGCTGGCCGTTGATGGATTCAAATACGCGAGACACGCCCTGGATGGAAAGCTGGTCTGTCACAGTACGCTCCAGGCAAACAGGCGGCGATTCAGCGACTTGAACGCGAAGTCCGACACCAGCCCAATCAACCCGATCACGATGATGCCGAAGATGATTTGCCCGGTGTTCAGCAGCGCCTGGCTGTCGGTGATCATGTGGCCGATGCCGCTGCTGGAACCGATCAGCTCGGCCACGATCACATAGGTCCAAGCCCAGCCCAGCACCAGCCGCAGCGTCTCGGCAATGCCGGGGGCGGCACCCGGTATCAGCACGCGGGTGATGATGCCCCGGTGGCCCGCGCCCAGGGTGTAGGCGGCCTCCACCAGGTCGCGCCGGGCCCCGCCCACGGTCACGGCCACCATCAGCACCAGTTGGAAGAACGAGCCGATGAAGATCACCAGCAGTTTTTGCGCCTCGCCAATGCCCGCCCACAGGATCAGCAGCGGGATGAAGGCCGACGCGGGCAGGTAGCGGCAGAACGACACAAAGGGCTCAAAAAACGCCTCGATGCCCTTGTAGGTGCCCATGGCAATGCCCAGCGGAACGGCCAGCACGGCGGCCAGCGCAAAGCCGCCCAGCACCCGCCACACGGTCATGCCGATGTCGAACGCAAAGTTGTACTCGGTGAACAGCAGCCAGCCTTCGCGCACCATGGTCACCGGGCTGGCCAGGAACGTGGGCGACACATAGCCGCCCAGCGTAAAACCGGCCCACACCGCCGCAAACAGTACAAAAAACGCCAGCCCCAGCTGCCAGCGTGCACGGGCGCTGACGGGTTCCAGCGGGGCCAATCTGCGGGATTTACTTGATGAAGCTGGCATCGAACGTGGCAGCCAGGTTGTCGGGGGCTTTGCGGATCACGCCAGCGGCGAGCAGGATTTTTTCCGCCTCTTGCATGAAGGCGGTGATTTCTCCGGCAAAAAACTTCTGGTTCGCCGCCTTGTCCTGCCAGCGCAGAAAGGCGGCCGACTTGGCGAACTGCTCGCCGGTCTGCTTTACCGCCGAACCCATGAGCTCGTTGGACTTGGCGGGGTCGGCCTTGATCAGAGCCAGCGCGTCAAAGTAAGCGTCGGTCAGGGCCTGGGCCGCAGCCGGGTTGGCCTTGAGCCAGGTGGGCGCGCAGCCCATGGTGTCCATCACCATCGGGTAGTCCAGCGTGGTGGCCAGGATCTTGCCCGCCGCCGGGTTGTCGCGCACCGAGGACAAATACGGCTCGTAGCTCATGGCGGCGTCGTTTTGCCCGGCCACAAAGGCCTGGGCGGCGGCCTGTGGCGACAGGGTGGTGGTTTTTACGTCTTTCAGCGTCATGCCGTTCTTGGCCAGCATCCAGGCCAGGCCGAAGTAGGGCGCGGTGCCGGGCGCGTCCACGCTGATGGTCTTGCCCTTGAGGTCGGCAAAACTTTTGATGTCGTTGCGCACCGCGATGCCGTCAGCGCCATAGGACTTGTCGAGCTGGAAGATTTGCACGATGGGCACGCCGTTGGCGTTCCAGGCCACATGGGTTTCCACCGTGGTGGCCGCGCACTGGATGGCCCCGGAGGCCAGCGCCAGGTGCCGGTCTTTTTGCGGGATGAACTTGATCTCCACATCCAGCCCGCGCTTCTTGAAAATGCCCGCCTTGTCGGCCAGCGACAGCGGTGCAAACCCGGTCCAGCCCGACATGCCTAGCACCAGCTTGGTGTCCTGTGCTTGCGCGGCGGTGGCCAGGCAGACCCCTGCAACCAGTACCGACACCCATTTTTTGGCAAAAATCAACATGCAAAGCTCCTGTAGGGTAGAGGAAACACTCCTGCGCAGCCCGATTCTTGGCCGGTCCGCGCAGCCTGTGTAGACAGGTTTACCACTAGCAACATCGGGGCCAGGGTGCTGGGTGGTGCTTGCTCTTCTTTTAGGAGCTTTTCACGCTCATAGGATGGGCGTGAGGGGCCGATTTCTTATAAATTGGACCCGAGCAAACTCCGCGCCACCGCCTCCGCCACCTTGATGCCGTCCACCCCCGCCGACAAAATGCCGCCCGCGTAGCTGGCACCTTCGCCCGCCGGGTACAGGCCGCGCACGCTCAGGCTTTGGAAGTCTTCGCCACGGGTCATCTTGATGGGCGAGGAGGTGCGGGTTTCCACGCCAGTGAGTACCGCATCGTGTAAATCGAAACCTTTGATCTTGCGGCCAAAGGCGGGCAGGGCCTCGCGGATGGCTTCGATGGCGTAGGCGGGCAGGGCGCCGTGCAGGTCGCCCAGCTTGACCCCCGGTTTGTACGACGGCTCCACGCTGCCGAGCTGGGTGGAGGCGCGCCCGGCGATGAAGTCGCCGACCAGTTGGCCGGGGGCTTCGTAGGTACTGCCGCCCAGCACATAGGCGTGGGATTCGAGCTGGCGCTGCAGGTCGATGCCGGCCAGCGCGTGGGTGCCGGGGAAGTCTTCGGGCGTGATGCCGACGACGATGCCCGCATTGGCGTTGCGCTCGTTGCGCGAATACTGGCTCATGCCGTTGGTGACCACGCGGCCCGGCTCGCTGGTGGCGGCCACCACGGTGCCGCCGGGGCACATGCAAAAGCTGTAGACGGCGCGGCCATTGTTCGCGTGGTGCACCAGTTTGTAATCTGCCGCGCCCAGCAGCGGGTGGCCCGCGTGGCGGCCCCAGCGGGCGCGGTCGATCAGGCTTTGCGGGTGCTCGATGCGGAAACCGATGGAAAACGGCTTGGCTTCCACATACACGCCACGCGCATGCAGCATGGCAAAGGTGTCGCGCGAGCTATGGCCCAGGGCCAGCACCACGTGGTCGGCGCGCAGCTCGGTGGTTTCGCCGGTGGCCTGGTTCAAGACGGTCAGGCCGCGCATCTTGCCGTCCACAATTTCCACGTCGGTCACGCGTTGCTCAAATCGCACTTCGCCGCCCAGGGCGATGATCTGCTCGCGCAGATGCTCCACCACCTTGACCAGCTTGAAGGTGCCGATGTGCGGGTGCGCGGCCACCAGGATTTCTTCGGGCGCACCGGCTTTGACAAATTCGTGCATCACCTTGCGGCCCAGAAAGCGCGGGTCCTTGATCTGGCTGTACAGCTTGCCGTCGGAGAAGGTGCCTGCGCCGCCTTCGCCAAACTGCACATTGCTCTCGGGCTTGAGCACGTTCTTGCGCCACAGGCCCCAGGTGTCTTGCGTGCGCTGGCGCACTGTGGTGCCGCGCTCCAGCACGATGGGCTTGAAACCCATCTGCGCCAGCACCAGCGCCGCGAAGATGCCGCAGGGGCCAAAACCGACCACCACTGGGCGGATGGCGAGGTCCGCAGGTGCCTGGCCCACGGGGTGGTAAGCCATGTCGGGGCTGGGGCGCAGGTGCGGGTTGTCGGGGTGCTGGCGCAGCAGCTCGGCCTCAAGGGCTGCACTGTGCAGCGCCACATCCACGATGTAGACCGTCAGCAGCTCCGCCTTGCGGGCATCGAAGCTGCGTTTGAAGACGGTGAACTGCGCGATCTGCGCGGGTGCCAGGCCCAGGGTGTGGGCCACCAGGGCGGGCAGGGCCTCCTCGGGGTGGGCCAGGGGGAGTTTGAGTTCAGAGATGCGGATCATGGGGGTAGCCGGGTGGCTTGTAGTTATCAAGCAGGGGAAGGGATTTTAGGATGTGGCGGGTTCCCGGTGTCCGGCCACCCCCATGGTTCGTTGCAGGGCCGACAAACATCCTCCAAATGGGGGATGAATGCGGCCAGGCCTTGGCGGTCTCTTTACTGCGTTTTGCTATTTACTGATGGTAAAAATTGATAGCTACCAGCGCTTGATCCATGGACGAAAAGACCATTTTTTACGCCTAAAAATACAAAACTGTATGGAGGGATAGTTGTTTTTTTGCGTGTTACATCATTGACAAGATGAATTTTTGTACTTGAACGTATACGACACTGTGGTTTCCATTTATTTAAAAGGCAGGGTCTATGCGTAGTTTGGCTTGTGCGGGCGTGGTGGGTCTGGTGGTGCTGGCGGGCTGTGGAGGTGGCGGCGGTGGCAGTGTGGCACCGGTTGCTTCGGGTTACCCGGGCAACCCGGCCAGTTGCGAAGTGGCAGGCCAACGGGCCTGGCTGCGCGACTACATGACCGACCGGTATTTCTGGTACGACAAGCAAGGTGTGCCCAATGCGGTAGCCACCAGCATGGACGCGTACTTCGATGCGCTGCTCAACCGTCCCACCGACCGCTACAGCTACACCCAAACCACCGTCAGCGCCAACCAGTTTTATGAGGAAGGCACCCGCACCGGCTACGGCTACGCGCTGGACTGGCTGGATGCCACCCGCACCACCTTGGCGGTCCGGATGGTAGAGCCGCTGAGCCCGGTGGGCCAGGCGGGTTTGCAGCGCGGCGACCGCATCGTCAGCATCAACGGCCAGACCTCGGCCGATATCGCCAATGGCGGGCTGGTCGCCGTGGACACCACCGGCGTGGCCCGCACGTTCGTGGTGCGCAACGCGGCGGGCACCCAGCGCAGCTTTACCGTACAGTCGGCCACCTATGCACTCAGCCCCGTCCATGCCGTGGCGGTGCTCACCGCCCCCAACGGGGCCCAAACCGGGTACTTGATGTACCAGGAGTTCATTGCTTCCGGGGCCACGGCCATGGGTGCGGCGTTTGACCGCTTCCGGGCCGCAGGCATCACCGAGCTGGTGCTTGACCTGCGCTACAACGGCGGCGGCAGCACCCAGCAGGCGCGTTACCTGGCAGGTCTGATCGCCGGGTCGGCACAGATCGGCAAGGTGTTTGCCCAGTACCAGTTCAACGCCAAAAACACCGCCAGCAACTTCAGCCAGAACTTTGTCGGCACCAGCGCAGGCCTGCCGACTGCACCGCTGGACAATTTGGCGCGGGTGATCGTCATCACTTCGCCCAACACCGCTTCGGCCAGCGAACTGGTCATCAACGCCCTGCGGCCCTACAAAACCGTGGTCACCATTGGCGACACGACCTACGGCAAGCCCTATGCGTTCCTGCCAGAGGATGCCTGCGGCACCACCTACAACGCGGTCAACATCGTGGTGGCCAACGCGCAGAATTTTTCGGACTTCAGTACCGGGTTTGCGCCCACTTGCGCTGTCGACGACGACCTGGACCACCCGCTGGGCGACCCGGCCGAGTCCCGTACCGCCGCCGCGTTGGGCTTCATTCAGAGCGGCGCATGCCCGCCGCGGGCCAGCGTTGCCAAGAGCCAGACGGGCATGCCTTCATTGGGCTTTGGCGACATCAGCCTGCCGCAGATGCGCGTGGATTGACGGGGTCAGAAGGGTAGCCAGTTAAAATCAAGGCTATCTACGTGCCTTTGGTATGGCCCGTTCTTCTCTTTCCAAAAACTCCCCCCATGTCCGCACTTCCCGTCTCCAACGCGCCCACAACTTCTATGCCCCTTGCCGATGCTGCCTTGTTGCAGGAAGTGGCCGAACTGGTTGTGGCCGCGCTGAACCTGGAAGTTACCGCCGCCGACATCGCTCCCGATGCGCCGCTGTACGGCGACGGCTTGGGTCTGGATTCGATTGACATCCTGGAGGTGTCGCTCAGCGTGTCCAAGCAATACGGCCTGCAACTGCGCGCCGACCACGAAGACAACGCCCAGATCTTCAGCTCCCTGCGCAGCCTGAGCGACCACATCGCTGCCCAGCGCACCAAGTGATTCCGCAGACCTTTGCCCGCTGGATGCGCTGGGGCAAGGTCGCCGCGGGTATAGCGCTGTGCCTGGCCTATTCGATGCTGGCGCATTGGGCATCGGTCCATCCGGAGCTCGGCGTGTGGCCGGTGCTGGTGGCCCTGTTTTGGGTGCTGGTGCTGGCCGTCTCGCTGGCCTGGCGCTCGGCGCACCGGTGGCTGTGGCTGGCGCTGTGCCTGGCCGGTGCCGCAGGCCTGGCCAGCATGGGTGACTGGCTGCGGCTGCACTACCAATGGCTTTTTTTTCTGGAACACGCAGGCGTGCAAAGCCTGCTGTGCATCGCCTTTGGCCGCACGCTGGCCCCGGGCCAGACACCCCTGGTGTCGCGCTTCGCTGCCGTGGTGCACGGCCCATTGACTCCGGCGTTGCAGCGCTATACACGCGGTGTGACCTGGGCCTGGACGCTGTACTTCGGCCTGATGGCCAGCCTGTCGGTGTTGCTGTTTGCCTTTGCACCCATGGCCTGGTGGTCGGGCTTTGCCAATCTGCTGGGCCTGCCCTTGATGGCACTGATGTTTGGGGGTGACTACCTGGCGCGCCGCTGGTTGCTGCCGCCCGAGCAGGTCACCGGCCTGTGGCAAGCCGTGCAGGCGTACCGCCAGGTAGGAACGCCGCCCTTGCTGTGATGGATGCGATGTTGACTTTCCCCCTGGTGGCACACGCCCACCTGACCGATGTGGTAGCCCAGCGCCGCGCCAGCACCGAGCCACACATCACCGTGGCCCGCTTTGTGGCCGACGTGGCGCAGCTGGTGGCCGTGTTGCCCGCAGGCGGCCATGTGCTCAACGCCTGTGCCGACCGCTACCACTTCGCCGTGGGCCTGGCCGCCGCCATGGTGGCGCGCAAGACCAGCCTGCTGCCGTCCACCCACACGCCCGAGATGGTGCGCCAGATGCGGGTGTTTGCCCCCGACGTGTTCTGCCTGAGCGACGGCCCCTGCACCATCGATCTGCCGCAGTTTGTCTATCCCACTGCCTGGGCGGCCCCCGATACGCCGGTGGCTGCCGTGCCGCAGATTCCAGCCGACCAGACCGTGGCCTTTGTGTTCACCTCGGGCTCCACCGGTCTGCCCGTGCCGCACCGCAAAACCTGGGGGGCCCTGGTGCGCAATGTGCGCGCCGAGGCCGAGCGGCTGGGGTTGGTAGCGGAATTCGGTGGGGCCGTGCACAGCATCGTCGGCACCGTGCCACCACAGCACATGTACGGCTTTGAATCCACCCTGCTGGTGGCCTGGCAAAGCGGCTCGGTGTTCAGCGCCGACCACCCTTTCTACCCCGCCGATATCTGCAGCGCGCTGGCCCGTGCCGACCGGCCCCGCGTGCTGGTCACCACCCCGGTGCACCTGCGCGCCTTGCTGGATGCCGGGCTGGAGATTCCGGCGCTGGACCTGGTGGTGTCGGCCACCGCGCCCTTGTCGCCGCAGTTGGCTCAGGCCGCCGAGGCCACGCTGCACATGCCGCTGCTGGAGATTTACGGCTCCACCGAAACCGGCCAGGTCGCCACCCGGCGCACTGCGCAGGGCGCTGAGTGGCAGCTGTTTCCCGGCGTGCAATTGACCGCGCAAGACGGTGGAACCTGGGTCTCGGGCGGCCATGTGGAGCAGCCCGTGCCCATGGGCGACGTGCTGGAGCCGCTCAGCGCCACGCACTTCCTGTTGCATGGCCGGATTGCCGACCTGGTCAATATTGCGGGCAAGCGCAGCTCGCTGGCCTACCTGAACCACCAGCTCAACGCCATTGAGGGCGTGGTGGACGGCGCGTTCTACATGCCCGAAGAGCGCGGGCATGACGGCGTGACCCGGCTGATGGCTTTTGTGGTGGCCCCGGGGTGGACGCAGGCGACCCTGCTGGGCGCGCTGCGCGAGCGCATCGACCCGATTTTTCTGCCGCGCCCGCTGCTGCTGCTGGACCAGTTGCCCCGCAACAGCACCGGCAAGCTGCCGCGCGAGGCCTTGCAGGCGCTGGCGCAAAACCCCACTAAACCGCATGCCGTTTGAAACCACTTGGACTGTCGCGCTCGACCATCCCGCGTTTGCCGGGCACTTTCCCGGTGCGCCCATCTTGCCCGGTGTGGTGCTGCTGGACACCGTGCTGCTGTGGGCCGAGACGGTGACCCACAGCGTGGCAGGCCAGATCGGCAACGCCAAATTTTTGAGCCCCGTGCGCCCCGGCGAGGTGTTGACGCTGGCCCTGGTGTGCACCACGCCCGGTAGCGCCCGCTTTGATATTGCCTGCGGTAGCCGCAAGGTGGCCACCGGGCAGCTGGCGCTGACCGCCCGGGCCTCGCCATGAGCGGACCAATCATCCACTGGAAGCAGCGCCCGGAGCGTAGCAACATGCCGATGCTTCGGCTGATGACCTGGATCTCGCTGCGGCTGGGGCGGCGGGTGGCGCGCGGCATTCTGTACGGCATTGCGGCTTATTTTTTGCTGCTGTCTCCCACGGCGCGGCGGGCTTCCAAGCAGTACCTGGGCCGCGTGCATCCCGGCCAGCGTATTGGCTGGCGACTGCAGTTCCAACACTTCATGGCCTTTGCCTCGGTCATCCACGACCGGGTGTACCTGGTCAATGACCGTTTCGATTTATATGACATCCGTCTGCATGGCCAGCAGCTGGTCCACCGCGTCCTGGAGCAGCAACGGGGCGCGTTCATGCTGGGGGCCCACCTGGGCAGCTTCGAGGTGCTGCGTGCGGTAGGCCAGCAGCAGCCGGGCCTGCGGCTGGCCATGGTGATGTTTGAGGAAAACGCCCGCAAGATCAATGCTTTGCTGCACGCCATCAACCCCGCTGCCCACAGCCACATCGTGCCGCTGGGCAAGGTGGATTCGATGATGGTGGTGCACGGGCTGTTGGAGTCGGGCGCGGTGGTGGGCATTCTGGCCGACCGCTCGCTGGGCAGCGACAGCACCCGCAGCCTGCCATTCCTGGGTGCTCCGGCGGCGTTGCCGGTGGGGCCGTTTCGCATGGCCGCCATCCTGCGCCGCCCGGTGCTGTTCATGGTGGGCCTGTATGGCGGCGGCAACCGCTACGACATCCACTTCGAAACCGTGGCCGACTTTTCGCATATCCCCGCAGGCGGGCGCGAAGCCGCCGTGCATGCCGCCATGGCGCGGTATGTGGAATTGCTGGAAAAATACTGCCACGCCGCACCGGCCAACTGGTTCAATTTTTTCGACTTCTGGCAGCCTCCGGCCACCCCCCACCTGAGTCCATGATGCAAACATTCTTTCGATCTGTGGCGGCCCTCGTCTTGGGCTGCGCAGCCTTGTCGGCGCACGCATGGGACCTGGAGCAACTCATGCAATCCCTGGCCCGCAACACTTCGGGTCGGGCCACCTTCACCGAGCAGAAATTCATTGCCCTGCTGGACAAGCCCGTGCTGTCGTCCGGCGAGTTGCTCTACACCGCCCCCGACCGGCTGGAAAAGCGCACCTTGTTGCCTAAGCCAGAAACCCTGGTGCTCGACCACGACACCGTGACGGTGGAGCGCGGCAAGCGCCAGTACGTGCTGCGCGTCAAAGACTACCCCGAGCTGGGCGTGTTTGTGGAAAGCATCCGCGGCACGCTGGCGGGTGACCGGGCCTCTCTGGAGCGCCTGTACCAGTTGACGCTGGACGGCAGCGAAGCCCGCTGGACCCTGGTGTTGCGCCCGCTCAACCCCAAGATGCTGGCCGTGGTGCAGCGCATCACCATGCAGGGTGAGCGGGCCGAGCTGCGCAGCATCGAAATCGAGCAGGCCGACAAAGACCGTTCGGTGATGCGCATCGACAACGCCGCCGCCCCATGACCCAGCGCATGTTCAGCCGTAGCTTCCTGCCGGTATGGCTGGCCCTGATCGCCCTGTTACTGGGCGGCGCAGTGGTACACCAAACCCGTTTTACAGCCGACATGTCGGCCTTTTTGCCCCAGGCCCCCACGCCCGAGCAGCAGCTGCTGGTAGACCAGCTACGTGACGGTCTGGTCTCGCGCCTGGTGCTGGTGGGCGTGGAGGGCAGTGACGGCCCGACCCGCGCCGCCTTGTCCAAAGCCGTGGCCCAAAAACTGCGTAGCGAGCCGCAATTCAGCAGCGTCAGCAACGGCGAATCGGTGGCCCTGGAGCGCGACCAGGCGTTTTTGATGGCCCACCGCTACCAGCTCAGCCCGGCCATGGTGCCCGCGCACTTCACGGTGGACGGCCTGCGCACGGCCCTGGGCGACACGCTGGACCTGCTGGCCTCGCCCGCCGGGCTGCTGGTCAAGTCGCTACTGCCCCGCGACCCCACCGGTGAGTTGCCGCTGTTGCTCGATAACCTGGGCCGTGGCGGCACCGGCCCGCGCAACGCCGATGGCGTGTGGGCATCGCGCGACGGCGAACGTGCCTTGCTGCTGCTGCAAACCCGTGCGGCGGGCTCGGACACTGATGGCCAGCAACAGGCCATGGACCGCATCCGCACCGCGTTTACGGAGGCCGTGGCGGTCCAAAACGGCACTGCGGCCAGCGCCCGCCTGGTACTCACCGGCCCGGGTGTGTTTGGCGTGAACGTGCGCAACACCATCGAGTCCGAGGTCACCCGCCTGTCCATCATCAGCCTCGGCCTGATCGTGCTCTTGCTGTGGCTGATCTATCGCTCGGTGGTCACGTTGGCGCTGGGCCTGCTGCCGGTGCTGGTGGGGGCCGTGGCGGGCATTGCGGCGGTGAGCCTGGGCTTTGGCACGGTGCACGGCCTCACGCTGGGCTTTGGCACCACGCTGATCGGCGAGGCGGTGGATTACTCCATCTACCTGTTTGTGCAGTCGGATGCGGCCATCAACGACCGCGACCGCGGTGCCTGGGTGAAGCGCTTCTGGCCCACCATCCGGCTGGGCGTGATGACTTCGATCTGCGGCTTTGCGTCTCTGTTGCTGTCGGGCTTTCCCGGCCTGGCGCAACTGGGCCTGTATTCCATGTCCGGGCTGGTGGCTGCAGCTCTGGTGACCCGGTTTGTGCTGCCGCAGTTGCTGCCCCGCAGCTTCAAGGTGCGCGATGTCTCGGCCCTGGGCGCGCGGCTGGCGGTGGTGGTGCGGCGGGCTGCGGTTCTGCGCTGGGCCGTGCTGGGCCTGTGTGCGGTGGCGGCGCTGGCGCTGGCCGTGCAGCGCAAGCCGGTGTGGAACCAGGAGCTGTCGGCGCTGAGCCCGGTGTCCGCATCCGATATGGCCCTGGACGGCGCGCTGCGTGCCGACCTGGGCGCGCCCGACGTGCGCTACCTGGTGGTGGTGTCGGGTGCCAGCCAGGAAGACGTTTTGCAGGGCGCAGAAAAAGTCGTCGCCCGCCTGCAGCCGCTGGTGGATGACCACAGCATCGCCGGGGTGGACAGCCCCACCACCTTGCTGCCCAGCCTGGCCACCCAGCAGGCCCGGCAGGCCAGCCTGCCCGCCACCGCCGAGCTGCAGGCGCGGCTGACCGAGGCGCTGGCCGATATGCCGCTGCGCGCCGAGCGCCTGGCCCCGTTTGTGCAAGAGGCCGAGGCCGCGCGCCTGGCCCCGCCTTTGCAGCGGGCCGACCTGGCCGGTACGTCTTTGGCGCTGGCGGTGGACGGCATGCTGCTGCAGCAAAAGGCCGCCGATGGCGCGCCGCGCTGGAGCGTGTTTTTGCCGCTGCACGCGGCCGCATCGGGCGACATCGCCCCGGACCGTATCCGCCCGCTGTTGGCCGGTACCGGGGCCTTGTTTGTGGACATGAAGGGTGAGACCGATCGGCTGTACGCCAGCTACCTGCACGAAGCCGTGCTGCTGTCGGGGGCCGGGCTGCTGGCCATCGTGCTGCTGCTGGCCGTGGCCTTGCGCTCGCCCATGGCCGTGCTGCGCGTCTTGGCCCCCTTGGTGGGTGCGGTGTTGTGCGTGGCGGCGGCGCTGGTGTCGGCCGGGCAGAGTCTGACGATTCTGCACCTGGTGGGGCTGCTGCTGATCGTGGCCGTGGGCTCCAACTATGCGCTGTTTTTCAGCTCCGGCCAGGGCGACATCACGCCGCGCACGCTGGCCTCTTTGCTGTTTGCCAATATGACCACGGTGGCGGGCTTTGGCATTCTGGGCTTCTCGCAGGTGCCGGTGCTGCAGGCCATTGGGCTGACGGTGGGGCCGGGCGCAATTCTGGCCCTGTGCTTCTCGGCGGTGTGGGCCCACAACCCCCGGGCCGCCTGATGCGGGTACACCGCCCGCCGCTGGTCTGGTGCACCCTGGTGTGGCATGTGGCCGTGCTGGCGCTGTGGGTGTGGCAGCCCGCGCAGTGGCGCTGGGCCGTGGCCGCGCTGGTGTTGAACCATGCCGTGCTGACGTTGGCCGGTTTGCTGCCGCGATGCGCGCTGCTGGGCTCCAACTGGACGCGTTTGCCCGCCGCCGCAGCCGCACGCGGCGAGGTGGCGTTGACGATCGACGATGGCCCCGACCCGCTGGTCACGCCGCTGGTGCTGGACCTGTTGGACCAGTACGCCGCCCGCGCCACATTTTTTTGCATCGGCGCGCAGGCCGCGCTACACACCGACCTATGCCGCGAGATCGTGCGCCGGGGCCATGCGATCGAAAACCACAGCCAGCAGCACCGGCATAATTTTTCCCTGCTCGGCACGGCGAAGTTGCAGCGTGAACTGCAGGCCGCGCAAGATACCTTGGCTTGCCTCAGCGGCACGCCACCGCGTTTCTTTCGGGCCCCTGCCGGGCTGCGCAACCCGTTTCTCGACCCGGTGCTGCAACGCATGGGCCTGCAACTGGCCAGCTGGACCCGGCGCGGCTTTGACACCCGCAACGGCAATGCCGCCGCGGTGGCGCGCATCCTCACCCGTGGCCTGCGCGCGGGCGATATCCTGCTGCTGCACGACCGCCATGCTGCCACCACCCCGCAAGGCGTGCCGGTGATCCTGGAAGTGCTGCCCTTGCTGCTGGCGGCCATCCAGGCTGCCCATCTGAAACCCGTCACCCTCCGTTCGGCCCTGCAATGACCCTCTCCATGACCGTGCGCACCCTGATCACCCAGGCCGCTGCGCCTTACCGGGCTGCGGGCCAGTACGCTTGGCGCTTCGCCGCCGGCAAATTGGGGGGCGACCCGGTGTTTGTGCACCTGCTGGCCCAGGGCTATCTGGCCGGGCGGGCGCGCATTCTGGACATTGGTTGCGGCCAGGGGCTGCTGACCTCGTGGCTGCTGTCGGCCCAGCAAATGGCGGCGCAGGGGAGCTGGCCGTCGGCCTGGGCCACGGCCCCCAACCCGCAGCACATCCAGGGCATCGAACTGATGCCGCACGACGTGCAGCGTGCGCTGGCCGCCATGCCGCAGGCCGTGCAGGCAGGCCGCGTGGGCTTTGTGGCCGGGGATATGTGCCGCACTGACTTTGCGCCGGCGGACGCGGTGGTGATCCTCGACGTGCTGCACTACGTGCCTGTCGCCGCCCAGGACGAGGTGCTGCGCCGCGTCAAAGCTGCCTTGAGCCCCGGTGGCGTGCTGCTGCTGCGCGTGGGCGACGCAGGTGCGGGCTGGCCGTTTCGCTTCAGCAACTGGGTGGATTTTGTGGTGACCACTTTGCGCGGCCACCGCCTGGGGGCTTTGCACTGCCGCCCGCTGGATGCCTGGGTGGCGGCCTTGCAGGCACTGGGCTTTACGGTCACGCCGCAGCCCATGAGCCAGGGCACTTTGTTTGCCAATGTGCTGTTGGTTGCCCGTCTTTAGAATCCGATCAGCCCATTTTTGCCTTCCTACCTGTGCAAGCACTTCTTCTCTCCCACTTCACCGCCACCAGCGCCATCGGCCACGGGCTGGCACCGACGCTGGATGCCTTGCGGGCGCAGCGCAGCGGCTTGACGCCCTGCGACTTCGGTTCCGCCGTGCTGGACACCTGGATTGGACGCGTCAGCGGGGTGGACGATGAGGTGTTACCGGTTGATTTGCAGGCCTTTGATTGCCGCAACAACCGGTTGGCGCAACTCGCCTTGCGCCAGGACGGCTTTTTGGCCGCCGTGCAGGTCCTGGCAGCGCGCGTGGGGCCACGGCGAGTGGGCGTGTTCCTGGGCACCAGCACGGCGGGCATTTTGCAGACCGAGCAGGCCTACCAGCGCCTTGATGCCACCACCGGCGCCTTGCCCGCCGACTTTTGCTACCCGCAAACCCACAACCCGTATTCGGTGGCCGACTTTGTACGCCGCAGTTGTGCGCTCACCGGCCCGGCCATGGCGGTGTCTACCGCCTGTTCGTCCAGCGCCAAGGTGTTTGCCTCGGCCCAGCGCATGCTGGCCGCGGGTCTGATCGACGCGGCCATTGTGGGCGGCGTGGACACCCTGTGCCTGACCACGCTGTACGGTTTCAATTCGCTGGGCCTATTGTCCAGCAGCCCGTGCCGCCCGTTTGATGCGGCGCGCAGCGGTATTTCGATTGGCGAGGGCGCGGCCTTTGTGCTGCTGGAACGCGCGCCAGAGCTGCTGCCAGCCAATGCGGTGCTGCTTCTGGGCATGGGCGAGTCCAGCGACGCGCACCACATGTCATCCCCGCACCCGCAAGGGCTGGGCGCGCGCATAGCCATGCAGCAGGCCCTGCGCAGCGCGGGGCTGGAGTCGGGCGACATTGACTACATCAATCTGCACGGCACCGCCACCCAGAGCAACGATGCCGCCGAAGGCCTGGCGGTGCAGGCGGTGTTTGGTGCGCACACCACGCCCTGCAGCTCCACCAAGGGCGCTACCGGCCACACCCTGGGCGCGGCGGGCGGGCTGGAAGCCGTGTTTTGTGCGCTGGCCTTGCAGCACGGCCTGCTGCCTGGCGGCGTGCACACCGAGGCGCTGGATGGGCGGCTGGAGGTGGACTATCTGCTGCATAGCCAAACCCGGCCGCTGCGCCACGTGCTCAGCAATTCCTTTGGTTTTGGCGGCACCAACTGCAGCCTGGTTCTGGGGACCGCACCATGAGCGCGCTCACGGTGTTTATCGACGGCGTGGGCTTGCTCGGCCCGGGCATGGCCGACTGGGCGCAGGGCCAGGAACAGTTGGCGGGCCGTGCGCCGGGGCAGTGGTTGAAAACCGTGTTGCCCGCACCCGCACATTTGCCGCCTGCCGAGCGCCGCCGCGCCGGGGCCGTCATCCGGGTCTCACAAGCCGTGGGTTTCGAGGCGATTGCGGCCGCCGGAATCACCCCGCAGGGCCTGGTGTCGGTGTTCACCTCCTCCGGTGGCGACGGGGTCAACTGCCATGAGATTTGCAGCCAGCTGGCCTCGGACGACCGCCTGATTTCGCCCACCCGCTTCCACAACTCGGTGCACAACGCTGCCTCGGGCTACTGGGGCATTGCCACCGGGGCCATGGCGGCATCTACCGCCCTGTGTGCGTTCGATGGCAGTTTTGCCGCCGGACTGGTCGAGGCGATCACGCAGGCGGTGGTGCAGGCCGAGCCGGTGCTGCTGGTGGCGTTTGATACCGATTACCCCGAGCCGCTGCGCACCTGCCGCCCGGTGCCCGACACCTTCGGCCTGGCCCTGGTGCTGTCGCCGGTGCGCACCGCCCACAGCCTGGGCCAGATGACGTTGCACCCAGTCAGCTACCTCAGCCCCGGCCCTGCCGACGTGCTGACCAATGCCGTGCTGGAAGCCCAGCGCCAAAGCATTCCCGCCGCCCGCGGCCTGCCGTTGCTGGCCGCGCTGGTGCGCCAGCAGGCCGGTCTGGTACGCCTGGACTACCTGGACGACTGCCGCCTGGAGCTGGAGTTCACCCCGTGCTGAACGCCGCCGACATCGCCCGGCGCATTCCGCACCAGGGCACGATGTGCTTGCTGGACTGCGTGCTGCAGTGGGATGACAACACCATCGTCTGCACCGCCAGCAGCCACCGCGCGCCAGACAACCCGCTGCGGGCGAATGGGCGGTTGGGCGCGGCCTGTGGCGTGGAATACGCCGCCCAGGCGATGGCCGTGCACGGCTCCTTGCTGGCGCAATCGAACAGTGCGCCGCGCGTGGGCTACCTGGCCAGCGTGCGCTCGGTGGCGCTGCAGGTGCCGCGCCTGGACGACCTGGCGGGCGACCTGACCATCACCGCCGAGCGCATCACCGGCGATGCCAACAACATCCTGTACCGGTTCACCGTGGCCGTCGACGGCCAGACCCTGCTGACGGGTCGGGCCGCCGTGGTGCTCGATGCCACGCTTCTTCGTATTTAAGGATTCCCCATGACGGATACAAAACGCGCGCTGGTCACCGGCGGCAGCGGGGCGATTGGCGCGGCCATTTGCCGCCAACTGGCCCGCGACGGCTTTGCGGTGATCGTGCACGCGAACCGGGGCGTGGTGGCGGCGCAGGCGCTGGTGGATGAAATTGTGGCGGCGGGCGGCCAGGCCCAGTCCGTGGCCTTTGACATCACCGATCCGGCAGCCACCACGGCGGCGCTCGATGTGCTGCTGGCCGACGGCCCTATCCAGGTGTTGGTCAACAACGCGGGCATCCACGAGGACGTGGTGTTCCCCGGCATGCAACTGGCGCAGTGGCAGCGGGTGCTGGATGTGTCGCTGAACGGCTTCTTTCATGTGACCCAGCCCTTGACGCTGCCCATGGCCCGCACCCGCTGGGGCCGCATCATCAGCATCACCTCGGTGGCGGCGCTGATGGGCAACCGGGGGCAGGTGAATTATTCGGCGGCCAAGGGGGCTTTGCATGCCGCCACCAAGTCGCTGTCGCTGGAGCTGGCCAGCCGGGGCATCACGGTGAATGCGGTGGCCCCGGGCATCATCCAGAGCGCCATGAGCGAGGCTGCGTTCGATGCCACCCGCATTGCGCAGATGGTGCCCATGAAGCGCGCTGGCCAGCCCGAAGAGGTGGCCGACCTGGTCAGCTTTTTGGCATCCGACCGCGCCGCCTATATCAGCGGCCAGATCATTTCCATCAACGGCGGCATGGCATGAGTGCGTTAAACCACGCCGCTGCGGCGGCTGGTTCGGTGCACAAGGCCGAGCTGCTGCTGTTTTTTACCCTGCTGCAGCTCACGCTGATCGTGCTGGCCGGGCGCATGGGCGGGGCGCTGGCGACGCGCTGGGGGCAATCGGCGGCGGTGGGGGAAATCATTGTGGGCATTTTGCTGGGCCCCTCGCTGTTTGGGCTGCTGGCACCCGACACTTTTGCCCAGGTGTTCAAGTCGGCTTCCGGCGAGCCCATGCAGATCCTGTCGCAGATCGGGCTGATTCTGCTGATGTTCCAGATCGGGCTGGAGTTTGACTTTGGCCACCTGACCGAGCGCCGCAACCGCCGCACCGTGCTGTGGGTCAGTACCGCCTGCATGGTGTTTCCGTTCGCGCTGGGCGTGGGCCTGGGCTGGGTGAGTGCGCCGATTCTGTCGCCGCAGGCCGATGCGCTGGTGTCGTCGCTGTTCATCGGCACGGCCTTGTCGATCACTGCGCTGCCGATTCTGGGGCGCATCCTGATGGAATTCCACATGACCCGCACCCCGCTGGGCGTGATTGCCATTAGCAGCGCGGCCATCAACGATGTGGTGGGCTGGCTGCTGCTGGCCCTGGTGAGCACGCTGGCGGTGTCGAACTTTGACGTGCTGACTTTTGGCGTGAAGGTGGCGTTGGTGCTGGGCTTTTTGCTGCTGTGGCAGTGGGGCGTGCGGCCTGTGATGCAACGGGTGATCCGCCACTTCGAGCGCGGCCAGGCAGCGGGCAGCGACGACCTGCACCCGCACCTGCTGGGCATTGCGTTGGCGATGATTTTTGTGTCGGGCATGGCCACCTACCAGCTGGGGATTTTTGCGATTTTTGGCGGCTTCATGATGGGCGTGGTCCTGCACGACGAGCACCGCTTTGTGCGCGCCTGGAAGGCTCGGATCAGCCCGTTTGTGCTGGTGTTTTTCCTGCCGATTTTCTTTACCTACACCGGGTTGCGCACCCATATTGGCGGGCTGGACAGCCTGGCGCTGTGGGGCTGGTGCGCGCTGGTGTTTGGCCTGGCCACGCTGGGCAAGTTTGGCGGGGCGTATCTGGCAGGGCGCGCCACCGGCCTGAACCACCCCGAGGCCAGCATCCTGGGCATCTTGATGAACACCCGCGCGCTGATGGAGCTGATCATCATCAACGTGGGGTTCGATTTGGGCGTGATCTCGCAAAACATGTTCACCATGCTGGTGATCATGGCGATTGGCAGCACCGTCATCACCACGCCGCTGCTGCGCCGCTGGCTGCCCCGGGTGGGGCCGACTGTGCCCGTGGGCGTAGCGGCATAAAACCAGTTTGCTATTATTTTAATAGCTACTGGCGCAGGTAATATATGCGCTAGAGGCCTAAAAGACCATTAATTTAAGCCGCCGCGCCAGCAGCAACGGCAGGCGCAGCAGAAAGCCTGCAAACAAGCGGCTGTGCATCCAGGTCAGCAGGCAGTTGTCGCGCAGGTAGTTGAAGTGCGACACCCCGCCCTCGGCCACGGTGAAGTATTTCACCGTGGCAGGCAGGTTGATGGCGGGCACGCCACGCCAGCTCATGCGCACCACGGCCTCGGGATCGAAGTCGAAGCGCCGCATCCAGCGCTGGCCTTGCATCACCTGGCGCAGCGGCGCGATGGGGTAGACCCGAAAGCCAAACAGCGAGTCGCCAATGCCGGCCCACAGCGTCTCCAGATTCGCCCAGCCGTTGGATATCTTGCGGCCTTGCACCCGCAACTGGGGCGCGTCGGCGGCAAACACCGGCACGCCCAGCACCATGGCCGCTGGCTGCTGCTGCGAGGTGGCCATGAAGGATGGAATCAGCTCCGCCGGGTGCTGGCCGTCGGAGTCCATGGTCAGCACGTGGGTGAAGCCCTGGGCGGCAGCCCGGTCCAGGCCCTGCAGCACGGCCGCGCCCTTGCCCACGTTGTGCGGCAGCACCAGCACCTGCAGGCCGGGGTCGGCAGCGGCCATGGTTTGCAGCAGGGCGGCGCTGCCGTCGGTGCTGCCGTCCACCACCACCCACACCGGCGTCCACTGGGCGCGGGCGGCGCGCACGGTGTCGGCCACCTTGCTGCCGGGGTTGTAGCTGGGGATCAGCACGAGGTGGGTGGGGGAGGCAGAGGTCATTTAGCGGGAATGTTCGGTGACCGGCAGGTCGGGCAGCATGGCGCTGGCCAGCTCGGTGTGGAAATACTGCTCCAGCGTGCGGGCAAAGGCTTCCACATTGTCGGGCGGGTCAAAGCGCTTTCCCAGCCGCACGCGGTAGACCATGGGCATGGCCGGGCGGCGCAGCAGCGGCCAGCCCTTGCCCAGAAAGGGCGAGTTGGTCTCGATGAACACGGTTTGCACCGGCACCTGGGCCTGCTTGGCGATCAGGCCCACGGTGCCCTGCATGCGGTTTACCGGGAGCTGGGTGGTGCGCGTGCCCTCGGGGAACAGCAGCAGGTGGTTGCCCTTGCGTACGTCGGCCACGGCCAGTTGCACCATGGAGCGCAGCGAGTCGTTGCGGATGTAGCGCGCCAGCCGGGCCCCGGAGCCCAGCAGCAGGTTGTCCATCAGCTGGGCCTTCATCACGCACGACGCATGGGGCAGGCGCGAGATCACCAGCACCGCGTCCAGCAGCGAAGGGTGGTTGGGCGCAATCACCATGCCCGGGGCACCCCGCAGCGCATCCAGTGCCGACAGGTCGAACTGGCAGGCACCCATCCATTTCAGCCCGCGCAAATACTCGCGGAACACCAGGGTGATGCCCCAGCGCCCGACCCAGGTGCCCGCCGCCCGCGGCAGCAGCCAGTACAGGGGCAGGGCCAGCACCGTCCAGTCCATGCACACCACCGCAAACAGCAGCAGGCCCAGGCGCAGGCGCAGCGCGTCCACGCTGTGGCGGATGCGGCGTATCAACCGATGGACTGGCAAAGGCTACAGGCTCCCTGTATCGAGCACGCGGATGTTGCTCTTGCGGCGGCGCACGGCCTGCCAGGTGCGCTGAAAGTTGACCAGGCAGACGGTGTAGTAAATGCCCTTCAAGATACGCAGCGAGGTCCAGATGGGTGTTTTGCCGAAAATGTCGCCCGCCAGCATGGACAGCAGGGCCTCTTTGACGCGGAAGCTGTTGCGTGGCCCCATGAACAGGTCGCGCATGGTGGGGTTGGTCACGCGGTAGATGAACCACGAGAACTCTTTCGGCCCGAGCCGGGTTTGCTGGTCAAACCGGCGCAGCGCCTGGGCCGCGCGGGCGGGCTCGCGCAGGCAGGTGTCCACCGTCTCGGCCCCGACAAAGCCGCCGTTCATGGCCAGCATCACGCCCGATGAAAACACCGGGTCGATGAAGGTGAATGCGTCGCCCAGCAACAGGTAGTTGGGGCCGTGGGTCTGGTCGCAGCTGTACGAGAAATTGCCGGTCACCTCGACCTCGGAGGCCAGCGTGGCCCCGGCCAGGCGCTCGGACAGGGCTGGGCTCATGGCCACGGTGGCCAGAAAGAAGTCTTTCACCGGCTGGTTGCGGGTTTTCAGGTAGTACGACCAGACCACCGCGCCCACGCTGGTGGTGCCGTCGGCCAGCGGAATGAACCAGATCCAGCCGTGGTCGAACCAAAAGATGGTGATGTTGCCTGCGTCCTGGCCGTCGTGGCGCTGTGCCCCGGTGAAATGGCCGTAAATGGCCGAGCTGTTGTGTTTGGGGTTGCGCTTTTTGGAGGCAAATTTTTTGCCCAGAAAGGTGTCGCGCCCCGATGCGTCAATCACATACCGGGCCTGCCATGCGCCCTGGCGGCCATCGTCGTGCTCGGCGTGGATGGTGGCACCGCTCTGGTCGGGGGCAAAGGCCACATCGCGCACGCGGCAGCCTTCAACCACCTCGGCGCCCTTGGTGGCGGCGTTGCGGATCAAAATTTCGTCAAACACCGAGCGCCGCACCTGGTAGGAGAACGGCATGGTCTTGTCCCACGCGTCGGCAAAGTGGAAGGTGGAGCTTTTCTGCGCGTGCCAGGGCGAGACAAATTCTGCGCCCCATTTCTCCATCGACACGGCCTTCACCTGCTCCAGCACGCCCAGCTTGTCCAGCAGGGGCAGGTTGGCGGGCAGCAGGGATTCACCGATGTGAAAGCGCGGGTGGTGGGCTTTTTCCAGTAGCACCACCTTGTAGCCGCGCTCGGCCAGCAAGGTGGCTGCCGTGGAGCCTGCCGGGCCGCCGCCGATGACCAATACGTCGCAGGAGGTTGCGGGGGGCGCAGGTTTCAATTCGGTCATGGTCGGCCTTCAAGTTGCTGGGATCACAGGGGCCCGGACGGGCATCGACCGAATCAGGAAGCGCCAGATTTTACTTGGCACCCCAGGTGCTACGCCCAGGTGCCTGGCACGGCTTGCCCCGCAAAAGCGGGGCCTGGAATGGGTTTATTATGGACATGCAACACCGCCTGTACCCCCTTGCCCCCCGACCGAAAACGCTTTGTTACCTATGCCCTTGAGTTCGGCACCCACTGCCCCGCTGCTGTCTTTGCACTACGTTTTCCGCGATGCCGGGCCCCACATGGCGGCTCCGTCGGCCCTGGGTGCCGTGCGGTTCGGCGAGGCCGCAGCGTCGACCTCCGCGCTGGAGATTGCCACCCCGGTACTCGGCCAGGCCGGGGATGTGCTGGAGCTGTGGCACACCGGTCAGCCCGTGCGCACCGGCACGCAAGGTCTGTTGCAGTACGCCATGACCGACGCGCTGCTGTTCGGTGCGATCTGTATCCCGGATACCGACAGCGATGTGGTGGATGACCCCGGCGGCCGCTACGACCTGCTGCGCCCATCCTTGCTGCAACAGGCCTCGGAGCAGGTGTATCTGGCCCTGTTCGCCGCGCTGGAGTCGCTGGGCTACCCGCACCTGCTGCGGGTGTGGAACTACTTTTCGGCCATCAACACCGAAACCAGAGGCATGGAGCGCTACCTGCAATTCAACATCGGGCGGCAAGATGCCTTTCGCAAGATGGCCCGGCCGTTTCTGGCCGATGCCCCGGCTGCCTGCGCCCTGGGCACCCACGGTGGCGGCTTGCACGTCTATTTTTTGGCCGCCAAAGTGCCGCCACTGGCGATAGAAAACCCGCGCCAAGTCAGTGCCTACTTCTACCCCGACCAATACGGGCCGCGCACGCCGTCGTTTTCGCGTGCGGCGCTGGCCACGCTGCCCGGCCAGCGCTGGCTGTTCATCAGCGGCACCGCCAGCATCGTTGGCCACCAGACCCTGCACGCCGGAGATGTGCGGGCGCAAACCGAAGAAACCCTGCGCAATATCGCTGTGCTGCTGGCCCAGGCCAACCGGGCAGAGGATGCCCAGGACTGGACCCTGGCCGCCGTGCAATACAAGGTGTACGTGCGCCACGCCGCAGATTTCGAGGCGGTGCGGGCCGTGCTGGACGCGCAGTTGCCGCCCGCTGCCGTGCGCGTGTATGTGCAGGCCGACGTGTGCCGTGCCGACCTGCTGATGGAAATCGAGGCCACGGGCTGCCTGCCCGTGCCAGGGGCTTAGGCGGGCAAAAAACCGTCTACCGACAAATAGCGCTCGCCGGTGTCGTAGTTGAAGCCCAGCACTCGCGCGCCTGCGGGCAGTTCGGGCAGCTTTTGCGCTATCGCCACCAGCGTGGCACCGCTGGAGATACCCACCAGCATGCCTTCTTCGCGGGCGCTGCGGCGGGCCCATTCGCGGGCCGGTTCGGCATCCACCTGGATCACCCCGTCCAGCAGCGACACGTCCAGATTCTTGGGGATGAAGCCTGCGCCAATACCTTGGATCGGGTGCGGAGCCGGTGCGCCGCCCGAGATCACGGGCGAGGCCGTGGGCTCCACCGCAAACACCTTCAAATTCGGCCAGGCCGCCTTCAGCACCTGGGCACAGCCGGTGATGTGGCCGCCGGTGCCCACGCCGGTGATCAGCACGTCCAGCCCCTCGGGGAAGTCGGCCAGGATTTCCTGGGCCGTGGTGCGTGCGTGCACCGCGATGTTGGCCGGATTTTCGAACTGCTGCGGCATCCAGCTGCCGGGCGTGGCCGCCACCAGCTCCAGGGCGCGGGCGATGGCGCCCTTCATGCCCTTTTCACGCGGGGTCAGATCGAAGGTCGCGCCGTAGGCCAGCATCAGGCGGCGGCGCTCCACGGACATGCTGTCGGGCATCACCAGCACCAGCTTGTAGCCCTTGACCGCCGCCACCACGGCCAGGCCTACGCCGGTGTTGCCCGAGGTGGGTTCGATGATGGTGCCGCCGGGTTGCAGCACGCCGGATTTTTCCGCGTCTTCGATCATGGCCAGCGCAATCCGGTCTTTGATGGAGCCGCCCGGGTTGCTACGCTCGGACTTGATCCAGACATTGGCTCCCGGGCCAAACAGCCGCTGGATGCGCACGTGCGGGGTATTGCCAATGGTCTGCAGGATGGTTTCGACGGGCATAGGTCTCCTTTTGGGTGCTGGGGAAAATAAACCATTGTGGCACTGCGATAATGCCGATGTGAAGCCCGCCAGACCGCCGCTGGTGCAATCTGGGAAACCAGGCACTGGAGGAACGTCCGGACTGCATAGGGCAGCGTAGCAGCTAATGGCTGTCCACCGTGAGGTGAGGATTAGAGCAACAGAGACGAGTTCGGTCAGGTCAGCCCGATTTGGGTGGTCTGTGCGGTAGCCGCGCAAGCGGGTACGTGGATGGCGCAAGCCAGACACTTCCGGCGTAAGCCGGAAACAGCACAGCACCCCGGTCGGGCAAAGCCCGACCGGGGTGAAACGGGCAATCTCTACGCGCAGCAATACCAAATAGGCCAACGTTGACGGGGCCCCCTGAGTTGGCGGGTAGGTAGCACCGAGCCGGGCGAGCGATCCCCGGCCCAGATTAATGGCGGTCACACGAGGGGCAACCTTCGCGCACAGAATCCGGCTTATCGGTGGGCTTCACACTTTTATGCATGAAATAAGCCCCTGGCGCTTATTCCACCAGCGCGATAAGCTATATTTTCAATAGCTGCACGAAATTCCAGGCCAACCCGGCATGCTGTCTGCCAGCGCCGATAATTCCCCCATGCACATCCCATTCACCAAAATGCAGGGCGCGGGCAACGACTTTGTGGTGCTCGACGAGACCCAGGGCCGCCTGGGCCTGAGCCGCGAGCAGTACCGCTTTCTGGCCGACCGCCACTTCGGCGTGGGCGCGGACCAGATTTTGTCGGTGCGCGCCGCCAGCGCCCCCGGCATCGACTTCGAATACGCCATCCACAACGCCGACGGCGGCGAGGTGGAGCACTGCGGCAACGGCGCGCGCTGCTTCATGCGTTTCGTCCACAGCCGGGGGCTGACCACCCAGCGCAGCGTGCGGGTGCAAACCATGGAGCGCGTGCTGCAACTCAACATGCAGGCGGATGGCCGCGTGACGGTGGACATGGGTCTGCCGGTGTTCGACCTGCCGCAGATTCCGTTCGATCCGCAGGGCCTGCAGCCCGTGGCGGTCAATTTATGGCAAAAATGGCCTTTAGCGCTTATTCCATCGGCGCAAGTAGCTATCGAAAGCGTAGCGGTTGTGTCCATGGGCAACCCGCATGCCGTGCTGCTGGTGGACGATGTGGACGCGGCCCCGGTACAGACCACCGGCCCGCTGGTGCAGGCCCAGCCCTGTTTCCCCAACGGCGTGAACGTCGGCTTTATGCAGGTGGTGGGCCGTGGCCACATCCGCCTGCGGGTGTTTGAACGCGGCGCGGGCGAAACCCTGGCCTGCGGTACCGGCGCGTGCGCGGCGGTGGTGGCAGGCATCCGCCTGGGCCTGCTGGACGCGCGCGTCGATGTGGACACCCGGGGTGGCCCCTTGACCATCGAGTGGGAGGGCATGGGCCAGCCCGTGCGGATGACCGGCCCGGCGACCACCGTGTTCGACGGCAGCATCACCATTCCGGATTAAAACTTTTATGAACATGAACACCAACAACCCCATCACCGAAGACGACATCGCCAACTTCCTGAGCAATACGCCCGAGTTCTTCGAGCGCCATTCGCAGGTGCTGGCCTCGGTGCAGCTCACCAGCCCGCACGGCAACCGGGCCGTCAGCCTGCAGGAGCGCCAGGCCGAGATGCTGCGCGAGAAGATCAAGGGCCTGGAGCACCGCATCATGGACATGGTGCGCAACGGCAACGAAAACGTGATCATTGCCGACAAGCTGCAGCGCTGGGCCCGCAGCCTGCTGCTGACCCGCGCCCCCGGCGACCTGCCCGAGCGCATCGCCCACGAGATCGAAGTGCAATTCTCGGTGCCGCAGGTGGCCATCAAGGTCTGGGGCGTGGCCGACGAATACGCCCAGGCCGCCTGGGCCCAGGGCGTAAGCGAAGACGCGAAGATTTTTGCCTCGTCGCTGACCGCGCCGTTTTGCGGCGTGAATTCGGGCTTCGAGGCGGTCAGCTGGCTGGCCAACCCGTCCGCCGCGATGTCGATCGCTCTGATGCCGCTGCGCACCGGCGTGCTCAACAGCCCCAGCCCGGCCTTTGGCATGCTGGTACTGGCTTCGCCCGACGGCCAGCGTTTCGAGTCGGCCATGGGCACGGATTTTCTGGAGCGCATCGCCGAGCTGGCCGGGGCGGCCTTGTCGCGTCTGCGGGTCTAAATGGCCCCTGCGCTGGTCGCCCAGTACCTCGACTACGCGCGCTTTGAAAAGCGCCTGGCCGAGCGCACGCTGGCGCTGTACGCGCTGGATCTGGCCAAACTGAGCGCACTGGCCGACACCGCCGGTGTGGCGCTGACCGACGTGGCCCACCACCACATCCGCCGCTGGGTGGTGCAAATGCACAGCCAGGGGCGCAGCGGGCGCGGTATTGCGCTGATTTTGTCGGGCTGGCGCGGGTTTTACGTCTGGCTGGGCCGCCAGGGTCGGGTGGCCAGCAACCCGGTGCAGGACGTGCGCGCGCCCAAAGCCGCCAAACCCCTGCCCAAGGCCCTGGGGCTGGACGAGGCCGTGGCTTTTGCCGATTTTGAAAATGAAGCCGACGACCCCTGGCTGGAAGCCCGGGACGCGGCCATGGTCGAGCTGCTGTACGGCGGCGGCCTGCGGGTGGGCGAGCTGACCGGACTGGACGCGGCACCCGGCCCGTCCGCCAAGGGCTGGGTCGATCTGGCCGCAGGCGAGGCCCATGTGCTGGGTAAGGGGCGCAAGCAGCGCATTGTGCCGATCGGCAAAACCGCCGTGGCGGCGCTGGAACAATGGCTGGCCCTGCGCGCCGAAGGGCAGGGGGCCGACATGTCGGCGGCCATGTTCCTGGGCCGCTACGGCACCCGCCTGACTGCCGCCTCGGTATGGCAGCGCCTGCGCCGCCGCAGCCGCCTGGCGGGCACCGCCACCCCGGTGCACCCGCACATGCTGCGCCACTCGTTTGCCAGCCACGTGCTGCAAAGCAGCGGCGACCTGCGGGCGGTGCAAGAGCTGCTGGGCCACGCCAATATCACCACCACCCAGGTTTACACCCGGCTGGACTTCCAGCACCTGGCGGCCACCTACGATGCCGCCCATCCGCGCGCCAAGCTGTCCGGCGCAAAGTAGAGCGGAAATCGGGCGGAAAGCGGGCGGAAAGTAGGCCAGTAGGCCCCACAATCCGGCCCTATGAAAACCATTCGCTTACGTGAAGGCAAAGAGCGCTCTTTGCAGCGCCGCCACCCCTGGATCTTTGAATCAGCCATCGCCCGGGGCGGTGCCGACGCAGGCGAAACCGTGCGTGTCGAGTCCAGCGAAGGCAAATTCCTGGCCTGGGCGGCGTTCAGCCCCAGCTCCAAAATCCGCGCCCGCGCCTGGAGCTTTGACGAGGCCCAGCGTATAGATGCTGCGTTTTTTATAGCTGCTGTCGCCCAAGCCATAAGCGCTAGGTCCCGATTTGACATCAATAGTGACGGCATGCGCCTGATCCACGGCGAATCCGACGGCCTGCCCGGCCTGATCGTCGACCGCTACGGCGACACGCTGGTGGCGCAGTTTCTGTTTGCCGGGGTGGAGCGCTGGAAAGACGTGCTCATCGAGGCCATTCTGGCCGCCACCGGCCTGACCAAGCTGTACGAGCGCTCGGATGCCAGCAGCCGCGCCCTTGAGGCCATGGAGCCCGCCACTGGCTGGCTGCGTGGCGATGGCCCGACTGAATTGACCATCCAGGAGCACGACTGGCGGCTCACGTTGGACATTGCCGAGGGTCACAAAACCGGCTTCTACCTGGACCAGCGCGACAGCCGCCAGAAAATGGCCCGTTACGCCCAGCGCCTTCAGTTCCAGCGCGTGCTGAACTGCTTCAGCTACACCGGGGGCTTCACCGTGGCCGCCTTGGCAGGCATGCGGGCGGGGGGGCGCATGGGCCACGTCACTTCCATCGACTCGTCCGGCCCGGCGCTGAATCGGGCGGCGGCCAATGTGGCGTTGAACGGTTTTGCGCCCGAATGCGCCACCTTCATGGATGCCGATGTGAACGCCTCGCTGCGCCAGTTTGCCGTGCAGGGCCAGGCCTTTGACTGCATCGTGCTCGACCCACCCAAGTTTGCCCCCACCGCCGCCCACGCCGACCGCGCGGCCCGGGCCTACAAAGACATCAACCGCCTGGCCTTCAAGATACTGGAGCCGGGCGGCGTGCTATTTACCTACTCGTGCTCGGGCGGCATCAACGCCGACCTGTTCCACAAAATTGTGGCCTCGGCCGGTATCGATGCAGGGGTGGACGGCTATATCAGCGAACGCCTGGGTGGTGCGCCCGACCACCCGATGACGGTCAATTTCCCCGAGGGCGAATACCTCAAAGGTTTGGTGATTTTGCGTAAATGACCGGCTGCAGATGCCGATTGAATTGGCCGCTACACTCCCCACCTGTTAATTTCCACGAAATCGGGTGGGCCGCACGGCCCCCGGTGAAAAGTTAGCAATGAAAGAACCTATGGCACTGATTCCCGCCACCATCCTGACCGGTTTTCTGGGCTCAGGCAAAACCACGCTGCTCAAGCGCGTGCTGACCGAGGCCCACGGCCAGAAGATCGCCGTCATCGAGAATGAATTTGGCGAAGAAAACATCGACAACGAGATTCTGGTGTCCGAGCCGGGCGAGCAAATCATCCAGCTCAACAACGGCTGCATTTGCTGCTCCATCCGTGAAGACCTGCGCGCCACCCTGAGCCTGCTGGCCGCCAAAAAGCGCAAGGGCCTGCTGGATTTTGACCGTGTGGTGATTGAGACCACCGGCCTGGCCGATCCCGGCCCGGTGGCGCAAACCTTCTTTATGGACGACGAAATCGCCGAAAGCTACCTGCTGGACTCGATCCTGACCCTGGTGGATGCCAAGCACGCGGCCACCCAACTCAACGATCGCCAGGAAGCCCGCCGCCAGGTGGGTTTTGCCGACCAGATCTTCATCAGCAAGACCGACCTGGTCGAGCCCGCCGAAGTCGATGCACTCATCCACCGCCTCAAGCACATGAACCCGCGCGCGCCGCAAAAAGCCGTGCATTTCGGCGAAGTGGCCCTGAGCGAAGTGTTTGACCTGCGCGGCTTCAACCTGAACGCCAAGCTCGACATCGACCCCGACTTCCTCAAGGAAGACGACCACGATCACCATGACCACGCTGAGGGCGAGCACTGCGACCACCCCTCGCACAAGCATGGGGATGAGGGTGAGCACGGGCACCATCACCACCATGACGACGACGTACAGAGCTTTGTCTTCAAGTCCGACCGGCCTTTTGACCCGGCCAAGCTGGAGGATTTCCTGAGCGCCATCGTCAATATCTACGGCCCGCGCATGCTGCGCTACAAAGGTGTCTTGAATATGCAGGGCACCGAGCGTAAAGTCATTTTCCAGGGTGTGCACCAGTTGATGGGCAGCGACCTGGGCCCAGAATGGGCGGCAGGCGAAAAGCGCGGCAGCAAAATGGTGTTTATCGGGATCGAACTGCCCAAGGACATCTTTTTGCAAGGCATGGAACAGTGTTTGGTGTGAAGCCTGGAACAGAAATAATGACGATTGCGGGACGCTAAAACCCCGCGCCAACCATGAGTACTACAAAGTGACCACAGCGCCCAAGCCCACCCCCGTCCCCGTGGCGGCTGCCACCGAAGCCACCCCGGCGGTGCAGACCAGCCCCCGCTACACGTCGATCCCGGCCAAAAGCGTGCGTCCTTCGTCGCGTCTGGCGCAGCTCACCGTGCCGTCCATGGCACCGGCGGTCGCGTCCACCGCGGCCAAGTCCAGCTACATGCAGAACGCGCCCGAGCCCATGATTGCGCCACCGCCCCATGTGGCCGCCAAAAAAGACCCCAAGCTGGCGAATAACTGGAAGACCACCCCGGCCGACAAGCTGACCGATGCCGAAGTCCTGGCCATGCCCGACTCCGAGTACATGAACGAAAAGCAGACCGCGTTCTTCCGCCTCAAGCTCACGGTGCTCAAGCAGGACATGCTGAACAACGCCGGTGAAACCACCGAGCACCTGCGCGAAGACACGGTGGTCGTGCCCGACCCGGCCGACCGCGCCACCATCGAAGAAGAGCACGCCCTGGAGTTGCGCACCCGCGACCGCGAACGCAAGCTGCTCAAGAAGATCGAGCAGTCCATCAACCGCATCGACGCGGGCGACTACGGCTACTGCGACGAAACCGGCGAACCCATCGGCGTAGGCCGGTTGCTGGCCCGCCCCACGGCCACGCTGTCGCTGGAAGCCCAGCAGCGGCGTGAGCTGAAGCAAAAAATGTTCGGCGATTGAGCGGTAGCCTGTAGACAACACCATGCCACCTAACGAACCCTCGGGTCTGCTGTCCAAGGTCGTCAAGTTCGTTCGCAATCCCACGACGAACTGGTCCGACCTGGACCAGCCCGAGCTCGACAAGGAGAGCCAGTACAGCAAGCAGATGCTCAAGGAGATGATTGAGCGCAAAAAACGCAACGACTTTGTGCGCCGCCGCGAGTTCGACCAGCTGCGCAAACTGCGCCAGCGCGAGTCGCAGCCTTCTTCCGACGCGGTAGAGCGGCCATCCTTTTTCCAGAGCAGCATGCAGTCCAAGCTGGACGACCGCGCTGTCACGATCAAAAAGATCGACGACATCGAAGCGCAAATGTCCCGCCAGTGGTGGAAAGCCAAAGATACCGGTGCCAGCCAGCCGGTGCGGCTGTCGGGCCATGCGGGTTTGCAGTCTGCCAAGCCCCCCCATCCACCAGGCCAGTCCCGCGCCTACGCGACCACCGAGCCTGCACCGCTGCCTACCCAGGCGGCGGAACACCTCTCCAACGCTTACGCTCCCACCGATGTGTCGCCGCTGCGCGATGAACGGTCGTGGAGCCGGCCTGAGCCGAGTGCCGAGCCGATGGTGGACATGCTGGCCGCGCTGGACCACAACCTGAATTTGGATTTCGATTTTGGGATACCCGAGCCGACCCCGAAAGCGGCGGGGTCTGAGCCCCTGGATCTGGATTTTCCCGAACTGGACACCGGTGTTTACGAGCACAACCCCGAGCTCGAAGAGGCCGCCATCCGTTTCGCCAATGGCGACATGGCGGGGGCCGAAGAGGCTTTGCTGGCCCTGCTCCGGCAGAACCCGGTTCCACCGGCCCGCTCCGAGGTCTGGGCTGCGCTGTTTGACCTGTACCGTGCCACCAGCCAGCAGGACCGCTTTGACAACGAAGCCATTGATTTTGCAGGCCGCTTTGGCCGTACCGCACCCGCCTGGTTTTCGATTCCCGACCAGGCCGGGTTGCCATTGGCCGGTGCGGCGCTGTCCGACGCAGCATCAGGGCAGGGCGGCAGCTTTACTTGGGCCTGCCCGTCCGTCCTGAGCGTGGCATCCGTTGCCAGCTTGCAAGCCGCCTTGCGCCTGCGGGCACCCGAGTCGGTGCAGATAGGCTGGGCCAGCCTGGGGGTGGTGGACAGCGCCGCCGTGCCATCCCTGGTCGATATTTTCGAGACCTGGGCCGAGCAGGCGGTGCAGCTGACTTTCGCCGATGTGGAGCATTTACAGGGCGTACTGAAGAGCCATACCGTGTCAGGCGATGCGACGGCGCATCCACAGTGGTGGCGGGTGCGGCTGGCGCTGCTGCGCATTTTGCAAAGCCAGGATGCCTTTGACATGGTGGCGCTGGAATATTGCATTACCTACGAGGTGTCGCCGCCGCCTTGGCAGACTGCGCATTGCAGTTTTGCCGTGCTGGATGCCCTGGACACCGTTGTGCCGGGGGACGCGGTGGGTGCGTCAACTTTCGGGTCTTCTGATTTCAAGGATTCCGATACCGGCTTACGCACCTTGCCGCCGGGTTTGTCGACCGCCCGGGTCTCCCGGGGAGCCTTGTCGGGCTTGGTGCTGGGCGATGCATCCCAGGCCTTGGCGGTGGTTGACGCGCAGTCGGGTGGTAGCGCGCTGGTGGTGGTGGCCTGCGACACCTTGGTGCGCATCGACTTTTCAGCGGCAGGCTCGGTGCTGAACTGGACGGCCGACCAGCATGCGGCAGGCCGCCAGGTGCAATTTACCGGACTGCACCGCCTGGCGGCCATTTTCTTCAACGTGATTGGCATCAACGAAAACGCGATGGTTCTTCCGCGCCGGAACTGACCTGCCATTGCGGCGGCTTACGTGCTGCGCTTGTATTTATGGCCTCCATCCCTACCTAGACCCCATGGAACAATTTCACGGTACCACCATCATCAGCGTGCGCCGCCAAACCCCCAACGGCGTGCAAGTTGCCATTGGCGGTGACGGCCAGGTCACGCTGGGCAACATCATCATCAAAGGCACGGCCCGCAAGGTCCGCAAGCTGCACCACGACCGCGTGTTGGCCGGTTTTGCGGGTGCAACCGCCGATGCCTTCACCCTGTTCGAGCGCTTCGAAGGCAAGCTGGAAAAGCACCAAGGCCATCTGGTGCGCGCAGCCATCGAGCTCACCAAAGACTGGCGTACCGACCGCGTGCTGCGCCGCCTGGAAGCCATGCTGGCCGTGGCCGACAGCACCGCGTCCTTGATCATCACCGGCAACGGCGATGTGCTGGAGCCCGAACACGGCATCGTGGCCATCGGGTCGGGCGGTGCCTATGCCCATTCGGCGGCCAAGGCATTGTTGGACAACACCGAGCTGTCGGCGGCGCAGATCGTCAAAAAGTCGCTGGAGATCGCGGGTGAGCTGTGCATCTACACCAACATGAACCACATCATTGAAACCCTGGACTGAACCATGTCCTCCATGACCCCCCAAGAAATCGTTGTCGAGCTGGACAAGCACATCGTCGGCCAGCACCAGGCCAAGCGGGCCGTGGCCATTGCCCTGCGCAACCGCTGGCGCAGGCAGCAGGTGGCTGAGCCGCTGCGCTATGAGATCACGCCCAAGAATATTTTGATGATCGGCCCCACGGGCGTGGGCAAGACCGAGATCGCCCGCCGCCTGGCGCGACTGGCCGATGCGCCCTTCATCAAGGTCGAGGCCACCAAGTTCACCGAAGTGGGCTACGTGGGCAAAGACGTGGATGCCATCATCCGCGACCTGGCCGACATCGCTGTCAAGCAAACCCGCGAAGCCGAGATGCGCAAAGTGCGCGCCCGGGCTGAAGACGCTGCCGAAGACCGCATTCTGGACATCCTGATTCCCACCGCGCGCAGCCTGGAAGGGCCGGGCCATTCGTCCGATACGCCGGACAGCGCAGCCCGCCAGAGCTTTCGCAAAAAGCTGCGCGAGCACCAGCTGGACGACAAGGAAATCGAACTCGACCTGGCCGACACCAAGGCGCAAATGGAAATCATGGGCCCGCCCGGCATGGAGGAGATGACCGAGCAGCTGCGCGGCATGTTCAGCCAGATCGGCCAGACCAAGCGCAAAACCCGCAAGCTGCGGATTGGCGAAGCCTTGAAACTGCTGGTTGAAGAAGAGGCCGCCAAGCTGGTCAACGAGGAAGAAATCAAGACCCAGGCCATCTTCAATGCCGAACAAAACGGCATCGTCTTCATCGACGAAATCGACAAGGTCACCTCGCGCAGCGAAGGCAGCGGTGCCGAGGTGTCGCGCCAGGGCGTGCAGCGCGACCTGCTGCCACTGGTGGAGGGCACCACGGTGTCCACCAAATACGGCACGGTCAAGACCGACCACATTTTGTTCATTGCCTCGGGCGCGTTCCATTTGAGCAAGCCCAGTGATCTGATTCCCGAGTTGCAAGGCCGGTTTCCGATCCGGGTGGAGCTGCAGTCGCTGTCGGTGCAGGACTTCGAGGCAATTTTGGTGCAAACCCACGCGTCGCTGGTCAAGCAGTACCAGGCGCTGCTGGCCACCGAAAACGTGACGCTGGAATTCTTGCCTGAAGGCATCACCCGGCTGGCACACATCGCGTTTGACGTGAACGAGCGCACCGAAAACATTGGTGCGCGGCGTTTGTCCACCGTGATGGAGCGCTTGTTGGACGACATCAGCTTTGATGCTGCCCGGCTGGACGGGCAAACGGTGGTGGTTGATGCCGCCTATGTGGATGCGCGGCTCAAGGAACTGAGCAAGAACGAAGACCTGTCGCGGTATATCTTGTAGCCCCAACGTTACGCGCCTTGGCCGCGGTCTGCGCATCTTTGTTACACCTGATGCGGCGGTTTCATTCGGCACATTCACAAACCTCTCTAAGTGCTTAATTTTGAACGTTTTTTGCGCATATTTACATGCAACACTGAGGCTAAGTCATTGATTTGATTGAAAAAATACTGCGCTGCCGGTGGGCGCAGTCTTTTTTTCCTGATACAGTGCAAAAAAGTGCAATTAAGTGGTGAAAAGTGCCTTCGCATCGCCCATTTAGTTGTTGCTCAATAGCAAGGGTGGGCAGTTGTTGTGTTTCAAGGGGCTTCGTCTCTCAGTCTGGATGCCAAGGGGCGGCTATCGGTGCCGACCCGGCATCGTGACGTGCTGAGCGCAACGGCTGGCGGCCAACTGACCATCACCAAACATCCCCATGGCTGCCTGATGCTGTTTCCGCGCCCCGAGTGGGAGAAGTTCCGCGAGCGGATTGCCGAGCTGCCCATGTCTGCCCAGTGGTGGAAGCGCATCTTTCTGGGCAACGCCATGGATGTCGAGCTGGACAGTACCGGTCGGGTGCTGGTGTCGCCCGAGCTGCGCGAAGGCGCGGGCATCCAGCGCGAAACCGTGCTGCTGGGCATGGGGCGGCATTTTGAGTTGTGGGACAAAGCCACTTACGACGCGCAAGAAGCCAAAGCCATGCAGGCCGAGATGCCCGAAGTGTTCAAGGATTTTTCTTTCTAAGGCCCTACGGTGGATACGTTGTGGAAACATACCACCGTCTTGTTGGATGAAGCAGTTGATGCTCTTCTCGACAAGCCGGACTCTTCAACCCACAGCGCCGATGGCGCTGTGGCTACTTACGTCGATGCTACTTTCGGGCGCGGCGGACATTCGCGCCTGTTGCTGTCCAAATTGGCCCCCCAGGATCGCCTGATCGCCTTCGACCACGACCCGGAAGCGATTGCCGAGGCAGCGACCATTACCGACCCGCGGTTTTCCATCCGCCACGAGGGCTTTCGCCATCTGGATACCTTGCCCGATGCCAGCGTGGCCGGGGTCTTGATGGATCTTGGCATCAGTTCGCCGCAGATTGACAACCCGGTGCGCGGCTTCAGTTTTCGGTTCGACGGCCCACTCGACATGCGCATGGACCCCACGCGCGGCGAGAGTGTGGCCGAGTGGCTGGCAACAGCCGAGGTTCAACAGATCGCAGAGGTGGTACGTGACTACGGCGAAGAACGGTTTGCTGGGCCCATTGCAAAGGCGATTGTTGCTCGCCGACAAGAACGCGGCCCTTTATCAACCACCACTGAACTGGCCGAACTCGTGGCTGGCACGGTCAAAACCCGCGAGGCGGGCCAAAACCCTGCAACGCGGACATTTCAGGCTTTTCGGATTTTCATCAATGCCGAGCTGGAAGAACTGCAGCACGCGCTAGAAGCCAGTCTGCGGGTGCTGCAGCCCGGCGGGCGCCTGGTGGTGATCAGCTTCCATTCGCTGGAAGACCGCATCGTCAAGCAATTCATCGCCAAGCATGCGCGTGAAGTGGTGGACCGCCGGGCACCGAGCTGGATGCTGGGTGGTACCACGCTGATGAAGCTGGAGGCCTTGGGCCGGGTCAAGCCCAGCGTCGCCGAAGTGGCGGGCAACAAACGTGCCCGCAGCGCGGTAATGCGTGTGGCGCGCAGGACGGCAGCGCCATGACCCGCCTGAACCTGGTTCTGATGCTGGCCGTGGTGGCCAGTGCGCTGTACCTGGTGCGGGTGCAGTACGACTCGCGCAGCCTGTTTGTGGCGGTCGACCGGGCCATCGCCTTGTCGCACAAGCTGGAGATTGAAAACGAGCGCCTGCAGGTGGAAAAGCGCGCCCAGGCCACGCCGCTGCGGGTGGAAAAGCTGGCCAAGGAACAACTGCAAATGCGCACCAGCACCCCGGCCATCACCCAATACGTGACGGTCGAAACCACCGGGGCCAAGGCACCATGAGCCGCAGCGTTCGTTATACCTCCAGCCCTTTGCTGGCCAGCAAGACACCGGTGTGGCGCAGCAAGCTGGTGGTGGCGGCGATTGCGCTCGGCTTTGTGGGGCTGGCTGCCCGCGCAGCCTACATCCAGGTGATTGGCAACGACTTCTTTCAGCGCCAGGGCGAGGTGCGTTTCGCTCGCACGCTGGAGCTGCCTGCCAACCGGGGCCGGATTCTGGACCGCAACGGCCTGATCCTGGCCTCCAGCGTGATTGCGCCCAGCATCTGGGCTATTCCCGAAGACGTGGACCACGATCCCGCCAAGCTCAAGCAGATGGCCAAGCTGCTGGAAATGCCGTTGGCCGACCTGACCAAGAAGCTGAACGAGGACAAAACTTTCGTCTGGGTGCAGCGCCAGGTGGACGAACCCATTGCCCGGCAAATTGCGGCTCTGAACATCAAGGGCGTGTACCAGCGCAAGGAATACAAGCGCCAGTACCCCGAGGGCGAGGCGATTGCCCACGTCGTGGGTTTCACCAACGTCGAAGACAACGGTCAGGACGGGATTGAACTGGCCTTCAACAAAGAGCTGGGCGGCAAGCCGGGTTCGCGCCGCGTCATCAAGGACCGCATTGGCCGGGTGGTGGAGGACATCGGCGACCAGGTGCCGCCCGTGGATGGCCGCGAAATCCAGCTCAGCATCGACAGCAAGGTGCAGTTTTTCGCGTACCAGAAGCTGCGCGATGCTGTGGTGGCCAACAAGGCCAAAGCCGGTAGCGTGGTGGTGCTGGATGCAGTGACCGGTGAGATTCTGGCGCTGGCCAACTACCCCAGCTACGTACCCAACAAGCGCAAGAACCTCACCGGCGAACAGTTGCGTAACCGCGCTCTGACCGACACTTTTGAGCCCGGCTCCACCATGAAGCCGCTCACCGTGGCCATGGCGCTGGAAGCGGGCCGTATCAAACCCGACACCTTGATCGACACTGGCCCGGGCCGTCTCACCATCACCGGCTCCACCATCACCGACACGCACAACTACGGACTGTTGACGGTCGAAGGCGTGATCCAGAAGTCCAGCAACGTGGGTGCCACCAAGATCGCCCAGCGCATGTCCGCGCATGAAATGTGGGATACGTTTACGGCAGTGGGCTTTGGCCAGAAGCCCCAAATCAACTTTCCGGGCGCGGTGTCTGGGCGCTTGCGGCCCTGGAAAACCTGGCGGCCCATCGAGCAGGCCACCATGTCGTACGGCTACGGGTTGTCGGCCTCGCTGTTCCAGATGGCGCATTCCTACACCGCCTTTGCGCACGAAGGCGAAATCATTCCGGCCACCATCCTCAAAAGCGATGAACCGGCCGTGGGTGTCAGGGTGTTTTCGGCCCAGAACGCGGCGGCCATCCGCAAAATGCTGCAAATGGCCGCAGGCCCCGGCGGCACCGGCCCCAAGGCGCAGACCGTGGGCTATTCGGTGGGCGGCAAGTCGGGCACGGCGCACAAGCAAGTGGGCAAAGGCTACGCCAGCAACAAATACCGCGCCTGGTTTACCGGCATGGCCCCCATCGGCAAGCCGCGCATCATCGTGGCGGTGATGGTCGACGAGCCCAGCGCGGGCCAGTATTTCGGTGGCCAGGTGGCAGCACCCGTGTTCAGCGAAGTGGTGCAGCAAACCCTGCGCATGATGGGCGTGCAGCCCGATCTGGATGTCCTGCCCCAGGTGGTCGCCCAGTCCGTGGAAGAGTCGTTTTGATGTTGCAACTCCATACTCCGTCCGAAGCAGTGGCCTGGTTGCAGGGCCGGGTGCGCGGCAGCCTGCAGGTGGACAGTCGCGCCATCCAGCCCGGTGATGGCTTCATCGCCTGGCCGGGTGCCGCCGCCGATGGCCGCCAGTTTGTGCGGGCCGCCTTGGCCCAGGGGGCTGCTGCCTGTCTGGTCGAGCAGGTCGGCTCCGAGGCGTTCGGCTTCGACAGCGATGCCGTTGCCAGCTACAGCGGCCTGAAAGCCGCCACCGGCCCCATCGCTGCCGCCTACTGCCAGCAGCCCAGCGAAAGCCTGGATGTGCTGGCCATTACCGGCACCAACGGCAAAACCTCTACCGCTTGGTGGCTGGCACAGGCGCTATCAAAAACAGAGCTGCTCACGCTTACCCCTTGTGCGGTAGTGGGCACTTTGGGCATTGGAATTCCGCCCGATGTGCTAAGCACCGGCCTGACCACCCCCGACCCGGTGCGCCTGCAGCAGGCGTTCCGGGGCTTTGTAGACCTGGGCCTGGGCGCGTGCGCCATCGAGGCCTCCAGCATCGGTATTGTCGAGCGCCGCCTGGACGGCACCCGCATCCGCGTGGCCGTGTTCACCAATTTCACCCAGGACCACCTGGACTACCACGGCAGTACCGAAGCCTATTGGCAGGCCAAGGCCGAGCTGTTCCGCTGGCCCGGTCTGCAGGCAGCCGTGGTGAATGTGGACGACCCGCAGGGTGCCGAATTGGCTGCGTCCTTGACTGGCCTGGATGTGTGGACGTTGTCCTGCACCCACCCTGCGCGTCTGCAGGCCGACAACATCCGTTACGAAGCCGGTGGCCTGTGTTTTGAGGTGCTGGAGGGCGCTGCGCGCCACAGCCTGCACACCGCCGTCATCGGCCAGTACAACGTGGCCAACCTGCTGGGTGTGATCGGCGCCATGCGCGCCGTGGGCGTACCGCTGGAGCAGGCCGTGCAGGCCTGCCACGGTCTGCTGCCGGTGCCGGGCCGTATGGACTGCATCAACCCGCCCGGCCAGCCGCTGGTGGCCATTGACTACGCCCACACGCCGGACGCGCTGGACAAGGCCTTGCTGGCCCTGCAACCGCTGGCGCAAGCCCGTGGCGGCAAGCTCTGGTGCGTGTTTGGCTGCGGTGGCGACCGCGATGCCTCCAAGCGCCCGCTGATGGCTGCTGTGGCCGAAAAGAACGCCGACCTGGTGCTGGTCACCAGCGACAACCCACGCAGCGAAAAGCCCGAGCACATCATCAGCCAGATCCTGCTGGGCCTGAGCCACAACGCCTGCGTGCATGTGCAGGCCGACCGCGCGCTGGCCATCGCCGAAGCCATCGCCCAGGCCGCGCCCGCAGACGTGCTGCTGCTGGCGGGCAAGGGCCACGAGACGACGCAAGAGGTGGCGGGCGTGAAGCACGCTTTCTCGGACAAGGCGCATGCCGAAGCCGCCCTGGCCTTGCGTGATATCGGCAGCCAAGGAGCCGCCGCATGATGACGCTGCAACAAGCCCTGGCTCTGCTGCCCGGCGCGCGGCTGGTGGGTGATGCCTCGGTTTCCATCACCCGCGTGCACAGCGACACCCGTAGCCTGCAGCCCGGCGACCTGTTTGTGGCCCTCAAGGGCGACACTTTCGACGCCAACACCCTACTGGCCCAGGCGCAAGCCAGTGGCGCGGTAGCGGCCCTGTGCCACCCCGGCTACGCGCTGCCCGGCCTGCCCTGCATTGAGGTGGCAGATACCTTGGCCGCACTGGGCACCCTGGCCACCGGTTGGCGTGCCCAGTTCAGCCTGCCGCTGATTGCCGTGACCGGCAGCAACGGTAAGACCACCGTGACGCAAATGGTCGCCTCCATCCTGCGTACCGCCCAGCCGGAGGCCTTTTTGGCCACCCAGGGCAACTACAATAACGCCATCGGCGTGCCGCTGACGCTGCTGCGCCTGCGCCCCCACCACCGGTTGGCCGTGGTGGAGCTGGGCATGAACCATCCCGGCGAAATCGCGCAACTGGCCGCCATGGCCCGGCCTACCGTGGCCCTGGTCAACAACGCCCAGCGCGAGCACCTGGAATTCATGCAGACCGTGGAAGCTGTGGCCCAGGAAAACGGCAGCGTGCTGGCGACTTTGCCCATCGACGGCGTGGCCGTGTTCCCGGCAGGCGACGAGTTCACCCCCCTGTGGCAGGTGCTCAGTGCGCCACGTCGCTGCCTGCAGTTCGCCCTGGATGGTGCGGACGTGACTGCCGATGCCCCGCAGTGGGCCAATGGTGCATGGCAAGTCCATGCCCATACCCCCGCCGGTCCGTTGGACTACGCCCTGCACATTGCCGGCCTGCATAACGTGGCGAATTCTTTGGCTGCCGCCGCCTGCGCCCTGGCTGCGGGCGTGCCCCTGTCGGCCATCGCCCAAGGGCTGGCCGCGTTCGAGCCGGTCAAGGGCCGTTCCAAAGCCCTGGCCGTGCAGATCGGTGGCCGCAGCCTGACGGTGGTGGACGACAGCTACAACGCCAACCCCGATTCGGTGCAGGCCGCCATTGCGGTACTCGCCGCTTTGCCCGGCCCGCGCCTGCTGGTGCTGGGCGACATGGGTGAGGTGGGCGATCAAGGGCCGCAGTTTCATGCCGAAGCCGGTGCCCAGGCACAGCGCTGCGGCATCGAGCAGGTGTTGACCCTGGGCCCGCTGACGGCGCACCTGGCCCCGTTTGGGGCCAAGCATTTCGACAGCATCGACACGCTCTTGGCCGCCGTGCAGGCCCAGTTGCCCCATGTGGCCAGCGTGCTGGTCAAGGGCTCGCGCTTCATGCAGATGGAGCGGGTCGTGGCTTTCATACAAAAACAACAACATTCCGAGGATTTCCCCCGTGCTGCCTAGCCTTGCCCAGTGGTTGCAAACCCTGTCACCCGAGTTCGGGTTTTTCCGCGTGTTCCAGTACCTCACGTTCCGTGCGGTGATGGCCGCCATGACGGCTTTGCTGATCGGCGTAGCGGCGGGCCCTGCGGTCATCCGCCGTCTGGCGGCGCTGAAGATCGGCCAGCCGATTCGCGGCTACGGCATGGAAAGCCACCTCGCCAAGCAGGGCACGCCCACCATGGGCGGCGTGCTGATCTTGCTGTGCATCGCCATCTCCACCCTGCTGTGGGTGGATTTGAGCAACCGCTTTGTGTGGATCGTGCTGCTGGTCACCCTGGGCTTTGGGGCCATTGGCTGGGTGGACGACTGGCGCAAGGTGGTCAACAAAGACCCCGAGGGCATGCGCTCGCGCGAAAAATACATGTGGCAGTCGCTGATTGGGCTGGTGGCGGCGCTCTACCTGGTGTTCAGCATTTCCGAAAACTCCAATATGCGGGTGCTGGAGCTGTTTTTCAGTTGGGTGCAGTCGGGCTTTGACCTGAGCCTGCCGCCTAAAGCCGGGCTGCAACTGCCGTTCTTCAAGGAAGTCAGCTACCCGCTGGGTGTGCTGGGCTTTGTGATCCTGACCTACCTGGTCATCGTGGGCTCCAGCAATGCGGTGAACCTGACCGACGGTCTGGACGGCCTGGCCATCATGCCGGTGGTGCTGGTGGGCTCGGCGCTGGGCGTGTTTGCCTATGTGACGGGCAGCTCGGTGTACTCCAAATACCTGTTTTTGCAGCACATTCCCGGCGCGGGCGAGTTGCTGGTGTTCTGCGCGGCCATGGCCGGTGCCGGGCTGGCGTTTTTGTGGTTCAACACGCACCCGGCGCAGGTGTTCATGGGCGACGTGGGCGCGCTGGCGCTGGGCGGCGCCTTGGGCACCGTGGCGGTGATCGTGCGCCAGGAAGTGGTGCTGTCCATCATGGGCGGCATCTTCGTGGTCGAGGCCTTGTCGGTGATGCTGCAGGTCAGCTGGTTCAAGTACACCAAGAAGAAAACCGGCACCGGGCGGCGCATCCTGAAGATGGCCCCGCTGCACCACCACTTCGAGAAAAGCGGCTGGAAGGAAACCCAGGTCGTCGTGCGTTTCTGGATCATCACCATGCTGCTGTGCCTGGTGGGCCTGTCCACGTTGAAGCTGCGCTAACCCGATTCAAGACCATGCGCCACCTGCAAGACCTCCCCGTGTTGATCCTGGGCCTCGGTGCGTCCGGCCTGGCCATGGCGCGCTGGTGCGCCCAGCACGGCGCGCAGGTCACGGTGGCAGACACGCGCGAAGCCCCGCCCCAACTGGCGACCTTGCAGGCCGAAGTGCCCGCCGCCCGGTTTATCGCCGGGCCGTTCAACGCCGCATTGGCCCAAGGTGTGCGTGCCGTGTACCGCTCGCCCGGCCTGTCGCCCGAAGTGCTGGCCCCGGTGCTGGCCGAGGCGCAGCGTGCGGGCTTGCCTGTTGGCGGCGAGCTGACCCTGTTTGCCCGTGCGCTGGCCGATATGCGCCTGGCCCCTCCTGCTGCAGAGCCGCAGCCCGAACCGGAGGAAGAAAACCTTCCCTCCGAAGACGACGACGCGCCCGTGGCCATCGCTGCGCCCGCCGCGACGCTGGGCTACCAGCCCGCTGTACTGGCCATCACCGGCACCAATGGCAAAACCACAGTCACCTCGCTCACTGGCCAACTGGTGGCCCGTGCCGGCAAAACCGTGGCCGTGGCCGGCAATATCGGCCCCACGCTGCTGGACACGCTGGCGGCCCATATGGCGGCAGACAGCCTGCCCGAAGTCTGGGTACTGGAGTTGTCCAGCTTCCAGCTCGACGCGGCCCAGGGCTTCGAGCCCACCGCCGCCGCCGTGCTCAACCTCACGCAAGACCACCTGGACTGGCATGGCAGCATGCAGGCCTATGGTGCAGCCAAGGCCCGTGTGTTTGGCCAGCATGGCCTGATGTTGCTCAACCGCGAAGACCCTGGCGTGATGGCCATGCTGCCCGAGCCGATCCGCGTGCGCCTGCAAAAGCCCCAACCGCGCCGCCACACCACCTTTGGCGGCGATATGCCCCAGCGCCCTGGCGACTTTGGTATCGAAGTGGTTAACGGCATGGCCTGGCTGGTGCGTGCCCTGGAAGCCGATGAAACCAAGCGCAAGCGCAGCGAGGCCGCAGACGACCTGTACATCCAGCGCCTGATGCCTGCCGATGCACTGCGCATCCGGGGCCGCCACAACGCCGTCAATGCCCTGGCTGCCCTGGCACTGGCCAGCGCCGCTGGCTGCGCGCTGGCGCCCATGCTTTACGGTCTGCGCGAATACCGGGGCGAACCGCACCGGGTCGAGTCGGTCGATACCGTGCGCGAGATCGAATACTTTGACGACAGCAAAGGCACCAATGTCGGTGCCACTGTGGCTGCATTGAACGGCCTGGGGGCCGAGCGCCGCATCGTCGTCATTCTTGGCGGCGAGGGCAAGGGCCAGGATTTCACCCCGCTGGCCGCACCCGTGTCGCGCTACGCCCGCGCGGTGGTACTGATCGGCCGCGATGCGCCGCAGATCCGTGCCGCATTGGCCGACGCGGGTGTGGCCCTGGTCGATGCCGACAGCATGGCCCAGGCGGTGCAGTTGGCCAGCCAGCGCGCCCATCCGGGCGATGCGGTGCTGATGTCGCCTGCCTGCGCCAGCTTTGACATGTTTAAAAACTACGAGCACCGCGCCCAGGTGTTCATTGAAGCTGTCATGGCCTTGGCCGATACCGGGGAGGGCGCAGCATGAGCCAGATGTCCTTGCGCTTGACCTCACAGTTCAGTGATTGGTTCAAGGGTTTGCCCAAGGCCGCTGCCGAGGCCTTGCCGGTCAAGCTGGGTGCCCGCGGACCCTCGCCTACGCCCAGCCAGCCCAGCCGCGTGCATGGCTTTGACCAGCACTTGCTGTGGGTGACGGTGGCGCTGCTGGCCTGGGGCCTGGTGATGGTGTACTCGGCATCGATTGCCATGCCTGACAACCCGCGCTTCGCCAAGTACGACCACAACTTCTTTCTGATCCGGCACGCCGTGTTTCTGTGCGTGGCCTTCGTGGCAGCGCTGATTGCGTTCCAGGTGCCGATGCGCACCTGGGAGCGCTGGGCACCGTGGCTGTTTTTATTGTCGCTGGTGCTGTTGCTGATGGTGTTGATTCCGGGTGTCGGCAAGGTGGTGTACGGCGCGCGGCGCTGGCTGCCCCTGGGTGTGATGAACTTTCAGCCGTCCGAGTTGGCCAAGTTCGCCACCGTGGTGTACGCCGCCGACTACATGGTGCGCAAGATGGACGTGAAAGAGAACTTCTGGCGCGCCGTCTGGCCCATGGGGCTGGCGATGGGCATCATTGGCATCTTGCTGCTGGCCGAGCCCGACATGGGGGCGTTCATGGTGATTGCCGTGATCGCCATGGGCATTCTGTTTCTGGGCGGCGTGAACGCCCGCATGTTCTTCCTGATTGCCACCATCCTGCTGGCCGCTTTCAGCATGATGATTGCCTTCAACGACTACCGCCGGGCGCGCATCTTTGCCTACCTCGACCCCTGGAGCGACACCAACGCCCTGGGCAAGGGCTACCAGCTCACCCATTCGCTGATCGCCATTGGCCGGGGCGAGATCTTTGGCGTGGGCCTGGGCGGCAGCATCGAAAAGCTCAGCTGGCTGCCCGAGGCGCACACCGACTTCCTGCTGGCCGTGATTGGCGAAGAATTTGGCCTGGTGGGCGTGGTCACCCTGATCTGCCTGTTCTTCTGGCTGATCCGCCGCATCATGCACATCGGCCGCCAGTCCATCGCCCTGGACCGGCTGTTTGCAGGCCTGGTCGCCCAAGGCGTGGGCCTGTGGATGGGCTTTCAGGCCTTCATCAACATGGGCGTGAACCTGGGCGCACTGCCCACCAAGGGGTTGACCCTGCCACTGATGAGTTTTGGCGGGTCGGCGATTTTGTGGAATTTGGTGGCGCTGGCCGTGGTTTTACGCGTCGATTTTGAAAACAGGCAACTCATGCATGGAGCCCGTGTATGACATTTGCCTGTTTCACCAAAATTGGCAGCACCGCGCAAGCGGTGAACGGCGCGGCACGCGACGTGCTCATGCATGGAGCCCGTGTATGACGGCGCGCCACTTGGTCGTCATGGCAGCCGGTACGGGCGGACACGTCATCCCCGGCCTGGCGGTAGCGCGCGAGATGCAGCAGCGCGGCTGGACCGTCAGCTGGCTGGGCACGCTGCACGGCATGGAAAACAAGCTGGTGCCACCCTTGGGCATTGCCATGGACCGCATCGCTTTCAGCGGCCTGCGCGGCAAGGGGCTGCTGCACACGCTGACCGGCGGCCTGCGCATGCTGGCGGCGTTCTGGAGCTGTCTGCAGATCCTGCGCCAGCGCCAGGCCCACGCCGTATTGGGCATGGGTGGCTATGTCTGCTTTCCTTGCGGGCTGATGGCCTCGCTACTGGGCAAGCCGCTGATGCTGGTGAATGCCGATGCCGCGCTGCTGATGAGCAACAAGGCTTTGCTGCCGGTGGCCGACCGCGTGGCTTTCGGCTTCGAAGGCCCAGCCACCCACGGCATCCGCCGCGCCGTGGTCACGGGCAACCCGGTGCGTGCCGAGATCGAATCCATCGCCACGCCTGCCGCGCGCTTCGCGGGCCGCCAAGGGCCGCTGCGGGTGCTGGTGGTGGGCGGCAGCCTGGGCGCCAAAGCGATCAACGACTGCCTGCCGCAGGCACTGGCCCGGCTGCCCGCCGACCAGCGGCCCCAGGTGGTGCACCAGACCGGCGTGGCCCAGCAGGCTGCCGTGCAGGCCGCTTATGCCGAGCAGGGTATTGCCGCCCAGGTGCAGCCGTTTATCGACGACATGGCCACCGAGCTCGCGGCCTGTGACCTGATCGTTTGCCGCGCCGGGGCCGTCACCGTGAGCGAGTTGTGCGCCGCCGGTGTAGCCGCCGTACTGGTGCCTTTGGTGGTGAGCACCACCTCCCACCAGCGCGATAACGCCCGCTGGATGGCTGACAAGCAGGCGGGCATCCACCTGCCGCAAGCCGAGCTGACACCGCAGCACTTGGCAGAACTATTGACCGGCCTGAACCGCGAGCAACTGCTTGCGATGGCCACCCAGGCCCGCGCGCTGGCCAAGCCCCATGCGGCGGCGCGCGTGGCCGATGAACTAGAAAGACTGGTACGCCCATGAAACACGCCGTACGCCATTTGCACTTCGTCGGTATCGGCGGCTCCGGCATGTCGGCCATTGCCGAGGTGCTGCACAAGCTGGGTTATGTGGTCTCGGGCTCGGACCAGAGCGACAGCGCCACGCTGCGCCGACTGGGGGGCCTGGGCATCACCACCTTCATTGGCCACACACCCGAGAACGTGGCGGGGGCCGATGCCATCGTCACCTCCACCGCCGTCAAGGCCGACAACCCCGAGGTGATTGCCGCCCGCGCCCAGCACGTGCCCATCGTCCCGCGCGCCTTGATGCTGGCCGAGCTGATGCGCTTGAAGCAGGGCATCGCGATTGCCGGTACCCATGGCAAAACCACCACCACCAGCCTCGTGGCCAGCGTGCTGGTCGAAGCCGGGCTGGACCCGACCTTCGTGATCGGTGGCCGCCTGAACAGCGCCGGGGCCAATGCCCGGCTGGGCACCGGTGACTACATCGTGGTCGAGGCCGACGAGTCGGATGCGTCCTTTTTGCACCTGCTGCCGGTGATGGCGGTGGTCACCAATATCGATGCCGACCACATGGAAACCTACGGCCACGACTTCAACAACCTGAAGAAGGCCTTTATCGATTTTCTGCACCGCATGCCCTTCTACGGCACGGCCATCCTGTGCACCGACGACCCCGGCGTGCGCGCCATCGTCGATGAGGTCACCAATCCGGTCACCAGCTACGGCTTTGAAGAAGGCGCCCAGGTGCGGGCCGTGGACGTGCGCGCCGTGGGCGGCCAGATGCACTTCACCGTGCAGCGCCGCAACGGTGTGGTGCTGCCGGACCTGGACGTAGTGCTCAACCTGCCAGGCCGCCATAACGTGCTGAACGCGCTGTCGGCCATTGCCATTGCCGCCGAGCTGGACCTGCCCGATGCCGCCGTGCAGCGTGCGTTGGCCACGTTCGAGGGCGTAGGCCGCCGCTTCCAGCCTTACGGCGAGCAGCCCACCAAAGACGGTGGCACGTTCACCCTGGTAGACGACTACGGCCACCACCCCGTCGAGATGGCGGCCACGCTGTCGGCTGCACGCGGCGCGTTTCCAGGCCGCCGTCTGGTGCTGGCCTTCCAGCCGCACCGCTACAGCCGTACGCGCGACTGCTTTGAAGACTTTGTGCGGGTGATTGGCGAGGCCGATGTGGTGCTGCTGGGCGAAATCTACGCAGCGGGCGAGGCCCCCATCGTCGCCGCAGATGGCCGGGCATTGTCCCGTGCCTTGCGCGTCGCAGGTCGGGTGGAGCCCGTCTTCATCGACGACATCGCCGCAATGCCGCAGGCGATTGCCGACATTACCCGCGACGGCGATGTGGTGCTGTGCATGGGCGCAGGTTCCATCGGCGCTGTGCCAGGCAAGGTGGTTGATTTGCTATCAATACGAGAGCTGCTCTCGCCCATGGAATAAGCGCTATGAGCCATAAAGACGTAAATTTAGGAAAAGTTGCCGTGCTGATGGGCGGTGCGTCCGCCGAGCGCGAGGTGTCCAAGATGTCGGGCACCGGCGTGCTGGCCGCGCTGCGCAGCCAGGGCGTGGACGCGCATGCCTTCGATCCATCCGAGCGGGATCTGGGCGACCTGAAACGCGAGGGCTTTGCCCGTTGCTTCATCGCCCTGCATGGCCGCTTTGGCGAAGACGGCACGGTGCAAGGCGCGTTGGAGTTGCTGGGCATTCCGTACACCGGCTCCGGTGTGATGGCCTCCAGCATCGCCATCGACAAGGTGATGACCAAGCGCATCTGGCGCGCCGAAGGCCTGCCCACCCCCGGCTGGTTCGAGGTAGACAGCGCCGCCGCAGCCCGCGCGGCTTTCGCCACGCTGGGCGCGCCGATGATCGTCAAGCCCGCCCGCGAAGGCTCCACCATCGGCCTGACCAAGGTGTTGACGCTGGACCAGGTGGATGCCGCCTACGCTTTGGCGGCGCAGCTCGACCCGGCGGTGCTGTGCGAGCAGTTCATCCATGGCGACGAGGTCACCATTCCGCTGCTGGGCACGGGTGCACAGACCGAGGCGCTGCCGGTGATCCGCATCGTCGCGCCCGAAGGCAACTACGATTACCAGAACAAATACTTCACCGACACCACCCAGTACCTGGTGCCCTGCGGCCTGCCCGAAGGGGAAGAGGCCGCCATCCAGGCCCTGGTGCGCAAAGCCTTTCTGACCCTGGGCTGCCGCGGCTGGGCCCGTGCCGACGTGATGATCGACGCGGCCACCCGCAAGCCCTACCTGCTGGAGATCAACACCGCCCCCGGCATGACCGGCCACTCGCTGGTGCCCATGTCTGCCCGCGCCGCAGGCATCAGCTACGAAGCCCTGTGCGTGCGCCTGCTGCAAACCGCGGCGCTGGACTACGGAACCCCGACGACCTGAGCATGCAAAAAGTCGCCCCCCCCATGGACGTGAAACTCATGAACGCCACCGCCACGGTGCTGTTCCTGGGCGCGCTCGTCCTCGGGCTGGTGGCACTGGTGCAGTGGACGGCACGCCAGCCGCTGTTTGCGATCCGTGGCATTTCGGTGGTGGGTGACGTGGTGCACAACAACGATGTCACGCTGCGCGCCAACCTGGGCGGCAAGATCAAGGGCACGTTCTTCACCGTGGACCTGAACGCCACCAAGGCTGCCTTCGAGGCCGTGCCTTGGGTGCGCAAGGCAGTGGTGCGGCGCGAGTTTCCCAACCGCTTGCGCGTGGTGCTGCAAGAGCAGCAGGCAGCTGCCTATTGGGGCGACGATAGCGAATCCCGCCTGCTCAATACCTTTGGTGAGGTGTTCGAGGCCAATGTGGGCGAGGTGGACCACGACGACATGCCCCGCCTGGATGGCCCGGTGGAGCAGGCAGGCCAGATTCTGGGCATGTACCAAACGCTCGCCCCCTTGCTGGCACCGCTGGACATGTCGCTGGGCCAGTTGACGCTGACCAAGCGTGGTGGCTGGCGTATGCAGACCGATGCCGGTGGCGAGGTCGAGCTGGGCCGGGGTACAGCCGAAGAAATTACCCAGCGTGTGCAGCGCTTTATCGGCACCGTGGGCCAGGTCACCCAGGTGTATGGCCGCACGGTGGATGCCGTGGAGCAGGCCGACCTGCGCTACACCGAAGGTTACGCCCTGCGCTTGCGCGGTGTGACCACCTTGGCCGCACCTCCACCGGTGCCCAAGCCAAAAATAACGGGGCACTGAATGTTTTCCACAACGCACTTTCTCGCATCTGCGATGCCACATAGCGCGTTGTGGAAAACAGGGCATTGATTACAGGACGCACTATGGCAAAAGAGTACAAAGATTTAGTCGTCGGGGTGGATATCGGCACCGCCAAGGTAATGGTGGTGGTGGCCGAAGTGTTGGCGGGCGGCGAGCTCAAGCTGGCCGGTTTTGGCGTAGCCCCCAGCAACGGCCTCAAGCGCGGCGTGGTGGTGAATATCGACGCCACCGTGCAGAGCATCCAGCTGGCGCTGAAAGAGGCCGAGCTGATGGCCGACTGCAAGATCTCGCACGTCTACACCGGCATCACCGGCAGCCACATCCGCGGCATCAACTCCAGCGGCATGGTGGCGGTGAAAGACCGTGAAGTCACCGCCGCCGACGTGGCCCGCGTAGTGGAAACCGCCAAGGCCATCCACATCTCTACCGACCAGCGCCTGCTGCTGGTGGAGCCGCAGGAATTCATCATCGACGGGCAAGACGTGAAAGAGCCCATCGGCATGAGCGGCATCCGCCTGGAAGCCAAGGTGCACATCGTCACCGGGGCGCAAAGTGCCGCCGAGAACATCATCAAGTGCATTCGCCGCTGCGGCCTGGACGTGGACCAGCTGATGCTGAACCCGCTGGCCAGCAGCCTGTCGGTGCTGACCGAAGACGAGCGTGAGCTGGGCGTAGCCCTGGTGGACATTGGCGCGGGCACTACCGACGTGGCCATCTTCACCAATGGCGCGATCCGCCACACCGCCGTGATCCCGATTGCCGGGGACCTGATCACCAGCGACATCGCCATGGCCCTGCGCACGCCCACCAAGGACGCGGAAGACATCAAGGTCGAAAGCGGTTACGCCAAGCAGTTGCTGGCCGACCCGGATGCCCAGGTGGAAGTGCCCGGCCTGGGCGACCGGGGCCCGCGCATGCTGAGCCGCCAGGCGCTGGCCGGTGTGATCGAGCCGCGTGTGGAAGAGATTTATTCGCTGGTGGCCCAGGTCATCCGCGAGTCGGGCTTCGAAGAAGTGCTGTCCAGCGGCATTGTGCTCACTGGTGGCAGCGTGGTCATGCCGGGCATGGTCGAGCTGGGCGAAGACATCTTTTTGAAACCGGTGCGCCGCGGTGTGCCCAAGTACCGGGGCGCGCTGTCCGACATGATTTCACAGCCCCGCGCCGCCACCGTGATGGGCCTGCTGGAAGAAGCCCGCATTGGCCGGGCCCGCGGCTTCAAGGTGGCGCAGAAAAACGGCTCCATGAAGACTGCGGTCGGCCGCGTCAAAGACTGGTTTGTGGGGAACTTCTGACCATGCGCACCCCCTACTCCTTGCCGCGTGGCAGCCCTGCATCGATGGCGCTTTGGCGATGGCGGGCCTGCCATCCACCCTGGACTTTCGCCACCCCGTTTTGTTTTTGAAGTTTGAAGTAACAGCACCCCATTGACACCATGAAGGAGAACCACATGCCTATCGAAATGATTGAAGTCGAAGAATTTAACCTGGGCACCCAGATCAAAGTGATCGGTGTCGGCGGCGGCGGCGGCAATGCCGTGGAGCACATGATTGGCTGCAACGTCCAGGGCGTGGAGTTCATCAGCGCCAACACCGACGCGCAGGCCCTGGGCCGCAGCGTGGCGCACAAGACCATCCAGCTGGGCCTGAGCGGCCTGGGCGCTGGCAGCAAGCCCGACAAGGGCCGCGAAGCCGCCGAGCTGGCCGTGGACGACATCCGCGCCGCCATCGCGGGCGCGCACATGCTGTTCATCACCGCCGGCATGGGCGGCGGTACCGGCACCGGCGCGGCACCGGTGATTGCCCGCGTGGCCAAGGAAATGGGCATTCTGACCGTGGGCGTGATCACCAAGCCTTTCGACTTCGAAGGCCCCAAGCGCATGTCCAATGCCGACAACGGCCTGGCCGAGCTGGAAGCCAATGTCGATTCGCTGATCGTGGTGTTGAACGAGAAGCTGCTGGAAGTGCTGGGCGATGACGTGACGCAGGACGAAGCCTTCGCCCATGCCAACGACGTGCTGAAAAACGCCGTCGGCGGTATTGCCGAAATCATCAACGTGCCCGGCCATGTGAACGTCGACTTTGAAGACGTGCGCACCGTGATGGGCGAACCCGGCAAGGCCATGATGGGTACCGCCGTGGCCGATGGCCCCGACCGTGCCCGCATCGCTGCCGAGCAGGCTGTCGCCTGCCCGCTGCTGGAAGGTATCGACCTGTCGGGTGCCAAGGGCGTGCTGGTGCTGATCACTGCTGCCAAGGGCTCGCTCAAGCTGAACGAATCCAAGCTGGCCATGAACACCATCCGCGCCTACGCATCGCCTGACGCGCACGTCATCTACGGCACCGCCTACGACGACGGCCTGGGTGACAAGATCCGCGTGACCGTGGTGGCTACCGGCCTGAGCAAACGCCGCGTTGCGGCCCCGCTGCAAGTGGTGGTGCAACGCACTGGCACCGACAACGTGGGCTTCACCCTGCCGGTGCAAGGTAGCAGCATGGGCGCGGGCAACGGCCAGCCCGACTACGAGTCGCTGCGCGGCCCAGCGGTGTGGCGCACGCCCAACCGCACGCAAGCCAGCGCCCGGGTGGACGCGCTGTCGTCGGGTGGCATGGACGACTACGAGATTCCCGCTTTCCTGCGCAAACAAGCGGATTAGTTTGGCACCCCCCCTGGTTAAAGCGCACGCGCTTTAACCAGGGGCCGTTGCTGCGCTCGCCTTGGCTTTGTCAAAGGTGTGCTTGCGTTGGTCTTGCTGTAGCGTTCACAGACCTTGTGGCCTAATGCATGAAATGGTCTTATTGAAACAATAAATGTTGCAAAAAGAACGGCGTGCTATATTCAAACCACTCCATACACGCGCTACAAAGGAGAGTGGATATGTCCGCCGTACTGGAACATAGCGACCACGCACCGGCCTCACAAGACCGCGGGGCGCTGGCAAAAATGGTGATGGTGTTGCTCGACCATTGGAAGTTGCCAACGGAAGACCAGGCGGCGCTGCTGGGGATTGCCGCCAGCAACCGCGCTGCACTGACGCGTTACCGCAAGGGTGAGCCTATCGGCACCAGCCGCGACCAGTTTGAGCGGGTCGGGCATTTACTGGGCATCCACAAGAGTCTGCGCTTGCTGTTTCCGCACAACCGCGATTTGGCCTACCGTTGGATGTCGACTCGCAACAAGGCGTTTGAGAATCTGACCCCCGTGGACATCGTGCGGGAATGGGGTTTTTCGGGCTTGTTGATGGTGCGCGCCTACCTGGACCGGGCGCGTGGTGGCTGACGGAGCTGGTTTTTAATGGACCCGTTGTTCTCACATCTCACGTTGGCAGATGTGCATTGCAACGCTATCCGCAATATTGTGTCCATCCGGGCATCGCAAGACCTGTTTGATGACCTGACCAGCAGCCCCGAAGAGTGGGCCCTTGCGCAGCAAGTGGAAGACGCAGTGAAGCCACGGCTCTACCAGTCCAGAACCCCCGTCATCCACCGCCCCTTTGAGGATGCCGAGTGGTGCAACGCGATTGGCTGGCCCTTCCAGCACTGGCAAGCCAGTCGCTTCTCTGATGGGTCATTTGGTATTTGGTACGGCTGTGACTCAGCTGAAACCTCGGTTTTTGAAACGGCCTACCACTGGTTTCGCAGGTTCCTGACCGATGCGGGGTTTGACAAAGAACCGGTCATCGGTGAGCGCAAGTTATATACAGTAGCTTGCGATGCGGCGCTGGTGGACTTGCGGCCAGTGGCGGCCCAGCAGCCCAGTTTGTTGCACAAGACCGACTACCGCACCACACAGTCGGTCGGCGCAAGACTGCACCGCGAAGGGCACCCCGGACTGGTGACACCCTCCGTGCGCCATGCGGCAGGGCAAAACTATGCGGTTTTGAATCCCGACGTTTTGTCCAACCCCCGGCAGTATTGTCAACTGACGTACCGTTTGGACGGCCAGCGCATTCTGATTGAGAAGCAGCCCGGCGTTGCCTGGATGGAAATTGCAACTGCCGCCCTTTGACTTGCAGATCGTGGGGATTACCCCGCCAATTAAAATCGCGCCATGCTTCAGCAAAGAACCCTCAAGTCCCTTACCCGTGCCGTGGGTGTGGGCGTGCACAGCGGCCAACGGGTCGAGTTGACGCTGCGCCCGGCACCGCCCGATACCGGCATCGTGTTTCGCCGTACCGACCTGCCCACGCCAGTGGACATCGCCATGACGGCCACTTCGGTCACCGACACCCGCATGGCGACCACGGTGTCCAACGGCTCGGCCAAGGTGTCTACCGTGGAGCACCTGATGTCGGCCTGCGCCGGTCTGGGGATTGACAATTTGATTGTGGAAATCACCGCCGAAGAAGTGCCTATCCTGGATGGTTCGGCGGCGGCATTCGTGTACCTGCTGCAAACCGCTGGTATCGAGCTGCAAAAAGCCCCGCGCCGCTTCATCCGCGTGACCCAGCCGGTGGAAGTGCGCGAAGGCACGGGCACGGCAGAGAAGTGGGCGCGCCTGGAGCCGTACCACGGCTACAAGCTGAGCTTTGACATCATCTTTGACCACCCGGCGGTGGATTCCACCGGCCAGCATGTCGAGTTTGACCTGGGTTCGGATTCGTACACCCGCGACATCGCCCGCGCCCGCACCTTCGGCTTCACCCGCGATGCCGAGATGCTGCGCGCCAACGGCCTGGGTCTGGGCGGTGGCATGGACAATGCCATCCTGATGGACGACTACAAGGTGCTTAACGCAGGCGGCCTGCGTTACGACGATGAATTCGTGAAGCACAAGGTGCTGGACGCGATGGGAGACATGTACATGCTGGGCAAGCCGCTGTTGGCCAGCTACAGCGCCATGAAGTCTGGCCACGCGCTGAACAACAAACTTATCCGCGAACTCATGCTGAACACCGATGCCTGGGAACTGGTGACGTTTGACAACGCGTCCGACGCGCCCGCAGGCTTCGCCCAACTCGCCCGCGCCTGGTAGTCCCATGCTGCTGTTTCGCTGGGCCATCCTGTTTCTGCTGCTGGGGGCAGGCGTGTCTTTTGTGTTCTATGTCGGCACGCGCGACCGCCGCTACCTGCGCTGGGGCTGGGTGATTTTGAAATGGACTTTGCTGGCCGCGTTTGGCTTTTTCACGGTGTTGATATTGGAGCGGCTGGCCTGAATGCAGGTTAGTTGATCCGGCCATCCCGGTACATGCCGCTGGTCTTGCGGGTCAACGGTGTCGCCTGCGCCAACCGGGCCATGGCGTGCCCCACGTGGGCGTGGGTGATGGCCATGCCGAGGGCATCGGCGGCATCCTTGCCGGGCAGCACGGGCAGCTTCAACAATCTTTTCACCATCTCCTGCACCTGGGTCTTGTCGGCCCGGCCATGGCCGACCACGGCTTTTTTCATCTGCAGCGCGGTGTATTCGTGCACCGACAGGTTGCTGTGCCCCAGCGCCGCCAGGCTGGCCCCGCGCGCCTGGCCCAGCAGCAAGGTGGACTGCGGGTTGACGTTCACAAAGATGATTTCCACCGACGCGGCATCCGGCTCGTAGCGGGTGCAGACCTCGCAAATCCCGTCAAACAATATCTTGATGCGCGCAGGCAACTGCCCCAGATCCAGATGCGTGGTCTTGATGGTGCCGCTGGCCACGTAGCTCAGGTTGGAGCCGTCCACGTCGATGATGCCGAAGCCTGTGGTTTGCAGGCCGGGGTCGATGCCAAGAAGTCGCATGCTATTTATTTGAGAGCTGGTGGTGCAGGTAGAGTATGCGCTACAGCCTGAAAAACCACCGTACCGAGTGGAAGAAGATCGGCGCGGCGAAGCACAGCGCGTCCACCCGGTCGAGCAGGCCGCTGGCGCCGGTGATGGACTGGCCCTGGGTGCCCCAGTTGGTGATGCCACGGTCGCGCTTCAGGGCTTTCATGACCAGGTGGCCGGCGGTGCCTGCGGCGCAGGCGATGAGTGCCATGGCCAGGGCCTGGCCGGGTTTGAACGGGGTGATGCCGGCCAGCAGGCCACCCATCAGGCCACCGGCGGCCATGCCCAGGCTCCAACTGGTCCAATGGAAGCTTTGGCTGATGTGCGGCGCGCGCGGCGGGCGTTTGAGTTTGCGCGAGGCCAGGTGCTGCACCAGCATGCAGGTCTGCACCACCAGCACCAAAAAAAACACCAAAAACGCGCTCTTGTCGGCGTAGCCCGGAATCTCCAGCCGCACCAGGGCCGGGATGTGGCTGGTGCCGTAGACGCAGACCATGATGCCCCACTGCATCTTGGCGTTGCGCTCCAGAAAGCGGTGCGGATCGTCGGCCAGCGCGCCCACCAGCGGCAGGGCCAGAAACACGTACACCGGGATGAACACGGTGAACAGGTCGAAATGCCGCCCGCCTGCCATCCAGAACTGTACCGGCAGCACCACAAAAAACGCCAGGATCAGGCTGCGGTGGTCACCCCGGTGGGTGGGCGACAGGGTGATGAATTCGCGCAGCGCAAAAAACGCCACCAGGCCAAACAGGCTGATGGCAAACCAGCCGCCCAGCACCCAGCCCAACCAGAAGGTGGCGGCCATGAACCAGCTGTGGCGCAGCAGGCGGCGCAGGTCGGTGAGGTCCGAGCCAAACGCGGCCTTGAAGGCACCGTCGTCACGCTCGCGCAGCGACACCAGCAGCAGCGCGGCGCTGGCCAGCGACAGCACCCCAAACACCAGTACAAACAGCGCGGCGACCTGCTGGCTGCCACTCAGGGCACGCAAAAATTGGTTCATATGTCTCTAAGCGCAATCACGTTCAGGCGCGCGCGGTCCAGGAACGCGCGGCGCTCTTCGCCCGGCTCCACCTGCATCGGCGTGCCAAAGGTCACCGAGCACAGCACTGGCACCGGAATCACCTCGCCCTTGGGCATGACGCGCTGCACGTTATGGATCCAGGTGGGCACGAGCACCACACTAGGAAATTGCACTGCCAGGTTGTACAGCCCGGCCTTGAAGGGCTGCGGCTCGGGCGCATGGCCGCGCGTGCCCTCGGGGAACAGGATGATGGAGTCGCCGCTGTGCAGCGCCTCCATCAGCGGCTCCAATGGGTCTTGTTCCACGCCCAAAAAATGGGGGTCAGATTCCAATTTCGCTTGCCCGTTGCCGGGCGACTCCGAGGGCGCATTTGCGCCCTGCGAATTTGGAATCTGACCCCCATTTTTTCGGTCCACGTAGATGGCGTTGAACACCGCGCTAGTCAGCCACTTCTTGAAGCGCGAGTTGGCCCAGTAGTCTTTGGCGGCGATGGGACGGGTGATGCTGCGCAGCTCGGTGGGCAGCGCCGCCCATATCAGGATCAGATCGACGTGGCTCTGGTGATTGGCGAAATAAATGCGCTGTTCGGCTTTGGGCGGGCAGCCTTGCCAGCGGGCCTGGGCCCCGGTCAGCAGCCGCACGATGCCGAGCAAAAGGAAGCTGGTGATCTTGGCAAGCATGGCTTGGATCATAAACGGGCAGGTCGGCGCACCGGTCAGGTTCGGCATAAAAACTGCCCCTGCCGCTCTATCTATAAGCGCAAGCAGCTATGAAATATGTAGTATTTTGTGGCCAATCAAGGGAAAGCCCTAGTATTCATAATTCGTTAATTAATCAAAAATTAATGTTCTCAACGGGGCGTGGTGCCGCGTTGAATCCACCCTTTGCCCAGACCTCCCTATCCTGCGAGGCGGCAAACCCAGGAGACAGATTGATGATGAAACTTTCCAAAGTGGCTTTGGCCATGGCTGTTGTGGTATCTGCTGGCGCACTCCACGCCGGTGAAGTCGAAGTGCTGCACTACTGGACCTCGGGCGGCGAGGCCAAGTCGGTGGCCGAACTCAAGAAGATCATGCAGGCCAAGGGCCACGTTTGGAAAGACTTCGCAGTGGCCGGTGGCGGTGGTGACAACGCAGCCACCGTGCTGAAGAGCCGGGTGGTTTCGGGAAACCCGCCAGCCGCCGCCCAGATCAAGGGCCCTGCTATCCAAGAGTGGGCTGCTGAAGGCGTGCTGGCCAATCTGGATGCCACCGCCAAGGCCGAAAAGTGGGACAGCCTGCTGCCCAAGGCCGTGGCCGATGGCATGAAGTACAAGGGCAACTACGTGGCGGCTCCGGTCAACGTGCACCGCGTGAACTGGGTGTGGGCGAATCCCGAAGTGCTGAAGAAGGCCGGTGTGGCCGGCATGCCCAAGACCTACGACGAATTCTTCGCCGCTGCCGACAAGATCAAGGCCGCCGGCCTGATCGCCGTGGCCCACGGTGGCCAGAACTGGCAAGATTTCACCACCTTTGAATCGGTGGTGCTGGGTGTGGGCGGTGCCAAGTTCTACAGCGACGCGCTGATGAAGCTGGACCAGAAGGCGTTGACCAGCCCCACCATGCAAAAGTCGCTGGAAACCTTCCGCAAGATCAAGGGCTACACCGACGCCGCTTCTGCGGGCCGCGACTGGAACCTGACCACCGCCATGGTGATGCAGGGCAAGGCGGGCTTCCAGTTCATGGGTGACTGGGCCAAGGGCGAGTTTTTGGCTGCTGGCAAGGTACCAGGCAAAGACTTCCTGTGCGCTGCCGCCCCTGGCACCGCATCGGCTTACACCTACAACATCGACTCGTTCGCCATGTTCAAGCTCAAGTCGGCCGATGCGCAAAAAGCCCAGGGTGACCTGGCTGCTGCCATCATGGGCACCGAGTTCCAGGAAATCTTCAACCTGAACAAGGGCTCCATCCCGGTGCGTTTGAACATGAACCTGGACAAGTTTGACGACTGCGCCAAGCTCTCCGCCAAGGATTTCGTGGCCACCGCCAAGACCGGCAGTCTGGTGCCCTCCATCGCCCACGGCATGGCCGTCAGCCCTGCGGCTGAAGGCGCGATCAAGGACGCTGTGAGCCAGTTCTGGAACGACGACAAGATCACGGTGGCCGACGCGATGAAGAACATCGCCTCCGCAGCAAAAACCAAGTAATTCTTCGGTCAAGCCCCCCGCCTGCGGTTTTCCGCAGGCGGGGGGCTTTTTGTCCACTGCGAGAGCGAAATCTATGAAATTGAATTTTGAGCAGTCCCTGCCCAAGCTGGTGATTGCGCCCGGCTTTGTGCTGGGTTTTGCTTTTATCTACGGGCTGATGATCTGGAACGGCGTGCTGTCCATGACCGCGTCGCGCATGCTGCCCAACTACGACGAATTTGTGGGCTTGGAGCAATACGCCAAGCTCTGGGAGATGGACCGCTGGTGGCTGGCTCTGAAGAACCTCGGCATCTTCAGCGTGCTGTACGTGGGCGGTGCCATGCTGATCGGCATGGCCCTGGCCATCGTGCTGGACCAGAAGGTCCGCGCCGAAGGCCTGTTGCGCACCATCTACCTCTACCCCATGGCGCTGTCGTTCATCGTCACCGGCACCGCCTGGAAGTGGATGCTCAACCCCAGCCTGGGGCTGGAAAAGCTGATGCACGACATCGGCTGGAGCAGCTTTAGCTTCGACTGGCTGGTGCAGAGCGACACCGCCATCTACTGCGTGGTGATTGCGGGCATCTGGCAGTCGGCGGGGTTTGCCATGGCGCTGTTTCTGGCGGGCCTGCGCGGCATCGACGACAGCATCATCAAGGCCGCGCAGATCGACGGTGCCAGCCTGCCGCGCATCTACTGGCGCATCATTTTGCCGATCCTGCGGCCGGTGGTGTTCTCCACCATCATGGTGTTGTCGCACCTGTCCATCAAGAGCTTCGACCTGGTGATGGCTCTGACCGGCGGCGGCCCCGGCTACGCCACCGACGTGCCCGCCACCTTCATGTACGTGATGAGCTTTACCCGTGGCCAGATCGGCCTGGGTGCCGCCAGCGCCACCATGATGCTGGCCACCGTGGCGGCTATCGTGGTGCCCTATTTGTACAGTGAACTGCGGAGCAAACCCCATGATCGGTAAGAACCTTTCCCGCGTGCTGATCTACGGCGTGCTGTTTCTGGCCGCGCTGTTTTTCCTGGCCCCCATGTATGTGATGCTGGCCACTTCGTTCAAGGACGCGGAAGAAATCCGCAGCGGCAACCTGCTCAGCCTGCCCGGCAGCCTGAACTTCGAAGCCTGGACGCTGGCCTGGTCCAGCGCCTGCACCGGCACCGACTGCCGGGGCCTGCAGCCCTTCTTCTGGAACTCGGTGCTGATCGTGGTGCCAGCGGTGCTGATCTCTACCCTGTGGGGTGCGATCAATGGCTACGTGCTGAGCCTGTGGAAGTTCAAGGGCAGCGAAGTGCTGTTTGGCTTCATGCTGTTTGGCGTGTTCATGCCGTTCCAGGTGGTGCTGCTGCCGATGAGCCAAATTTTGGGCTGGCTGGGCATTTCCAGCTCGGTCTATGGCCTGATCTTTGTGCACTGCCTGGCCGGTCTGGCGGGCACCACGCTGTTCTTCCGCAACTACTACGCTGCCATCCCGAAAGAGCTGGTGAATGCCGCGCGCATCGACGGTGCGGGCTTCTGGCGTATCTTCGTCCGCATCATCGTGCCGCTGTCCACGCCCATCGTGATGGTTACGCTGATCTGGCAGTTCACCAATATCTGGAACGACTTTTTGTTTGGCGTAGCTTTTAGCGGCGCGGACAGCAAGCCCATCACCGTGGGCCTGAACAACATGGTCAACACCACCAGCAGCGTGAAAAACTACAACGTTGACATGGCAGCCGCCGTGATCGCGGGCCTGCCCACCATCCTCATCTATGTGCTGGCAGGCAAATTCTTCGTTAAAGGACTGACGGCTGGTGCCGTCAAGGGATAAAAAATGGCATCCGCACTCCACATTCAAGGCATCCGCAAAACCTTTGGCAGCGGCGACAAAATGGTCGAGGTGCTCAAGCGCATCGACATCGACGTGGCCCCGGGCGAGTTCCTCATCCTGGTCGGCCCGTCCGGCTGCGGCAAGTCCACCTTGCTCAACATCATCGCCGGGCTCGAAGAGCCCACCGAGGGCGCGATCCGCATTGGCGACCGCAACGTGGTCGGCGTGGCCCCGGCCCAGCGCGACATCGCCATGGTGTTCCAGAGTTACGCGCTGTACCCCACCATGAGCGTGGCCGAAAACATCGGCTTCGCGCTGGAGATGCGCAAGGTGCCCAAGGCCGACCGCGAAAAGCGCATCAACGAAGTGGCCGCCATGCTGCAAATCACCCACCTGCTGGACCGCCGCCCCGCGCAGCTCTCGGGTGGCCAGCGCCAGCGTGTGGCCATGGGCCGCGCCCTGGCGCGCCAGCCGCAGCTGTTTTTGTTTGACGAACCGCTGTCGAATCTGGATGCCAAGCTGCGCGTCGAGATGCGGGCCGAAATCAAGCGCCTGCACCAGGTCAGCGGCATCACCAGCGTCTATGTGACCCACGACCAGATCGAGGCCATGACCCTGGGCAGCCGCATCGCTGTGATGAAAGACGGCGTGCTGCAACAGCTCGGCACCCCCGACGACATCTATAGCCGCCCGGCCAACACCTACGTGGCCAGCTTCATCGGCTCGCCTACTATGAATTTAATAGCTGGCAAGGCAGGTACGGCAAGCGCGAGCGGCCAATTTTCCATACAAGGGGCCGATTTGCCGCTGGACAGCCCGCTGCCCGGCGTAGACACCCTGCTGGGCCTGCGCCCCGAGCACATCGCGCTGGCCGATGCCTCCGGCTGGCGCGGCGAGGTCAGCGTGGTCGAACCCACCGGGGCCGACACCTACGTGGTCGTCAAGACCGAGGCGGGCCTGGTCACCGTGCGCACCGCCCCACAGGTCAGCGTCAAGCCCGGCGATACCGTTGGCCTGCAAGTGGCTGCCACGCAGGTGAGCTGGTTTGACGCGAAGACCGGCGTGCGGATGTAGTGCTCAGGGAATATCGGTGTGCAGGCGGTGGATGGGGTGCGGCTCCCAGTCGATCTGGCTCCAGGGCAGCGGGCGGCCAAACCAGTAGCCCTGGGCGTGGTGGCAACCCATCTCCTGCAGGCGCTGGGCCTGGGCTTCGGTTTCCACCCCTTCTGCCACCACATCCACGCCAAATCCTTTGGCCATTTGTAGCACCGCCGCCACGATGGCCGCGTCTTGCGGCGAACTGCACAGGGTGCGGACAAAGCTTTGGTCCACCTTGAGGCAGTCGAAGGGCAGCCGCCCCAGGTAGGCCAGCGACGAGTAGCCGGTGCCGAAGTCGTCGATGGCAATCTTCACCCCCAGGGCGCGGATTTCGTGCAAACGCTCGACGGTCTGGCCGCTTTGCTCGATCAGCACCGATTCGGTCAGCTCCAACGTCAGGTTGTGGGGCGGCAGCCCGCTGGCCAGCAAGGCCTGTTTCAACGTGCTGCCGAAGTCGGACTGGATCAGTTGCCGGGCCGACACGTTCACGTGCAGATCGAAATCGGGCGGTAGATGCGCCAGGTGCCGGGCCACGTCGCGGGTGGCCGTGCGCAGCACCCAGTCGCCCAGTGCCAGGATCAGGTCAGAGCTTTCGGCCACCGGGATAAAGACATCGGACGGCACCATGCCGCGTACCGGGCTTTGCCAGCGTACCAGCGCCTCCACACCCGTGACACGGCCAGTCTCCAGTGCAATGACGGTCTGGTAATGGACCCGGAACTGCTCCCGCTCCAGGGCCTGGCGTAGTTCATTGGCCAGCCGCCCCTGCTCTTGCGACTGCGCCAACATGCCGGGCTCGAACACTCCATACGTTCCCCGACTGCGGCGCTTCACCTCGCCCAGTGCCACGCTGGCATTGCGTAGCCACTCGGGCAGGGCATCGGCCGACAAAAGCCCTTCCACCAGCCCCACCGACGCGCTGACCCGGATTTCGTCGCCTCCTGAGGCAAAGGGCGTGGAAAACAGGCCCACGGCCTGGTCTCCGATCTCGGCGGCGGCCTGCGGGCTATCCAGGTAGAGCAGGGCGAACTCGTCACCGCCCACGCGGGCCATCAGCACCCGGCTGGACAGGTGGCCCCGCATGCGCTCGGTGATGGCCTGCAGCAGGCGCTCGCCGGTGGCATGGCCGACGTTGTCGTTGATGGCCCGAAACCCGTCCAGCCCCAGCAGGCACAGCACGGCGGGCCGCGCGCCGTCCCAGTGCACCGCCTCCAGCAGGCCGCGCCGGGTCAGCAACCCGGTCAGGCTGTCCAAACGCAACTGGTCGTGCATGTTGCTGAAGGCGCGCTGCAGGCGCTGGGCCATGGCGTTGAAAGCCCGCACCAGGGTGTCGGTTTCCTGCACCGCACCGCCTGTGTCGATAGTGGTGTCCCACTGGCCCAGCGCGAGCTGGTTGGCGGCTTGCGCCGTGCGCTGGATGGGCCGCGTGACCCGACCGATGGCCCACAGGCCCAGCACAAAGCCCAGCGAGGCAATCCCCACAATCCAGGCCAGGCTGCGCTGGCTGGCGGCGCGCATGTCGCCCAGCAGGTCGGACTCGGGCACCAGCATCACGATGCGCCAGTTCAGCCCCCGGACATCCGAATACGGCGTGACCCGGCAGATGTACAGCTTGCCATCGACTGTCAGCTGGAAGCCTGCGGCACTTTCGGTGGGGGCATCGGCTACCGGCTGCGCGGCGGCGCGCAGCACCGCGTGGTGGCTTTCCGACAGGCGCAGGCGCTGCCCACGCGGGGTGCCGCTGCGCCCGTCGGAGAGCACCGAGCCCGGCTCCGAGTACGCCACCAACTGCCCCGCCACATCGGTAATCGCCATGATGGCGGTGCCCCGCAGTGGCTCGTCGTACAAAAACTGGTTCAGGCCGTTGATCTTGACATCGGCCGACACCACGCCCAACAGGCGGTTGCCGACGGTGACGGGGGTGGATGCCGAGATGGTGATCTCGGCCCGCTCGTCGTAGTTGGTGTAGATGGCTGTCCAGCCTGGCTGGCCGGACTGGGCAATGGGTGCGTACCAGGGCCGTTCGCGCGGGTCGTAGTGGTCGTAGGCGGCCACGACTTTGCCAGGGTGCCCGCTGGCGTAGATGCGCAATTGGCCCTGGGTAGAGGCATCCTTGAGCATCAGCGTAAAACCCGCACCGGCATCTTCGCGGCGCATGCCGGCGAACTCGCCTGTGGCACTGCCAAAACCCAGCGAGCTCATTTGCGTCTGGTCCTGGTACAGATCCCGGTACACCCCGCCCATGTAGCGGTAGATGGGCCCTAGGTCGTTGGGCTGGTACAGGCCATGGCGCGCAATCGCATCGGCAATGCCGCTCTGGATGCGAAAGGGCTCTTCCAGAAAATGCACCAGGCGGTTGTTGGCGGCCACGGTCAGCGCGTCCAGAATGCGCACGCTAGACTTGTCGATCAGGCGGGCGTTGTTGTCTTGCTGCGTGATGGCTTGCAAGGCAACGGTGGTGGCCAGGATCAGCGCAAACGGCACCGAGATGGCAACCCTCAGGGATGGTCGAAAAAAACGCATGTGCGGATTTGAAAGATCCTGGCTTTCGTCGACAAGGGGGAGGGCGGGGAACCAGAAGGCCAGTATCACACAGGCGCGCTGGGAAGCGTGTATACGTTCTAAGTGACCAAGGGAAATGGCGGCGGGTGCCGGAAGTCGCCCGAGGTCAGTGGAAACGCGGGCAGCGGCAGCCGCAGGCGCACGCACAGGCCTTGCGGGAATACGTTCGCGGCCTCGGCGGTGCCGCTGTGGCGCAGGGCGATCTCCTGCACGATGGCCAGGCCCAGGCCGCAGCCGCCGGGCAGCTCGCTGGCGCGCCAGAAGCGCTCGAACACGCGGGACACATCGGCCTCTTGCAGGCCCGGGCCGTTGTCTTCCACCTCCACCACCGCATGGCCTTGCAGGCGCTGCACGCGCAGGGTCACGGTGGCACCCCGGCCCGCGTAGTGCAGGGCGTTGTCGATCAGGTTGCTCAGGGCCTCGCGCAGCAGCAGCTTTTCGCCCTGGGTGACCAGGCTGTCTTCGCCCTCGTAGCCCAGGTCAATGCCTGCCGTGATGGCGCGCGGGGTCCACTCGCGGGCCACTTCGCGGGCCAGTGCGGCCATGTCCAGCGGCTGGGGTGTGATGTCGGCCTCGGTGCGGGCCAGCGCCAGCAACTGGTGCACCAGGTGGGCGGAGCGCAAGGCCCCGGCGTGCACCTTGGTCAGCCGCTCTTGCAGGGCCTGTGGGTCGCGCTCGGCCAGGGCCAGCTCGGTCTGGCTGATCAGACCCGCCAGCGGGGTGCGCAGCTGGTGGGCGGCATCGTTGATGAAGCGCTTTTCCTGGCCCAGGCTGCGCCGCACGGCGGCCAGCATCTGGTTCACCGCCTCGGCCAGCGAATGCACTTCCAGCGGTGCCTGTGTCATCTCGATGGGCAGCAGGGTGGTGACACTGCGGTGGGCGCGGTCGCCCAGCAGGGCTTCTAGGCGCTTGAGGGGTTGCAGGCCGCGGCCTACGCCGATGAACACCACGGTGCCGATCAGCGCGCCCAGCAGTACCAGCGGCAGCAGCATGTCGGCCACCAGTTCGCGGGCAATGCGCTGCTGCACGGCCAGGCTTTTGGCCACTTGCACGCGCAGGCGCTGGGGCGATTCGGCATCGCCGTAGTTGACTTCCAGCAGGGCGATGCGCACCGGCTTTTTGTCCAGCAGGGTTTCATAGATCAGCGGCTCCCCGGCCTGGATGGGGATGCCCAGCAGCGGGTCGGGAAGCCGGCTGTTGCCCAGCACAAACTGGCCGGGCGGCGACGACACCATGTAGCTGACGCGGTCGGTCGGGTCTTGCTCGATGATGTCTTGTGCGGCCCGCGGAAAGTCCACCAGCAGGCCCGAGCCCATGGGCTTGACCTGTCGCGCCAGCGAACGCACCGACTGGGTCAGCGACTGGTCGATGCCTTTTTCGGCGTAGTTCAGCGCGATGCGGTAGGCCAGCAGCCCGCCCACCAGCCACAGCAGCAGTTGCGGCAGCAGCAGCCACAGCAGCAGTTGGCGCTTCAGGGACAGGCCGGGGGCTTTGTCTTTTTGCAACCCCGGCGGCAAGCCTAGCGACACGGCAAGATCGTCATGGCGCAGCGGCTTCCAGCATGTAGCCCAGGCCGCGCACATTGCGGATGCTCAGGCCTGAGTCGGCCAGCTTGCGGCGCAGCCGGTGTACGTAGACCTCCAGCGCGTTGGAGCCGGTGTTGGTGGTGTCGCTGGGGTCGCTGGGGTCGGCCTTCCAGGCGCTGAGCACGTCTTCGCGGCCCACCACCTGGCCGGCGTTGGTCACCAGCAGCGACAGCAGCGCCCATTCGCGCTGGGTCAGCTCCAGCGGCTCGTCGTCCAGCCAGGCCAGCGGCTGCGTGGCATCCAGTCGCAGGCGGCCGGTTTCGCCCATTTGCAGCTCCAGCGAGCCACCAAAGGCCGGCATGCGCGAGCGGCGCAGCATGGCACCCAGGCGAGCTTCCAGCTCGGCCATGTTGAAGGGTTTGGTGAGGTAGTCGTCGGCCCCGGCGTTCAGGCCCTCGATGCGGTCTTCCACGCCGTCACGGGCCGTCAATATCAGCACCGGCAGGGCCAGCAGGCGCTTGCGGATCCAGCGTAGCAGCGCCATGCCGTCTACCAGCGGCAAACCCAGGTCCAGCACCACACCGTCAAAACGGTTGGCTTCCAGTTGCTCCTGCGCCAGCGCACCGTTGGCGGCGGTGGTGGTCTGGTGGCCCGCCAGCCCCAACTGGGCCGCCAGGCCGTCGCGCAGCAATTCGTCGTCTTCAACTATGAGTAAATGGGCCATGGCCAGAGCATAGCAAGGCGAGGGGAACCTGTGAAACTATCGTATTGATAGCTGCTTGCGCAGGCAGAATATGCGCTAGATGCCAATTTAATCCATAAATTTACCGAAAGAAATCCATGAAGTTTGATGCCGTATTGTTTGACTGTGATGGCGTGCTGGTCGATTCCGAGCCGCTGACCATCGGCGTGCTGCGCGACCTGCTGGCCGAGAGTGGCTGGACCCTGACGCTGGCCGAATGCATGCGCTTGTTCGTCGGCAAAACCGTGATGGACGAAGCCCCCGCCATCGAGGCCCATACCGGTAAACCGCTCACCGAGGCCTGGATGCTGGAGTTCCGCGCCTGGCGCAACCACGCGCTAAACACCCGGCTGGAGCCCATTCCCGGCATCCATGCCGCGCTGCAGGCGGTGCACGCCGCTTATGCGGGCCGCATCGCCTGCGCGTCGGGGGCCGATCGCATCAAGATCGAGCTGCAACTGGAGAAGGTGGGCCTGGCCGCTTACTTCAACGGCATGGTCTTCAGCGGCCATGAAATGCCCCGCACCAAGCCCTGGCCCGACGTGTACCTGGCCGCCGCCGCCGCACTGAAAGTAGACCCCGCCCGCTGCGCCGTGGTGGAAGACACCACCACCGGCGTGCGCGCTGGCGTGGCCGCCGGGGCCACGGTGTTTGGCTACGCCCCCGCCACGTCTGGCCATGTGGATGCGCAGGCGTTGATGGACGCGGGAGCGTTTTGCACCTTCACCGACATGGGGCAACTGGCGGGCTTGTTGGTGTAGGTCGGGGTGTGCAGCGTTGCCATATAACAGTGGGTCATTGATAGTAACTAACAATCAATTGTTTTTTGTCAATTGGTTAAGTAAATAGGTTCGCCGTAAGATTGCCCCTGTTCACAACGACCAAACCCCACAGGAGCCCACGATGTCCGTCGCCAGCCAACGCCCAGAAATCAAAACCCTCGCCAACCTCGAATCCGCCTTTGCGGGCGAATCCATGGCCCACATCAAGTACCGCTACTTCGCCAAGCTGGCGCGGGAAGCGGGCGACGAGGCCACGGCCAAGGTGTTTGAAGCCACCGCCGACCAGGAAGTGATGCACGCCTTCGGCCATCTGGACCTGCTCTACCCCAAGGCCAGCATGACCCCGGCCAAGGCGCTGCAAATCGCCATCGACGGTGAAACCTACGAGTACACCGAGATGTACCCCGGCTTCCGCGCCACTGCCGAAGCCGAGGGCAATGCCGCCGCCGTGGCCGAGATGGACGAGCAGATCGAAGAATCCAAGGTCCATGCCGCCCAGTTTGTGGCCACCCTGGCCAAGGCCCAAAAACGCTTTGCCGCCCTGGCCAAGGTCGAAGAGCGCCACGCCAACCACTACCAGGCCCACCTGGACAGCCTCACTGCCACGGCATAATCACTACGCTTTTCATAGCTGCTAGCGCTCATTGAATAAGCGCTAGCGGCACTTTTTGCATAAATTGAAGGAACCACGATGAAAACCTATATCTGTATCGTTTGCGGCTTTGTGTACGACGAGGCCGCTGGCCGCCCCGAAGACGGCATTGCCGCAGGCACCTTGTGGTCTGACGTGCCCGCCAGCTGGGAATGCCCCGACTGCGGCGTAGCCAAGGCCGACTTCGAACCCGTCGAAATTTAATGGACCAGCCGCTGCTCATCATTGGTGCGGGCCTGGCCGGTTGGCAAACGGTGCGCGAGTTTCGCAAGCTCGACACCACCACACCCATCACCCTGGTCACTGCGGATGCCGGTGACTTCTACGCCAAGCCCACGCTGTCCAACGCGTTTGGCCAGAAGCGCGGCCCCGCGCAACTGGTGACCACTGCGGCGGCCACCATCGCGCAGACTTTGGGCGTCAACCTGCTGTCGCACACCCAGGTCACGGCCATCGACACCGCCGCCCAGGTGGTCCACACATGCACCGGTCCGCTGGGCTACCGTGATCTGGTGCTGGCCACTGGCGCGCAGCCCATCCGCGTGCCGCTGGCAGGCGCGGCGGCGGGCGAGGTGCTGTCGGTCAACTCGCTGGCCGACTTTGGCGTGTTCCACCAGCGGCTCACCGCGCTGGGCGACGGCGCCCCGAACATTCGTATTGCCATCATGGGCGCAGGCCTGATCGGCTGCGAATTTGCCAACGACCTGGCCGGTGCAGGCTATGCGGTGGCGGTGGTCGATCCCGCAGACCGCCCCCTGGCCGCCTTGCTGCCGCCCACCGCCAGCGCCCAGCTGCAAGCCGCGTTGGCGGGGTTGTCGGTGCAGTGGCACCTGGGCACCACGGTGCAGACCGTGGAGCCACTGGCCGGTGCGCTGTCGCTCACCCTGGGCAACGGCCAAAGCATTGCTGCCGACATCGTGCTCAGCGCCATTGGCCTGCGCGCCGACACCGCACTGGCCCAGGCCGCAGGCATCGCCTGCGAGCGCGGCATGGTGGTCAACCGCCGACTGCAAACCAGTGCCCCCCACGTGTGGGCGCTGGGCGACGGCGCGCAGTACGCCAGCGCGGCCAGCCCCGGCGCGCCCACGGGCCGCACCTTGCCGTACGTGATGCCCATCATGGCGGCGGCCAAAGTGCTGGCGGCCAACCTGTTTGGCACCGAAGCTGCACTGGAATTTGCCGCCATGCCGGTGGCCATCAAAACCCCGGCCCTGCCCATCGTGGCGCACCCACCCGCACCCGGCCATCTGGGGGCGTGGGTCGAGCAGACCTTGGGCGAATGGTGGTTTGCCCCCGTAGACGCACCCGAACGCGCGTACGGCTTTGTGCTCACCGGCCCGCACACCAGCAAGCGCATGGCGCTGGTGAAACAGATGGTTCCTGCCACGTAAGCAGTCGATACTCGGCGATGGGGCGGAGCGATCCGCCCCATCGCTTTTTTGTGCTTCGTGTGTATGATTTTTTGAACCAATACCTTCCGCTATCGATGGCCCTCTGATGGCTGCCGTCATGCAGCCGCAGATCGCGACTGCAACGGTGGGGCGGCTTCCATGGGTTGAAAAGGAATGCAATGACCCGTACCCGATTTTTACCCTTGGCTCTGGCGGCCCTGTGTCTGTACGGCGGTGCTGCCCGTGCCCAAACCGAGCCGCCGCTGAACACGACCCTGCGCGAAGAGGTGCAGATGGTCAAAAAGGCGGGCCTGTTCACCATCGAGCTGGAAACCACCTTCTTCCGCCCGCCCGGCGCGGGGCCGTTTCCGGTGGTCATCATCAACCACGGCAAATCGCCCGGCAACACCAAGTTCCAGCCGCGCGCCCGGTACGAGGCCCCGGTGCGCGAGTTTGTGCAGCGCGGCTACCTGGTGGCGGTGCCGATGCGGCAGGGCTTTTCCAAGTCCAGCGGCTCCTACATTGGCGGCGGCTGCAACGTAGAGAGCAATGGCCGGGTGCAGGCCGAAGACGTGGCGGCCGTGCTGGCGTACCTGAAAACCGTGCCCGATGCCGACACCAGCCGGGTGCTGGTGGTGGGCCAGTCGCACGGCGGGCTGACCACGCTGGCCTTTGGCACGCTTTCCATGCCCGGTGTGAAAGGCCTGGTGAACTTTGCCGGGGGCTTGCGCCAGGACGACTGTGTAGGCTGGAAGTCGAACCTGGTGCGGGCGTTCAAAAGCTATGCCGCGCAAACTACCGTGCCTTCGCTCTGGTTTTATGGCGACAACGATTCGTACTGGAACCCTGAACTCTACAAAGAGATGGTCCAGCAGTACCTGGAGGGCGGCGGCAAAGCCCGGCTGGTGGCCTTTGGCAACTTTGGCAGCGATGCGCACGGCCTGTTTGGCGCACGCACAGGCTTACCCATCTGGGTGCCTGAGGTGGACGCGTTCCTGGCAGAACTGGGGCTGCCCCATACGGTGTTGGCCCGCTTGCCCCTTACCAGCCATGCCACCCCGCCCCCGCCCGCCACCGCTTTTGCCAAGATCAGCGACGAAAAAGCCATTCCCCGCAGCAAAGAAACCGGGCAGCAGGGCTTTTTGGCGTACGCGGCTGCGGAATCGCCCAAGGCCTTTGCCATCTCGGCTACGGGCAGTGCCTGGGCATCGTCCACAGGCCGCGCCAATGCCATGCAGGCCGCACTCGACCGCTGCAACAGCTTTGCCAAAGATGCCAGTTGCAAGCTGTATGCGGTGGACGATGCCGTGGTGTGGGATGCGGCTGCCGCGCCCTGAGCCGCGTGGGATACTGCCCCCCAAAATATCGGAGACACCATGCGTTTTACCTCTATCTGCCGCCCCGCTCTGTACCTGGTGGCACTGTTCGGACTGGCCAGCCAAGCCCTGGCCCTGAACATCCCTGGCAATGCCCCGCCCAAGGCGGTGGCCGACCAGCAACTGACCGTGGTCGATCGCACGTTGGCGCTGCCCCAGGGCAACTGGACCTACATCGCCCAGACCCAGTGGAACGCCATGGGCCGCCCGCCATCGGTACAGGTGCATGTGGCCTATGCCATGGACGTGCAAGACGGGCGCATGCGCGCCGGTGTGGTGCTGGAGCTGCCGGCGCGACGCTTCCCCGACATCACCTGGAAAACCGAAGACTGCAAGCTGTCCAAACCCCTGTACAGCAACAACTTTGGCAGCACCTGGCAAGAGCCCGAATGCCTGCAGGTGTTCAAGCGCTCCAGCCATCTGCTGGGCCTGCAAACCGATTTTTACGGCCAGGCGCAGCAATGGGCGAAGGCCGAATCGGTGCGCCTGCCCGGCCCGGTGTACGAGGTGGTGTACGCCAAATACGCCTCCCATGAATACGGCCGGGTGCGGGTTTTTGTGCCCGCGCAGGCGGTGGACGACGACGCGGCCATGGTCGCCTGGGCGCAGCGCCTGCCCGATGCCTTGCGCGGTTTTTTTGAAAAGCGCAACGACCGCGCCAGCTTTCCCGCCCTGCCCGAGCTGCCTGCGGACACCATGGCCGTGACCGAGCCGGTCGGGGCCATCACCACCACCGCCTCCGGTGCACTGGTGCGCGTGGTGCCCTATGCCAGCTCGGGTTTTGCGGCGCTGACCGACGTGAACGCCTTGCCCAATGGCAACGACAACATGCGCAAGATCTACCGCGAATGGCTGGCCCAGCCCATGCCCCGGGCCTTTGCCTTGTCGGGTGAAAAAGTGGTCTACACCGTAGGCACCACCCCCACCGATGCCGCCGACCCCGTTGATCCCGCCGAACGCGCCCTGGTGCGCTGCCGCCGCATCAGCACCACGCCTTGCCAGCTCTATGCGGTGGACGAAACCGTGGTGTGGGTCAAGCCCACTGCCCCTTGATGCCATGGACAACGGGCTCGCCTGGTTGCAGTCGCTGGGGCAGTACATCCCCAAGGGCACCAGCGCTGTAGGAGACGTGCTGGCCCAGGGCAGTGCCCACCTGGACATGCCTGCGCTGCTGGCCCTGGCCGCCGCGCTGGGTTGGGCCAGCGGTATCCGGCTGTACGCCGTGGTGTTTGTCACCGGGCTGGCCGGGTCGCTGGGCTGGCTGCCGCTGCCTGCGGGCCTGCAGGTGCTGCAGCACCCGGCCCTGCTGGCGGCCAGCGGGGCGATGCTGTTCGTGGAGTTTTTTGCCGACAAGATCCCGGGGCTCGACAGCCTGTGGGATGCGCTGCACTCTGTCATCCGCATCCCCGCCGGGGCCGCATTGGCCGCCGGTGTGTTTGGGGCGGACAACGCCACCATGGGCCTGGTGGCCGCTTTGCTGGGTGGCTCGTTGGCGGCTACCTCGTTTGCCACCAAAGCGGCCACGCGGGCGGCGGCCAACACCTCGCCCGAACCGTTTTCCAACATCGGCCTTAGCCTGCTGGAAGACGGCCTGAGCCTGGGCGCGCTGTGGCTGGCGACCCACCACCCGGTGGCGTTCGGGTTGACGCTGGCGGTGGCGCTGGTGCTCAGCGTCTGGCTGCTGGTGGTGCTGTGGTCGTTTTTAAAGGCGGTAGTGCGCCGGGTGCAGGGCTGGTTCGGATCGACGGCAAAAATTTAAAAGAAATCGGCCTCCAGCGCTTATTTCATTGGCGCAAGCAGCTATTAAAAAAATAGCATGTCAGCGCGGGCCTAGCAGTGCAAAGGCCGCACCTTGCGGGTCGGTGCAAGGCACGATCCAGAGGCCGCCGGGGACTTCCGAGGGGGCCTCCAGGGTCTTGCCGCCATGGGCGCGTACGCGCTCGGCGGCGGCCTCGATCTGCTCCACATACAGGTAGTACAGCCAGGTGGCGCGGCTGCCGCCGTCGGCGCGGCGCATCATGCCGCCGATGGCGACCCCGTCGGCGGCAAACAGCTGGTAGGTGCCCAGTGGGCCCATGTCCATGGCCTGGTCGGGGGTCCAGCCAAACAGGTCGGCATACAGGGCAAAGGCGGCGGCATCGTCCAGTGCGTGCAGCTCGTTCCAGCCAAAGGTGCCAGGGGTGCCCAGCGGCGGTGGAGCCGGGGGCTCGGCGGGAAGGCCCTTGAACAGGGCAAATCCCGCGCCTTGTGGATCGCCCACGATGGCAAAGCGGCCAATGCCGGGGATGTCGGTGGGGGGGACGTAGAGCATGCCACCAGCCTGGGTGACGCGTTGGGCGTGGGCATCCACATCAGGCACGGAGATGTAGCCGGTCCAGCAGGGTGGGGCTCCGGCGTTGGCCGCCTCGGGCGGCAGCGCCATGATGCCCGCCACCTCGGTGCTGCCCACCGAGGCCAGAGTGTATTGCAGCTCAGGCATGGCACCGTCTTTCAGGGTCCAGCCGAAGACGGCTTGGTAGAAGGCCTGGGCGGCGGGGGCATCGCTGGTGGTGAGTTCGTACCAGACAAAGGTGGAAGCGGAGGAAGAGGTGCTGGTCATCGGTGTCTCCATGGGGTGGTGGAGGGCGAATTCTAGGAGCCTGCCCGGCGCTTGCGAACACAATATGCGGCATATCTGAAAAAAATGGAAACAGGTCGAAACGATATGAAGATTGCTTTGTACAACCCCGATGGCGCGGCGCAGTTCTGGATCGACGGGCTGCACGCCGTCTGGCCCGAGGCCGAGGTGGCCTTGTGGAGCCCCGGGAGCGCCCCGGCCGATTTCGCCATTGCCTGGGCCCCGCCACAGGCATTTTTTGACGCGCAGCCGGGCCTGCGGGCTGTGTTCAACCTGGGCGCGGGCGTGGATGCGCTGATGCGCCTGCACATACCACCGCAGACCCAGGTGGTGCGGCTGGAAGACGCGGGCATGGCGGTGCAGATGGCCGAGTACGTGTGCCACGCGGTGCTGCGGCACTTTCGCGGGCTGGACGCGTACGAGGCCGATGCCCGTACGGGGCGCTGGCGCAAACAGCTCCCGGCGATGCACAGCGACTTCCCGGTGGGGGTGATGGGCCTGGGTGTACTGGGTACGCGGGTGGCGCAGGCACTGCGGGGCTTTGAATTCCCCGTCAACGCCTGGAGCCGCCAGCCCAAGGTGGTGGACGGCGTGCGATGCTTTGCCGGGGCTGGGCAGCTGGATGCCTTTCTGGCCGCCAGCAAGGTGCTGGTCTGCCTGCTGCCGCTGACGGTGGACACGCAAAACATCCTGAACCAGCACACCCTGGCGCGCCTGCAGCCGGGCGGCTATGTCATCAACGTGGCGCGCGGCGCACACCTGGTGGATGCCGACCTGCTGGTTTTGCTGGACAGCGGCCACCTGGCCGGGGCCACGTTGGACGTGTTCCGCACCGAGCCGCTGCCGCCCGAGCACCCGTTCTGGGGCCACCCGAAAATCCACATCACCCCGCACATTTCGGCCCGCACACTGGATGCGGAAAGCCTGGCGCAGATCGTCTCCAAGCTGCAGGCGCTGCTGCAAGGCCAGCCGGTGGCGGGGGTGGTGCAGCGCGAGCGGGGGTATTGAATGGCGGCTCCAGCGGGCAGATGGTGCCCCATGAGGTGGGTATAAAAACACCTTAGTATTGGACCCAGTTAGCCTAGAAACGGCGGTTTCACCACGAAAGAGTAGTGCCATGTTGACCAAAATTCATATTCAAAACTTCAAAGGTTTTTTAGACACGCAGATAGAACCACTGCGCAAAGTCAACCTGGTCTTGGGCGGGCAAAACGTGGGGAAAACTTCCGTTCTGGAAGCCGTTTATCTTGGCGCGTCGAATGTTGGTGGATACCAGCAAATTGCGTCTTTATTTCGGGTGGCGGAAGGTGGAGACAACAAACGGTATGTGCAGTCAACTTTAGGGCGTCTGAGCCGGAGCATCGAATTAACGAGCGAGACTGGAACTATTTTGCGGACGGCATTTAATTCGTCCGCTCAATCTAAAGGTTTTTTGGACATACAACAGTTCAAAAACGAAGATTTACGAATTCATCAATCTATTTTTGGCTCAAATGTTGTGGGTGGGCTTGTGTTGTCACCTAACGTGATGGGGCCTGTGGATGCGTTTGAGCAATTAACTTTTGTTGATCCTTTGGCCGTGTCCGTGCATTTGCCAAATCAGTTCGGACTGGTTCAGCTATTCGACCAAGCAGTGTTGGCCAGGAAAAAGCGTGTTTTGCTAGGAATGCTTCAGCGCATTGAACCCCGGTTGGAAGATATGCATTCCTTGTCACCGGATGGTGAGCAACGTATCTACGTGGAGCTGAAAGGCATTGGCGATGCCTTGCCTTTGCCGCAGTTGGGTCACGGATTCAGCCGTTTGGTACATTTATATAGCAGTCTGCTTGTCAACAATGCCAAGCTGGCGCTAATGGATGAAATTGAAAACGGCATCCACTATTCCTCACTGCCTACGTTGTTTCAGGGTATCCAAGACATCGCTGCCCAGCACGATGTTCAGACCCTGATGACCACGCATAGCTGGGACTGCATTCGTGCCGCTTACAAAACCTTTGCCGATGCAGACAGCTTGCAGGACTTCCAACTCATTCGGCTGGAGCGTGACGGCGACAACGTGCGTGCGGTCGTTATCAACGACGAGGCCTTAGATACGGTCATGGAGGCGGGCTATGAAGTCCGCTGAAGGGATTACTGCGCCTGTACTGCTTCTGGTGGAAGGGAAGGATGAGGAGTATTTGGTCCAAAAAATGTGTGAGCACTGGTTTCCAGCGCGTGCGGCCAACATCGACATTGAGTGTGTAGACGGTGCCGACAACTTTCCTCGTCGCTTTAAAGCGTTGCCATCTCGTAGTCGTGATTCGCTGCGGGTTGTGGGCGTTATTACAGACAGTGAAGAAGACCCACAGGCCACTGCGCGGCGTTGGATTGACTTGTTTGCGGAAGTTGAGCCTGCCATCAAACGTCCTTGCAAGAAGCTTCAACTGCCGCATCAGGATAAACCTGGTGCATTCGAGGCTTTGGTGCTGCAAGCCCTGCAGGCCGACCCCATAGCGGTTTGTGCCCTGGGTTTTCGAGATTGCGTGACGCAACACACCGGTGCGCGAACGCTTGCCCAGCAAGACAAAATTGCTGTTCAGGCATGGCTGAGTGCCAGCCTGGGTGGCGCGTATGGCAATGTCTTCAAGGCGCAAAAGAAATATCCAGAGAAAGTGCTATTAGATTACGACCACGCCGCATTTGCGCCGATCAAGCAGTTCATTGAAGACCTGTTGTCCGTAGCGGAGAACTCGTCTCAAGGCGGTAACGTCTAGTGATGCATGCGTGTCGATGGGTATAGGACCTTCGTAATAAAAGGACGCTGTGATGTGTGGTTCTGAACTCCAAACCCTGCCCGAAGGCGTGCAGCGCGTGGCCGCCTTGCTGCAATCGCAAGGTCACCCCGAGATGCCGTGCATGCTCGACGATGCGGCCCGCACCGCGCAGCAGGCGGCCGATGCGTTGGGCATTGCGGTGGGGCAGATTGCCAAGAGCATCATTTTTCGCCGCGTGTCGGACGATGCCGCGGTGCTGGTGGTGACTTCGGGCGACCGGCGGGTAGACGAGCAAAAAGTTACCGCGCTGGTGGGGCCGGTGGGGCGGGCCGATGCGGCGTTTGTAAAGGCCCGCACGGGCTTCAGCATTGGCGGCGTGGCCCCGGTAGCGCATGCGACTCCTTCGGTGACGCTGATCGACCGCGAGCTGTTCCGTTTTGCGCAGATCTGGGCTGCTGCGGGGCATCCGCATGCGGTATTTGCGCTGTCGCCCGACGACCTGGCGCGGTTGACGGGTGCCCCGGTGGTGGATGTGGTGGTATGAATACTATAAATTTAATAGCTGCTAACGCCCTTTTAATAAGCGCTGGAGGCTTAAAAGATGCTGAAGTGGCTTCGCCGTGTGTGGGGGTCTGTCAGATGGACGCGGCGGGGCAGTTTTGCACCGGCTGCGTGCGCACGCTGGATGAGATCAGCGCCTGGCGTGACCTGGATGGCCCGGGTCGGCTGGCGGTGTGGACTCGGATTGCTGAGCGCGCCCAAACCGCGCTCAGCTAAAACGCGAAAACCGTTCGGGCCGGTCTGGCCGAAAGATTTCGACCCAACCCGCACGAACGGTTTTGGATGGCCCTGTCTGAGGGCCATACAACTGTTTCGGTGCCTCAGTGTCCCGACGCGCCCGATGCCCCGAACCCGGTTTCCGAGCGCACTTGCTGCGCCTTGAAAGCATCGCGTTCTTTGGCAGCTTGCGGGCTACGGTCCAGGACCGAAAACAGCCAGATGCCGACAAAGCCGATGGTCATGGAGAACAGCGCAGGCGAGGTGTAGGGGAACCAGGCCGAGCCCTTGGCAAAGCCCAGTGTCACTTCCCACACCGCAGGCGACACCACGGTCAGGCCCACCGACGAGATCAGGCCCATGAAGCCGCCGATCACTGCGCCACGGGTGGTGCAGTCTTTCCATAGCACCGACATGAACAGCACCGGGAAGTTGGCCGATGCCGCAATCGCGAAGGCCAGCGACACCATGAAGGCGACGTTTTGCTTCTCGAATGCAATCCCCAGTGCCACGGCCACGATGCCCAGCGCCACGGTGGTGATGCGCGATACCTTCAGCTCGGAAGCGCTGTCGGCCTTGCCCTTTTTGAACACGGTGGCATACAGGTCATGCGACACGGCGGAGGCACCCGACAAGGTCAGGCCCGCAACTACCGCCAGGATGGTGGCAAATGCGACGGCAGAGATGAAGCCGTAGAAGACATTGCCGCCCACGGCCTTGGCTACCAGCACAGCGGCCATATTGCTCGATCCGCCGCCGCCCTTGATGATGCCCTTGGCGGTATCTGCAAACTCGGGGTTGGTCAGCACCAGGGTGATGGCACCAAAACCGATGATGAAGATCAGCACGTAGAAGTAGCCGATCCAGGTGGTGGCCCACAGCACGGATTTGCGGGCCTCCTTGGCGTTGGGCACGGTGAAGAAGCGCATCAGGATGTGCGGCAGACCGGCGGTACCAAACATCAGGGCCATGCCGAAGGAGATAGCCGAGATCGGGTCTTTCACAAAGCCCCCTGGCCCCATGATGGCCATGCCGATCTTGGCCGCGTCTTCGGGGAGCTTGCCGTCGTTCAGGGCGAATTGGGTCTTGACTTCCACCGCCTTGGCAAACAGGGCTTCGGGGCTGAAGCTGAACTGCGCCAGCACCATGAAGGCCATGAAGCTCACGCCCGCCAGCAGCATGCAGGCCTTGATGATCTGCACCCAGGTGGTGGCCGTCATGCCGCCAAACAGCACGTACACCATCATCAAACCGCCCACGATCACCACGGCCAGCCAGTAGTCCAGGCCGAACAGCAGCTTGATCAACGCACCGGCACCCACCATCTGGGCGATCAGGTAGAAGGCCACCACCACCAGCGTGCCCGAGGCTGCAAACATGCGGATCGGGGTCTGCTGGAAGCGGTAGGCAGCCACGTCGGCAAAGGTGAACTTGCCCAGGTTGCGCAGGCGTTCGGCCATCAGGAATGTGATGACCGGCCAGCCGACCAGGAAGCCGATGGAGTAGATCAGGCCGTCGTAGCCGAAGGCCATGACGGTGGCGGTAATGCCCAGGAAGGACGCTGCCGACATGTAGTCGCCCGCAATCGCCAGACCGTTCTGGAAGCCGGTGATGCCGCCGCCTGCGGTGTAGAAGTCAGAGGCCGACTTGGTCTTGGCCGCTGCCCATTTGGTGATGAACAGGGTGGCCACCACGAAGATGCCAAACATGCTGATGGCCACCCAGTTGGTGGCTTGCTTGTCTACCTGGCCCAGGTCGCCACCGGCGGCCATCGCCGCACCAGCTGCCAGCAGAAGTGCCACAGCGCCGACGGATTTCAGGATGGCTTTCATTTGGAGACATCCTTCAGGATTTCGGCGGTCAGGCGGTCGTATTCGCTGTTGGCGCGGCGTACGTAGATGGCGGTGATCAGCACGGTAAAAACAATCACGCCCATGCCCATGGGAATCCCCAGGGTGGTCACGCCTGCGCCCAGGGGGGTGGCCAAAAATGGCTTGTCGAACGCGATGAGCGCGATGTAGCCGTAATACACCAGCATCATCAGCGCAGTGAGCAGCCAGCCGAAACGGGTGCGCTTGCGCCGGAGTTCATGGTATTTGGGATTGGCCTCTATTCTGGCCACGATGGGGTCCGTCATATGTGTCTCCTGAGGTTGTTGGATGTGGCCCCGCCACCGAAACGGGTGAGGCCTTGTTACCGCACCGCCAGTGTGGAGAGGAGGCCTGACCATGAACTTACGAAAACTTCACCCTAGGGTATGTACTTAACGTGTAAGTGGATGTGAGTTTCTGTAAGCAAACGGTCAGGGTGTGTTCTTAAATTGCATTCAGGTCGCCCTGGAGGCGGCCCTTACAAAACCAGGAGACAAACGTATGGCAACAGCAACGGTAACGGCAGGCGTGCCCCCAAGGCCCATGACGAAGGAGGAAAAGAAGGTCATCTTCGCATCCTCACTCGGCACGGTTTTCGAGTGGTATGACTTTTATCTGTACGGTTCTTTGGCGGCCATCATCGCCAAGCAGTTCTTTGGCGGGCTTGATCCCACATCGGCCTATATCTTTGCGCTGCTGGCATTTGCAGCGGGCTTTTTGGTGCGGCCTTTCGGCGCGATTGTGTTTGGCCGACTGGGCGACATGATCGGGCGTAAATACACCTTTCTGGTCACCATTTTGATCATGGGTCTGTCCACCTTTGTGGTGGGTCTGTTGCCCAGCTACGCGTCCATTGGCATTGCGGCCCCCATCATTTTGGTGATTTTGCGCATGCTGCAAGGGCTGGCTTTGGGCGGTGAGTACGGCGGTGCCGCTACCTATGTGGCCGAGCACGCACCGCACGGCAAGCGTGGGGCTTATACGGCCTGGATCCAGACTACAGCGACTCTGGGCCTGTTTCTGTCGCTGATCGTCATTTTGGGTTGCCGCGAACTGCTGGGTGCCGACTTCGAGGTCTGGGGCTGGCGCATTCCGTTCCTGGTGTCCATCTTGCTGCTGGGCGTGTCGGTGTGGATCCGTTTGACGATGAACGAGTCGCCCGCCTTCCAGAAAATGAAGGCCGAAGGCAAGACTTCCAAGGCACCGCTGACCGAATCTTTTGGCCAATGGAAGAACCTGAAGGTGGTGATTCTGGCGCTGGTAGGTTTGACGGCAGGCCAGGCGGTGGTCTGGTACACGGGCCAGTTCTATGCACTGTTCTTTTTAACCACGATTGCCAAGGTGGACAGCACCACGGCCAATCTGTTCATTGCGGCGGCGCTGGTGATTGGTACGCCATTCTTCATCTTCTTTGGCGCACTGTCTGACAAAGTCGGTCGCAAGCCCATCATCATGGGCGGCTGCCTGATTGCGGCGCTGACGTATTTCTCGGTGTTCCCGGCCTTGCTGCAATACGCCAATCCCGCGCTGGTGGCCGCGCAGAAATCGGTGCCGGTGGTGATTACCGCCGACCCGGCGCAATGCTCGTTCCAGGGCAGCCCGATTGCCCGTGATATTGACTTCACCAGTTCCTGCGACATTGCCAAGCGCACGCTGACGCAAAACTACATCCCGTACACCAATGTGGATGGCGCAGCTGGCAGCATGGCCACCATCAAACTGGGTGACAAAGAAATCGCATCAGTGACCGGCATCTTGAACGAGAAGCGCGATGCGTTTTCTGCCGAAGGCAAAAAGGCGATTGATGATTTCCGCAAATCCGTGGTGGAAACCGCCAAGGCTGCGGGCTTGACCACCAAAGCGGACAACGCCGCCATGAACAAGCCGATGGTGCTGCTGATTCTGGTGTATCTGGTGATTTTGGTGACCATGGTGTATGGCCCGATTGCCGCCATGCTGGTGGAGATGTTCCCCACCCGTATCCGTTACACCTCGATGTCCTTGCCGTACCACATCGGTAACGGTTGGTTTGGCGGCTTGCTGCCGACCACCGCGTTCGCCATGGTGGCCGCGACGGGCGATATCTTCTACGGACTGTGGTATCCGGTGGTAGTAGCTGCAGGCACATTTGTGATCGGCATGCTGTTCATCAAGGAAACCAAGGACATTGATATTTACGCCAACGATTGAGTTTTCAGCGCGGGGCCTGCTGGCGGTGTCAGCAGGCTTGCAGCGGGGTGGGCACCACGTCTTGGATGCCCCCCTGCGCATCGTGGTGTACGGTCACGATCGCATGGTTGCGCCACGCTTCAATGGCGCCGCCGGGGTGCTTGATGTGTGCACCCATGGCGGTCGCAGTCGGAGCATCCGTTTCGCGGCGGCGGTCGATACCCCGAAACCGCAGGTGGTTGTAGGTCGCCCACAGAATCAATGCGCCGCCCATGATGCCTACCACCACGCAGTAAATGGACAGCAGATCCACGAAGGACTTGTAGCCGTCCAGGTTGATCATCTGGAGCTGGAAGCGCTGCCCAAAAAATAGCCAACCCAGCAGGGTGATCAATGGCAACCACAAAAACACCCAGGCCAGCCAGAAAGCGGCGGTGATGGCTCCGAACATGGCCTTTTGCTGCCAGGCTTGCAGGTCGGGGCGGTCGATGATCAGGGGGATTTTCATGGTTGCAGTCCTCGGTCCGGGCTTTTCCAGGTGGCACGTTGGTGGCCTCGCAGCAGCACTTTGGGAATGGCAAACAGCGTGGTGAATACGTTCAGCACCCAAAACGCCAGCGGATACCAAATCATCCAGTAGTAGTAGCGGCCCAGGCCCTTTTCATAGCGCGAATCGAGCCACATGCTGACGGCAAATTGCAGCAGGCAGGTGGTGCCGATGACCACGCCGTTCCAGCCGGGCAGCAGCGTGTCAATCGTCAACATCGGTGATAGCTCCATGAACTGCCCCAGCGTCCATAGTGCAAATACCGCTGCCATGGTGTAGGCCCACAGCACGCTGGTGAAGTACTCCAGGTACACCGGCAGCATGCGGCGGTGCCGCCAGCGGCCAAACAAACCGTGCTGGCTAAACAGCACCTGGGTGCCACCCATAGCCCAGCGCAGGCGCTGCCGCCACAGACCACGCAGGGTTTCGGGCATGAGGATCCAGCACAGGGCATTCGGCTCAAAGCGCACATCCCAATGGCGCATTTGCAGCCGCCAGCTCACGTCGATGTCTTCGGTCAGTGCGTCGGGGTTCCAGTAGCCTGCGTCGTGCAGCGCCGCCCGGCGAAAGCACACCATCACGCCCGACACCGTGAACATCTTGCCGTAGGTGCGCTGGGCGCGCTTGATCAGGCCGATGATGGACGAGAACTCGCCCACCTGGATGCGGCCAATCAGCGTCGAGCGGGTACGGATGCGCGGGTTGCCCGACACCGCCCCGACCCGCGGGCTGTTGACCAGGTGCCGCATCATCCAGTGCAGGCAGTGCAGGCAGTGCGGGTCTACCAGCGAATCACCATCGATGCACAAAAAGAAGTCGTACTTGGCCACCATTGCGGCGGTGTTCAGGCCCACGGCCTTGCCCTGGTTTTTGGCCAGGTGGATGACGCGGATGCGGCTGTCCTTGCGGGCCATGGCATCCAGCATCTGGGGCGATGCATCGGTGCTGCCGTCGTCGATCAGCAGGATCTCGAAGGTGGGGTAGTTGATGGCCGATAAAGCCTCAACCGTGTCTTCAATGTTGCCGGCCTCGTTGTGGCAGGGCACCAGGATGCTGACCGGGGGGTATTCGGTTAGCGCAGGTGGCTGGTCGTACGGCGGGTCGTTGCGCTCGTAGTGGAGGTAGTAGTACAGCCCGCCGCACATCCACAGGTAGGACATGAACAGCGGGTAGTAAAACGTGAAGTCAAACAGCATCTGGATGGTAGAGCCGGAGAAGAGGTGTTCCAACTTAGATCTCCTGGGGGGGCGCAGATGGGCACGGGGTCATGGTCAAAATCTCCAGTTCAGGGTCGCGTCGATGTAGCGGCTGTTTTCATACTTGCCGTCGTAGGGAAAGCGCCGTGCACCGATGCCGTAGCGCAGCGACCGGTCGGGGCCGAACTGCCATTCATGCGCGTAGTGCACGCCGTAAAACGGTCTCCAGCCGTAGGTGTTGCCGTAGCTGGCGCTGCTGCTGCCGTCACCGCTTTGCTGGCGGTACAGGCCCATGGATGCCGCTACGCGCTGGTTGAAGCTGCGCTCGTAATGCCGCCAGGTCAGCCAGTCTGCGGCCAAGGTTTGGGAGATGGCAAAGTCGCGCCGAGGGTTGAAGTACACCGCATCGCGCAGGCTGTTGGCGCTGGTGTAGGCGGCGGTTTGCAGGTCCAGCGTACGGCCATAGCCGCTGTACAGGCGCTCGGTCCAGCTGGCGGCCAGGGCGGTGCGGTTGTTGCCGTCGTTGAAACGGTAGCTGGAAATATCGGCGGCCACGCGGCGTGATTCGTTCCAGCGGTAGGCCACGCCCACGGTCTTCTTGTTGGCGTGCAGGTAGGTGGGTGCACTGAGGTTGGACTCCACATCCGGCACCCGGCCCTTGAGCGGGAAGTCGTTGGTTTGGGTTTCAAAGCGGCCACGCAAGGACAGCTGGTCGTTGATCTGCCAGTTTGCGCCCACGGCTCCCACCGCATCGCGACCGTTGCGCAGATCGGTACCGACCTCTACGGTGGCCTGCAGGTCGCGCTGGGTCCATTCCAGCCCGATGCCGCCGCGCTCGTGGCTGGCAGAACCCTGGTAGAGGTGGGCACTGTCCCACCACCATTCGGCACGCGCCAGATGGTGGGTGGCAAACACGCGCAGGCCCTGGTCGCTTTGGCCGCTGTACAAGGTGGTAGACCAGGTCATGTCGTCATTGCCTCTGACATGGCCGTTGCCAAAGCCCCAGGTCGCACTGCTGGTCAAAAAGGGCCGTTGCTTGCGCTGCCATGCGCGCACCAGGCGTTGCACTGCAGGGTGCTCTGGGGCTTCGGCTTGCAAAACGGCCACCATCCGTGCGGCTTCGGGGATGTCGCCCTGGGCCCATGTGGCATCGGCCAAACCCACCTGGGCCTTGGTGCTGGCGGGCTCTGCGGCCAGTACCGCGCGGTAGCGCTCGGCCGCGGCGCGGGGCAGGCCGCGTTGCGAGAGCAGATCGGCCTGGTCCAGCAACAGTCCTACATCGGTAGGGAATTCGGCGCTGAGCTGTGCCAGGGCCGCTGCTGCGGGCTGGATGCGATCCGCAAAGCGAAGCGCCGACACCTCGGTGCGGCGCGCGGCTGGGCTGCGTTGGGTGGCTTGCAGGCGCTGCTGCACGATCTGCTCCATGCCGGGGAAATTCTCGGCTTCCAGTTCGGCATACATCAGGCCTATGTGGATGCCGCCATTGCCGGAGTCGGCTACCAGAGCACGCTGGTACAAGGCCCGGGCCTGCTCGGGTTGGCGCAGCGCCATTTGGGCATCGGCGGCGGCGGTCATTGCATACGCTGGCAGGGGACCGCCCTCGGCCTCCAATGCCTGGAATTTGCTCAGGGCCTGGGAGGACGCGCCGCGGGCCTGCAGGCCGACGATGTGGTCCAGGCGCAGTTGGCGTGCAGTAGCTAATTGTTGGGCCGCGGCGGCCTCGCGGGCCAGTGTGCTGTTTTGGGCCAATGCCGCGTCCATCGGGGCATAGCGGGCAGGGGTGAAATCGGTGTCCAACACGGCCATGGCGGCCCGGATGCGTGCGCTGTTCTGGGCTTGCTCGGCTGACCAGTCGCGGCTGGGCTTTGTGGGTTGCGCTGGCGCTGCAGACGGTGCCACGGCCACCGGAGTCACCGGGAATTGCTGGGCTTGCAAGGCCATGACCAGGCCTTGGGCCGCATCGGCATCGCGGGGATGGCGTACCAGCAGGCTACGGTAGGCGGCTTCGGCCCGCTGTGGCTGGCCACCATGCAGGGCCGATTTGCCGATAGCGGACACCACGTAATCTGGTATTTGGGCGGTGAGCCCCAGAGCCTGGCTGGCGGCCAGTGCCTCGGCGTGCCGGTTGGCCCAGCTCAGTACGGCAATCCAGTCGTAACGGTATGTAGGGCTCTGGGGGTTCTGCTGCACCAGCCGCTCCAGCATCGGCAAAGCGGCATCGAAGCGTCCGGCGCGGGCGTTGTCTATGGCCTGCTGGTAGGCGCTGGTGGGGGTAGAGGCCGCCTGCACACCATAGGCAAGTGATGCAATCGCCAAAGCCAGAAACAGCTTTGATTTTGGAGTTGGTGTTCCCATGAGTCTCATTTCAGGCCGCTGGTGTGACCCAAGATCGCGTTGAAAATGTGCCGGGTTTCTTGGCGACACTGTGTTTTATGCTTTGTGCGTTACCAAGTGTGTTGGAGCGCGTCAAAAAAATTGCCCGTCGCGCAGAGCGAACAAGCACCTTGCAAGGGTTTAAACGGCAGCGCAGGGCGCTACGCGGCGGCTTTTGCGTGAGCCCCACAGACCTAGCAGGCCCAGGCCCAGCAAGGCGATGCTGTCAGGCTCGGGCACGTTGTTGTAGAGCACGTTGCTGTCGATCACCGACCAGGCAGTGGCACCCGGGCCGCGCCAGCCCAAGTCAATCACACCGGCTTCTTCGCGGTTGAAGTAGCCCAGGTCGATGCCGTAGTAGCCCACGCCCAGGTTTATGCCGGTGCTGCCGTTTTCGTTGGCCAGTGAATACAGGTCGCGGCCTGTGCTGCCCACCACCGAGTTGTGCTCCATTCCCAGGCTGGTGCTGTTGGCTCCCAGCAGGTTGAACAGAAAACCGTCGTCGGCAAAAACGCCAAAGTCGTACACCCCTGCCGTGGCCACGTAGATGTAGCCGGTGAAGATGGCCGCATAGTTTTGCTCAACAGCGCAGGCGGCGGTGTTGGCGGTGGCGAGGCTGCAACCATTGGCTGCGCCGACGATCGGGGTTAGCGCGCGGTCGTAGTCGGGTACCCAGGGGTTGCCATAACCACCGCTGTTGACGGTGTGGTTATAGATGTTGTTCGAATAACTGATGGAACCCAGGGTGCTGCCAGTGGCGGTGACGTAGGGATTTTTGCCTGCCGCGATGTCAGCAATGTCGGTGGCCGCCCAAATGCCCGAGCCCCAGCTGAAATTTTTGATGGCATCGGTTTGGCCATAGCGGCTGGAGGTTGGGTCGGTTTCGGTGTACGCGTAGTTGCTGAAATGGGCGCTGTTATCCACCTTGTACCAGGTGCCTGCCAAGCCTGCGCCGGTGCCGGTGGGTGCGGAGCCGATTTTCAGAGGGTCCAGGGTGGCAATAGCATGGGCGGTGCTGCAGAAAACCAGTCCTGCACCTACGCAGACTGCAGACAGACTGAGTTGTTTAAAAGTAAGTGTGTTCATGGTATTTTATATTTTGTTTGCGTAAATTTTGTATGCAATGAATTATGTGTTTTTTTGAAAAATGCAATGTGTCGTACTTCACGGTGGGTGATGTTTTGTAGTCCGTCGATGTTGTGTTCGTGATGGAGTGCCCAATAACCCCAGGTTTCGGGCGCGGGCATGCCCTCCCTACAATGGTTCGCCTTACCCCTCAGAGCACCGCACTTATGACCCAGGGAACCATCCGCATCCGCGGAGCGCGCCAGCACAACCTCAAGAATTTGGACCTGGATATCCGCACCGGTGAGCTCACGGTGGTGACTGGCCCCAGTGGTTCCGGCAAGTCCAGCCTGGTGTTTGACACCCTGTTTGCCGAAGGCCAGCGCCGTTACGTTGAAACCTTCTCGGCCTACGCGCGCCAGTTCCTCGACCGCATGGACAAACCCGCCGTGGACAAGGTGGAAGGCGTGCCCCCGGCAATTGCCATCGACCAGACGAATCCGGTGCGCTCCAGCCGCTCTACCGTCGGCACCATGACCGAGCTGAACGACCATTTGAAGCTGCTCTACGCCCGCGCCGGGTCGCTGTTTGACAGCAAAACCGCCTTGCCCGTGCGGCACGACACGCCCGAGAGCATCTACGCCGAGCTGTGTGAACGGGCCGAAGCAGCGCAGGACCCGCGCCTCGTCCTGACTTTTCCTGTCGAGTTGCCCGGCAATACCAGCGCCGAAGAAGTGGCGCAATGGTTGTCGGCCAGTGGCTTCACCCGGGTGCAGGCCGAGCGCGAAGTGGAGGTGGAGGCTCCTGCCACACCCGCCAAAACCAGCAAGAAAGCCGCAGTGGCCCCTGCCACGCGTAAGGTGTTGGACGTGGTGGCCGACCGCTTTCGCATTGCAGGCACCGAGAAGGCCCGCGCGCTGGAGGCGATTGAAGTCGCCCTCAAGCGCGGTGGTGGTCGGGTTAACGTCTACGTGCTGTCTACAGATGAAGCGGTGGAGCCCCTGCTCTGGAAGTTCTCCACCGGCCTGCATTGCGCCGAAAGCGATGTGCGCTACACCGACCCGATTCCGTCGATGTTTTCCTTCAACTCGCCCGTGGGCGCCTGCGAAACCTGCAAGGGCTTTGGCCGTGTGATCGGCGTGGACTACGGCCTGGTCATCCCCAACGACAAGCTGACCCTGCGCGCCGGGGCCATCAAGCCCATGCAGACCCCCGCCTGGCAGGAGTGCCAGGACGATTTGATGCGCCATGCCGAGGCCGCCGGTATTCCGCGCGACACACCGTACTACAAGCTCACGCCCGAGCACCAACACTGGGTGATCCACGGTTCGCCGAACTGGAACGGCAAGTGGAACCAGCACTGGTTTGGGGTGAAGCGCTTTTTCGAGTACCTGGAAACCAAGTCCTACAAGATGCACATCCGGGTGCTGTTGTCCAAGTACCGCAGCTACACCACCTGCCCGGCCTGCGAGGGCGCGCGGCTCAAGACCGAGAGCCTGCTGTGGCGGCTGGGCAGCGTAGACGATGCCAACACCGTGCTCGACCCGGCCAAGCGCCACCTGCCCCAGGGCGTGGCCTGGAGCCGCACCCAGCTGGAAGCCTTGCCCGGCCTGTGCCTGCACGACCTGATGCTCTTGCCCATCGACCGGCTACGTCGCTTTTTTGATCTGCAAGCCGACCGCATCCTGGGCGGCCGTGCAGAACGCGGCGGCAAAGGCGGCGGCGACGAGCAGGCGCTCAAGCTGCTGCTGGACGAGATCACCACCCGCCTCAAATACCTGTGCGACGTGGGTATTGGCTACCTGACGCTAGACCGGCAAAGCCGCACCCTCAGCGGCGGCGAGGTGCAGCGCATCAACCTCACCACGGCGCTGGGCACCTCGCTGGTCAACACCTTGTTTGTGCTGGACGAGCCCAGCATCGGCCTGCACCCGCGCGACATGCACCGCATCATCGAGGCCATGCAGCGCCTGCGCGATGCGGGCAACACCTTGGTGGTGGTGGAGCACGACCCGGCGGTGATGCTGGCGGCCGACCGCATGATCGACATGGGCCCCGGCCCCGGCGAGCGCGGTGGGCAGATCGTGTTTGACGGCAGCACGCATGATTTGCGCCGCGCCGACACCCTGACCGGTGCCTACCTGGGTGGCCGCAAAACCATTGGCATGGGCTTCAAAAAACTGGTCACCGACAGCACGCCCCGCCTGGTGCTGGAAGGCGCGCGCGAGCACAACCTGCAAAACGTGTCGGTCGAATTCCCCTTGCAGCGCCTGGTGTGCATCACCGGTGTCAGCGGCTCCGGCAAGTCCACGCTGATCCAGGACGTGCTGGCCCCGGCCCTGCTGCGCCACTTTGGTAAGGCCACCGATACGCCTGGCCTGCATGACCGCCTGCTGGGGGCCGACTTTTTGAGTGACGTGGTGTTTGTGGACCAGTCGCCCATCGGCAAAACCGCCCGTTCCAACCCCGCCAGCTACGTGGGGGCCTGGGATGCCATCCGCGAGCTGTTTGCCAACGCGCCCGCGTCGCGCCAGCGGGGCTATACCGCCAGCAAGTTCAGCTTCAACAGCGGCGATGGCCGTTGCCCCACCTGCGGCGGCTCGGGTTTCGAGCATGTGGAAATGCAGTTTTTGAGCGATGTGTACCTGCGCTGCCCGGACTGCGATGGCAAGCGCTACCGCCCCGAAGTGCTGGAGATCACCATCGAGCGCCGCGCCGTGCAGGATGCCCGGCTGGTGGCCTTGAACGTGGCCGATGTGCTGGACCTGACGGTCAGCGAGGCTGCTATTATTTTTGAAGGTGACCGCGATGTGATACGGGCGCTACAGCCGATTGTGGATGTAGGCCTGGAGTACGTAAAACTGGGCCAGCCCGTGCCCACGCTGTCCGGCGGTGAAGCCCAGCGCCTCAAGCTGGCGGGCTTCCTGGCCGAGGCCGCCAAAAGCAGCAACCGCCAGCCGCTGGCCAAAAAAGGCACGCTATTTCTGTTTGATGAGCCCACCACCGGCCTGCACTTTGACGACATCGCCAAGCTGATGCGGGCGCTGCGCAAGCTGCTGGACGCGGGCCATTCCCTGGTGGTGATCGAACACAACCTGGACGTGATCCGCGCCAGCGACTGGCTGATCGACATGGGCCCCGAGGGCGGCTACGGCGGTGGCCTTGTGGTGGCCGAGGGTAAGCCCGAGGACGTGCGCCACCACCCCACCTCGCACACCGGCGCAGCCCTGCGCGAGTACGAATCCACGCTCGGCCTGGGCGTGCAAGTGGCTCGCGAAATGTCGCCCGCCTGGGCCCACAAGGTGACCAAGCTGGTGCCACCCAACGCGATCCAGATCGTCAACGCCAAGGAACACAACCTCAAGTCGCTGAGCGTGGACATTCCGCGCGGCCAGTTCAATGTGGTGACCGGCGTAAGCGGCTCCGGCAAGTCCACGCTGGCCTTCGACATCTTGTTCAACGAGGGTCAGCGCCGCTACCTGGAGTCGCTCAACGCCTACGCCCGCAGCATCGTGCAGCCCGCAGGCCGGCCCGAGGTGGACGCGGTCTACGGCATTCCGCCCACCGTGGCCATCGAGCAGCGCCTGAGCCGGGGTGGGCGCAAGTCCACCGTGGGCACCACCACCGAGGTGTGGCACTTTCTGCGCCTGCTGTATGTGAAGCTGGGCACGCAGCACTGCATCCATGACGGTACGGCAGTACAGCCGCAAACGCCGGACAGCATTGCCGCGCAGTTGCTCAAAGCCTTCCGCGGCCAGCACATCGGCCTGATGGCCCCGCTGGTGCTGAACCGCAAGGGCGTGTACACCGAGCTGGCCGATTGGGCGCGGCCCCGCAACTACACCCACCTGCGGGTGGACGGCGACTTTTTGCCCACCACCAACTTCCCGCGCATCGACCGCTTCAAGGAGCACACCGTCGAGCTGCCAGTGCTGAGCCTGGATGTGAATCCCGGCAGCGAAGCCCGCCTGCGCGAGGGCCTGATGACGGCACTGGAGCACGGCAAGGGCGTGGTGCATGTGCTGGTCAACATCGACGGACTCAAGGCCGCGATGGATGCGGGCGAACCCACTGCGCACATTGGGAAGGTCATGGTGTTCTCTACCACGCGCGCCTGCCCGGTGTGCAGCACCAGCTACGCCGAGCTGGACCCGCGCCTGTTCAGCTACAACAGCAAGCACGGCTGGTGCCCCGACTGCGTGGGTACGGGCGTGAAGCTCACCCGCGACCAGCGGGCCGTGTTCGACGACTCGGTGCGCGCCGACGACACCGGGGGCCGCGAACAAACCTTTGCCGAGCCCGAGGTGGAAGACCTGCACGATGTCGCCTGCCCCACCTGCCAGGGCACGCGCCTGAACGCCACCGCCCGCGCCGTGCGTTTTGCGGGTGTGGGTATCACCGACCTGGCCCGCCTCAGCGTGAGCGATATCCGCGTGTGGGTGCAGGCCCTGCAGGTGGCCGGGCAGATGAGCCAGCGCGAGGGCGACATTGCCCGCGACCTGGTGCCCGAGATCCAGAGCCGCCTGGAGTTTCTGGAAGAGGTGGGCCTGGGTTACCTGACCCTGGACCGGGGCGCGCCCACCCTGAGCGGTGGCGAGGCCCAGCGCATCCGCCTGGCTGCGCAGCTGGGCAGCAATTTGCAGGGCGTGTGCTACATCCTCGATGAGCCCACCATCGGCTTGCACGCCCGCGACAACCACATCCTGCTCAACGCTCTGCACACCCTCAGCAGCAAGGGCAACACCCTGGTGGTGGTGGAGCACGACGAGGACACCATCCGCCGCGCCGACCACATCATCGACATCGGCCCCAGCGCAGGCAAGCGCGGTGGGCGGCTGGTGGCGCAGGGCAGCGTGGCCGATATTTCGGACGCGGCAGAGTCCATCACGGGCCGCTACCTGCTGCACGCCATGCGGCACCCGCTGCAGGCGCGGCGCGCCGTGGATGCGTTTGACGCAGCGGCGGTGGCACTGCCGGTGGCCGATCTGCCCTATGTGGCCCCCACGGCCAAGAGCAAGGCGGCTGCCAAGAAGAAAGCGGCTGCTGAGCCGGAAACGGTGGCAGTAGCCGAGCCGTTGCAATGGCTGGTCGTCACTGGTGCCACCATGCACAACCTGCAAAACGTCACCGCCTATGTGCCTTTGAAACGCCTGGTGGCCGTCACCGGGGTCAGCGGCTCCGGCAAGTCCACGCTGGCGCGCGACGTGCTGCTGGCCAACGTGCAAACCGCGGTGGTTCAGCGCAGCACCAAGGCCGGACGCGAAAGCTGGGCCGCAGGCCAACACGCGCCCTGGTTGGGCTGTGCCGAGGTGGCCGGCTTCGCCGCCATCGACCGCGTGCTGGAAGTGGACCAAACCCCCATCGGCAAAACCCCGCGCAGTTGCCCCGCCACCTACATCGGCTTCTGGGACACTATCCGCAAGCTGTTTGCCGAGACGCTGGAAGCCCGCGCGCGCGGCTACGGCCCGGCGCGCTTCTCGTTCAACACCGGCGAAGGCCGCTGCCCCAGCTGCGAAGGCCAGGGCCTGCGCACCATCGCCATGAGCTTCATGCCCGATGTGAAGGTAAAGTGCGAAACCTGCCATGGCGCACGCTTCAACCCCGAGACATTGACCGTCACCTGGCGCGGCAAAAGCATCGGCGACGTGCTGCAGATGGAGGTGGACGAGGCGGTGGATTTCTTTGCCGTGATGCCCGTCATTGCCTACCCGCTGCAGCTGCTGAAAGACGTGGGCCTGGGCTACCTGACCATCGGCCAGCCATCGCCCACGCTCAGCGGCGGCGAGGCGCAGCGCATCAAGCTGGTGACCGAGCTGGCCAAGGTGCGCGACGACATCACCAAGCGCGGCCAGAAAGCCCCGCACACCCTGTACGTGCTGGACGAACCCACCGTGGGCCTGCACATGGCCGACGTGGAAAAACTCATCCGCGTGCTGCACCGCCTGGTCGATGGCGGCCACAGCGTGGTGGTCATCGAGCACGACCTGGACGTGATCGCCGAAGCCGACTGGGTGATTGACCTGGGGCCGGACGGCGGCAACGGCGGCGGGCGGATTGTGGCAGCGGCTGCACCGGAGATGGTGGTGGACTTGGCGACGGCGACGGGTGTGGCTTTGAGGCCAGTGCTGGCGCGGTGATGCAGGTGCAGCGCGATGCAATAAACCCCATGGACCGCCGCAGTGCCATGCTGCTGCTGGCGGCAGCGGCCTGGCCTTCCGCATCCCATGCAGACGATGCCGCCGCACTGCTGCGTACGGGCGGCTGTGTGGTGCTGTTGCGGCATGCTTCCACTGTGCCCGGTGTCGGTGATCCGCCCGCATTCCAGCTTGGCACCTGCAGCACCCAGCGCAACCTCAGTGCCGACGGCCAGGCCGAGGCGCGCCGCATCGGTGCCTGGTTCCGCTGCCACCAGTTGGAGCCGCGTGCGGTGTTGTCCAGCGCCTGGTGCCGCTGCATCGACACGGCCGAACTGGCGTTTGGCCGCCACACACCCTGGCCCGCCTTGAATTCCAGCTTTGGCGACCGCTACCCCGCCACCGATGCCACGCCCAGCCTGCGCCAGGCCTTGCGTGCGGTGCCGCCGGGGCAGTTCGAGGTCTGGGTGACGCACCAGGTCAACATCACCGCCATCACCGGGGAGGTGCCAGCGCAGGCCGAAGGCTTTGTGCTGGATGGCGACGCGAAGCTGCGGGTGCGCACGCGTTTTGACGGCTAAGCCCAGGCGTGGGTTGGTGCTAGTTATGCTATTGAATAAATAGCTATCTGCGGCGGTGTAATAAGGGTATATGGCACTTTTTATGCATTTTTTACCTAATCCAGCACCGGTAACTGGTGCGATGCCTTGATCTCCCGCAGCGCCAGGCTGGAGTGGATCAGGCTCACGCCGGGTAGGCTGCGCAGCACGGTTTCCACGAAGTCGCTGTAGGCATCCAGGCTGGGGGCAACCACCTGCAGCAGATAGTCGGCCTGGCCGGTGACCTTGTGGCAGCTCAGCACCTCGGGGCGCTGCTGGATGGCATCTTCGAAGTGCTGCACCGATGCGCCGGTGACCACGCCGAAGGTCAGTTGCACAAAGGCCAGGATGTCCAGCCCGAGTTTGCGGCGGTCCAGGTTGGCCTGGTAGCCGGTGATGAAGCCGTTGTCTTCCAGCCGCTTCAACCTGCGCCAGCAGGGCGTGACGCTGAGCGCCACCTGCTCTGCCAACTGCGGCGTGGACAGCGTGCCGTCTTTTTGCAAGAGCCGCAAAATAGTGCGGTCTGTGCTGTCTGGTGCGTATGTTGAGGTGATCGTACCCATAAGTGGCCTTGAAATGCATGTTTCATTGTGCATGGTAGCCCTGGGTGGGGCGATAAAGCAAAGCTATTCCAGCGCGTCAGCGGCATACTTTGGGCTCCTTTGCCTGGAAAGAAACTCCGCATGATCACCGTCTACAACCACCACCACGCCCTGCACCAGGGCAAGCTGGAAATGTTCCGGGGCCAACTGGTCCCTTGCTTCGAGGTGCCCGCCCGGGCCGACGATGTGCTGCAAGAGCTGCAGCGCCGCCAGTTGGGCGAAGTACGGGCCCCGCAAGACTGCGGGCGGGGCCCCATGGAGCGCATCCACAGCCCGCGCTACCTGGACTTTCTGGCCGGGGCCTGGGCCGAATGGGTGGCGCTGGACCCGGCCAATGCCGAGCGCGATGCGCTGCCCTCGGTGTGGCCGGTACGCAGCTTTCGCAGTGACGTGCTGCCCGCCAACTTTTCGGCCCGTATGGGGCTGTTTTCGTATGACGCGGGCACGCCGCTGACCTCGGGCACCTGGGCGGCGGCCTATGCCGGAGCCTGCTGTGCGGTGACTGCCGCGCAACAGGTCAACGGCGGTGCGCGCAGCGCGTTTTCGCTGAGCCGCCCGCCGGGTCACCATGCCGGGACCGACTTTTTTGGTGGCTACTGCTTTTTGAACAACGCGGCCATTGCCGCCCAGGCGCTGCGCGACGCGGGGGCCGAGCGCGTGGCGGTGCTGGACATCGACTACCACCACGGCAACGGCACCCAGGCCATCTTTTACGACCGCGCCGATGTGTTTTTTGCCAGCGTGCATGGTGATCCGCACACTGAATACCCGTTCTACCTGGGCTATGCGGATGAAACGGGGCAGGGCGCGGGGCTGGGGGCGAACTTGAACCTGCCCTTGCCACGCGGCACCGGCTTTGCGCGCTGGCGCGAGGCGCTGGCCCTGGCCTTGCAGCGGATTGCGCAGAGCGGGGCGCAGGCTCTGGTGGTGTCGCTGGGGCTGGACACTTTCGAGGGCGACCCGATCTCGGGCTTCCAGCTGCGCAGCGAAGACTATTTCCGGGTGGGCGAAGACCTGGCGGCCGCAGGCCTGCCCACGGTGTTTGTGTTCGAGGGCGGTTACGCGGTGGACGCGCTGGGCACGAATGCGGTGAATGTGCTGGAGGGTTATGCCCAGAGGGCATGAGGCTGTAGGCTTTTTGTCACCTTAATTCACGCTTGGACTGGTAGAGTGGGTCGCTTAGTGGTTTCCACTCTTGCTCTTTTTCAGGTTACTTTTATGCGTCAACTCTCTCCCGCAGGCCAGCAGGCCGTTAACGACATCGCCCAGCGCCAGGGTTTCAGCACCCAGGCGGTGGAATCCATGCTGGAGTCGGTGATCAACGGCAACGGCAGCATGGCCCAGTTCAACCACCCCGAGTTCGGTGGCGGCGGCCAGTGGATGTCGGGCGGCATGACCATGATTGGCGACATGTTCAACGGCTACCTCAAAGGCCGTGTCGACAACCTGTGCAGCGAGCTGGCCCGCCTGATCAGCAACCAGCCCGACCTGCTGCGCAGCGGCAGTTTCCAGAGCCAAAGCCAAAACGGCAGCACCCAATACAACGGCTCCAACAATTCCAGTGGTTCGGGCAATGGCAACAGCCTGTTTGCCCCCGCACCCCCCGACTGGTGGGGCCCGGACCTGCGTTTTCCGAACAGCACCGGCGGCCAAAACGACATGCGCTATGCCTACTTTGCGCAGGCCCATCGCCTGGCGATCGACCTGGGTGGCCAGGTCACCGTGTACGACACACTGGACCACAGCATTGGTGGCGTGTCGCAGCAAAGCAGTGGCTATGCGCCCCAGTTCAGCAGCCAGTACGGCTATGTGAACCTGTCGCAGTTGCCGGTGGTCAGCATCAATGGCATGGCCCCGGCGCCCGCACCAGCCCCGATGCAAGCCCCGGCGTTCAACAGCAACAACGACAGTAGCTACAGCAATAACGCTGGCTCCGCCAATGCAGGCGACGTGTTTGCCAGCATCGAAAAACTGGCCAGCTTGCAGGCCAAGGGCATCCTGACCGCGCAAGAGTTCGCTACCAAAAAGGCCGAGTTGCTGAGCCGCTTGTAGTCCACCGGTCCCCCAGAAAGCCCCCGCAGGCCGTGCGCAACGGCAAGCGGGGGCTTTTTTGCGGGCGCTGCTGGCCGTATGGCGCAAGGCGCGCCCTCCTGAGAGGCAAATCAATTTGCTATTAAATATATAGCATGTAGCGTATATGAAATATGCGCAGAAGCTTGTTTTGATACTTGGCGTAGGCCTTGGATTGTCTGGAGCGTGTGTTGCAACCCGTGCGGAATTCGCGCCAATCTGGTGCGGCTTTCTGGCCCTCTTCTTGCCAATACAGATACTTTTATCTATGTAATAAGGGTTTTTACTAAACTTCTATCGCATCAAAGTACAAGAACTAGCGCTTTGGGTATTGTTGTTTGCGCGGGTGCACTCCTACGATAGCGGCACCGATCAAGTGCGTTGCATGTGCTTGCGGAATTCGTCTAAAACCTCAGGAGACACTCCATGAAATTGAAATACTGCGCTGCCCTCGTCACCGCGATGTTCGCTTCCGCCAGCGCATTTGCTGCCACCGAATTGGTCATTGCCACCGTCAACAACGGTCACATGATCGAGATGCAAAAGCTGACCAAGCACTTTGAAGCTGCCAACCCTGGCATCACCGTGAAGTGGGTCACGATGGAAGAAGCCGTGCTGCGCCAGCGCGTCACCACCGACATCGCCACCAAAGGCGGCCAGTTCGACATCATGACCATCGGCCTGTACGAAGCCCCCATCTGGTCCAAAAAGGGCTGGCTGGCCCCCATCAACACCGATGCCGCCTATGACATCGACGACATGCTGCCCGCCATCCGCAACGGCCTGACCATGGACGGCAAGCTGTACGCGGCCCCGTTCTACGGCGAAAGCTCAATGACCATGTACCGTGCCGACCTGGTCAAGGCCGCTGGCCTGACCATGCCTGCCAACCCCACCTGGGCGGAAATGGCCAACATCGTGGCCAAGATCAACGACCCAGCCAAGGGCGTGTACGGTCTGTGCCTGCGCGGCAAGCCAGGCTGGGGTGACAACATGGCTTTCCTGAGCACCATGGTCAACACCTACGGCGGTCAGTGGTTTGACATGGCCTGGAAGCCACAAATCGACACCAAGCCCTGGAAAGATGCCATCACCCAGTACGTCGATCTGATGAAGAAGTATGGCCCCCCCGGCGCTTCGGCCAACAGCTTCAACGAAAACCTGGCTTTGATGAATGAAGGCAAGTGCGGTGTGTGGATCGATGCCACCATTGCGGCATCGTTCGTGAGCGACCCCAAGCAGTCCAAAGTGGCCGACAAGATGGCCTTCACCCAGGCTCCCCAGGCTGTGACCCCCAAGGGTTCCAACTGGCTGTGGTCGTGGAATCTGGCCGTGCCGGCATCGAGCAAGAAGCCTGCTGAAGCACAGAAGTTCATCGCCTGGGCGACCTCTAAAGACTACGTGAACCTGGTGGCCAAAGAGCTGGGTTGGAACGCCGTACCTACCGGTACGCGCAAGTCCACCTACGCCAACCCCGAGTTCCAGAAGGTGGCCAAGTTTGCCGTCGAAGAGCTCAAGGCCATCAACAGCGCCAACCCCAACGACAGCACTTTGCCCAAGTCGCCGTATGTGGGCGTGCAGTACGCCGCGATTCCTGAGTTCCAGGCCATCGGTATCGCTGTAGGCCAGCAAATGAGCTCCGCTTTGGCGGGCAAGGTCACGATCGATGCAGCTTTGAAGACTTCGCAAACCGCTGCCGAGCGCGAAATGACCAAGGGCGGTTACTACAAGAAGTAAAGCTCTGGCCGGGCGTGTGCGGGGCGGTGGCTGCGGCTACTGCCCTCCATGCCCCATGGACCGGCTTGCGCTGTGTACGCCTGGCGGGGTTGTCGGCTGATGCATGTCAGACCCGGCAACTTCGTTCCGCTGGACCGCAGGTAACCCGAAAAATGGGCTTCAACCATGGTTCCCCTGCTGGGGGCCAGGGCTGCGGGCTCGCTCTTGAAAGCTACACACCATGAGTCGATTTCTTCCCCGTGCACTGATGGCACCCAGCATCGTCACGCTATTTCTGTGGATGATTGTTCCACTGGTGATGACGCTGTATTTCTCCGTCATCCATTACAACCTGATGCAGCCGGACGTATCCGGTTTCGTCGGCTTGGAGAACTTCCACTACTTCATGACCGACCCGGACTTCTGGCCGTCGGTGATGCACACCCTGCAGTTGCTGGGCTCGGTCGTTGTGATTACCGTGGTGCTGGGCATTGGCCTGGCGGTGCTGGTGAACGAGCCGTTCCCGGGCCAGGGCATCGTGCGCGTGCTGCTGATCTCGCCCTTCTTCGTCATGCCCACCGTCAACGCACTGTTGTGGAAGCACATGATGATGAACCCGATTTACGGGGTCATGGCGCATGTCTGGCAGTTCTTTGGCCTCACCCCCATCGACTGGATGACCGACTTTCCGTTGCTGTCGGTGATCATCATGCTGTCGTGGCAATGGCTGCCGTTTGCCTGCCTGATTTTCATCACCTCGCTGCAGTCGCTGGACCGTGAGCAGATGGATGCCGCCGGTATGGACGGCGCTACCGGCCTGGACAAGTTTTACTACCTCGTGCTGCCCCACATGGGCCGCTCCATTGCGGTGGTGGTGATGATCGAAATGATCTTCTTGCTGAGCGTGTTTGCCGAAATCTTCACCACCACCGGTGGCGGCCCCGGCAACGACAGCACCAACCTGGCTTTCTTGATCTTCAAGCAGGCGCTGATGAACTTTGACGTGGGTGTGGCCTCGGCCGGTGCTTTGTTTGCGGTCATTCTGGCCAACATCGCCTCGTTCTTCCTGGTCAAGCTTGTCGGCAAGAACCTGGACTGAAGGAGAACCCTACCATGATGAAAAAAGTACCATTTCCGCTGTGGCGCACCGTGTTCGCCTGGGGCATTGCGCTGTTCTTGTTCTTCCCGTTGTTCTGGGTCGGCATCACCGCGTTCAAGACCGAGGGCCAGGCCATCGCCGGCCACCTGTTCTTCACGCCCACGCTGCACAGCTTTGTCGAAGTGCAAGAGCGCAGCAACTACCTGCTGTTTGCCCGGAACTCGCTGATCACCAGCCTGGGCTCCACGATTCTGGGCATCTTGATTGCCGTGCCTGCCGCTTACTCGATGGCCTTCTTCCCCACCAAGAAGACCCGCGACATCCTGTTGTGGATGCTGTCGACCAAGATGATGCCCGCCGTGGGTGCCCTGGTGCCGGTGTACGTGATGGCGCAGACCGCCGGCATGCTTGATTCGCTGACCGCCCTGGTCATCGTGTTCACCCTGTCCAACCTGCCCATCATGGTGTGGATGCTGTTCAGCGCCTTCAAGGAAGTCCCCAAAGACATTCTGGAAGCCGTGCGCCTGGACGGTGCCACCGTGTGGGAAGAGTTTCAGCACGTCATCCTGCCACTCACCATGGGCGGTATTGCGTCCACCGGTCTGCTGTGCCTGGTGCTGTCGTGGAACGAAGCCTTCTGGGCCTTGAACCTGACCTCGGCCAACGCCGGTACGCTGGCCTCGCTGATCGCCTCGTACTCCAGCCCTGAAGGCCTGTTCTGGGCCAAGCTGTCAGCGGCCTCGCTGATGGCCATCGGACCCATCATTGTGTTTGGCTGGTTCAGCCAGAAGCAACTCGTCCAAGGTCTTACCTTCGGCGCCGTGAAATAGAGAACACCCCCAGGCTACACGCTTCGCGTTTCCGCCAACCCCCTTGCAGGGGGCGATACCAGAGGCCCGGCAAAGCCGGTTCCTCGGTATCCCTGGATGGGAGCGTTGCGTTCTGTCTTTGAATATTTGTCAGTCTATTAAGGATTCGATCATGTCTTTTCTGCAACTCCGTGGTGTTGAAAAATTCTTTGGCGAGCACCGCGCCATCAAGGGTATCGACCTCGATATCAACAAAAACGAATTCATCGTCTTCGTCGGCCCCTCCGGCTGCGGCAAGTCCACCCTGCTGCGCATGATTGCCGGCCTGGAGTCCACCGACGGCGGCACCCTGCACGTCGATGGCAAGGACATCACCCACCTGCCATCCTCGCAGCGCGAGCTGGCCATGGTGTTCCAGAGCTATGCCCTGTACCCGCACATGACGGTGTTCGACAACATGTCGTTCGCCCTCAAGCTGGCCAAGGTGGCCCCGGACGAGATCAAGAAAAAGGTCGAGGCCGCCGCCGAAAAGCTCAACCTCACCGCCTACCTCAAGCGCACCCCCAAAGAGCTCTCGGGCGGCCAGCGCCAGCGTGTGGCCATTGGCCGCGCCATCGTCCGCGCCCCCAAGATCTTCTTGTTCGACGAACCCTTGTCCAATCTGGATGCCGCCCTGCGTGGCCAGACCCGGGTCGAAATCCACAAACTGCACCGCGCCCTGGGTGTGACCACCATCTACGTGACCCACGACCAGGTGGAAGCCATGACCTTGGCCGACCGCGTGGTGGTGCTGCGCGACGGTGCCATCGAACAGGTGGGCGCACCGCTGGAGCTGTACGACAAGCCCGCCAACCAGTTTGTGGCCCAGTTCATCGGCATGCCGTCGATGAACATCGTCAAGGCCGCCCAGCTGTCGCAGTTTGGCGCGCTGGCAGGCCAGGCCGCAGGCCGGGTGCCCAAGGACGGCCTGATCGGCGTGCGCCCCGAAGGCGTGCGCGTGCTGCCCGTGGGCAGCGCCGGCGTACCCGGCAAGGTGGAGCTGATCGAAGCCCTGGGGGCCGACACCCTGATCCATGTGGACGTGATGGGCACGCAGATGATCTCGCGCCAGGCCGAGCGCACCAGCCTGCAGATCGGTGACCCGGTCACGCTGGAGTTCGACCTGAACACCCTGCATTGCTTTGACAGCGCAGGCCGCATGGTCGCCCTGGCCTAAGGAGTCCCTCAGAATGTCTGCTACCAATTACGTCATGCTGCACCTGGGCGTGGGCTCGTTCCACCGCGCCCACCAGGCGGTCTACATGCACAAGCTGCGCGCCAGCGGTGACACGCAATGGTCGCTGGCCGGGGGCAATACCCGCCCCGACATGCCCGAGACCATGGCGGCCCTGGCCGCCCAGGGCGGTGCCTACACGCTGGAAACCGTCACCCCCACCGACGAGCGCAGCTACGAGCGCATCGAATCCATCCGCCAGATCGTGCCGTACGCGCCCGACCTGGCCGGGTTGATCCAGGTAGGGGCCGATGCCAACACCCGCATCATCTCGTTCACCGTCACCGAAGCCGGTTACTACCTGGATGCCAACGACCAGCTCGACCTGGGCTCCGCCGATCTGGCCGCCGACCTGGAGCGCGCCAAAAAAGGCCAGCCCGGCAGCTGCATCTACGCTGCACTCACCGCCATCCTGCGCGCGCGCATGGCCAGCGGCGGCGGCAAGGTCACGCTGCTGAACTGCGACAACCTGCGCCACAACGGCGACCGCGTGCGCAAGGGCCTGCTGTCCTTCATCCAGCTGGCGGGCGACACCGCCTTGCACGCCTGGGTGCTGGCCAACACCACCTGCCCCAATGCCATGGTGGACCGCATCACGCCGCGCCCCGCGCCCGAGCTGCGGGGCCGCGTACTGGCCGCCACCGGCTGGGACGACGGAGCCGCCATCATGGGCGAGTCTTTCATTCAGTGGGTCATCGAAGACAACTTCTGCAATGGCCGCCCCGCCTGGGAAGCCGTGGGTGTGCAAATGGTGGACTCGGTGGCTGCGTTTGAAGAAGCCAAGATCCGTCTGCTCAACGCCACCCACAGCTGCATTGCCTGGGCCGGTACGCTGGCGGGTTACACCTATATCCACGAAGGCACGCACGACGCGCGCATCCGCAAGATGGCCTATGACTACGTCACCACCGACGTGATCCCCTGCCTGGATACGCCCGAGCACCCCTGCCCGCTGGATCTGCCCACCTACCGCGATGTGGTGCTGGACCGCTTTGGCAACGCTGCCATTCTGGACACCAACCAGCGCGTGGCGGCAGACGGCTTCTCCAAGATGCCCGGCTTCATTGCTCCCACGGTACGTGAGTGCCTGGCCCAGGGCCGCAGCATCGATGCCGTGGCCGTGCTGCCTGCGCTGTTCCTGGCCTTTCTGCAGCGCTGGCACCGGGGCGAGCTGTCTTATGCCTACCAGGACCAGGCGATGGACCCGGCCGTGGCGCATGCCATGTGCGATGCCGCCGACCCGGTGGTGGCACTGGCGGGCAACGTGTCGTTCTGGGCCGAGCTGGCGGGCGATCCGCGCCTGGTGGCAGCGCTGCACAAAGCCAGTGCCCAGGTGCAGCAGTTCATGTTGAAAGTTTGAGTCTGCGGACAGCCACCATCCCTCCCTGGAGGGATGGTGGTACTGTCACGGATTCACAAGGAGATCACCATGGCCAGCGTTCGACAACGTGACCGCGAACCCGAGCTGGAACACGACCTGGGACGCCATTTGACACTGGGTTACGAGCCGCTGGAAATGCCCGGCAGCCTGCGCTATCTAGAGCACGGCATCCCCACGCCGCTGGTGCGCTGGCACCAGCACGAAGAGTGCGAACTGCACCTCATCGTCGAAACCCGGGGCAAGCTGTTTGTGGGCGATTACATCGGCCACTTCGAGCCCGGTAACCTGGTGCTGACCGGCCCGCGCCTGCCGCACAACTGGATCAGCAGCGACGGCTCCGACGAAGTGGTGCACCTGCGCGACATGGTGCTGCAGTTTTCAGAGACTCCGCTGCGCCAGGCCGGGGCCGAGGTGGGCGAACTGCACAGCGTGCTGCCCCTGCTGGAACGCGCCCGCCACGGCATTGAGTTCTTTGACATGAGCGACATCGCCCGCGATGCGCTGGTGCGTATCAAGACCAGCCACGGCATGGCCCGGTACGGCGAGTTCTTGATCCTGCTGGACCAGTTGGCCCGCTGCACCGACTACCGGCTGCTGTCTACGGTGCAGATGCAAAGCTTTGACGATGATGCCTCGCTGGCGCAGATCAGCGGCGTGGTCAGCTACCTCACCGAGCACAGCGCTGACCAGTTCACCATGGCCGAGGTGGCCAGCCGCATCAACATGACCGAGAGCCAGTTCTCCCGCTACTTTCGCCGCGCCACCGGCAACACCTTTACCGACTTTGTGAACCGCCTGCGTATCAACCGCGCCTGCCAGTTGCTGATGGAAACCGACCGCTACATCAACAACGTCTGCTACGACGTGGGCTTCAACAACGTCGCCAATTTCAACCGCCGTTTCATGCAGATCAAAGGCATGACCCCCAAAGACTTCCGCCGCCAGGCCGAAGCCCGTTTCGGCAACAAGAACTGACCCTTGCCCCGCATTTCTCCCTCCCCTCCCGGGGGAGGGTTGGGGTGGGGGCTTGCACCCATTCACATCCACCTCTGAAAAGATCCCCATGTATTTAGGACTCGACCTCGGCACTTCCGAACTCAAAGCCCTGCTGCTGGCCGACGACCACCGCGTGGTGGCGGTGGCGCATGCGCAGCTCACCGTGCAGCAACCCCAGCCTCTGTGGTCTGAACAAGACCCGCACAGCTGGTGGCGCGCGCTCGAATCGGTGATGGACCAGTTGGCCGCCAGCCACCGCGCCGCACTAACAGCCGTGCGGGCCATCGGCCTGTCCGGCCAGATGCACGGTGCGGTGTTGCTGGACGCGCAAGACAAGGTGCTGCGTCCGGCGATCCTGTGGAACGATGGCCGCAGCGGTGCGGCCTGCGTGGCCCTCACCGAAGCTGTGCCCGAGGTGGCCGCCATCACTGGCAACCTGGCCATGCCCGGCTTCACCGCGCCCAAGCTGTGGTGGCTGCGCGAGCACGAGCCAGAGATATTCAACCAGACCGCCCGTGTACTGCTGCCCAAGGACTATCTGCGCCTGCTGCTCACCGGTGAGGCCGTGACCGATTGCTCCGATGCCTCCGGCACGCTGTGGCTGGACGTGGGTGCCCGCGCCTGGTCACCCAAGTTGCTGGCGGCCTGCGGATTGGACACGTCGCACATGCCCCGCGTGGTCGAGGGCAGCGCAGTGTCTGCCGGTCTGTCGGCGAACATCGCCATCCGCTGGGGCCTGAAAACCGGCCTGCCGGTCGCCGGTGGCGGTGGCGATAACGCCGCCAGCGCCGTGGGCATGGGCGTGGTGTCGCCAGGGCAGGGCTTTGTGTCGCTGGGCACCTCGGGCGTGGTGTTTCTGGCTACCGACACCTTCCGGCCCAACCCGGCGCAGGCGGTGCACGCCTTTTGCCACGCGCTGCCGAACCGCTGGCACCAGATGTCGGTCATGTTGTCCGCCGCCAGCGCGGTGAGCTGGGCCACCAAGCTGCTGCGCTATGACAACGAAGCCGCGCTGCTGGCCGCAGCCGCCCAGGTGTCGCCCAGCGCCCGCGCCAATGCGCCGCTGTTTTTGCCCTACCTGTCGGGCGAGCGCTCGCCGCACAACAACCCGAACGCCCAGGGCGTGCTGTTCGGCCTGACCCACAGCCATGACACGGCTGCTATCGCCTATGCCGTGGTGGAGGGTGTGAACTTCGGCCTGTGCGATGGCTGGCGTACCCTGGCCACCGACCAGCCTATCGGCGCGTTGTCGGTGGTGGGCGGTGGTGCCCGCAGCACCTGGTGGTCGCAAGAGCTGGCCAACACCCTGGGCGTGCCGCTGGTCACGCAAGAGGGCGGTGCCACTGGCGGTGCCCTGGGTGCGGCACGCCTGGCCTGGCTGGCCGATGGCGGCGCGGAGGCCGATGTCTGCCTGAGCCCGCCCGTGGCCCAGCGCTTCGAGCCGGTGGCCCAGCCTGCTGCCGCAGCCGCCCGCTACCAGCGCTTCGGCGCGCTGTACCAAGCGCTGCGCGGTAGTTTTTAGAAAAAATAGGGGTTTTGGCCTCTAGCGCTTATTCCATGGGCGGTAGTAGCTATCAAAAATATAGCATTTGGATGCTGGGCCACAATCGCGCATGCCCACTCCCATGCCTATCCACCGCGATCCTGCATGGCAGGTGCTGCACATCCACCCCACGGCCCCCGCCAAACCGAAGCTAGGCGCGCCCTGCAACGGCTGCGGCGTGTGCTGCCTGTCGGCCCCGTGCCCGCTGGGCATCGTGCTGAGTGGCCGACGCACCGGGGCCTGTACGGCGCTGCGGTGGGACGCTGACCAGGCCCGCTACCTGTGCGGAGCCATCAGCCAGCCCGCAGGTGTGTTGGGCCCGCGCTGGCGCTGGGCCGCCCCCTGGTTAGGCCGCTGGGCACGGCGCTGGGTGGCGGCGGGGATCGGCTGCGATTCCACGCTGGAAGTGCAGCCGCCGGGGACGGATTAGCCTGCGTTTTGCAGTGCCAGGCCCGCGTGCTCGCGCAGCGGGTGGAAGTGGATTTTCGGGAAACGCTCTTGCGCCAGCCGCACGTCGTACGGCGAGGTGCACAGGTAGGCCAGGGTTTCGGCCGCATCGTTCGCCATGCGCATCGGGTAGGCATCGGTGAAGGCGCGCAGCTCGGCCGGGGTGTCGGCGGTGATCCAGCGCGCACCGGTGTACTGGCAGCCTTCCAGCCGCACGTCGGCATCGTATTCCGACTTCAGGCGGTGCTGCACCACTTCAAACTGCAATTGGCCCACAGCGCCCAGCAGCATCGGCCCACCCACATTGGGGCGGAACACCTGGATGGCACCTTCTTCGCCCAGCTGGGCCAGGCCCTGCTGCAACTGCTTGGTGCGCAGCGGGTTCTTCAAGATCACGGTCATGAACAGCTCGGGCGCAAAGAAGGGCAGGCCGGTGAACTGCAGGCTGGCACCGTCGGTGATGGTGTCGCCCAGCTGCACGCCGCCGTGGGTGGTAAAGCCGATGATGTCGCCCGCGTAGGCCTCGTCCACAGCCTCGCGGCGCTGGCTCAGAAAGGTCACCACGCTGGTGGGGCGCAGCTCTTTGGCGGTGCGCTGCACGCGCAGCTTCATGCCGGGCGTGTACTTGCCCGAGGCCATGCGCACAAAGGCGATGCGGTCGCGGTGTGCCGGGTCCATATTGGCCTGCACCTTGAACACCACGCCGGCAAAGGCCTTGTCTTCGGGCTGGATTTCTTTGACCACCGGCTGGCGGTTCACCAGCGTGGTGCTGGTGCGCGGCTGGGGCGGCGGGGCCAGATCGACCAGCGCATCCAGCACTTCCATCACCCCGAAGTTGTTCACCCCGGAGCCGAAGAACACGGGGGTTTGCTTGCCGGCCAAAAAGGCCTCCAGGTCCCAGGCGGGGGAGGCCCCGGCGGCCAGTTCCATGCTTTGCTCGGCGGATTCAAATTCGGCCCCAAAGCGCTTGATCAGCTCGGTGCGGTTGTCCAGGGCAATCGTTTCGAACTCTTGTGGCAGGCGTTCCTTGCCCGAGTCGAACACCGTCATGGTCTGGGTGCGCAGGTTCATGATGCCGCCAAAGCTCTTGCCCTGGCCCACCGGCCAGGTCATGGGCACGCAGGGCATGCCGAGTTCGCGCTCGATCTCGTCCAGGATGTCCAGCGGCTCGCGCACTTCGCGGTCCATCTTGTTGACGAAGGTGATGATGGGCGTGTCGCGCTGGCGGCAGACCTCGATCAGGCGACGGGTTTGCGCCTCCACGCCGTTTGCCGCGTCAATCACCATCAGGGCCGAGTCCACCGCGGTCAGCACGCGGTAGGTGTCTTCCGAGAAGTCTTTGTGGCCGGGGGTGTCTAGCAGGTTGATCACGTGGTCGCGGTACAGCATCTGCATGACCGACGAGGCCACCGAGATACCGCGCTGCTTTTCGATCTCCATCCAGTCGCTGGTGGCGTGCCGGGTGGCCTTGCGCGCCTTGACCGAGCCCGCAATCTGGATCGCGCCCGAGAACAGCAGCAGCTTTTCGGTCAGCGTGGTTTTACCCGCATCCGGGTGGGAAATGATCGCAAACGTGCGGCGGCGGCGGGTTTCGGAGGCGTAAGACAAGGTGGTTTCCAGAGCAAAACAGGGCGCTGCCGGGTGGGCAGGCAACCCGCGATTTTAACCAGGCCGCCCAAAATCGGCTGGATGCCGTCGGCACCTCTCGCAAGTTGGCACACTGTTTGCATCTCTACTTGGATACAAGATGGGATGTTTCAACATGGTGCAAGCCCCAACGCAAAACAGCGGTACTGCCGCCGCAGCCTGGTTGTCGCGCAGTGCGTCCCCGATTTCGGGCGCGGCGCAGGGCCCTTTGGCGGGCTTGCGCTTCGCGGTCAAGGACAACATCGACGTGCTGGGGCTGCCCACCACCGCCGCCTGCCCGGCGTTTGCCTATGCGCCCAGCGCGCATGCCAGCGTGGTGCAAAGGCTGCTGCAAGCCGGTGCGTCGCTGCTGGGCAAAACCAATCTGGACCAGTTTGCCTGCGGCCTGAACGGCACGCGATCGCCCTATGGCGCGGTGCCCAATGCATTCAACGCCGACTACGTGTCGGGCGGTTCCAGCTCGGGTTCGGCCTATGTGGTGGCCGCCGGGCAGGTGGACTTTGCGCTGGGCACCGACACCGCCGGGTCGGGCCGGGTGCCCGCCGGGCTGAACAACATCGTCGGTATCAAGCCGTCCAAGGGCCTGGTCAGCACCCGGGGGCTGGTGCCTGCGGCGCAAAGCGTGGACTGCGTGTCCATCTTCGCCCGTTGCGTGGGCACCGCCGCCCAGGTGCTGCAGGCGGCCATGGGCTACGACCCGCTGGACCCGTTCTCGCGCCCTTTGGCTTTGGCCAGCAGCCCCTTGCCTGCGCGTTTCAACTTTGGCGTGCCCGACACCCTGGCTTTCTTTGGCGACACGGTAGCCGAAGCGGCCTTCCAGCAGGCGATCTACCAACTGCGCGACCTGGGCGGCACGCCCGTCACCATCGCCTACGCCCCGCTGGCCGCCGCTGCCGCGCTGCTGTACGACAGCGCGCTGGTGGCCGAGCGCTATGCCGCCGTGCGCGGCTTCTTCGATGCGCACGAGGCCGAGGTGGTCGAGCCGGTGCGCAGCATTCTGGCCAGCGGGCGGGGCTACAGCGCCGCCGATCTGGTCGATGCCCAGCTGCGTTTGCGGGCCTACGGCCAGCAGGCTGCGGCCATGTGGGGCGGCATTGACGTGCTGCTGGTGCCCACCGCGCCCACGCACTACACCATTGCGCAGATGCAGGCCGACCCGGTGGTGCTGAACCGCAACCTGGGCGCGTACACCAACTTCGTCAACCTGCTGGACTACGCCGCCATCTCGGTGCCCAGCAGCTTGCGCGCCGACGGTTTGCCGTTTGGCATTACGCTGATCGGCCCCTGCGGCAGCGATTGGCAACTGGCCGAGCTGGGCCAGCGCTACCACCACGCCAGCGGCATGCTGCAGGGCGCGCTGGATCTGCCCTTGCCTGCGCCGGTGGCGCTGCCCGGCATCCACCCGCAGGCGGTCGTCAAGGTGGCGGTCGTGGGTGCGCATCTGTCTGGCATGCCTTTGAACAGCCAGTTGACCGAGCGCCAGGCGCGCCTGGTCGCCAGCACCACCACCGCGCCGGACTACCAGCTGTTTGCCCTGCCCGGCACCGTGCCGCCCAAGCCCGGTCTGCTGCGCGTGGCACCCGGCCAAGGCACAGGCATTGCCGTCGAGGTGTGGGAGATGCCGCTGGCGCACTACGGCTCCTTTGTGGCGCTGATCCCGGCCCCGCTGGGCATGGGCACCCTGGCGCTGGCCGATGGCAGCAGCGTGCAGGGCTTCATTTGCGAGCCGCAGGCGCTGGCGGGGGCGCGGGACATCAGCCACTGGGGTGGATGGCGCGCCTATGTCCAAGGGGAGTTGCAGAAATGACCGAGCAAGAGCTGGAAACCTATGTAGATGCGGCGGCAGCCGCCATCGGCCTGGAGCTGGGCACCTCGCGCCCCGGTGTGCTGCGCTACTTTGCGTTGGCCTCGGGCTTTGCCGATCTGGTGAATGCCGCGCCCCTGACTGTGCACGACGAATCGCCCATGGCCTTTATCCCCGTCACCCCCCGGAGCAAGCCATGACCGCCGACTGGTGGCCGCTGGACGCATCCCGCATGGCCCGCGCTGTGGCGGCCCGCGAGGTGACGGCCACGCAACTGGTGCAGGCCTGCCTGGACCGCATCGCGGCCACCGACAGCCGTGTCAACGCCTTCACCGATGTGGTGCAAGTCCGCGCCCTGCAACGTGCCGCACAGATCGACGCGGGCCTGGCAGAAGGCAGCCAGGCCGCGTTGCCCCTGCTGGGCGTGCCCTTTGCGGTGAAAAACCTGTTCGACATTGCTGGGCTGCGCACGTTGGCGGGCTCCAAGATCGAGCGCGACAGCGCTCCCGCCACGGCCGACGGCCTGCTGGTGCGGCGCATGGAGGCCGCAGGGGCCATCCTCGTCGGTGCGCTGAACATGGACGAATACGCCTACGGCTTCACCACCGAAAACACCCACGAAGGGGCCTGCCACAACCCGCACGACCTGAGTCGCACCGCAGGCGGCTCTTCGGGCGGCTCGGGCGCGGCGGTGGCGGCGGGGCAGGTGCCGCTGGCCTTGGGCTCGGACACCAATGGCTCCATCCGCGTGCCGTCTTCCCTGTGCGGCGTGTTTGGCCTCAAGCCCACGTTTGGGCGTTTGCCGCGCACTGGCAGCTTCCCGTTTGTCACCAGCCTGGACCATCTGGGCCCGTTTGCCCGCAGCGTGCGCGACCTGGCCCTGGCCTATGACGCAATGCAGGGATTTGAAGAAAAAGGCCCGTTTACCGATGCGGGATGCGCGCAACGTGCTATCGAAAGTGTAGTCACCGAGCTGGACCTGGGCATTGCCGGTTTGCGCATTGGCGTGCTGGGCGGCTACTTCCATGACAACGCCTTGCCCTGCGCCCGCGCTGCTGTGGCCGCCGTGGCGCAGGCACTGGGCGCGCACGACACGGTCGAGCTGCCCTGGGTGGCGGCGGGCCGCGCTGCCGCCTTTCTGCTCACCAACTCTGAAAGCGCAGCCCTGCACCTCGACAACCTGCGCAGCCGCCCGCAAGACTTTGAGCCCCTGTCGCGCGACCGTTTTCTGGCCGGTGCCTTGATCCCCGCCGCCTGGGTGGCCCGCGCCCAGCGGGTGCGCCGCCGCTACGCCCAGGCCGCCGCCCAGGTGTTTGAAAAATACGATCTGCTGCTGACTCCCGCCACGCCCTGCGCCGCCACGCCCTTGGGCACCGAGCGGCTGGACCTGAATGGCCGCGACCTGCCACTGCGCCCCAACATCGGCGTGTTGACCCAGCCCATCTCCTGCATCGGCCTGCCGGTGTGCGCCGTGCCGGTGTGGGGCATGGACCCGCAGCTGCCCCATCTACCCATCGGCGTGCAGGTGATTGCCGCGCCTTGGCGCGAAGACCTGGTGCTGCGCGCCGCCGCCGTACTGGAGGCCGCGGGTGTGTGCCGCGCCCCGGTGGCCAACCTCTGAAGGAAACCCATGGACTACGCCATCAACCTGCCCGACGTATTGGCCGAAGTGCAGGCCGTGTTCGACCGCTACGAAGATGCCCTGGTGCACAACCGCGTGGCCGTGCTGGACGCACTGTTCTGGGACAGCCCGCACACCCTGCGTTATGGCGGCACCGAAAACCTGTACGGCTTTGAGGCTATCCAGGCCTTCCGCGCGGGCCGCCCGGCCCAGGGCCAGCAACGCCGCCTGCTCAAGACGGTCATCACCACCTACGGCCACGACTTCGCCACCGCCAATGTGGAGTTTGTGCGCGAGGGCGGCACCCGCACCGGCCGCCAAAGCCAGACCTGGCTGCGCATGCCCGCGGGCTGGAAGGTGGTGGCCGCCCACGTCAGCCTGCTCGAATAAAACCCAGGCACGCAATTTGCATCCTCTCTTGTATCCAAGAAGGATTCCGTTTTACGCACTGTTTTGATCCATCCAACGCTTTCTCCACCGAAAGGACTGCCATGACCACCTTCAACCGCCGCGACTCCCTGAAAACCATCGCCGCTTTGGGCGCCGCCAGCACGCTGGGTGGCCTGGGCAGCCTGGCCCGTGCGCAGACACCGCTGACCATCGGCGTGATCTACGTCGGCCCGCGCGACGACTACGGCTACAACCAGTCGCAGGCGGCGGCAGCGGCCGAAGCCAAGAAGCTGCCCGGCATCAAGGTGGTGGAAGAAGAGAACGTACCCGAAACCTCGGCGGTGCAAAAAACCATGACCGGCATGATTGCCCAAGACGGTGCCAAGCTGCTATTTCCCACCTCGTACGGCTACTTCGACCCGCATGTGTTGGCGCTGGCGGGCAAGTACCCCGACGTGCGCTTTTCGCACTGCGGCGGCATGTGGACCGAGGGCAAGCACCCCAAGAACGTGGGTAGCTTCTTTGGCTACATCGACGAATGCCAGTTTTTAAACGGCGTGATCGCCGGGCACATGAGCAAGAGCGGCAAGATCGCCTTCGTGGCCGCCAAGCCGATTCCGCAGGTGCTGCGCAACATCAATGCCTTCACCCTGGGGGCGCGCTCGGTCAAGCCTGGCATCACCTGCAGCGTGATCTTCACCGGCGACTGGTCTATGGCCGTGAAGGAAGCCGAGGCCACCAACAGCCTGGCCGACCAGGGCTGCGACGTGTTCACCATGCACGTGGACGGCCCCAAGGTGATCGTGGAAACCGCTGCCAAGCGCGGCAAGATGGTGTGCGGCTACCACGCTAGCCAGGCCAAGCTGGCCCCCAATGCCTACCTCACCGGTGCCGAGTGGAACTGGTTCACCGCCTACAAAACGGCCATCGACGCGGCCCAGTCGGGCAAGCCGCACCCCAACTTTTTGCGCGGCGGCCTGAAAGACGGCTATGTGAAAACCTCGCCCTACGGAGCCATGGTGACCGATGCCGCCAAGAAGCAGGCCGACGGTACCAAGGCGCAGATGCTGGCCGACAAGTTCGACATCTTCAAGGGCCCGCTGAAGGACAACAAGGGCAAAGAGGTCATCGCCGCAGGCAAGGTCTTCAAGCAGACCGATCCGGTGCTGGAGAGCATGAACTACCTGGTCGAAGGCGTACAGGGCAGTTTCTAAGCCACCGCCATGAAAGACATCCTGCTGCCAACCTCGGCCATTGCGCTGGCGCTGTTGCTGTTCGGTGTGTTTGTCTGGTTCGCCGGAGTCAACCCGGCGGACATGTGGCTGACCCTGTTCAAGGGCGCGTTCGGCGACTGGTTTTCGTGGCAAAACACGCTGCAGCGCTCGGCACCGCTGATGCTCACCGCCCTGTGCGTGGCGCTGCCCGCGCGTGCCGGGCTGGTCATCATCGGCGGGGAGGGGGCCTTGGTGCTAGGCGGCCTAGCCGCTGCGGCGCTGCCCAGCCTGTTACCGCTGCCTGCCAATGTGGCGGGCACGGTGCTGGTGTGCGCAGCGGGCGCACTGGCCGGGGCGCTGTGGATCATGTTGGCGGGCTGGCTGCGGCAGGCGCGCGGCATCAACGAGACCATCAGCAGCCTGCTGCTGGCCTATATCGCCATTGGCATCTTCAAGCACCTGGTGGAAGGCCTGCTTCGCGACCCCGCCAGCCTGAACAAACCCGCCACCCATTCCCTGCCCGAGGGCATGCTGATCACCGGCATTGCGGGCTCGGACGTGCACTGGGGGCTGGTGCTGGGCGTGCTGGCCTGTGTGGCCCTGGGGCTGTGGCTGCGCTGGACGGCATCGGGCTTCTCCATTCGCGTGGTGGGCGGCAACCCGCGTGCCGCGCAACTGGTGGGTCTGCCCGCCACGCAACTGATCTTGACGGCCTGCGCGCTGGGCGGGGCCGGTGCAGGGCTGGCCGGTGCCGTGGAAGTGGCCGCCGTGCACACCAACGCCAATGCCTCGCTGATCTCGGGCTACGGCTACGCGGGCATTTTGGTGTCGTTCATCGCCCGGCACAACCCAGTGGCCATCGTGCCGGTCGCCATATTGTTCGGCGGCTTTGGTGCCGCAGGCAGCCTGCTGCAGCGCCGCCTGGGCCTGCCGGACGCGTCGGTGATGGTGCTGCAAGGCATTGCCTTTGTGCTGATTTTGGCCAGCGAAGCGCTGCGCGATGTGGACTGGAAAGCGGTGTTTTCCAAGATGCGTAAACCGGTGGAGGCCACATGACTGCAGACCAATGGGTAGCGTTGTTTGCAGGGATCATTGGCGGCGCTTTGCGCGTCGGCACGCCCTTTCTGTTCGTGAGCTTGGGCGAATGCCTCACCGAAAAATCCGGCCGCATCAACCTGGGGCTGGAAGGCGTGCTGGTGCTGTCGGCCATGACGGCATTTGGCGGTGCTTACCTCACTGGTTCGCCCTGGCTGGGCGTGCTGGCCGGGGCCGTGGCGGGGGCGCTGCTGGCGGCCTTGCACGGCGTGCTGTGCTCGCTGCCACGGGTCAACGATGTGGCCACCGGCATTGCGCTGATGCTGCTGGGCACGGGGCTGGCCTTCTACCTGGGCAAGCCGCTGATCCAACCCCAGGCACCGCAGATTCCGGCCATCGCGCTGGGCGGCTGGAGCGACTCCACGGTGGTGCAGGCGGCCTTGCAGATCAACGCGCTGTTGCCCATCGGCATGGCCCTGGCCGTGGGCCTGTGGTGGGCCTTTGCGCGCACCCGTTGGGGCCTGCTGGTGCGGCTGGCGGGCGACTCGGCCAATGCCACGCGGGCGCTGGGATATTCGGTGTCGGGCATCCGCATCGCGGCCACGGCGGCGGGCGGTTTCATGGCCGGTTTGGGCGGTGCGTCGCTCACCTTGTTTTACCCCGGCAGCTGGAACGAAGGCATCTCCAGCGGCCAGGGGCTGATCGCGGTGGCGCTGGTGATTTTTGCGCGTTGGAGCCCCTTGCGCTGCGTGGGTGCGGCCCTGTTGTTTGGCGGTGCGGGGGCCATCGGCCCGGCCATGCAGTCGGTGGGCATCGGTTGGGGTTACCACTTGTTCAACACCGTGCCCTATGTGCTGACGCTGGTGATTTTGGTGCTGACCTGCAAGCCCGGCAGCGTGGCGGTGGGCAGCCCGGGTGAACTGTCTTCGGTGCGCTGAGATGGACGTGCGTTCTTTGATGCAAGGCCTTGAGGGGCATTCGGGGCGGGCTCGCGACGACGGCGTGCTCTGCTCCGCGAATGTCCCCCGCCCGGCCTATGGCCGAGGCTCCTCCTTTATTTCGCTGCGCAGAGCACACCATCGTCGCGAGCCAATTGAGCGGTGGTTGATCTACAGGGATGGCATGAACAGTAGCGTCCCGACCGACCGCGAGCACTTGGTATGACGCCTCTCTTCGTGCAAGCCAACCCTTACGCCTGGCCCTACAACGGTGGGCTGCGGCCTGACAACACGGCGCTGATCGTCATCGACATGCAGACCGACTTTTGCGGGGTTGGCGGCTATGTGGATGTGATGGGCTACGACATCGCGCTGACCCGCGCGCCCATCGCCCCGATTGCCGCCGTACTGGCCCGGCTGCGGCCCTTGGGCTTTCACATCATCCACACCCGCGAAGGGCACCGGCCCGACCTGGCCGACCTGCCTGCCAACAAGCGCTGGCGCTCGCGGCAGATTGGAGCCAATGGTGTCGGCATTGGCGACCCCGGCCCCTGCGGGCGCATCCTGGTACGTGGCGAACCGGGCTGGGAGATCATTCCCGAGCTGGCCCCACTGCCCGGCGAGGTGGTGATCGACAAGCCCGGCAAGGGCTCGTTCTACGCCACCGACCTGGACATGGTGCTGCGCCTGCGCGGCGTGCACAACCTGATCCTGGCCGGTATCACCACCGACGTGTGCGTGCACACCACCATGCGCGATGCGAACGACCGGGGCTACGAGTGCCTGCTGCTGTCCGACTGCACCGCGGCCACTGATCCGGCCAACCACCAGGCGGCGCTGAACATGGTGACCATGCAGGGCGGCGTGTTCGGCGCGCATGCCACATCCGCCGCGCTGCTGGCTGTTGTCTAACCCAAGGAACCCCATGGCCCCCGACACCACCCCCATCGGCGCGCTTCCCGCAGGCACCGGCGCGCTGGCGCTCGACACCTATTTGCTGACCAAGCGCTTCGGCAACTTCACCGCCATGGACAGCGTCACCATGCGGGTGGAGCCCGGCACGGTGCATGCCCTGCTGGGCGAAAACGGCGCGGGCAAAAGCACCCTGGTGAAGTGCGTGGCGGGCTTCCAGCGGGCGGAAGAGGGCAGCATCCTGATCGACGGGCGCGAGCAGGACATTGCCAACCCCATCGTGGCGCGCAGCCTGGGTATCGGCATGGTCTACCAGCACTTCACGCTGGCACCGGGCATGACGGTGGCCGAGAACCTGCTGCTGGCCGGGGGCACCCTGCCTGCAGTGATCGACTGGACCGCCAAGCGCGCCGAGCTCAAGGCCTTTTTGGCCACCACGCCCTTCAGCCTGGACCTGGATGCCCGCCCCGCCGAACTGGCAGCGGGCGAGAAGCAGAAGCTGGAGCTGCTCAAGCAGCTGTACCTGAAACCCCGCCTGCTGATCCTGGACGAGCCCACCTCGGTGCTCACCCCGCAAGAGGCCGACGAGGTGCTGGGCCACGTGCGCGCCTTTGCGCAGAGCGGCCAGTGCAGCGTGCTCATCATCACCCACAAGTTCCGTGAGGTGCTGGCCTACGCCGACGGCGTGACCGTGCTGCGCCGGGGCAAGGCGGTGCACCACGACCGGGTGGCGGGTGCTGCGCCGCAGGAACTCACCCGCACATTGGCCCAGGCGATGATGGGTGAGAGTTCTGAGTCAAATGGCGCTTTAGCGCAAGATCTACCTGCGCGACGTGCTACACAAAGTGCAGCAAACGAGGGGCTTATTGCCTTGCAGGTAGACAACCTGCAGGCCCAGGGCGACCGGGGCACGCTGGCCCTGCATGGCCTGAGTCTGCAGGTTCGCAAGGGCGAAGTCCTGGGCGTGGCCGGGGTCTCGGGCAATGGCCAGCGCGAGCTGGTGGAGGCGCTGGTGGGCCAACGTGCCCGCCTCAGTGGCCGTGTGGAAGTGATGGGTGAGCACTACGCCGCCCGCCGCGCCGACAACCGCCGCCTCAAGGTGCGCAGCCTGCCCGAAGAACCCTTGCGCAATGCCTGTGTGGGCGATTTGTCGGTGGCCGAAAACATGGCACTGCGCGACTTCGACCAGCCGCCGCTGAACGTCGGCGGCCTGCTGCGCTTTTCCACCTGGCGCAGCCGGGCCCGTGACTGGATCAAAGAATACGGCGTGAAGACGCAGGGCGAGGGCGCGCCCATCCGCAGCCTGTCGGGCGGCAACGTGCAGCGCGCCGTGCTGGCCCGCGAGCTGGCGGGCGAGATCAATGTGCTGATTGCGGCCAACCCGGTGTTTGGCCTGGATTTTGCCGCCGTGGCCGAAATCCACAGCCGCATCCTGGGTGTGCGCGACCGTGGTGGCGCAGTGTTGCTGATCAGCGAAGACCTGGACGAGCTGCTGGAGCTGGCCGACCGCATCGTGGTCATGAGCGAAGGCCGCATCGTGTTTGAAACCCCCGCCGCCACCGCCGAGCGCCACATCCTGGGCGCGCACATGGGTGGTGGCCACGATGACCACCACAAGGAGGCTGCATGAACATCCCCGCACTGCCGTTCGACTACCCGCTGGACCTCTCCCACGCCGCCCTGGTCATCATCGACATGCAGCGCGACTTCATCGAGCCCGGCGGCTTTGGGGACACCCTGGGCAACAACGTAGCCCTGCTGGAGGCCATCGTGCCCGCCTGCCAGGCCATGCTGGCGGCCTGGCGCAGGGCAGGGGGCCTGGTGGTGCACACCCGCGAGGCGCACCGGCCTGACCTGTCCGACTGCCCCCCGGCCAAATTGAACCGGGGCAACCCGGTGCTGCGCATTGGCGACGTGGGGGCCATGGGCCGCATCCTGGTGGCGGGCGAGCCGGGCAACCAGATCATCCCGGCGCTGGCCCCGGTGGACGGGGAGATCGTCATCGACAAACCGGGCAAGGGCATGTTCTACGCCACCGGCCTGCACGAGATGCTGCAACAGCGCGGCATCCAGCAACTGCTGTTCATGGGCGTGACCACCGAGGTCTGCGTGCAGACCAGCATGCGCGAGGCCAACGACCGCGGCTATGACGGCCTGCTGCTGGAAGACTGCACCGAGAGCTACTTCCCGCAGTTCAAGGCCGCCACCCTGGAGATGGTGCGCGCCCAGGGTGGCATCGTTGGCTGGACGGCACCCAGCACGGCGGTCTTACGGGCATTGACGGCCCTGTGACGGCCAGTGCGCTGCAACTGCTAAAGTTTGCCCTGTGCAATCTTTGACTCCCACCCCCACCCCCCCTGCAGAACCCACCGTATACCGCTCGCGCGCCGACGAGGTCTATGCCCAGCTCAAGCGCGACGTGGGCGAATTCACCCTGGTGCCCGGCGACCGCTTTACCGAAAACGAGATCAGCGAGCGGCTGGGCGTATCACGCACCCCCGTGCGGCAGGCGCTGATCCGGCTGCAGCAAGAGGGCTATGTGGAGGTGCTGTTTCGCAGCGGCTGGCGCGTGCTGCCGTTCAACTTCGAGCAGTTTGAGCAGCTCTACGATCTGCGCATGGTGCTGGAAACCACCGCCGCCCGCCGCCTGTGCGAAGGCGGCGCGGGGGCGGGGGCTGCGCATATCCAGATCGACCACGCGCTGCTGGAAGAGCTGGTCGCCATCTGGCTGGTGCCGGTGGCCCAGCGCAGCACCGATGGCATCGCCGTGGCCCGCTGGGACGAAGAATTCCACTGCGCCCTGGTGCGCGCCGCAGGCAACACCGAGATGGCCCGGGTGCACAGCGACGTGACCGAGCGTATCCGCATCATCCGGCGGCTGGACTTCACCAAGCAGGCGCGCATCACCGCCACGTATGAGGAGCACGCCAAGATCCTCAAAGCCATCCGCAGCCACCGGGGCGACCAGGCCGCCATGCTGCTGCGCGCCCACATCCAGAGCAGCCAGGCCGAGGTGCGCAAGATCACCCTGCACCAGGTGCATGTGGCCAGGCAGGCAGCAGCGGGCTAGATTTAGTATGTAAACAAGGCACTAGCCAGCAAACGAAAAATAAAGATAAAAGGTCAGACTTGCATAGCATTCCACTTGAACTTGCATCTCCTCGTAACGAGGCTGACTTCGAACGTATGTGCGCCCATGTCTATGGGGTCGTTTTCAATGACCGCACGCCCAAAATAAATGGTCGTAGGGGGCAAGCTCAAGGGGGTATCGACGTTTTCGTCAAGGACTCCGCGATCGGTCGGGTCGGGATTCAGTGTAAGAAGTACACCACCAAGCCAGTTACTTGGCAAAACGTGCTGGACGAGGTTGAGAAAGCCGACAAGTTTTCTACGCCCATCAAGAAAATGATACTGGCAACCACCGAACCGAATGATGCGGTGCTACTGAAGCAAGTTCAGGAGCTTTCGGACCGGCGAGAGGAGGCTGGGTGCTTTCCAGTGGAAATTGAGTTCTGGGACGACATATGCCTGCGGATAGAGCAGTATCCCGTATTGCAGGACAGCTATGCTCCTTCTGCACCAGGTGCCGCCTATCATCGGCAAGAAGCCAAGCTAGGTAACCTGCATGAGGTGGCTGTTGACACCCATGATGCCGTAATCGCCCTTTCAAATTTTCCAATCGCAAGGCAGGATTCAGCTAACCGAATCATCACTGCGCAGCTCGATCGTGCAAATGAACTTCTTAAGACCTACCGGTATGGCGATGTTCTGGAGCATCTGAACTCCATCGGAGCAGATTTAGCGCCTTTTGATATTCACCAGAAAGCCAGGTGGCATTTACAGCGAGGCCTGGCTATTTGGCTTGGTCGCGGCGACGATAAAGGATGTGCTGAGTTATTCATAAAGTCATATGAGTTGTACCCAGATGAGGACCGGATGGCCGCCGCGAATGTTCGAGGCTTGATGATCCAAAAGAAGCTTGAGGAAGCGTTGACTGCCGGTATTGCCGCCCAAGAACGTTTCCCGAATTCCCATCAAGTATGGTTCTCTCTGGCAAACGTCAGATTGCTTCGAGGTGATCACTTGACGCTAGCTGACCTCCCTGAGGAAATGAAAACCGATCCGGATGCCCTCCAGTTCTTAGCTCAAGCAGTACTGAGGTCGGGAAATCTTGACGAGGCAATTGATCTCAGTCGAAGGGCTGCCGAGCACCCAAGCGCTAGCTTTTTTGCTCGGGCTACTGCACTTCGAATTGCAGCAGAGTTCGGTTCTCGATACCCAATCGGGGCAGCCTACGGAGCCTTCCCGGACAAGGAGCTCAACGCACTCCAGTTCGCAGCATCTCAATTTAGTCCCATGCAAGAGCGACTCTGGGACGTGCAGTCAGAAGCGGTTCTGGAAGTTGCGACACATCTCTGCTATGTGTTCTTGATGCTGCAGCGGTGTGATGATGCCCTATCACTTGCAAGTGAGGCAAAGTCGCATTACCGGGATACACCAGAACTGCTGCGAATCCAGTCGACTGCGCTATTTGAGCTTGGTCGAGATGACGAGTTTTTGGCTCTTGCTGAGGTGAGATTGGAAGCAATGGATGCCGATGCACTAGCGATGGTCGGTCAGGTTGCGGGGAGACGAGGCAATCTTGAGTTCCTAACCCGTATCTATGAGCGGGCATGCGTGCTTGAACACCCGCACACTGCGACCAATGACCTACTCGCCGCCCTCAAGTGGGATGCAATGGAGCGAGTGGGAAAGCAGGATATTGCCGTCAACGAAATCTTGGCTGCAAAGATTGAAATTTCGGGTAGCGTGACGCAGTGTTGCGTGGCTGCGCGGGTGCTTAGCCGAATTGGTCGTGCGGTCGAGGCCGATGCAATAGTCGACCGAGCAAAAACCTTGGTAAGTGACACAAGTACGGTGGCGGATAAGTTAATGGTGGCTGAGTTGCTGTTCGCTATGAAACAGTGGGGAGCTGCGGGCGTACTGTTTGAGCAACTTGCAACCCCTGGTCGGCTCTCAGAGTTGCATAACCGGCTTCTTGCTTGCCACGTTCGCTCTCAGAGCCGGAAACGCGCCAAAGATCTCATCTCGAAACTGCCAAGCGAGTGGATGGATAACGATGAGACACGTCATCTGGCCATCGAATTGGGACAGCAAACCTTTGATTGGGCATTTTTAAAGCCACTTGCAGAAGCACAGGTGGTCAGGCAACCTCAAAGTGTCGGTGCCTGGTTGCTAAAGCTTGGCGTAGCGCTCCAATCAGCGAGCCCTCCAGAATTTCAGAGCGACCTTAGAGGTGTTCCTGAGGTGCTAAAGGGTTCTGTTGGTTCGTTGGCTCAGCTAGCAAAAATAGAGGTTCGCTACGGTGAAGTTATACGTGGCATGCGCCGACTCTATCGGCTGGTGCGCATGAACATGGATGATCCTGAGGCGCTTTCAAAATACTTTATTGGTATTGTGACCGCCCGCACGGACCTACCATTTATCGGGGAAAGCCTCCTGATAGTGCGACCCGGGAGCGCAGTCATGCTTCAGGACGAGCAGGGACAAGTCATCGAGGTCGTTCTTGACCCTGAGGATGTCGGCGAGCTTCCACTGCGGGAGAGTTTTCTTTCTTCTGATAGCGATCTGGGTAAAGCATTAATTGGGGTCGAGTGTGATCAAGTAGTTGCTTTGCCCATGCGAGCATTTGGAGGTGTCCGCAGCTACAAAGTGGTTGGCATTCAGTCTGCTTACCGCCGACTTCTCGCAATCGCGCAAGAGCGCGCGAATTCCGTTGGAGGACTTCCGGATCTGAAATCCATGCATATGGGTAAAGGGCCAGATGGTGAACTAGACCTTACGGAAATGCTCGCTGAAGCTAGGCGTTCAGCCGAGATATCGCGAGAAATCTTTGAACGGTATGCAAATGGGATGCTTACCATTGGCGGCCTTTGTCGCCTTTTGGGCCGCACACCAATTCAAGTCATTCTGGGTTGGCCGATTGACGGCACGCCAATTTTTGTGTGCTCGGGTACGAAAGAGGATCAAGACAATGGGCTTTCGTTGTTGGCTCGGTCCGATGCCATTTATGTTGTTGACTCGTTGACTATCGCTGAACTCGTCAATCTGGATGTAGTGGAAGTCCTTGGCGAGCTGCCTAAGATACTAGTATCTTCTCTGACTAAGGCGCTACTTGAGCAAGCGCTTATCGCCGCTGAGGATGACCGAAGTGTTGCTACTTCGACCGAAGTTGATGGCGAGTTATCCATCATCGAACACAGTCCGAATCACTACCAATCGAAAGTCGATTTTTGTAGAGCGATGCTACGGGCGGTCGAGTCATTTTGTGAAGTGAAACCCGCTTACGGTGAACTTGGTCAATCTGAGCTTCAGAGCAAGTTGGCTGAGCTATTGCAACCGGAGGAGCTTGAAATGTTCCTGCTCGCAAAATCAGAAAACGCAACCGTGTTTACTCTTGACGGTCGTCTAAGGTTGCTTCTGGAGGCGGTGGGACAAGTTAATGGGGTGTGGCCTCAATTACTTGTGATGGATTGTTCCCACAGAGGCCTTATCAAGCCGAAGAAGGCCGCATCAGCAACCATTCGGCAGTTTCTGAGTAACCGTAGTTTTGTGTCGCTGCGTGTCCAAGATGTTTTGTGGATGACATTGCAGGGGGGAGTTTGCCTTCAAGTGGGTTTAACGCGTTTTAAGGCTTATTTGTCCTCAAAGGAAACAGAGTTTGAATCCACAGCCGTAATGGCTTTTGAGTTCCTTGAGGCACTAGCCCGTGGTCCAATTCAGTTTGGAGCATTCGGAGAAATATTTGAACACTTAATTGAAAGTTTTTTGAGGCATCCTGGTCGTGCTCAGGATTTCATACAACACGTCTCGGACTTTGCAGATGTCTTGGCTTTCCAAATCAATGGAAACGTGCATTCTTACAAGGTAGTCGAAGCCGACCGACAGGTCCGCCTTAAATTGCAACGACGCTATCTTGCGAAATGCATTGCAAATGCGGAAAGGCATGCATCTGTAATGGAAAGCGTGAGACCTATAAAAGTTAGGGTGCTTTTCTGCAGCCCGATTCCTTGGATATGTCTCGACAACCGACTGTTGCTTTCAGATGTCGATAAGAGAGCGGGGGTTGAGGGTTCAATGGAATCTAAAGCACCGGGGAAATTACAAAATTTTTCCCTACCCATGGCTGAGAAAAATGAGTTTGAATCGAACGACGCATAGTTAGGTGCGGCACCACAAACTACGCGCTTCAAGAGCGAATGACTCTGCTGAGTCTGGCTGTGTGTAGGTGCTTAGCAATTTTCCCGCTTTTGCCTTTGACGCTTTGCACGAATCGGCTGGCGTGGGAAAGCTTTGGGGTAGTGTGTGAGCTGAGGCTTTTTACTGCCCCCGCAGTTCGCGGCGCAGGATCTTGCCCACGTTGGATTTGGGCAAATCCTTACGGAACTCGATGCTCTTGGGCATTTTGTAGCCGGTGAGGTTTTGTTTGCAGAACGCCAGCACATCGGCTTCGGTCAGCGCCGGGTCGCTCTTCACGATAAAAACCTTGATGGCCTCGCCCTGCATCTCGTCGGGCACGCCGATGGCCGCGCACTCCACCACGCCGGGGCACAGCGAGATCACGTTTTCCAGCTCGTTGGGGAACACGTTAAAGCCGCTGACCAGAATCATGTCTTTCTTGCGGTCCACGATGCGGGTGTAGCCGCGCTCGTCCATCATGCCGATGTCGCCGGTGCGCAGGTAACCGTCGGTAGTGAACGAGCGGGCGGTTTCCTCGGGCTGGTTGTAGTAGCCGATGGTGACGTTGGGGCCTTTGATGCAAATTTCGCCCGCCGCACCCAGCGGCAGCGAGTTGCCCTCGTCGTCCTTGATGGCAATCGAGATGCTGGGCAGCGGCAGGCCGATGGTGCCGGTGAAGCTTTTGTTCAGCACCGGATTGTTGGTGCCGATGGCGCAGGTCTCGCTCATGCCCCAGCCTTCCACCATGGGGCTGCCGGTGGCCTCCAGCCAGCGCTGGGCCGTGCCTTCGGATGCCGCCATGCCTCCCGCCTGGGTGACGCACAGGCTGGAGAAGTCGATGGTTTTGAACGTGGGTTGCAGCAGCAGCGCGTTGAACAGCGTGTTGACGGCAGGCAGCAGGTGGAACGGGCGTTTTTTCAGCGTTTCGATAAAGCCGGCAAAGTCGCGCGGGTTGGGCACCAGTGTCATGTGCGAGCCCAAACGGATGCCCATCAGGCACAGCGTCAGGGCGAAGATGTGGTACAGCGGCAGGGCGGCAATGCTGTTGATCTTGCGGGCTTCGCCCACCTTGGCCAGCGCCGGGCTGAACCAGGCCTCGGCCTGCAGCGTGGCGGCCACGATGTTGCGGTGCGTCAGGATGGCCCCCTTGGACAGGCCGGTGGTGCCGCCGGTGTACTGCAAAAAGGCAATGCTATCGAGCGTGCTGGCCGTGGGCTGCAGCGCGCGGCCCTGTCCATCGGCCAACGCCTGGTTGAACAGGGTGACGCGCAAAGTGCCGTTGCGCGGCAGCTGGTAGGCGGGCACCAGTTTCTTGACCCGGCGCACCATGAAGTTGATCACCCGGCCATACACCGCGCCCAGCAGGTCGCCCATGTGGGCCAGCACCACGTGCTGGATCTGCGTGCGGCCCACCACCTCTTGCAGGGTGCGGGCAAAGTTCTCCAGGATCACGATGGCCGTGGCCCCCGAGTCCTTGAGCTGGTGCTCCAGCTCGCGCGGGGTGTACAGCGGGTTGACGTTGACGCAGGTGTACCCGGCGCGCAGCACGGCGGCCATGGTGACCGCAAACTGCGGAATGTTGGGCAGCATGATGGCCACCCGCGCACCGGGCTTGAGCCCCTGGGCTTGCAGCCAGGCGGCCAACGCACCGGAGAGCTGGTCCAGTTCCCGGTAAGACATCCAGCGCTCCATGCACACCGAGAACGGGTTGTCGGCGTGCTTGGCAAATGACTCGTTCAGCAGTTGAGTCAGCGAGCCGTAGGCTGTGACATCGATTTCGTGCGCTACGTCGGCGGGGTAGTTGTTTAACCAGACCTTGTCCATGGGATGCTCCTTATAGGGGCGATTCTGGTGGGGCTGGTGCGCAGGTGTTACCGGGCAAGTCCTAGTGCGCGGTCGCTTGGGTGACAAAGGTAAATTTGTGTAAAAAAGGCTGCTAGCGCTTATTTCATCAGCGTAAGCAGCTATCAAAATTGTAGTTTTTCCAGGAATTACTTACCCCAGCGCAGCACCAGGGGGTCCAGCCGCCGGGCGATTTCCAGCAAGCCCTGGCGCACCTCGGGGTGCATCTCGGGAAACGGGTGGCGTGGGCTCTCGCAGGCAATCACGCCGCCTGCGCGCATCAGCGCCTTGGCCGTCAAGATGCCGCCCTGGCGGTTCTCGTAGTTGATCAGCGGCAGCCAGCGGGTGTACGCGGCTACCGCATCCTCGCGGCGGCCCGCGGTATAGGCATCCAGGATCTGGCGGATGCCGTCGGGGTAGGCGCCGCCGGTCATCGCGCCGGTGGCACCGGCATCCAGGTCGGGCAACAGGGTGATGGCTTCTTCGCCGTCCCACGGGCCCTCTACCGCGTCGCCGCCCAGGCGGATCAGCTCGCGCAGCTTGCTGGCAGCCCCCGCGGTTTCGATCTTGAAGTAGCTGAGCTGCTTGATTTCGCGTGCCATGCGCGCCAGAAAAGCGGCAGACAACACCGTGCCGCTGGCGGGCGCGTCCTGGACCATGATGGGGATGTCGATCGCGTCCGACAGCCGGGCGTAGAACTCAAAGATCTGCGCCTCGGGCACGCGGAACGTAGCCCCGTGGTAGGGCGGCATCACCATCACCATGGCGGCCCCCTGGGCCTGGGCGCGCTGGCTGCGGGCTATGCACACATCGGTACTGAAGTGCGTGGTGGTGACGATCACTGGCACCCGGCCCGCCACGTGCTCCAGCACGGTGCGGGTCAGCAGTTCGCGCTCGTCGTCGGAGAGCAAAAACTGCTCGGAAAAGTTGGCCAGGATGCAGATGCCGTGCGAGCCCGCATCCACCATGAAGTCGATGCAGCGCTTCTGGCCGGGCAGGTCCAGCGTGCCGTCGGGGTGGAAGATGGTGGGCGCGACGGGGAATACGCCTTGGTAACGAGCGGTCATGGCACTTACCCGGTGATGACGAACTGGTCGAGAAACTCGGTGTTCAGCGTCAGGCCCAGGCCCGGCGTGTTGTCGTCGAGCTGTACAAAACCGTTCTCCGCGACCGGCTCGCCCTTGAAGATGTAATAGAACAGCTCGTTGCCCACTTCCACGTCGAACATCGGGAAGTATTCGCTCATGGGGCTGGCGATGGTGCTCATGGTCAGGTGGTAGTTGTGCATCTGGCCGGCGTGCGGAATCACTGGCACGCTGTAGGCCTCGCACAGGGCGTTGATCTTGTGCGCGGCGGTGATGCCGCCCACGCGATTCGTGTCGTACTGCACCACGCTCACCGCCTTTTTGTCCAGCAACTGCTTGAAGCCATAGAGGCTGAACTCGTGCTCGCCACCGCTGATCGGGATGATGTTCATGGCGTTGAGTTCGGCGTAGCCGTCGATGTCGTCGGCAATCACCGGTTCCTCCAGCCAGCGGGGTTCAAACTTTGCCAGCTTGGGCAGCATGCGCTTGGCGTATTCCAGGTTCCAGCCCATGTAGCACTCGAGCATCAGGTCGTTGTCATAGCCAATCACTTCGCGGATAGCGGCCACCGATTTCAGGTTCTCGGCCACGCCGTGCTGCAGGTGGGCGGGGCCGTAGCCAAAGCGCATCTTGAAGGCGGTGAAACCCTGGTCCTTGAAGGTCTGGGCTTCCTTTTGCATCTCGGCCAGATCCGTGCGGTACAGCTTGCTGTAGTAGCAGGGGATCTTCTCCTTGGTGCGGCCACCCAGCAGCTTGAAGACCGGCTTGTTGACCGACTTGCCCAGGATGTCCCAGATCGCCAGGTCGATGGCCGAAATCGCGCCCATGGTCACGCCCTTGCGGCCCCAGGCGTGGGTGGCGCGGTACATGCGCTGCCACAGGTACTCATAGTCCCAGGGGTCCTGGCCGATGACCAGCGGGGCCAGGTACTCGTCGATGATGGCCTTGGCGATCTTGGGGGCCAGGGCCACGTTGCCCAGGCCGATGATGCCGCTGTCGGTTTCGATCTCCACCACCGTCCACGAGTGGAAACGGAAGGTGCTCATGCTCTCTGTTTTGGAATACACCAAATCCATGGCGTTGGAGCAGAAGTTGCCTTGCGGGGGCACGGTTTTGCCCTTCCATTCGAAGACGCGGGCGCGGACAGCGGTGATTTTCATGGTGTGTCTCTTTCAGTGTGTTGCTTGTGCCAGGCCCATGCGGGCGGCGATGCGGAAGGCGTTGTAGGTGGCGTTGACATCGGCTTTGCCCTGGCCAGCGATGTCGTAGGCCGTGCCATGGGCGGGCGTGGTGATGGGCACGGGCAGGCCGCCCTGCACCGTCACGCCCTTGCTGAAGCCCATCAGCTTGATGGCGATCTGGCCCTGGTCGTGGTACATGGTGACGATGGCTTGGTATTCGCCATCACGGGCTTTGAGGAAGATGGTGTCGGCCGGAAACGGGCCGCCAATGGCCAGACCCTCGGCATTCAGCGCGGCCACGGCGGGGATGATGGTGTCTATCTCCTCGCGCCCGCAGGTGCCACCGTCGCCGCCGTGCGGGTTGAATGCCGCTACCGCTACCTTCGGCGCGGCCACGCCCGCCGCCTGCAGCGACCGGTAGATCAGCCGCGTGGCTTGCTGGATACGCTCTTGCGTCAGGTAGCTGGCGGCATCTTTCAGCGGGATGTGCGACGACACGCGCGAAGTCCACAAATCGCCCAGCGTGTTGAACTCGCAGAAGTAGGTTTTGACCCCCAGGTACTCGGCGAAGTGGTGCAACTCGTCTTCATGGCGCAGGCCGCCTTGCTTCATGGCGAACTTGTTCAGCGGGGCGAAGCAGATGGCATCCACCTCGCCGCGCTGGGTCGCGTCCATGCAGGCGTTCAGCACTTGCAGCACCGACGCGCCGCCGATGGCCTGGGCCTGGCTGCGCTGCACCTGATCGGCGGCCACGGTGTCCATGGGCAGCCAGGCGGGCAGGCTGGTGTCGGCACGGGTGCGCACTTCGGCGAAGCTGCGCACCGGCTGGGTGGCGACCTCTACGCCAGCAATCTTCTGGCCATCGGCCCACAGCCAGGCATCGCCTACCAGCACGATGTTGGCGTGGCTGAGTGCGTCGGTCTGGCCCAATAGCCGGGCGATCAACTCAGGGCCGATGCCAGCGGGGTCACCCAGGGTGAGCGCTACGACGGGTTTTGGGGTCTGCATGGTTTCTCCTCAATCCAGTTTGATGTTCTTGCGCTTGATCAGCTCGCCAAAGCGCTGGTATTCGGCATTGTGGAATTCCTGGAATTTGGCCTGCGCCATGGGCGTGACCTCTGCGCCAATGCCGTCCAGGCGGGTCAGGGTTTCGGGCATGGCCAGGACCTTGTTGACCTCGGCCAGCACCCGTTCCTGCACCGCCTTGGGCGTGCTGGCGGGCATGTAGATGCCGTACCAGGCGCTCATTTCCACGCCCTTTACACCCGCCTCGGCCAGGGTGGGCACGTCGGGCAGTTGGCTGTTGCGCTTGGGCGCGGCCACCGCCAGGGCCTTGATCTTGCCCGCCTTGATCTGGCCGATCACCGAGGGCAGGGTGTCAAAGCTCATTTGCACCTGGCCGCCGATCAGGTCCACCATCGCCGGGCCACTGCCCCGGTACGGGATGTGGGTCACAAACACACCTGCCGCCTCCTTGAACAGCTCGGCCGCAATGTGCTGCGTGCTGCCCGAGCCACTGGTGGCGTAGTTCAACTGACCCGGCTTGGCCTTGGCCAACTTGACCAGCGAGGCCACATCCGTGGCCCCCACGGCGGTGTTGACCACCAGCACATTCGGCACCGAGCCCACAAAGGCCACCGGCACCAGGTCCTTGTTGCTGTCGTAGTTGAGCTTGAGCAAATGCGGTGCAATCGCCTGGGCGGTAGATACGCCCATCAGCAGGGTGTGGCCGTCGGTGGATTTGGCGGCCACATCGGCGGCCAGGGTGTTGGACGCGCCGGGTTTGTTCTCTACCACCACCGGCTGCTTCAGCAACGGGCCCAGGCGGTCGGCCACGGCGCGGGCCATGGCATCGGTGCCGCCGCCAGGGGCCGAGCCGACCAGAATTTTGACCGGCTTGCTCGGCCATTCCTGGGCTTGGGTGGCAAAGCTGGTGCAGGCCAGGACGGTGGCGGTGGCCAGCCAAAAGGGGATGCGCATAAGTGTCTCCAGTTCGTTGTATGGGTTGGATCTTAGAAAGCCGATTGATTCCCGTATAGTGAAAGTATTTGATGTATTGATTGCCTGGGGTTATCAAATGAGGCCGACCACCGACACCACTGCCCAGCTGCTGAACCGCCTGCGGATGCGCCAGGTGGCCCTGCTGCTGGCCATCGACGCGCACCGCACCCTGCATGCGGCCTCGCAGCAACTGGGCATGACCCAGCCTGCCGCCACCAAGATGCTGCACGAGCTGGAGGACGCGCTGGGCCAGCCGCTGTTTGACCGGATCGGGCGCGGCCTGCAGCTGAACCCGGCGGGGCAGGCAGTGATGAACACCTTTCGCGGCATGCGCGGCACCATGGAGGCGCTGGGCCGCGAGCTGCAGGATCTGCGCCTGGGCGGGGCGGGCAAGCTGTTCATCGGCAGCATCATGGCCGCGTCGCCGGTGCTGCTGACCGACAGCCTGATCCGCCTGAAACAGGAGTACCCGCTGCTGGCCATCGAGATTGCGGTGGACACCAGCGACCGGCTGGTGGAGCAGATGCGCGAAGGCGTGCTGGACGTGGTGATTGGCCGCATGCTGGGCCCGGCGCGGCAAAACCACGCCTTTCGCCCGATTGGCGACGAGCCGCTATCGGTGGTGGTGGCGGTAGACCATCCGTTGGCCGACCAGGCCAGCGTGTCGTTTGACGACTTGCTGCAGTTCCCCTGGATTTTGCAGCCCCATGGTAGCCCCATGCGCGAGGTGCTGGAGCAGGAGTTTCGCGACCACCATGCCAGCGTGCAGCGCGGGCTGATCGAGACCTCGTCCATCCTCACCACCACGAATCTGATTTTCAAGACCCAGATGATTGCGGTGATTCCCGAGTCCAGCGCCAGCCGCTACCAGACCCACGGGCTGCTGAAGATACTGCCCTACACCATCGCCCACAAGCTGGCCGCCTACGGCAGCATCGTGCGCAGCGACCGGCCCGTGGGTGTGGCGACGGCCCGGTTCCTGGAATTGCTGCACGCCTGAAAATTTAAGCGTTTTAGGCCTCTGGCGCTTATTCCTTCAGCGTGAGTAGCTATTTATTTTGTAGTGCCCGGTGCATCCAGCCCAGCCCGGCCGAGGTGCCGTGCCGGGGGCGGTACTCGCAACTCACCCAGCCGGTGTAGCCCAGGCTGTCGAGCAGGGTGAACAGGTAGGGGTAGTGCACTTCGCCTTCGTCCGGCTCGTGCCGGTCGGGCACCCCGGCGATCTGGATGTGGCCCACGCGGCCCGTGGGCAGGTAGGTGCGCAACTGCGTGGCCAGGTCGCCGTCCATGATTTGGCAGTGGTACAGGTCCATCTGCACCTGCAGATTCGGCGCGCCCACGGCCTGCACCACGCTGTGCGCCTGGGCCTGGTGGTTCAGGTAGTAGCCCGGCATGTCGCGGGTGTTGATGGGCTCGATCAGCACGGCCACGCCCGCCGTGGCAGCCTGTTCGGCGGCCCAGGCCAGGTTGGCCTCATAGACCGGGCGCAGGCTGTCAAAGCTGTGGCCCGCAGGCAGCCGCCCGGCCATCACGTGGATGCGCGGGCAGGCCAGGGCGTGGGCGTAGTCCAGGGCCTGGGTAAAGAGGTGGCGAAAGTCGGCCTCGCGCCCCGGCAGGCAGGCCAGGCCGCGCTCGCCCGCGTCCCAGTCGCCAGGCGGCATGTTAATCAGCACCTGCTGCATGCCATGCGCGCGAAGCCGCGCGGCCAGGTCGGTGGCGGCAAAGGCGTAGGGGAACAGGATTTCGACGGCGGTGAAGCCATCCGCCGCCGCAGCGGCAAAGCGGTCTAAAAAATCATGCTCGTTGTAGAGCATGGTCAGGTTGGCGGCAAAGTGGGGCATGCCGCTATTTTGCAAGCTTTTCAGGCCGCTGGCGCTTATTCCATCAGCACAAGCAGCTCGTTTATTCATAGCAAGCGGTCGTTGGTCAGCCGGGCATCTGCTGCGATGTCGCCCAGGGTCTGCACCTGCGCATACAGCGGCGTGAAGTCGGGCGCGGTCATGTCGAACAGCTGCTGGAAGCTGTCGATCACGAAGTAGGTTTGCTGGTAGCTGTCGATCTTGTAGCGGGTGCGCATGCAGCGGGTCACGTCCAGGCCAATGCGCTGCGGCTCGGGGCTGCGCACGCTGTGCTGCAGCTCGCCCGACGAGCTGAGAATGCCCGCGCCATAGGCCCGCAGGCCGTTGGCCTGGCGCACCAGACCGAACTCGATGGTGTACCAGTACAGGCGCGACAGCAGCTCGCAGGCACCCAGGCCGTGGGCTTTCAGGCCGCCCGCGCCGTAGGCCTGCATGTGCTCGGCAAACACCGGGTTGAACAGCAGCGGCACGTGGCCGAACAGGTCGTGGAACACATCGGGCTCGACGATGTAGTCGTACTCGGCGGGCGTGCGGATCCAGTCGGTCACCGGGAACTTGCGGTTCGCCAGCAGGGTGAAAAACGGCACCTCGGGGATCAGCCCGGGCACGGCCACCACCTCCCAGCCGGTGGCGGGGTAGAGCTTGTCGTTGATCTCTTCGAAGCGCGGGATCCGGTCTTTTACGCCCAGGGAGGGCAGGGCGGCGATGAACTCGTCGCAGGCCAGGCCCGGCAGCAGGGCCGACTGGCGCTCGAACAGGCGGCGGTAGGTGTCGTGGTCCTGGGGCGTGTAGGCCGCGTAGTTTTGCGGGCAGGTGTAGTCGGCCATGACCAGACCGTCGCGGGAATAGTCGCCCCGCGGCGGGCGGTCGCTGCTGCCATACGTCGCGGCATATACGGCAGGTTCTAAGGCGGGGTCTGTAGCCATGTTGTCTCCTCGGTCAATGCCTGCACTGTAGACCGCTGGCGATTTAGCTTTACTGCATGTTTGGACATTGTGCGCAGGAAAGCTGCAAAATCCAGCCCATGGAAACACTTGACAAGATTGACCGCCTGATTCTGCGCAGCCTGCAAGCCGATGGACGTGCCACCTACGACCAGATATCAGAGCAGGTGAGCCTGTCGCCCAGCGCGGTGCTGCGCCGCGTCAAGCGGCTGGAAGACTCGGGGGTGATCGACCGCTACGTGGCCCTGGTCAAGCCCGAAGCGGTGGGCCTGGGGCTGACGGCTTACCTCAATGTGCGGCTGGAAAAGCACACCGAAACCCATAAGCGCAACCCCATGGACGTGTTCCGCGCCAGCGTGCAGACTTGGCCCGAGGTGGTGGAATGCGCGTCGCTGACGGGGGAGATGGACTACCTGCTGCGCGTGGTGGTGCAGGACATGGCGGCCTACTCCCGCTTCATCATGGACACGCTGCTCAAGCACCCCAGCGTGGAAGACTGCAAAACCAGCTTCGTGCTGGACCATGTGAAGGCCACCACCGCCTTGCCGGTGTGACTGCAGATATTCAGGCCGCGTAGGCCGCGGCGCGCAGGCGCAGGCCAAAGGTGACGATCAACAGGCCAAAGCTCATGGAGAAGCCAATGATCAGCCAGTCGACGGCTTTGGTGTATTCGCTGGGGATGATCAGCAGCAACACGCCGCACAACACGGCCAACGCACCCGACAAAATCAGGCTCCACTCGCCCTTGATGGACTGGCGCATGCGCATGGCCGCCACAATCTGGAACGCGCCCATGGCCAGCGACCACAGGGCCACCAGCGACGGCAGGCCCATGGCTTTACCCGGCAGGGCAAAGATGAACCAACCGGCCAACATGCCCACCAGCCCCACCACCGCCAGCGACCACCAGGGGCGGTTTTTTTCGCGGATCTGGTAGGCCGTGAGCAGGGCCAGAAAGCCGTCGGCCACCACGTAGGCGCCCCAGATTGGGGCCAGGGTTTCGAATTCGCGGTTCGATACCAGCAAGGTCAGCCCGCCAAAGATGATGGCCACCAGCCCACGAAACACCACCCAGCCCCATTGGCGGCCCATCTGGGTCAAAAAATAGTCGGTGTGTATGCGCATAGTGCGGCCTCTGTCTGTGAAAAATTGCCGTAATTCGGTATTTACTGCGGAACTGGGTGCAAAGTTTATGCCGTCTTGGCGGTGCGTGCGATGTAATTTTTTGTTTTTCAACCGGGTGATTCGGCATTATTTGGCAAGGATCTGGGGGGGCACCACTAGTCCACAAACCGGGCAGGGTCAGGGGCTGTTTTTTTAAGGGAAAACCCGTATATTCCAAGGATGTCCGATTTCTACAAACCATCCCCTGCACCCCTGGCCCTGGTGGTTCCCCGTGCAGCTACGCCCATTTTGGTGCCCATCCGCTCCCTGGGTGAAGGCCACCGCGAGCGCATTGCCGCCCACCTGCTGGCGTTGGATCCGCGCGACCGCTACCTGCGCTTTGGCTACAACGCCGCCGACCGCAACATCCTGGAGTATGTGGACAGCCTCGATTTTGTGAAAGACGACATCTTTGGTATCTACAACCGCAAGCTGGAACTGATTGCCATGGCGCACCTGGCGTATTCGGTAAATCCGCAGTTCAAGTCGTGTGCCGAGTTTGGCGTGTCGGTGCGGCCCACGGCGCGTGGCCGGGGCTATGGCGCGCGCCTGTTCGACCGGGCCACCATGCACGCGAGCAACGAAGGGGTAGAGCTGCTGTTTGTCCACGCCCTGAGCGAAAACACCGCCATGCTGAAGATCGCCCGCAAAGCCGGGGCCACGGTGGAGCGTGACGGCTCCGAAGCCGAGGCGTTTTTGCGCCTGCCACTCGCCACGCTGGACAGCCGCGTCACCGAAATGGTGGCCGAGCAAATCGCCCAGACCGACTACCAGTTCAAGATCCAGGCAAAAAATTTCTGGGGCCTGCTCAGTGGCCTGCAGAGCGTGCGCCAGGGTGTCAAGGATGCCCGGCACAAGTCGGCAGCCTGAGACTTTTCGTTCGCTGGCATGGGGATCAGCTATCCTTGAGCCTCCTCAACAACCGCACGTCCTGCATCCAAGGCTGTGTCAGACCCTTACCCCGCGCGCTCGTCCTCCTCTGTTCCTGAACGGGAAGACAAGCGTGGCTTTCTGCAAAAACTCGCCGAATTCATCCACCCCGGACCCGATTCGCGCGACGAGCTTTTAGAAACCCTGTCCGAAGCCGAGGGCAACCACATCATTGGTGCCGAGTCGCGCGCCATGCTGGAGGGGGTGATCCGCATGGCCGACATGGCTGCGGGCGAGGTGATGGTGGCGGCCACGCGCATGGACCTGCTCAATATTGCCGCGCCGTTCGACGAGCTGCTGCATATCGTGATCGAAACCGCCCACTCGCGCTTTCCGGTCTACGAGGGCGAAAAAGAAAACATCATCGGCATCCTGATGGCCAAGGACTTGCTCAAGCTGCAGCGGGCCCCCGAGCTCAACATCCGCGCCCTGCTGCGCCCGGCGGTGTTTGTGCCCGAAACCAAGGGCCTGAACGACCTGCTGCGCGAATTTCGCGGCAACCGCAACCACCTGGCCATCGTGGTCGATGAGTTTGGCCGCATTGCCGGGCTGATCACCATCGAAGACGTGCTGGAGCAGATCGTCGGCGAGATCGAAGACGAGTTCGACATCGCCGAGGACGAGGGCGACATCTTCGGCCTGGCCGACCGCACCTACCGCGTCAGCGGCGACACCTCCATCGAGCGGGTCAACGAAGCTTTTGGCGTCAAGGTGGCCAGCACCGACCCCGAGGACGACTTTGACACCATCGGCGGCCTGATCGCCCACGAAATGGGCCACGTGCCCAAGCGCGGCGAGCACCATGCCATGGCCGGGCTGAACTTTGTGGTGCTGCACGCCAAGGGCGGGGCGGTGCGCTGGTTCAAGGTGTCGCCGGTGTCCGATACCGACACCAGCGGTTGATGCGCGGCCTGTTCCGCACTCCCCGCCGCACCGGGCTGGGAGACTTCTTGCTGGCTGCCGTGTTGGGCGGCGCGCAGGCCCTGTCGATTGCCAACCCCTGGAATGGCCAGCCACTGTGGTGGCTGCAACTGCTGTCCATGGCTGGCCTGTACTGGTTGCTGGAGCGTGCGGCTTCGCCCCGGCGCGCGGCTCTGCTGGGCGGTGTGTTTGCCTGGGCTTGGCTGGGGGGCACTTTCTGGTGGCTTTTCATTTCCATGCACACCTACGGCGGCCTGCCCGCCCCGCTGGCCGTGATGGCGGTGGCCGGGCTGGCGGCAGCACTGGCCCTGGTGTACGCGCTGGCATGTGGATGCTTTAAGGCTCTAGTGCCCATCCATCCAGCGTGGCGTGCTATTGTTTTTGCATTTTCATGGTTGCTGGCCGAGCTGGCGCGCGGCCAGTGGCTGACCGGCTTCCCCTGGGGTGCGGGCGGTTATGCCCAGCTCGACGGGCTGGCGCTGTTGGCGCCCTACGTGGGCGTGTACGGCGTGGGCTGGGTGGCCTCGCTGGTGGCGGCCTGTGTGGTGTTGCGCCAGTGGCGGGTGCTGGCGTTGGTGGCGCTGCTGGTGGCCACGGCCGATTCGGTGGTGCAGCCCCCCAACGACCCGGCGGCCAGCCTGTCGGTCACTCTGCTGCAGGGCAATATTCCGCAGGACGAAAAGTTTGAGCTGGGTGCCGGTGTGCCGGTGGCGCTGAATTGGTACGGTGAACAGCTGGCCCAGGCCCGCACCCCGCTGGTGGTGGCCCCCGAAACCGCCATTCCCATGCTGCCTCAGCAGTTGCCTGTGGGCTACTGGGCGGGTTTGCTGCAGCGCTTTGCCAGTGGCGGGCAAACCGCCCTGGTCGGCGTGCCGCTGGGCAATGCCAAAGAGGGCTACCTGAATGCCGTGGTCGGCCTGCAACCCGGCAGCCCCCAGCCTTACGAGTACGCCAAGCACCACCTGGTGCCGTTTGGCGAGTTCATTCCGCCGCTGTTCCGGTGGTTCACCGAGATGATGCACATCCCGTTGGGCGACTTCAACCGGGGCGCGGTGGGCCAGCCGTCCCTGGTGGTGGCGGGCCAGCGCCTGGCGCCGAACATCTGCTACGAGGATTTGTTTGGCGAAGAGCTGGGTGCGCGCTTCATCGACCCGGCAAAGGCCCCGACCATCTTCGTCAACATCAGCAACATCGGCTGGTTTGGCGACTCGCTGGCCATCGACCAGCACCTGGGCATCTCGCGCATGCGCACGCTGGAATTCGAGCGGCCCATGCTGCGCGCCACCAATACCGGAGCCACCGCCATCATCGACCACCAGGGCCGGGTGGTGCAGGCGCTGCCCCGGCTGACGCGCGACGTGCTGGTGGGCGAGGTGCAGGGCCGGGGGCTGAACGCCACCAGCGGCTGGCGCATCACGCCCTATGCCTGGTGGGTGGCCCGCATGGGGCTGTGGCCGCTGTGGGGACTGGGGCTGCTGGCCTGGGCGCTGGCGTGGATGGGGGGCCGGCACCTACGTCGTTGAACCCGTCGGTGAAAACCCGGTGTATGACCGTTCTGTGGCGGGTTATGCCTAGAAGGCATGGGTCTTGCTTAGCAAAAAGAGTGCGCACCGATAGTATCGGGCACCTCTGAAAAGAGGCATTGTTTAACCCCCTGGAGCCTTTTTATGCGAACCCCTTTCCGGATCGAAAAATTCATTGCCGGTGCCGCCATTGCGGCCATGTCTGCGTTGGTATCTTTGGCCCAGGCCCAGGCGGCCAAACCCAATGTGGTGATTCTGGCCACCGGCGGCACCATCGCCGGAGCCGGTGCTTCGGCCATCAACAGCGCCACCTATGCCGCCGCCAAGGTCGGTGTGGACAAGCTGATTGCCGGCTTGCCCGAGCTGGCCAATGTGGCCAACGTCAAGGGCGAACAGGTGTTCCAGGTGGCTTCCGAAAGCCTGACCAACGACAACCTGATGACTCTGGCCAAGCGCGTCTCGGCCCTGAGCAAACAGGCCGATGTGGATGGCATCGTCATCACCCACGGCACCGACACGCTGGAAGAAACCGCTTATTTCCTGACCCTGACCGTGCACACCAACAAGCCCATCGTGGTGGTGGGCTCGATGCGCCCCGGCACCGCCTTGTCGGCGGACGGCGCACTGAACCTGTATAGCGCTGTCAACGTGGCTGGCAGCAAAGACGCCATGGGCAAGGGCGTGCTGGTCACCATGAACGACAACATCGACAGTGGCCGCGACGTCAGCAAGAACGTCAACATCAAGACCAGCGCCTTCTCCAGCCAATGGGGCGCGCTGGGCATGATCGTGGAAGGCAAGAACTACTGGTTCCGCGCCCCGGTCAAGCGCCACACCATGAACTCCGAGTTCGACATCGACAGCATCACCGCGCTGCCCAACGTCGGCATCGCCATGGGCTATGAAGGCGTGGAACCCACCGCCATCGAGGCGCTGGGCAAGAGCGGCGTGAAGGCCCTGGTGCACGCTGGCACGGGCAACGGCTCGGTGGCCAACCGCATCGTCCCCTTCCTGCAAAAAGTCCGCACCGACGGTGCCATCGTGATCCGCAGCGCCCGCGTGCCTGATGGCTTTGTGCTGCGCAACGCCGAGCAGCCTGATGACAAGTACGACTGGGTCGTAGCCCACGATCTGCGCCCTCAAAAGGCCCGCATCCTGGCCATGGTGGCCTTGACCAAGACCAGCGACACCAAAGAACTGCAACGCATCTTCTGGGAGTATTGAACACCCCCAGGCTCCAGTGCTGCGCATCTTCCTCCAACCCCCTTGCAGGGGGCAACACCAGCAGCCTGGTGAAGCCAGCTCTGCGGTGTTTCTGGCGGGGGTGCGTTCTAGCTGGTAAGCCGTTTGCTATATAAATAAGAGCTGCTCGTGCTTATTAGATAAGCGCTTGCGGCTCTTTTTGTTTAAAAATACCGCCTAAAATAGAACACATACCAGAAATTTGTCCAGCTCCGGGTAAGTACCCGTTATTTGGATGCATGTAAGAACTAAGATTCATACATGCATCTGAAATCGACCAACCCCTCCGCCCCCCAACCCAAACCTCGCCAGCGAATGAGCCGCGAGGAAAGCCGCGAACAAACCAAAGAGCTGCTGCGGGCCGCAGCCTTGAACGAATTCGCGCTGCGTGGTGTAGCGGGCACCTCGGCCGAACGCATTGCCGAAGCCGCGGGCTTTACCCGGGGCGCGTTCTACGCCAACTTCACCAACAAGGAATCGCTGCTGCTGGACCTGATGCGCAGCAAGATGGTGAACGAGTCGCCCCATTGGGTGCGTCTGGCCGACGAGTCCACCGACATGGAGGACGCTCTGCGTGCCATGGACTTGCGCGCCGCCCAGTTCGACCCCGATGGCCTGTGGGCGCTGATCAGCATCGAGATCTACCTCTGCGCCCTGCGCGACCCGGTGCTGGCAGAGGAGTACCGCAGCTACCACGAAGGCATCAAGTCGGTGTGCTGCCTGTTTTTGTCACGCATGTTCGAGCGGGTGGGTAAGACCCCCACCGCGTCGTTCGAAGACCTTGCTGAAATTCTGCTGGCCATGAGCATGTCGCTCAGCCTGCCCAGCCCCATGACCCCCGACCGCCGCCCCCGCCCCCACACCGCAGAAATGCTGCTGGTGGTGCTGCGCGGCTTCCTGGCAACCGGTCTGCCCCTGACCGCCGCTGCGCAGGAGGTGGTCGCCATGCCGCGCTAGCGCCGTCCTTCTCCCCGTTCTGGCCGATCTTTGCCGACCCACCTTGCACGGTGGGCTAGGCGCAGCTTGGCCATTTTTTGACCCACCCCTAGAAAAAAGAGACACGACCATGCCTAAAAAACCCCACTCCCCACGGCAGCGCATGCTGCGTGCGGGCCTGCTCAGCTGTGCTGCGGGCTGCACCTTTCCTGCGCTCGCTATCCAGATCGACACGGGCTCGCCCGACGTGACCATCCGCTGGGACAACACCATCCGCCTCAACGCCGGGGTGCGTACCGGCAAGCCCGACAGCCGGATTTTGAACAACCCTAACTACGACGAGTCTGACGGCAAGTTCGACCGGGGCGATTTCGTCACCAAGCGCCTGGACATCCTGAGCGAGCTGGATGTCAGCTACAAAAACGACTTTGGCGCCCGGGTCAGCGCTGCAGGCTGGTATGACGCGTCTTACAACGACACCTCGGTGCGTACCACCGTGCCCGGCTACACCAGCAGCTACAACAACGACCAGTACAACAACACCGTCAAGCGCTACACCCGCGGCCCATCGGCCGAGTTTCTGGATGCCTTTGTGTGGAGCAACTTCCGCATCGGCGACAAACCCGCCAATCTGAAGGTCGGCCGCCTGACCAACTACTGGGGCGAAGCCTATTTGCTGGGCGCGCACGCGATTTCGTACTCGCAGTCGCCGGTGGACGGCGTGAAGGCCGTGACCAGCCCCGGCATCGAGCTGAAAGAAGTGTTTTTGCCGCTGGGCCAGGTGTACATGAAGTTCCAGCCCACGCCCAATCTGTCGCTGGCGGCGCAGTATTTTCTGGAGTGGAAGCCGTCGCGCCTGCCCTACGGTGGCACCTACTTTGGCCCGGCCGACTTCTTCTTTGAAGGCCCGGACCGCCTGCCGCTGGCGCCAGGCTTCTCCCTCAACCGCACCGAGTCGATCAAGCCCAAGAACACCGGCAACTTCGGCCTGAGCGCCAAACTGAACGCCGAATCCATCGAATCCACACTCGGCCTGTACTACCGCCAGTTTGACGACTACAACCCCTGGTTCTCGCCCAACGTCAACAACTTTGTCACCATCCCCGGTGTCGGCACGGTGCCCACCGGTTACCAACTGGTGTATCCCAAGAAAGTGCAGATGCTGGGCACCAGCTTTGCGCGGGTGGTCGGCCCGGTCAGCGTGGGGGCCGAAGTGTCGTACCGCAAGAACGGTGCCCTGAATGCCGCAGGCTTCAACCCGGTGACCAACGAAGGCCCGCGTGGCGACACCTGGCATGCGCTGGTGAACGGCGTGTACCTGCTGCCCAAAACGCCGCTGTTCGACACCGGCTCGCTGCTGGCCGAGGTGGCCTACAGCCGCCTGCAAAAGGTCACGTCCAACGAGTCGTATTTCCAACGCTCAGGCAGTGCTGCCTGCCTGAACCCCACCGGTGGCCAGGGTGACAAGAGCGACGGTTGCTCGACCAAGGACTACCTGGGCATGGGCATGGTGTTCACGCCGCAGTACCTGCAGGTGGCACCGTCGGTGGACCTGGAGTTTCCGATGTCGCTGAACTACGGCCTGCACGGTAATGCGGCATCGTCCGGTGGCGGCAACGAAGGTGCGCTGACCTGGTCTATCGGTGCCAAGGCCACCTATGCGCAAAAGCATGAGTTCCAGCTGCTGTATTCCGACTCGCGTGCCCGTGCCAAGTACGACCCCTCGGGCAGCACGCTGGTGGGCGGCAGCGGTGGCCCGGCCACCAACGACCGCAGCTGGCTGGTGTTTACCTACAAGACCAGCTTCTGATCCAACGCCACTCCAAAGACAACACAGAAAGACACAGAGACATGAAAACCCCAATCGCACTGTTGATGGCGGCCAGTCTGGTCGCCCTGGCCAGCCCCGGCCACGCATCCGTATCGGCCGAAGAGGCCAAGGCCCTGGGCACCACACTCACCGATTTTGGTGCCATCAAGGCTGGCAACAAAGACGGCAGCATCCCTGAATACACCGGCGGGCAGACCAAGGCCCCGGCCAGCTTCAAGCCCGCCAGCGGCTACTGGGCCGACCCGTTTGCGGGTGAAAAGCCGCTGTACCGCATCGACGGCAAGAACATGGCGCAGCACGCCGAGAAGCTCAGCGAATCGCAAAAATACCTGCTCAAGACCTACGCCGATTACTACATCGACGTGTTCCCCACCCACCGCTCGGCGGCCTATCCCGATGCGGTGCTTAAGGCCACGGTGCGCAACGCCACCACCTGCGCGGGCAGCAAGGACTACTTCTCGGTCGATGCAGCCTGCCGTGGCGGCATCCCGTTCCCCATTCCTAAAAATGGCTACGAGGTGATGTGGAACCTCACGCTGCGCTACAGCGTGGCCACCGACGTGACCACCGAGCACGGCCTGAGCTGGCTGGTCGATTCCAACGGCTCGCCCACGGTGGTGTCCGACCAGTTCACGCGCACTGAGCGTCCGTACTTCCAGATGGACCAGAAAGACCGCGACGCGAACATGATTCTGCGCACCTATTCGGTGGCCAAGGCCCCGTCGCGCATCTCCGGCCAGATGACCATGCTGACCGACTACCTGGACATGGATGCCAAGCCGCGCCGCGCCTTCAACTATTCGCCCGGCCAGCGCCGCGTGAAGCTGGCCCCCGAGTTTGCCTACGACACCCCGGTGTCGCAGCTGGGCGGGGTGACCTTGTTCGACGAGCTGTTCCTGTTCTCCGGCAAGATGGACCGCTTTGACTTCAAGCTGGTGGGCCGCAAGGAGATGCTGATCCCGTACAACAGCTACAAGTTCTACGGCGAGTGCAAGGGGGCGGAGCATTTTGTGGGCACCCACCTGAACCCGGCCTGCGAGCGCTGGGAGCTGCACCGCGTCTGGGTGGTCGAGTCCACCCTGAAGGCGGGCCAGCGCCATGCCTATGCCAAGCGTACCTACTACATCGACGAGGACGGCACCGGTGCGGGCATGTTCGATGCGTTTGACAAGAACGGCGAGCTCTACCGCGGCATGTTCCAGACCACCATCCAGCTGTACGACCACACCACCCCGTACAGCGGCAAGACCATCACCTACGACTTCAGCAAACGCATGATGCTGCTGATCGGCGACGGGGCCTACCAGATCTCGCCCAAGAACCTGCCCGAGACCGACATGAGCGCCGAGGCCATCGTGGGCCGCGAAACCGTGCGCTAACCGGACCGCCCACCATGAACGAGTTTGACTATGTGATCGTGGGGGCCGGTTCGTCCGGCTGCGTGCTGGCCAGCGAGCTGTCACGCGACCCTGCCTGCCGGGTGCTGCTGCTGGAAAGCGGCCCGCCCGACACCAGCCCCTTGGTCCACATGCCGCGCGGTATTGGCAAGCTGCTGGACCCGGCCAACCCCCACGTCTGGAGCTACAAGGCTTCCATGGGGCCGGGGCGCGGCCAGGAAGAATGGCTCAAGGGCCGCGCGCTGGGCGGCTCCAGCTCGGTCAACGGCATGGTCTACATGCGTGGCCTGCCGTCTGAATACGACGACTGGGCGGCCGCAGGCTGTACCGGCTGGGGCTGGTCGGACATTGGCCGCTGCTACAAGGCCATGGAAGACCACGAACTCGGCGAGGCCGAATGGCGCGGCACCGGTGGGCCGCTCAAAATTTCCATGCACCCGCGCGACAACCCGTTGTACGAGGCGATTCTGACCGCCAGCGAACAGGCCGGTGTGCCGCGTGTCGAAGATGTCAACGCCGCGCCCCAGGGCGGCATGGGCTACCAGCCACGCACCATTTTTGCAGGGCAGCGCTGGAGTGCTGCCAAGGCCTTCCTGACCCCGGCACGGACCCGCCCCAACCTGGAGGTGCGCACCGGTGTGGACGCGCAGCGCGTGCTGTTTGAAGGCACGCGGGCGGTGGGCGTGGAGCTGCTGCAAGACGGCGTGCGCTCGGTGGTCAAAGCCCGCCGCGAGGTGGTTTTGTGCGCCGGGGCCCTGCACACGCCGAAGCTGCTGCAACTGTCGGGCGTGGGCCCGGCGGCCTTGCTACAGCGCCTGGGCATTCCGCTGGTGGCCGACTCGGCCGGTGTGGGCCAGCACCTGCTGGAGCACCGCTGCATCCTGATGCATGTGCGCATCCGCGAAGGCAGCATGAACCAGGAGTACCAGGGCTGGCGCTTGGGCAAGAACCTGTTGCGTTACTTTGGCGCGCATTCCGGCCCCATGACCTTTGCCGCGCACGAGCTCTGCGGCTTGGTCAAAACCCGGCCCGAGCTGGCCCGCCCGGATGCCGAGCTGGGCATTGGCCTGTACTCGGTGGCGGTGAAAAACGACAAGGTGGTGATCGACTCCGCACCCGGCATGACCTGGGTGGGTTATGTGACCCAACCCGACAGCGAAGGCTCGGTGCAGATCACCTCGCGCGACCCGCAGGCGGCGCTGGACATCGACGTGAACTACCTGCACACCGCCCACGACCAGCGCCATGCCGCCGACCTGATCCGCACCATGCGCCGCATGCTGTCACAGCCCGCCCTGAAGCCCTATGTGGTGGAAGAGGTGGCCCCCGGCCCGGCCTACCAGAGCGATGCCGAGCTGGTCGAGGCCTACCTGAAATTTGGCAACACCGCCTACCACGTGGCGGGCACCTGCCGCATGGGCAGCGACGCGGCTTCGGTGGTCGATCCGCAGCTGCGCGTGCGCGGCGTGCAGGGTCTGCGGGTCATCGACACCTCGGTCATGCCCACGTTGATTTCCGGCAACACCAACGGGCCCGCCATGGCCATGGCCATGCGCGCGGCGGAGCTCATCCGCGGCCCCCAGACCGCAGTTTGAAAGGTATTTTTATGACGATTCCCTTCACCCGTTTCAACGGCCTGTTCATCCATGGCCAGTGGGTGCCGCCCGCCAGCGGTGCACAAGAAGAAGTGCTCAACCCCGCCACCGAGGCGGTCATCGGGCTGGCCCCGGTGGGCGGATTGATCGAGGCCGATGCCGCCATGGCTGCCGCCCGCCAGGCCTTCGACAGCGGCCCCTGGCCGCGCCTGCCGCAGGCCGAGCGCACGGCGTTCATGCGCCGCATGCACAGCGCCCTGGTGGAGCGTGCCGACCGCATGAAGACGCTGATGGTGGCCGAGGGCGGCTTCACGCTGGCCCTGGCCCACATGATGAACTACGCCCGGCCCATGGAGTTATTTGCGCTGGCGCTGGAGCGCTCGCTGCTGCCGTCTACGCAAACCCTGCCGGTAGGCACGGCCATGAACCCGTTCAACCCGGCGGGCCCGGCGTTGATCGGCTCCGGCGTAGTGGTGCGCGAGCCGGTGGGCGTGGTCACGGCCATCACCGCCTACAACGCGCCGTTCTTGATCAACCTGTCGAAGATCGTGCCGGCCCTGCTGGCGGGCAACACCATGGTGCTCAAGCCCTCGCCGTACACCCCATTCTCGGCCCTGCTGTTCGGCGAAATCGCCAGCGAGATCGGCCTGCCGCCCGGCGTGCTGAACATCGTGACCGGCGGCCCGGAAGTGGCCCAGGCGCTGACCAGCGACGCACGCGTGGACATGGTCACCTTCACCGGCTCCGAAGCCGTAGGCGTGGCGATTCTGGGCCAGGCCGCGCCCACCATCAAGAAGGTACTGCTGGAGCTGGGCGGCAAGTCGGCCCTGATCGTGCGCGCCGATGCCGATGTGCAAAAAGCCGCCATGGAAGGCGTGTTCCAGGTGGCCACCCACTGCGGGCAGGGCTGCGCGCTGGCCACCCGGCACCTGGTGCACAACAGCATCCGTCCCGCCTACGTGGAGATGATGAAAGCTATTGCCGGGCACATCGTGGTGGGCGATCCGGCCGACCCTGCCACCCAGCTGGGCCCGCTGATCCGGGGTGCCGCCCGCGACCGGGTGGAGCGCATGGTGCAGATGGGCCGCGACGAAGGTGCCAAGCTGGTGCTGGGCGGCTCCAAACCTTCCCACCTGGGCAAGGGCTTCTTCTACAACGTCACCGTGTTCGACGACGTGCACAACAGCATGCGCATCGCCCAGGACGAGGTGTTTGGCCCGGTGGCCAGCGTCATCGGCTTTGACACCGACGAAGAAGCCGTGCAGATCGCCAACGACAGCCGCTACGGCCTGTACGGCGGCATCCACTCACGCGACCCGGCCAAGGCCTACGAGATGGCTTTGCAGATGCGCACTGGCGGCGTGGTCATCAACGGCGGCCTGTACCGCCAGAACGATGCCCCTTTTGGCGGCTACAAGCGCTCGGGCCTGGGCCGCGAATACGGCGCGGGCTGGCAGCACGAGTACACCCACGAGAAGTCCATCGTCTTCCCCATCGGCCTGTAAGCGGGGCCGCACCGCCCATGCCAGCCGAGCCTGCCGAGCCCCGCCGCCTCATGCGGGGTGGCTCGGTGGCCGGGTGACTGCCTCGCACAGCGCCCGCACCCTGGCCACCGCGCCGGTGGCCGACACCACGCAGCCCGACGACCGCTGAGTCGGCAACCGTGCAAGCGGTGTAGCACCGCCAAAAACGCCAACCACGAGAGACAAAAATGACCATTGCATCCCCACCCACGTCCATTCCATCCCACGTACCGCCCCACCTGGTGCGCGACTGGGATCTGTGGCAAGAAATTTCCGCCAAAGGCCAGGATGCCCACGCGCATGCCGCCAGCCTGCACTTCAGCACACCGCCGATTTTTTACGTGCCCCGGCTCGGCTACCTGCCTGGCTGCTGGGTGCCGCGCCGGTCGGACGATCTGCGGCAGATATTGCAAGACACCGACACCTTCACCAGCACCGCTGCCACGCCGTTCCCGCAGATGCTGGGCGAAACCTGGAGCCTGATTCCGCTGGAGATCGACCCGCCGAACCACGCCAAGTACCGCATGCTGCTCAACCCGCTGTTTGCGCCCAAGCGCGTCGATGCGCTGGAGGCCGACATCCGCGCCCAGGCCAGCGCGCTGATGGCCCCGTTTGCCGTGCGTGGAACCTGTGACTTCAACACCGAGTTTGCCGAGCAGTTCCCCACGCTGATCTTTCTGCGCGTGATGGGCTGGGACACCGCCGAAGTAGGGCGCTTTGTGGCCTGGACCCAGGCCCTGGTGAAAAGCCAGGACATGCAGGTGGTGGTGGGTGCGGTCATGCAGATCCGCGACTACCTGCGCGAGCGGATTGCCGAGCGGCGCGCCCAGCCCACCGACGACTTCACCAGCTCGCTGATCGCCAGCCAGATCGACGGCAAGCCCTTGACCGACGACGAGGTGTTTGGCATCTGCTTTCTGGTGTTTCTGGCCGGGCTGGACACCGTGACCTCCAGCCTGGGCTTCATGTTTCTGCACCTGGCGCGGCATCCGGAGCAGCAGACCGAGCTGCGCGAGCACCCCGATCGCATCCCGCAGGCGGTGGAAGAGATGCTGCGTGCGTATTCCATCGTCAACATGCGCCGCACCGTGACCAAAGACGTGACCATCGGCGAAGCCACCATGCGCCGTGGCGACTACGTGCTGATCAGCACCGAACTGGGCAACCTGGACCCCGAGAAGTACGTCAACCCCGAAAAGGTCGATTTCAACCGTGCCGATGCCCACGTGCCGCACATGGCGTTTGCCTACGGCGTACACCGCTGCCTGGGTTCGCACCTGGCGCGGCGCGAGTTGCGTATCGCCATCGAGCTGTGGCTGGCGAACCTGCCGCCGTTCCATCTGGTGACTGATACGCCGGTGCGTGTGCGGGCTGCGGGCGTGTTTGGGGTGGACGATCTGCACCTGGCATGGGCGGCGGCATGAAAGTCGTTATCAATACCAGCGCCTGTGTGGGCCATGCCCGCTGCCAGCATGTGGCCCCGGAGCTGTTCACCCTGGACGACAACGGCTATATCGCCACCACCAGCTTCGAGGTACCCCCGGGCCTGGAGGCGCTAGCCCAGCGCGCGGTGCGGGCCTGCCCGGAAGGGGCGTTGCGCGTGGAGGGGGCGCTGGTGCCGCGCCCCAGGCCCGCCAATAGAAGTGTTGATTTTTAAGTTATTTGCTATAAAAGTTATAGTAATAAGCGTATGTGGAATAAGCTCTAGAGGCCTTTTTTGTGCTCAAGTTCGGCCTGCTGGGAGGGTGTGGGTTTGCCGTCGCGCCAAGCCCGCACGCGGGCACGTGCCTTGCGCGCGGTGGTTCGCCGCTCACGCTTGTGTTTGCGGTGCTGCCACACCATGATCCCCGCGGCCACGCTTGCAATCAGCAGGATGCTGGCGATCAGGTATGTCATAAACCAGCTGAAGTTGCTGCCTGCTTGGTCAATTTCCATCGGTTTTCCTGTGCGTCGTATGTACGAATGTAACAACCTGTTCTACGCAAAGTGCGTGCCTATGCGCATTTCGTGACATATTCCACAGCCCCGTAAAATCAAAGGTTAAATCGCCGTCCCCGGCGATCTCCTTTTGCAGACCTCCATGAAGACATTCCAGCAAATTATCTTGACCCTGCAGTCCTACTGGGCTGAGCAAGGCTGTGCGCTTTTGCAGCCCTATGATATGGAAGTGGGCGCGGGTACGTCGCATACCGCTACGTTTTTGCGCGCTATTGGCCCCGAGCCCTGGAAAGCCGCCTACGTGCAGCCCAGCCGCCGCCCCAAGGATGGCCGCTACGGCGAGAACCCCAACCGCCTGCAACACTACTACCAGTACCAGGTGGTCTTGAAGCCCGCCCCGGCCAATATCCTGGAGCTGTACCTGGGCTCGCTCGAAGCCCTGGGCTTTGACCTCAAAAAGAACGACATCCGCTTCGTCGAAGACGACTGGGAAAACCCTAGCCTGGGGGCCTGGGGCCTGGGCTGGGAAGTCTGGCTCAACGGCATGGAAGTCACGCAGTTCACCTACTTCCAGCAGGTCGGCGGCCTCGACTGCAAGCCCGCCACCGGCGAAATCACCTACGGCCTGGAGCGCCTGGCCATGTACCTGCAGGGCGTGGACAACGTCTACAACCTGGTCTGGACCGATGGGCTCAGCTATGGCGATGTGTACAAGCAAAACGAGGTAGAGCAATCTACCTACAACTTCGAGCACAGCGACACTGACTTTTTGTTTACCGCCTTCACCGCCCACGAAAAGCAGGCCAAGCACCTGGTGGCCGAGAGCCTGGCGCTGCCCGCCTACGAGCAGGTGCTCAAAGCCGCGCACAGCTTCAACCTGCTGGATGCACGCGGAGCCATCAGCGTGACCGAGCGCGCCGCCTACCTGGGCCGCATCCGCAACCTGGCCCGTGGCGTGGCGCAAAGCTACCTCGACAGCCGCGCCCGCCTGGGCTTTCCGATGGCCCCCAAAGACTGGGCCGCCGAAGTTCTGGCCCAGATTGAAAAGAAAGCCGCCTGATATGAGCGTTAAGAATTTACTGGTAGAGCTGTTTGTAGAAGAGCTGCCACCCAAGGCCCTGAACAAACTGGGCAACGCGTTTGCCGCCGTGCTGCTGGAGCAGCTCAAGTCGCAAGGTTTGGCTTCGGCTGAATCGCAACTCACCGCCTTCGCCTCGCCCCGCCGCCTGGCTGCCCACATCACCGCCGTGGCACCCTTTGCCGCCGACAAGGCCGTGTCCGCCAAGCTGATGCCCGTAGCCGTGGGCCTGACTGCCGACGGTGCACCCACGCCCGCGTTGCTGAAGAAGCTGCAAGCCCTGGGTGCTGACGCATCCGCCGTGGCCGGGTTGAAACGCGCCCTGGACGGCAAGGCCGAAGCCCTGTTTTTCGAGCGTACCGTGGCCGGTGCCCGCCTGCAGGAAGGCCTGCAAAAAGCCCTGCTGGAGGCCATCGCCAAGCTACCCATCCCCAAGGTCATGACCTACCAACTCGCCAGCGGCTGCGCCCAGCCCGGCTGGACCAGCGTCAGCTTCGTGCGCCCCGCGCATGGCCTGGTGGCGCTGCATGGCAGCGACATCGTGCCGGTGGAAGCCTTGGGCCTGCAGTCCGGCAACACCACCCACGGCCACCGCTTTGAAGCCGCCGTCGATCCCGTGGTGTTGAAAGATGCTGACAGCTATGCCGACACCCTGGCCCGTGACGGTGCGGTGATCGCCAGCTTCACCGACCGCCGCGCCGACATCGTGCGCCAGCTGAATGCGGCTGCAGCGCAGATTGGTGGCGGGGTACGTGCTATCGAAGATGAAGCATTGCTGGACGAAGTGACCGCCCTGGTCGAGCGCCCCAATGTGCTGGTGTGCAGCTTCGAAGAAGAATTCCTGGGCGTGCCGCAGGAATGCCTGATCCTGACCATGAAGGCCAACCAGAAGTACTTCCCGCTGCTGGACGCGGCTGGCAAGCTGACCCACCAGTTCCTGATCGTCAGCAACATCCGCCCGGCCGATGCCAGCCAGGTCATCGGCGGCAACGAGCGCGTGGTGCGCCCACGCCTGGCCGATGCCAAGTTTTTCTTCGACCAGGACCGCAAGAAGACGCTGGAGTCGCGCGTGGCGGGGCTGGACAAGGTGGTCTACCACAACCAACTCGGCTCGCAGGGCGAGCGCGTGGTGCGCGTGCGTGCCATCGCCAAAGCCATTGCCCGGCAACTCGGCGGCGAAGCGTTGGCCCAACAGGCCGATCAGGCCGCCCAGCTCGCCAAGACCGATCTGGTCACCGACATGGTCGGCGAATTCCCCGAGCTGCAAGGCACCATGGGCCGCTACTACGCACTGAACGACGGCCTGGGTGCCGACGTGGCCGATGCCATCGAAGACCACTACAAACCCCGCTTCGCAGGTGACAGCCTGCCGCGTAACCCCGTAGGGACTGCGGTGGCCTTGGCCGACAAGCTGGAAACCCTGGTTGGTATGTTCGGCATCGGCAACCTGCCCACGGGCGATAAAGATCCGTTTGCGCTACGCCGCCATGCGCTGGGCGTGATCCGCATGCTGATTGAGCAAAACCTGCCGCTGGACGTGAGCGTGTTGGTGGAGTCTGCGTTCAAGGTGCTGGGCGACAAATGCACGGCCCCGTTGGATGCCTCGGTGCAGTCCCTGCTGACCTTCATGTTTGACCGCCTGGGTGGCAGCCTGCGCGAAGAGGGCTACAGCGCCCAAGAGGTCGATGCCGTCCTCGCCCTGCGCCCGCAGCGCCTGGCCGAAGTCCCCAAGCGCCTGGCCGCCGTGCGCGCGTTCGCCGCCTTGCCCGAAGCCGCCGCCCTGGCCGCCGCCAACAAGCGTATCGGCAACATCCTGAAGAAAGCCGATACGGTAGATCCCCATGTCAGCACGGTGCTGCTGCAAGAGCCCGCCGAAATCGCCTTGCATGCCGCCATGCAGCAGGCCGCCCCCGCGGCCCAGGCCCAGTTCGAGGCAGGCGACTACACCGCCAGCCTGCAATCCCTGGCCGCCCTGCGCGCGCCGGTGGATGCGTTTTTTGACGGCGTGATGGTCAACGCCGAAGCCATCGACGTGCGCCTGAACCGCCTGGGCCTGCTGCAAAGCCTGCACAACGCGATGAACCGCGTGGCGGATCTCTCCAAACTGGCTTCATAGGAAACACCCCATGAAACTCGCCATCCTCGACCGCGACGGCACCATCAATGTGGACAGTGACGAGTTCGTCAAATCGCCCGACGAATGGCTGCCGCTGCCCGGTGCACTGGAGGCGATTGCCAAGCTCAACCACGCAGGCTGGCATGTGGTGGTGGCGACCAACCAGTCGGGGCTGGGGCGAGGGCTGTTTGATGTGGCGGCGCTGAACGCCATGCATGCCAAGATGTTCAAGCTGCTGGCCGCCGCCGGGGGCAAGGTGGACGCGGTGTTCTTTTGCCCGCATTCGCCCGACGACGGCTGCCATTGCCGCAAGCCCGCGCCGGGTCTGTTCGAGCAGATCGGCGAGCGCTTTGGCATCGACCTGCACGGCGTGCCCACGGTGGGCGACAGCCTGCGCGACCTGCAGGCCGGGGTGGCGGTGGGCTGCGAGCCGCACGTGGTGCTGACCGGCAAGGCCGCGCGGTTTCGCGGGCTGGGCGTGCTGCCGCCCGAGTTTCCGGTGGGCACCTGGATCCACCAGGATCTGCTGGCGTTTGCCACATTTCTGATCCAACGCGAACTGGCCGCCAAAACGCCTGCAGCCTGAAACTCCTAAATTTATAGCTACTCGTGCTTACGGAATAAGCGCTAGTGGCCAAAAAGACTAAAAAATGCCTTTCATTCGCTCTGTTCTGCACATGCTGTTTTTGGCGGTCACCGTCATTCCCTGGGCTTCGGCCGTGTTTGTGATCCGGCTGTTTGCCGGGCCTACCGCGGTGTACTGGGCCTGCGCGCGCTGGCTGAAGTTGGCGGTGGACAGCGGCACGGTGATTCTGGGCATCCAGAACCGCATCACCGGCATGGAAAACCTGCCCACCGGCGCGCTGGATTCGGCGGTGCTGCTGGTCAAGCACCAGTCCACCTGGGAGGCGCTGCTGATGCCCGCCATCATGCCGCGCCCACTGGCCTATGTGTTCAAGAAAGAGCTGCTGTATGTGCCGTTTTTCGGCTGGGCCATGGCATGTATGGACATGATCCATATCGACCGCAGCCAGGGCACGCAGGCGTTCAAGAAGCTGGTGGCTTCGGGCAAGCGGCTGACGGCGCAGGGCACCTGGGTCATCATGTTCCCCGAGGGCACGCGCATCGACCGCGGCCAGGTGGGTGAGTACAAAACCGGCGGTACGCGGCTGGCCATCCAGTGCGGTGTGCCGGTGATCCCGATCGCCGTCACCTCCGCCAAATGCTGGCCGCGCAAGGCCTTCATCAAGACCCCGGGGATTGTGGACATCTCCATCGGCAAGCCCATCCCCAGCGTGGGCCGCCGCCCGGACGAGCTGATGGCCGAGGTGCAGGCCTGGATCGAGGCCGAGATGCGCCGCCTCGACCCCGAGGCCTACCGGTAAGGCACTGCGATGCGCCGGGGCCTGCTGCAAACCACGTTGGATTTGTTCGCACCTGTGGTGGATAAATTAACGCCAAAACAGCCTTTTGCGCCCATTCCATCGGCGGTAGTAGCTCCTGATTTGGTAGCAAATAGCGTCGAATACCGCCACCCCGCCGCCAACCGCACCCTGCAGCTACCTGGTGCGCTGGTGGGCTTTGCGTTCAAGCGCAGCAAGCGCCGCAGCATCGGCTTTGTGGTGGGTGCGCAAGGCCTGGTGGTCAGTGCCCCTAAATGGGTACCGCTGGCCGAGGTCGATGCCGCCGTGCGCAGCAAGGGTGGCTGGATCGTGCAAAAGCTCGGCCAGTCCCTGGAGCGCCAGGCACAGCAGCAGGCCACGCGTGTGGTCTGGCAGAACGGGGCGACGTTTCCCTACCTGGGCCAGCCGCTGACCCTGGTGCTGGAGCCCGCGCTGCACCGGGCCCACAAGGGTGCGCTGGTGGTGGACAACACTTTGCGCCTGGGCCTGCCGCTGGATGCCGCGTCTGCGCAGATCCGCGCTGCCGTGCACAAGTGGCTGCTGCTGCAGGCGCGGACCTTGTTTTTGGAGCGCCTGGGCTACTTTGCGCCGCTGCTGGGCGTGCAGTGGAAGCGACTGGCCCTGTCCAACGCCACCACGCGCTGGGGCAGCGCCAGCACCCTGGGCTCGATCCGGCTGAACTGGCGGCTGTTGCACCACCGCATGGCCGTCATCGACTACGTGGTGGTGCACGAGCTGAGCCACCTGCGCTACATGGACCACAGCGTCCAGTTCTGGGCTACGGTGGCCTCCATCCTGCCGGGCTACGCGCCGCTGCGGGCGGAGCTGCGCGCTGTGGTGGTGCCGAAGTGGGATGAAGCCTAGGCGCTGACGGGAATCGCCTCGCTGGATTCCAGCGGCGCGGTATCGGGGTAGGGCAATGTCGTCACCCCGAACCGGTACACCCCATCCGCGCCAAGGGACCGCCGCAGATACCCATCCACCCACAGCTTGTGCAGATGCGCCACCGCCTCTCCCATGGCGAAGGTGGTCTGGTGCAAGTCGAGCACGCGGGTAAACAGCACGGGCAGGATGTCGGCTGCGCTGCAGGGCTGCTGCCGGGCAAAGGCCATCACGCGGGCCAGGTGGTCGCGGTGGTGGTCGTGCAGTTGCTGGATGCGGGTGTGCAGGCCCTGGAAGGGCTTGCCGTGGGCGGGCAGGGTGAGGGTGTCAGGGTGCAGTGGCGCAAACTTGTCGATCGAGTCCAGAAACTGCTGCAGCGGGTTGCTTTCGGGCTCCACATCGAACACGCTCACATTGGTGGAAATGCGCGGCAGCATCATGTCGCCGCCAATAAGCACCTGGGTCTCGGCGCAGTACAACGCAATGTGCTCCGGCGCGTGCCCGTAGCCGCTGATGCAGCGCCAATTCCGGCCGCCAATGCGCAGCGTCTGGCCGTCTTGCATGCGCACAAAGCTGGGCGGCAGCGAAGGCACCATGGCTGAAAAATAGCCGGTGCGGGCGCGGATTTTTTCCACCGCTGCCGGGTCACTCAGACCGTGTTTCTGGAAGAACTCGGCAGCGCCCGGCCCACCGTTGCCGCTGGAGTGGGCGATGTTGTGCTCGGCCACAAAGTAGTCGGTGGCACTGATCCACAGGGGAGCGTTCCACCGCGCGCACAGCCAGGATGCCAGGCCGATGTGGTCGGGGTGCATGTGGGTCACGATGACGCGCAGGATGGGCAGGCCGCCAAGCTGGGTGGCAAAAATCGCCTCCCACTGGGCGCGCGATGCGTCGGCGCTGATGCAGCAGTCCACCACGCTCCAACCGCGCTGGCCATCGATCTCGTCTTCCAGCAGCCACAGGTTGATGTGGTTCAGCGCGAAGGGCAGCGCCATGCGAATCCAGCGCACGCCGGGTGCCACGGCCAGGGTCTCGCCCTGTGCGGGCAGGGCGTCGCCCAGGGGGTAGTGCAGTTGTTGTTCGAGTAGATTCATGGCGCTATAGTCGGCTTTTATGTTGACGTTTACGTAAAAGTCATTCTAGGCCCGCTCCTTGCAACCCTCTGACACCATGGCGATAAGCACGTACAGCATCAGCGACCTGGCCCTTGAGTTCGACCTGACCACGCGGGCCATCCGCTTTTATGAAGACATGGGCCTGCTGCAACCCACGCGCAGCGGCCCCGGTGGCCGCACCCGGGTCTACAGCCAGCGCGACCGCACCCGCCTCAAGCTGACCCTGCGTGCCAAACGCCTGGGCCTGAGCCTGACGCAGGCCAGGGAAGTCATCGACATGTACGACAGCCCGCGCGACACCACGGCCCAACTGGGCAAGTTTCTGGCCGTGCTGGCCGCGCACCGCCAGCAACTGGAAGAACAAATGGCCGAGCTGCAAGCCAATATCGACGAGGTCAAAGCCCAGGAGAAAGAGGGGCGGGCGCAGCTCTCCAGGAGCCTCAAACAGGCCAAGTCGGTTTGAGGTTGGGGCGTTTCAAGGCGCAGGTGAGGCCAGCGGCTGGCCTTTTTCCACCACGTACACGCCCACCAGCCGGGTGGGCACGGCCCCGTCGTTGTGGGCATCGTGCACCACCCCGGCGGGCACCACGAACGATTCGCCTGCCTTGATGACTCGGGGTGGCTGGCCGTCTACCAGCAGCGTGGCCTCGCCTTCCAGCACGTAGCTGATTTCATCGCCGGGGTGGGTGTGCCGCCCGGCCTTGGCACCGGGTGCCACCTCGACCCGCGCCACCACTGCTTCGCGCCCCGGTACCGACACATCGGCCCGGCCTACCACCGTGCGCTGCAGGCCCGGGTTTTGCGCCAGCAGGGTGCCGACGGATACCAACCCGACGAGCAGCAGGGCATAGGGACGTAGTTTGCGAAAATTTTGAAGTGGCTTCATGGTTGTCTCCTGTAGGGCTGCGGACCGCATGCCGCCGCGTGATTCTCCGCCTCAGGCAGGGGGCTTGGGGGCAGGGCATCCCCCAAATAGGGGAAGCCTGGATATACTTGACGTTAACGTCAACGTCAACCGCGCAGAGGAAGATTAAAGGCGTTTGGTAACCCGGTTGATTGGCTATATTTTTTATAGCTACTCGTGCTTATTCGATAAGCGCAGGTTGCCAATTTGATGCTTAATTCTGACAATCTGGCCCGTCCCCGAGGCGGCAAAATACCTTTATGACCCAATCCACACACGATATTTTTGCCAACAACCGTGCCTGGGCCGCTGAGATGGAGCGCCAGCGCCCCGGCTTTTTCACCGAGCTCACGCTCCAGCAAAAGCCCAAGTACATGTGGATAGGCTGCTCCGACAGCCGTGTCCCTGCCAACGAGATCATGGGTCTGGCGCCAGGTGAGGTGTTTGTGCACCGCAACGTGGCCAACGTGGTGGTGCATTCGGACCTGAACGCGCTGTCCACCGTGCAGTTTGCGGTGGACGTGATCAAGGTCGAGCACATCACCGTGGTGGGCCACTACGGCTGCTCGGGTGTGGCGGCGGCGCTGTCGGGCCAGCGGGTCGGCCTGGCCGATAACTGGCTGCGCCACATCCAGGACGTGCGCGACCGCCACTGGAACCTGCTGGACCACATTGACGAACCCCACCGCCACGACGCGCTGGTGGAGCTCAACGCCATCGAGCAAGTGGTCAACGTCTGCCAAAGCACCGTCATGGTCGATGCCTGGGCGCGCGGCCAGAACGTCTCGGTGCACGGCTGGGTTTACGGTATCCACGACGGCCTGCTGCAAAACCTGCACATCACGGTGAATGGTTTTGAGGGGCTGGAGGCTGCTTACCGGGCGGCGGTGGCGGGAGTGGCGGCGACGGCGCGGGTCGCGCGCTAACCTCACAACGGAGGGGCCGTCTGGGTAGACTGTGCCCATGTTTCCCCAACGTCTGGATTCCCCGCTCGCCTACGACATTGCCAAAGCCATGGTGGATGGCTTCAACCGGCATTACCGCCTGTTTCGCACCGAATCCGCCCGGGCCAAGCACCGTTTCGAGGTGGCCGACTGGCATGGCCAGCAGCGGGCTCAGCGTGAGCGCATCGAGTTCTACGACCTGCGGGTGCGCGAATGCTCGACCCGGCTGGAGCGTGAATTCAAGGCCGATGCGCAGGGCATGGATGTGTGGCAACAGGTCAAGCTGCACTACATCGGCCTGCTGGTTGACCACCGCCAACCCGAGCTGGCCGAGACCTTCTTCAACTCGGTCACCACCAAGATGCTGCACCGCAGCTACTTCCACAACGACTTCATCTTCGTGCGCCCTGCGGTCAGCACCGAGTACCTGGAAGCCGCTGAAAAGCGCCCCACCTACCGTGCCTACTACCCCACGCGCGCCCACCTGGGTGCGGTGTTGCTGCAGATGGTGCAAGACTTCGACCTGCAGCGTGCATTTGGCGATTTGGCGCGTGACATCGCCCATGTGGAGGCAGCGGTGCGCCAGCAGCTGGGTGAGGTGACACTGCGGGCCAACTTCCAGATCCAGGTGCTTACCGGCCTGTTCTTTCGCAACAAGGGCGCATACATCTGCGGCAAGGTGATCAACGGCTTCCAGGAGCATCCGTTTGCCCTGCCGATATTGCACAACGCCGACGCCAAACTGGTGATCGATGCCGCCCTGTTTGGCGAGGACGACATGCTGCTGCTGTTCAGCTTTGCACGTGCCTATTTCATGGTGGACATGGAAATCCCTAGCGCCTACGTGCAGTTTTTGCGCAGCATGATGCCGCGCAAGCCACGCAATGAAATCTACAACGCGCTGGGCCTGGCCAAGCAGGGCAAGACTTTGTTTTACCGCGACCTGCTGTTGCACCAGCGCCATTCCACCGACCAGTTCCGTATTGCGCCGGGCATCAAGGGCATGGTGATGCTGGTGTTTGACATGCCTTCGTTCCCCTACGTGTTCAAGGTCATCAAGGACTTTTACCCGCCGCAAAAAGACACCAGCCGCGAGCAGATCAAGGCCAAGTACCTGCTGGTCAAGCAGCACGACCGCGTGGGCCGCATGGCCGATACGCTGGAGTACAGCGAGGTGGCGTTTCCGCTGGCCCGGTTCAGCCCGGAGGTGATTGCCGAGCTGGAGAAGTTCGCCCCCAGCCAACTCGAGATCGGCGACAGGGATGGCGATGGGCAGATGGAGGTGGTCATCAAGCACTGCTACATCGAGCGCCGAATGATCCCGCTCAATCTCTACCTGCAAGAGGCTTTCGATGCCGGCCCGGACGACCGCCGCGCCCGCGCCCAGATCGAGCGCTCGGTGCTCGAATACGGCAACGCCATCAAAGACCTGGTGGCCGCCAACATCTTCCCTGGCGACATGCTGTGGAAGAACTTTGGCGTAACGCGCCACGGCAAGGTGGTTTTCTACGACTACGACGAAATCGAGTACCTCACCGACTGCAACTTCCGCACCGTGCCCCTGCCGCGCACCGAAGAAGAGGAAATGAGCGGCGAGATCTGGTACCGGGTAGGCCCCAAAGATGTGTTCCCCGAGACCTTCGGCCCGTTTCTGCTGGGCAACCCGCTGGTGCGCGAAGCCTTCATGCGGCACCACGCCGACCTGCTGGATGCCGGCTTCTGGCAGGCACATAAGGAACGTATCCAGGCGGGCTATGTGTTTGATGTGTTTCCCTACGACCAGGAAAAGCGGTTCGGACAGAGTTGAAAGCAAGATAAACGGCAAGGGCGTGAAAAATTGCCGAAAGTGCCGTATTCATAGATTTGTTTTGTACACACGCATTCAATTTATATTGAAAAATTAGTTGTGAACGATAAAATTTAAGCATTTCCGTGACCGCGTAGCTTGCGTTCACGTGCTAAATCCACACGGTTCGATGCCGTGCATGTCGTCAAAGACGCAGGAAAAATTCGCACCATGGACAATTCAAAACTTCGCTGGCATACCCAGCGTGTGCTTCGCTTGAGCGCTGCAGTACTGCTCGGGTCCGCGCTGGCGGCTTGCCAGACCCCGCCGCCCGCGCCGCAACCTGCGGTCTACACCGGCCCGACCCTGGAGATCGAACAAACCGAGCGCGGTGTGCAAATCGTTCTGCCCGTCATGGTGTTGTTCGCCACCGGCGAATACACGTTCAAAACCGAAGAAGCCGCGCCATACCTGGACCGGCTGGCCAGTTTGCTGAAAACCAAAACCACGCACGATGTCAGCGTCGAAGGACACACAGACAACGTAGGTACCCTGGCGATGAACCAGACGCTGTCCGACAACCGGGCGGGCGCGCTGCGCAAAGCCCTGATCGAGCGCGGTGTGGAAACCCGGCGCATCGTCTCCGCAGGCTTCGCCTACAACCGCCCTGTGGCATCTAACGCCAGTGAGCAGGGGCGCACGCTGAACCGCCGGGTTGAGTTGCTGGTGCTGGATGAAAAGGTGGAGACGCTGACCCAGGGCGAGCCTGCCAATGCGTTTGCGTCCGCTTTTGACAAACTGCGCAAGATGGTCGACGAAGGCCTGATCCAGCTGCCCGAAAGGCCGTAGTGCTGCGCCGCACTTGGTTGGCCGCCGCAGGGGCCGCACCCTGGCTCTCGCATGCGGCGGCACTGTCCCCCAAAAGGATAGGTATCGCCCTGGGCGCCGGATCGGCCCGGGGATTTGCCCATATCGGCGTGCTCAAGGCCCTGGTCGAGGCTGGCTTGGCCCCTGAGGTGGTTGCGGGCACCAGTGCGGGGTCGTTGGTGGGGGCTTTTTATGCGGCGGGCTACTCGCCCTGGCAGATTGAAGAGGTGGCGCTGCGGCTGCGCGACATCGAAATTGTCGACCTGGGCCAGGGCAACAAGCGCGGCATGTTCACCGGCGAAACCCTGCAAAAGCTGGTCAACCAGTACGTCAAGGATGTGCCGATGGAACGCTTCAAGCGCCGGTATGGGGCGGTTGCCACGGTTTTGAAATCCGGAGAGATGCGGCTGCTGTCTGGCGGCAATGCCGGTGCGGCTGTGCGCGCCTCGTGCTCGATTCCCGGGGTGTTTGTGCCCTGTGTGATTGGCGACGAGGAACTGGTGGACGGCGGGCTGGTGAGTCCCTTGCCGGTCAAAGCCGCCCGCAAGCTGGGTGCCGATGTGGTGATTGGTGTAGACGTAGGCGTGCTGCCGCAAAACAGCACCCGCGTGGGCCTGTACGAGGTGATCCTCCAGTCGTTTGAAATCATGGGCCGCTCGCTCTCGCAGCTGGAGGCGCAAACCGCCGACTTCATGGTCCGCCCGGATACGGCGCGGTTCTCCAGCACCGATTTCACGGCGCGTAAGGAAATCGTCCAGGCGGGCTACGAGGCTGGGGTTGCGGCGCTGCCGGCCTTGCGCCAACTGCTGCGGGCGCGCGGAATGGCGTAGCAGCGTAGTGGATCGCGTACACTGCCTCCCGCCCGGGGTGCGCAGTGCTGCGCTGAGATGGAATCCAAACCCGCGAACTTGATCTGGTTCATACCAGCGTAAGAAGAGCTTGACGATGCCGTCCATTGGCTGGGCGGTGTTGTCTCACCGCCCGCCATGGGCGTTCTCCTTGGGGGTTTGCGCGGTCTGGCTGCGCTTTCGGGCTCCCAACCACACAGGAGATCCCCCATGAACGCACCCGACAAATTCACCCAGCTACTGCGCTACGCCTGCGACCCGCTGCCCGCCAGCACCAAGCGCTACATCCAGGGCAGCCGCCCCGACTTGCGCGTGCCGCTGCGCGAAATCATGCAGAGCAATGGCGAGGCCGTCACCGTCTACGACACCTCCGGCCCCTACACCGACCCCGCCGCCCAGATCGACGTGCGCGCCGGCCTGCAGGCCCTGCGCGCAGGTTGGATCGATGCCCGTGGCGACACCGAGGCCTACGCCGCCCGCATCCTGCACGCGCTGGACGATGGCCGCAAGAGCGATGAAAACGAAGCGCTGCAGCTCTTGCGCGCCCAGGCTTCCGGCCTGCAACGCGCGCCCCGCCGCGCCAAGGCCGGTGCCAACGTCTCGCAGATGCACTACGCCCGCCAAGGCATCATCACCCCCGAGATGGAATTCGTCGCCCTGCGCGAAAACCAGAAAATGGAATGGATGGCCCAATATGCGGCCAATACCGAACGTGACCAGCGCCTGGCGGGCAACAGCTTTGGTGCCAGCATTCCCAAGGTGATGACCCCCGAGTTCGTGCGTTCCGAAGTGGCTCGGGGCCGCGCCGTCATCCCGCTCAACATCAACCACCCCGAAGTCGAGCCCATGGCCATTGGCCGCAACTTCCTGGTCAAGATCAATGCCAACATCGGCAACAGCGCCGTCACCTCCAGCATCGAAGAAGAAGTGGAAAAACTGGTCTGGGCGATCCGCTGGGGTGCCGACACGGTGATGGACCTGTCCACCGGCAAAAACATCCACACCACCCGCGACTGGATCATCCGCAACAGCCCCGTACCCATCGGCACCGTGCCCATCTACCAGGCGCTGGAAAAAGTGGGCGGCGTGGCCGAAGACCTGACCTGGGAAATCTTCCGCGACACGCTGATCGAGCAGGCCGAGCAGGGCGTGGACTACTTCACCGTGCACGCTGGGGTGCGCCTGCCCTTCATCCACCTCACCGCCAACCGCATGACCGGCATCGTCTCGCGCGGCGGCTCCATCATGGCCAAGTGGTGCATCGCCCACCACAAAGAAAATTTCATCTACACCCACTTCGATGAAATGACCGAGATCCTCAAGGCTTATGACGTGAGCTATTCGCTCGGCGACGGCCTGCGCCCCGGCTCCAGCGCCGATGCCAACGACGAAGCCCAGTTCGCCGAACTGCGCACCCTGGGCGAGCTGACGCAACGCGCCTGGCAGCAAGACGTGCAGGTGATGATCGAAGGCCCCGGCCACGTGCCCATGCACATGGTGCAAGAGAACATGACCGAGCAGCTCAAGCACTGCGGTGAGGCCCCGTTCTACACCCTGGGCCCGCTGACCACCGACATCGCCCCCGGCTACGACCACATCACCAGCGGCATCGGCGCGGCCATGATCGGCTGGTTTGGCACCGCCATGCTGTGCTACGTCACCCCCAAGGAGCACCTGGGCCTGCCCGACCGCGACGACGTGAAGGTGGGCATCATCACCTACAAGATCGCCGCGCATGCCGCCGACGTGGCCAAGGGCCACCCGGGAGCGCGTTACCGCGACGATGCACTGTCCAAGGCCCGTTTCGAGTTCCGCTGGATGGACCAGTTCAACCTGTCACTCGACCCCGAAACCGCGAAGAAATTCCACGACGAAACCCTGCCCAAAGATTCGGCCAAGGTAGCCCATTTCTGCTCCATGTGCGGCCCCAAGTTCTGCTCCATGAAGATCACCCAGGAAGTGCGCGAATACGCCAAGAACCTGGGCGTGAGCGAAGCGGCAGCAGCCGAGCAAGGCATGCTGGAGAAATCGCAAGAGTTTAAAAGCGGCGGCGGGGAAATCTATGTGCCGGTGAACGGCGTGATCCCGATCGCCCAAGGCTAAAACCAGCCCCTCGCCGCCAGGTTGAGGGGCGGGAGCGCGGCTACAGCATCTCCGCCAGCGCCTCCTTCACCCCTTCTTCCACCAGCGGCGAACTGGTGCCGCCCAGGTGCAGGGCGGCTTCATCGGGCACGGGGGTAGCGCAGTCTTTGTGGACCACGCCGTCTTTCATCACCAGCTGGATCTTGGCCGGGTCGGTCAGCAGGGCCAGGTTCTCCAGCGGGTTGCCATCGACCAGCACGATGTCGGCCAGATAGCCCGCTTTCAGCAGGCCCAGTTCGTCCGGGCGCTGCATGATCTGCCCGCCCAACTGGGTGGCGGCGCGCAGGGCCTCAGAAGGGGTCATGCCGATGTAGTCCACGAAGTACTGCAGGTCGTTGGCGTTGGTGCCGTGCGGCATCCAGGCAAAACCGTAGTCGCCGCCGGGCAGGATGCGGATGCCGCGTTGGTGCATGGCGCGCAGCGAGGCGGCGGCGACTTCCAGCTCGCGCTTGTAGCCCATTTGCGTGGCCACAGCCTCGGTGATGCCGAACTCGGCGGCGTGGTAGGTGGTGCGGATCAGCCAGCCGATGCCGGGCGCCACAAAGTGCTTGTCCTTGGCGGCTTCCAGCATGTCCAGCGCTTCCTCGTCGGCGAAGCTGGCGTGGTAGACCATCTCGATGCCGTGGCGCACGCACTGCTTCACCGATTCACTGGAGCGCGCATGCGCCGCCATGCGCTTGCCGTAGCGCTTGGCTTCCTGCGCCAGCATGGCGATTTCTTCCTCGGCAAACGGCGACATTTCGGCGGGCAGCCCGGCGATGTATTCGCCCGACAGGTTGATCTTCAAATGGTCCACGCCGTACTTGATGAAGGTGCGGGCCGAGCGGCGGATTTCTTCCGGCCCGCTGCATACGCTGCCAAAGCTCAGCTCCGAGAACGGCATGTGCGGCAGCGTGTTGTCGCCCAGCGCGCCGATGGTGGTGATCTCCTGGCTGCCCGCCAGGTAGCGCGGGCCGGGGAATTCGCCTGCGTCGATGGCATTGCGCAGCACCACGTCGAGCCGGGGCTTGGCGGCGGCCGCGCCGATGGCCGAGGTCCAGCCCATGTCCAGGTAGCGCTTGGCCACGCGCACGCACCACAGCATGTGCTCTTCGGGCGGCATGAACTGGATGGCCGCCAGCGAGGGCTGGTCGTTCCACGAGAAATGCGTGTGCGCCTCGGTCATGCCGGGCATCAGAAAACGGCCCCGGCCGACGATGACGCGGGCGTCATCGGTGCTGACGCGCTCGGGCAGGCGAGTCACCTGCACGATGCGCTTGCCTTCCACGAGCACGTCGCCCAGGTAGGTGTCGGCGCCGGTGCCGTCGAAGATGCGGACATTGGTGAATGCGGTACGGGTCATGGTGGTCTCCTGTTTTTTCTAGATCAAAGGGTGGCGTAAAAGGTTTGCAGTGCCTGCATGCAGCGGGCCGGTTGCTCGAACGGGGTCCAGTGGCCGCAGGCCTCGAACACCTGCGTCTGGCTGCCGGGAATGCGCGCGGCCATCACCGCCACATGCGCCGCCGGGGCCACGCCGTCCTGGTCGCCGGTGACCAGCAGCGTGGGCACGCGTATCTGCTCGATGGCGGCGGACTCCGCCCGGGCCAGTGCTTCGCAGCTTTGGGCATAGCCCTCCGCCTGTTGGCGCATCACGATCTCGCGCACCAGGGCTAGCACAGCGGGCTGCTGGGCCTTGGTTTGCGCGCCGGTCGCGCCCTTGGCGATGGCATCGGCAATCTCCTGCATACCGGTCAGGCCGGTCCGCGCTAGCTGGGCACGGGCGTGGATGCCAGCGCGCCCGGCCTCGGGCGGGGCCACCAGCGGGCCGAACAGCGCCAGCGACAAGACCCGGCCCGGGTGCTGCACCGCCAGGTGCTGCGCCACCACGGTGCCCAGCGAATGCGCGGCAACATGGGCCGTCGGAATCTCCAGCGCGTCCAGCAGGGCTATGAGCGCATCCACATAGCCCTGGATGGACAGCGCGCCCGGTGGCAGGGCCGAGCGGGCGCTGCCCGGCAGGTCGGGCCGGATGACGCAAAAGTCCGTCAGCGCGCCCAGCAGCGGGGTCCACACATTGCTTGAGCCGCCCAGGCCGTGGATGCACAGCAGCGGCGGGCCACTGCCTTCGATTTCAACGGCCAGGCCGTGGATGATTTTGCTTGCCATGGCCACCTCAGACGAAGCGGTTTTCGATGGCACCGATGCCATCGACTTCGATGCGCACCACATCGCCCGCCGCCAGGTAGCGCGGCGGCTGCATGCCCATGCCCACGCCCGCCGGGGTGCCGGTGGCGATCACGTCGCCGGGGTACAGCGTGATGCCGCGCGAGATGGTTTCGATCAGCGTGGGGATGTCGAAAATCATGTTCTGCGTGGGGCCGTCCTGGCGCAGCTCGCCGTTGACCCAGCAGCGCACGCGGGTCTGGCGGCCGTCCAGCACGTCGGCGGTCACGATCCACGGGCCCATGGGGCAGAAGGTGTCGAACGACTTGCCCATGTCCCACTGCTGGTGGCGCACCTGCACGTCGCGGGCCGACACGTCGTTGACGATGGTGTAGCCAAACACATGCTCCATGGCGGCGGCGCGGGGGATGTTTTTGCCGCCCTTGCCAATCACCACGGCCAGCTCGGCTTCGTAGTCCACGGCCGTGGTCACTTCCACCGGCACGCGCACCGCGTCGTGCGGGCCGACCACGCATTCGGGCACCTTGGTGAAGACGATGGGCCACTCTTCGGTGTTGGCGCTGTTGTCCTTGAAGACCGACGCGGCCAGCTCCTTGGCGTGCGCATGGTAGTTGCGGCCCACGCACCAGAGGTTGCGCCGGGGCAGGGGGATGGGCGCGTCCAGCGCCACGTCGGCCAGGGCGATCGGCGTGCCCGTGGTGGCGGGCATCTTGCCGCCTGCGGCCAGGGTTTCGATGACGGCCAGCGCGCCTTTCAAGGCCTCTGCGCGCGGCAGATCGAGCGCAGTGACGGTGCCGTCGTCGGCAGAGACGAGGCCCACGTAGCGTTGGCCTTCGGCAAGGTAGGTGGCGATTTTCATGGTGGTTTTTCCTGTTGGAACTGGGTGGATGGAGAGCGCAGGGCCACTGTAGGCAGACCACCCCAACCCGGCTTATCCGCCCGTCTGGCGGCGTATCAAATCGTCTGATGGCGTGCTAAGTACATTCCCTAGGCGGGCGTTTTGGCGGGTTTTGCCGGGCACACAATGCGGCCATTCCCACCCACCAGGACTTCTCCACATGGCCGAGGCGTACGCACTCCACACTGGCGCATTCGGCACGGCCATCGTGCTGGAGCTGCGCGCCAACCTGGTGGCGCACGCGCACTCCGAGACGCAGATCGCCTTCTGGCTCGGCGGGGCCCGCGCCCGTGCCCAGGTAGGTGCGACGGTGGTGGACTACAGCGAGAACATCGCCCTGGGCGCGAGCGCTTTCGAGTCGCACGACATGGTGCTGCTGGACGACAGCGGCCCTTGTTTGTTTTTGGCCTTCATGCTGTCCAAGCCCTGGCTGGACGCGCGCAGCCAGGCGTTGGGGCGCAACTTCCGCTTTCCGTCGCCGCGCATTCCCATCCACCCGGCGCTGCGCCAGGCCTGCTGGCGGGTGCTGGATTTGATCCTGGCGCTGGACACGCCGCGCGACGCAGTGGACGAAGAGGTGGGCCTGCTGCTGGAAGCCGCCATCCAGGCCTCGACCGAGCAGGTCGATGTGCCACCGCCCGCCGCCTTCGGCCCCACGCTGGACCACCGGCTGCGCAAGGCCATCGCCCACATGCGCGAGCACGTGGCCGAGAAGACCACGGTGGACGACATCGCCGCCAAAGTAGGTTTGTCGCGCGCGCATTTCTTCGCGCTGTTCCGCGACCAGCTCAACGCCACGCCGCAGGTGTTCTGGAGTGCGGTGCGCGTCGAGGAAGCCATGCGCCGCGTCAGCGAAGGCCTGCCGCTGACCGACGTGGCGCTGGACCTGGGCTTCTCAGCCCCGGGCAATTTCTCGCGCTTCTTCAAGGAGCACACCGGCGTATCGCCGTCGATCTTTCGGCGGGCGGTGCGGGCACCGCTGCCGAATACCGTGACCGGTGTGCCACGCTGAAATCCAGTGAAAATACCCCATCTGCGCTTATTAAATAAGCGTTTAGTGCTATGAAATGCATAGTGTTGTGATGTGGTGTCAGCAGGCGTACAGTGGGCGCAAAGGACTGCCACCATGCCCACCACCCACCCTGTTGACTCCATCGTTATCCTCGCTGCCGCCCGCACCCCCATGGGCGCATTCCAGGGGGCTTTTGCCCCGCTGGCGGCGCACGATCTGGGCGGGGCGGCTATCCAGGCGGCGGTGGCGCGCGCGGGGGTGGACCCGGCGCGCATCGACCAGCTGGTGTTCGGCAACTGCCTGATGGCCGGGCAGGGGCAGGCCCCGGCGCGGCAGGCGGGGTTCAAGGGCGGACTGGCGCAGAGCACGGGGGCGGTCACGCTGTCCAAGATGTGTGGCTCAGGGCTATTTGCCACCATGCTGGCGCACGACATGCTGGTGGCGGGCAGCCACGATCTCGTGGTCGCTGGTGGCATGGAGAGCATGACCAATGCGCCACACCTGCTGCCCCAGGGGCGCAGCGGCATCCGCATCGGCCCGGGCCGGGTGCTGGACCACATGATGCTCGACGGGCTGGAAGATGCCTACGAGCCGGGCCGCTCCATGGGCAGCTTTGGCGAAGATTGCGCGGCCAAGTACGGCTTCACCCGCGCGGCACAGGACGCGTTTGCCACGACCAGCGTGCAGCGGGCACAGGCCGCGATTGCGTCGGGCGCGTTTGTGGCAGAGATCACGCCAGTGCTGGTGAAAGGGGCCGAGGTCAGCACCGACGAAGCCCCTGGCAAGATCCGCCTGGACAAAATCCCTACGTTGCGGCCCGCGTTCAAACCCGACGGCACCATCACCGCCGCCAGCAGCTCGTCCATCAGCGACGGGGCGGCGGCGCTGGTGCTGGCCCGCGCCTCCACCGCCGAGCAAATGGGCGTGCAGCCGCTGGCCCGCATCGTCGGCCACGCCACGTTTGCCCAGGCACCGGCCTGGTTTTCCACCGCACCGCTGGGGGCCGTGCACAAGCTGCTGGCCAAGACGGGCTGGGCTGTGGCCGATGTGGACCTGTGGGAAATCAACGAAGCCTTTGCCGTGGTGCCCATGGCGCTGATGGCCGAGCTGGGCCTGCCGCACAGCCGCGTGAATGTGCACGGCGGGGCCTGCGCGCTGGGCCACCCCATCGGGGCCAGTGGCGCGCGCATTCTGGTCACGCTGCTATACGCGCTGCAGGCCCACGGGCTGCGTCGAGGCGTGGCCACGTTGTGCATTGGCGGCGGCGAGGCGACCGCGTTGGCAGTGGAATTGCTATAAATAATGGAGCTACTATCGCTGATGAAGTAAGCGCTGGAGCCCTATTTCTTATAAATTTTTAGGTGTACGGGCGCAAGCGAGGAGTGGCGTCTGGTAGATAATGCGATTCATTCGTATTTAGATTGGTTCCGTTTGTGGGGCCATTTTTTGCACCGTGACCGCCACCCGCCTCGCGCCATCTCCCAGCATCGAAACCCTTTACGGTGACCACCACGGCTGGTTGCAGGGCTGGCTGCGCCGCAAGCTGGGCAACCCTTGCGATGCGGCCGACCTGGCCCAAGACACCTTTGTGCGCGTGCTGTCCAAGCGCGAAGCACCGCAGGTGCTGGAGCCGCGTGCCTACCTGGGCACCATTGCCAAGGGCCTGGTGGCCGACTTTTTCCGCCGCCAAAGTCTGGAGCGCGCCTACCTGGACGTGCTGGCCAGCCTGCCCGCCGCCCACCTGCCCAGCGCCGAGACGCAGGCCATCCTGCTGGAGGCGCTGACCGCCATCGATGCCATGCTGGACGGCCTGCCGCCGCTGGTGCGCCAGGCGTTCTTGCTGTCACAGCTGGACGGCATGGCCTATGCCGACATCGCCACCCAGCTCGGCATCAGCGTGCGCACGGTGAACAACTACATGGCCAAAGCCATCGCCCATTGCTACCTGCTTGTGCCATGAAGCAGAACGCTTCAAGCCCCAGCCGCGACGAGCACGCCTTACGCCAGGAAACCGTGGCCTGGTACGTGCGCCTGTGCTCGGGCGCAGCCACGGCTGCCGACCAAAAAGCCTGGCAGCAATGGCACCAGCAGCACCCCGACCACCAGCGCGCCTGGCAGCGCATTGCCGCACTCCGCGCCAGCGTGCAGCGCGTGCCCAGCCGCATCGCCCTGCCCACGCTGCTGGCCGCAGGCCACAAGTCCAACAACCGCCGCCACGCGCTGCGCAGCATCGCCGTGCTGGCGGGCAGCGGCGTACTGGGCTATGCATCCTGGCGCACGGTGGCCTGCCACCACGCCACTTGGCTGGCCGACTACCGCACCGGCGTGGGTGAGCGCCGCACCGTGGAGCTGGCCGACGGCTCGCTGCTGACGCTGAACACCGACAGCGCGGCCGACGTGCTGTTCAGCGCCACCCAGCGCAGCGTGCACCTGCGGGCTGGCGAGGTGCTGGTGGAAACCGCCCACAGCCGCCAGCGTGGCACCGCTCTCAGCAACGCCCGGCCCTTGGTGGTGCACACCGCCCACGGCCGCGTGCGGGCGCTGGGCACCCGTTTCAGCGTGCGCCAGCACGGCACACACACCCGCGTGGCGGTGCTGGCCGATGCGGTAGAGATCCGCCCGCGGGACACCAGCCGCCCGGTGCTGCTGCGTACCGGGCAGCAAACCCGTTTCACCGGCCAGCAGGTCGCAACCCCGCAGCCGGTAGACGACAGCGTGGCCGCGTGGGACTACGGCAGCATCGTCGCCAGCGACTGGCGGCTGGGCGACCTGGTGGACGAGCTGGCCCGCTACCGCCCCGGCCACCTGGCCTGCGATCCGGCAGTGGCCGCGCTGCGCGTGTCGGGCGCGTTCCCTATCGCCAACACCGACACCGCCCTGCGGGTGCTGACCCGGTCGCTGCCGGTGCGCGTGCGCCAGCGCACCCGCTACTGGGTGCGGGTCGAGGCGCTGTAAAGCCAGCCTCTATTGCCCGCCTGCGGCGCAGACACCCAAGATTTTTTTGCGCCGGGCTTGCATGTTTTTGCATCTCATCCGGCCTACCCACCAGGAGCCCATCCACCACACCTGTTTTACTTTGCCAAGGCCTTCCATGTCCCCAACCCGTTTCCGTCGCCACTTGTTCGCGATTTCGCCCCTGGCGCTGGCTGTCCAGGCTGCCGTGTTTTCTGCCGCCACGCTGGCCCTGCCGGGCCAGGCTGCAGAGCCGGTGCAGGCCAGCGTGGCCCGCGCCTTCCAGATTCCTGCCGGGCCGATGGCCACGGTGCTGGCCAAGTTTGCGGCGGCGGCGGGCGTGGCCTTGTCGTTTGACCCGGCCCTGGCCAAAGACCAGGCATCGGCGGGTCTGCAAGGCAGCTACACCGTGCACGGGGGCTTTGCCGCCTTGTTGACCGGCTCGGGCCTGGAAGCGCTGGACCAGGGCGGCGGCGCGTACACGCTGCGCAAATATGTGCCCAAGCCCGTGGCTGCACCGGTCGCCGGTGCCAACGCGGTGGCCCTGCCAGCCGTGCCCGTTACCGCCAACGCCGACAAGGCCCAGACCGAAGGCACCGGGGCCTACACCGCCCGGGTGGCCAGCAGCGCTACCAAGCTCAACCTGTCGCTGCGCGAAACGCCGCAGTCGGTCACCGTCATCACCAGCCAGATGATCGAAGACAAGGGTCTGACCACCATGGAGCAGGTGCTCAACCACACGCCCGGCGTGTCGATGGTGGGTGACGCGTCGGAAAACAGCCAGATCTTCGTGCGCGGCTTCTACATGGACACCGGCATCCAGGTCGATGGGCTCAACACCACCTCGGCCCAGCCGATCTACGAGGGTTCCATCAGCCAGGGCCTGGACCCGGCGATTGCCGACCGGGTCGAAGTGGTCAAGGGCGCGGCGGGCATTGTGGCCGGGCTGGGCGAGCCGTCGGCCACCGTCAACTTCATTCGCAAGCGGCCCACCGACACGTTCCAGGCGCATATCCAAACCCAGGTGGGCAGCTGGGACCGCGCCAGTGTGGAGGGCGACATCGCAGGCCCCTTGACCGAAAATGGCCGCATCCGGGGCCGCCTGGTGGGGGCCTACCGCCACGCCAACTCCTTCATGGACCGCTACGGCTCCGACAAAAGCGTGCTCTACGGCGTGCTGGAAGCCGACCTGACCCCGCAGACGCTGTTGTCGCTGGCTTTGGACCAGCAGCGCTCGGACACCTCGGGGGCCTACAACTGGAATTCCAACCCTGCGTTCTACCTGGACGGCGGCGTGTTCAACAGCAGCCGCGCGTTCTCGGCCGGGCAAGACTGGACCTACTGGAACGTGCGCCAGCGTACCTTCAGCCCCACGCTGGAGCACCGCTTTGACAACGGCTGGAAAGCCGTGGCCTCGGCCCGCATGGCGCGCGGCGACATCGACCGCGTGAGCTACTACCCCGGCGACTACGTGGACCGCGCCACCGGCAACCTGGTGGGGGCCTGGAGCCCGGCCTACGCCGACCGCAGCCTGCGCAAGTCGAACACCGACAGCGTGGATGCCTACGCCACCGGCCCGTTCAGCCTGCTGGGCCGCACCCACGCGCTGGTGGTGGGTATCAACCAGGGCCGCAACCAATTCGACATGGCCACCTACCAAAGCGCCACCATGGCCCCGTACAACCTGGCCAGCGGCACCGTGGCCCAGCCCGCCATTGCCAGCACCGCCACCTACGACAACGGCTACGACCAGCAGCAGGCCGGGGTGTTCGCCACCGTGCGCTTCAACCTGGCCGATGACCTGAAGCTGATGGCCGGTGGCCGTTTCAGCAACTGGAAGTACACCACCACCGACCGCATCAACCCCACCAGCAGCACGGTACAGCACAAGAACATCACCACGCCCTACCTGGGCCTGGTCTATGACCTCAGCAGCACCGCCTCGCTGTACGCCAGCTACACCGGCATCTTCAAGCCGGTGACCTACTACGGGGCCAGCGGCCAACTGCTGGAGCCCACTGAGGGCCGCAACATCGAAGCGGGCATGAAATGGGCGTTTTTTGAAGACCGCCTGAACGCCTCGGTGGCCGTGTACCAAACCCTGCAAAACAAGTTTGCCGAATACGCGGGCGTGGGCCAGTTGCCTAGCGGCGAATGGATTTACCGCAGCATCGACGGCGTGAAAACCACCGGCTTCGAGGCCGAGGTGTCGGGCCGCGTGGCCCCCGGCTGGGACGTGAGCGGCGGCTTCACCCACAACACCGCCAAGGATGCCACCGGTGACCGCAAGAACACCTACATCCCCGACAACTTGCTCAAGCTCAGCGTCAACCACACCATGGACCGGCTGAACCTGGGTGCCAGCCTGCGCTGGCAAAGCGCCACCTACTACAACAGCAGCATTTACGCCACCAGCCCGTACCTGGCCGTGCGCCAGACGCAAAAGGCCTACACCCTGGTGGACCTGATGGCACGCTACCGCTTCAACGACACCTGGTCGGCCACCGCCAACCTGAACAACGTGTTCGACACTGTCTACAACCGCTCGATGTGGGGCTATGCCGACTACGGCGCACCGCGCAACGTCAGCGTCAGCCTGCGGGCGGATTGGTAAGGCTGTGATGGCACGCTGGGCCATGCTTTCCCGTGTAAGCGCTGCCGTGCTGGGTGGCTACGCGCTGGCCTCGGCGGGCGCGGTGCTGCTGGGTGCGCTGCTGCCCGGCCCGCGCGCCGAGGCGGTGCTGGCCGGGGCGCAGGCCAGCTTTGCGCTGTACACCGCTACGGTGGTCTTGGCCTTTGCGGTGCACGACCTGCGCCGCGTGTGGCTGGGCCTGCTGCTGCCCGCGCTGGCGATGGCAACGGTAGGTTTTTATTTATGAACACAAAAACAAACACCGGCGGCTTCCGCCAAAGCATGGCCTGGCTGCACACCTGGTGCGGGCTGTGGTTTACCTGGCTGCTGTACGCCGTGTTTCTCACCGGCACGCTGGCCGTGTTTGCCGAGCCCATCGGCCACTGGATGACCCCCGAGCACGCCCTGGCCGAATCACATGCCGCCACCGAGCCCGGCTCTAACGCCAGCCGCGCCCAGCGCCTAGCCCACGGCATGGACTACATGGCCCGCCAGCACCCGCGTGCCGACATGTGGGAAATCTGGCCGAACCACGGCAGTGACAGTGACAGCGGCGAAGGCGGTGGCCTGGCGGCGTATTGGTTCGATGCCCAGGGCGGCTACGCCTCGGCCGATCTCGACCCCGCCACCGGCGCAATCCTGGCCCCCGCCGCAGATGCAGTGCAGCGGGCCACGCAGGGCGGCGGCCACTTTGTGAGCTTCCACTACATGCTGCACGCGGGCACCTTCGGCCTGTGGCTGGTGGGCCTGGTGGCCATGGCCATGCTGGTGGCGCTGGTGTCGGGCATCGTGACGCACAAGCGCATTTTCAAAGACTTCTTCACCTTCCGCCCGGCCAAGGGCCAGCGCTCCTGGCTGGACGCGCACAACGCGCTGGCGGTGCTGACGCTGCCGTTTCTGTTCATGATTGCCTACACCGGCCTGGCCATCTCCGGCCTGAGCTTCATGCCTGCCGGGGCCTGGTCGGCGTTTGGCAGCCAGCCCCAGCCCACCCAAGCCCTGTACCAGGCCTTGAGCGACCCCGACAAACCCCTGCGCACTGGCCAGCTGCTGGCCGTGCCCGCCATGGAGAGCTTTGCCCAGCGGGCCGAGGCCATCCTGGGCCAAAAAATCCGCTGCGTGGTGGTAGACAACCCTGGCGATGCCTCCATGCGCATCGGCGTGTACGGCCAGAACAGCGAGGCCGAGCAGATGGGCCGACTCAGCGCCAGCACCGGCCTGGTGATGTTCTCTGCCGCCACCGGCGCGGTGCTGCGCACCCGCATGCCCGGCGGGGTGGACGGTGGTGTGGCCCCGCTGGTGCAGCAGGTGATGGGCGACCTGCACATGGCCCACTTCGGCGGGCTGGCGCTGAAGTGGCTGTACTTTGTAAGCGGCCTGGCGGGCACGGCCATGGTGGCCACCGGAGCGATTCTGTTCATGGTGAAACGGCGGGCCAAACATGGCGTGGAGTTTGGCGCAGCCACCGCCCGCGTGTACCGCATGGTGGAGGGCCTGAACGTGGCCGCCATCGCCGGGCTGGCCATCGCCTGCGTGGGCTATCTGTGGGCCAACCGGCTGATCCCTGTGGCCTTGCCGCACCGCGACGATGCCGAAATCGCCGTCTTCTTTACCGTCTGGCTGCTGGCGCTGCTGCACGCCTTTGTGCGCCCGCCGGGCCGCGCCTGGGTGGAGCAACTGGCCGCCCTGGCTGCCCTGTGTCTGCTGCTGCCGCTGCTGAACCTGCTGACCGTGGGCGACCACTTGCCCGCACAAATCGCCCGGGGCGACTGGGAAAGCGCGGGCGTGGAGCTGACGGTGCTGGCTTTTGGCGCGCTGGCGCTGTGGACCACCCGGCGCGTGGCCGCCCCGCGCCCGGCCAAGCCGCAGCGCGCTGCTGTGCGCAGGGAGCTGGCCCCATGAGCGTGGCGATGGCTGCCGTGGCCGCCGTGCTGCTGGCCTACGCCGGGTTTGCGGGCCTGTGCCTGGCCATGGACCGGCACCACGCCCAGGTGTGGGGCCGGGATGCCTCGCCGCGCGCCCGCCGGGGCCTGCGCGGGGCGGGGTGGCTATTGCTGACCCTGGCCCTGTGGCCCTGCGTGGTGGCCTGGGGGGCTACCGTGGGCGTGGTGGTGTGGCTGGGCTTTTTGACCGCCGGGGCCTTGCTGCTGGTGGGCCTGTTGCCGTATGCGCCGCGCGTGGCGGTGGGTCTGGCGCTGGTGGCCTTGCTGGCGCTGGCCGCCGGGGCCACGGTGTGGGCCACCGGCCGCCCAGCCCCGCGCTGGACCACCACGCCGGTAGTCCGCGCCAGCATCGAGACCAGCGTCACCGCCATGGGCACCTTGCAGCCGCGCCGCTATGTGGACGTGGGCGCGCAGGTGTCGGGCCAGGTCACCCGGCTGCATGTGCAAGCCGGTGCCGAGGTGACCAAGGGGCAACTGCTGGTGGAGATCGACCCCAGCGTGCAGCAGGCCACGGTGGATGCCAGCCGGGCCGCGCTGGCCGGTCTGCGCGCCCAGTTGGCTGACCAGCAGGCCCAGCACCGCCTGGCGCAGCGACAGTACAGCCGCCAGCAACTGATGGCCGAGCACGGGGCCACGCGCATGGAGGATGTCAACATCGCCGAGGCCACGCTGGAATCTGCCGCTGCCAAGATCGAACACCTGCGCGCCCAGATCGACCAGACCCAGGCCAGCCTGCAGGCCGACACCGCGCGGCTGGGCTACACCCGCATTTTTGCGTCCATGGCGGGCACCGTGGTGTCGCTGGAAGCCCGCGAGGGCCAGACCCTGAACGCCACCTACCAAACGCCCACCATCCTGCGCATTGCCGACCTGTCGGCCATGACGGTGTGGACCGAGGTGTCCGAGGCCGACGTGCGCCGCGTGCAGCCCGGCATGCCGGTGTTTTTTACCACCCTGGGCGGCGATGGCCGCCGCTGGTCAGGCAAGGTGCGCCAGGTGCTGCCTGCACCGGCAGTAGCCGAGACCAAGGCCGCCGGGGCCGGGCAGGCCGTTGCCAGCAAGGTGGTGCTGTACACCGTGCTGTTCGACGTGGCCAACCCCGATGCCGCACTGATGCCGCAAATGAGCGCCCAGGTAGCCTTCGTCACTGCTGCGGTGCAGAACGTGCTGACCGTGCCCATGCCTGCGCTGGTGGCCCAGCCGGGGCCGCCAGCGTCCTACACCGCCCGCGTGCTGCGCGCCGACGGCCAGGTCGAGCCGCGCACGGTGCGCCTGGGCGTAAAAACCCGGCTTACCGCCGAGGTGCTGGACGGCCTGCGCGAGGGCGAGCTGCTGGTGACCGGCGAGCAGACCGCCCCCAGCCGCACGCCCTGGTTCCAGTGGTGAGCACCGCCCCGCCGCTGATCGACCTGCGCAACCTGCGCAAACGCTACGGCGGGGAGGGCGGCGGCGCACCGGCGGTGGAGGTGCTGCGCGGCATCAGCCTGCAAATCCATGCGGGCGAGTTCGTGTCCATCGTCGGCGCGTCCGGCTCGGGCAAGTCCACGCTGATGCACCTGCTGGGCTGTCTGGACCATGCCAGCAGTGGCAGCTATTTTTTTGACGGCCAGGACGTGGCGCAGATGGATGCCGACCAGCTCGCCTGGCTGCGCCGCGAGGCCTTTGGCTTTGTGTTCCAGGGCTACCACCTGGTGCGCACCGAGTCGGCCCAGGGCAATGTGGAAGTGCCCGCCGTGTACGCGGGCATGCCCGAGGCCGCCCGCCAGGCCCGCGCCCGGCACCTGCTGGAGCGCCTGGGCCTGGGCGACAAATTGCAGCACCGCCCGCACCAGCTCTCCGGCGGGCAGCAGCAGCGCGTGTCGATTGCCCGGGCCCTGGTCAACGGCGGGCGCATCCTGCTGGCCGACGAGCCCACCGGCGCGCTCGATTCGCACAGCGGTGCCGAGGTGATGGCCTTGCTGCACGAGTTGGCCGACGCGGGCCACACCATCGTGCTCATCACCCACGACCGCAGCGTGGCCGCCCAGGCCCGCCGGGTGGTGGAGATACGCGACGGGCAGATTGTGGCCGATTCGGGTGTGTCGGCAGAGTTTCAAGCCAAATTGGCCTCCAGCGCTTATTCCATGAGCGCAAGAAGCTACCAAAAAAGTAGCAATCTGAACGCGGGCCAGGTCCGCGATGCCCTGCGCTCGGCCTGGCGGGCCATGGCGGTGAACCGCTTTCGCACCGCGCTCACGCTGCTGGGCATCGTGATCGGCGTGGCCTCGGTCATCGTCATGCTGGCGGTAGGCAGCGGCTCGCGCCAGCAGGTCATGGCCAATATGGCGACCTTTGGGGCCAATGCCATGTACGTCTCGGCCATGCAGGGCAGCAGCCGCGACCGCGCTGCCCCCCTGACCCTGGCCGATGCCGACACCATCCGCCAGTTGCCCAACATCCAGACGGTAGAGCCCTATATCGATGGCCGCCTGCTGGTGCGCCGCGGCAATATCGACCACCAGACCGAGGTGGGCGGGGCCACCACCGATTTCCAGGAGGCGCTGAGCTGGCCGCTGGCCGAGGGCGTGTGGTTCGATGCCGCCGACCAGCAGCGCCTGGCCAAGGTGGCCATCCTGGGCCAGTCGGTGCGCAAAGTGCTGTTTGCCGACGGCAGCAACCCGCTGGGGCAAGACATCTTGATCGAGGGCGTGCCGTTCCAGGTGATTGGCGTGCTGGCCGCCAAAGGCGGGGCGGGCGGCGACGAAGACCAGAACGAGCGCGTGGTGGTGCCGTTTGCCGCTGCCAGCGCCCGGCTCTACGGCCACCCGCACCCCAGCTGGATATCGGTCCTGGTGCGCGACCCGGCCCAGGCCAGCGCCACCGGCGAGGCGATTCTGGCGGCGCTGGCCGACAGCCGCCGCGCCAAAGACGTGCGCCTGTGGAACCAGGCCGAATCTATCCGCGTGCAGGGCGAAACCGAGCGCACCATGGCCTTGATGCTGGGCCTGATTGCCGCCATCTCGCTGGTGGTGGGCGGCATTGGCGTGATGAACGTGATGCTGATGGCGGTGCGCGAACGCACCCGCGAGATCGGCATCCGCATGGCCACCGGGGCCCGCCAGGGCGACATCCTGCGCCAGTTTTTGACCGAGGCGGTGCTGGTCACCGGGGTGGGCGGGGCCATCGGCGTGGCCGTGGGGCTGGCGTTGGGCGCGGCGCTGCGGGGCTTTGGCGTGCCAGTGATCTTCTCGCTCACCGCCATCGCCAGCGCGTTTGGCTGCGCGGTGGCGACCGGCGTGGTGTTTGGCTACATGCCCGCTAAGCGCGCCGCCGGGTTGGACCCGGTGGTGGCCCTGGCTGCCGAATAATTTGATAGCTGCTGGTGCAGGAAGATGGGGCGGTGACGGCCCATTGAGTGCCTGAAAAATCCTAAAATCGACTTTTGCAGAATGTGGAAGTCCCCACTAGCCACCTGGCGGCCTGCGTCAGACACTGTGCCAACCACCACCCTTCCACCTGGAGAGTCCACCATGCCCCTGATTGCCCGCCGCACCCTGGTCCAGGCCGCCGCAATGACCGCTGCCCTGGCCGCCACCGCCGCCTTCGCACAGACCCCTATCGCCATCAAGTTCAGCCACGTGGTCGCCCCCGACACCCCCAAGGGCAAGGCAGCATTGCGCTTCAAGGAACTGGCCGAGCAGCGTACCAAGGGCCTGGTCAAGGTGCAGCTCTACCCCAATAGCCAGCTCTTCAAAGACAAGGACGAGCTGGAGGCCCTGCAGCGCGGGTCGGTGCAGATGCTGGCACCGTCGCTGGCCAAGTTCGGCCCGCTGGGCGTGAAAGAGTTCGAGGTGTTTGACCTGCCGTTTTTGTTCAAGGACGAGGCGGCGTTTCGGGGCATCACCCAGGGCCCGCTGGGGGCCGAGCTGTTTGGCAAGCTCGAAACCAAAGGCATCCGTGGCCTGGCCTACTGGGACAACGGCTTCCAGTCCATGAGCGCCAACAAGCCGCTGCGCAACGTGGCCGATTTCAAGGGCCTGAAGATGCGCATCCAGGGCAGCCGGGTGCTGGACGCGCAGATGCGGGCCCTGGGCGCGGTGCCGCAGGTCATGGCTTTCAGCCAGCTCTACCAGGCCCTGCAGTCGGGCGTGGTGGATGGCACCGAGGGCGTGCCGTCCAACTACACCACCCAAAGAATCTACGAAGTGCAAAAGCACATGACCCTGTCTAACCACGGCCATCTGGCCTATGCGGTGGTGGTCAACAAGAAGTTCTGGGACGGCCTGCCTGCCGACATCCGCACCACGCTGGACGGCGCGTTGAAAGACGCCACCACCTACGCCAACACCATTGCCGCGTCGGAGAACGCCGCCGCCCTGGACAAGATCAAGGCCAGTGGCAAAACCACCGTCTACACCCCCACGCCCGACGAGCTGGTCGAGTGGAAAAAGGCGCTGATGCCGGTGCACCAGGCCATGGAGTCGCGCATCGGCAAAGCCACCATCGACGCGGCCTACCTGGCCACCGGGTTCGTAGCCCCCAAATAGACGATGCTATAAAATAAATAGCTGCTAGTGCTTATCCGACCGGCGGACAAGGCCTTTTTGGCCCTTAATTCAAGGCTGGGCCCGAAGTCAACCGTATAATCACGGTCTTCCGAGGAGCGCTGCAACCTTTGGTCCCCAAAGTGTGAGGCTCGGAACCCGTATCCTTTGATAACGGCGCTCACCCACTGCCAGCAGGGTGAGTCGAGTGTTTCCCCGTTCTGTTGCGCAGTGGCTGTACCAACCTCTATTGGAGCCACCATGAACGCAGTTCTTAAGCCCGTTTCCATTTTCACCGCCGACCAGGCGATCGCCGACATCACCCTGGCGGGCTGGGGCCAGCGCGAAATCCGCATTGCCGAGACCGAAATGCCCGGCCTGATGGCCATCCGCGAAGAGTTCGCCGCCGCCCAGCCGCTCAAGGGCGCACGCATCACCGGCTCGTTGCACATGACGATCCAGACCGCCGTGCTGATCGAAACCCTGCAAGCCCTGGGTGCCACCGTGCGCTGGGCTTCGTGCAACATCTTCTCCACCCAAGACCACGCCGCGGCGGCCATCGCTGCGGCCGGTACGCCAGTGTTCGCCGTCAAGGGCGAGACGCTGAAAGACTACTGGGACTACACCCACGCGATTTTTGACTTCGGCGCCAAGGGAACCCCCGGCGAAGGCCCGAACATGATTCTGGACGACGGCGGCGATGCCACGCTCTTGATGCACCTGGGCCAGCGCGCCGAAAAGGACATCTCGGTGGTGGCCAACCCCACCAGCGAAGAAGAAACCCTGCTGTACGCCGCCATCAAGGCCAAGCTGGCCGTGGACCCCACCTGGTACACCCGCAAGTCCGCCGAAATCATCGGCGTGACCGAAGAAACCACCACCGGCGTGCACCGCCTGAACGAAATGTCGGCCAAGGGCACGCTGCTGTTCCGCGCCATCAACGTCAACGATTCCGTCACCAAGAGCAAGTTCGACAACCTGTACGGCTGCCGCGAATCCCTGGTGGACGGCATCAAGCGCGCCACCGACGTGATGATTGCAGGCAAGGTCGCTTGCGTGGCCGGTTACGGCGACGTGGGCAAGGGCAGCGCCCAGGCCCTGCGCGCGCTGTCGGCCCAGGTGTGGGTTACCGAGATCGACCCCATCAACGCCCTGCAAGCCGCCATGGAAGGCTACCGCGTGGTCACCATGGACTACGCCTGCGAACACGCTGACATCTTCGTGACCACCACCGGCAACAAGAGCGTCATCACCCACGACCACATGCTGCGCATGAAGGACCAGGCCATCGTCTGCAACATCGGCCACTTCGACAACGAAATCGAAGTTGCGGCAATCGAGCAGTACCAGTGGGAAGAGATCAAGCCGCAAGTCGATCACATCACTTTCCCTGGTATTGATGGCAAGCCGGGCAAGAAAATCATCCTGCTGGCCAAGGGCCGCCTGGTGAACCTAGGTTGCGGCACCGGCCACCCCAGCTTCGTGATGTCGGCCAGCTTCGCCAACCAGACCATCGCCCAGATCGAGCTGTTCACCAAGAAAGACGCGTACGAAAACGGCAAGGTCTACGTGCTGCCCAAGCACCTGGACGAAAAAGTCGCCCGCCTGCACCTGAAGAAGGTCGGCGCGATGCTGACCGAACTGACCGACGAGCAAGCCGCGTACATCGGCGTGAGCAAAGCCGGCCCGTACAAAGCCGAAACCTACCGCTATTAAAGCGTTCGCTCCCCCGCATACGGGGGAGTCTTTCACCTCTTACCCCCTGGAACCCGATGCGTGCAGACCAATTGTTAGTAGAACGCGGCATGGCCGCATCCCGTTCCCAGGCCGTGCGCCTGATCACCGGGGGGATGCGCTGGTTCGACGGCATCAAATGGCGCGATGTGGTCAAGAACAAGGACGACATCCCCGAAGACGCGCCGCTGGAGCTGCTCAACGATGCCGAAGCGCGCTACGTTTCGCGCGGCGGGCTCAAGCTGGAAGCCGCACTCAAGCACACCGGCCTGGATGTGAACGGCCTGTATGTGCTCGACGTGGGCCAAAGCACCGGTGGTTTCACCGACTGCTTGCTGCAAGCGGGCGTGGCCCAGGTGACCGGTGTGGACGTGGGCCATGCCCAGCTGCACCCCAAGCTGCGTGTCGATGCCCGGGTGCTGTGCGTGGAAGGCATGAACGCCCGCTCGCTCACCCCCGAATCCCTGCAAGAGGCCTGCGAGCTGGTTTTGTCTGAGCACTGGGTGCCGCCCACCGTGGACGACCCCGAGCCCGAGGCCCCCTATGGCTGGATGCGCGGCGGCGGTGAGGTCACCGACTACGACGACAGCGACGACGCAGACGATGCCGAGATCGAGGCGCACATCGCCCAGGCCACCGGCAAGGTCAACGCAAGGCCTCTGGAGACAGAGGCCGCAGCCGAGGCCGCCCCCAAGCGCCACCGCCGCAAGGCAGGCCTGGACGGGGTGGACACCACGCCCGAGTTCGACCTGGTCACGGGCGATGTTTCCTTTATTTCGCTCACCCACATCCTGCCCGCGCTGGTGCCGCTGATGCCGCCCGAAGGCCACCTGCTGATGCTGGTCAAGCCCCAGTTTGAACTGCAGCCCGGCCAGGTCGGCAAGGGTGGCATCGTGCGCGACCCCGCCCTGTACGCCGTGGTGGAAGCGCGCCTGCGCCAGTGCTGCGCCGAGGTGGAGCTGGAAGTGCTGGACTGGTTCGACAGCGTGCTCGAAGGCGGCGACGGCAACCGTGAATTCTTTATTTATGCAAAAAAGGTGGCATGAGCCATGGCTAAGAATATTCCCCTGAGTCTGGAGTTTTTCCCTCCCAAAACGCCTGAAGGCGCGGCCAAGCTGCGCACCGTGCGCCAGGCCCTGTACGCCCTGAAGCCCGAGTTCTGCTCGGTGACTTTTGGCGCGGGTGGGTCCACCCAAGAGGGTACTTTTGGCACCGTCGCCGAAATCCTGGCCGAGGGCGTGTCGGCCGCCAGCCATTTCTCGTGCGTAGGTGCCACCAAGGCCACCGTGCGGGCGCAGCTGGCCACTTTGCGCTCCATGGGCGTAAAGCGCCTGGTAGCCCTGCGTGGCGACCTGCCCAGCGGCTACGGCGCAGGCGGTGAATTCCACTACGCTAGCGACCTGGTGGCCTTCATCCGCGCCGAGACGGGCGACGCCTTCCACATCGAGGTGGCCTGCTACCCCGAAGTGCACCCCCAGGCCAAATCGGCCGATGCCGACCTGAACGCCTTCGCCATCAAAGTCCACGCCGGGGCCAACTCGGCCATGACGCAGTACTTCTACAACGCCGATGCCTACTTCCGCCTAGTGGACGATGCCCGCAAGCTGGGCGTGACCATCCCCGTGGTCCCCGGCATCATGCCCATCGCCAGCTCGTCGCAGCTCATGCGCTTCAGCGATGCCTGCGGTGCCGAAATCCCCCGCTGGGTCCGCCTGCGCCTGCAAGGCTTCGGCGACGACACCGCCAGCATCAAAGCCTTCGGCCTCGAAGTGGTGACGGACCTGTGCGAACGCCTGATAGCTGGTGGCTCACCCAGCCTGCACTTCTACACAATGAACCAGAGTGCGGCGACGCTAGAGATTTGCAAGCGGTTGGGGCTGGGTGGGCTTGGTGGGGTCAGATCCCCTTTGCGCGACTGATCGCGGCGGTGCGAGAACGGTCGAAAACCGCAAAGGGGCTCTTGTATCTTTAAATACATGCACTTTCCCCAGTTTTTGGAGCATTGTTGGAATACGTGGATACGGGAGCGGAGAAGCGCCACCGGCATCTGCGTGATCGGTTGGGAAGCCGCCTTGCAGCCCGTTTTGCTCTTGG
>CAUPPH010000010.1:0-167444 GCA_963513125.1 uncultured Albidiferax sp.
GCGTGGCCGTACCTTGCACCACCACCCCGCCCTGGGGCACAGTGGTGGGGGCCAGGGTTTGCGCCGATACCTGGGCAGAATTTAGAAGAAATAGGGCTCCAGCGCACATTCCACCTGCGCAAGAAGCTATGGTTTTAAGAGCAAATCGCGGTGCGCGGATAGATTGGCTGGTGCGCCGGGTCGTGCTGCAGATGCCGCTGGGGGTGACTTCCGATACCGCGATCCAGACCTGGTACAGCGCATTCCAAACTAATTTGTAGATATGGTTCATGGTCTGTTTCTGCCTGGCTGGTAATCCTGCATCACCTCAAAATGCAATGCTGGCATCGAGCCAGAAACGGTCTTTGCGCAGGCTGCCGTCGCTGTCGGCACCGGTGGCGGTGGCCAGCGGGTTGCTGCCAATGCGCCGGGCCCAGGTGGCCTTGAGCTGAATGCCGCGCTCGCCGTGCCAGGCCAGCCCCAGGCCCGCACCTTGCAGCGTCAGAAGGTTCTGCGCCACCAGCGGCGTGGCCGAACCGGCATAGTGGTTGCGCTTGTACTGCAGCACCTGGCCCCAGTCGTAGAAAGCGCTGGCCTGCCACTGGGTGGCCAAGTCCTGGCGCAGGTCCAGGCTGAGCTGCATACCGGTGCTGCCGCCGCCTTCGGCATTGGGGTAGGCCCGTACGCCGTTCATGCCGCCCAGGTACATCTTCTCCGACGGGTCGAGGTTGGTGCTGGCCCACTGGCCCGTGGCACTGCCCAGCAACGAGCTACCCGTACCCAGGGTTTGCAAGCGACTGGTGCTCCAGCGCAGTTTGCTGAAGCGGCCCTGGGTGGCGATGGTCTGGGCATCTCCCAAAAGGTGGCTGGCCGCAGAGCCCTCCAGGCTGAGGTGGCCATGGGTCAGGGCCAGGCTGGCGCTGGTGGCACCACCGCTATGCCACAGGTCAAACTGGTTGCCGCCCACACCCAGAATGAGCGCGCGGCTGCGGGCGCGGCTGGTGGTCTCCAGCGCGCCCAAGGTTTGGTTGTCGTCGCGGTTCAGCAGCCTGGTCTGCACATAGCCTGCGGAAAACAGCCAGCTGGCCACCGCCGTGCGTACCAGGGGATACTGCAAACTGGCCCCCAAGGTGGTGCTGCCGCCTTCGGGGGATAGACCCGTGGTGGTATTTTGCGGCTCCAACACTTTGTAAGACAAAGCACTGGCAGCACCGGCGATGCGCCAGCCCAGGTACCCTGCCGCAGCGGGCAAGGGCACACTGCCCCCCACGCTCACAAACTGGCTGCCCCGGCTGGCGCTGGCCCCCAGGCTGAACTGCTCGCCCAGGCCGAAGGGTGCCAGCAGGTAGAGCTGGGCGGTCGCGCGCTCGGTGCCGGTAGCGCGGTTGCCGCCGTTGTCCATGCTGGCCTGAGCCCGCCAGGCCAGGCCGGGACGCAAGGTGACGATGACATCGGTGCGGCCTGGGGTGTCGCTGGCCTGCAGGATTCCGTTGACCCGTACGCCAGGCAAATCATCGGCGATGAGCAAGGCGCGCTCAAGTGCGGGCAGGCTCAACAACTGGCCTGCGGGCAGATAGTGGTCAAGCACGGCCTGGACCTGGTTTGCCAGGGCCGGGCCTACGGGTGGCGTCGACTGCCGCAGCCAGACCTCGCCGACACGGGACTCGGTAATCAGGATCTGCACCGTGCCGTCCGTGATGTCCTGCCCGGGCAGGCCCGCCCGGACCAGCCAACCGCGCTGGCGGTACAGGGCTTCCACGGCGGCCACCGCCTGGCGCAAATCGGCCATGCCCACCGGACGGCCGACCCACGGGGCCAGCGTGGCTTGCAAGTCCACCGGGTCGAGCAGCGTGTTGCCGGTCACGGCAAAGACCCGCACGGTGGTGCGCTGGGAAGAGCGGGCCAAGGGGTTAGGAGCAACCGGCTCAGGAACAACCGGCAGTACGCCGGGTTTGGGCCGTTGCGCGGGAGCGGCAGGGGCGAGGCGGCGCTGCTGCTCCAGCAAAGTACCCGCCCCTACAGGGCCTGCAGGCGAACCCTGGGCCCACAGTGGGCAGACGGCACTGGCAGCCATCGCCAACATGAAAGATCGACCTGAGTGCTTCATATTCAAATGTGTGGACGGCCAATCAACCCGTAAAAGATTGAAACTACTGTACACACAATGGAACAAAAAAACACAATTCTTTCCACCCCGCCGGCCCATGCAGCGGTCGGGTGTCGAAATCCAGTTACGCGGTTACGCGGTAAGAATCCAGTTTTTGCGGGCGGCCAGCACGGCACTGGGGTACGGCGCTTTGCCCCGCGAGCCGTTGTAGCGGCCCAGGCCCATGAACAGGTCGCCGCCCTCGCGGTCCAGGTAGTGGCGCAAGATCACGCAGCCAAAGCGCAGGTTGGTCTGCATGTGGAACAGTTTGCCCGCGTCGCCGTCGCCCAGCACCCGGGTCCAGAACGGCATCACCTGGGTGTAGCCGCGCGCGCCCGCACTGCTGACGGCAAATTTGCGAAAATTGCTTTCTACCTGGATCAGGCCCAGCACCAGGGACGTGTCCAGACCGGCACGCTGGCTTTCGTACCAGACGGTTTCCAAAAATTCCCGGCGCACCGCCCAATCGGGCTTCTTGGAACGCAGGCGGTCGCTCATGGCCGCCAGCCAGCGCAGGTAGGCCAGGCGGGCTTCGGTGCTGGAAAACTCGGGCACAGGCGGCGCAGCGTTGCGGACGGCGGAACCCAAAGCCCCACGCACCGCATCGGCCAGGGGCTCTTCAATTTGCCCTCCAGCGTGCGCCAACTCCACTTTTGATAGCAGCCCCAGCAGGCCACATGAGCGCAGGACTGCATTTCTTCTGGTAATCCTGCGCGGGTCCAAGGTGTCAGGCTCCGGTGGCAGGTGCCAGCCGCGCCTGCACAAACGCAAACACCTCGGCTACGGCCACTTTGGTAGCGGCGGCATCGCGGCGATGCTGGTATTCCACCAAGCCGTCTTTCAGGCCCTTGTCGCCCACGGTGATGCGGTGCGGCACGCCAATCAGTTCCCAATCGGCAAACATGGCACCGGGGCGCTCGCCACGGTCGTCCAGGATCACATCCACGCCCGCGGCCAGCAATTGCGCGTACAGCGTGTCGGCAGCGGCCTTCACGTCCGGGCTTCGGTCGGGGCTGATGGGGCACACCACCACGGTGAACGGCGCCAACGCGTCGGGCCAGATGATGCCGCGTGCGTCGTGGTTCTGCTCGATGGCCGCCGCAGGCAGGCGGGTGATGCCGATGCCGTAGCAGCCCATTTCCATGAACTGGGGTTTGCCGTTCACGTCCAGGAAGGTGGCGTTCATGGCCTGGCTGTACTTGGTGCCCAGGTAGAACACATGGCCGATCTCGATGCCACGCTCGATGGCCAGCACGCCCTTGCCGTCGGGCGACGGGTCGCCTTCGACGATGTTGCGCAGGTCGGCTATCGCGTCAGGCTCGGGCAGGTCGCGGCCCCAGTTCACGCCGGTGTAGTGGTAGTCGGCCTCGTTGGCACCGCAGACCCAGTCGGCCATCACGGCCACTTCACGGTCTACCACCAGCTTGATGGGGAGTTGGGTGTTCAGCGGGCCCAGGTAGCCTGGCAGGCAGCCAAAATGCGCGTCGATCTCGGGGATGGAGGCAAAGCGGAAGCCGTCGCCCAGGCCGGGCACCTTGGCAACCTTGATCTCGTTCATGGAATGGTCACCGCGCAGCAGCAGCAGCCACACCTGCACCTTGACCACCGCGCCCTGGTCGTCGAGCTGCTCGGTGGCCAGCACCAGCGACTTGACGGAATTCTTCAGCGGCAGGCCCAGGTACTCGGCCACGGCGGCGCAGGTGCTCTTGTCGGGCGTGGAGGTCTTGGCCAGGGCCTGGCTGGGGTCGGGGCGCGCAGCCTGGGGGGCCAGGGCCTCGGCCTTCTCCATATTGGCGGCGTAGTCGCTGGTGGGGCAGTAGACGATGGCATCTTCGCCGGTGGCGGCAATCACCTGGAACTCTTCGCTCAGGTCGCCGCCAATCGCACCGCTGTCGGCGGCCACCGCGCGGTAGGTCAGGCCGAAGCGGTCAAAAATCTTACGGTAGGCCTGCGCCATGTTCTGGTAGCTGGCTTTGGCGGCGTCCTGGTCGCGGTCAAAGCTGTAGGCATCCTTCATGGTGAATTCGCGGCCACGCATCAGGCCGAAGCGGGGGCGGCGCTCATCACGGAACTTGGTCTGGATCTGGTACAGGTTTTTCGGCAACTGCTTGTAGCTGCGGAATTCTTGCCGGGCGATGTCGGTAACCACTTCTTCGCTGGTGGGCTGCATCACGTAGTCGCGCTCGTGGCGGTCTTTGAAGCGCAGCATCTCTGGGCCCATCTTCTCGAAGCGGCCGGTTTCTTGCCACAGCTCGGCGGGCTGCACCACGGGCATGGCAAGCTCGATGGCACCGGCGCGGTTCATCTCTTCACGCACGATGGCCTCGACCTTGCGGATCACCCGCAGACCCATGGGCATGTAGCTGTAGATGCCTGCGCCCAGCTTCTTGACCATGCCCGCCCGCGTCATGAGCTGGTGGCTGACCACCTCGGCATCGGATGGCGCTTCTTTGAGCGTGGAAATGAGGAACTGGGAGGCTTTCATGGGCGAGTTTCAGGGCTAGTGGGGTCGGGAAAACAGGCTGCATCGCTTGATACACAGGCATCGCTGTGCATAATGGATACAGTTTAAAAATTGGGGTTTGATTATGCTTGACCGCGAAGGCTTTAGGCCTAACGTCGGCATCATCCTGCTCAACCAGAGAAATCAGGTATTTTGGGGCAAACGCATACGTACCCATTCTTGGCAGTTTCCGCAGGGTGGCATTGACCGGGGTGAAACCCCCGAGCAGGCCATGTTTCGCGAGCTGCACGAGGAAGTAGGTCTACATCCTGAGCATGTACGCGTTGTGGCCCGCACCCGTGACTGGTTGCGCTACGAGGTGCCGGACCGCTTCATCCGCCGGGATGCACGCGGCCACTACAAAGGCCAGAAACAGATCTGGTATTTACTGCAACTGGTCGGCCACGACTGGGATCTGAATCTGCGCGCCACCACCCACCCGGAGTTCGATGCCTGGCGCTGGAACGACTACTGGGTGCCGCTGGACGTGGTGGTGGAATTCAAACGCGGCGTGTACGAAATGGCGCTGACCGAGTTATCACGCTTTTTGCCGCGTTGCGACTACCGCAACCGCTTCCTGCGCAGCAATATGCGGGGCCGCGAGGGCGAGGGCTGCTTTGAAGAGGCGCAAGGTGCGCATTTCGAGCTGCCACCGGGTGCCACTTTCGACCCAGACCCGCAACTCAGTCACCCGTAGAAACTACCGCGACAGCACCAGGTTGTCGCGGTGCACCATCTCCGCTTCGGCCACATAGCCCAGCAGGCTCTCGATTTCGCTCGATGGCTTGCGGCAAATCAGCCGTGCCTCGGCGCTGGCGTAGTTGGCCAAGCCCCGGCCAATCGCCACGCCGTCGGTGCCCAGGATGGCAATCACGTCGCCCCGCGAGAAATCACCCTCCACCTGCGTCATGCCGATGGGCAACAGGCTCTTGCCGCCATCGCGCACCTTGGCCGCGGCACCGGCATCCACCGTTACCGCGCCACGCATCTGCAGATGGTCGGCCATCCACTGTTTGCGGGCCTGGGTTTTCTGGGTTTGGGCCACCAGCAAGGTGCCGATGGCCTCACCGCGTGACAAGCGCACCAGTGCGTCTGGCTCGCGGCCCCAGGCGATCACGGTGGAAGCGCCCGAACCGGCTGCCCGCTTGGCCGCCAGAATCTTGGTGATCATGCCGCCGCGCCCCAGGCTGGATCCCGCACCGCCCGCCATGGTTTCCAGCGCCGGATCGCCTGCGTGGGCTTCGTGGACGAAGGTAGCGGAGGGATCTTTGCGCGGGTCGGCGGTAAACAGGCCTTTTTGGTCGGTCAGGATCACCAGCGCGTCGGCCTCGACCAGGTTGGCCACCAACGCGCCCAGCGTATCGTTATCGCCAAACTTGATTTCGTCGTTGACGACGGTGTCGTTCTCGTTGATGACCGGCACCACGCCGTGCTGCAGCAGGGTCAGCAGGGTGGAGCGGGCGTTGAGGTAGCGCTCGCGGTCGACCAGGTCGGCGTGGGTCAGCAGCACCTGGGCGCTGCCCAGGCCGTTTTCGCGCAGCTTGGTTTCGTACATCTGCGCCAGGCCCATCTGGCCCACCGCCGCTGCTGCCTGCAGTTCGTGCACGGCGCGGGGCCGGGTGGTCCAGCCCAGGCGCTTCATGCCCTCGGCAATGGCCCCGCTGGAGACCATGATGACCTCGCGCGGACGCACCGGCTGGCCTGCGTTCTCCAGGCCTTTGACCAGCACCGCCAACTGGCGGCACCATTCGCCGATGGCCTGTTCGTCCAGCCCCCGGCCTTCGTTGGTCACCAGGCTGGAGCCCACCTTGACCACGATGCGCCGGGCATCCCGCAATACCGTTGAAGCAAAAATAGGTGTCATTTAGGCATGTAGCGCTTATAGTGTAAGCGCAAGCAGCTATGAATTTAGGAGTTACTCTTCGGCCGCGGTGTCGGACGGCATCACCACAAACCGGGGGTCGATTTCCACCGGGGTCTGCTCGGCCAGTTGCTCGGCCTTGACGTGCTGGTAAATCGCCTTCACCAGCGGCTCGCAGCCTTCGCGGGTCAGGGCCGAGATTTCGAACACCGGGCCTTTGAACTTGAAACGCTTCACAAAGTCTTTGACCAGGGCCGCACGCTTGTCGCTTTCGGCCATGTCCAGCTTGTTCAGCACCAGCCAGCGCGGCTTCTTGTACAGACCATCGTCGTACTTCTTCAGTTCGCCCACAATGGCCTTGGCCTGCGCCACCGGGTCCACCGCATCGTCAAACGGCACCATGTCCACAATGTGCAGCAACAAGCGGGTGCGCTGCAGATGGCGCAAGAACAGATGGCCCAGGCCGGCACCTTCGGCCGCGCCTTCGATCAGACCGGGCAAATCGGCCACCACAAAGCTTTGCTCGGGGCCGACACGCACCACACCCAGGTTGGGGTGCAAGGTGGTGAACGGGTAGTCGGCAATGCGCGGGCGGGCGTTGGAAATGGCGGTGATGAAGGTGGATTTACCGGCGTTGGGCATGCCCAGCAGACCCACGTCGGCCAGCACGCGCAGCTCCAGCTTCAGGCTGCGCTTTTCGCCAGGCCAACCGGGGGTTTTCTGGCGGGGCGCGCGGTTCACGGCGCTCTTGAAGCGCATATTGCCAAAACCGCCATCACCGCCCTTGGCGATGGTGATGACCTCGCCTTCCACCAGCAACTCAAACAGTTTTTCACCGGTTTCGGCATCGGAAATGATGGTGCCGACCGGCATTTTCAAAATGATGTCGTCACCCGCTGCACCGAACATGTCGGAACCCATGCCGTGCTCGCCGCGCTTGGCATCGTGGCGGCGCGAGAAGCGGAAATCCACCAGGGTGTTCAGGTTGATGTCGGCCACCGCATACACATGGCCACCCCGGCCACCGTCGCCACCGTTTGGGCCGCCGAATTCCTTGTATTTTTCGTGACGAAACGACACGCACCCTGCCCCGCCATCGCCTGCGGAGATGTCAATGAAGGCTTCGTCAACGAATTTCATACCGATTCCAATGTCAAAAATAACCCAGATAACGCTCAGGGTTCGGGGTGCTTTGCATCCGAACCCTGAAAGCTCGACCCCCTAAAACACCGAAGCCCCGACAAGGCGGGGCTTCGGTGGGATCAAAATGATCTATACAGCCAGAGCTTAAGCCGCTGGCGTAATGACCACTTGGTGCTTGTTCATCGAACCCTTGATAGCGAAGGACACGTGGCCCGCCACCAAAGCGAACAAGGTGTGGTCCTTGCCAATGCCGACATTGGTGCCGGGATGGAACTTGGTACCACGTTGGCGAACGATGATCGCGCCTGCGCTCACCAGCTCACCACCAAACGCTTTCACGCCCAGCATCTTGGGGTTTGAATCACGCCCATTTCGCGTAGAGCCGCCGCCTTTTTTCTGTGCCATGACCTGTGCCCGTTATGCTGCAATCACGCCGATTTGCAGTTCGGTGAACTGCTGGCGATGACCTTGGCGTTTCATGTAGTGCTTACGACGGCGCATTTTGAAAATGCCCACTTTGTCGTGCTTGCCGTGAGCCACTACCGTGACCGTAACCGTTGCGCCGGAAACCAAGGGGGTGCCAACCTTGATCTCGCTGCCGTTGCCGACTGCCAGAACCTGATCAAACACAATCTCTTGGCCTACGTCCGCAGCAATCTGTTCTACTTTAATTTTTTCACCAGAAGCAACACGATACTGTTTGCCTCCGGTTTTTATGACCGCGTACATACTTGACCTCTTCACTAATTCTGCAGACGGATTTCCACAGAGCCTTAGATTCTAGCATTGTCCGGCGCCTACCACCAATCACTATGTTTTGGTGGGCAATTTGCGGCTGCGAACTTCCTATAATTGCGTAACTAACCGTTTTTTATCTTGTCCGTCAATTCCTCCCGCACCGCCGCCGCCCTTGCCCTCATTGCCGATGACATGCGCGAGGTGGATCTAGTGATTGCACAGCGACTGGCCTCTGGCGTGCCGCTGGTGGGCACCGTATCGCAGTACATCATTTCCGCTGGCGGCAAGCGCCTGCGACCGGCGATTTTGCTGCTGATGTGCGGTGCCTTGGGCTACACCGATAGGCAGCGTTTCAACATGGCCGCCGTGGTGGAATTCATCCATACCGCCACCCTGCTGCACGACGACGTGGTCGACGAATCCACGTTGCGCCGGGGCCGCCCCACTGCCAACGAGGCCTTTGGCAACCCGGCCAGCGTGCTGGTGGGCGACTTTTTGTATTCGCGCGCCTTCCAGATGATGGTCGATGCCAAAGACATGCGCATCATGCAAATTTTGGCCGATGCCACCAACGTGATCGCCGAGGGCGAGGTGATGCAGTTGGTCAACATGCACGATGCCTCGCTCGATGAAGCCGCCTATCTGCGCGTGATCCGCTCCAAAACAGCCAAGCTGTTTGAAGCCAGCGCCCGGCTGGCCGCCATCTTGTCGCACAGTTCGCCCGAGGTGGAAGCGGCCTGTTCAGCCTATGGCCAGGCGCTAGGCACCGCCTTCCAGGTGATTGACGACGTGCTCGACTACGACGGCGATGCCACTGAGATGGGCAAGAACCTGGGCGATGACCTGCGCGAAGGCAAGGCCACCCTGCCACTGATCGCCGCCATGCGCCGAGGCAGCCCGGAGCAATGCGCCTTGATCCGCAGCGCCATTGAAACCGGTGAAACCGAGCGCCTGGACGAGATCATTGCGATTGTGAAAAGCACCGGCGCGCTGGACGTAACGCGCCAGGCCGCAGCCGCCGAAGCCCAGCGCGCGGTAGAGGCCACAAAACACTTCCAGCCCAATGCCTATACCGATGGCTTGCTACAATTAGCTGCGCAATTGTTGGAACGCCGCTCATAGTTTCGCGGCGCTCGCACCAGGTTTACGGGGTGTAGCTTAGTCAGGTAAAGCGCTACGTTCGGGACGTAGAGACCGCACGTTCGAATCGTGTCACCCCGACCAAATTTCTTCAATGAAATCAATGGTTTACGAAAACAGCCGACGGCCCAGCCTGCGCAGATAGGCGAGAAAGAGCGAAATGCTCCAATTCTGCTCCACGGTACTTTTCGTCTTGATGCGTTTGCCTGCGCGGCTCTGCGTTCTGTTGCTAGTGCGCCGTCAATCGACAAAGCACTTATTCGCCCCCGGCCAGCACGGAACAGTTCCTAAAGGAACAAGTTCTTTAGCTCCAGGGGCACTCTGCCTACACGGGTTCTCAGCAACATTCGAGAACTTACTATGGCATCCGTCACCAATCGCTCCAACCTGGTCATCACCGTTCCCAAACACGGCGAACTCACAAAACACTTCCCTTACAACAGCAAAGAAGCAAAGCCCTACTTCAAGAGCTTGGAAGCGCAGGGATACAAGCCAGACATCAGCCAACTCACCGACACGATAGAGGTGCGTATCCGACACAAGGGGCGAGCGGCCCAAATGGGGACCTTCGGCTCTATTGGTGAGGCAGACAGCTTTGTCAAGCGCATCGAGTCCGAGCAACACCATGGGCTCTTCATTAACTACACGTCAGCAGCGAACATCACCTTTGCCGAACTGATTGAAAAGTTTATCAAGGAGGAATGCCCGAAGCAAAAGGGTGGCTCCAACTACACCATCATGCTCCGCGCCATGTTGGACGACAGCCAGAATGGGCTCCGAAAACGCATCAATAAGCGGACGCAAGAAATGCGTGATTTCGGGAAATTCATTACGCCACTCGGTGCAAATCGGGAGCCAATGGGTGCACTGGAATGGATTCAGCTGCCGCTGTCCGAAATCAAGGCATCGCACATCAACGATTTCATCGCAGACCGGCTTGAGTATGTTGAAGCCGCAACCGTTGACCGCCAGCTCGACCTGTTGTCATCGGTGTTCAATAAGGCCCTGTCGTCCTGGGGTTACCACCTCGAGAAAAGTCCCATGCTCGGGGTTGAGAGACCCAAGTACATGAATGAGCGTACCCGTCGTTTCACGGAAGGTGAAGAGGCACGCCTTTTGGATGCGGCACGGCAGGAAGACCAATTCCGTTCGATGGACTTGCACATAGCCAGCCTCGTGGAGGACGACTACCAGTAGTTGATGTCATTTCTTGTTCGCAATGAGTTATTGAACAAGGTGTAGCGACCGCCCTACTCTTTAGGTCGCGAATCTAAAGAACACTCTTCAAAGTCGGTTGGCTAGACGTTCTGGAGCAGCAAGGCCACACTATTTTTTTGATAGCAAATCTGCTCCAAATCTGCTCCAATTACGTTTCGCTTACCTGCGCACAGATGCGCGAATATGCGCGTAAAATAGCAAAATAGGCACGAAAATGCCTATAAAACGCCCCGAAAAGTGCAGAGAATGACATTCGGGACGTAGAGACCGGAGGTTCGAATCCTCTCACCCCGACCAAAAAACTCTAAGTAAATCAAAACTTAGAAAATAAAATTTGGTAAGTGGCTTGAAAATTTAGCAACAAAGACCAATCCGCTCCCGGATCTCAGCAGCTTTACGAACCGCCTCCTGCGCGCCGCCCCCGCCCTGCCTGCTTGGCCTGGTAAAGCATCGCATCGGCGCGCGCCACAAGGTCAGCCAGGTCCATCGAGGCATTGGCACTGAAAGCCACGCCGACGCTGGCACCGAGTAGCAACTGCAAGCCACCTATCTCATAGGGCACCAGCGCCGCAGCGACCACCTTGTCTGCGACCATGCCCGCGTTGACCTCATCACGGATACCGGACAGCACAATCGCGAATTCGTCCCCCCCCAGTCTTGCGACAGCATCGCTGGGCCGCACAACGGCGCGCAGGCGTTGCGAGAATACCTGCAGCACCTGGTCTCCTACGGGGTGTCCGTGCTGGTCGTTAACGGGTTTGAAATGGTCTAGATCGATATAGAGCAGTGCCAGTGAAGTCTGTGTGCCGGGATGGGCTTGATGGGCCATGTAGCCATCAAAGCCTGCGCGGTTCAAAAGTCCCGTCAGGGGGTCCTTCTGGCTGAGTTGCAACAAGCGCTCTTCTTCGTTGCGGTGTTGGGTGATGTCCTGCGCGATTTGGACAAATCCGTCCACGGTACCGTCGTCCAGCCACAGCGGCACATAACTGATGGCGAGATGGGAATAGGTGCTTCGCCCTGGATATTTGTTTTCGAAACTCACGGTTTCACCCATCCGTACCCGCTCGACCCAAGGTCGCCTGCGCTCGTACTCGGCATGGCCTAGAACCTCCGCCATGGAACGTCCAACGATCTTGTCCCGAGACGAACCGCACCACCGCTCAAAACCATTATTTGCAAAGCGGTAGAGGCCGTCCGCCCCCACAACGCCCACGATCATGGGGATAGCCTCGGTGACTGACTTCAGGGTCGCGGTCTGCCGGAGCAACTGCTGCCGGGCATCCATCTCGGCAGAAATGTCCCGCATGACAGCCGAGTACCGATCAATGCGACCATCCCGGTCCCGGTGGGCAATCACCATATGGTTCACGGGCAACTCACGCCCACCCTCTACCAAGACCGTGGTGTCACCAATCCAGCTGCCGCTCGCTTTGACGGCAGGAAGAATGGTATCGATGAAGCGTTGGTTGGTGGTTGGGGTGTTGAACTCCTTAAAACTTTGGCCGCTCAAACGGGTGTCGGGCGCTATCCCTACTGCGCGGCGCACGGCCGGATTCATGTACACCACCTCACCACGGTGGTTCGACTGGACCACAAAGTCCGGCGTAGTGTCGAAAATAGCAATCAACTCGTGCAGTGCCCGCTCGGCTTCTTTGCGGGCGGTGATGTCGATACCGGTTGAATAGAAGCCACGGACTGTCCCGTCCTCTGCTAGATCAGGAATCATCCGACTCTCGATGCGCCGCAATTGGCCTTTCACCATGTCGTCGTATTCAAAATGCTGGGGATGGCCAGCCAAGGCGGCTTTGATCCTTGGCTCGATGACCTCGTCCGAGGATGTCTTTTTCAGTTCGTCACGCGTACGGCCAATGATTTGCTCGCGTGGCACGCCGAGTCGCTGGCAGTGTGCTTCGTTGGAGAATTGGAAGCGCCGCTGCGCATCGACATAGGCAATGCGCAACGGCAGGCCGTCCGAGACTTGTCGCACGAAACGTTCACTTTCGGTCAGGCGCCGCTCCAGGCTTTTGCGTTCCGAAATGTCCTGAAACGCCCCCACCAACCGAACGGGCTTCGCATTTTCAAACTCTACCTCCCCGGAAGTGCGGACCCAGATGAGGCGACCCCGCGCAGTAACGATCTGCAGCTCAAGATCCCAGGGCTGTCCGTCGCGTACCCCGCGCTGCACTGCATCCTCAATGGTCTGACGCGACTCAGGAACATAAAACCCAATCGCGGTCTCCAGCTTTGGGACGAAAGTCTGGTCGACCTCATGGATCCGGCGGGTTTCGTCCGACCAAGTGATGACCCCCGTCGCCAAGTCAGCTTCCCATCCGCCAACACCGGCTACGCGGCCTGTTCGGTACAAAAATCCCTGGCTGGCGCGCAACGCGTCTTCCGCGCGTTTGCGGTCTGTGAAGTCCCGACCGACCGAATGCAACAACAGTTCGCCGTCCGTCCCGCGTTGCAGGCTGTTGGTCCAGGCGACCCAGCGGGTGTTGCCATCGGGTCCCCGCATGCCGTTTTCGCTCGTGCGAACACCTCCAGTGGCAAACACCTCTGCAATCAGCCTTTTGACGTTATCGTGGGATGCCGAATCAACCTCTTCAAAGAGGTTGCTGCCCACCATCGCTTTCGGATCACGCTGGAACTGGCGCGCATAGGCAGGATTGACGTACACCAGCTCTCCATCGCTTCGGGCCAACGAGACCAATTCCGCCTGGTCTTCAATCAGCGCCCGATGGCGGGCCTCACTGTGGAACAAAACCTGTTCGTAGTCCGTGCGAACGGACAAAGTCTTGCGGATGAGATTTCGGCGCATTTCAAGCCCCTGTGTGGCCAACTTGGCCAGGGAATGCAGCATCTGAATCTGGAGCTCAGTCAACTCGCGGGGCGTGCGATCAATGACGCAAAGGGTGCCAACCCGATCGCCGCTGGCAAGTGCCAGCGGTGCACCTGCATAGAAACGGATATGGGGATTGCCAGTGACCAAAGGGTTGTCCGCGAACCGTTCATCTTGCGAGGCATCGGCCACGCTGAACAAGGCATCACCCTGGATCGCGTGGGCGCAAAAGGCAACGTCTCGCGGCGTTTCGTTGACGCCCGGCAGCCCGACGTTGGCCTTGAACCATTGGCGCTCGTCGTCGATGAGGCTGATCAAGGCAATGGGCACGCCACAGATGACCGCCGCGAGGCGGGCCAACTCGTCAAACAATGGTTCCGGCTCGCTGTCCAAAACGACCAACTCCCGCAAACGCGCCATGCGGGACGATTCGACGGACACATCCAATGGATTCACGGGCATCAGACCTTTCTCCAACTTCCGGTATTGCGGATGGCATGGGCCTCTCCGGCAACTATTGCTTACGGCTATGCGGCCAGTCTATCGCAGGCAGCGGTAGACCACCGTTTGCAGAGCGCTCACCCCCACCAGCGAAACAGCAGTGGCATCAACAGCGATGACAGCACCGCCTGCATGCCCAGCGCGATGCCAGCGTAGGCACCGGCATCAGGGTGCACTTGCAATGCCCGCGCTGCGCCGATGCCGTGGGCGGCGGTGCCCAGGGCAAAGCCGCGTACCGCCCAGGCATCGATTTTCAGCAGGTTGAACAGGTACTTGCCCGACAAGGCCCCCACCAGCCCGGTCAGCACCGCAAACACCGCCGACAGCGCAGGCACGCCGCCGATGCGATCGGCAATGCCCATGGCCACCGCAGCGGTGACCGATTTAGGGGCCAGCGAACGCACCACGTCGCCCGGCATGTCCAGCGCCCAGGCAATGGCCACCGCGCTGCCCGCTGCCGCCGTGCCTCCAGCCAACGCGGCTACCGTCAAGGCCACGCCGCGCCTGCGCAACTCAGCACGGCGCAGCCACAGCGGCCAGGCCAGCGCTACCACCGCCGGGCCCAGCAGCACATGTACAAACTGCGCGCCCGCAAAGTACGACGGATACGGTGTGCGGGTGGCCACCAGCACCGCGCCTAGCACCACCACCGACCACAGTACCGGATTGGCCCAGGGCGCGCGGTCGAACCGGTCGTACACGGCCTGCGCGGCGGCGTAGGTCAACAGCGTGGCGGTCAGGCCAAACAGCGGCGTGGCCGACAAAAACACCCAAAGTTGGACGAAATCAGCCATGTGCGTCCTCACTGACCGGGTCATCCCGCAGCAAGGCCCGCAGCACCAGCGCCGTCACTCCCAGGCCGATCCAGGTAGACAGCACAATCACCACCAGCAACTGCACGCCGTACTGCGACACCAGCGCCATGTGGGTGATGACGCCCACGCCCACCGGGATGAACAGCAGCGACAAATGCGCCAGCAACAGCTCTGCCGCAGCCGACACCGGCGCACGCACCCAGGCCAGGCCCAGCGCGGGCAGCAATAGCACCAGGCCCACCACCGGCCCCGGAAACGGCAGCCGGAAGAAATGCGCCAAGCCCTCTCCGGCGGCTTGCAGCAGCAATAAGTAAGCCAAACCACGCAAAGCCATCATGGGCATCCTCCTGGGGTGTCAAGCGAGTCTGCCCAGCATAGCGGCACGCCGATCACCGCCCGCGCCTCGATGTGCCCAGACGCTCCATTACATACTCGGCAAAGCCTTCCGTCGCCGGCGAGGCCACCCGGTGCGCCGACCGGTACAAACACACTTGGCGGACCACCTCCGGGTCCACAATGCGGCGCATCACCAGCCCCTGGCGCTTGGCCCAGGTGGCCACGTAGGCGGGCGACACGGTGACCGCCAGGCCCGCAGCGGCCATGCCGAAGGCGGTGGAGATGTGGTCCACCACCTCGCGCGGCCGGATGCGCTCGTCCTCGGGCAGGGCCGCGCCCATCTGCGCCACGCTGATTTCATGGTCCCGCCCGGCGGTGACCAGCGCATGGGCGCGCACGTCGGCCCACTGCAGCTGCGCCTGCGCCGCCAGCGGGTGGTCTTTGGCGCACCACAGCACCCAGGGGCTGCTGAACAGACTGGTGCGCAACACCTCGTCGCTGCCGGGGCGGTCCGGACCGATGGCCAGATCCACCTCGCCGCTGGCCACGACATCGGTGAGCTGCTCCACCGCCGCGTCGCGGATGCGCACTACCAGCTTAGGCCGCTCCAGCGTGTAGTCGCGAATCAACGGCGGCAGGATGGTGCTAGCGATCACCATCGGTGCGGCAATGCGCACCAGACCGGCAGCGCGGTTGCGCAAATCGGTGGCCGCCACCTCGGCCAGGTACAGGTGCTTGAGCACGGTTTGGGCCGAACCCAGAAACTCCTTTCCCGCTGCCGACAAAGCCACCTTGCGCGTGCTGCGCTCGAACAGCTTGAAGTCCAAGCTGGACTCCAGCTCCACCACCAACTGGCTCACCGCCGAAGGGGTCAGCGCCAGCCGGTCGGCGGCAGCGGTAAAGCTCAACAGCTCGGCCACGGTGGCAAAGGTATCGAGCTGGCGCAGGGTGTAGCGGGGCAAGGACATGGCAGCATTGTGAAGCAAAGCTAAGTAATACCGCAATATCTATCGCTTGTTGCCCGCACGGGGTGCTTGCACACTTCAGCCTCGATCACCCCCCCAGGAGACACCGGCATGTTGACCCCCGATATCCACCAGGCCCTGGCACGCGAGCTGCACCAGGCCGAAAAAACCCGCGTCCAGGTGGAGCATTTTTCCAAGCGCTACCCGGCGATGGAGATGGCCGACAGCTACGCCATCCAGCGCGCCTGGGTGCAGATCAAGCTGGACGAGGGCCGCAAAATCCTGGGCCACAAAATCGGCCTGACCTCGCGCGCCATGCAGATCTCGTCGCAGATCACCGAACCCGACTACGGCGCCATGACCGACGACATGCTGTTCCCCGAAGGAGCCGACATCCCGGTGCAGCGCTTCATCCTGCCGCGGGTCGAGGTGGAGCTGGCCTTCATCCTGGGAAAACCGCTGCGTGGCCCGAACGTAAGCATCTTCGATGTGCTGGCCGCCACCGACTACGTGGTGCCCGCGCTGGAGATCATCGACGCGCGCATCGAGCAGCTCGACCGCGTGACCCAATCCCCGCGCAAGGTGCTCGACACCATTGCCGACAACGCCGCCAATGCGGGCATCGTGATGGGGGGCCGCCCGGTCAAGCCCGACGCGGTCGACCTGCGCTGGTGCGGCGCGCTGCTCTACAAAAATGGCGTGATCGAAGAAAGCGGCCTGGCCGCCGCCGTGCTGAACCACCCGGCCCACGGCGTGGCCTGGCTGGCCAACAAGCTCAGCGCCCACGGCGAAGGCCTGGCGGCGGGCGAGGTGGTGCTGGGCGGCTCGTTCACCCGGCCCGTGGCAGGCGCGGCGGGCGACACCGTCCATGCCGACTACGGCCCGCTGGGCGCGATCTCGTTTCGTTTCATGTGAGACCGCGCCGCATGCAAACCCCTGACAACCTGTTCAAACAAGCCCTGGCCCGTGGCGAGGTGCAAATCGGCCTGTGGCAAGCCCTGGCCGACCCCTATGCCGCCGAACTTTGCGCGGGCAGTGGCTTCGACTGGCTGTTACTCGACGGCGAGCACGCGCCCAACGACCTGCGCAGCCTGCTGGGTGCCCTGCAAAGCGTCGCCCCCTACCCTAGCCACCCGGTGGTGCGCGTGCCGCACGGCGACGCGGCGCTGATCAAGCAGGTGCTGGACATCGGTGCCACCACCCTGCTGGTGCCCATGGTTGAATCGGCTGAGCAGGCCACCGCCCTGGTGCGCGCCATGCGCTACCCGCCGCAGGGCATGCGCGGTGTGGGCAGCGCCATCGCCCGCTCGGCCCGCTGGTCGCGCTACCCGAACTATTTGCACGAAGCCAACGACCGGGTCTGCCTGCTGGTGCAGGTGGAGTCGCTGGCGGCCATGCAGCAGATCGACGCGATTGCGGCGGTGGACGGCGTGGACGGCGTATTCATCGGCCCGGCGGATTTGTCGGCCTCAATGGGCTACCTGGGCCAGCCCACCCACCCCGTGGTGCGCGCAGCGATAGACCACGCCATCGGCCGCATCCTGCACGCGGGCAAAGCCCCCGGCATTTTGTGTGCCGACGAAGCGCTGGCGCGGCACTACCTGGCACTGGGTGCGCGCTTTGTGGCCGTGGGGGTAGACACCTCGCTGCTGGTGCGCGCCACCACCGCGCTGGCTGCGCAGTTCAAGACCACGGTGGCCGTGGCCGCCGCCGGCGGAGCGTACTGAGATGTTGCTTGAATCCTTGCGCGCAGCCTTCCAGGGCCGCCTGCTCACCGGGGCCGATGCCGCCCCGTTTCTGACCGACTACCGGGGCAAGTGGACCGGCCAGGCGCTGGCCGTGGTGCAGCCCGACAGCGCCGAAGACGTGGCCAAGGTGGTGGCTTGGTGCCATCAAAATCGCGTGCCGGTGGTGCCACAAGGCGGTAACACCGGTCTGTCGGGCGGCTCGGTACCAGAGGCCGCACCGGACCCACTGCCCGTGCTGCTATCCCTGAAACGCTTGAACCAGATCCGCGCCATCGACCCGCTGAACAACACCCTGGTGGTCGAGGCAGGCGTGACCCTGCTGCAGGTGCAAGAAGCCGCCCAAGCCGCAGGCCGCCTGTTCCCGCTGAGTCTGGCCGCCGAGGGCACCTGCACCATCGGCGGCAACCTGGCCAGCAACGCGGGCGGCGTGCAGGTGCTGCGCTACGGCAATGCCCGCGAGCTGTGCCTGGGGCTGGAGGTGGTGACCGCCGAGGGCCAGCTCTGGAACGGCCTGCGCACCCTGCGCAAAGACAACACCGGCTACGACTTGCGCGACCTGTACATCGGCTCCGAGGGCACGCTGGGCGTGATCACCGCCGCGGTGCTCAAGCTCTTCCCTCTGCCCGCCGCGCAGGTGGTGGCGCTGGTGGCCGTGCCCAGCCCGCAGCAGGCGCTGGACCTGCTGGCACTGGCGCAGGCGCGGCTGGGCGCGGGGCTCACCGTGTTTGAAATCCTCAGCCACACCTGCGTGGAGCTGGTGCTGCAGCACATCCCCGGCACGCGCCGCCCGCTGGCGCAGGCCTCGCCCTGGTACGTGCTGCTGGAACTATCGGCCACCACCGACGAGACCCAAGCAGCCGACGCCATGGAGGGCCTGCTGGAGACGGCGATGGAGAACGCATGGGTGCTGGATGCCGCGCTGGCCACCAGCCTGGCGCAGTTCGAGGCGCTGTGGGCGCTGCGCGAAAACATCTCCGAGGCGCAGGCCGCCGAAGGCAAAGCCATCAAGCACGACATCGCGCTGCCGATCTCCCGCATCCCGGCCTTCATTGCCGCCACCGACGCGCTGATCGCCGCGCAGTTTCCCCAGGTGCGGCAGGTCACGTTTGGCCACCTGGGCGACGGCAACCTGCACTACAACGTGTCGCCGTCGGCGCGAACGCCGGAGCACATCGCCGAGTTCATGGCGCTCGAAGGCCCGCTGAACCAGCTGGTGCACGACGCGGTGCACGCCTTTGGTGGCTCCATCTCGGCCGAGCACGGCCTGGGTGTGCTGCGCCGCGACGAGTCGGCCCGCTACAAGGCCCCGCTGGAGCTGCAGCTGATGCAGCGCATCAAGCAGGCGCTGGACCCGCTGGGGCTGATGAACCCCGGCAAGTTGCTGAAATTTGAATGAAATCGGCACCTAGCGCTTATTCCATAAGCGCTAGCAGCTACTAATTTAGGAGTAACCATGTCTACCGAAACCCTCTCCATCGCGGGCCACAGCGTCTCGCCCCACCACTACATCAACGGCCAGCGCGTGGCATCCGCCGAGCGGTTCGACCTGCACTGCCCCATCGACCAAAGCCTGCTGGGCCAGGTCAGCGAAGGCACGGCAGCGCATGTGGATGCGGCCATCACCGCAGCCCAGGCGGCCTTCCCCGCCTGGGCTGCGCTCACCGCCGCCGAACGCAAACCTTACCTGGACCGCTTTGCCGCCGAGATCGGCAAAAGATCCGAGGCGTTTTGCCAGGTCGAATCGAACGACGCGGGCATTCTGCTGTCGCGCATGCAGCACGGCGTGGTGCCGCGCGCCATGCTCAACCTCAGCTGGTTTGCCGAGCATGCGCTCACGCTGCAAGACCGCCCCATCGAGACCGAGCAGGCCACGCACATCGTGCGGCACGACCCGGCAGGCGTGGTGGTGATCATCACACCGTGGAACTCGCCGCTGATGCTGGCCACCTGGAAGCTGGGGCCTGCGCTGGCCGCAGGCAACACCGTGATCGTCAAGCCGCCGGAATGGGCGCCGCTGACCAGCAGCCTGCTGGCCGACTGCGCCCATGCCGCAGGCCTGCCGCCGGGCGTGTTCAACATCGTGCAGGGCAGCGGCGCCAACACCGGGGCCAAGTTGGTCAGCGACCCGCGCCTGGCCCGGGTGTCGTTCACCGGCTCGGTGCCCACCGCCAAGTGGATTGCCCAGGCGGCGGGGGCAAATTTGGTGCCCTGCAGCCTGGAGCTGGGCGGCAAGTCGCCCTTCATCGTGCTGCCCGACGCCGACATCGACAACGCCGCCGCCACCGGCGCGCTGATGTACCGCAACGCCGGCCAGGTGTGCCTGGCGGGTACGCGCTTTCTGGTGCACACCAAGGTGCGCGATGCGTTTGTGGCGGCCATGCGCGGCTATGTCGAGAAGCTGCACATCGGCGACCCGCGCGACACCGCCACCGAGATCGGCCCCATCATCCACCCGCGCCAGGTGGAGCGGGTCAAGGGTTTTGTCGAGCGCGCCCTGGCCGACGGTGCCGAGCTGTTGTGGGGCGGCAAGCCGCACCCCTTCGGCGCACAGTATTTCGAGCCGACCATGCTGACCCACCTGCGGCAGGACAGCGAGATCGTGCAGAACGAAGTCTTCGGCCCGGTGCTGACGCTGCAGACCTTTGGCAGCGATGCGGAAGTGGTGGCCCTGGCCAACGGCACCGACTACGGCCTGGGCGGCGTGTGCTACGGCGAAGTGGCGCACGCCACCGCCATCGCTGAAGCAGTGCGCACCGGCTTTATCTGGGTCAATAGCTTCGGCATACGCGACCTGGCCGCACCCTTTGGCGGCATCAAACGCTCGGGTGTGGGGCGCGAGGGCGGCGACTGGAGCTTTGAGTTCTTTTGCGACGTGAAGGACGTGGTGGTGCCCAAAAAGCCTTTTCGCGCCAGCTTCAGCCATCGCTAGAAATACAAACCAAAACAACCCTTACCGCCCTATCCATAAGCGCAACCAGCTATTAAATAAGGAGTAAATCATGGGAAGCATCGTTGGCGCAGCCATCGTCTCGCACCACCCCGGCCTGATGCAGTGCGAGGAGTTTCGCCGCCTGATGGGCAACGGCGACGACTCGGACCTGATCCCCGGCTACGCCCGGCTGCGCCGCAAAATCGCCGCCGCCCGGCCCGACGTGGTCATCATCTTCGACAGCCACTGGTTCACCACCGGCTACCACCTGGTGGATGGCGCGGCCCACTATGCCGGCAACTACATCTCGGAAGAAATGCCCTGGTACCTGCACGGCGTGCCCTATGCCTACCGGGGCCACCCGGCGCTGGCGCTGGCCATCGAAGAAGCCTCGCGCGCCCAGGGCGGCTACAACCGCGTCATCAACAACCCGGCGCTGGGCAAGCAGTACGCCACCATCAATCTGGTCAAGCAGTTGCGGCTGGAACAGTCCGACACACCGGTGGTCACGGTCAGCTCGTGCCAGAACTGCGACTGGCCGCACTTTGTGAAGTCGGGCGAGGCGATTGCCGAGGCGGTGCGCCACAGCAGCCTGCGCGTGGTGCTGCTGGCTTCGGGCGCACTGAGCCACAAGTTCAACGGCATCGACTGGAAGCCCACCCACCCGCGCATCTTCCACGAGAGCAATGTCTCGCGGCCCGAAAACATCACCAGCGACAAGGCCGCCATTGCCCTGATGGCGCAAGGCCGCCACGACACCGTGCTGGAGCGCTGGAACGACGACTACCGCAAAAAACCTTGGGAAGCCTTTGGCGCGCACTACCTGCAAATGCTGGGCGCCATGGGCGGAGCCGCCTGCCGCGCCAAGGGCGAAGCCTTATCGGCCTACGAGAACGCCCGCGGCACCGGCAACATCCACATCTGGTTTGAAACAGTGACCCCGCAGGAGACAGCATGAACTTTGAATTCCCCCTGAAAGAACTCCCCGCCGTGATGCGCGGCCCGCGTGTGGAGCGCCGCCGGGTGCTGGTGGGCGGCAGCGCCTACTGGGGCACCATCGTCGAAGACGGCCCCGACCAAGGCCTGCTGCGCCTGGACGATTGCCGCGTGGTCGATCCCGCCCGCGTGCAGCACCTGCCGCCGGTGGCACCGAGCAAGATCATCGCGGTGCACATCTCGTACAGCTCGCGCAGCTTCGAGACGCGAAATAGCCCCAAGCCCACCGAAACCCCCACCTACTTCACCAAGCCGCCCACCTCCATCAACGGCCACAACTGCGAAATCCTCAAACCCGCCGACAGCCTGTACCTGAACTACGAAGGCGAGTACGCGGTAGTCATCGGCAAAACCTGCCGCAACGTGTTGCCCGACGAGGCCTGGGACTACATCGAAGGCTTTTGCCCGGCGCTGGACATGGGCCTGCAAAACTACCGCGACACCGACCAGGGCAGCATGCTGCGCGTCAAAGGGGCCGACACGCTGCTGCCCATCGGGCCCGGCATCGTGCGCGGCGTGAACCTGTTTGAACAAACCCTTCGCACCTACCGCAACGGCCTGGTGGTGCAAGAGGCGCACATTGGTGACGAGACCATCTGGGGGCCGCACTACGTGATTGCCGACATCGCCCGCCACATCACCCTGCTGCCCGGCGATGTGATCCTGATGGGCACGCCCTGCCACTCGCGCTCGGTCGATCCGGGCGACCTGGTGGAGTGCGAGATCACCGGCCTGGGCCGCCTGGCGGGCACGGTAGTGGCCATTCCGGCCCCGCGCGCCTCGGCCCTGGGCGTGGGCCACCAGCCCAACGACAGCCCGGAGGTACGCCGCGTCGCCTTTGGCTTTGACGAGCGCGTGCCCGAGCACTTCAAGGCCAACTACCGCGCCAGCCCCAAGAGCGCTGTTTGAAGCCCGTTTTTCACACCACAACAAAGGAGACATTCCCATGAAGACCCCACGCCCAGCCTCTCGCCGCGAATGGCTGCATATCGCCCTGGCCACCGCCGCAGGCAGCCTGCCCCTGTTGGGCCGGGCGCAAGGCATCGACACCGCCAAAGTCCTGGCGGGCTTTGCGGCGGGCGGCACCGTGGACACGCTGGCGCGCCGGGTGGCGGCGCACCTGAACGGCAGCTACGCCCGTGCGGCGGTGGTAGACAACCGCACCGGCGCGGGTGGGCAGATCGCCATCTCGGCCCTCAAGGCCGCCGCGCCCGACGGCACCACCCTGCTGGCCACGCCCATGTCGATGCTGGGCATCTACCCGCACACCTACAAAAAGCTGCCCTACGACCCGGTGGCCGACCTGGCCCCGGTATCGCTAGGCGTGGTGTTCGACATGGGGTTTGCCGTGGGTCCGCAGGTGCCCGCCACGGTCAAGACCGTGCCCGAGTTTCTGGAGTGGTGCAAAGCCAACCCCACCAACGCCAACTTCGGCTCGCCCGCGCCAGGTTCGGTGCCGCATTTCGTGGGCGAGCTGATCGGCCGTGCGGGCAAGGTCGATTTGCGCCACGTGGGCTTTCGCGGCTCGCAGCCCGCCATCCTGGACATGCTGGGCGGCCAGATCGCCTCCGTCTCAGCCCCCGTGGGCGAGTTCTTGCCGCACCTGGGCGGCGGCAAGGCCCGCCTGCTGGCCACCTCGGGGGCGGCGCGCAACAAGTTCGTCCCCGGCACCAGCACCCTGGTGGAGCAGGGTTTGAAAGACCTGGTCTACGGCGAATGGTTTGCGTTTTACCTGCCGGGCAAGGCCAGCACCGACGCGGTGCAAAAAGCCTATGCCGCCATCCACGCCGCATTGGCAGACCCTGGCGTGGTCAGTGGCCTGGCCGCCATGGGCCTGGAAGCCAAGTCCTCCACACCCGCCGAGCTGGCGGCCTTGCTGAAGGCCGATACCGAAAAGTGGGGGCCGATCGTGAAGGCCATCGGCTTTACCGCAGAATCTTGATGGCAACCTCACTTGCTTCACGTTAAGGCGAACATGAAAATTTGTATCTACGGCGCAGGCGCCATCGGCGGCTGGATCGGGGCGCGCCTGGCGGCCATCGGCGAACCCGTCAGCGTGGTGGCGCGCGGGGCCACATTGGCGGCCTTGCAAACCCATGGCCTGCGTCTGCAGCATGCCGATGGTCTGCTGCAAGTCCCGGTGCAGGCCGCAGGCAACGCGGCGGAATTAGGTGTGCAAGACCTGATAGTAGTGGCCGTCAAGGCCCCGGCCCTGGCCGAGGTGGCGCGTGGCATCGCCCCGCTGCTGGGGCCGCACACCATGGTGCTCACCGCCATGAACGGTGTGCCGTGGTGGTTCTTCCAGGGCTTTGGCGGGGCCTATGCGGGCACGGCGCTCAAGGCGGTGGATGCCAGCGGTGCCATTGCGGCGGCCATACCGGCCCGGCACACCATCGGCTGCGTGGTGCACGCCAGTTGTTCCCTGCAAGCGCCCGGCGTGGTGCAGCACCACTTTGGCAACAAACTGATCCTGGGCGAGCCCTCGGGCACACAGACGGAACGCGCCCAAGCACTTTCAGCCTTGTTGAAAAGGGCCGGGTTCGAGGCCCCCTTGTCCGAGCAGATCCAGCGCGACACCTGGTTCAAGCTCTGGGGCAACATGACCGTCAACCCGGTCAGCGCCTTGACGGGTGCCACCACCGACCTGATTCTGGGCGACCCGCTGGTGCGCGACTTCATCTCGCGGGTGATGCTGGAGGCCAAAGAGATCGGTGCCCGCATCGGCATCCCCATCGACCAGCAGCCACAAGACCGGCATGCCGTCACCCTCAAGCTGGGCGCATTCAAAACCTCCATGCTGCAAGACGTGGAGGCGGGCAAGCCGGTGGAGCTGGATGCGCTGGTGACGGTGGTGCAAGAGCTGGGCGCATTGACTGGCGTGCCCACGCCATTTACCGATGCGCTGCTGGGCTTATCAAGGCTGCAGGCGCGGGTGCGGGGCTTGTACTAAGAACCGTCCCGGTGGAGCATTGTTCCAAATGCTCCACCATGCGCCGCACCGCCGGTTGCAAGCCCTCCAAACGCTGAAAGCACACCACAAACCTGCGTTGCGCCCAGGTGTCGGTCAGCGGAATCACCCGCAGGCCTAGCTGGGTGGCCAACGGGCCGCCCACTTCCACCGGCACCACGCTCACCCCCAAATTGGCCGCCACGCCCCGAAAAGCAGAATCAAAGTTCGACACCATCACCCGGTACGACACCGTGCGGCCCACCCGCGCTGCCGCCCGCTGCAACATGGTGTGGACCGCCGTGGAGGGCGGCAGCCCCACGTGCTCGTAGTCCAGCGTCTGCTCGAAACGCAGCGACTTGCGCTGCGCCAGCGGATGCCCGGGGTGCACGGCCAGCGCCAACCGGTCGTGCCGGTAGGGCCGGTGCTGCAGCCCGTCCAGGTCCACGTTGTCCCAGCACACACCCACCGAGACGCTGCCCTCGCGCACCATGCGCACCAGGTCGCGCGACAGCCGCTCTTCGATATCGACCTTGATGTTGCGGTTGGCGGGCTCGCGCATAAAGACCGCAATGTCGTCCAGCAAAGACTCGGCAATCGCCGAGGCGCTGGCCACCAGACGCACATGGCCCTTGACCCCGCTGCCAAACGCCGCCACGTCGGTGGCGATGCGCTCCATGGTGAACAGCACGTTGCGGGCGTGCTCCAGCAGCGTGACACCCGCCGCCGTGGGCTGTACGCCGCGCCGCGCGCGCAGCAGCAGGGGCGTGCCCAAATCGGCCTCCAACTGGCTGATGCGCTTGCTCACCGCCGACGGTTCGATGTGCGCGTGTTCGGCCGCGCGGGCCATGTTCTGGTGGTCGCACACCGCCACAAACAGGCGCAGGGTTTTCAGGTCAAGGTCTCGCATGGCTACATCATGGCAGATTTAGACATTCCCATCCCGCAACCCTAGGCTTCCAAAATGCCACTGGATAGTTGCATAGGCATGTCTAAAAATACCACACCCCCAGACAAACAGGAGACCCGCCCATGCCCCAGTTCCCCGCCAGCGCCACCGTCCGCGAGGTTGGTTTGCGCGATGGCTTGCAAAGCATCCAGACCATCCTGCCCACCCTGCACAAAAAAGAATGGATCCGCCGGGCCCATGCAGCTGGCCAGCGCGAGATCGAGGTGGGCTCGTTCGTCCCCGCCCGGCTGCTGCCGCAACTGGCCGACACCGCCGAGCTGCTGGCCTACGCCCAGACCCTGCCAGGCCTGCGCGCCTCGGTGCTGGTGCCGAACCTGCGCGGAGCCGAGAGCGCCATCGCCCAGGGCGCGCATCTGATGGTGGTGCCCTTGTCGGCCAGCCACCTGCACAGCCTGGCCAACCTGCGCAAAACCCCCGACGAGGTCGTGGCCGAGGTCGCCCGCATCCGTGCGGCCCGCGATGCGGCAGGTAGCAAAACCTTGATCGAAGGCGGTGTGGGCACGGCCTTTGGCTGCACCCTGCAAGGCCGGGTGGAACCCACGGAAGTGCTGCGCCTGATGCAGGCCTTGCTGGACGCCGGAGCCGACCGCGTGAGCATCGCTGACACCGTGGGGTATGCCGACCCGCGCCAGGTCAGCGAGCTGTTCGAACCCGCCCTGAAGCTCGCCGGGGACCGCTTCTGCTGCGGCCACTTCCACGACACCCGTGGCCTGGCGTTAGCCAATGTGTGTGCAGCCCTGGCGCTGGGCGTGCAGCGCTTCGATGCCTCGCTGGCTGGTATTGGCGGCTGCCCACACGCGCCGGGTGCCAGCGGTAATGCCGCCACCGAAGACCTGGCCTACATGCTGGCCAGCATGCGCGTGGACACCGGCATCGACCTGCGGCAACTCTTGCAACTGCGCGCCCAGGTCAGCAAATGGCTGGTCGGCGAAACCACCCACGGCACGCTCTGGCGCGCCGGACTCCCCACCACCTTTGCCGAGACCACAGCATGAACCCGCTACCCCTCGCGGGCATCCGCGTGATTGAATTTACCCACATGGTGATGGGTCCGACCTGCGGCATGATTTTGGCCGACCTGGGTGCCGAGGTCATCAAGATCGAGCCCCCCGGCGGCGACAAAACCCGCAGCCTGCCGGGCCTGGGCATTGGCTTCTTTCGCAGCTTCAACCGCAACAAGAAAAGCGTGGTGCTGGACATCACCACGCCCGAGGGCCAGGCCACGGCCAAAGAGCTGGCCGCGCAATGCGATGTGGTGCTGGAGAACTTCCGCCCCGGCCTGATGGACACGCTGGGCCTGAACTACGCCAGCCTGTCGGCCCTCAACTCCCGGCTGATCTACGCCTCGCACAAGGGCTTTTTGCCCGGCCCCTACGAGAACCGGCTGGCGTTGGACGAGGTGGTGCAGATGATGGGCGGCCTGTCGTACATGACCGGCCCCGAGGGCCGACCGCTGCGCGCAGGCACCTCGGTCAACGACATCATGGGCGGCATGTTTGGTGCCATTGGCATCCTGGCCGCACTGCGTGAGCGCGACAGCACCGGCCAGGGCCAGGAGATCCAGAGCGCTCTGTTTGAGAACTGCGTGTTCCTCAGCGCGCAGCACATGCAGCAATTCCTGATGACCCAGCAACCGCCGCCGCCCATGCCTTCGCGCGTGTCGGCCTGGAGCGTGTACGACGTATTCACCCTGGCACACGGCGAACAGCTATTCATTGGTGCCGTGAGCGAAAAGCAGTGGCTGACGCTGTGCGATGTGCTGCAGCGCCCCGACCTGGCCAGTGAGCCCGCCTTTCAGACCAACGCCCAGCGCGTCGCAGTGCGCCCGGCCCTCCTGCAGCGCCTGGGCGAGATACTGCAGCACCACGTCGCCGCTGAACTGTCGCCCAAGCTGGAGGCGGCAGGCATTCCCTACGCGCCCATCATGCGGCCCGACCAGCTGGTCAACGACCCCCACCTCAAAGCCAGCGGCGGCCTGGTGCCCATGCAGACCGACGACGGCGGCAGCACCGAGGTCGTGCTGTTGCCCCTGACCCTGGGCGGTCGCCGACCCGGCGTGCGCATGCCGCTGGCCGCAGTGGGCGAACACACCGCAGAAATCCTGGGCGCACTGAACCAGCACTGAACACCTACAACAACGGAGACATTCCCCATGCACACACCCATCAGCCGCCGCACCACACTGGCCCTGCTCGCATCCACCTGCACCGCCACCACCTGGGCGCAAAGCGCGCCCGACAAGCCCTTGCGCGTCATCCTGCCCATCAGTGCAGGCTCCGGTGTCGATGCCATCGCCCGTGTGTCGGTCGTGGCCCTCACCAAGGCCTTGGGCGGCCAGCCCGTCGTGATCGAAAACCTGCCGGGCGCAGGCGGTATTACCGGGGCCTCGGCACTGGCCAAGGCCGCACCCGATGGGCTGACCATTGGCATGCTGTCCAACAACCACGTCATCAACCCCAGCGTGTTCAAGAAGCTTCCGTTTGACACCATGAACGACTTCACGCTCATCAGCGTGATGGGCTCCACCCCGTTTGTGTTGGTGGTCAATCCGGCCAAAGTGGCTGCGCGCAATGTCAAGGAACTGGTGGCCCTGCTCAAGGCCAAGCCCGATGGCTACAACTACGCATCGTCGGGCAACGGCACCGTGATCCACTTGGCCGGGGCCATGTTTGTAGAAGAAGCGCAAGTGCAGATCCGCCACATCCCCTACAAAGGCACGGGGCCGATGGTCAACGACCTTATCGGTGGCCAGGTGGAGATGGGCGTGGTGGCCCTGCCTGCCGTACAAGCCCACCTCAAAAGCGGTGCGCTGCGGGCGATCGGCCTGTGTGGCAGCGCCCGCACGCCTGCTGCGCCGGACATCCCGACCATCGCCGAACAAGGCTTGCCCAACTACAGCATCGAAGGCTGGTTTGCCGTGGTAGGCCCGGCCAAGTTGCCTGCCGAGCAGATCAAGCGCATCCACGAAGCCTTTGTGCTCGCCTTCGCCATGCCCGACGTCAAAGAAGCCATGGCCAAGCAAGGCAACGAGATCCACCCCAGCACGCCCGAGGCCGCAGCCCAGTTCATGCGTTCCGAGATGGCGCGCTATGCCGTGCTGGCCAAAAAATCGGGCATTAGCCTGGACTGAGCCGCCATGACCATCTACCAACTGGGGCTCCATGCCCCCACCCTGGCGGCCAACGCCTTCGTCGCCACCGAAGCCACGCTGATCGGCCAGGTCAGCCTGGGCGACAACAGCAGCGTGTGGTTTGGCGCGGTGCTGCGGGCCGACAACGAACCCATCCGCATCGGCGCGGCCAGCAATGTGCAGGAAGGAGCCGTGCTGCATGCCGACCCCGGCTACCCGCTGGTGGTAGGCGAGCGCGTCACCTTGGGCCACCAGGCCATGCTGCACGGCTGCACCATCGGCGATGGGTCGCTGATCGGCATCCAGGCCGTGGTGCTCAACGGTGCCGTCATCGGCCAGCACTGCCTGGTGGGTGCCGGTGCCGTGGTGACCGAGCGCAAGGTCTTCCCCGACCGCTCGCTGATCCTGGGCGCGCCGGCCAAGGTGGTGCGCACACTGAGCGACGAAGACGTGGCCAACCTGGAGCGCAGCGCCGCCGATTACGTGCAGCGCGCAGCCACCTACCGCACCACACTGAAACGCCTGGGCTAAAGACGCTGGAAACCTGCGCAAATATCCACCCCCACGCAGCAAGTTGCATTAAAACTGCGCACTGTTTGCGAAATGATTGCGCCATTCCTTATTTCACCGAGACAACAGCATGGCAGATTTATTCGACAACCCGATGGGCCTGATGGGCTTTGAATTCGTGGAGTTTGCGTCCCCCACCCCTGGCATCCTGGAGCCGGTGTTCGAACGCATGGGTTTCACCCTGGTAGCTAAACACCGCTCCAAGGACGTGGTGCTGTACCGCCAGGGTGCCATCAACTTCATCGTCAACCGCGAACCCAAAAGCGTGGCCGGCTTCTTCGCCGCCGAGCACGGGCCCAGCGCCTGCGGCATGGCGTTTCGGGTGAAGGATTCGCACCACGCCTACCGCCGTGCGCTGGAGCTCGGTGCACAGCCGATTGAGCTGCACCCCGGCCCGATGGAGTTGAACCTGCCCGCCATCAAAGGCATTGGCGGCGCACCGCTGTATTTGATCGACCGGTTTGAAGACGGCAAATCCATCTACGACATCGATTTTGACTTTATCGACGGCGTGGATCGCCACCCCGTGGGCCACGGCCTGCAGCTGATCGACCACCTGACGCACAACGTGTACCGGGGCCGCATGGCGTTCTGGGCGCATTTTTACGAGCGGATTTTCAACTTCCGCGAGATCCGCTTCTTCGACATCCAGGGCGAGTACACCGGCCTGACCTCCAAGGCACTGACCGCCCCCGACGGCAAAATCCGCATCCCCCTGAACGAAGAAGCGCGCCAGGGCGGCGGGCAGATCGAAGAATTCCTGATGAAGTTCAGCGGCGAAGGCATCCAGCACATTGCGCTGATCTGCGACGACCTGCTGGCCACGGTAGACCGCCTGGCCCTGGCCGGTGTGCCGCTGATGACCGCACCCAGTGACAGCTACTACGAGATGCTGGATGGCCGCCTGCCCGGCCATGGGCAACCCGTGGCAGAGCTGCAAACACGCGGCATCCTGATGGACGGCAGCACCGACGGTGGCGTACCTCGCCTGCTGCTGCAAATCTTCTCGCAAACCCAACTCGGCCCGGTGTTCTTCGAGTTCATCCAGCGCAAGGGCGACGAGGGTTTTGGCGAGGGTAATTTCAAGGCGCTGTTTGAGTCGCTGGAGCGCGACCAGATCACCCGTGGCGCGCTGGAAGTTGTGTGAGCTTGCGGGACAGATCTTTAGCTCTGTCCTCAACTGATTAAGGATTTTTATGAAGATCGACCGCATCCACCATGTCGCCTACCGTTGCAAAGATGCCAAAGAAACCGTGCTGTGGTACCAAAAAATGCTGCACATGGACTTTGTGCTGGCGATTGCCGAAGACTTTGTGCCCAGCACGAAAGCGCCCGACCCGTATATGCACATCTTCATGGATGCGGGCAACGGCAATGTGCTGGCGTTTTTCGAACTGCCCACCCAGCCGCCCATGGGCCGCGACCCCAACACCCCCGCCTGGGTGCAGCACATCGCCTTCCGCGTCAAAGACCGGGCCGAGCTGCTGGAGTTCAAGGCGCACCTGGAGGCCAACGGCGTGGACGTGTTGGGCGTGACCGACCACGGTGCCTTCCACTCCATCTACTTCTTCGACCCCAACGGCCACCGCCTGGAGCTGGCCTGCCCCGACCCCGACGAGACCGCCATGATCGCCCGGCTGGATGCCGTGAAGTGGGACATGCTGGAGGAATGGTCCCAGACCAAACGCGCCCCACAGCACGCCGCCTTTTTGCACCACCGGGAGTCCGCAGCATGATGGCGGCCGATCTGCACAGCTGGGTGGCATCTGCCAACCACGCGGCCAGCGACTTTCCGATCCAGAACCTGCCGTTTGGCCGCTTCCGGCAGCAGGGCGACTGGCGCATCGCCGTGGCGATTGGCGACCAGGTGCTGGACCTGCGCGCCGCCGGGCTGATCGACCACAGTGACATGCAGCGGCTGATGGCACAGCCTCTTGAGGCCCGCCGCACCCTGCGCCAGGCCCTGGTGGACGGTCTGCAGGTGGGCAGCCCCCAGCAAGCGCAGTTCCAGGCCGCGCTGCGCGCCCAGGCCGATGTGGAACTCGGCCTGCCCTGCGACATCGGCGACTACACCGACTTCTACACCAGCATCCACCACGCCACCACCATCGGCAAACAGTTGCGGCCCGACAACCCACTGTTGCCCAACTACAAATGGGTGCCGATTGGCTACCATGGCCGCGCCTCCAGCATCGTGCCCAGCGGCACAGACTTCCACCGCCCCCACGGCCAGACCAAGGCCCCCGACCAAGCCACGCCCACCCTGGGCCCCAGCCGCAAACTGGACTACGAGCTGGAACTGGGTCTGGTGATGGGCAGCCCCAACCCGCTGGGCCAGCCCATCCGCATGGAGAACGCCGAGGAGCATGTGTTTGGCGTGGCCCTGTTCAATGACTGGAGCGCGCGCGACGTGCAGGGCTGGGAATACCAGCCACTGGGGCCATTTCTGGCCAAGAACTTCGCCAGCACGCTCTCGCCCTGGGTGGTGACGCTGGAGGCCTTGGAGCCGTTTCGCGAGCCGCACATCCGTCCCGAAAGCGACCCACCACCATTAAATTACCTTCTAACGCACGCCAATCAAGCGGTAGGTGCTATCAATATTGAACTAGAGGTATGGCTACAAACGGCACAGATGCAGGCCGCAGGCCACGCGGGCGACCGCTTGTCGAAGTCTAACTACCGTGACGCGTACTGGACCGTGGGGCAGTTGGTGGCGCACCACACGGTGAACGGCTGCAACCTGCGCACGGGCGACCTGTTTGGCACCGGCACGCTGTCCGGCCCCCGGCCCGAGCAGGGCGGTTCGCTGATGGAGCTGAGCGTGGGCGGCAAGCAGCCTATTCCTCTATCGAACGGCGAAACCCGCTCCTGGCTGGAAGACGGTGACACGGTCATCCTGCGCGCCTATTGCGAGCGCGCAGGCTTTCGGCGCATCGGCTTTGGCGAATGCCGGGGCACGGTGCTGCCTGCAGTGGCGCTGTAGCCATGCTGGTGCTGCACACCTACTTTCGCAGCTCGGCGGCCTACCGGGTGCGCATTGCGCTGGCGCTCAAGGGCCTGGCCTACCAGGCTGTGCCGGTGCACCTGCTGCGCGGCGGTGGCGAGCAGCACGGGGTCGCGTTTGCCGCGCTGAACCCGGCGGAACTGGTGCCAGTGCTGGTGGATGGCGCCGTTACGCTGTCCCAGTCGCTGCCCATCATCGAGTACCTGGACGAGCTGCACCCTGCCCCGCCCCTGCTGCCCGCTACGCCCGCCGACCGCGCGCGGGTGCGCGCCATGGCCCAGTTGATTGCCTGCGAAATGCATCCACTGAACAACCTGCGCGTGCTGCAGTATCTGGAAGGCTCGCTCAAAGTGGATGCGCAGGCCAAATCCGCCTGGTACGCCCACTGGGTGGGGCGGGGTTTCAAGGCCTTGGAAGCCATGCTGCAAGACAGCCGCACCGGCGCGTTTTGCCACGGCGACACGCCCACGCTGGCCGACTGCTGCCTGGTGCCGCAGCTCTACAACGCCGAGCGCTTCCAGTTGCCGGTGGACGGCTACCCCCTGGTGCGCCGCATCGCTGCGGCCTGCCGGGCACTGCCCGCGTTTGCACTGGCCGCACCCGAGGCCCAGGTTGACGCTACCTGACTTCACCGTCTCGTAAAAGCCCCAGCGCCGCTTCAAAGTCAAAGCCTTGCACGGCATCGCGCAAAGCGGTGAAGCGGTGTGGATACGCCGCCTGCAGCAGGCCTGCGTGGGTGGCCAACAGATCGACAGCGTCGCCTTCGTCGTTCTCCAGCAAAGCCACCAACTGGTCGCACACGGCGCGCAGTTGTCCGGGGTCCACGGCCACCGCCGGTGCCACCACGGCAGCCGGCAAGCGGTGCTGCAACTGGGTCAAGAGCGTGTGCAGCGGCTGCACCACGGCCAGCGCCAGTAGTTGCACCGTATCCATCGCCACGCGTTTGCGCAAGGCATCTTCAAGCTGGCCGGCGTGCGCTTGCAGTTCGGTAGCACCCAGGCTGCCCGACACACCTTTGCAGGTATGGGCCAGGCGCTCGGCCTGGGCGTAGTCGCCCGCGGTCAGGGCGGCTTGCAACTGGGTTTCCAGGTTGTTCTGGTTACGCACAAACAGGCGCAGCATCTCCAGGTACACCTTGGGCTTGCCGTTGGCGCGGCGCAGGCCCAGGGTGGTGTCCAGGCCCACGATGTCGCCCATAGCGCCTATGGCGGCCAGCGCATCGTGCTCGGGGGCGGGTTGGTGCACCGGCGGTGGGCTGGGCGCAGGCACGGGCCGCAGCACCCGCTGGTGCGGCGGCACCCAGCGCAGCAAGGCGGCCCACAGCGCATCGGGGGCGATGGGCTTGGTCACCACATCCCACATGCCTGCGGCCAGGCAGGCATCTTTGTCTTGCTGCATGGCGTTGGCAGTCATGGCGATGATGGGTAACGGGGCCAGGCTTGGCAGTTGGCGGATGGCGCGGGTGGCGGCCACGCCGTCCATCACCGGCATTTGCATGTCCATCAGCACCACATCAAAGGCTTTAGCCTGCACCTTGTCGAGTGCAATCTGGCCGTTTTCGGCCACGTCCACCACAAAGCCCGCCGACTCCAGCAGCTCCCGGGCCACGTACTGGTTGAATTCGTTGTCATCCACCAGCAGCACATGGGCTCCGGTGATGGTGGCCAAACGGTCGGCCAGGGGAGCCACATGGTCCAGAGGGTGCGACGGTGGGTGGGCATCGCCCTCCAGCGCCGTGCGCAACACCGCATACAAAGATGCCGTGTAGATCGGCTTGACCAGTACGCCATCCACCTCGTCCGCCTGCATTTGCTGGCCCAGCTCGTCCCGGCCAAAGGCGGTGGCCATCACCAACCGGGGCCGGGGCGAGAGCTGCAGGGCGTGGATGCGGCGGGCCGTCTCCAGTCCATCCATTTCTGGCATTTTCCAATCCAGAAAAACCAGGTCTATCGCTCGTCCATTCAGCGCGGAAAGCTCTATTTTTTGTAGCGCCTCTTCGCCCGACACGGCGCTATCTACCTGCAGCGACAGGCCCGCCAGCATGTCGCACAGCAGGCTGCGGGCATGGGGATGGTCGTCGACCACCAGTACCCGGCAGCCTTGCAGCACGGCGGGGTTCCAGGGGTTGCTGTCGGGCAAGGCCTGGGCGGCATCCACGGTGCCCAGATTCGCAGTAAACCAGAAGCTGCTGCCCTGCCCCGGGGTGCTGGTCACGCCCACCTGGCCACCCATCAGTTCGGCCAATTTTTTGGAGATCGACAGGCCCAGCCCGGTACCGCCGTACTTGCGGGTGGTGGACGCATCGGCCTGGTGGAAGCTTTGGAACAGGCCGTCGATCTGGGTCTGGGTGAGTCCGATGCCGGTGTCCTTGACGGCAATATGCAGCTGGATGCGCCCATTCTGGGGCGGTGCCTGCACGCGCACTACCACGCTGATGTCGCCGGCATCGGTGAATTTGACGGCGTTGTTGGCAAAGTTGATGATGATCTGCCCCAGCCGCAGCGGGTCGCCCAGCAACTGGCGAGGCACGTCGGGGGCCACGTCGAACAAAAACTCCAGCCCCTTGTCGATAGCCTTGCCCGAGACCAGGTTGGATACATTGGCCAGCAGTGCATCCAGCCCAAAGGGCACTTGCTCCATCTCCAGCTTGTCGGCCTCAATTTTCGAGAAATCCAGAATATCGTTGATGATCCCGAGCAGGTGCTGGGCGGCGATGGCCACCCGGTCGATGTACTCGCGCTGGCGCGGGTTCAGGTCGGTCTGCAGCGCCAGTTGTGAAAGGCCGATGATGGTGTTCATCGGGGTACGGATCTCGTGGCTCATGTTGGCCAGGAAAGACGACTTGGCCTTGGAGCCCTCTTCGGCCAGCAGTTTGCTCTGCTCGACCTGGGCCATCATGTCCTTTTGCTGCTCGTAGGCGGCACGCAGTTCCAACGCCGACCGCTCGCCGCTCGCCAGGTCGTCGGCCAGGCGGTTGGCGATCAGCGCAAAGCTCTGGCCCACTTCGCCGAATTCGTCCTTGCGATCGATGGGCAACGCCAGCTGGGAATTGGCATCGTGGTGGCCTGCAGCCCGGGTGAGGGCCTGCTTCAGGGCATCGATAGGGCGCAGCACCAGCACCTGCATGCCATACGACAAGGCCCACACCAGCAGCGCCACCAGCAGCACCATCTCCAGCCCCCGGTCCCATACCAGCTTGCGCAATGCGGTGTCTATTTCTTCATGGGTGGTCACCACGGTCACGATGCCCAGCGCCTGCACCGAACCATCGCGGTCGATGGACAGAGGGAATTCCAGCGTGTCTTCGAATTCGGGCTGCTTGCCCGCCTGGGCAGACGCGGCGCTGGCGAAAGGCGCGGCACCCTTGTCTTCGCGCACCACGATGCTCAGCACCGGGGGGTGGATTTCGGCGGCCAGGTTGCGGTCCAGGGTTTCCTTGTCCAGCCGCCACATGGGCGAAGCCAGGTTGATCTCCAGGCGCTGTTGAAGCAGGCTGCGGCTGGCTTCATAACGCTCCAGCAGCTGGGTGCGGCTGTCGGTGTACGACAACACCCCAAACATGCCCAGCAGGCCCGACACCAACAGGGCAAACAGCAAGTTGAGTCGAAATCGGATGCTGTGTCGATTCACGTCGTTGCTGCCCCTATGTCCCTGTCGAGAGGGAGGTTTGATTTACCGTCATGCCATCAGCGCGGTACCCCCAAGCGTTGCTTAAATTCGGTTTGCATCTTCTCATACCGGCCACTGGCTTTGTACTCCAGCAAACCCGCTTCAAAAACATCGGCCATGCGTTTGCCGTCGGGGTGCACCTTGGAGAAGTTGAGCCAAAACCCGTCTTTGCTGATCAGACCCACCTGCTTGATCTTGCCTTTTGTGCGGGCATCGTTCTGGATGCGAAGCAGGCCTGGCATGGTGTTGAGGATGACAAACTGCACCCGCTTGGCCACCAGCATCTTGAGCAAATGGTCGTCGGAGTTGGCTTCGAACTTCTTGATTTTCTTGTTCTGCATGAAGTCGGTCGGGTAGGTGTAACCCGTGGTGATACCCACCGTGCTGCCCTCCAGCCTCGGCGTGGTCAAGCCGGACTGGGTGAATTCCGACAAGGCAAAAATCGCCAGGTCCTCTTCAAAGATCGGGGTTTTGTGCCAGTAGAACGCGTCTTTGTTCTCTTCGGTGATGGTGGTGTCAAAGCAGGCCACGGCCTTGCCGGTCTTGACCATTTGCAGGCAGCGCACAAAAGGCACCGCTACAAACTTCACATCCACCCCTTTGAGCTTGAACACCGCCTGCACCAGATCGGGCGAAAACCCCTCTGGCCCCGATTTGTCGGCCTTCATCGACGAATACGGCGCCCAGTCGTCCTCGGCGGCAATGGTGATGGTGGGGTTCTGGGCGTAAACGGCAGCGGCGGCGGCAAAACCAAATAAACACAGCCCGCGGAGCAGGCGCTGGACGAAATGCATGGTCACTCCTTTGTGCAGTGAAACAGTACGCCAAGAAACACCCGTGTGGGCCTTTGCACTGTGCTGCTGCCAAGCATTCTGTAACAAATTAAGTCTGAATAACAGTGCTTACCGGGGCGGTCGCCTGCCAAATCGGTGTTTATGCAGATGCCAAAACCGTGCGCCGCACCTTGCGCACATTGAAGGCGCTGGCAATCAGCACGCCCTGCACCACGGCCAGGCCGATAAACACCCCGGCATACTGCCCGTGGTCCATCAGGCTGCCAAACAGCAGCGGTGAGATCGCCTGGCCGATGTCCAGCCCCGAATACACCACGCCGTACACCCGCCCGGTGGCGTTGGCCGGTGCCGCACGCTTGACGATCAGGTCGCGCGACGGCCCACCGGTGCCTGCGGCAAAGCCCATTAGCCCAAACAGCACCGGCACGCTCCAGGCGGGCACGTCGGCAAAGCCCAGCGCCAGCGCAATCGACGCAGCAAAGCCAAAGCCCACGCCAATCACCCGCTCGCAGCGCGCCGGGTCGGCCGCCAAAAAGCCGCCCAGCACCATGCCGCCCGCGCTGCACAGCATGTAGACCGACAGACACAGGGCCACCAGGTCCAGCGGCACGTTGTGCAACTGGCGCGCCGCCTCGGGGGCAAAGGCCTGCACCACGCTCAGGGCCATGGCGAAGCAAAAGAAGAAGCCAAAACACATCCACACCGCCGGAATGCGCAGGAAACCCATGCTGCCGCCTTCCAACTGCGGCGCATCGGACTTGGCCCCAGGCAGCACCTGCAGCACCGGCAAGGCCAGCCGGTCACGGTAGAACCACAGCACCGCCAACACCGCAAAAGCCAGCGCCCCCGCGCAGGCCAGCGCGTTGCGCCAGCCAAACGCCAGCGTCAGCGGCACCAGCATGGCCGGAGCCAATGCCCAGCCCAGGCTGCCGGTAATGCCGTGCACGCTGTAGGCATGGCCCAGGCGCGGCGCGCTGACCTTGCGGTTCAGCAAGGTGTAGTCCACCGGGTGGAACACGCCATTGCCAATGCCCGCCAGTACCGAGAAAGCCGCCAGCATGGCGTAGCTGGTGCTGATGGAAAACCCAAACGCCGCCAGCCCCAGCAGGGCCAGCCCACCAAACAAAATGGGCCGGGGGCCAAACTTGTCCACGACAAAGCCCGAAGCCATCTGCACCGCGCACGACACCACAAAAAAGATGCTCATCAGCAGCCCCAGCTCGGCGTAGCTGGCATGGAAGTCGTCCTTCAGCCAGGGGAACAGCGGGGCCAACAGCAACTGGCTGAAATGGCTGATCATGTGCGCCCCGCCCACCAGGCCGATCACACCGGCCTCCTGGCGCAGGCTGGGGACAGAGGGAAAAGGGGTGCTGGCAGTAGTCATCCGGCTATCGTAGAGCCGTCGGCAATTTTCTGGAATACTGCGTAAAGACACATTCCGGCGAAATTCAGACAACCATGCCCCGCAAATCCGCCACCACACCGGTCAACCTGGACGATGCCAACAGCTTTGCTCCTTCGACGCAACGCCCGCTGCGCAGCCGCGCCCGCACCCTGCCGGTGGATGCGCACTTTGAGCCGCACCAGCATGCCTGGGCGCAACTGGCCTACTGCGACAGCGGGCTGATGCAGGTCACCGCCAGCGACGCGGGCCAGCACCACAGCTTCATCGTGCCGCCGTCAAGGGCGGTGTGGATTCCGGCCAACATGCCGCACGCCGTCACCGTGCTGGAGCGCGCCCACCTGCGCACCGTGTACATGGACATCTCGGCCACGCCGCCGGGCTGGGCCGGGTGCCGCATGCTGGTCACCTCCCCCCTGCTGCGCGAACTGATCCACGCGCTGGAAGACACCCAGCCCAGCCCCCGCGAAGACGCGCTGATGCTGCTGATCCTGGAAGAAGTCCGCCTGGCCCACACCCACACCCTGCGCGTCAGCCTGCCGCAGGACAAGCGCCTGCGCGCCCTGTGCGATGCGGTATTGCGCGACCCGGCCCGCCAGGCCACCCTAGCCGCCTGGGCGGCAGACTTTGGGGCTAGCGAACGCACCGTGGCCCGGCTGTTCCGCGAGCAACTGGGCACCACGTATTTGCAATGGCGACAGCAGGCGGTACTGGCCCATGCCCTGCCCCTGCTGGCACGTGGCGCACCCGTGGGCCAGGTGGCAGTGGCCTGCGGCTACGCCAGCGACAGCGCGTTTGCGGCCATGTTCAAAGCCGCCATCGGGCAATCGCCCAGTGCCTTCCAAGGCAGTACCCTGGCGGTGTAAGAACGTGTTCAAGGTCTTTTTAGGGCCGCGTTGGGGTGCAATCGGGATGAGTTGGTTGTTGGAGACCGCAGCATGGGCTCCCCGCCCATGCAAGGGTTCCGGCAGACAAATCGCCCGATTTCACCCCAACCCGAAGGGCAGGTGCCTTTTCGGGCGCTCAGCGTCGTTACAAAACCAGCCAAGGCGCAAAGCCTAGGCTTGGGTTTTGCGCCTAGCTGCGCATCCCGAACAGGCACCTTCGCGGCCCCAAAAAGACCTTGAACACGTTCTAAGACCCACCTATGCCCTGCGCTTGCGCGCCACCACCATACCTGTCAGACCCAGCCCCAACAGAGCGAGTGAACCGGGTTCGGGCACCGCGTTCGGCACGTCCAGCACCAGGTTGTCCATCAGCATGCCGTACGACGCATAGCCGGTGATGTCCAGACTGCCCAGGTTCGTAAAACCGCTCAGCGCCTCGGTGGTCCAAGCGTCCCCGGTCACCAGCGAGGCCGTCACCGTGCCGCCCCCCAGCAAATGGCCGACCAGATCGACGCGGCCTGCCATATCGCCTACCAGGCCATTGGTCAGGTCCAGACTGTAGAGAGAGAAAGACGGCGGCCCCACCAGGCTGATGGCCGTACCCGGGGCACAAAAGGGGCTGTCCACACTGCAAAACGCATAGCCCGCACTGCCGTTGGCATGCGCCTGGACACTTTGGCCATACACCACGGCGCTGTAGCTGCCCGTGGTGCTGGAAAACGTAAAGCCTTGGGTGCTGAAGGGCGAGCCCGGGATGGCATTCAGGTCGCTCACCACGCCCTCGAAATCCAGGGTGACGGGGCTTGCCACCGCACCGGCGCAGTGCAAGCAAAGTACGCAAACTGCCACGGTGCTGAGAGAAAAATCTTTAAAAAAAGGCATTATTTAACTTATGGTCTGGAAATATTTGTTTACATGCAAAACCCAGACCATTCTAGTTATTCATTTTCTATGGAATGTGACAAATAAATAGATTTTTTAGATGCATATGGTGCACGACAGGATGGCAAAAATAGCTATGCAGGCCCAGGTGTGGCAACCATCCCCAAGGACTGCACAAACCGCAACAGATACCCATCCGGGTCCATCACCCACAGCTGCTTCTCCCCATGGAAGCGATCGCCATCCCGGTGCCAACTGTCACGCACCGGGATGCGCAGCGCATGGCCAGCGTTCTCCAGCGCTGTGGCCAAGGGTTCCAAGGAAGGCACACGGATGGAAAAATTGACACCCCTGCCCCGGGGATAGTCCAGCTCGCCGGTCTTGGAATGCGTGCTGGCGCTGTCTTGCAACAGCATGAGCTGCGCACCGCCCAGGCTCAGAAAAGCAAACTTCTCTTCGGGTCGGTCGTACTCGACTTTGAAGCCCAGCGTGTCGCGATAAAACCGCAGCGACTGCGCCAAATCGCAGACCCAAAACTCGGGGTACAGGGCGTTGAACTCCATGGCGAATACCTTTTTAACGAACACCCGCCCCGCGCACTTCCAGCCGCACACTGTCGAGCACCGCGCCCTGGGCATTGCGGATCTGCACCACGTGGCGGCCGGGCCAGGGGAGCCACTGGGCGCTGGGGCCCTGGGCGAACGGTTGGCCGTCGATCCACCAGCGCAGGCCTGGCCCTTCGGCCTGCAGGTCCACCCGCTGGCGGTTGGGCGGGATGTCGGGGTCCAGCGCGAAGATGGTGCCGGTGGCCGGGCTGGTAATGCGGGCCGGTCTATTTTTCAAGCCTTTTAGGTCGCTAGCCCTTGTTTTATATGCGCCAGTAGCTACGGAATGCATAGCAAATTGGGGCTGCTGCGTGCCCTGCACAAACCACTCATCTCGGGCCGCCTCGGTGCCGCCGAAGGCCACCGCCTGCTGCACCACGCCGACGGGCGGCGCGGGCGCGCGGCTGGGCTGGCGGGCGTGCAGGTGGTGCATCACGGCGGCCCAGATGGGCGCTGCGCCGGTGGTGCCGCTCACGTCCCACATCGGCGCGCCGCTGGCGTTGCCCACCCACACGCCCACGGTGTAGGCCTGCGAGTAGCCCACGGCCCAGTTGTCGCGCATGTCTTTGCTGGTGCCGGTTTTGACCGCGGTCCAAAAGCGCGTGGCCAGCACGCTGTCGCTGCCGAAGGTGCGGGCGCGGGCCAGCGGGTCGGCCAGGATGTCGGTGGTGATGAAAGCGGCGCGCGGGTCGAGTGCGGGACGGAATTGGGGCTTTGGATTGACGGTGAACGTGGTCGTACTGGCCCGCCCGCCATTGGCCAGCGCCCGGTAGGCGTTGGTCAAATTCAGCAGCGACACCTCGGCGCTGCCCAGCGCCAGGCTGTAGCCGTAGTAGCCGCCCGATTCCTTCAGCGGCAGGCCCAGCGCCACCAGCTGGTCGTGGAAGGCATCGGGCGACACCATCACCAGTGTCCGCACTGCCGGCACGTTGAGCGACGCACCCAGCGCCGTGCGGGCCGACACCCAGCCCTTGAACTGGTGGTCGTAGTTTTGCGGGATGTACAGGCCGCCTGCGGTGGGAATGTGGGTGCTGGCATCTTCGATCAGCGATGCGGCGGTGATGCGGCGCTCGGCGATGGCTTGGGCGTAGAGAAAGGGTTTGAGCGTGGAGCCGGGCTGGCGCAGCGCCGTCACGCCATCCACCTCGGCCGCCGCACTCAGCGTGCCAGACGAACCCACCCAGGCCAGCACCTCGCCGCTGGCGTTGTCCAGCACCACGATGGCCCCGTCTTCTACGTGCCGCCCCTGCAGCTCGCGCAGTTGCTGCTGCAAGGTCTGCACCGCAAAGCGCTGCAACGGGGCGCGCAGGCTGGTGGTGACGGTGGGGCCTTTCGCTACCAGCCGAGCCAGGTGCGGCGCGATGCCTTCGCTGCTGTCAAACGCCTTGCGCTGCACGGCGGCGGTGGTGAACAGGTCTAGCCCGGTGCAATCCGCCTTTGGCTCCACAGCCTGCAGCACGCCGCAGGCCCGATGGGTGAGCGGGGCCAGCTTGGCATTCGGTGCGCGCACCAGGGCCACGGCCACCGCCGCCTCGCGTGCGTCCAGCCCATGGGCGGCCTTGCCAAACAGGGTGCGGCTGAGTGCGTCTATGCCCACCAGCTCGCCCCGGAACGGCACCAGGTTCAGGTAGGCCTCCAGAATCTGGTCCTTGCGCCAGCCGCCTTCCAGCGCGTTGGCCGACACGGTCTGGCCGATCTTCTGCACCACGCTACGCCCGCCGGTGCCGGGCTTCAAATCGGCATCCAGCAGCCCAGCCAGTTGCATGGTGATGGTGGATGCGCCCCGGGTTTTGCGGTTCCACAGATTGGCCCAGGCGGCCGCAGACACGGCCTGCCAGTCCACCCCGCTGTGTTCAAAAAAGCGCTTGTCCTCGCTCAGCACCAGGGCGGTGCGCAGGGCGGGCGACACGTCGGCCAGCGCCACCCACTGGCCGCGCCGCACCACAGCGTCTGTGCGCAGGCGCTGCAGCAGCTCGCCGTGGCGGTCCAGCACCAGGGTGTCGGACGGGCGGTAACTGCTTTTTATAGAGTCAAAAGTGGGTGTAGCGCAGATAGCACCTGCGCTGGTAGCTATTAAAACTAAAGCAATCCAGCCAGAACGCCCCAAATGGCTCATTGCGCCCCCACCACCTTCACCCGCGCATTCGGCCATTCGCCAAACATCTCCGGCGCGTACATCGCTTCCACGCGGCTTGGCGGCAGCGCGAAGTCGCCTACGTTGTTCAGCCGGAGGGTGTATTCCATCTTGACCACGCCCTTGGGCAGGTACTCGTAGTAGCTTCGGAAGGACTCGAAGCTACGTTCCTCGAAGGCGGGCCAGCCGCTGCCGCTGCGCTTTTCGCCCTGGGTAGAAATTTCAGAGTCGCGGCCTAAACCGCTGCCCAGGATGGTGGCGCCGCCGGGCACGGGGTCGGTGATGGCGACCCAGGTCATGTCGGCGCTGGCGTTGACTTCCAGGGTGATGCGCAGCACGTCACCGCGGGTGTATTGGCCTTTGACTGCCTGCTCCACCGGTTGAATAGTCTTTTTGATCTGGTAGCCCGCGTTGAACGGGGCTTTCAGGTCGATGGCGGCCACCGACTGCAGGGTGAGCCAGGGCTTGCCGGTGCCCTGCTGCGTGACCGTCAATGCATCCTTGCTCCACGGCAGGAACATGCGATTGTTGCGCAGGTTGCCGGGGGATGCGGGGGCACCGAAGGCGGTGGTCTGGTGCGGGGTGTCGGTAGCGGGTACACGGTCTACCTTGCTCCAGTCCACGCTGGCCGCGGCGGCACCCAGGGCGGCCTTGGTGACCCCGGCCACGGGGGTGGCTTCAAACTGGGCGCTGAATTTCTCCAGCGCCATGCCGCCCCAGAGGTTGGCGGTGGTGGTGCTCCAGGCGCCGTGTTGCTGACGGCTGATGAAGCCGTTGGCCAGGCGGCCCATGTCCTGCTTCCAAGCCGGGTCGGTCAGCACTGCCAGAATCAGGCGGGCGGTGTTGTCGTCGCCGTTGTGCATCAGCCACCACCAGTAGTCGTCTTGCTCGGTGCTGAAGACCATTTTGGTGCCCTGAAAGCTCAGGCGGGCGCGCAGGATTTGCTGGGCCTCGGCCAGGCGCTCGTCGCGCTTCGGGATATCGGTCACGCGCTTCAAGATGTTGAGCCAGTCGATCACCGCGTGGGTGGGCCACTGGTTGGGTGCGATGGTGACGCTGCCCAGCATGCGGGCCTGGGCCTTGCCGTAGCGCGACAGGGCCTCAATGGCGGCGAGTTTGCGCACATCCAAGTCTTTGCGCGGACTCCAGAATTCGCGCTGGATCTTGCCTTCCACAAAAGCGATCAGGCCGCGCTCCATGGGCGCACGCACTTCGTCGCTCAAGGCGAAGGCCGGGTTGATTCCGCCCGCTTCGTCCGAGGCTGCCAGCAGGTAGGCGGTGAGGGTGTCGCTGCCCCGGTTGGCCTCGCCGTCGCGCGGCGGGAAGTAGCTGGCCAGGCCGTCGCTGTCGAGGTAGCTGGGGATCTGGGCGACCACGGTGCTCCACAGCTTGGCATCGCGCAGGCCGATGGCCTTGCTGGTTTTTTGCTCCAGGCAGGCAAACGGGTAGTTAGCAAACCAGTCGCGCACGCCCGGCAGGCCCTCGGCCAGCGTGGGCTGCAGGGCCAGGCGCAAGCCGCCTCTTCCCGGCAAGGCATCGGCGGGCGGCGCAACCGGCAGCGTGAACATGCCGTCCACCTGCACCAGGGTGGCCTGCTGCACCGTCAGGGGTATGGCGGGGATGATGCGTTGGCGAATCTTCAAGGCATCGCGGGCACCGGTGAGGGTGTCTTTGGCCTCGATTTCCCACAGGATGGCCTCGGCGCGGGTTTGCGCGAGTTGCGCCGGGGCGGTGACGGTCCATGCGACCTCTTTGGCCTCTCCCGCTGGTATGTCCACGGTTTGTTGCTCTAGATTTAGTAGCGTAGCACGCGGGGCCACCTCTACCTTCATGGCCCTTTGGGTGGTGTTGCGCAGGGTGATCTGGGCGCGGAACTGGTCGTCTTCGCGCACCAGGGGCGGCAGGCCGCTGATGATTTGCAGGTCTTGCGTGGCGCGGATGCTGGTGGAGCCGGTGCCAAACAGGCCGGTGGAGGCATCGGCCACGGCGACGATCTTGAAGGTGGTGAGCGCGTCGTTCAGCGGCACGGCAACAACAGCCTGGCCGTTGGCATCCAGTTGCACTTTGGGGTTCCACAGCAATAGCGTTTCCAGCAGCTCGCGGGTGCCGCTGTGGCCCCCACCGCCGCCTGCGGCCACGGCTTTGCGGCCATAGTGGCGGCGGCCGATGATTTCCATCTGCGCGGTCGAGGTTTCCACGCCCCAGGCGCGGCGCTGCAGCATGGCATCGAGCAGGTTCCAGCTGCTGTTGGGCATGAGCTCCAGCAGCGCCTGGTCGACGGCGGCCAGCGCGACTTCGGCGTGGGCAGCGGGCTGGCCGTTGGGGAGCTTGACGTTGATGGTCACCTTGGCCTGGCCGCGCACGGGGTAGCTTTCCTTGTCGGCCTTGACGCTCACGGCCAGCTGGTGGGCTTGGGTGCCCACGCGGATCTCAGCCACGCCCAGGCGGAAGGCGGGTTTGCTCAGGTCCACCAGGGATGTGGGGGCCACATATTCACGGCCCTCGTACCAGAAGCTGGTCCACCACTCGCGCGGGGCCTTGTAGCCCCAGGTGAAGAAGCTGTACCAGGGCACCTCGCGCAGGCGGCCGCGCAGGGCCAGCACACTCACATACACGTTGGGGCCCCAGCCTTCCTTGATCTGCACGCGCACGGTCGGGTCTTGCCCGTTGAGCTGCACCACCTGGGTCTGGATGATGCCCTCGCGTTCCACGGCCACCAGGGCGGTGGCAAAGCGGAACGGCATGCGCACCTGGAATTGGGCCGTCTCGCCGGGCTGGTAGCTCTTTTTCTCGGGCAGCAGGTCCATGCGGTCGTGGTTCTCGCCGCCAAACCAGAGTTCGCCCTGCTTGGTGACATACACCGACGCAGCGGCCTGGATGCGGTTGCCCGACGCGTCTTTGGCGGTGACGACCAGCTCCACCTCGCCCGCCTCGTTCAGCGCGGCTTCGCACAGCAGCAGGCCGCGGTTGTCGCTCTTGCCGCTGCACACCACGCCCAGGTCTTTGGTGCTGGTTTTGTTGTCGTAGGTGTAGAAGCCGCCCACCATGCGCTTGCGGCTGGTGGTGACGATGCGGGCGGTGGCACGCACTTCCAGGGCCACGTCGGCCTGCGGTTTGCCGGTCAAGTCGAGTGCCAGGGCCTGGAACTTGAGCTTCTGGCTGGTAGACACCCAGCCCTCGGTCTTGATGCCTGCAATGACGGCAGCAGGCCACAGGGTTTGGGTGCTGCGGATGGTTTGCACCTCGCCGTTGGGGTCGGAGTAGCTGGCTTCCAGCAGCAGATCCTGCGGCTGCGGGCTGGGCGTGAGTTTGTCGATGCTGGTTTTGCCCGCGCCGTTTTTGTCCAGCGTGAGCGCCAGCTTGTCGGCGACCACGCGGCTGTCTTCGCTGGCAGTAGCTTCCTCTTCATCCCCCTCCCCGGCGGCCTCGCGCTTGCCGCGTGGGGCGGCGAAACTGAAGGCCTCGAAGTCGCTGTAGCTCAGGTATTTGCCGCGCACCAGGGCCGACACGCGCACCGGCAGATTGGCCGCACCGCCCCCGGCCACGTAGTTGATTTGCACGTCCACCGGCACGCTGGTGGCGTGGACCAGCGGCTTTTTGTCGCTGGGAGTGACGCGGCCTTCCAACACCGGCAGGCGGAATTCTTCGACGCGGAACTGGCCGGTGCTGAAGGTTTTGTCGTCGCCCGGGCCTTTGAGTTCCACGCTGTAAACGCCCAGCTTGGCGGCGGGCGGAATGCTCCAGCTGCTCTCGGCGCTCTGCCCGCCGGTGGCGGTTTTGCGCCAGACCAGGGGCTGGGTGGTCTGCTGGCCGCTGCCCACGTGGGTGATGACCAGGGTGTCGGGCTGCACCTCCGCCAGGCCAAAACCTTTGCGGGTTTCGGTGCGCAGCAGGTGCTTCATGGACACGGTTTCGCCAGCGCGCAGCAGCATGCGGTCGAAGACGGTGTGGGCCCGCTCGTCGGGCTCTGCCCTGCGGCTGGTGGGCAGGTTGAAGCGCCAGGGCTCGATGCCCCGGTTCCAGTCGCTCCAGGTGAAGGCCATGTCTTCCACCCCCGCCTGTGTGCTGCGGGCGCTGATGAAATAGGCCTGGCTGTAGTGGCCTTCGTTTTGGCAACTGGGCGCCTCGGGATCGATGTTGGGCACATAGGCGATGCCCTGGGCGTTGGTCGTGGCGTGGCCCAAGGCCTTGCCCCGGCAATCCGACACCTGCACCTGGGCGTTGGCCACGGGCAGGCCCTTGTCCAGCGTGGTGACCCAGGCCAGCGCGTTCTCGCGGCCCAGCTTGAAATGCACACCCAGGTTGGTCACCAGGGCCGAGGTTCGGACGAACATGGTGCGTTGGCCGCCATGGCGTTCATCCAGCAGCGAGGCACCCAGCTTTTGCGAGGCGATTTCCACCACGTGGAAGCCAGGGGTCAGCGGGATGCCCACCACCTCGAACGGGCGCGGGTCGCCACTGGCAGGTTGGGGCAGGTCCAGCGTCTTCACGCCCGGCTGGCCTTGCAGCAGGGACAGCATGCGGCTTTGCACATAACCCTTGCCTTCGTCGGGCAGCACCTTGGGCAGCGGGCCTTTGACCTGGGCGGCGGCCAGCTTGCGGCTGACGTTGTAGGCATCGAACTGCTGCACTTTGGCGTACCAGGCAATGATGTCTGCGTCGCTGCGGGGCTGCAGGGTGCTGACCTTGCCTGCGCTCCCCTTTTCAGCATTCAGGGCTTGCACCTTCAGTTGCGCCTCGACATTGCGCAGCGTCACCGGCAGCAGCGCCACGCCATTGGGCTCGGCAAAGCGCTCCACGATGCCAAACGGCGACGCGGCAAACTTGGCCAGCGGCGGCATGGCCCCGGTGCCCACCTGCAGCGGGAAGCTAGCGGCATTGGCCAGGCTGCGGCCCGACGCGTCCTTGAAACCTGCGGGCAGGGCCAGTGTGTATTGGGCCTGCTCGGCAAACGGGCTTTTGAAAGTGATGCTGCTGACCACGGCCTCGCTGTCGCTGTCTTCTTCGTCAAACGTGGGCGCAACCGTGTCCTTACCCGAGGTGAGCTTGATGCCTTCCAGCAGCTTGCGGGCCACGGGCGCGTTGAAGGCCAGGCGCATGGGGCGGATGGGCAGGCAGGCGCTTTGGGCGTTTTCGCGCTCGCAGCTGAAGTTGGCGGCAAACGGCGCGCGCACGGTGTAGTCGAAGCGCTTTTCCACCGTGTTGGCCACGCCGCTGGGGGTGGCCACGCCTTTGCCGTAAACCAGTTGCACAGCGGCACTGGGTGGCAGGCGGCGGTTGCAGGCCAGGGTGAGGTAGCGCAGCGGCTCCTTGGCGGCGGCCTTGTCCAGCCCGTGGGCCTTGAGCAGGTCGGCCCGGTCCTTGCCGTCCAGCAGCCGCACGGCCACGCGCTCGCCCAGGCCGTCCACCGCGCACCACAGGTTCGCCTGCACGCTGGCCAGCGTGGCCGCGCCGTTGAGCGTGAGAGTGAAGAACTGCTCTTCGTCGATCTGGTCGCCGCCGTTGTAGGGGCGGATGTTCTGCACAAACGGGCCACTACTATTGAATTTATAGCTATTCACGCCCTTGGAATAAGCGCTGGGTGCCGATTTGATGCCTAAAACGGGCTGCAAGGTGCAGCGCACGCCGGGCGGCAGGTCGTTGGCAAATTCAAACGCCCACTCGCGGTCGCTTACCCAGCGGCCCGAACCCTGGCTGGCCTGCGCGTCGTTGCACTGCAGGCTGGCCGGAGCCGGGGCCTTGGGGTCGCCAAAGTTGACGGCGCTGCCATCGAACTGCACCACCACCTGGCGGATGCGGGCCACCTCACCCTGGGGTGAGACGCGGATGATCTGGGCGGCATGGGCTAAAGCACTGCTGGCGAGCAAGCAGCAGGCGATGAAGATGGTATGGATACGCACACGGGCTCCGGTTGGGGAGCCGCAAGGGTAGCCGATGCCCGGCTGCGGTCGCCACCGCCAGACGCAAAAAGGGCTGGCAAACGCCAGCCCTTTTTGGGAAGCTTACGAAGCGTTACCGCTTACACAGCCGGGGCGCGCAGGCGGATGTGCAGCTCGCGCAGTTGCTTCTCGTCCACCGTGCTGGGCGCTTGCGTCAGCAAGTCCTGGGCACGCTGGGTTTTGGGGAAGGCGATCACGTCGCGGATGGACTCGGCACCGGTCATCAGCGTGACCACACGGTCCAGGCCAAAGGCCAGGCCGCCGTGCGGGGGCGCGCCGTATTGCAGGGCATCCAGCAGGAAGCCGAACTTGTCTTGGGCTTCTTCGGGCGTGATCTTCAGGGCATCGAACACCTTTTGCTGCACGTCGGCGCGGTGAATACGGACCGAACCGCCACCCATTTCCCAGCCGTTGAGCACCATGTCGTAGCCCTTGGAGATGCACTTCTCGGGTGCCGTGACCATCCAGTCTTCGTGGCCGTCCTTGGGGGCGGTGAAGGGGTGGTGCGTGGCGGTGTAGCGCTGCGCGTCTTCGTCGAATTCGAACATCGGGAAGTCCACCACCCACAGGGGTTTCCAGCCTTTTTCGAACAGGCCGTTTTTCTTACCAAACTCGCTCTGGCCAATCTTGAGGCGCAGGGCACCGATGGCATCGTTGACGATCTTGGCCTTGTCGGCACCAAAGAAGATCAGGTCGCCGTTTTGCGCGCCGGTGCGGGCCAGCACTTCTGCCAGGGCCTTGTCGTGGATGTTCTTGACGATCGGGCTTTGCAGGCCGTCACGGCCCTTGGCCAGGTCGTTGACGCGGATGTAGGCCAGGCCCTTGGCACCGTAGATCTTGACGAACTCGGTGTAGGCGTCGATTTCGCTGCGGCTGATGCCACCGCCCTCGGCTGAGCCGCCGGGCACGCGCAGGCCGACCACGCGGCCATTCTTCATGGTGGCCGCACCCGAAAACACCTTGAAGTCCACGTCGGCCATCACGTCGGTGAGTTCGGTGAATTCGAGCTTGACACGCAGGTCGGGCTTGTCGGAGCCAAAGCGGTGAGCGGCTTCCTGGAAGGTCATCACCGGGAACTCGCCCAGGTCCACGCCCAGGGTGTTCTTGAACACGGTGAGGATCATGCCCTGGAACATGTCGCGGATTTCCTGCTCGGTGAGGAACGAGGTTTCGATATCGATCTGGGTGAATTCGGGCTGGCGGTCGGCGCGCAGGTCTTCGTCGCGGAAGCACTTGGTGATCTGGTAGTAGCGGTCGTAGCCGGCCACCATCAGCAGCTGCTTGAACAGCTGCGGGCTTTGCGGCAGCGCGAAGAACATGCCTTCGTGCACGCGGCTGGGCACCAGGTAGTCGCGCGCGCCTTCGGGCGTGGACTTGCCCAGCATCGGGGTTTCGATGTCGATGAAGCCGTGCGCGTCGAGGAACTTGCGCACTTCCATGGACACGCGGTAGCGCAGCATCAGGTTGTTTTGCATGTACGGACGGCGCAGGTCCAGCACGCGGTGCGTGAGGCGCGTGGTCTCGCTGAGGTTTTCGTCGTCGATCTGGAACGGCGGAGTGACGGAGGGGTTCAGCACCACCAGCTCGTGGCACAGGATCTCGATCTTGCCGCTTTTCAGGTTCTCGTTGACCGTGCCTTCGGGGCGCGCGCGCACCAGGCCCTTGATCTGCACGCAGAACTCGTTGCGCAGCGACTCGGAGACGGCAAACATCTCGGCGCGGTCGGGGTCGCAGACGATTTGCACATAACCTTCGCGGTCGCGCAAATCGACAAAAATCACGCCACCGTGGTCACGGCGGCGGTTCACCCAGCCGCACAGGGTGACGGTTTGGCCCAGCAGGGCTTCGGTCACAAGACCGCAGTAGGTGGTGCGCATTTGAGATTGCATGGCTGTTTTTTCTGGCGCCTCTTGGGGCGCATGGGTTGAAAGGAAAAGCGCGGGGCCGCAACGGCCCGCGGTACTAGCTGGATTTGATGGGTTTGGGTGGAGACGGGGCCACGCCGTGGGGCACCACTACGCCCATGGAGACGATGTACTTCAGCGCCTCGTCCACGCTCATTTTCAGCTCGATGCAGTCGCTGGCCTTGAGCATGATGAAGTAGCCGCCGGTGGGGTTGGGCGTGGTGGGCACGTAGATGCTGAGGTACTCGCCTTGCAGGTAATTCGCCGCATCGCCACCGGGCACGCCGGTCACAAAGGCAATCGTCCAGGCACCTTCACGCGGCCACTGGATCAGCACGGCTTTGCGAAAGGCGTTGCCGCTTTCTGAAAACAGCGTGTCCGACACCTGTTTCACACCCGAGTAGATCGAGCGCACGATGGGGATGCGGTGCAGCAGGTTGTCCCACCAGCCGACGAGTTTGCGGCCCACGAAGTTGCTGGCCACTGCGCCCACCACCAATAGCGAACCCAGCGCCAGCAGCACGCCGAAGCCGGGGATGTGGAAACCCAGCAATTTGTCGGGCTGCCAACTGTCGGGCAGGATCAGCAGGGTCTGGTCCAGAAAGCCCAGCACCCATTGCAGCACCAGCAGGGTGATGGTCAGCGGCACGATGACCAGCAGGCCTGACAACAGCCATTTGCGGATAGAAGCCATCATGGCAGTCAGGCCGCCGGGGTACTGCCGCTGGACGGCACGGGGGTCGGTGCCGGGGCGGGTGCAGGCGCAGCCGCCGGGGCTGCCGTGGTTTCAGCGGGTTTGGCCGCCGGGGCATCGGCGGCAGGCTTGCCGTCTTCGGCCTTGGGGGGCGGGACCACCGCCGCGCCACCGCTGCCATTGCGGAAATCGGTGACGTACCAGCCCGAGCCCTTGAGCTGGAAGCCGGCTGCGGTGACCTGTTTTTGCAAAGCTGCAGCGTGGCAGCTGGGGCAATCGGTCAGCACCGCGTCGGACATTTTTTGCAGTACGTCGAATGCGTGCCCGCAGGACTCGCATTTGTAAGCGTAGATAGGCATGGCGTAGAAAGCTCGGGTTGAAGTCGCAAAACCTATGATTATAAGATGGCAGGGTGAAAACCCTGACCGCGCTAGAACAGGAAGGGGGACACCAGTAACACACGCATGGCCAGCAGGCCCAGGCCGAAACCGATGGCACCGTAAATCAGGCCGTGCAGCAGGCGGTTGGTGCGTTTGTGCTCGGCCAGAAGCTCTTCCATGAGCTTGCGCTGGTCGGTGTCCCGCTCTCCCCTGCCGCTACCGCCCTGCTTCAAAAAATCCACCAGCAGACGCGGCAGCTCGGGCAGCAGCTTGGCGTAGCGCGGGGCTTCGTTTTTCAGCTGCTCAATGAAGGCCTTGGGGCCGATCTGCTCCAGCATCCACTTTTCCAGGAAGGGCTTGGCGGTGTTCCACAGGTCCAGCTCGGGGTCGAGGTCGCGGCCCAGGCCTTCGATGTTGAGCAGGGTTTTTTGCAACAGCACCAGTTGCGGCTGGATTTCGACCTGGAAGCGGCGTGAGGTCTGGAACAGGCGCATCAGCACCATGCCCAGCGAGATTTCCTTCAGGGGCCGGTCAAAGTACGGTTCGCAGACGGCACGGATGGCGGCTTCCAGCTCGTCCACGCGGGTGGTGGCGGGCACCCAGCCGGACTCGATGTGCAGCTCGGCCACGCGCTTGTAGTCGCGGCGGAAAAAGGCGGTGAAGTTTTGCGCCAGGTACTCTTTGTCGTACTCGGTGAGCGTGCCGACAATGCCAAAATCCAGCGAAATGTAGCGGCCAAAGGTGGCGGGCTCCACCGACACCTGGATGTTGCCCGGGTGCATGTCAGCATGGAAGAAGCCATCGCGGAACACCTGCGTGAAGAAAATCGTCACGCCGTCGCGAGCCAGCTTTTGAAAGTCCACGCCCGCCGCGCGCAGCCGCTCGGTGTGGCTGATGGGGATACCGGTCATGCGCTCCATCACGATGGCTTCGGTGGCGCACAGGTCCCAGAACATCTCGGGGATCAGCACCAGGTCCAGGCCTTCCATGTTGCGGCGCAACTGGGCGGCGCTGGAGGCCTCGCGCACCAGGTCCAGCTCGTCGTGCAGGTATTTGTCGAACTCGGCCACCACTTCCAGCGGTTTCAGGCGCTTGCCGTCTTCCGAGAAACCGTTGACCCAGCCCGCCATCATGCGCATCAGGCCCAGGTCTTTCTCGATCGCAGGCAGCATGTTGGGGCGCAAGACCTTGACCGCCACGTCGCGCAGCTTGCCGTTGCGGTCCTTGAGCACCGCAAAGTGCACCTGGGCGATGGACGCGCTGGCCACCGGCACATGGTCAAAGCTTTCAAAAATGCTGGTCAGCGGCTTGCGAAACGCCCGCTCGATGGTCGCCACTGCGATCTCCGAGGCAAACGGCGGCACCCGGTCCTGCAGGCGGGCCAGCTCGTCCGAGATATCGGGCGGCAGCAGATCGCGCCGGGTGGACAGCACCTGGCCGAACTTCACAAAGATGGGGCCGAGACGCTCCAGCGCCTCGCGCAGACGCACGCCGCGCGGGGCATCCAGGTTGCGGCCCACGGACAAAATCCGCGACACCACCGCCAGCCAAGGTTTATTGAAGCTGGTCAGTACCAGCTCGTCCAGACCGTAGCGCAGCACGATCCAGACGATGTACGCGCCCCGAAACATCCGGCTCACGCAGCGGCCTTGTTGGCACCAGGGCGCTTAGCTATGAAACCACGCAAGGCCGCCACCGCACTGCGCACCAGATTGCCCACGGTATGGGCGGTGGTGTCACCCACCACCCGCGACAGGTCTTCTTCCAGGTCCCAGCGCACATGGTCCACCAGCCAGTTGACCTCGGCGGCCAGTTGCACGTCGCCCTCGATACGCACGCCGGGCTTGCCCGCGCTCAGCGCCTGCTGGGCCAAGGCAAAAGGCGAGGTCTCGGTGATGGTGAGCGTGAGGTCGGCGCGCATGCCGGGCGTGGCACGGTCCAGCAAACCTGCCGGGGTGGCCACCAGGGCCATGTGGAAGCTGCGCCATTGCATCAGCACTACCCGGCCCTTTTGCCGGACCAGGCGGGCGGTGGCTTCGGGCTCTTGCTGCAGCACGTGGTTGAGCAGAAGGACGATGCGGTTTTGCACCTCGTCCACCACCCAAGGGGGCGGCTGCAGCGTGGCGCTGGCGCGGGTGAAGAGGTTTTCGAGCAAAGAAAAGGGGGACTGTGTTGCCATAGTCCCCCATTATCCGGGATAGTTACTTGACTTCAGGACGCAAGCGCCCTTGACCAATCGCTATTGAGGGCTTACGCAAGTTCCCCCTGTAAGCCCAAAGGGCGATACAGGGGCGCCGCGTAAGTCCTATGGCTATTGCAGGGCTTGTACGCCCGCCACCAACCAGCCGCTGGCACCGCTCTTGGGTTTGGTCATGTTCCAGACCTCGCGGAACGGGCTGGGGCCAGCCGAGGGCTCTTCGCGGATCATGCCGGAAAACTCGACGCTGGCCATGTAGTCGTTGCCCAGATCTTCGATGCCCAGCAGTTGGGCATCGAGCATCACTACGTCAGTATGGTTGGTGTTGCCGCCGGTATGGGTTTCGCGCTCGGTCAGTTGGGACTGGATTTCGCCCAGCATGGTGTCGGTCATCATGGCGCGCAGGGACGCGATGTCGGAGCGGTCCCAGGCCGATTGCAGGGTAATGAAGTTGTTTTTGGCCGCTTTCAGGAAGCCGTCGGCATCAAAACCAGCAGGGATGCCCCAGCCTTGCGGACCGGACAGCCCCGAGCCGATCATCGAGCCGCCCGAATCCAGCGGAGCCATGTGGTTGCTGCGCTCAAAGGGCCGGGCCGACGCGTCGTTGCCCACGTTTTCCATGCGGTAGGCCGGTGTGGCCGTGGCCGCAGACGGGCCCGCACCCTGTAAGGCAAACGGGCTTTTGTGGGTGGTGGATGCCGATGCACTGGCGTTTTTGCGGGAACGCATGAACCAGCCAAACAGGGCCATCGCCACCATCACAGCCAGAGCGATCAGCATGAATTGCCCCATGGCCTCGCCCAATCCCAGCGAGCTGGCCAGCCAGGCCAGGCCCAAGCCAGCAGCCAACCCGCCCAGCATGGCCCCCCAGGGGCGCTTGGGTGCCGCCGCCGCAGGTGCTACCGCCGGTTTGGCTGCCGTGGCGCTGTTGGCATTAGTGGTGTTTTGCGCAGGCGCAGCGGGTGTCGCCTGGCGCTGTGTGACGTTGCCAGACTGCTGCCCGATCGACTTGCCGCCGCCCATGCGGCGTGCGGCATCGGCATCAAAGCCCGCGCTGATGGCCAGGGTGGCGGCCAAAACCAATGCCCAAATTTTCATGGTGTCTCTCCGTGGATAGTGGTGTTATTAGATGTGAAACAGCTCAACACTTGATTCCCACATGCAAGGCCACCATGCCCCCGGTAAGGTTGTGGTAGTCCACATGGCCAAAGCCTGCGGCCTGCATCATGGTTTTCAGCTCTTTCTGGCCAGGGTGCATACGGATGGACTCGGCCAGGTAGCGGTAGCTGGCATCGTCGCCCGCGACCAGCTTGCCCAGTTGCGGCAGCACCTTGAAGGAATACCAGTCGTAGACCTTCTCCAGCGGCTGGGCCACCTTGGAAAACTCCAGTACCAGCAGCTTGCCGCCAGGTTTGAGCACGCGGCACATCTCGGCCAGGGCCACGTCTTTGTGGGTCATGTTGCGCAGGCCAAAGGCCACGCTGACCCGGTCGAAGCTGGCATCGGGAAAAGGCAGTTTTTCGGCATCGCAGACCATGGTGGGCAGCACCACGCCCGCGTCCAGCAGGCGGTCGCGCCCGGTGCGCAGCATGGCTTCGTTGATGTCGGTGTGCACCACCCGGCCCGTTGCGCCGACCTTTTTGGCAAACGCCATGGCCAGGTCGCCGGTGCCACCTGCGATGTCCAGCACCTGGTGGCCTTCGCGGATATCGGCCACCAGCACGGTGTAGGCCTTCCAGGTGCGGTGCAGGCCTGCCGACATCAGGTCGTTCATCAGGTCGTACTTGGAGGCCACGGAATCAAACACGCCGCGCACATGGCGGGCCTTGTCGCTCTCGTCAACCGACTGGAAACCGAAGTGGGTAGTGCTCATGTTTGTATACTAAATCAGAAAGATGGCGCAGCACAGCGACAACCCTGCGCCGCACAGGGAATTTAAAGAAAATAGGCCTCTACCGCCCATTCCATGGGCGTAACAAGCTATATTTTCCGTAGCAAACCGATTTTAGTGGCTACCGCAACCCTTGGCGGCTTTGCCGGGCATGGGTGTATCCCGGCTGGCACCGGCTGCCACCAGGCGGGCTTCGTAGTCGGCCCACAGCTTGTCTTGCTCCCGGCCCAGGAAGTACAGGTACTCCCAGGTGAAGATGCCGGTGCTGTGGCCGTCGGAGAACGCGGGCTGCACGCCGTAGTTGCCCACCGGCTCCAGGCCGACCAGGGTGACTTCGCGCTTGCCGGTTTGCAGGGTTTCCTGGCCCGGGCCGTGGCCTTGCACTTCGGCCGACGGCGAGTACACGCGCATCAGCTCGAACGGGATGCGGAACACCGCGCCGTCAGAAAACGTGACTTCCAGCGCCCGCGACAGACCGTGGACCGTAATATCTTTAGGGGTAGGCGCGCCCGCCTTCAAGCCTGCCATCAGACTAAGACCCGCTCAATACCACCGTGGTTGGCTTGCGCCACGTAGGTCGGCAGCCAATCCTTGCCCAGGATCTGGTTGGCCATTTCGACCACGATGTAGTCGGCCTCCAACAGGCCGTTTTGCAGGTCGTTGCCGTAGCGGCTCAGGCCTTGCAGGCAGCTGGGGCAGCTGGTGAGGATTTTCACGTTGTCCTTTTCAGCCAGGTTGCCCATGGCGCGTAGCTTGGTTTCGTCTTTGCGCAACTCTTCTTCCTTGCGGAAGCGGATTTGCGTGGAGATGTCGGGCCGGGTTACGCCCAGGGTGCCGGACTCGCCGCAGCAGCGTTTGCTCTCCAGCACCTGGTCGCCCAGCAGCGCCTTCACCGTCTTCATCGGCTCCTGCAGCTTCATGGGGGTGTGGCAGGGGTCGTGGTAGAGGTAGGAGCCGCCGTTGTCCAGCGTAATGCCTTTTTCCAGCAGGTATTCGTGGATGTCGATGATGCGGCAGCCGGGGAAGATCTTGTCGAACTGGTAGCCCTGGAGCTGGTCGTAGCAGGTGCCGCAGCTCACCACCACGGTCTTGATGTCCAGGTAGTTCAGCGTATTGGCCACGCGGTGGAACAGCACGCGGTTGTCGGTGATGATCTTGTCGGCCTTGTCAAACTGGCCGCTGCCTTTTTGCGGGTAGCCGCAGCACAGGTAGCCCGGCGGCAGCACAGTTTGCACCCCGGCGTGCCACAGCATGGCCTGGGTAGCCAGGCCGACCTGGCTGAACAGGCGCTCGGAGCCGCAGCCGGGGAAGTAGAACACTGCCTCGGATTCGCTGGTGGTGGCCACCGGGTTGCGGATGATGGGCACGTAGTCGCTGTCTTCGATGTCCAGCAGCGCGCGCGCAGTCTTCTTGGGCAGGTTGCCCGGCATCTTCTTGTTGATGAAGTGGATCACCTGCTCCTTGATGGGCGCGGTGCCCACCGTGGCGCGGGGTGCGGCGGTCTGCTTCTTGGCGAAGCTGCGCAGCAGGTCGTTGGCCAGGCGCTGGGCCTTGAAGCCCACACCCACCATGGCGGCGCGTGCCAGCTTGATGGTCTCGGGGTTGGTGGCGTTCAGGAAGAACATGGCGGCGGCGTTGCCGGGGCGGAAGGTCTTTTTGCCCATCTTGCGCAGCAGGTTGCGCATGTTCATGGTCACGTCGCCAAAGTCGATCTTCACCGGGCAGGGGGTCAGGCATTTGTGGCACACGGTGCAGTGGTCGGCCACGTCCTCGAACTGCTCCCAGTGCTTGATGCTCACGCCGCGGCGGGTCTGCTCTTCGTACAAGAAGGCTTCCACCAGCAAGGAGGTGGCCAGAATCTTGTTGCGTGGGCTGTACAACAGGTTGGCGCGCGGCACGTGGGTAGCGCACACCGGTTTGCATTTGCCGCAGCGCAGGCAGTCTTTCATGCTGTCGGCAATCGCGCCGATGTCGCTTTGCTGCATGATCAGCGACTCGTGGCCCATCAGCCCGAAGCTGGGGGTGTAGGCATTGGTCAAATCGGCATCTAGCGCTTGTCCTGCCTGCGCTTGCAGCTGCGAATTCCGTAGCAACTTGCCTTTGTTGAAGCGGCCTTCGGGGTCGATGCGCTGCTTGTAGTCGGTGAACGGCTGCATCTCGGCATCGCTCAGAAACTCCAGCTTGGTGATGCCGATGCCGTGCTCGCCCGAGATCACACCGTCCAGGGATCTGGCCAGCGCCATGATGCGTTTGACGGCACCGTGCGCGGTTTGCAGCATCTCGTAGTTGTCGCTGTTGACCGGCAGGTTGGTGTGCACATTGCCGTCGCCCGCGTGCATGTGCAAGGCCACCCAGACCCGGCCCTTGAGCACGGTTTTATGGATGGCGGTGCATTCGTCCAGGATGCCCTTGAAGGCCGCACCGGTGAAGATGTTTTGCAGGCCCGCGCGGATCTGCGTCTTCCAGCTGGCACGCAGCGTGTGGTCTTGCAGCTGCGGGAATAGGGTTTCCACCCCGTCCAGCCAGCCCTGCCACAGGGTGCGTGTCTCGGCCACCAGGGCCAGGGCTTGAGTAACCCGCTCTTCCAGCAGCTCGGGGGATGGCACATCGCCCTCCTCGTCGCCCTTGCCCAAGGGCAGGTTGCCCTTGCTAAAAAATTCGCCCAGCGCGTCGCACAGCTCCAGCTTGTTCTTCAGGCTGAGCTCGATGTTGATGCGTTCGATGCCGTCGGTGTACTCGGCCATGCGCGGCAGCGGGATCACCACGTCTTCGTTGATCTTGAAGGCGTTGGTGTGGCGGCTGATGGCGGCGGTTTTCTTGCGGTCCAGCCAGAATTTCTTGCGCGCCTCGGGGCTGATGGCGATGAAGCCTTCGCCGCTGCGCGAATTGGCAATGCGCACCACTTCGCTGGTGGCGCGGGCCACGTCGTCGGCGTTGTCGCCCGCGATATCGCCAAACAAGGCCATCTTGGGCAGGCCACCGCGCTTGGACTTGGTGGTGTAGCCCACGGCTTTCAGGTAGCGGTCGTCCAGATGCTCCAGCCCGGCCAACAGCACGCCGGTGCGCTTTTGCTCGGCGAACATGAAGTCTTTGATCTCGACGATGCTAGGCACGGCATTTTTGGCATCGCCAAAGAACTCCAGGCACACGGTGCGGGTGTGCGCGGGCATGCGGTGCACCACCCAGCGGCCGCTGGTGATCAGGCCGTCGCAGCCTTCTTTCTGGATGCCGGGCAGGCCGCTCAAGAACTTGTCGGTCACGTCCTTGCCCAGGCCTTCCTTGCGGAAGGTCTTGCCGGGGATGTCCAGACGCTCGGTGCGGATCTTGGTTTTGCCGTCGGCCTCGAAATACTGCAGCTCGAAGCTGGCCATTTCCACGTCGTGGATCTTGCCCAGGTTATGGTTCAGGCGGGTGACTTCCAGCCACTGCGCGTCGGGGGTGACCATGCGCCACGAGGCCAGGTTGTCCAGCGCCGTACCCCACAGCACGGCCTTTTTGCCGCCCGCATTCATGGCGATGTTGCCGCCGATGCACGAGGCCTCGGCCGACGTGGGATCGACCGCAAACACGTAACCGCCGCGCTCGGCCGCATCGGCCACGCGCTGGGTCACCACACCGGCTTCGCTGAAGATGGTGGCCACGGGGTGGTCCACGCCGGGCAGCATGCGCATCTCCACCTCGGTCATGGCTTCGAGCTTTTCGGTGTTGATGACCGCGCTGTTCCAGGTCAGCGGGATCGCGCCGCCGGTGTAGCCGGTGCCACCGCCACGCGGGATGATGGTCAGGCCGAGTTCGATGCAGCCCTTGACCAGCCCGGCCATCTCGGCTTCGGTGTCGGGGGTGAGCACCACAAACGGGTATTCGACGCGCCAGTCGGTGGCATCGGTGACGTGGCTCACACGGCTCAGGCCGTCGAACTTGATGTTGTCCTTGGCGGTGAGCTTGCCCAGCACGCGCGCGGTCTTGCGGCGCAGATCGGCCACCTGGACGAAGGTTTTGCCAAACTGGTCCACCGCCGCCGTGGCCGCCACCAGCAGCTCGCCCACCAGGGCATCGCGCTCGCCGTTGGCATCGGGGTTGCGGCGCTTGCCCACCTCGTCGAGGCGGTGGTGCAGGGCATCGACCAGTTGCTTGCGGCGCTTGGGGTTGTCCAGCAGGTCGTCTTGCAGGTAGGGGTTGCGTTGCACCACCCAGATATCGCCCAGCACCTCGTACAGCATGCGGGCCGATCTGCCAGTGCGGCGCTCCTGGCGCAGGCCGTTCAGGACATCCCAGGCGCGCGTGCCCAGCAGGCGGATGACGATTTCGCGGTCGGAAAACGAGGTGTAGTTGTACGGGATTTCGCGCAGGCGAACGGCTTCAGGGGCCTGCGCCAGCAGGGTGGACAACACGGTGGGAGCATTCATTGGGGGAAAACCTGGGGTGGGCACAGCGCCCATGGGCCTGGGATGACAGTCGGATAGCGATTTTAGGGCAGCAGACTTTCACCCTGCCGACAGCGGGTTGTCGGAAAACGACGGTGAAATCAGAACAACACGCGGCTGCGAATGGTGCCGGGCACCGCTGCCAGCTTTTCCAGGGCCAGATCACTGGATTCCGCGTCGATATCGATCACCACATAGCCGATCTTCTCGTTGGTTTGCAGAAACTGCGCGGCGATGTTGATGCGGTTGTCGCTGAACACCTGGTTCACCGCCGACAGCACGCCCGGCACGTTGTGGTGGATGTGCAGCAGGCGGTGCTTGCCCGAATGGCTGCTGAGGGCCACCTCGGGGAAATTGACCGACGAGGTGGAGGTGCCGTTGTCGCTGTATTTCACCAGCTTTTCCGCCACTTCCAGCCCGATATTGGCCTGCGCCTCGATGGTGGAGCCGCCCACGTGCGGGGTCAGGATCACATTGTCCAGGCCGCGCAGAGGCGACTGGAACTCGTCCTTGTTGCTGCGCGGTTCTTCGGGGAACACGTCTATGGCGGCACCCAGCAGCTTTTTGGCTTGCAGGGCGGCGGCCAGCGCATCGATATCCACCACCGTGCCGCGCGCGGCATTGATGAAAATGCTGTCCTGCTTCATGGCGGCGAACTCTGCGGCACCAATCATCCACTGGGTGGCGGCGGTTTCGGGCACGTGCAGGGTGACGATGTCGCTCTGACCCAGTAGATCGTGCAAGTTGCCCACCTGGCGCGCATTGCCCAGCGGCAGCTTGGTCACCACATCAAAGAAGCAGACCTGCATGCCCATGGCTTCGGCCAGCACCGACAACTGCGTGCCGATGGAGCCGTAGCCCACGATGCCCAGGGTTTTGCCCCGGATCTCGTACGAATTCTCGGCCGACTTGAGCCAGCCACCGCGGTGCGCCACCGCGCTTTTCTCGGGGATACCGCGCAGCAGCAAGATCGCCTCGGCCAGCACCAGCTCGGCCACCGACCGGGTATTGGAAAACGGCGCGTTGAACACCGCAATGCCGCGCTCGCGGGCGGCGTCCAGGTCCACCTGGTTGGTGCCGATGCAAAAGCAGCCCACGGCCACCAGCTTGCTGGCATGCGCAAATACCTCGGCAGTCAGTTGGGTGCGCGAGCGGATGCCGATGAAATGCGCGTCGGCGATTTTTTCTTTCAGCTGGTCTTCGGGCAAAGCGCCGGGCAAGCTCTCGATCTGGGTGTAACCCGCGTTGCGCAGCACCTCCAGCGCCGAAGGGTGCACGCCCTCCAGTAGGAGAAACTTGATCTTGCTTTTGTCCAGAGAAGTCTTGCGCATGCGGTGCCCGGCTATCAGAGTGGGAGGGAGGTTATCCCGAGGGACAACGATGCTAGCATGCTGCGCCGCAGCAAATAGGGCAACTACCTGCGCGGCATTGCCCACAGCAGGGGTTTATGGCTCAAGCTTTTGCCACCGGCAAATCTGCCCAGCAGGTGGTGTACCCCGGCGAGCGCAGCTCTTGTTTCATGGTCCAGGTCCGCTGTGCCCCTGCCAAACCCGCACTGGCCAGCAGCACCGTGCCACGGCCATAACGCTGGTTCAGCCCGTCCAGGGCGGACATGAGACGGGTCCGGTCGGCGGGCAAAGCCCCAGCCTGCAGTGCCAGTTCGCCCTGGTGCTGCGGGTTGGCTTGCAGGTCCAGTAGCATGACCCCGGCCTTGGCGAACTGGAAACCAGACTTGTAGATGGCCTGCAAACCTGCCAATGCGGCACCCACCAGCACCGTGGTATCCGCGCTGGGCCGGTGCAAGGGCACGGTGGCAGAACGGCTGTACTGCGGCTCCTGGCGAAATGGGCTGGTACGGATGTAGACCAACACCTGGCTGGCCAGGCTGTGCTGGGTGCGCAATTTTTCAGCAGCCCGGCTGGCAAATTCGGTCACCGCCTCCTGCAACTCCACCAGACCGGACACCGGTTGCCCAAACGACCGCGTGTAAGCAACTTGCTGACTGCGCGCGGGCGCAGATTCCAGGCCATAGCACGGCGTTCCCTGTAGCTCACGTACGGTGGACTCCAAAACTACCGACCAACGGGCGCGCACCATGGCGGGGTCCAGTCGGGCCAGTTGCAAAGCGGTAGTGATGCCTATTTTTTCGAGCTGCGCACCAATACGCCGCCCCACGCCCCAAACGTCACGCACCGCCGTTGCGCCCAGCACAGCCGCCAGATCCACCGGTGCCAAGGCAGCCAGGTTACACACTTGCGCCAAGTGGACTGGATAGCTGCCGGGTTTGCGTTCGGTCGTTTTGGCCACGTGGTTGGCCAGCTTGGCCAGGGTTTTGGTAGTCCCGATGCCGATACCGCAGGGGATACCCACCCATTGCAGGATGCGGGCGCGTATCGCGTGCGCCCTCGCCACCAAGTTGCCACGCACCCCCGTCAGGTCGATAAACGATTCATCGATGGAGTAGATCTCCTGGTCGGGCCCCAGCCCGGCGGCCAGACTCATCATGCGGTCACTTAAGTCACCGTACAGCGCGAAATTGGCGGACAAAGCCACTAGCCCGTGCGTATCCGCCATATGCCGGATCTTGAACCACGGAGCCCCCATCTTGATACCCAGCGCCTTGGCTTCGTTGCTGCGGGCAATGGCACAGCCATCGTTGTTGCTCAACACCACCATCGGGCGGCCACACAAGTCGGGGCGGAAGACCCGCTCGCACGAAACGAAAAAATTATTGCCGTCGACCAGGGCGTACATGGCTAGACCGCAAACTGCTTGATGCTGCTGGTCACCACGCCCCAGACCTCGATGGTCTGGCCGTCGCGGGGCACGATGTCGGGGTAAGCGGTGTTGGCGGCCTTCAGCCAGGTACGCCCATCCTGCTGGTACAGGGTTTTGACGGTGAAGTCGCCATCCACGATAGCCACCACGATGTGCTTGTGACGCGGTTGGATGGCCCGGTCTACCAGCAGGATGTCGCTGTCAAAAATACCCACCCCCACCATCGACTGGCCACTCGCCCGCAAAAAATAGGTAGCTTGCGCATGCACCACCAGCATCTGGGTGAGGTCTATCCGCTGGGCTCCCAGGTCTTCCGCAGGGGACGGAAACCCCGCACTCACCCGATTCGCCAGCAGCATCCCCCACAGCGGTGCATCCGCAACCCATACCGGTGATGATGGCGCAAAAATACTGTTCATAAATACAGTATATCTGCCATGGCAACGGATGCCTAGCTTGGCCGGGCTCCGGGCAGCTGCATCACCTTACCCACCAGGATGGGCACGGGCAGCGAGTAGTGTGCCGCCGCGATGCGCTGCACCTGGGCCAGCACGTCGGCGGGAAAGGCCGCCGACCGAGGGCCGCGCAGGTCCACATGCAGCAGCAGCTGCTCGCACACCGCCACCGGCTCCGCCCTGCCCGGCAACACCAGCTCCAGAAAAATATGCAGCCGCTTGGCATCATGGCCCAGCAACTGCAGTTGCACCTGTACCTCGGCCCCCAGCTTCACCTCGTGCAGGTAGTGGATGTGGCTTTCCAGGGTAAACAGGCTGCCGTGGGTGCGGGCGCGGCCTGCGGCATCCAGGCCGATTCGGTCCATCAGCGCGTCGGTGGCGTAGCTGCAGATCAGCCCGTAGTAGGCATCGCGCAGGTGGCCGTTGTAGTCCACCCACTCGGGCGGCACTTTGGCGATGTACAGGGGGTCAGATGCCATGGCGGGCTTTGGCGGCTTCCACGGCAGCCATCACGCTCTGGATGGCATCGTCGCGGTAGCGCTCCAGTTGCTTGATGCTATGGGTGCCGAGCTGGGCGGTGGTGCCATCCACCACGCTGTCGATCAAGGCATCGGTGAGTTTGGGAGCGACCAGCTTGGTCCAGGGCAGCTCCAGGGCCGGGCCAAACTGCGCCATAAAGTGCCGCATACCTGCATCGCCCCCGGCCAGGGTGTAGGTCAAAAACGTGCCCATAAATGACCAGCGGATGCCCGCACCATAGCGGATGGCATCGTCGATCTCACCCGTGGTGGCCACGCCATCGTTGACCAGGTGCAGCGCCTCACGCCACACGGCTTCCAGCAGGCGGTCGGCGATGAATCCGGGGATTTCCTTGCGTACGTGCAGGGGCCGCATGCCGAGTGCGCTATAGATTTTGATAGCGGCGGCAATGGCTTCGGCAGAGGTTTTTTCGCCGCCCACCACCTCCACCAGGGGCAGCAGGTACACCGGGTTGAACGGATGGCCGACCACGCAGCGCTCGGGGTGGGTGGCGCTGGCGTAAAAGTCGGTGGGCAACAGGCCGGAGGTGGACGAGGCGATGATGGCATCGGGTCGGGCGGCGGCGCTGATCTGCGCGTGCAGCGACAGCTTGAGGTCTTGCCGCTCGGGGGCGCTTTCCTGGATGAAGTCAGCGTACTGCACGCATTCGGCAATGGTGGCCACAAAACGCAGGCGTTCCATGGAAGCCCCCGCCGCCAGCCCTTGGCGCTCCAGCGCGGGCCAGGCATTGGCCACATTGGCGCGCAGTTGCTGCTCGGCCCCGACAGCCGGGTCCCAGGCAACGACATCCAGCCCGTGGGCCAGTGCGCGTGCGACCCAGCCGCTGCCAATAACGCCTACGCCCAGGGCGGCGAAGGTTTTGATGTTTGTAGTGATGGTCATGGTGAAAATTTAAGAGATTGTTGGATTGAAAAACCACCAGGCGGGCCAGGCCAGCACCTGGTCGGCCGCCAGTTGGTAGCCTGCAGCCCCCGGATGGCAGCCGTCGCTGGCAGCCACGTCGGCCCGCCAGCGTGCGCTGTCGGTCAAAAAACGGGCGACAGGCAAATACGGCACGCCCAGGGCCTGGGCGCGTTCGGCATACAGCGGGCACAGGTCCAGGATGCGGGCATCCTGCGCGACCTCACCCACCGGGAACGGGCCCAGCACCACGGTGGGGTGTAGCGCCTGGGCCTCGGAGACGATGCGGGTAAAGCATTCCACACTCTGCGCCATCGGCACCCGCAGCCCGTCGCCCAGCGAGGTCATGTCGTTGGCACCGAATGAAAACACCAGGTATTTGTGGCATTCGGCCTGCAGGCGCACTGCCGACTCGGCCTGCCAGCGTGCCGCAATGCCCTGGCTGGTGTCGCCACGGATGCCCAGGTTGTGGGCCGTCACGGCATAGCCGTTGACCCACGCAGCGGCGCTGACACGGCCAGGCCAGCCCAGGCAGGTGGGGTCGCTGGTGCCCTGCGTCATCGAGTCGCCGATGAAGCAGATGCGGTGGTCGTTGGCGACGTCAGCCACGCTTTTTCAGGCCCAGCTTCTGGCGGCCTTCTTCCGGGGTGAGCGTGCGTGCGCCCATCATGCTGATGATGCTGCGGGCGCGCTCCACCAGCGAGCCGTTGCTGGCGGGCACGCCCTTGTCCAGCCAGAGGTTGTCTTCCAGGCCCACACGCACATTGCCGCCCAGCAGCACGGCCTGCGCCACCATGGGCATCTGCATGCGGCCAATGCCAAACCCGGCCCAGGTGGCACCCGGCGGCATGTTGTCGGCCATGGCTTTCATGGTGGTGGTGTCGGCGGGCGCGCCCCAGGGAATGCCCAGGCAAACCTGGAACAGCGGTGCGTCGCCCAGCAGGCCTTCTTTCAGCATCTGCTTGGCAAACCACAGGTGGCCGGTGTCGAACACCTCCAGCTCGGCTTTCACGCCCAGTTCCAGAATGCGCTTGGCACCCGCGCGCAACTGGGCGGGGGTGGAGACGTAGATGTAGTCGCCATCGCCAAAATTCAGCGTGCCGCAGTCCAGTGTGCAGATTTCGGGCAGCAGCTCTTCGATGTGGATGAGCCGGGCCAGCCCGCCGACCAGGTCGGTGCCCGGGCCGAACTGCATGGGGTTTTCGCCCGCGCCGATCTCCAGGTCACCGCCCATGCCCGCCGTCAGGTTCAGCACCATGTCCACGCCGCTGGAGCGGATGCGGTCCACCAGTTCGCGGTACAGCGCCGGGTCACGGCTGCCCTTGCCCGTGGCCGGGTCGCGCACATGGCAGTGCACCACAGTGGCCCCGGCTTTGGCGGCCTCTACCGCAGCTTCGGCAATCTGCTGGGGGGTGACAGGAATGGCCGGGTGGCGGCCAACGGTGTCGCCCGCGCCGGTCACGGCACAGGTCAGGATGACATCATGGTTCATGTGCGACTTTCCTTACAGACCGAGGGACGTGCGCACGGCAGGCAGGCCGTCTTTGCCGTCATAGGTTTTAACGCCCGCCAGCCATTGGGTCAGCAGCTGGGGGTTTTGCTTCAAGAAATCTTTGGCGGCGGTGGCGGGCAGCACCTTGGCCATGATGGGCACCATCAGGCGGTTTTCCACGTCGGTGGTAAAGACCAGGTTGGACACCAGCTTGCCCGCGTTCGGGCAGCGCTCCTGGAAGTCGGTGGCTACCAGGGTCTTGACCGAGGCCTCGCCAAAGTTGGGGCCAAAGTAGGCATCGCCGCCCGTCAGGTAACTCAGCTTCATCTGGATGTTCATCGGGTGCGGCTCCCAACCCAGAAACACCACCATTTTTTTCTGCCGAATGGCCCGCTGCACCTCGGCCAGCATGCCCGCCTCGCTGGACTGCACCAGCTTAAAGCCGCCCAGGCCCAGCTCGTTCTTGTCGATCATCTGCTGCACCTTGGCATTGGCGCTGCTACCGGCTTCGATGCCGAAAATCTTGCCATCCAGCTCTTTCTGGAACTTGGCAATGTCGGCAAAGCTCTTCAGCCCTGCCTCGGCTACATAGGCGGGTACGGCCAGGGTGGCCTTGGCACCGCTGAGGTTGGGGGTGGGAAGCACCACCAGGTTTTTGGCCTTGGCTAGCGGCTCCACCATGCCGTCTTGCATGGGGCTCCAGTAGCCCAGCGATACATCGATCTGCTTGCTCTTCAACCCGGCAAAAGAGATCGGCACGGAGGCGATGGTGGTGCTGGGGCTGTAGCCCAGGCCTTCAAACACCGTGGTCGCCAGCGCAGTGGTAGCGGTGATGTCGCTCCAGCCGATGTCCACAAAGCGGATCTTCTTGCAGCTTTCAGCCTCTTGGGCCATCGTGGGCAGCACGCACACCGCCGCTACCACCAAACCTACACCCTGGAGCAATTTTTTCATCATGTTTCCTTTGGAATAAACACCACACATTGCGACCACCGCCTTGCGATGGAATGAAATTTACCGGGGGGTAGGCTCAAAAAACGACGCATTGCGACCAGTCATTGACCAGCAGCGACCACGCGGGTTTGCCCCAGTCTGCTAAAAACCGGCATGTCCACCGAAGACCTGTACTTTCTGCTGCTGCCCGCGTTCTCGATGATGGGCTTTGTGTCGGCCATCGAGCCACTGCGGGTAGCCAACCGGTACCAAAAAGACCTGTACCGCTGGCATATCCTGAGCGTGGACGGCGGCCCGGTAACGGCCAGCAACGGCATGTCACTGAATGCCGAAGGCTCGCTGGACACGGTGGCCAGCGCACCCACCCTGTTCATCGTGGGCGGCTTCAACCCACTGGAGCACTACACACCGGCGCTGGGCCACTGGCTGCGGCGGCTGGACCGGGCGGGCACGGTGCTGGGGGCTATCGACACCGGCAGCTTTGTGCTGGCCGAGGCCGGGCTGCTGCAGCGCCAGAAGCTGACCCTGCACTGGGAGGCGATATCGGCGTTTGTAGAGCGCTACCCGGCGCTGGCAGCGATGGTGACGCAGGAGCTGTTTGAAATCGACGGCCAGCGCATCACCAGCGCGGGCGGCACCGCCTCCATCGACATGCTGCTGGCACTGATTGAGCGCAAGCATGGCCACGCGCTGGCCACCGAGGTGTCGGAGCAGTTTGTGCTGGGCCGCATCCGCAACCCGTCGGACCACCAGCGCATGCAAATTGCCGCGCGTTACGGTATCCACAACAAAAAAACCATCCAGGTGGTGAGCGAAATGGAGCGCCACATGGAAGAGCCGCTGTCGCCCGACGCGCTGGCCAACAGCATCGGCGTGACCCGGCGGCAACTGGAGCGGCTGTTTGCCACCTACCTGAAAGACACGCCCTCGCACTTCTACCTGGGACTGCGGCTGGACCGGGCGCGCCAGCTCTTGCAGCAGACCGAGATGCGCATCATCGAGGTCAGCGTGGCCTGCGGGTTTGAGTCGCCCTCGTACTTTTCGCGGGCCTACCGCAGTCGGTTCCACAGCCCGCCTAAACAAGATCGTTTGACCATTCAGGCCCATAAATGAAAAAACCACCCGAAGGTGGTTATTCATTTTTGCTGGCAGCGCACCCTACAAAACGGCGGACAGTGGTGACACCGTCCGGGCGGTTTGCTTAAAAAATTTAAGCAGCGACAGGTGCGGCCACGAGTGCCTTCACCTTGGTGCTCAGACGGCTCTTATCGCGAGCTGCCTTGTTCTTGTGGAAGATGCCCTTGTCGGCAACCGTGTCCACTACCGCTTGCATCTTGGCAAACAGTTCGGTGGCTTTGGCCTTGTCGCCGGTCAGAACGGCTTTTTCGACGTTCTTGACAGCGGTACGGTATTTGGAACGCAGCGAGGTGTTGGCAGCGTTGATTTTTACGTCTTGGCGGACGCGCTTGCGGCCGGATGCGAGACGGGGGTTCTTTTTCTTGGGCTTGGTTGCCATGATGATTTCCTAGTGAGATTGTTAGAGGATGATGCCAGCAAAGCCCGCGAGTATAGCATTCGGGCCGCCCCGCCTGGGTCGGGCTACACTGCCTGGGTGAGTCTCTTCAAATCTGCATCCACCATCTCCCTGCTGACCCTGGCTTCCCGCGTGGCGGGTCTGGTCCGTGACCAGTTGTTTGCCGCCACCTTTGGCGCCAACGCCATGACCGACGCGTTCTACGTGGCGTTCCGCATTCCCAACCTGTTCCGCCGCCTGTTTGGCGAAGGCGCATTCAGCCAGGCCTTTGTACCCGTGCTGGCCGCCAGCAAGACCAAAAACGGGCCCGAAGCCACCAAGCTGCTGATCGACAGCGTAGCCACGGTGCTCACCTGGGTGCTGGTGCTGACCTGCGTGCTGGGCGTGCTGGGCGCGCCGCTGCTGGTCTGGGCCATGGCAGGCGGCTTGCAACAGGAGCCGCAGGCCTATGCGGCCGCTACCACCATGACGCGCTGGATGTTCCCCTACATCCTGTTCATCTCGCTGGTGTCCATGGCCTCGGGCATTTTGAACACCTATCGCGTATTTGCCGTGCCCGCCGCCACGCCCGTGCTGCTGAATGTGGCCATGATCGCCGCCACGGTGTTTTGTACGCCGTGGTTCCGCCAGATGGGCATCGAGCCGATGTACGCCCAGGTGGTGGGCGTGATGCTGGGCGGCGTGCTGCAGCTCGGCGTGCAAATCCCGGCCCTGAAACGCCTGGGCCTGCTCCCCAAAATTGGAGCCAGTTGGGCTGTAGTGCGCGCCGCGTGGTCGGATGCAGCTACCAGAAACGTAGCAAAATTGATGGTTCCCGCGCTGCTGGGCGTGGGCGTAGCGCAGATCTCGCTGTTCATCAACACCCAGATCGCCTCGCGCCTGGCCCCCGGCAGCGTGAGCTGGCTCAGCGGGGCCGACCGGCTGATGGAATTCCCCACCGCCATGCTGGGCGTGGCCCTGGGTGTGGTGCTGATGCCGCAACTGGCCGGGGCCAAAGCCGCTAACGACCCGCTGCGCTACTCCGCCATGCTCGACTGGGGCCTGCGTCTGGTGGTGGTGCTGGCCGTGCCCTGCTCGGTGGCGCTGCTCACCTTTGCCACCCCGCTGGTGGCGGTGATCTTCCATTACGGCGCGTTCACCGCCCGCGATGTCAACCAAACCGCGCTGGCCCTGATGGGCTGGGGCGTGGGCCTGCTGGGCGTGGTGGCCATCAAGGTGCTGGCCCCCGGCTTTTTTGCCAGCCAGAACATGAAGACCCCGGCACGCATCGCCATCGCCGTGCTCATCATCACCCAGCTGCTGAACCTGGCGCTGGTGCCGCTGTTCCAGCACGCGGCACTCAGCTTGTCGGTGGGCCTGGGCGCACTCATCAACGCCACCTGGTTGCTGATCGGCCTGCGGCGGCGCGGCAGCTACGTGCCGGTGCCCGGCTGGTGGAAGTTCAGCCTGCAGGTGGTGGCGGCCAGCGCCTTGCTGGCGGTGTTTTTGGTCTGGGCCGCCAGCGCCCTGCCCTGGACCCGCTTCGAAGGCGCAAAATTGGAACGAATTGGCTACCTGGCGCTGGTGCTGCTTGGGTCAGCAGCTATTTATTTTGCAGCACTATGGGCCACCGGCATGAAGTTACGTAAATTGCTGCACCCCAGCGTGAAATCCGCTTGACGCTGGGTCGCGACACGCTAGAAACTAGACCATGCACATTCCCTACCAAGCCCCTACCCCGCTGGAGTATTTTGCGGCGCTGGTGCAAAGCGACGAACACTTTCCGCTGCTGGAGGCGGTGGTCAGCCTGGCGCACGACGAATACCCCGAGCTGGACATCGAACAGGTGCTGGGCGATGTAGACCAGCTACTGGCCCGCCTCAAGCGCCGCCTGCCGCGCGACGCGGTGCCGCTACAACGCCTGCGCTCGCTGAACCAGTTTTTCTACCGCGACCTGAACTTCGGCGGCAACGTCAACGACTACTACGACCCCGACAACAGCTACCTCAATGCCGTACTGCGCACCCGCCGGGGCATCCCGATATCGCTGGCCGTGCTGTGGATGGAGCTGGCCCAGGGCATTGGCCTGGTGGTGCGTGGCGTGGCGTTTCCGGGGCATTTCATGGTCAAGATCAACCTGCCCAAGGGCCAGGTGGTGATGGACCCGTTCACCGGCCAGTCGCTGAGCCGCGAAGAACTGTCGGAGCGGCTGGAGCCCTACACCCGGCGCAACGCACTGTCGGAAGATTTTGAGGTGCCGCTGGGCCTGTACCTGCAGGCCAGCCCGCCGCGCGACATCCTGGCCCGCATGCTGCGCAACCTCAAAGACATCCACACCGCGCAAAGCGACTGGCAGCGCCTGCTACCGGTGCTGAACCGCCTGCTGGTGCTGCTGCCCGATGCCTGGAGCGAGTACCGCGACCGGGGCTTGGCCCACGCCGCCCTGGGCCACACCCGGCCCGCCGTGATCGACCTGGAAAAGTACCTGCTGTGCTCGCAGGACGCGCTGGATCTGGACAGCATTTCCGAGCGACTGAGCAGCCTGCGCCGGGCGAAGAACTAAACTTCCTGGTGCCACCATTTCGCTGCATAGACCGGATCACATACGTGACCAAGCCCCATTGGCCTTGGGTGTACGGAGAAAGCGACTACTCTTCGATAATTATATTTTAATGGCACAGACTTCTACTGTGGTGCTGCAAACCACTTGGGGGAAAACTATACCAGTTTTAGTGTTATTAAAATTAAATATTTTTCTACGGTTTTTTAAAATTACCCGCTCTTGATGAAAACAATCATAAAAATATTTATCATTTTTTTTCTAGGTTTAGCAGTTAATTCCATTGCTTTTTTAGAACCTCAAGCGATTAAGGGACCCGATTTACGCATCCACTACCAATGGACAGTACAGTTCATTGAAGCCTTGAACGAAGGCGTTATTTATCCCCGCTGGGCAGCGCTAAACAACATTGGACTGGGTGATCCGACATTTATTTATATTCATCCACTTTTTTATTACTCTACTGCGGCCGTACACAAGCTCACGGGTAATATCTGGAGCGCCATACTGTGGGTTCCGGCGCTATCCAACGGCATCGCCGCTACGATCGCATTTATTTCACTGAGCCGCGTCATTACCAGCCGAGTTGCATTCTCAATCGGCATTTTGGTTGCACTGTCGCCCTATGGATTTCATTTGGCGCATTACCAGCAATTTTTACCAATGCACTTCGCCATCTATGCGCTGGTGCTCTATATGGCGGCCTGGGCGATGCGTACAGGGTTGGCGCGCATGGTGCTGCTGGCAGTGGCGGTAGGCATGCTTGCCGGCTCCCACATTCTGATGGCATTCATGGCACTGGTGGTTAGCGCCCCCGTAGCACTACTGCATGCAGCCCGTCAACCGCCCAAGTTCCGGTTCCGTGCCCTGATGGGCGATGGGTTGGGCGTGGCATTGGGGCTCAGCTTGGCGGGGGTGTACCTCTTGCCGGCCCTGACATCCCAGCAGTTGATTACACCCATGGGTTGGTACCAACCCACGCATCTGGATTGGCGTAACTCTTTCCTCTTCCAATTTTTCACCCTTCCATCCACAGGTTTTCGCTGGTTCCACCTGCAATGGACTATTCCCTCATTAACTCTGGTAATTACAGCGTTCAACCTATTTGCCATCTGGAAAACACGGGGCCAAAAAACGCGCATCTGGTGGCTGGCGGTGGACTCTACGTTCATCACGCTATTGGCATTGCTATTCGGCTCCGAGCTCAGTTATGGATTGTGGGAGCATTCCGAAACGCTGCGCCGCTTACAGTTTCCCATTCGCTTCCTCGGCGTAGCCAGCATTACCAGTCTTTTTGGTTTGGGCTATACGGCATCCATATTACTCGCTACGCCCCGCAACACCTGGGCCATTGCCGCAATCACCTGTGCATTACTAGGCTCCACTGGTTTGCAAGGACTTTTAGAGTTTAGATTCTCCCAGGAGGCGAAAAACGCCTCTAACTTGTCTATCCCGCGGGATAAATTTATGGGACAGCCGGAAATGAAACCCGCTGGCGCAGGCGACGCATGGGGCAGCTATTTAAAAGCCGGAGGCCTTGCCGCAGAATGCCAAGCGCTGAAACTGGTATGTACTACCACGCTAAATCTGACGCACCACAAAATATGGTCGATCCATGCAGCGGCCCCTACCACCTCGGTGCGTTTGCCGTTGTTCTGGTATCCGGGATGGACCATCCGCATCGGGCCACAAGCCACGCCTCAGTCCAAGGATCCCGTCAGCGGACTAGTCATGGTACTTATCCCCGCAGGTGACACGGTCGTCGAGGCGATCTGGACAGGGCTACCGGTCCAGAAAATAGGCACCATCCTCTCGTTAAGCGCCTTGATTGCCCTCTGCCTGATCGCTCTCAAGCTTTATCTCAGACGCTCCCAAAGCGCACTTCAGCAGTAACTATGTGGCACCAGTTTTTAAAATTCATAAATAGTGGGGCCATTGGCACTGCCGTGCATTACACGCTGCTGTGGCTACTAGTGAACCAGTGGGCGGTACAGCCGGTATGGGCATCTACCTGTGGCGCAGTCGCAGGTGCCGCCACCATCTACGGCATCAACTATGTGTGGACTTTTGCCAGCGATCTCCCGCATCGCCGCACCTTACCGCGCTTCATCGCCATTGCCGTCGCCAGCATGCTGCTGAATCTGGCCATCATGTATGCACTGACGAACAGTCTTCAATTTCACTATTTGCTGGCGCAAATGGCAGCCACCGGTATCTGCCTAGGCCTAAACTACCTGGCCAGTCGGTACTGGGCTTTCAAGCCGACCACACCCTAAAACCTCTACATCACATCTATGAAAAGCGATTTTCTTCTATCGGTTGTCGTGCCCGCCTACAACGAACAAGAGGTGTTGCCCGAGTTGCATAAACGCCTGACCCAAGTGCTGCAAGGAATGGGGGGGCGCTATGAAATCATCATGGTGAACGATGGCAGCACCGACAGCACGCTGGCGGTAATTAAGGCGTTGCGACAGGCGGATCAACATGTAGGTTATGTGAATCTGAGCCGCAATTTTGGCAAAGAGATTGCTATGACGGCCGGCCTGGATACCGCCAATGGCGATGCGGTCATCGTGATCGACGCAGACTTGCAAGATCCGCCTGAGCTGATTCCCGAACTGGTGCAAGGTTGGCTCGAAGGCTTTGATGTCGTCTTTGCACGCCGTATGAGCCGCGATGGTGAAAGCTGGTTCAAAAAGGCCACGGCTGCAGGTTTCTACCGGGTGATCAAAAAAGTTGGCCGTGTCACCATTCCCTCCGATGTAGGAGATTTCAGACTGCTCAGCCACCGCGCAATTCTGGCCTTGCGCGAACTACGCGAACAGCACCGCTTCATGAAGGGATTGTTCGCCTGGATCGGTTTCCCTCAAAAAGCCGTGGACTACAAACGCGATGCCCGTTTTGCCGGGGAGACCAAATGGAACTACTGGAAACTGTGGAACTTTGCCTTGGACGGCATTACCTCATTCAGTATTGCGCCGCTCAAAGTCACGTCTTACATCGGTCTGGCAACCGCAGGAATTTCATTTTTATATGCACTCTTCATCTTGTACAAAACTATCATGCATGGCGACCCTGTTGCCGGATATCCGTCTCTGATGGTAGTCATGCTGTTTCTGGGCGGCATACAGCTGATTGGCATCGGCATTATTGGTGAATACCTAGGACGCATGTTTGACGAAACCAAAGGGCGACCGCTTTATTTGTTGGATGAGGTCATGCTGTCACACCATGCAATTTGTGCTTTGCAGCTACCAACCTCAGTACACGCTAAATCGTTAGAAAAATGTCCGTCGTAGAAAGATCCATCAACGGTAAGTCTGCTTGTCTAATTCTCTTACTTTCAACCTGTATTTGGATATCACCCCTACTATTCAACCAGTTTGCATGGGTAACCGATCTTTTCCTACAGTACCAATGGGCCACCCAATTTGACCGTTCTTTGCGGGAGGGGATCGCTATACCCAGATGGAATAGCGCCAGCAACAACGGTTTAGGTGATGCAACTTTTCTGCACATTCACCCTCTGTACTACTACTTGGTTAGCGTCACCAATGTGCTGATCCAGGATATTTGGGTATCGATGAGGTTCGTATTAGGCGCCGCACATTGGGCACTAGGAATCGTTGTCTACATATCCTTAAAAAACAAGCCTCATTCCAACCAAGCATTGGTTTGCGGCATTGTGGCGCAATGGATGCCGTTCATGATGCTGCAAACCATTTACGGACAATCGTTCCCCGTGTTACTCGCCATGCCCATGACTGCATGGGTGGTCCACACACTAGTCTCACCAACTTTTGATGCCAAGAAAATATTCGTCTGTTGCGCGGCGCTAACCTGTGCGATCTTGTCTCATATTCTGATTGCATTCACATTGATAGTATGTGTTTCTCTCACGCTGGCAATATGGGCTCTTCTTGATAGTAGGTTGACAACAAAAAATACACCGCACTGCAACATCACACGTTTTAAGCTGTGGATAGGTGTTGTGGCCTTATCCATGGGGCTGTCTGCGTGGTATCTGGTACCCGCCATCTTCGGACGTAGCATGATCAATGCCCAAGCTTGGAGTCTCGGCCAGCTTATTTCTCCAGCCTTGTCCTGGCAACGTAATTTTATTTTTCCGTGGTGGACTGTATTGCAAGAGGGCCAGACATCCTTTGCCGTACTTTGGCTAACCCCTTTTCCTGCTGCCCTCATTGGCTTGATATTAGGGTCAGCAATTTGGCGTGCACGAAAATTCAGCTCTATTAATCACTCGACTGCATGGCAAATTCTGCTAAATGTATGGTTGAGTGCAGGCATCTTTGCCTGTGCTATCTCTTGGCCAATCTGGGCTACGTTCGGATTTTTTCAACAGTTACAGTTTCCTTTTCGCTTTGTAGGGGTCATGTCTGTTACCGCCGCCTTGTTGCTAGGGCATCCATTGTTCTCCACACGCACCAGGCTACTTGGGGCACCGCGCTGGCTACTTGTTCTCGGCTCCACGCTCTTATGTTCTGGCATTTTGCTAGGCCAGGCCTTTGTGGGAGGCAGACATATGGTCCCCAACACCAGTTGGTTAACAGGGACATTTGGTCAACCCGAATACCTCCCATCCAATGTTCCCAGCACATGGCGACAAGCATTTAGCCATAGTGTGCTGTGTGGAAACACTCTTTCAGGCTGCACAATCCTCGTGAATAAGAGCCATACCAAGATCTTCCGTTACACGTCGGAAGTTGGACAAGATATGCCGCTACCGATTTTTTTTCATCCGGGGTGGCTGACTAAGCTGGATGGACAACAAGTCCTATCTTCCTCAGCCGATGCGCATACTGGATTGCTGACCGTTCAAGCCCCCCCTGGTACACATGAGCTCCAAGTCACTTGGGCGGGAACGCCTTTGGAGAAATGGGGAAACTCCATATCATTAGTTAGTCTTTTTGCGCTACTTGCGGGCCTGGCTGCCGTGGTTTTGCGAAAACCATCGGATACATGACCAGCGTAGCAACCGCTACTCTCAAACTCCTGCGAGCTCGCCCGTGAACAAAAATTTTTCTGCTTACCTGGATCTGGTCCGCATTCTTGCCGCCTGCTTTGTGGTGTACGCCCACTCCAATCTGCGTTGGTTGATCCCAGAAAAGCTACCGCTGGCCGAACATGCCCATTCGGCAGTTACGGTATTTTTTGTGCTTTCAGGTTTTGTGATCAGCTTTATCTCGGAGCGACGCGAAAACTCGGCAACCAACTACATCGCCAGCAGAGCTTCACGCATCCTGTCGCTTTCCGTACTGGCGGTGCTGCTCACACCGTTATTGGACATGGTGAGCCGCACTGCGTTCCTGGTTTTTTTTTCCAACGCCGTGCCCAACGACCATTGGCCGGTTCGCATTGCGGTCAGCCTGATATTCTTGTGCGAGATCTGGGCCGTATCGATCATGACGTTTTCCAACGTCCCTTACTGGTCGCTGAACTACGAGGTCTGGTATTACGTGCTGTTTGGCTTATACCTGTTTGCAGCTCCGGGCAAGCGCTGGCTGTGGATCGCCGCAGTCAGCCTTTTCATCGGCCCCAAAATTCTGCTGATGGCCCCGGTATGGCTGGCTGGCGTGGTGGCCTACCGCTGGCGGGCGGACGATAGATGGCCGCTCTGGCTGGCCGTCACCATCTGGATGCTGTCGCTGTTGTTGTTTGCGCTGTACCACTACTTTGACCTGATGCAGGGTTTCAGCCAGTTGCTGAAGCAGCTAGTAGGCGAATGGATGTATACGCACCTGACCTTCTCCCATTACTTTGGTGCGGACTGGCTGCTGGGTGCCATCATGATGCTGAACTTCATGGCCTTCCGCCGGATTGCCCCCAGCCTGGGGCAACTTCCGCCCAGCATTGCGAAGGCCATCGGCAAAGTCGGCGGCATGACTTTCGCTCTGTACATCATCCACTTTCCGTTTCTCTATTTCTGGGGTGCACTACTGGGTCGCCAAACACCGGGCTGGGGCTACTACGCCAGCATCGTCGGCTGCACTGTGCTGTCTACCCTGGTGTTCGGGATGGTCGGTGAGTGGATTCGCCCTTGGCTGCGTGCGCTCTTTACCCAGTACCTACAGCGCCACGTCGGTCGACTTGGCCTACCGGGCAAGCCCACCTAGGGGCCTGGGCGGCATTGCGCTCCCATTCTGGTTTCAACGTAGCGCAGGGTTCTCGGCCAGAAACAGCGCCTGCAGGTCACTCAAGAAGTCAAAACCCCGCACCGTGGGCCGCACGCGCACGCCGTCGCGCTCCAGCAAACCCTTGCGCTCGCCCTCGGCCAGGCCTTTCTGGATGCTGGTTAGCGGCAGGCCGGTGCGCTCGGTGAACTTCGGCAGCTCAAAGCCGTCGCGCAGGCGCAGGGCGTTGAGCATGTACTCGAACGGCAGCTCGGCACGCGCAACGTCGTCGTCTTGCGCCACGGCCTTGCCCGCCAAGGCGTTGGCCATGTACAGGTTCGGCTCGCGATAACGCACCTGGCGGATGATGCGGTGGGCAAAGCTGAGCTTGCTGTGCGCGCCCGCGCCAATGCCCAGGTAATCGCCAAACTGCCAGTAGTTCTGGTTGTGCACGCAGGCGTGGCCGGGTAGCGCATAGGCCGAGACTTCGTAACGGTCCATGCCCGCCGCGCCGGTCATCTCGGTGATCTTGTCCAGCATGTCGTAGCCCAGGTCTTCCTCGGGCACCTGGGGCGGGAACTTGGCGAAGTAGGTGTTGGGCTCGATGGTCAGTTGGTAAATACTGACGTGTTTGGGTCCTAGCGCTAGTGCCGTCTGCATATCCAGCTCTAGATTTTGTAGCGTCTGGCCGGGCAGCGCGTACATGATGTCGAGGTTGAAGGTGTCGAACGACTGGGCCGCCTCTTCCACTGCCGCGATGGCCTGGGCACTGTCGTGGACCCGGCCCAAGGCTTTCAGGTGCGTGTCATTAAAGCTCTGCACGCCCACCGACAAGCGCGTCACCCCGGCGCTGCGGTAGGCGCGGAAGCGGTTTTTCTCGAAGGTGCCAGGGTTGGCTTCCAGGGTGATTTCGCAGTCGGGCTCCAGCTTGAGGCGGGCGCGGATGTCGCCGATCAGCCGGTCGATGGCCTGCGGCGAAAACAGGCTGGGCGTGCCGCCACCGATGAAGATGCTGTGCACGGTGCGGCCCCAGACCAGCGGCAGCGCGGCCTCCAGGTCGGCCATCAGCGCATCGATATAGCGCTGCTCGGGCACTTCGGTGATCGGCGTGGGGGCGGCCAGATTGGCGGCGGGGTGCAGCGTCTGCGCGCCATCCGCCCGCAGTTCGTGCGAATTGAAGTCGCAGTACGGGCATTTCTTCAGGCACCAGGGCAGGTGCACGTAGAGCGACAGCGGCGGCAGCGCGGCCAGTTGCAGCAGGCCGGGGCGCATGTGGTGTTGCAGGTCTTTCACGGCAGCCAGCGCTCGCGCATCAGGGCCAGCATGGCGCGGGACGACTGGCCGCGGTGGCTGTTCGCGTTCTTCACCTCGGGTGTCAGCTCGGCAAAGGTCTTGCCGAATTGCGGCAGGAACATCACCGGGTCAAAGCCAAAGCCGTGCTCGCCCTGCGGCGCGCGGGTGATTTCGCCCACGGCGCGGCCCACGGCGATCAGCGGCTCGGGGTCGTTCGGGCTGCGCACGGCCACCAGGGTGCTGACCAGGGCGGCGCGGCGGTTGTCGAGGTGCGCCATCTGCTCCAGCAAGGCGCGCACGTTGTTGTCGTCGCTCTTGGGGTAGCCAAACTGGGTGGCGTAGTACGCGGTTTGCACACCGGGCAGGCCGCCAAAGGCATCGACGCACAGGCCTGCGTCGTCGGCCACGGCGGGCAGGCCGCTGTGGGCGCTGGCGTGCCGGGCCTTGGCCAGGGCATTTTCGACGAAGGTGTGAAAGGGCTCGTCCGCTTCCGGGATGCCCAGCGTGCCCTGCGCCACCAGTTCCAGGCCCAGCGGGGCGAACAGGGCTTGCAGCTCGAACAGCTTGCCTGCGTTGTTGGATGCTAAAACGATTTTCATGTCAAATTGGCCTCTAGCGCTTATTCCTTGAGCGTAAGCAGCTCTTATTTCGATAGTGCGACCTGTTGCAGGTCCATCAGCTCGGCGATGCCCGCTTCGGCCAGCGCCAGCAGCGCGTCCATCTCGGAGCGGGCAAAGGCCACGCCCTCGGCGGTGCCCTGCACTTCCACGAAATGGCCCGCGCCGGTCATCACCACGTTCATGTCGGTGTCGCAGGCGGCATCTTCGGTGTATTCCAGGTCCAGCAGCGGCGTGCCGTGCACGATGCCCACCGAGATGGCGGCCACGGGCTGCAGGATGGGTGTGACGCTGAGCTTGCCCGACTTCAGCAACCCGTTGACGGCATCCTGCGCGGCCACGAACGCACCGGTGATGGCCGCGGTGCGGGTGCCGCCGTCGGCCTGCAGCACGTCGCAGTCCAGGTGGATGGTGCGCTCGCCCAGCAGCTTCAGGTCAAACACCGCCCGCAGGGATCGGCCAATCAGGCGCTGGATTTCCTGCGTGCGCCCGCTTTGCTTGCCGCGCACGGCTTCGCGGTCGCTGCGGGTGTGGGTGGCTCGCGGCAGCATGCCGTATTCGGCGGTGACCCAGCCCTCGCCACTGCCCTTTTTGTGGCCCGGCACTTTTTCTTCCACCGAGGCGGTGCACAGCACCTTGGTATTACCAAACTCGATCAGCACCGAGCCTTCGGCGTGGATGGTGTAGCCCCGGGTGATGCGCACCGGGCGCAGCTGGTGGGCGGCACGGCCGCTGCTACGGATGAATGGGGTCATGGTGTGGACTCTGGGTAGAGCCAGCATAAAGACTGGCGGGGTTAAACAGTTTGCTTCCGCACTAAGGCAAGAGCAGCATCATTCCAGAAACACCGCAGAACTGGCTTTGCCAGGCTGCTGGTGTTGCCCCCTGCAAGGGGGTTGGCGAAAGATGCGAAGCACTGCAGCCTGGGGGTGTTACACACGCTTCGCGGCGGCTTTACGGATGGCTTCGTTGATCTCGGCAATCGACCGCTCGATGGCGGCATCGTCCAGATCGTCGATCAGGCTTTCCGGCCCCTGGGGCTGGATCGACGAGGCAAACACGCCCGGCTGGATCGTATCGGTGGAGATGCCCCGGGTGGACTCGAACATGTCCGGGGTTTCCCATTCGATGGCCAGCACGGTGACATTGTCACTGCGGGCACCGCCCTTGCGCAGCGCCTGCTCCACCAGGTCGGGTACGGCCTGAGACACCGGGGCGCTGGCCAGGCCATGCACGATGGTGGCATCGTCCAGGTTGTCCCACAGGCCGTCCGAGCACAGCATGATTTTGTCGCCCTGGTGCAGTGCCACCGGGCCGGTGATGTCGAACTGGGGTTTGACCGGCGAGCCCAGGCAGGTGTAGAGCACGTTGCGGTTCACAATATGGGGCAACTGCGGCCCACCCTCGGCGCGGTGCTGCTCGGCATAGGAATGGTCGCGCGTGCGGGCCAGCAGCGCGCCGTCGCGCACCACGTACAGGCGCGAATCGCCGCAGTGCACCCAGGTGGCGTTGTTGCCCTGCACCACCGCGGCCACCAGGGTGGTGCGGGGGGTGTCGAGCATGCCGTGTTTGGCGGCATAGCGCAGGATCTGGTCGTGGGCCGACAGCAGCGCAGCGCTCAAGAACTCGGCCGCGTGCGGCAGCAGCGGGCGGGCCTGCTTCTGGTACAGGGCCGACAGGCTTTGCAGCGCCATCTGGGCCGCCACCTCGCCTTCGGGGTGGCCGCCCATGCCGTCGGCCAGCAGAAACAGGCCCGATCCACTGGTATAGCAATAGCCCATACGGTCTTCGTTTTTTTCACGGCCGCCCTTGCGGCTGACCTGGAATACCGAAAACTTCACTTGGGCGTGGACCCGATGCCGGTGGCTTCGCGTACGTTTTTCTTGGTATCGGACACCAGGGTGTCAAACTGCAGGCGCAGCTTCTCGGCCACGGTCAGCTTGGTGTAGCGGCGCTCGCCTTCGCGGCTGAGCTCTTTTTGCAGCGCAAACACCGACTGCGGGCGCGACAGCGGGTCGATCGACATGCACCACTCAACCACCTCGATCAGGTTGTCCGAGTAAATGCCGCGCAGCCGCGACAAAGCCAGGCCAATGCGGTCTTTTTCCAGCCGCTGCGGCGCTTCGTTGGGCGGAAAGCCCTGCATGCAGGCGTAGATGCAGGCGCCAATGGCGTAGATGTCGGTCCACGGCCCCATGGACGCATCGCGCCGGTACATCTCGGGGGCGGCAAAGCCGGGGGTGTACATGGGGCGGATGAAGTTGCCCTCTTTGTTCAGCACCTCGCGGGCCGCGCCGAAGTCGATCAGCACCGCCTTGTTGTCGTCGGTGATAAAGATATTGGCGGGCTTGATGTCCAAATGCAGCATCTTGTGCTGGTGCACGATGCGCAAGCCGCGCAATATTTCGTCAAACAGGCTACGGATAGTGGATTCGCGAAACACCTTTTGCTTGCGCTGGTCGCGCGAGGTGATGATGAAGTCCTGTAGGGTCGCGCCCTCCAGGTAGTTCATCACCATGTAGACGGTTTCGTTCTCGCGGAAGAAGTTGAGCACGCTGACCACCGACGGGTGCGAGATCTGCGCCAGCGAGCGGCCTTCTTCAAAAAAGCTCTTCAGCCCCAGCCGGTACAGCGACAGTTTTTCGGGCTGCACCTGCGGCAGCAGCTCGCCGACTTCGCGGGTGGCCAGAGAGCTGGGCAGGTATTCCTTGACCGCCACCTGGCCGCCATCGGCCCCCACCGCCAGGTACACCACGCCAAAGCCGCCGGACGAAAGCCGCCGAACGATTTGGTAGCCCCCGATAGCGGTGCCGGGCGGAAGCGTGGCCGGTTTGTTTTTGGACATAAATAGGGAGGGGGAGCGGGGAAGCGGCGGAAGGCAGGTATTCTCAGGCTATTGCAACGAACCGTACCTTCTTAATGCCAGTTTACAGCATGACCGGCTACGCCAGTGCCCAGCACAGCAGCGCCACCGCCACCCCGGACTCCGACTCCAAAAGTACGGCTGCACGCCGCTTGGGGATCGAAATTCGCTCCGTCAACAGCCGCTTTCTGGACCTGAGCTTTCGCCTGCCCGACGAACTGCGCAGCCATGAACCTGCGCTGCGCGAACGCGTCATGGCGCAGCTCAAGCGCGGCAAGGTGGAAGTGCGTGCCGCGATCGAAAGCAGTGCGTCCGGTAGCCTGGCCGCGCCCTCACCGCACCTGTTGCAGCGGGTCAACTCCTTGCAGGATTCGGTCAAAGCCTGGCTTCCCCAGGCCGCGTCACTGAGCGTGGCCGACATCCTGCGCATGGCATCCAACGAGCAAGCCCCCGCCAACGACTGGGCCGACGACGTGCTGCCGCTGGCCGACACGGTGCTGCAGTCCCTGGTGGCCGCCCGCCAACGCGAAGGCGAACGCCTGACCACCATGTTGATAGGCCACCTGAAACAACTGCGCGCCCTGGCCGAAAAAGCCCTGCCGCTGGTACCCCAGCTGGTGGAACAGCAGCGCCAGCGCTTCATCGAGCGCTGGAAAGAAGCCATGGCCCTGGCCGAAGGCGCCACCCTGCCCGAAGCCGCCCAAGACCGCGCGCTGACCGAGGCCACCGCCTTCGCCATCCGCATCGACGTGGCCGAAGAGCTGACCCGCCTGCATTCGCACCTGGACGAGATGGAGCGCATCCTCAAAAAAGGCGGCGAAGTCGGCAAGCGCCTGGACTTCCTGATCCAGGAACTGCACCGTGAAGCCAACACCATGGGCAGCAAATCCGCCGCGCTGGAGCTGACCCGCATCTCGGTAGACATGAAAGTGCTGATCGAGCAGATGCGGGAACAGGTGCAGAACGTGGAGTAAAGGTTCCGCCTGGTCTTACTCCCTCCCCTCCCGGGGGATGGTTGGGTTTGGGATGGACCCAAAATTTATAATGAAATAAACCTCTCGTGCTTATAAAACAAGCACGAACAGCTATAAATAGAAGAGCGGATTAATCCCCAAGCCCTGTCTGCGCAAACGCCAGATCGGGCAGCGACAAAGTCGCCTCGGCCACCTCCAGCAAACGGCGGTTCTGGTCCATCGAGGTTTTTTGCAGCACCCGGAAGGCGGCCTCTTCGTTCATGCCCAGCCGGGCCATCAGCACGCCCTTGGCGCGTTCGATCACCTTGCGCTCGTGCAGGGCGCGGCGGGCGGCATCGAGCTCTTGCTCCATGCTGGCCATGCGGGCGGATTGCGTTTGCAGCAGATCTCGCAGCGAGGCAGATTCGCCGCCGTACAAACTGCCTAGCGGCTCGGGCGCGGCTGCGGGCGCACTGTCAAAAAACCGGTCTACCGCATGTGTGCGCTGCGGCGGGTTGTCGCGCAGACGGCGCAGCAGGCCCTTGGAGTCTTGCAGGTCCTGCTGGGCGTCCAGAATGCGCGCCGCACAGTCCGCGCGCAGGCGTGTGACCAGCTCCACCTGCAACTGCCACAACGCGTTGATGCGCTCGGTACACACGTCGAACCAGGGCTCGCTGAGCTTGCTGTCCAGTGCCGCACCGGGCTTGGCAATGCACAGGGTGCGGCGCAGGCGCTCCAGTTGGGCCACACCCGGCGCCAGTTGCTCCTGCTCCCAGCGGGTGCGCAGCGCCGGTTCGGCAAATTCGGCAAAGACCTGCAGGCTGCGCTCCTGCGCGTCGATCAGGTGCACCACGCGCTGCTGCTGGGCCTCATTCCCGTGGCCCGAGGCGTACATCAGCGCGCCCACGGCCCGCTCCTGGCCTGCCTCTTCCTGGGCCTGCACCAGGTGCAGCAAGGCCACCAGCAGGCGCGACACGCTAGGCAGCCCGGCCCCATCGGCCACATGGAATACCAGCTCGACCAGCCCTGCGATCAGGTGGCTGAAAGCGGCCACGGCATCGTGGGCCCCCATGGCCTGAAGCGCGATCTGGCTGCGCAGCGCGGCCAGTGCGTCCAGGCCCAGCAGAGCCCAGGCCATCAGGGACAGGGCCTTGGCGGTGGCCCCCTGGGCAGGCTCCAGATGCTGGGCAAACACCGCACGCAACTGGGCTTCCAGCGGCTCCACCTCGCCCACGATTTTGCGGCGCATGTCGGCAAAGCGCTGCGCCTGGGATGCAAGATAGATGCTGGAGGCCCCGCGCTCGCGCTGCAGGCCCTGGATCAACTGGCCAATGGCATCCACCAGCTCGGCCCGGCTGGCCAACTGGCGCACCGCGTCGATCTCCAGCTGCTTGGCACGCAGCACGAGGTTGGAGACGGACAGCGCTGCGGCCAGCGGCATGCCGTTAGGCCAAAGCTACGCTAACGCGCCCCGCATCGACGCGCACACCGTGGGCGCGCACCGACTGCTCGGGCGTTTCTATGCATTCGCCGGTGCGCAGGTCGAAGTGGTTTTTGTACAGCGGTGAGGCCACGACGATGCGCTCGCCCAAGTTGCCCATCAGGCCGCGCGACAAAACGCTGGCCCCGGATTTGGGGTCCACGTTGTCGATGGCGAACAACTGGTCGCTTCCATCGACAGTGTTCAGGCGGAACACCGCCACGTGCCGGTTCTCTACCAAGGCGCACACGCCGGTGCTGGGCAGGATGTCATCGACCGCGCAGATGTCGGTCCAGTTTTGCGTTGTGGTCATGGTCATGTCCTTAGGCGGGTTCAACAGCCAGGCTGCGTTCTTCGGCGTTGGCGGGGCGGATCTGGCCGCGCTCTTCCACAAAAATCACGTGCTCGTCTTTTTTGTCGCTGTTAACGAAAGAGCGGAAACGCTTGCGGGTTTCGGGGTCGGTCACGGCGGTTTTCCACTCGCACTGGTAGGTATCCACCACGTGCTGCATCTGTGCTTCCAGCTCGGCGCACAGGCCCAGGCTGTCCTTGATCAGCACGTCTTTCAGGTAGTCCAGGCCCCCTTCGAGGTTTTCGCGCCAGGTGCTGGTGCGCTGCAGGCGGTCGGCGGTGCGCACGTAGAACATCAGCACGCGGTCGATCATGCGCACCATATCTTCCTTGGACATGTCCGAGCCAAACAGCTCGGCGTGGCGCGGCTTCATGCCGCCGTTGCCGCAGATGTAGAGGTTCCAGCCCTTCTCGGTGGCGATGATGCCGATGTCCTTGCCCTGGGCTTCGGCGCATTCGCGGGTGCAGCCGGACACGCCAAACTTGATCTTGTGCGGGCTGCGCAGGCCCTTGTAGCGGTGCTCCAGCTCCACGGCCAGACCCACGCTGTCGCCCACGCCGTAGCGGCACCAGGTGGAGCCCACGCAGCTCTTCACCGTGCGCAGCGACTTGCCGTAGGCATGGCCGGACTCGAAGCCCGCGTCGATCAGCTCTTCCCAAATGGGTGGTAATTGCTCGACGCGTGCGCCGAACAAATCGACCCGCTGGCCGCCAGTGATCTTGGTGTACAGGTTGTACTTCTTGGCCACCTGGCCCACGGCAATCAGGCCATCCGGCGTGACCTCGCCACCCGGCATGCGCGGCACCACCGAGTAGGTGCCGTCTTTCTGGATGTTGCCCAGGTAGTAGTCGTTGCTGTCTTGCAGACCGGCCAGGTCTTTCTTCAACACAAACTCGTTCCAGCAGGAGGCCAGCACGCTGGCCGCCACCGGCTTGCAGATGTCGCAGCCCAGGCCGGTGCCATGCTTGGCCATGAGTTCGTCAAAGCTCTTGATGTTGCCCACGCGCACCAGGTGGTAGATCTCTTGGCGCGAATACGCAAAGTGCTCGCAGATGTGGTTGTTGACGGCCATGCCTAAGCGGGCCATCTCGAACTTCATCACCTGGGTGACCAGGGGCACGCAGCCGCCGCAGGTGGCACCGGCCTTGGTGCAGGCCTTCATCTCGGCGATGGTGCAAGCGCCCTCGCCCACGGCAGCGCAGATGGCACCCTTGCTGACGTTGTTGCAGGAGCAAATTTGCGCCGTGTCGGGCAGCGCCTCCACCCCCAGGCCGGGCTTGGCCTTGCCGTCGCTGGACGGGAAGATCAAAAACTCGGGGTCGGCGGGCAGCGTGATGCCGTTCAGCGCCATCTGCAGCAGCGTGCCGTACTCGGTGGCATCGCCAATCAGCACCGCGCCCAGCAGTTGCTTGCCGTCTTCGCTGATGACGATTTTTTTGTAGATCTGGCGCAGCTCGTCCACGTACTGGCAGCTGCGGCTCTTGGGCGTGCGGCCCTGGGCATCGCCAATACTGGCCACGTCCACGCCCATCAGCTTGAGCTTGGTGCTCATGTCGGCGCCCACAAAGGCCGCATCGGCATCGCCTGCAATATGGCGGGCCACCACGCGGGCCATCTCGTAGCCGGGGGCCACTAGGCCAAACACCTGCTCGTTCCAGGAGGCGCATTCGCCAATGGCGTAGACGTTGTGGTCGCTGGTGCGGCAGGCACTGTCGATCACCACGCCACCGCGCGGGCCGATGGCCAGGGCGCATTGGCGGGCCAGGTCGTCGCGCGGACGGATACCGGCCGAGAACACGATCATGTCGGTTTCCAGATGGGTGCCATCGGCAAACACCATGCGGTGGCGACCACGGGCTCCGTCGGTAATCTCCAGCGTGTTGCGGCCGGTGTGCACGTGCAGGCCCAGCTCCTCCACCTTGGCGCGCAGCACGCGGCCACCGCCTTCGTCCACCTGCACGGTCATCAGGCGCGGGGCGAATTCCACCACGTGGGCCTCCAGGCCCATGTCGCGCAGGGCCTTGGCGCATTCCAGGCCCAGCAGGCCGCCGCCCACCACCACGCCGGTTTTCGACTTGGCACCCGAGGCCTGCATGGCCTCCAGGTCTTCGATGGTGCGGTAGACGTGGACGTGTTCGCGGTCGCGCCCCGGCACCGGCGGCACAAAGGGGTTGGAGCCGGTGGCCAGCACCAGCTTGTCATACGCAAGCACATCGCCGTCCAGGGTGGTGACGGTGTGGGCGATACGGTCTACCGAAGCCGCGCGGGCAGCCAGGCGCAGGCTGAAGCCGGTGCGCTCGAAAAAGCCGGGCTCGACCAGGGACAGGTCATCGGCGGTTTTGCCGCTGAAGAATTCGGAGAGGTGGACGCGGTCGTAGGCCGGGCGGGGCTCTTCGCAGAGCACGGTGACCTCGACATCGGTCATACCGGTCTCGGCCAGGCTTTCAAGGAACTTGTGGCCCACCATGCCGTGGCCGACCAAAACTATTTTCATCATGTTGCTTATCCTGCATATAAACCGAGCGGTCGCAGGTACAGGCATATCGCACCGGGCCACGGCACACACCATGGGCAAACCAGTGCAACACACCCTCCGCGAAACCACGGGCGTGGGTTGGAACTACCTGGCGATCGGCCCTACAGAGCCGGTCGCGTGGGGGGTTCCGCCTTCATTAGCGGAGGGAGTCTTTCACTCCACAGGCAGCTTTACCTGCGGACACGGGGGATAAAGCAGTATCCATGCCAGGCATTTGGGCGAGGAAACAGCTGGTAAGGCGTGGTTTGCGCGGGTATCCAGGGGGGAGCCGCATCATCGCGGTGCAATGCATCCCCAAATTGGGGCGCATGGCGCACAAAGCGAATGCTATTAAAATAATAGCTTCTTACGCTGATTCCGTAAGGACTAGAGGCCGATTTTTACTTAAATCAGCCGTACCGGAATACCCCGCTCGGCCATGCGGGCCTTGGCCTGGGCCACGGTGTATTCGCCGTAGTGGAAGATGCTGGCGGCCAGCACCGCATCGGCACCGCCCAGGCTCACGCCGTCGGCCAGGTGGTCGAGGTTGCCGACACCGCCAGAGGCGATCACCGGCACGCTAATGGCATCGGCCACGGCGCGGGTCAGGGCCAGATCAAACCCGGACTTGGTGCCGTCGCGGTCCATGCTGGTGAGCAGGATTTCGCCCGCGCCGCGCCGCGCCATCTCGGTGGCCCAGGCCACGGCATCCAGGCCGGTGTTCTTGCGGCCACCGTGGCTGTACACGTCCCAGCCGGGGCCACGGGTGGCAGCATCCTCGGCACTGCGGCGCTTGGCATCGATGGCCACCACGATGGCCTGCGCGCCGTACTTGGCAGACGCGGCCTCGATCACATCGGGGTTGCTGATGGCGGCCGAGTTGAAACTGACCTTGTCGGCCCCCGAGTTGAGCAAGCGCCGCACGTCTTCCACGGTGCGCACACCGCCGCCGACGGTGAGCGGAATGAAGACCTGCGAGGCCACGGCTTCGATGATGTGCAGGATCAGGTCGCGGCCATCGCTGGTGGCGGTGATGTCGAGGAAGGTGAGCTCGTCCGCACCCTGGTCGTTGTAGCGCGCGGCGATTTCCACCGGGTCGCCTGCGTCGCGCAGCTCGACAAAGTTGATGCCTTTGACAACCCGGCCCCCGGTCACGTCCAGGCAAGGAATGATGCGTTTGGCCAGCATGGCGGTTTCCAAAAAAATTAGTCGGGAGTGACGACGATCAGTCGCTGCCAGCCGGTCCACTCGGCACCTGCGGCCAGGGTCACCGGGGTGTTGACGTGCGCAGCCTCCACGCAGACCATGTGCTTGAAGCCATCAAACGGCATGTCGGCAATGGCCGCGCACTTGGTCGGGCCGGGGTTCCAGACCACGGTTTGGGCCAGCTCCGGGCTCTGATCGATGCGCAGTTGCACCGGGCCATCCACCAGGGTCAGTGGCTCGGCAGCGGCCTGGTAGACGCGGTCGACCTCGCCTTCGAAAATCACCACGTCGGTTTCCAGCCTATCGGTCTGGGCCACGTCGTCCCAGTAGGGTTGACCGGCCAGGCCGCGCAGGTCCAGGCCGGGCAGGTCCTGCACGCGCAGGTAGGTGTGCAGGGCCAGGGCGAAGTCCAGCGGCTGCTCGCCGGTGTTGTGTACGGTAAAGCCCAGCTCCAGCGCGCCCGGTGCCAGGTCGATACGCAGGGTGGCGGTGAAAGCGTGGGGCCAGAGGGCCAGCGTGGCGGGGCTGCTGTGCAGTTGCAGCTCCAGCCAGCCTTCGCCGCTGCCGAATGCCGTCCACGCGGACGTGCGGGCAAAGCCGTGCTTGGGCAAGGGGCCGCGCAGGTTGAACTGCGGAAAGCACACCGGTACGCCGCCGCGGATGGCGGTGGCACCGTCAAATACCGCTTCGGGGCTCAGGTACAGCCGCTCTACTCCGCCGCTGGTCCACGACAGCACGTGCGCGCCGTGCAGCGCCACCAGCAACGTGTCGCCATTGGCGTGGTGCAGGCGCAGGCAGGGTTGGTTCTGGAAGACTTCGGGGCGGGCCTGCAACTCAGACATCGCCGTAGTTGTCGGCGCGTTCCTGGGCCGAGGTGAAATCGAGGTCGCCGGTGTAGATGGCGCGGCCACAGATCACGCCTTCGATGCCTTCGTCTTCCACATCCAGCAGGCGCTCGATGTCGGCAATGTTGCTCAGGCCGCCGGAGGCGATGACGGGGGTGTGCAGGGCCTGGGCCAGCTTGACGGTGGCTTCGATGTTGATGCCCGAGAGCATGCCGTCGCGGCCAATGTCGGTGTAGATAAAGGATTCCACACCGTAGTCCTGGAACTTCTTGGCCAAGTCCACCACCTCGTGGCCGGTGAGCTTGCTCCAGCCGTCGGTGGCGACCTTGCCGTCCTTGGCATCCAGGCCGACGATGATGTGGCCGCCGAACGCGGTGCAGGCATCTTGCAAAAAGCCGGGGTTCTTGACCGCGGCGGTACCGATGATGACGTAGCGCAGACCCGCGTCGAGGTAGCGCTCGATGGTGTCCAGGTCGCGGATGCCGCCACCCAGCTGCACGTCGATCTCGCCGCCCACCTCTTTGAGGATCTTGCGGATGGCCATTTCGTTCTTGGGCTTGCCCGCAAACGCGCCGTTCAGGTCCACCAGATGCAGCCGCCGCGCACCCTTATCGACCCAGCTACGGGCCATGGCGGCGGGATCCTCGCCAAAGGTGGTGGATTGGTCCATGTCGCCTTGTTTGAGGCGTACGCAGTGGCCGTCTTTCAGATCGATCGCAGGAATGAGAAGCATGGTGCCGTGAACAGCGGGTTGGTAAAAGAATTAGGGAGACCAGTGGAGGAAGTTGCGGTACAGGGCCAGGCCATGTTCGGCGCTCTTCTCTGGGTGGAATTGTGTCGCAAAAATATTATCACGCGCAATGGCCGCGCTAAACGCTGCGCCGTACTCCGTCAAGCCCGCGCTGTGGCGCGCATCCGACGGATCGGCGTAAAAGCTGTGCACGAAGTAGAAGTAGCTGTTGTCGGGCACCTCGCCCCACACCGGGTGGCGCTGGCCGCCGTGGACTTGCTGGCGCACCTGGTTCCAGCCCATTTGCGGCACCTTGAAGCGGCTGCCGTCGGCTTGCAAGCGGCCTGCCAGGTCGAAGCGGCGCACAGTGCCGGGGATCAGGCCCAGGCCGGGGGTGTCCTGCTCTTCGCTGTGGTCCAGCAGCATTTGCATGCCCACGCACACGCCCATCAGCGGTTTGTTGCGGGCGGCATCCAGCACGGCTTCTTTCAGACCCGAGTCATGCAGCTCGCGCATGCAGTCGCGCATGGCACCCTGGCCGGGTAGCACCACGCGCTCGGCGGCGAACACGTCTTCGGGGCGCGAGGTGACCACCACCTGATAGCCGCTGGCGGCGGCCACGTGCAGCACAGCCTGGGACACGGAGAACAGGTTGCCCATGCCGTAGTCCACCACGGCGACGGTTTTATTTGCTATCAATTTGATTGCTGCTTGTGCAGGAGGAATGAGCGGTAGGGCCCGATTTTACTTAAAACTTTACAAAGAGCCTTTGGTCGATGGGATCACGCCCACCGAGCGCGGGTCCAGCTCCAGCGCAGAGCGCAGAGCGCGGGCAAAGGCCTTGAACACGGTCTCGGCCTGGTGGTGCGCGTTCACGCCCTTCAGGTTGTCGATGTGCAGGGTGACAAAGGCGTGGTTGGCAAAGCCCTGGAAGAATTCATAGGTGAGCTGGCTGTCGAAGCCGCCGATCATGCCGCTGGTGAAGGGCACGTGCATTTCCAGGCCGGGGCGGCCCGAGAAGTCGATCACCACGCGGCTTAGCGCCTCGTCCAGTGGCACGTAGGCATGGCCATAGCGGCGAATGCCCTTTTTGTCACCCACGGCCTTGTGCACCGCCTGGCCCAGGGTGATGCCCACGTCTTCCACGGTGTGGTGGCCGTCGATGTGCAGGTCGCCCACGCAATGGATGTCCAGGTCGATCAGGCCGTGGCGGGAGATCTGGTCCAGCATGTGGTCGAAAAAGCCGATGCCGGTGTGCAGCTTGGATTGGCCGGTACCGTCCAGATTGAGCTTGACGGTAATTTTGGTTTCGGCCGTGTTGCGGCTGACTTCGGCGGTGCGTTGGGTCGTGTTCATATCGTGGTTTGGAAGGCGGCCAGCATGCGCAAATTCTCTTCGGCGGTGCCGATGGTGATGCGCACGCAATTGAGCAGCAAGGAGTGCATTTTAGAAACGTTCTTGACCAGCACGCCCTGGGCCTTCATGCCGTCGAAAGTTTTTGCCGCATCAGGCACCCGCACCAGCAGCATATTGGCATCGCTGGGCCAGACTTTCACGCCCGGCAACACCCCCAGCGCTGCAGAAATGATAGTGCGTTGCGTCCGTATTTCCTGCGCCTGGGCCGCAAATTCGTCTAAATGCGCCAGGGCGAATAGCGCGCACTCGCAGTTGAGCACGCTGACGTTGTAGGGCGGACGCACCTTGTCGATTTCGGCCACCAGCGCCTGCGGGCCGATCAAATAGCCCAGGCGCACACCGGCCAGGCCGAACTTGCTTAGCGTGCGCATCAGCAGCACATGGGGGTGGCGGGTGAGCCTGTCGAGGTAGGTTTTGCTGGAAAACGGCTGGTAGGCCTCGTCGATCACCACCAGGCCGGGCGCGGCCTCGATGACCTGCTCGATGGCCGCATCGTCCCACAGGTTGGCCGTGGGATTGTTCGGGTAGGCCAGGTAAACGATGGCGGGCTGGTGCTGGGCAATGGCGGCCAGCATGGCGGGTGTGTCCAGCTCAAAGTCGGCGGTCAAGGGCACGCCCACGAAGTCCAGGCCCAGCAGTTGCGCCGCCATGCCGTACATCACAAAGCCTGGCACGGGTGCCAGCACGGTGGCACCGGGGCGGTTGCAGGCGATGGCCAGCAGGTTGATGATTTCGTCCGAGCCGTTGCCCAGAATCAGCCCGTAGCCCGCAGGCAGGCCGGTGTGGGCGGATAGCACCTGGCGCAAGAAGTCCACCCGGCCATCGGGGTAGCGGTTCAGCGCCACTTCGCCCAGGCGCTGGCCCAGCGCGGCCTGCAGGGCGGGCGGCAGGCGGTGCGGGTTCTCCATCGCGTCCAGCTTGACCATGCCGGTGGCATCCTGCACCACGTACGAATGCATGGCCCGGACATCGGGGCGGAGGGTGTTTAAGGGGACTCTCATGGGGCTCTTAAAGTGGTCTTTTGGCATAACGCTGCGCAAGCACGGCGCAGACCATCAGCTGGATTTGGTGAAAGATCATCAGCGGCAGCAGCATCACGCCCACAGTAGGCGCCGCAAACAGCACCTTGGCCATGGGCACGCCGCTAGCCAGGCTCTTTTTAGACCCGCAAAAGACGATGGTGATCTGGTCTTCCTGGGAGAAGCCCAGCAGGCGGCCCAGCCGGGTGGTCAACACCAGCACCAGGGCCAGCAGCACGCAACTGGCCACCACCACGCCTAGCAACACCGGCAGCGGCACCTGCGTCCACAGCCCCTCGACCACCGCCGCGCTGAACGCGGTGTAGACCACCAGCAGGATGGAGCTTTGGTCCACATATTTGAGCTTGGCCGCGTGCGTTTTCACAAAGCCGCCGACCCAGGGCTGCAGCAACTGGCCCAGCACAAACGGCAGCATCAACTGCAACATGATGCGGCCCACCGCCTCCAGCTCGCCCGCACCCGACACGCCCCCTGGCACCACCAGCCAGCCCACCAGCAGCGGCGTGATAAACACCCCGATCAGGCTGGAGGCCGAGGCGCTGCACACGGCAGCCGACACATTGCCGCGCGCCATGGCGGTGAACGCAATGGCCGACTGCACCGTGGCGGGCAAGGTGCATAAAAACAGCATGCCCAGCGCCAGATCGGGCGTGAGCATGAACGCAAACACCGGCCCCAGCAGCAGGCCCAGCACCGGAAACAGCGCAAACGTGCAACCCAGCACCAGCAGATGCAGCCGCCAGTGGCCCAACCCGGCCACCACTGCCGCCCGCGACAGCTTGGCCCCGTGCAAAAAGAACAGCAGCGCAATTGCCGCCGTGGTGAGCCACTCAAACCCCTGCGCCACCACGCCCTGGGCGGGCCACAGGCTGGCCAGGGTGATCACGGCGATGAGCAGCAGGGTGAAGTCGTCAGGGAGGAAGCGGGGGCGGGTCATGGGGCAAGGATTGATTTGCTATTTTTTAGATAGCTACTTACGCTGATTGAATGGGCGGTAGGGGCCGATTTTATGCCCAACTAAGATTGCAGGCCGAGGTAGTCCGCCAATATCAGCGCCGCATCGTCGGTGAACGCGCCCTGCTCTAGCTGCTGCGCCAGCAGCGCGGGCTCCAGCAGGGCAAAGCCCTGCACCTCGCCGTCCTGGTTCTGCGGCTCCACGCCCCCGGGCAGGGTGCAGGCGTACCAGTGGATGTGCTCCACCACGTAGCCCGCGCCGCCGCTGTCGGTGCTGGGGCGGCGGGTGGTCAACACGCCGCCGGAGCGCAGGGCCTGCAGCGTGGGCAGGCGCAGACCGGCCTCTTCCCAGGTTTCGCGCTCCAGGGCGGTGTCCAGGTTGTCGGCGGCGGACACCATGCCGCCCACCAGGGTGTCCCACAGGCCGGGGTCGTTGGGTTTATTGAAGGCGCGCTGCTGCACCCACACGCGGCCATCGGGCGCAGCCCCTACCAGGTGCACGGCGCGGGTGGTAATGCCCAGGGCACGCACCACGGCCCGTTCCACGGTGGCGACCACCAGGCCGTCGGCACCGGCCACAGCCAGTTGCTCGTCGCGCCAGGTGGCGGCCAAGCCTGCGTCGCGCAGGGCCAGCGCCAGGTGCGCCAGGCTGTTGGTGGCGTCGCCCTGCAGTTGCCAGCCTGCCAAGCCGTTCTGCTCTACTTTCAAGAGCACCCTGTGCAGGTAGGGTAAGCGCAGGCGGTCGATTTTTTGTATAAATTCCAGCTCCACCGAGCCGACCTGCACCGGGCCCACCCACAGCGGCGCACGGGGGCACCGCGGCGGCTGGTCGGCATCGGCGCGCAACTGCGCCAACCAAGGCGGCACGCTCATAGCGTGAGGATGGTGCAACCGGTGGTTTTGCGGGCTTCCAGGTCGCGGTGGGCCTGTTGCACGTCGGCCAGGGCATAGCGTTGGCCAATGTGGATCTGCACCTGGCCGCTGGCCACCACGGCAAACAGGTCGTCGGCCATGGCCTGGGTACTTTCGCGGGTGCTGATGTGGCTGAACAGGGTGGCGCGGGTCAGGTACAGCGAGCCCTTGGCACCGAGGATGCCGGGGGCGAACGGTGCCACCGGGCCGGACGCATTGCCAAACGATGCCATCAGGCCAAAGGGGCGCAGGCAGTCCAGCGACTTCTCGAAGGTGTCTTTGCCCACCGAGTCGTAGACCACTTTGACCCCTTGGCCGCCGGTGATCTCCTTGACCCGGGCGACAAAGTCTTCTGCTGCGTAATTGATAGCGTATGCCGCCCCATTGGCGAGCGCCAGCGTGCATTTTTCTACCGAACCTGCGGTGCCGATCAATTGCAAACCCAAAGCCTTGGCCCACTGGCTGGCGATCAGGCCCACGCCCCCGGCTGCGGCGTGGAACAGCACGAAGTCGCCAGGCTGCAGGCCGCCCTGGGGCAGGGTTTTCTTCAGCAGGTACTGCGCCGTCAGGCCCTTGAGCATCATGGCCGCACCGGTCTCGAAGCTGATGGCATCGGGCAGCTTGCAGACGCAGGTGGCGGGCATGACGCGGCGCTCGCAGTAGCTGCCGGGGGGCGCGCTGGCATAGGCGGCGCGGTCGCCCACCTGCAGGTGGGTCACGCCCTCGCCCACCGCCTCGACCACCCCGGCCGCCTCCATGCCCAGTTGCACCGGCAGGTTCTGCGGGTACAGGCCGCTGCGCTGGTACACGTCGATGAAGTTCAGGCCGATGGCGTGGTGGCGGATGCGGATCTGGCCCGGGCCGGGCTCGCCCACATCCACCTCGGTCAGGGTCAAAACCTCGGGGCCACCGTGCTGGTGGATCTGGATGGCTTGGCTGCGCATAGGAAATTCTCCGAAAAATAGTTCGCCCGCATCCTGCCATGAAAGCCCAGGTAAAGTGCGCGGCATGCAAGAACGCCTTACTTTTCGGACTGCCCTGCTGCTGGCCTTTGGGCCGCTGATGTGGGCCGGCAATGCGGTGGTGGGTCGGGTGGTGCACACCCTGGTGCCGCCGATCACACTGAACTTTCTGCGCTGGACGCTGGCGTTTGCCATTCTGCTGCCGTTGGGCGGCTGGATATTCAAGCGCGGCAGCGGGCTGTGGCCTCACTGGCGGCGGTTTGCGCTGCTGGGGCTGCTGGGCGTGGGGCTGTACAACGCGCTGCAGTACATGGCGCTGCAGACCTCCAGCCCGATCAATGTGACCCTGGTGGGGGCCAGCTTGCCGATGTGCATGCTGGCGGTGGGTGCGCTGTTTTTTGGTGCCCGGGTGTCGCGACAGCAGGTGCTGGGTGCGCTGCTGTCGCTGGCCGGGGTGCTGCTGGTGCTGGGCCGGGGCGAATGGCGGCAACTGCTGGCCCTGCGCCTAGTGCCAGGCGATGTCTTCATGCTGCTGGCCACGGTGGCGTTTGCGTTTTACAGCTGGTTGCTGACCCTGCCCAAAGACCCGCCCGCCATCCGGGCCGACTGGGCGGCGTTCCTGCTGGCGCAGATCAGCTTTGGCCTGCTGTGGTCGGGCAGCATGACGGCGGTGGAATGGAGCCTGGGTGCCGCCCCCATCCAGTGGAGCTGGACGCTGGCCGCCGCCCTGGTGTTTGTGGCCGTAGGCCCGGCCGTACTGGCTTACCGCGCCTGGGGCGAAGGCATGCAGCGCGTGGGGCCGAACGTGGCGGGGGTGTTCATCAACCTGACCCCTCTGTTCGCCACGGTGATGTCCACCGCCTTTTTGGGCGAATGGCCGCACCTGTACCACGGACTGGCGTTTGTGCTGATCGTGGGCGGGATTCTGGTGTCGTCACGGCGTTGATAGCCACGCTAACGCCGCAAGACTTTACGCAGCAGGTTCTTTACATCGGCATAAAACGGCTGCGGGTCGGTCGCATCCCACACGTAGTAACCCACACCAGGCCGAAAGAAATCCCGCGCAAAACGCCATAGCTCGGCCACGGGACGCACGGGGAAAGTGCGGTCCACAATTTTCCCGGGCTGTAGGCAGATACGCACCAGGCGCTTGAGTTCGGTACTGACCATGCGGCAGCGCTGGCCCCAGCGCACCGGCGGCAGCGCAGGCAAAGCCAAGCCGCTTTCCACCGCGTACGACAGCACACCAAAACCGACACCACACTGCACTGCCAAGGGGTAACTGCCCCAATAGCGACCGTTGATTTCCATCAGCACTGCGCGGTGGGTGGCGGCATCCCAGCGGTATTCGACCATGGCCACGCCTTCCCATCCAATGTGACGCAGCAGCGCAATCGACTGTTCTTGCAGAGCCACATGCTGGTCCAACGGCACGGCATCGCAGACGCTGGAGAACCCCCCTTCAGGTGGCCACTCGGCAATCCGCACGTGTTGAAAACGACGCAGCGCCTGGCCTTGGTGCATGTAGAAGAACTGGCCCAGGCCGGTACCAGGGCAATAGGCCTGCACCATGGGCCATTCGCCGATGGGTTGGTAGCGGGCTGCGGCAGCCAAAAATTCAGCCGAGGTGTAGACATACTCGGCCTTGTGTAGCGCCAAACCGGCCTGGCCCAGTTTGCGGGCCACGGCGTTGGGGTCTTTCCACTTCAACACGGCCGGGAAAGAAAAGTGTGTTGCCAGGACCTCGGCCTCGGCCATAGAGCGGGGTTCGGCAGTCTCTGGCACGGCTACGCCAACCTCACGGGCGGCCTGCAAAGTACGCTGTTTGTCAAGCACCATAGCCAGCGTGTCAGGGCTGGGCACGATAGGCTTTACGCGGCCAAATGCGCCCTGGTGCTGGGCCAGCCAGCCCAGGTTGGCCTCGGATACAGCCATCAAACAGCACGGCCCCAGCTCCTCACCGAGGGCCACGATGACGGCGATCAACTCCGCACTGCGCGGCTGCGGCACGACCAGTTTGCGCGCCAGGTAACGAGACGACAGGCCAATCGCATCGGGTTCGCAGGCTATACCCACCACCGACACGCCCGCACGACCCAATTCGCGCACCAGGCCCAAGCCGATCTGGGTTTCAAGGCCGAGCACGATACAGGGGGGATGGGCTTCAGATTTTTGCAGCATGGGATGGGAAAAAGTGCGCTTGCACACGAAGAAATTGCCGCTCCAGCCAATGCTTGAGTACATGGCGCTTGTTTTCGGTGAGCCAGCCTATCGCCCAGACGGACACCGCCACCAAAGCCGTGGTCATCGCCCAATAGGTGTAGCCGTTCGGATCTCCACGCAACACGGCAGCCCAGAACAGAAACAGAGGTTGGTGCAGTAGATACAAGGACAAGGTGTAGCCCGCCAGATATCGGATCGGGCGCTGCGCCCAAAACAGCACCGGAGCCAGTTGGCCGCTAACGCGGCGAATACCCGCAAAGTGCAGAAACACCAAAGCGCCCAGCAAGTAGTCGCCCATGAAGAATCGAGAATAGGTGTACAGCGGGTACCAATGCGCGCCAACCAGCTCTTTCAGAAGCGCTGCGCTGCGCCACATCAGGTTTGCCTGGTGGAACGCCACAATACCGGCAGTTGACACCACCACCAGCGCCCAACCCTGCAGCACAGAAATATGGTTTAGCTGCCTCCAGTGGTACAACAGCACGCCCAAGCCCCAAATGGGGGCCATCAATACAATTTTGGGTCCCACCAGAAATGCCAGCCCCACCAATACCCATCGGCCCCAGTGACGGGGTAAAAATGCCCACAAACCAAAAGCGACGTAATACCAGACCTCGTAGCCAATCGACCAATAAGGACCATTAGAAAAAGTGGTGATGGAGAAAAACCATAGCTCATTGAGCATCAGCAGGCTGGCTAATGAGCGCAGTGAGAACTGGTCAAATGGGTGCAACGCATAAAGCACCGGGTACCACTGCCGCCCGACAGTATCCAGTAATATGGTGAGCAATACGGCAGGCAATGCGACCGAGTAGATCCGCGCAATACGGCTGGCAGCATAGCTGGCCCATTGCCGCTCTTTGGTGTCGGTGATGAAGGCAATCACCAGCCCGGACAAAACAAAAAACACCACCACGCCGCTATGGCCGTAATCGCTGGCCACAAGACCCTCTTGCACCAGCAAACGCTGGTTTGAATGGTACAAATACACCAAACAAGCAGCCGTAAAGCGCACCAGATCCAGGTAGATAGAGAAGGCCTGTCCCATAGATAGCTCAGGCGAATCGCCGCAAGGCTTGTTCCACGTACCTGCGGCTGGTGGCCGACCAGCTCGCCTGGGTTGGCCGTTTTTGGGACGACTTTTTGGCCTGCGTCGGAGCAAAACTACCAACCGTAAAAACGTCGCGGTGCTGGGCTAAAAATGCGCATAGCTGGCTGAAGCGCCGCACCACCACCCCGTCCGGCTGGGAACTACCGGGCTTGAGCATTTCAAAATTATGCGACACCAGTACAAAATGTTGTGCACCGGCCCGCTGCGCGCTCCATAGGACATCGCGCATTTCAGCAAAACTGCAGGCCCCCACTTGGGCAGGCCGGTCGTTGCCGAAGCCGTCCTGGAATACAGTAACCGGATAGGTCGTCACGCCGTTGACCTCAAAAGCCGTATCCAGATCGTGCCCGCGCAACACGTCCGGAGCACTGACCGCATGGCAACGGTTCAAACTGCTGTCCAACAGGATATGGTTGCGGCGCAACGCCTCAAAAGTATCGCGGTTGGCTGCAAAGCTGCCAGAACGGAAAGCACTGATAGGGCCACTGCCAGCCGCCTCCAACATCTTTTTACCGCAGGCGATCAGTACAGTTTGCTCTTCCAGTGTGTAGTAGCTCAGGTGCTGGCGTTTACGGGCGCAATCCGGGATGAGTGGCTCTCGGGCTTCATCGGTCCATTCAGGGTGCAGGTGCAATTGCACACTTTGCCCGGCGTTACGGATCAGCTTGACGATGGTGTCCAGGTGCTGCTGGCCAAAGCGGGTGGCAAACAGAGGTTCCACAAAGAACACGCCTTGCAGTCCGTGCTGGTTCAGCAACTCCAGGGTTTTGGGCAGAGCGTAGTCGCCGCGGGCCGAGTGGCCGTAAACATAGCGCTCAAAGCTGGCCGGAAACACGCGGTCGAGATCATTCCACCCGTTGCACCAGACTTCGATGTCGAACGTAAGATAGACATTCATCGCCGGATGCACGGGCTGCCCGCAACGCGTAAGTCGGCCACCAAACCGTGAACGGCAGATTGCAGCAAGTTAAAGCACGTACGAAAGTACGCATCAGACAACACATGCGGATCATGCAAATGGATGCGGTGCGGCGCGGCCCAATGCCCAAGCAAGGCGATGGAGTCTGCAGGATAACCGGCAGCACGTAGCTGCTGAGCATGGCGAATTTCCATCACCAGCAGCAAATCGGTGGGGCGAAACTGGTAGTCGCTGAGATCAGTGGCGGTGTGGGCAGTCAGGTCGAGCCCTAGCGCTTGGGCGGTGGCAACGGCTTTGTGAAAAGCCGGATACCCGGTGGTCGTGGACAGGCCAATCGAACAGGTATGCACGCCCTGCCCGCATGCCACCGCTTCCGAGAAAGCGCTGCGATTGATATTACCCAAACAGACGAAGACCAACCGCTCCACAGCGTACAGGCGAGGGTGCAGATAGGATTCGGTGCGACCCAGCACGTATTCCATTTGGCCCAAAAGCACCCGTATAAGGCCACGCATGGTGCCGTAGTTGGTATCAATCAATCGGTGAACTCGGGAGAGAAAACTGCGCATAAATGTGGTTGGCTCAGGTGCGACACAAGTTACCGGCAAAACGCGCACCAAAGCGCAGTTTGCTACGGTCCCAGGGGGTAAAGCGGGGAATTTGGAAGGGGTCGGTACCGCTGCGCGACGCGCCCCAGGTGGTGGACACGGCCGCGTCAAAGCCCAGCTCGCGCACGATCTGCACGCTCTCGGGCGAGTAGTCGGTGCCGGGCTTGCCGTTGGGGTAGGCGAACAGGCCAACGCGCTCGCCCAGCAGCTGCTCCAGGCGCACACGGCTCTCGGCTATCTCGGCCCGCGCGGCATCGGCGCTGAGCGTGGCCAGGATGGGGTGAGAGCGGGTGTGGGCACCGATCTGCATGCCCAGCTGGCGCAGTTCGCGCACCTGTTGCGATGTCATCATCAGGTCGGTGGGCGGCTCTACCTGGGCGCAGTCGGCAATCTGCAGGGTCAGGGCGTGGCGCTGGGCCACGGGCAGGTATTTGATCTGGCCGATGATGGCTCCGATGGCGCTGCGCTTGTCGCTGGGGCTGGCAATGGTGTGCAAGCCCAGATCACCGATGCCGTCGGGCTTGGCGATGCTGCGCAAATCGAGCTGGGGCGCGCGGCAGCCGCGCACCGATTCGATCACGGTGTCGTTCCACATACGGCCACCATCCAGAAAATCAGTGGCGATGAAAAAGCTGGCGGGCAAGCCGTGGCGCGCCAGGATGGGCTGGGCCTGGGTGCGGTTGTCGGCGTAGCCGTCGTCGAAGGTGATGGCCACAGCCCGCTCGGGCAGCGTACGGTCTTGTAACTGGCGGGCGGCCAGGTCCAAAGGCAGCACATTGCACCAGGATTTCATCCAGCGGCAGATGGCATCAAAGGTGGTGGCATCCACCTCGCCAGGAAAGATCGGGTCGGGTTGGGGCAGCACGCGGTGGAAGATAAGCACCGACAGGCGACCCTGCGCTCCCGCAGGCGACAGTGGCTTGAGCAGGGCTTTAAACATAGCGTTTGACCGGCACGGCGGGTTGAAGAACGACGGGGCGCGCCATGCCAGGGATGTTCTTCCAGCCGGGCACGTGGGCAGGCTCACGCAGCCAGCCCTTGGTTTGCACCCAGACGCGGGTCACCACCACCACCACCATCACGTTATAGGGTAAATCGAAGTATGCCAAGCTGAGGAAGGCCCCGCCGACTGCGTAGCCCATCAAGCAGACTTGGCACATAGCCCCCAAATCGACGCACCAAGCTGCCTCAGGTATCTTGGCGCAGCGGGTCCGCAGCCAACCCGCAGAACGCCAAGTAGATATCCAGATAGTCAAGAACAAAAACAAACCGATAAATCCGTGGTTTCCTAGGGTCTGAAAGTAAATGCTGTGCGCTGCGTGGACCTTCTCAGGTGTCGGTGAATACAAGGCAAATAGTTCGGGCCGTGCCGCATTGAAGCCAACCCCAAAAGGGTAATGGAAAGCGATATTCCAGGCGCTCCACCAGGCGGAAATGCGCCCCATGGATGAGGCATCTTCCTCGTACTCGCCAATAGTAGACATGCGACCCATCCAGGCATCGGGCATGAACGCGACCAGCAGCGGCACCGCCATAAATAGCACCATGCCCACCGTCAACTTGTTCTTGCCGTTCCACCACAGAAAAGTCACCATGGCCCCCATCGCCAGCAGCGCACCACGCGAATAGCTACCCAGCGAGGCCACAGCGCACATCAGCATGGTTACGGTCATGGCATGACGGCCCCAGCGATGGGTGAGTTGTAGCTGTAAAAAGCGCAGCAGAGGTATGGCCATCACCAGAGATAACGCAAACTCGTTGTTGTCTTCAATAAACGAGCCCGGCGGGCCCCAGACCCGGAAGTTTCCACCGGTTAATAAAGTAAACAGACCGCCTTTGGCACCCAGCAAGGCCAGGGAACCGGCCGACACCCATGTAAGGGCCAGAATATGCTTCTTGCTGTGCAGCAGCACCAGGGATACCAAAATCATGGTGTCGATCTTCATGACCTTGTTCCACTGCCAATAGTCACCGATTGGATCGAGTCCGAACAAGGTGGACAGGGAGAACCACACCATGAAAATGACCAAAGCAATGACCGCAGGACCCTTGAAGGGCGAACTGCGCTCTTTGGTCATCAACAAACCGAGCATGGTCGCCCCAAATGCAATAGCAGCCAACGGCGCGCTCAGGGCAAAGCCATACGCATATCGGTGCGGATTCATGATGCTCAACCAAGTCCAGAGCATGACGCCGATCCAGGGCCGCTTCAGTGCGGCAAAGGCACCGGCAAACACGATCGACATGATCAGAATGTCACGCATGGGAGGGGCTACCTGGTTGGTTAAACAGCATGGCTGATGATGTAGCGGAATTTACCCGACTTCTCGGCGGCGATGGACTCTACCAATTCCACCTCGACGGCCACGCTGCCCCCCAGGCGGCGCTGGAATCCGGCGATGATCTGGCCCACCATGGGCGGTTCGAAGCCCGGCCCTGTGACCAGCAGCACGCGGGTTTTCTCGCGCGACTCCTGCACCACCTTGAAGGACTGCACCCCGGCCAGGTCGCGCAGGATGTAGATCAGCGACAGGCCGTGCATCACCGTGCCGTCGGCGGCAATCACAAAGTCGGTGCTGCGGCCCTGGATTTCCTTCAGCACCGGCAGGCCACGGCCACAGCTGCACGGGGCGCTACCCTGCACGCCGATATCGCCGGTGCGGTAGCGGATGAACGGAAAGTCGTTGGTCGCCAGGTGGGTGACGACGATCTCGCCCGCCACGCCAGGCGGCTGCACCTCCCCGGCTTCGTTGACGATTTCCACCACCAGGTCGTCGGCGGTGATATGCATGCTGCCCGCCGGGCACTCGTGGGCAATGAAGCCCGCGTCGCGCCCGCCATAGCCATTGGCCACCGGGCAGCCAAACGTCTGACTGATGGTGGCGCGCTGGTTGTCATACAGGCGCTCGGAGGTGACAAAGGCCACCTTGATACCCAGGTTGTCCATGGCCACGCCGCGTTTTTGCGCATGCAGGGCAATGTGCGTGAGGGCTGAAGGGTAGCCAAACAGCATCTTCGGGCGGGTGCTGCGGATGGTGGCGATGAAGCCATCGAGCTTGGCCTCGGACATCTCGAACGCGGGCAGCAACTGGGTACGCAGCATCTGGTCGCGCAGGTGCTTGATGCGGTCTTGCCCGCCGAGCTCGATGGGCGAGCCCCAGACCACGATTTCCGGGTCGCCAATGTCCACGCCCCACCAGCGGGTGGCCCGCCACTTGGCCGCCACGTCGTGGCTGACGCGCTTTTTGCCGATGAAAAACACCAGCGGTTCGCCCGACGAGCCGCCGGTATTGAAGCGAGCCAAGCCCTGGGCGTGGGTATGGCGCAACGCGTCGGTGTTCGCTTTGATAACCGATTTGGTGAGGAACGGCAATCGGGCCAGGTCGGCCACCGACTGCACCTGCGCGGGGTCGAAGCCGGTGCGGGCAAACAGATCCCGGTAGTACGGCACGTGCTGACCCACGTCGGCCAACAAGGCGCGCAGCTGCTGCAACTGGTAGGCGGCGATCTGCGCCGGGGGCCACCACTGCGCGGTTTCCATGTGGCGGCGTGTGGCCACCGTGCTGTGGCTCTTGAGCCGCTCGTGCAGCGGAAAGAGCAAACCGGAGACTAAAGAGGTGTACATGTCAATACTACAAAATGTATAGCTGCTTACGCTGATGGAATAAGCGGTAGAGGGCTATTTTGCTTGAATCGCCTGCCGGTAGTGCCCGGCCAGCAAGGGCGCCACCTGGCCCCAGGTATAGCGCTGCACCTCAGCCAGACCCGCCTGCTGCAAGCGCGCCCACAGGCTCGCATCGCCCAGCAACCGCAAACAGGCCGCCGCCATGGCCTGCGGATTGGCCGGGGGCACCAGCAAGGCGGTCACGCCATCTTGCACCATGTAAGGCACGCCCCCCACGTCGGTACTGACCACGGGCACGCCGCTGGCCATGGACTCCAGCACCGAGTTGGGCATGTTGTCGGCCAGGCTGGGGTTGAGCATGATGTCGGCCTCGCGGTACAGCGCGGCCATGGCATCGCGGTCGAGCCGCCCGGTGAAGTGCACGCAGGCTTGCAAACCCAGGTCCACCACGAGTTGGCGCAGTGCGGTTTCTTGGGGGCCGCTGCCCGCAATCGTCAGCCGCGCCTGGGGCCATTGCGCCTGCACCGTCTGGAAGGCGCGGATGGCGGTGGTGTTGTCGTACAGCGGCTCCAGGTTGCGGGCCACCACCAGATGGGCCGACTGCGTCGCCTTGCCCCCGCGTGGATGGAAGCGGGCCAGATCGATGATGTTGGGCACGATGACCGCCTGCATGCCGAAGCGGGCAAACACTTCCTGCAAAAAAGCCGACGGCACCAGCAAACCGGCGGTAGCGGCCATGGACTTGCGCACCACGGCCTGCGCGCCTTGCAGGAATTGCGCTGCCTCGCCGCCCCGGTAGTTCACCACCACCGGCACGCCGCGCAGACGCGCGATCCAGATGGCCGGCGCCGCAAACAAATGCCAAGACCAGCCTGAGTTGGCCATGATGTGCAGCACATCGCTGCGGCCCGCGGCGCGCCACAGCGCTACCAGGTAAGGCAGCAAGCGAAATGCCGCCCGCACACCAGGCACGCGCCCGGCCCACAAGGGGCGGTACGGTGCGTTGGTTTGTACCAGGGTGACCTGGGCCTGGGCAGAACGCAGCAGTTCAGCCAGTTGCCGGGTCTGGTTGGCCATGCCGCCCGCAGGCGGTGGCAAGGGGCCGACCAGGCCGACCCGGATACCCGCAAACGCCATCAGGCCACGCTGCCAGTCAACGTGGCATAGGGACGACGGTAATGGGCGATGCTGGCCGTCCAGTTGCGTTCGGACTCCACGAATGTGCGGCCCGCCGCGCGCAGCTGGGGCCAGCGCTCGGGGGTGGCGAGCAGCTCCACAATGGCCTGGGCCAATGCGGGCGCACTGCCCGCTTTGAACAGCATGCCGGTTTCGCCATGGCGGATGAGTTCCTTGTGGCCACCCACGTCGGACGCAACCAGCACCCGACCTTGCGCCATCGCTTCCAGGGGTTTGAGGGGTGTGACCAGCTCGGTCAGGCGCATGGAGTGGCGCGGATAGGCCAGCACATCCACCAGGTCGTAATAACGCTGCACTTCGGCATGCGGCACGCGGCCGGTGAAGATGACTTTGTCCTGGATGCCCAAGGCCAGGGCCTGGGCTTTGAGGGCATCGTCCTGCGGGCCACCGCCCACCAGCAACAGACGTACCTGGGGTTCCTTGGCCAAAATCTGGGGCAAGGCGGCCAACAGCAGATCCAGGCCCTCATAGGCGTAGAAGGAGCCGATGAAGCCCACTACTTTGCAGTCGGTCAGGCCCAGGCGGGCTTTGAGTGCCATATCGGGCACGCCGCCCACATCAAACGAGTCGACATCCACCGCGTTGGGAATCACTGTGACCTTGGACTCGGGGATGCCCCGCGCCACGATGTCCGAGCGCAGGCCTTCGCAGATGGTGAAGATGTGGCTGGCGAGCTTGAAGGCCCGGGTCTCCAGGCGGCGCGTGAGCCGATAACGCAGGCTGCCCTCGGCGGTGGTGCCGTGGTCTACCGCCGCATCCTCCCAAAACGCCCGCACCTCATACACCACCGGGATGCCCAGGCGCTTGCCCACCCGCAGGGCAGGCATGGCGTTGAGCACCGGAGAGTGGGCGTGCAAGATGTCGGGGCGCACCCGTTCTGCCACCTCCTGCAGCCGCCGCTCGACCTGGCGCATCATCGCCCACTCGCCCAACCCCGGCAGTGCACTGCCCTCTCCTGCTGCCGCTGGGGTGCGGTAGAAATGCCAACCGTCTACGTCTTCTTCCAACGCATTGCCGTGGGTGTGTTTGGGGGTGGTGAGGTGGAAGGTTTCCCAGCCCAGCTTGCGCTGCTCGCGCAGGATAGACAGGGTGCGAAAGGTGTAACCACTGTGCAGGGGAATGGAATGGTCCAGCACATGCAGGATGCGCGTCATACCGCCACGACCTCTGCAGGTGCGGGCATGTGCACTTCAGGCTGCATCACGTTGCGCAAAAATGCCTCGAACATCAGCAGGGTCCACAATGGCGCGCTGTAGTCGCGGGCACCGGAATCATGTGCATCGACCAGATGCTCCAGGTACTGGCGGTTGAACCAGCCGGTTTCCGCCAAGCGTGGGCCCAACACCGCATCGCGCACGCGCTGGCGTAAAGGGCCGCGGAACCAGCGTGCCAAGGGCACCGAAAAGCCCATTTTGGGACGGTACAAAATATCGTGCGGCAGGCGCGGCTCCATGGATTTTTTGAGTAGATATTTGCCCTCTTGGCCCTGGATCTTGAGCGAGGATGGCAAGGTCGCCATCCACTCCACCAGCTCGTGGTCCATCAGGGGTTCACGCACCTCCAGCGAATGGGCCATGCTGGCGCGGTCAACCTTGGTGTTGATATCGCCAACCAGATAAGTCTTCAGATCCAGGTACTGGATCAGGGCCAAGGGGTCGTCTGTATTGGCCTGGCTGGCGTGGTAATCGAATACCTCCTGGGCGTTGTATCCGGCTAGCTCGGTTTTGAAGCGCGGGCTGAACAGCTGGTCGCGCATGGGGCCGCGCAGAATCGACACCGAATGGAAATACGCCTCCACCGAGTTGCGGGCCATGCCCTCGAACGTGGTTTTGGCGCGGAACATACGCGGCGCCCAGTCGGCCTTGGGGTAGATGCGGCCCAATGTCTTGAACAAGGGCTGGCGCAGCGCCGCAGGCATGGACGAGCGCATCTTTTCTTCCATCAGATGCATGCGGTAACGGCGGTAGCCGCCAAAGGTCTCGTCGCCACCGTCGCCCGATAACGCCACCGTGACATGCTTACGCGCCAACTCGCACACCCGGTACGTAGGAATGGCCGAGCTGTCGGCATAGGGCTCGTCGTATAAACGGGCCAGGGTGTCGATCAGGTCGAAGTCGTCGCTCTTCACCGTTTCTACATGGTGGTTGGTGTGGTAGCGGTCGGCCACGGTTTGGGCAAAGGCTGCCTCGTTGAAAGCCGGATCGTCGAAAGCGATGGAGCAGGTGTTGACGGGTTCCTCTGAGATCTCAGCCATCTCGGCAACCACCGCACTGGAGTCCACGCCGCCCGACAAGAATGCACCCAACGGCACTTCCGCAATCATGCGCAGCCGTACCGACTCCTTGAGCTTTTCGTCCAGTTGCGCGCAGGCCTCATCCGCACCGATCTTGCTGTCCAACGTAAAGCGTACGTCCCAATACTGCTCAGGCTCCGCCATTGGCTGGCCTCGGCGAATGGTCAAGGTGTGCGCCGGAGACAACTTCTTGGCCTGCCGGAAAATCGTGCGCGGTTCGGCCACATAGCCCAGCGCGAAATACTCCTCTACTGCCAGCGGGTCCATGTCGCGCTTCAGGCTGCCATGGGCTAGCAAGGACTTCAACTCCGAACCGAATACCAGCATGCCATCGTCCAGCACGGCGTAGTACATGGGCTTGACGGCCAAGCGGTCACGCGCCATGAAAAAGGTTTGCTGGTTGCGGTCCCACAGTGCAAAAGCGAACATGCCGCGGAAGCGCTGGACGCAGTCCTTGCCCCAGGCCTCCCACGCATGGACGATCACCTCGGTGTCGCTGCGGGTGTGGAAAACATGTCCTAGGGCCTGCAACTCTGGGATCAGCTGCTGGTAGTTGTAAATTTCACCATTGAACACCACCACCACCGAACCGTCTTCGTTGAAGAGTGGTTGTTGACCGGTCGCCAAGTCAATGATGGAGAGGCGGCGATGTCCAAAACCCACCCCAGGCTCCAAGTACAAACCACCCTCTACAGGTCCCCGATGGCGTTGGGATTCGTTCATGCGGTGCAGTACAGCGCGGTCAATATCGCGCCCGCTCCGGGTATCAAAAATGCCGACAATTCCACACATGGTATTTATCTGTTGGTTATTTGTTGGTGGGAGCTAGCGGCACAGCGCTTTCGCTTATGCCCAAAAGTTGATCGTACAGGCCTTGGTAAGTACCGACCATGGCATCCAGGCTAAATTTTTCCAGAATGCGTTGTCGACCAGCGCGGCCCATCGCCTGCGCCAATGCGGGCGAAGTCGCCAACTGCACCAGGCTGCGTGCAATCGCGTCTGCATCGCCGGCAGACACGATTTGCCCCGTAATGCCATGGAGCACCAAATCGGCATTGCCCCCCACGTCGGTGGCAATTACCGGCAAGCCACAGGCCATGGCTTCCAATATCGTATTAGAAATTCCCTCGGCCAACGAAGGCAGCACAAAACAATCAAGCCCACGCATGATCTCTGGCACATCGTTACGTTCGCCAGGCAACCAGGCTAACTGGGACACCCCAGCGCATTCCAGCAATTCTTGGCACTGTTGCCGCAATGGACCCTCACCTACCAAGGCAAGGCGCACGCGTACTTTAAGCTCCGGCGCAATTTTCAAAGCGAGGATGAAGGCCCGCGTTAACGTCAACTGATCTTTGACGACCTGCATGCGCCCAACCGTACCCACAACCCACAAGCCAGTATCCGTAAATGGGCACTCTTGGATCAGGCAGTGTCCAATCGACTCTGCAGGCGAAAAGCGGACTGCATCTACCCCGTTATAAATTTGCGTTATCCGTTTGGAAGAAATATGTATTTTCTCCGTCAAATACGAGGCCAAATCACGCGACAGGGCCAAATAATGGGTCACGAAAGGTGCATAGATACGACGCATCCATTGGTACTTCTTATTGCTACCATCCAAATCACCCACATCGCGACCATGCTCTCCATGGATACGGACCGAAACACCAGCAGCCCATGCAGGAACTAAAACTTCAAGGGCAGCGAGGTTTCTGGTGTGGACAATGGCAGGACGTAGCTTTCTAAATAAATGAAATAGCGTTGGATACAACCAGAAAGCATGGCCTGCTGGTTTATCCAAACCATAAAAAATCACATCATCACGCACAACCCGATGACGAAAATCGGTAATATTAGTCAACGCAACTACGGCATGGCGGTATTTTTTAGAACTCATATTGTTAATCAAATTAACAACCCCATTCTCCAATCCCCCCATATCAAAACGGTACACAACATGTACCACCAAAAGACGGCGGTCTGTTAGAGCCTCCACAGCTTATAGCCAGCAGCCTCAATCGCTACGCGATCGAATGAACATTTCACGTCAATAAAGGCACCGCCTTTAACCAATTTCTTGCCGAAATCTTCCATAGACAATGCAGTGTATTCATCATGAGCAACTGCAGCCACAATAGCATCCGCGCGAGGCAACTCATCCCATGTAAGTAAGCGAACACCATACTCGTGCATCGCCTCTTCAACTTCAGCTTGAGGGTCCGTAACGAATATCTCCACCCCGTAAGATTTAAGTTCCTTGATGATATCAATTACTTTGGAATTTCGAAGATCACCGCAATTCTCTTTAAAAGTAAGACCCAATATATTAACCCGAGCACCCTTGATGTAGCTGCCCGCGGCAATCATATGCTTAATGGTTTGCTCGGCAATAAACTTGCCCATGCTGTCGTTGATACGCCGTCCAGCCAAAATAACCTCAGGCTGATAACCAAGCATAGCCGCTTTATGGGTTAAATAATACGGATCGACACCAATGCAATGACCACCCACCAGGCCTGGTTTGAATTTCAGGAAGTTCCATTTTGTCCCAGCGGCCTCCAGAACCTCTGTTGTATCAATACCGATTTTATCAAAAATAATAGCCAACTCATTCATTAAAGCAATATTCAAATCGCGTTGGGTATTTTCAATGACTTTAGCAGCCTCGGCAGCTTTGATGGACGATGCACGATGAACACCGGGCACAATAATTTTTTCGTAGAGCTTGGCAACTTTCTCCAAAGTATCGGGAGTATCGCCAGACACCACTTTCAGAATCTTAGTCAAGGTGTGTTCTTTATCACCTGGATTAATCCGCTCAGGAGAGTATCCAATAAAGAAATCTTGCTTCCATTTCATACCAGATTCCCGCTCCAAAACAGGAATACAAACCTCTTCCGTTGCGCCAGGATAAACGGTTGACTCATACACAACAATAACACCGCTCTTCATATGGCGACCTACACTTGTGCTTGCGCCAATCAACGGACGAAAATCGGGAATATGGGCATCATCCACGGGTGTCGGAACAGCCACTACCACAATATCTGCCCCCGCCAGCATCGTAGCGTCATACGTATACAGAGCATGGGTAGCAGAAAGCATATCTTCATTGGATAATTCCCGCGAAGGATCTACACCTTTTAAACAGGACTCAACCTTAGATATCGAAATATCGAAACCAATCGTTTTGAAATGCTTACCAAACTCAATCACCAATGGAAGTCCAACATATCCGAGACCAATAACAGCAACAACAGTCATTTCAATTCCCTAAAGGTATTTAAAAATTCAGATAATAAAGTATGGCTATTCGCCACGAGTCATCTCTAGCATATTTTTAATTTCAGAATAATTATCCTGCAAAAATTCTTCCATCGACTTTTTCGCCGAATTATCACCATCATCGTTAGCATATAAAACAACAATAGCAGAATCATCTCCCTTACCAACTAAACGTTGTATCGCACCATAAATTTTCGCCTTATAGTCGCTGTCAGTAAATATACCATTCACCCAATAAAACTGCCAAGTTTGCAGACGAATATTATTTTTTTGATCTGAAACATCCATCCCCTTCCAATTCATTACCCTAACTGATATAGGATCAACCATCTTTTTCAAAACATAATTTCCAGCACCAACACTCAACCAATCTTTATTCTTACTACTAAAGATAGAGTTTTCAGAGTTCACCAGCTTATTATGGTAATCTTGATTTCTATAGTAGGCAGCATACAACCCAACAAATTGAGAATTTTTCTCATAATTTCCACTCGCATTAGCAAATGAACCATGAAAATTCGGTTTTAAACTTACTAAATTACCATTAGTCTGCTTCCAGCCAGAATTAAAATTATTTGGCGCAATCAGATGCGGTATTTTAAGATTATTTTTTTTGAGAATAAAATAGCCCCAACCAACAGGTACAGATACTGCAACGGCAACCAAAAATACAGTTACTGCAAAATATTTCGATGAGAAATTATCATGAAACTTTTCAAGTTCAAATTTACTTTCATCAACACTTGTGCTCTCAGTCCATCGACTTCCAATTAAAAACATAAGCATAATAACCACACCGAAAAACAACCATCCATAAATCAGGTGGTCAAATCCGACGGCAAGAGTATTTCCCGAAAAGTGTCCCAGCATCACAATTAAATATGCCCGCATCCAGTTTGCCAAAACCGGAACGACGATGGAAACACCAATAAATACAAGACGACGATTTAATGATTGATAATTTAGATAAGCGTAAAGCGTTCCAATCATGACCGACGATATCAAATAGCGAACTCCACTACAAGCTTCCACCACCGACCAATTCCCGGAAGATATTACAAACTGCAAACCCTCTTGGTAAACAGGAATACCACTCAATCGAATGGCCACAACCGTGAACTTTGCTGTCCACTCCATGAGTATTGGCAGAAGAAACTCACCCAATGGCACTGAAAAAAACAAAAAAGCCAATGGAAATAAAATTACAGATGCAACTGACCATCCAAATACCGTTAAAACAAGTAAAACCAAAAGTGCAGTTGCCGCTAACTGGGTAACAGAATTTATGGAAACTAGGTCACCCAGAAGCCATACCAGAGATACAAAAACAATAGGAATTAAAAACAAATAGTTCGGTTTTGGTATTTTTGAAAAAATTAAATTTCGCTTCCGCCAAATCAACCAAACGACAATTGGAAAGACCAGAAATCCATGAGTGAAAGTTTCAGATCTAGCCCATATAGAAACCATCCCAGAAAAAGTACTCCAGAACAGAAACACAATCAATAAAAAGAGTATGCCAAATGAAGTTATTGCATCACGCCAAATCTTTCTATTGGGATTCGGAAAATTAAAAATCATAAGATATCTTTAACCTCATCAACATTCAGATATTCATCAATTTTTTTTAAATTTGAGTTCCAACTATATCTTTCCTGCACCTTAACTCTCGCGGCCCGTCCAATTTTTTCAGCTTGATATTTATTTTTTACTAAAAACTCAATATGCTCTATGAAATCCATTGAACTTTCTGCTGCCAAAATGTCAATGCCGTCTGTTGAGTCGATAGCCCGAACACATTCTAATGACGCAACCACCGGTTTAGCCATGGACATAGCTTCAAGTATTTTATTTTGTACACCACGCGCAATTCTTAGCGGAGCAACCACAACAGTTGCAAATTGTAAATATGGTCTAACATCATCCACCGTACCGGTCACAAAAATGTATTTAGATTTCAAATTCAAAACCGTCTGCGATGGACTACGGCCAACAATATAAAATCTAAAATTAGAATTTCTCTTAATAAGTAAAGAGAAAACATTTTCAACAAACCAAATTACCGCATCAATATTAGGCCAATAGTCCATTGCACCAGTGAAAACTATTGAAATGAAATTATCTTCAGAGGAGTTAAATGGAGATTTAAAAATTTTATCTTGTGAAAAAAAATCCAGATCAACACCATTATTTAAAGCACTGGTTTTAAGTGCGCTTTCTGGTGCATAAGTGGAAAATAAATCTCTCTCTTTTTCCGTAACAAAAAAGGAATGTTTAGCCTCCAACGCCAAAAATCGTTCATGCTTTAAAAGTAATCTACTTTCTCTTCTGAACAACCAAGACATAGGAAAATATTTTTGATCCGAATATTCTGCCCATTTTTGAGAGTCAACATCGACAAAATCAACCAGCATACGTGAATAAAGACCAGCATTCACAAATTGGCCCATTGCAGATGAAAAGATGACAACAGCGTCAATTTTATTATTATTAACAACATCGGCCACCCAATCATGAAAACTCAAACTATTATAATAACTTAATGTTAGCGCATCCCCACTAGCAATTCCAATTAAACTACGAATTTTAGAATATTTTCTATTAATTTTTTCAAAATATGATGATTTACATAATTTTTTCACAATAGGTATATATTTTTCATCATGAGGATCATCAACAAAAGTACCTAAATAGACATTATTTTCAACAGAGAGATACTTTAATAAATTAAACGACCGAACCTTATCACCTTTGTTCGGAGGATATGGCAACCTATGTACCAGATAAAGTATATTACGCAAAAAATTAACCTAAACTTTTGACAATAAACGGGCCTATTGTGTTGGCCAATGGAATCGGCAGGCACTTCCAGGCAGCAATCAATAATCGATACTTTTTATTTGATGGATTATTCTGCGGAATTGATTCCCTCTTATATAAACAATATTCATAACTTAGTGGCTTAGATTCAAAACCCCAGTTTTTTTTGAATGCATAAGAACCGGTATTAATTTTGCTTCGCCCATAATCGAATGTTTTTAATCCAAGTACACAAGCTCGTCGCAATAATTCCCAATATTTAAAGTCATTTGCCGCCAGATCACGTGCAGACACATCATCACCAGCATAATATGGAAGAACTTCATCTCGAAAATAAAAACTCATAACACTACTAAGTGCACGTCCATCAGCATTAGATATGGTTAATATTTCGCACTCATCACCAAACTCATTTTTTAGAGCCAAGAAATATTTTTTTGGCATCGCTGGTGTTCCATGTCGATGAACATTGTCAGCATATAAATTAAAAAAATTATCTATGTTTGAGTCAATACAACTATATAAACCATTTTTAATCCCTTTGCGTATCATGGCGCGCTGTTTTCGTGGTATTGCCAATAAGTTTTCCTCTTCCGTAGGAAGAATACATTTTCGAAAAGTCACATATATATTTTGAGATGGCCAATCTAAATTCCGTTGATTTAAATTTCGTAACTCAAGATGGTCAACATCTAAACTCTTAGCAAGTTCTTGCGCCGCTTGTTCTAAACTAGCGGCAACCTCATCATTGGTTGCGACAATTCCGCCATACACAGCAAAGGGTAAACTAACAAGAGAATTACCAAAAAGAATACTTTTAACGTGTGCTAAGGGTAGAATTCCTTGAATTACACCAGCAATCTCAACATATAAAAAATATGTTGGATGATTAAAAACCTCATTAATAATTTTTTGCCAACCAGCGCGATGAAAGAAAGTTGCATTTATATCTAATGAAACAAAATCATCCCACAAATTAGTTGCGTTCAAATTGTTAGCATCAAGGCGCTTAACCTCTATTTTTTTTTTCATAAAACTATATCGAAAAAACTCTATCAACTCTGTCCCATTTAAAATCTGAAAGCAACTTGTTAAGTTTTTCTTCCATATTTTTAATATTCACATAATGTCTAAATTTTGTTTTAAAATTAATACCTGAAACTTTTGGCTGCTCTACATCTATTTCCCAAGGATGAAAATAAAATATAGCAGCTTGCCTATCAGTTGATAAAACTCTATCGATCATTAATTTCGACAAAGAATAAGGAAATAATCTAAAATAGCCACCACCACTTGATGGAAAATTTTTTCCGAATAGACGCAAAGTGGTAATTGGTATTTCAATCAAGCCTTCTCTAACATGGTAAGAAAACCTTGGTGTATCAGGCATTCCATAATGGTCATGTTTTATTGGATAAATACTTGAACTGTACTTATAGCCTGACGAAAACAGGCAATCAAAAGCCCACAAATTATTTTCTGTAATAGAAAAACTTGGCGCTCTATAGCCTTTAACTTGAACACCTGATATATCTTCCAATATTTTTTTGGAAGACAGTACATCAGATAAGAACTCCGATTTGGACAAATCAGAAACGCGTTCGTGTCCATATCCATGGCTAGCTAATTCATGACCTTCTTGTACGATTCTTTTAACGATTTGCGGATATCGTTCTGCAATCCACCCCAATGTAAAAAAAGTGGCTTTAGTGCCACTTTTATTTAACATACCTATAATTCTGTCGATATTTTCTTCGATACGACACTCGTGCAAATCCCAATCACTTCTTTTTATATAAGGAGAAAATGCGGAAACCTGGAAATAATCTTCTACATCAATAGTAAAAGCGTTAGAAATAATTTTATTATTCATGCTAAGTAATAAATAGAATTAGAGAACTAGCCATGTCTTTAAGTCATCACAAATACGCTCCGCAGCAGCCCCATCCCAAAATTCCGGGACTCGTCCAGACTTACCTTTTTCTGCTAATACTTCATCCACACAGGATAAAATCAAATCACGATCGGAGCCAACAATAGTATTTGTACCCTGGTCTACAGTAATTGGGCGCTCTGTATTCTCTCTTAAAGTCAAGCACGGCACGCCCAAGGCAGTAGACTCTTCCTGAAGCCCTCCTGAATCGGTAAGTATAAGAGTCGCGCTTGACATCAAGCCAAGCATTTCTAGATATCCTTGAGGTGGTAAAAATATAATATTTTTCACACTGAAAATATAATTAAGACTGAATTTTTCAATATTATTTTTAGTACGAGGATGCACCGCGAATATCAATGGCAACCTGCTGGAAACCTCCACTAAAACATCTAATAGATACCGCAGGCTTTCAGGTTGATCCACATTTGAAGGTCTATGTAACGTGACCACCGCATATTTCTTTAAATTATTCAAAATTAAAGAATTTTCATTAGATAATTTCAATATATCCAATACATCGGGGGCATTTTTACGACCATGGATTAATGAATCAATCATAACATTGCCAACAAAGCAAATTTTCTCCGAAGAAACTCCCTCTTTATTCAGATTAACTTCAGCGGATCGTTCGGTTGTATAAAGACGATCGGCAATTTGATCAGTCAAAATTCTATTTATTTCTTCAGGCATCTTTTTGTCATAACTACGCAAACCGGCTTCTACATGCGCAACTGGAACACCTTTTTTTACCGCAACCAAGGTACAAGCAAGTGTCGAATTAACATCCCCAACAACTATTACACAATGAGAATTATAGGAATCCAAAATTGGTTCAAATTTCCGCATAACCTCGGCAGTCTGAACGGCATGAGTCGCAGAACCGACTTCCAAATTTATATCAGGCCTTGGTAATTGTAAGTCGTCAAAAAGTCGATCGCTCATGTCCTTATCATAATGTTGTCCAGTATGAACAAGTAATACAAGAATATGTGGCAATTTAACTGAAAGCGCCCGCAAAATTGGCGCCATTTTCATAAAATTCGGACGAGCACCAACTACACAAATAATATAACGATTAGACATAAATATTTTATTTATAATTATTTCTCATAAAATGAAAAATATTTTTTAAAATCAACAGTGTTTCCGCATTATTTACTTCTAAACGCGATATGTTCTTCTCTATTCTTTCGAATTTATCATTAAAATTAAATTTTTCAATTTCATTGATTTTCTCTATAGAAAAATTTTTTAAATCCAATAAATTATTGGAATAATTAATACCTTCTATATCAACAGAACTGTCATTATAAATTTTATCATCTGTAAATTTCTCAATAGACACATGACCAGATTCTTCTAAAATTTCACGGGAGACCGTTTTAACGTCATTAACTTCAAATCCATCTTTATTTTCCAGAAACCCTAAAAGCAATAATCTATCACAAATAGAATTAATACGCCTTGGTATTCCACCACTCGCCTCAAAAATAGATTCAAATGCTTCAGTGCTGAAATTAGGTCTATTACTCCATCCAGCACATTTTAATCTATGCTCAATATATCCTTGGGTTTCTTCTAAATCCATGGGTCCAATATGACATGCGGCGATAACCCGTTGTCGCAGCTGCTGCATACTGGGATTTTGCAATATGTCGCGGAATTCAGGTTGCCCAATTAAAAAACTTTGCAATAATGATTGTTGACCAAATTGAAAATTTGATAACATTCTCAATTCCTCAACGGCACGAGGCGTAAGATTTTGAGCCTCATCAATGATTAATAAACAACGTTTACCCAAACTTGTTTGACTGACAAAGAAAGCCTCTAATGCCAATAATATGTCAGATTTCGAAGAATCCTTTGTACGTACTCCGAACGCGGCACCAACCATGCGCAGCGTGTCTTCAGCATCCAATTGAGTTGTAACCAAGTTACCAGCAACGACCTTGTCCAAGTCTAAACTGTCTAATAAACTTCGTACTATCGTTGTCTTACCCGCGCCAACCTCACCTGTGATAATAATGAAGCCTTCATTTCTCAAGACACCATATTCCAAGTATGCCTTCGCTCTTCTATGTTGTTTACTTGCAAAATAGAATAGTGGATCGGGATTTAATTGGAATGGCTTAGTCGTCAATCCATAAAAATTTTCATACATAACTTAGAACTGTACCGTTAAATTACCGGTGACAGCGGTCTCTCTATATGGGAAAGAATTACTTGATGAGATGGAATGTCGTGCGCTAACCGTCAGATATGCCTTCATTCCTACACGCGTTGAAGCACTAATATTTGTAGATCTTGTTTTTGAGTTTTGAGAACTTAATTGTCCGTATGTTTTTTGTGCCGAAATTTGGTTACTTATTACAGTATCAGGAGTCAATCTGTGTGAATATGCAACGGTAATTCCATTTTGCCTTATTGAACTAGCGCTGCTAAAATCATCTGTAAGCCCGGCACTAGAAATGACACTTTTTCCGACACTTTGAGCAGCAGTAAATGTAATGGTATCGCGAAGTCCAAGTAGGGCAAATGAAATATTTTGAGCTCGTTGTAAGGAGGTTCCAGATGTCAAATATCCATTTATCACAATAGAGTTTGGATTGATTCCATATGTTTGTAAATAATTATTAACTAGCAGAGCTCTTTTAACTGGGTCTGGTTCGATCGAGGTAAATTGACTAAAAAGCAAGTCATAGTTACTTCCTAAATTTGAACTATTTCTTCCATTTGTTATAGAAACACTTTTAACATCACTTACTCTCCAACTAGTCCGAGGTGTTCTATGCTCGAAATTTAGACTATGCATGTTGCCCAAAGGATTATTACTAACATTTGCAGATAATTTAGTCATTTCGGAAATTGACCAGTTTAATCCCATCCCAGATGTCCAAGAACCTTTATTTTCTGCCGATGTATAGTTTTGTATTTCACGGCCACCGGTAATTGAATAAATAAGATTATTAGTAATTGGATAATTTAATGAAACCTTTAAACTATCTACTTCGGTATCTGCCGCAATGTCACGTGAAGTTATTTGGCGATTTATGTCTAATGTCCACGAAAATTTTCCAAAAACTTCATCCCCATTAATATTGATTGATGTCAAGCTTGAATTGGATGAAAAATTACTCGCGTTTTTTGCTGTGTTTGTCGTTATACTATATCGCGCTTCATAATTCAAAAAATTAGATAGCTTACCACGATAATACGGCGTCAAACTAAATGTAGAGAATTCGGTCTTGTTTGAATTTATATTATTTAAACTTGCATTCTGAATTCCGAAAGCAGATATGGTTTGCTGAGTTACTACTCCAGTTACGTCTATAAAACCATGCTTATCAATGGCTTCAATATTTATCGAAGAATTCAATGAATTTTGCAAGGAATTTTTTCCCCGGCCACCGCTGTAATTAATTGAATTTAATGAGTAATTTAAATACCCTTTTACCTTCCCAGATCCACTTCGAACGCTTACTCCTGGACTGATTTCAGTAATCCAACCTGATTTTTTAATTCCATTTTCAAGAGTCAAATTATCTGTCCAAGTCTCCGTCGTGGAGAGGTTTGGCGAGATGGAGAATAATCCTCCGAAATTCGAAACAACGGATGAGGTTGACTGCGCATTAGAATTTAATGGCATACACAATAACAGCATCAAAGTCAATGATAACTTCGCATAACTATATTTATGTAAATAATAATATGAATTCATATCAGCGTGAAAGTCAACAGACGGAATATTTATTGCTCATAGCCATACCCATATCCATATCCACCATATCCGCCCTGCAGTCCATTTTTAGCTTGATTCAGTACCATCATTTTGACAGGACAGGCCTCAATCGAAGATAACGCATGCTGGATGTCCACCTGTAGCGTTTTCTCTGCGTGTACAACCATCACAATTTGTCCCATATGAGTAGCCAAAACTCTAGACTCAGTCGTTAAAAGAAGTGGTGGCGAATCAAAAATAATAATCCGATCTGAATATCGATTTGCAATATTTTTTATTAGTTGACTCATAGCTTCGCTTGCCAATAATTCCGTTGCACGTAAATGTGGCGTCCCGCTTGGTAATAAGGTTAATTTATCAATGTTAGTTTTTAACAAAACACTCGATAAATCATCAACATCACCTACAAGTAAATCTAACAATCCTGGGCTAGCTGGAAGTCCGAGCATTCGAAGCACAGATGGACGAGCAACATCCGCATCAACAAGCATCACTGTATTATCCAATTCAGTAGCAATACTCATGGCTAAATTAATTGCTGAAAAGCTTTTTCCTTCTCCTGCTAAGGCACTAGTAACCATTATCAGATTACCATTCTCGATCAAAGATGCACCTTTACCCATTGCATTGCTGATGAGAGGTCGTTTTATTACGCGGTACTGATCCGCTATTTGAGATCTTGGTGCATTGGGGCTCACAATGCCTGCAGCGGCTAATGCATCTAAATCTACATCAACTTTTCTTGAAAAAGATAAAGGTTTTACATTTTCTTCAAGAATTTTATTCTTAACAAATAAGGAGTTATCTGTGCTTGATTTATTAGTAATAATATCCTGAATATTTTCATCTTCAGGATTTTTTAATACGACTCCGGCCTGCCGTAATTGCTCGAGTCGACGAGTTGCCTGTTCAATTAAGCTATTCATTGTTTAACCTATTTGCCCGGATAAAAAAGCCAAAACTGCGATCAATATAATGAAAGAAGTAATTAAGGCAATCAAAACAATAAAGAATTTGCGTAAATCTAATCGCTCTTTGCGCTTTGCAGCTTCACTTAATACCAGCGTAACGACGCCTAAGAGCGGAAGATCAATGACATTACGCAACGTCCGCGCATCATGAAATACAGGTCTCAGTTGGCTTGCAGCGAACGCAGTAAAACCACCTGCCCCTAAAGCCGCCACCAAAGCTAGTAACAGAAGAAGCAGCCGATTAGGGGCAACAGGTTTAGGAGAAACTCTGGGGGGATCAATCAATCTAAAATCTGCTACACCAGCTGCCGATTCCAAGTCACCGGATAGCGATGCAGATTCACGTCTACTTACCAGATCTTCATAATTTTTCTTGTTAATTGCATAATCACGATTCAATTGAGAATACTCTGCTTCTGTTTGAGGGGCTGTCTTTAGAAATTCACGTGCCTTTTCATACCTTGACGCGTATTCAGATACTCTTGCGCGTAGAGATGCAACTTGAACTTCCGAGGCTGCCAAGAGTCGACTCATTTCTTGTGATGCCAACGTATTATTACCTGAAGATATTGGACTTGCCATCGCTGATTTTCGTAGCTCCTGAACTTCTTTTTTCTTTTGATCTTCAAGTTCTTTAATTAACCTTCGAGTTCCTATAACATCAGGATGTTGCTCAGTAAATCGTTGCAGTAAACTATCTAAACTCCTCTTTTGAACCTCTATACGTGAATCTATTTCAGGTGTAGCCAAAGATTGAGCTGACTCCTGCATTAAACTTTTTGATGAAATATTTGCGCTTTCAGATTTTTCGCTTTGCAATTGCATTTTAGAAGCATCGCGTGCATTTTCCGCTTCACGTAACTCGAGTTTTGCTTGATTAAGCTGAGCACTTATTTCACTTAATTTACCTGCTATATCTGTTCCACCGTTTGCTGTTTGTACATCAATATTACGAAGTTTAAATTCTTTTAATCGAGCTTCCGCTGATTCTAATTTTGACTCATAAGTTTTGATTTGTTCAGTAATAAATTTTTTGGCAGCATCAGTATCTTTTCGGCTATCACCCAAACTCGATTCAACGAATATTGAAACTAGAGACTGAACTACACGTTTCGCTTTATCTGGATTTTTATCTTGATAGGAAAGTGTATATAAATTATCTCTTGCTGTACTCTTGATTTGCAATGTATTCATCAATTGCTCTATTAAGCCATCTTGAGACACTTTAGATGTGCTCCCAAGATCAAGATCAGCCATACGAATTAATTTCTCTACATTTGGTCGCGTAATCAGTGTCCGACTCAACATTCCGACTTGTTGATCTACATTTGGTTGAACTGCTAAACCAGACATTAATGGTTTAAGAATTGACTGGGTATCAACGTAAATACGCGCCGATGCCTCGTATTTATCCGGGACTCTTAGTACTATGCCGGCACCTATCACACCAACAAGCCATGCAACTAGAATACCTAGCCACCGATGCTTCCAAGAACCTTTTGCAAAAGTTAGTATTTGCCCGATTAATTCGTCCATTATTTTTTATATTATAAAAGTGAACTTAACTAGCTTTAAATCTGAAGTATTCATTAAAACCATCCTTGTGGAATTATTAAAATATCACCAGGCTTCATTTCGACATTGCCTGAAAAATCACCTCTCTTAATAAGGTCCTTTAACCGTACAGAATATCGTTTATCACCCTCAGAAGTTCGTAATATTGTTGCACTATTCCCATCTGCAAAATCTGTTAGTCCGCCTACAGAAATCATTACATCTAGGATGGTCATTTTACTTTTATACGGTAACGTCTGAGGTTTTGCTGCTTCACCTACAACCCTTATTTGTTCACTATATGGTCCCACGAAGCCAGTTACCATTACTGTTACAACAGGATCACGAACAAATTTTGACAGCACCGCTTCAATTTCTCGAGCGACCTGTACAGACGTTTTCCCTTGAACTAATATTTCATCTACTAACGGAGTTGTTAATTTCCCATCTGGCCGTACTGGAGCAGACATCGATAGTTCGGGATTGCGCCATACAGTGATATTCAAAGCATCACCTGGCCCAATGATATAATTATAATCATTCGTTATTGCACTTTTCGGTGCAGGTGGATAGCCAGTCGTAAAGATTGAACAAGATGCGATCAGGCAGCAAAGTGAACCTAAAGCCGCAAAGCGAGTTGCAAATGAAAGATAATTACTTTTTTGTTTCAAAATTTTCCCCTGAGTCTAAAAATTTTAGTGATTCCGTCTTTTAAATATAACGTAAATTTTAAGTTGACATACACCAAATATCTTACATCTGCAGTACTTACATGGAATGCATTGAGTAAGTCATTTAATTGAAGATTAGATTTTTAAAATTAATAGTATTTTTGTTTTTTATTTTATAAATTAATTTTTCACGAAAATCAATTTTTATAATAATCAAAGCTATCTATCTGAGCCACTTGCACAATTCTGAACTGCCCCGGGTTTCGTGGAGGCCCGTTGGTTTAAGTCAGGCCGCCACGGTGGCGGCCTGATTGGCAAGTTGCCGGTAGTAGTTTGCCTCAGCTTCGGCAGCCGGTATGTACCCGATGGGCTCTAGCAATCGGTGGTGGTTGAACCATGCCATCCATTCCAGGGTTGCGAACTCCACTGATTCCTTTGTCTTCCAGGGGCCCTGCGCTGGATCAACTCGGCCTTATACAACCCGTTGATCATCTCAGCTAGGGCGTTGTCGTAACTGTCACCCTTGCTGCCCACAGAGGGGGCAATTCCGGCCTCAGCCAGTCTCTCGCTTTCGCGGATGCCGACGTATTGCGAGCCCCTGTCGGAGTGGTGAATCAGTGACCCATCCCTCTCGGGCTGCCTAGCGTACAACGCCTGCTCCAGCGCGTCCAGCACAAAGTCCGTACGCATCGAACTGCTCACCCGCCAGCCCACGATGCGCCGGGCGTATACGTCGATTACAAAGGCCACGTAGAGCCAACCCTGCCATGTCGAGACATAAGTAAAGTCCGAAACCCAGAGTTGGTTCGGTCGATCCGCCCGGAACTGCCGGTTGACGTGGTCCAGTGGGCATGCTGCCTTGCGGTCACTGACGGTGGTGCGCACCACCTTGCCCCGCGCGACGCCACGCAATCCCAGGCAGCGCATCAGCCGCTCAACGGTACAGCGCACCACGGAAATGCCTTCTCGGTTCATCTGCATCCAGACCTTATCGGCACCGTAGACCTGCAGGTTGGCCTGCCAGACGCGTTCGATGTGCGCCACCAAGTCGGCATCGCGCTGGGCCCGCTTGCTCTGCCTCGCCGCGTCTCGTTGCCGAGCTGCATACCTCATGCACTAGGACGGGCAATCTGCAGCACCCTGCAGATCGGCTCGACCCCATGCGTGTGGCGGTGCTGATCGATGAAGCTCCTCAAAACTTCAGTCGGCGGTCGAGCTCCGCCTGAGCGAAAAACGCGCTGGCCAGCTTCAGTATCTCGTTGCCCCGGCGAAGCTCCTTGACCTCGCGCTCCAGCCCCTTCATGCGTTCGTGCTCAGCCGTGGTGGTGCCTACCCTCGCTCCCGTATCGACTTCGTCACGCTTGCCCCATTCGTTCAGCGTCTGCGGCACGCAGCCAATCTTGGGGGCAATGGATTCAATAGCCGCCCACAGCGATGGGTATTCGCCCCGGTGCTCCCGCACCATGCGCCCCGCGCGCTCACGCACCTCTAGTGAAAACTTGTTCGACTTCTTCATGGCTCAATCCTCTCAGAGATTTGAGCCTCCTCAAAAACCGGGGCGGTTCACTCCTCTGACATGTCACTGCACAGGTTTAGAAGTTTCGGCAAAACTATCTCCGTTTACCGTTAAGCCCTCTGCTGACAACTTAGCAGCAATCCTGTCTTTGATACCAGGAACCCGCGCCATTAAATCTGTCCAGCTTTTAAAGCGCCCTTGACTACGCTCAAGCAAAATTTTTCTGGACATGCTGGGACCGATACCCCGAACTCCGTCCAACGTAGCAATATCGGCTTGATTGATATCGACCTCACCCCACACTAATCCGACATAAAGTGCTAGAGCGATTGGCAGTGCCTTGTGCCACATGGTATGCCATTTCATCTCTAAAGTATCGTGTATGCGCAAACGTACCAGTAAGCCAGTTAAGATGCATAGTATATTGAAATTGACAAAGGATAGGGCTATGAAAATTTTGGTTACGGGGGCTGCTGGCTTCATTGGAATGACCGCATCGATAAAGCTACTGGCGCGTGGCGACGAAGTGGTAGGGCTGGACAATTTGAACGACTACTACGACGTAAACCTGAAGCACAATCGCCTCAAGCGTCTAACGTCGCATGCAAATTTCCGATTTGTGCAAATGGACATCGGCGACCGTGCCGGAATAGCGGACCTATTCGCTACTCATAAATTCGATCGAGTGATTCATCTTGCCGCTCAAGCAGGAGTGCGCTATTCACTGCAAAACCCTCACGCTTACGTTGATAGCAATTTAATTGGATTTGTCAACATATTGGAAGGATGCCGACATAGCAAAGTACAGCATCTTGTCTATGCATCCAGTTCGAGTGTTTACGGCGGCAATACCAAGATGCCGTTTTCGGAGCACGACAGTGTGGACCATCCTGTAAGCCTCTACGCTGCCACCAAAAAGGCGAACGAGTTGATGGCCCATACCTATAGCCACCTGTACAACTTACCCACCACAGGGTTGCGGTTTTTTACGGTTTACGGTCCCTGGGGTCGGCCCGATATGGCTTTGTTCTTGTTCACCAAGGCCATCATGGATGGTCGCCCGATTGATGTCTACAACTACGGCAATATGCAGCGCGACTTCACCTATGTCGACGATATCGTTGAGGGCGTGGTGCGTGTGCTGGACCGCGCGGCCGAGGCCAATCAAGCTTACGACGCAACGCTGGCCGACCCAGCCACCAGCAATGCGCCTTACCGTGTGTTCAACATCGGCAACAACAACCCAGTGCAACTGCTCGATTTCATCGGCTGCATCGAAAATGCCTTGGGCAAAAAAGCCGAGAAACGGCTGCTGCCACTGCAGGACGGTGATGTGCCAGCGACCTATGCCAATACCGATGCGCTACAGGATTGGGTGGGGTTCGTGCCCGGCACCAGTGTGCAAAGCGGCATCGCCAATTTCGTGGACTGGTATCGAGACTACTACAAAGTCTGAGCAACGCTGCACCACCTCAGTCGAGGTGGGTCAGCCAGCCTTCCATGCCCGCTTCGCACAGATCGAGCACCCTCTCGAACCCCTCGGCATTACCGTAGTAGGGGTCGGGCACCTCGGCGGCATCGCATCCCTTGGCCATTTCCATAAACAATCTGAGTTTGGATTGATGCTCAGCTGGGCAGAGAGCCTGCAACGTCTTTAAATTTGCGCGGTCCATGGCCAGGATCAGGTCGAAGCGTTCGAAATCTCTGGCTTCCACCGGGCGCGAGCTTCCTTTTTTGACCGCATAACCGCGCTTTTCCAGAGCTTTTCTGGCGCGACCATCAGGCTGGGCTACACCTTTGCTCGCATGCGTTCCTGCTGAGCCTACGCGAACGCTATTGGCCAAGCCCATTTGTTGCACCGCCTGTGCAGCGACGACCTGGGCCATCGGCGATCTGCAAATGTTAGCAGTGCAGACCATCAGTATATTTTTCATGCGTTGCAGAATACCCCGCGTTGCGCAGACAAAAAAAGTCCGCCGAAGCGGACTATTTTAGATACAAGAAGAAATCTTCTTACTTGGCAGCATTCTTGCGGCGGCGGCTCAAGCCCAAGCCAGCCAGACCAAGGCCCAACAAGGCGATGGAGGTCGGTTCAGGAACCAAATTCACCGTGTCACCGACCAAATTACCGGTACCCGATGTATCAGCAATAGAACCGCGGATAAAAGACAAAGATGACGTAAATCCGAGGTCAGAACCACCAGCTTGGGTGTTCGTATCAAAGTAGGCAGCTGCAGCACCACCAGTAACATTGAGATTACCCAAAGCCGACAACAATACATCACCAACGTTCGTGCCAGTAAAAGTTCCTGCATTAGCTGCCGTCAAGAAAACTGATCCATTACCAGTATTTGCCAACGTCAAAGCGTTGTAGTCGAATGGAGTCAAGATATCAATTCCACTGACGTAGAAAGTAACAGTACCACCGAGGTAACTTGCCGTTTGGCCGACTCCAGGAATAATCGTTCCGCCAGTTGGCATAAAACCACTGAATTGGAACGTTAGTTCACAACCGGGGCAAAAGGTGGTTTGACCTTGCCCATTAAATACAGTGACCACACCGAAACCAGACAATGAGCCATCAGCCAAGCTGATGATTTGGCGCATATTGACCGACTGGCTGGTGAAATCGAGAGCCGAATCTGGATCCCACGTCACACCACCAACGTTCACGAGAGCCGCTTGGGCCGCAGAAAACATTGAGCAAGCAATTGCCGCGCCAACTAAGATTTTCTTTACAAATTTCATGATTAAGCTCCTAAAAACTAAAATTAGTAGCGCGACAATCACGCTTACGTACATTCTTATTAGCACGTACTGTGCCACATCGAATAATTTTTCTTAAGTCATTGATTTCAATGGAAAATTTTCCAAAAAAAATTAACTTTTTTTAAAAAATTAGTTCAGTTGTAAGAAAAATCGACACTCACTTAGGCCTAACACGATCTCACTGGTACCGACCAGGCGAGAGGACGCCGTCTGGATCAATGCTTTTACGCAGTCGCGCGTGAAATGCTTTCGAATGCACTTGCTCTTTAGATAGTGCATCCATCGCACTTACCCCCACCCGGTACGGAAAGTACCCGAGTTGCTTGCCCGTCGCCAGCAGGTCTCTGTAGCAAGCCATGGCAGCGGATGCCGCCTTGGGATCAGCCCGATCGAACAAGAGGGGCACCGTACTGTCAAACAGTTTGTCACTGATGGAGGTAAATGTGATCAGCGGCTCCATCCCATGCTGAAGTGCCAAACGTTTGACCATATTTGCATATCCGCGCACTTGCACCGGTCGCATAGGGACCAGGGGCGCGTACCAGATCAGGCCACACCCATCGCGTGCCGGGTCGCGCCAAGGGCCAGTGGGGGGATTAGGGTTTCGCCAGTAAGCGAGGGGGAGTGCGGTTTCATTGGGCTTACCATTGATAAGCTCCAAAGACTGGGCTAGTGTGGATGTAGTACTCGCAAGACGCTTTCCCATCTGCCCTGGTAACCACTTAGCAATACTTTCGAGTGTTCGAGCCCGTTCCAGGCTTAGAAACACCAAGCGGCTTGCGACTCCTGAAAGTGTTTTTCGTATTTCCTTTTGGGCGGTTGAGACCATTCTTTCAGTGCCATAGAGGGTGACTATTCCAGTCCAGGGAAGTATTTGATACTGGCGACCAAGCTCTTCGATGACCGGAAGTGGTATGAGACCAGTTGAATCCAATCGATCCCCAGGAAAGGGCGCGGACATTGCTAAAACCCGATGTTGGTTCATCAAGTTGATCGCTCCTACCGTGCCTGGAAACCGCTTAAGAATGGACCGGATGCGCTCTACCGCCGACTCCAGGAGACCATCATTTTTAAGACTGAATAGCCCCACCTTGATGCACTCTGGCCTTGGTGCAAGAAGTATGGTCATACGCGTGACAATACCAAAACCACTTTGCGTAAAAAGTCCTGTGGAATAAGTGCCAAGACCCCACTTGAACAACCTGGCTAGCTCCTCCCCACCGGATTCTTTGAGTGCTGTTTGATAGATGGTGCCGTCAGCCAAGACAGCCTCGAGATCTGTTACGGCACCAAAGTGATCCGTGTATGGCGTTACGCCATACCCTCGCTCAAGTGCGTTGGCCAGTAAGCTGCATGTTGGCCCAGCGCCTGTAACGGGTACCAAATACGGGTGATGACCTTTATCCAGAAAGTCAGCTAGCATGCCCTGCGTGACTCCTGGCTCTAACGTCACTACGCCAAACTCCGCATCGAAATGAAGGATTTTTTGAAGCCTCGACAAATCGATAATGACGCAATTGTTCTGGGCTGGCAGCGCCGTTCCGTAGCCCCAGTTATGCCCTGTACTGATGGGATAAACAGGAACTAGATGTCGCTGCGCAATACGCATCACTTCAGGCAGCAAAGCGGCATCCGTGATGCATAGAGCTGCCGAAATGGTGCGCTGGATGGCACTTGCATCAACGCCATACTTGCTTTGAGCCGCTTCGGCACGGAGTACCTGCTGCACTCCCAATAATTGCTGCCAATCGGATAGGGCGGCTTCAATGTCCATTTAGTTACTCCTATGTCGGGAAGTCTATTTCCACACTCCCGTTTGTAACAAAATTTTGGGATACACAGGCATAAGTTTTGGTCCATCAACTGGCGGGTGTCGAGGACTTCCTCAATATTCGCCTGGGAACAAGGGGACAGGCTCAGCTACGTGAGCCACCATATAAGCCTGCTCAGAGTTCTTTGATCTGCACATCGGTCACGTCAGCCACTTCACGGCCTGTACCAGCCCGGCCCTTGGGTTGTCGGGCCGCGGACTGCCATCGGCTGGCGGCCTGAGAGGCCCGGCTCCAGCCTGTGCTTGGGTTAACCCGCATGACCCACGGAGTCAGGGGCTGGCCGGTCAATTTGGCCCACAGCGCACGCGCGCCCCACAGCAGGGCCAGTGCAACCACCACCAATAAGAGACTGGCGGCAAACACCAGGCCCATCGCCAATACGACCACGCGCACCAGGAACCGCACCACGCTCGTTACAAAATCAGCCACATGTTTCTCCATCGTCTCAGGGCACCGGCCCATAGCTTAGTCTGTGTAATTGGTGGGCAAAGCCTGGAATGCAAGGACCACTCCCTGCCCCTCTGACCGAGCGCCCATAAAAAAAGCCACCTTGCGGTGGCTTTTCAAGGTGCAAAGAGAAATTACTTTGCCATTGCAGCGGAAGCAGCGTCTTTGGCAGCTTCGACAGCGGTGCCAGCAGCAGCAGCAGCGCTGGTAGCAGCAGCAGCGGCGTCGGTTGCAGCGGAAGCAGCAGCTTCGGCGGCAGCAGCAACTGGAGCAGCAGCAGGTGCTTCAACAGCAGGTGCGGGAGCAGCAACTGGTTCTTCTTTTTTGCCGCAAGCAGCCAAAACAACAGCAGCCATCAGAGCCGCGAGTACAAGCGATTTGTTCATTAGAAAATTCCTTAAAAAAGATGGGGAGTAGAAACAATTTCCGGAAATCGTCAGCATAACGATGACGTTGATGCGACCGAGAGAAAGCACTCGAGCTCTTTCAACTCAGCCTTCAATTATAAGCTTCTTATCCTGCAATGCCGAAAAACCCTTACTCGTAAATACAACAAGAAAACTACAACCCGAGTGTGGACGATGGGAACGCCGGGCTGCTTTTGCGCAACCACTCGCCCTGCGCCTGCTGCAGCAGGACCCGCCGCTGGGCGTCATCACCACATATGCCACTGCTGTGCTCCAGATCCAGGCGGCGCATGGTCCATACAGGGCTATACAACGCGCTCGGGATGTCTTGCAGATCAGCGCTACGGCAGGCGCGGCAGTCGATCAAGTGCGACCAAGTGGTGCGCCAGGCCACAAACCGGGCATGGCGGCGTACGACAGCATCAAAGGACACCGCCAACATGGTGAACTGCCGCCCTGGCCGCGCCCAGCTTTGTAAAGAAGTGCAAACCTCCCGCTCACCCAAAGGCCAGTCCTCAAAAGTGGGGTCGCTAATGACAATCTCGCGCCAGCCCTCGTGCGCCGCGCAAGCCAGGGCATCGCGCACCATTTGCTGAAAAGCCACCCGGCCCAGAAAGCGGCCTGTGGGGCGTTGGGGAACGGGCGCGTCATCCATAGGAAGTCCTTTCAGTGGGAATGCACCCAGCCATTGGCGCACCACGACAGCACCAGGGAGCGCGCGTCGGCGCTGGCGCGAGCCAGTTCTTTGGCCCCCAGTGTGCGCGCATCGGCCAGGCGGCGCATCAGGGTGGCATCGCGCCCTGCGGCACGGAAGCTCTCGCCATTAATGAAGATGTGGTGCGCGTCGTAGAACATGCGGCTGCGCGGGTCCAGCGTGACGGCACCCAGCGACTCGGACGGTTCGTTGGCCTCAAACCAGACCTGGGCCTTGGGCTCGGTGAGCACTTCGCCCAGTGCGCATTGCAGCGCCACCGGGTCATCCAATAGCTCCTGCAGCGCGGTATGCGCAAAATCCTGCAGCGCCGCCGGAATGGCGCCCGGGGTGTCGGTGGCGGGTTGGTCGGCATCGCTGTACAGGGCTTCGCCAACTGCATCCTCGGCCTCTTCGGCCATGCGCTGCATGAGTTCGCGGACCAGTTCGGCGCGTTTGGGTGCGCGAAAACCTACCGAATAGGTCATGCACTCGCCCATCGCCACACCGTCGTGGGCGTAACGCGGCGGCAGGTATAGCATGTCGCCGGGCTCCAGCACAAACTCTTGCTCGGGCACAAAGTTGGCCAATATCTTCAGGGGTGCGCCGTCCACCAGGGTCAGATCTTTTTGCCGACCGATGCGCCAGCGGCGCTGGCCGTGGGCCTGCAGCAAGAAAACATCGTAGCTGTCAAAGTGCGGGCCGACACCGCCGCCGTCGGTGGCAAAGCTCACCATCACGTCGTCCAGACGCGCGTCGGGCACAAAACGAAACTGTTGCAACAGTTCGTGCACGGTGGCGGCATGGGTGTCCACGCCCTGCACCAGCAAAGTCCAACCGGGAGATTTCAGCGGCGGCAGGGCACGGCGCGGCAAGGGGCCGTTTTTCATCTTCCAACCTGCATCGGTTTGGGTAATGAGGCGCGACTCGACCTCGTCCTGCTCGGCCAGTGCAAACAGGGCGCTGCGGTCCAGCAGGGCCTGGAAGGCGGGAATAGCCTGGCGGATGAGCAAAGGCTTTTTTTGCCAGTAGTCGCGCATGAATTGCTGCGGGCTCAGTCCGCCCAGCAGGGGCAAAATTTGGGTGGTGTCCACAGATATCCTTGGGTTCAACGTCAAGGCTGCTGCCTAAACTGCGACAATTCTCCTATGGAAATTACCCAACAATGTGTGGTCGCTTTGACCTGGACGCTCAAGGACACCCTGGGCGTGGAACTGGACGTGCTCGACGAACCGGTAGAACTTCTGGTGGGCGGCGGCGATCTGCTCAAGAAGGTGGAAGACGAATTGCAGGGCCACCGGGTCGGCGATGTGCTGGAGCTGCAACTGGAGCCAGAGGAAGCCTTTGGCGACTTCAACGACCAGTTGATCTTTCTGGAGGCGCGCAGCCTGTTCCCCGAGGTGCTGGAAGAAGGCATGAGCTTTGACGGCAGCGCCCTGCCCGAAGGCATCAGCCCCGAGGTGCCCCGCCACGGCCTGTTCATCGTCTCGGAAATCTACCCCGAGCACGTGGTGCTGGACGGCAACCACCCGCTGGCCGGCATGGCGCTGCGCCTGAAGCTGGGCGTGGCCGGTGTGCGCGAAGCCACCGAGGAAGAAATTGGCCGGGGCACTACCGGCACCAGCTTCTTCAACGTGTCGTCTGGCGCACCCGATGGCAATTACCTGCACTGATTTTTAAGTCCGGCAGGCCTCCAACCCATACTGTATGGGCGATGGAAGCTATCTAAACAGTAGCATTTTCGTGCGCGGCACCATCGCCTGCACGCCGGTTTTTTCGCCCTCAACCAGATCACCGATACGTCGCCTCCCTAGCTGGGCAGTCCAGCTTCGCGGGTGGCATTACCGGGTCGGTCGCTTGAAGAACGTGTCCGTGAATAAACAGGCACCTGCGCGGCCCCAATAAGACCTTGAACAGGTTCTTAGAACGTTCGCGCGGCTACCGGGTGGCCCCGTATGATGTTGAGGCAGCCCTGCGCCGCCTTTTTTCAACCTTCAAAAAAGCCCCGACTTGAACTCCCTTTTTGAGCATCGCGCCTTCATGCGCCTGTGGATTGCGCGCGTGTTTGGTACGCTGGGCAGCCAGCTTCTGATGCTGGCGGTGGGTTGGCAGATGTACGACCTGACCGGCAGCGCCTGGGACTTGGGCCTGGTGGGGCTGCTGCAATTCCTGCCCGCCCTGCTGCTGGCGCTGGTGGCCGGGCATGTGGCCGACCGGGTGCACCGGGGGCGCATCGTGGCCACCTGCATGGCCCTGCAGGCGCTGGTGGCCGTGACCCTGCTGTGGGTCACGCACGAACAATGGGTCAGCCGCGAATGGCTGCTGGCAGTGTCGCTGGTGCTGGGTGCATCGCGCGCCTTCCAGATGCCTGCGCAGCAGGCCCTCACACCGCTGCTGGTGCCCCCAGCCCTGCTGCCACAGGCGATGGCCATGAGCGCAGCGGGCATGCAGGCCGCCACCATCGGCGGCCCGGCGCTGGGCGGGGCCATCTTTTTGGCCGGAGCCAGCGCGGTATATGCCACGGGCGTGCTGCTGTTTGGCGTGAGTGTGGTGCTGCTGGCGGGCCTGCGCTATGACCACGTGCCGCCGCCGCGCGAACCCATGACCCTGCGCAGCGTGCTGGCCGGGGTGCATTTCATCTGGGAGAAAAAGACCATCCTGGGTGCCGTGTCGCTGGACCTGTTTGCCGTGCTGCTGGGCGGGGCCACGGCCTTGCTGCCGATGTTTGCCAAAGACATCCTGCACACGGGGCCCTGGGGCCTGGGCCTGCTGCGCGCCTCTCCGGCGGTGGGGGCACTGCTGGTGTCCATCGTACTGGCGCGCTGGCCGCTGCAGCGCAAAGTGGGCCGCACCCTGCTGCTGGCGGTGGGGTTGTACGGCCTGTGCATGCTGGTGTTTGGCGCGTCTACCAGCCTGGCGCTGTCGATGGCGGCGCTGGGGATTTCGGGCGGTGCCGACATGGTCAGCGTGGTGATTCGGCAAAGCCTGGTGCAACTCGAAACACCCAATGAGATGCGCGGCCGGGTCAGCGCCGTCAACTCGGTGTTTATCGGCGCGTCCAACCAGTTGGGCGAGTTTGAATCCGGGGCCACCGCCGCGCTGATGGGGCCGGTGGGCTCGGTGCTGCTGGGCGGCATCGGCACGCTGGTGGTGGCCGCGCTATGGCTGAAGCTGTTTCCCGGTTTGGCAAAAAAGGACACACTCCATGGACCAGGTTGATGCCGTCGTGATAGGAGCCGGTGTAGTCGGCCTGGCCGTGGCCCGGGCGCTGGCCTTGCAGGGCCGCGAGGTGCTGGTGCTGGAAGCCGCCGAGGCCATCGGCACCGGCACCAGTGCGCGCAACAGCGAAGTCATCCACGCGGGCATGTACTACACGCCCGGCTCGCTCAAAGCGCAGCTGTGCGTGCAGGGCAAACAGATGCTGTACGCCTACTGCGCCGAGCGCGGCATTGGCCACCAGCGCTGCGGCAAGCTCATCGTCGCCACCGATGCCGGGCAGCTCGCCCAGCTGGAAAACATCCGCGCCCAAGCCATTTCAAACGGCGTAAACGACCTGGTCCTGCTGGACCGCGCTAGTGCCCGCGCACTGGAGCCGCAACTGGAATGCACCGGCGCGCTGCTGTCGCCCAGCACCGGCATCGTCGACAGCCACGCGCTGATGCTGGCGCTGCTGGGCGACCTGGAGAATGCGGGCGGCATTTTGGCACTCAATAGCCCTCTAGCGCTTATGGAATCAGCGCAAGCAGCTATTATTTTAGAAGCACTGGATGGCACCCGGCTGCGGGCCCGCACCGTCGTCAACGCCGTCGGGCTGCAAGCCCCGGCCCTGGCCCGCCGCTGCGCCGGGCTGGATGCGCGGCATGTTCCCACACCCTACTTTGCCAAAGGCAACTACTTCACTTTGAGCGGGCGGGCACCGTTCACGCACCTCATCTACCCCGCCCCACAGGCCGCCGGGCTGGGCGTGCACCTGACGCTGGACCTGGGCGGCCAGGCCAAGTTCGGCCCCGACGTGCAGTGGGTCAACAGCCCCGACGACCTGGCGGTGGACCCGGCCCGTGGCGATGCCTTCTACGCCGAAGTACGCAAATACTGGCCCGGCCTGCCCGATGGCGCGCTACAGCCCGGCTACGCAGGCATCCGCCCCAAGATCCAGGCCCCGCATGAGGCGGCCAAAGATTTCCTCATCCAGGGCCCGGCGCTGCATGGCGTGCCGGGGCTGGTGAACATGTTCGGGATTGAATCGCCAGGGCTGACGAGCTGTTTGGCGCTGGGGGAATACGTGGCCCGGATGGTGTAGGCCCGGCATCCAAAGAAAAACCACTGCCTGCGCTTATTCCACATGCACAAGCAGCTCTTTTTTCTATAGCACCAAGTCCACCATCGCATCCACCGGAATCAGTGCACCCCGGTGCTGGATGACGCGGGCGGCCAGGCGGTTGCCTTGGGTGGCGGCGGCTTGCACGCTGCCGCCTTGCAGGCGCACGGCCAGGTAGCCTGCAGCAAAGGAGTCTCCGGCGGCGGTGGTGTCCACCACCTTTTCGACGCGCTCGGTGGCAATCTCCTGCACGCCGCTGGCGGTGCGCACCAGGGTGGCATTGCGGCCCCGCTTGATGACGACCTCGGGGCATGGCAAGGCCGATGCGGCTTCCACGGCGGCTTCCAGCGTCGCCAGGCCGCGCAGGGCCTGCTCGTCGTCTGCCGTCACCAACGCAATACTGGCCAGGGCGTAGGCGCGGTCGAACCAGGCATGGGCCTCGGCGCGGCTGGCCCACAGGCGGGGGCGGTAGTTGTTGTCAAACACCACGGTGGCCCCGCGCGCGCGCAGGCGGGCCATCAGGGCCAGCAGGCGCTCGCGGCCCGCCGGGGGCAGGATAGCCAGGCTGATGCCACTGAGGTACAGCGCATCGATCTGGTCTGCCGCCTGTTCCAGCGGCGTGTCTGGCGCATCGAAATACGCCTTGGCCGCGCTGTGGTCGCGCCAGTAGCTGAAGCTGCGTTCGCCGTGGGCATCCACCTCGATCAGGTACAGGCCCGGCATGCGGCCCGGCAGGCGCTGCACCAGCGACACGTCCAGCGCCTCGGCCTGCCAGCGCGCCAGCAGGCCGCTGCTCAGGCCGTCGTCGCCCAGCGCGGTGGCGTAGCCCACCTGCAGCTTGCCCGCCGAACACCGCGCCAGGTAGACGGCGGTGTTCAGCGTGTCGCCGCCAAAGCCTTGCTGCATGGGGCCGAAGGCCTGGCCTTGCAGCTCCAGCATGCATTCGCCGAACAAGGCGACGCGCGTCATGGCTTCAGGCTCCGATCAAGCGCCGATGTAGGCGGTCTTCACCGTGGTGAAGAACTCTTGCGCATAGCGGCCCTGCTCGCGCGAGCCAAAGCTGCTGCCCTTGCGGCCACCGAACGGCACGTGGTAGTCCACGCCGGCGGTGGGCAAATTCACCATGACCATACCGGCCTGGCTGTGGCGCTTGAAGTGCGTGGCGTATTTCAGGCTGGTGGTGGCAATGCCTGCGGACAGGCCAAACGGCGTGTTGTTCGACTCGGCCAAAGCCGCCTCGTAGTCTTTCACGCGGATGACGCTGGCCACCGGGCCAAAGACTTCTTCGCGGTTGATGCGCATGGCCGACGTAGTGTCGAGCAGCAGGGCCGGGGCCATGTAGAAGCCTTCGGTGGTGCGCTCCAGGCGTGCGCCGCCTGCGGCGAGTTGCGCGCCTTCGGCCTGGCCGATGGCCACGTAGTCCAGATCCTGCTGGAGCTGCGACAACGAGGACACGGGGCCGATGTCGATACCGGCTTGCAGCGCGTCGCCAATCTTCAGCGTAGCCATGCGGGCCTGCACGGCTTCCACGAACTTGCCGTAGATGCCGTCGGTGACGATCAAACGGCTAGACGCGGTGCAGCGCTGGCCGGTGCTGAAGAAAGCACTTTGCACGCTGAGCTCCACGGCCTGGGCCAGGTCGGCATCGTCCAGGATGATTTGCGGGTTCTTGCCGCCCATCTCCAGCTGCACCTTCTTCAGGTTCACGGCGCACTGCTGGGCGATGCGGCCACCCACGCCTTGCGAGCCGGTGAAGCTGATGGCGTTGATGCCGGGGTGGTTGACCAGCGGGTCACCGATGACCGAGCCACGGCCCATCACCAGGTTAAACACGCCTGCGGGGATGCCGCTGCGGCTGATGATCTCGGCCAGCGCCCAGGCGCAGCCGGGCACCAGATCGGCGGGCTTCAGGACCACGCAGTTGCCATAGGCCAGGGCCGGGGCAATCTTCCACGCGGGGATGGCGATGGGGAAGTTCCAGGGGGTGATCAAACCCACCACGCCCACGGGTTCGCGGGTGATTTCCACCGCCACGCCGGAGCGCACCGAGGGCACGATCTCGCCCGTCAAACGCAGGCATTCACCGGCGAAGAACTTGAAGATGTTGCCCGCACGGGTGGCTTCGCCAATGCCTTCAGCCTTGGTCTTGCCTTCTTCGCGGGCCAGCAGCGTGCCCAACTCTTCGCGGCGGGCCAGGATTTCGGTGCCGATTTTGTCCAGCGCGTCGGCGCGGGCCTGCACGTTGCCGGTAGACCAGGCAGGAAAAGCCGCCTGCGCCGCCTGCACGGCGGCATCCAGCTGGACCGCGTCGCCCTGGGTGTACTCGCCGATCACATCCGCCAGATTCGACGGGTTGATGTTGGGCGCGTAGCTGTTGCCAGCGACCCAGGCACCGTTGATGAAGTTATCAAATTTTTGTGTCATAGCGGCTAATTGTGGACTTACTGTGGGCCGAGTTTCTGGATCAGCACGGCGAGTTCTTCCATCTCAGCGGGCTTGAGGTCGCTTAAAGGGGCGCGCACCGGGCCGGCGCTGTGGCCGACGATGGTGGCACCGGCCTTGATGATGCTCACGCCGTAGCCTTCCACGCGGTTGCGGATGGCCAGGTAGGGCATGAAGAATTCCTTCAACAGCTTGTGCTGCGTGGGCAGGTCATCGGCGGCCACCGCATGGTAGAAGTCCATGGCGGTCTTGGGGATGAAGTTGAATACGGCCGACGAGTACACCGGTGTGCCCAGTGCCTTGTAGGCGGCTGCGTACACCTCGGCGGTGGGCAGGCCGCCCAGGTAGGCAAAGCGGTCGCCCATCTTCATGAAGATGGAGGACATGGTTTCGATATTGCCCACGCCGTCCTTGAAGCCGATCAGGTTGGGGCAGCGCTCGGCCAGGATGGCCAGCGAATTGGGGGTGAGCTTGGTGCGGTCGCGGTTGTAGACGATCACGCCAAACTTCACGCTGTTGCAGACCTGGGCCACGTGTTCGATCAGGCCTTCCTGGCCGGCTTCGGTGAGGTAGTGCGGCAGCAGCAGAATGCCGTGGGCACCCAGGCGCTCGGCTTCCTGGGCATGGGCAATGGCCATGCGGGTGGGGCCACCGGCTCCGGCAATGATGGGCACCACGCCGCGGCAGGTGTCCACCGCAGTCTTGACCACCTGGCTGTACTCGGCACCCACCAGCGAGAAGTATTCGCCTGTGCCACCGGCAGCAAACAGCGCCGACGCGCCGTACGGGGCCAGCCATTCCAGGCGCTTGATGTAGGTGCTGGGACGGAAGTCGCCGTTGTCATCAAAGTCGGTGATGGGGAACGACAGCAGGCCAGCGCCCATGATGGTTTTGAGTTCTTGCGGATTCATTTTTGTTGGTTCTCTCTCGTTGAAAAGCTAGGGGTCACTAAGGATGCGGCGGCTCAATCGAGCTGGATGTTGGCGTCTGCCACCACCTTGGCCCAACGGCTGCGTTCGCGGTTGAAAAATTGGTCTTGCTCGCCCGGCAGCATGGTGACCACTTCGGCCCCCTGGCCGGTCAGGCGGGCGCGGATGTCGGCGCTGCGGATCACCTTGATGAGCTCGGCATTCAGGCGGGCCAGCACGGCAGGCGGTGTGCCGTTGGCCGCCAGCACGCCCTGCCAGGTGCCAGATTCAAAATCGGTCAGGCCCTGCTCGGCCAGCGTGGGCACGTTGCCCACCAGCGGCATGCGGGATTTTTTGGAGATGCCCAGCACCTTGAGCTTGCCACTTTGCACATGCGGCAGGGTGGCCAACATGCCGTTCATCAGCACCTGGGTCTGGCCGCCGATGGTGTCGGAGATGGCTTGCACGCCGCCCTTGTACGGCACATACACCCACTTGGCACCGCTGGCGCGCTCTACCGCCACCCCGGCCACGTGGGGCGCACTGCCCATGGCGGTGACGGCGAAGTTGAGGTCGGTCTTCTTCGACAAGGCCACCAGCTCTTTCAAGTTGTTGGCTGTGACGGAAGGGTGTACGACCAGCATGTGCGGCGAGTAGGCCAGCATGGTCACGCCACGCAAATCCTTGCTCGGATCAAACGCCAGCTTGGTGTAGACCGAGGGGCTGATGGCCAGCGCGCCCACGTCGCACAGCAGCAGGGTGTAGCCGTCGGGTGTGGACTTGGCCACAAAGTCGGCCCCCAGGTTGCCGTTGGCACCGGGCTTGTTTTCCACGATGACCGGCTGCTTCAGCGCCTCGGACAGCGGCTGGCTGATGGCGCGGGCAATGATGTCCGACGAGCCACCGGGCGGGTACGGCACGATCAGCTTGATGGGCTTGCTGGGCCAGGCCTGGGCCTGGGCCAACACGGGTGCCGCCAGCGCCATGGCACCGGTGGCAGACAGAATCACCTGGCGGCGGGAAATGGTCATTTGCTATTCCTTTTGTAGCTGTAAGCGCACATTGAATAAGCGCTAGGCAGTGATTTGGTATAAATTTTGAGCGCGGCTTATTTCAACAACACGCCAGGCAACCACAGCGAGAACGCGGGCACGTAGGTCACCAGCATCAGCGCGGCAATCAGTGCGGCGTAGAAGGGCAGGATGGACTTCATCACCTGCCCCACCGATATCTCCCCAATGGCGCAGCCCACGAACTGCGTTGCCCCCACCGGTGGGGTGTTCAGGCCGAGTGCGCAGTTGATCAGCATCATCACGCCGAACTGGGTGGGGTCCATACCGAACTGCTGGCAGATGGGCAGGAACACCGGGGTGCAGATCAGGATGGTGGCTGCCATGTCCAGGAAGGTGCCCAGCACAAACAGCAGCACGTTGACCATCAGGAAGATGACCCACGGCGTTTGCGTGAACGAGGCCATCATTTCGCCGGTCTTTTGCGGCACTTCGTACAGCGCCATGAAGTAGCCGAAAGCCGACGAGATGCCGATCAGCAGCAGCACCACACCGGTGGTTTTGCAGGCCTTGGCGCACGACTTCAGGAAGTGCTCCCACGACAACGAGCGGTACACAAACACGGTAACGATCAGCGCCCACAGCACGGCGGTGGCGGCCGACTCGGTGGCGGTGAACACGCCCGACAAGATGCCCACCAGGATGATGGCGATGATCAGCAGGCCCGGAATGGCAGCCGCCAGCGAACGGGCGACTTCGCCCCAGCCCGCAAATGGGCCGCGCACCGGGTAGCCGCGCTTCACCGCCACGCCGTAGGCAGCAGCCAGGTTGCACAGCGTCAAAATCAGCGCCGGAATCAGGCAGGCCACGATCAGGCCCAGCACGCTGACCGAGGCCATACCCGCGGTTGCCAACGTGAAGATGATGATGTTGTGGCTGGTCGGCATGAGCGCCCCGACCAGCGATGCGTGGGTGGTGACGTTGACCGCATAGTCGGCGTCGTAACCCTCTTTCTTCATCAGCGGAATCATCACCGCGCCCATGGCCGACACATCGGCCAGGGGGGAGCCCGCCACGCCGCCAAACAGGGTGCAACCCACCACGTTGGACATGCCCAGGCCGCCGCGCACATGGCCCACCAGGCTGTTGGCAAAGCGCACGATGCGATCGGCAATGCCGCCGTGCAGCATCAGCTCACCCGCAAAAATGAAGAACGGAATGGCCAGGAAGGAGAACACCTGCATGCCCCCCACCATCTTCTGGAACACCACGGCCACCGGCAAACCGGCCACCAGAATCGTGCAGACCGAGGCCAGCCCGATCGAAAACGCCACCGGCACGCCGATGAGCAGCAGCAGCGTGAAGCTGATGCAAAGGACTGTTAGTTCCATGCGGGTACCACCTCTTTACCTTGCAGCAGGGCAAGGATGTGTTCTATAGAAAAAAGCACGATCAGCACACCGGCGATCACCAGTGGCAAGAAATCCATACCAGAGGGCACGGGGAGCATGGGCTTCTGGTCGTTCCACTTCATCGTGGTCCACAGGTAGCCGCTTTGCACCATCAGCACGCCAAACAGGCCTACCAGCAGGTGGATCAGGATCTCCAGCTTCAGGCGCATGCGCTCAGGCAGCAGGGTGATGATGGATTCCAGGCCGATGTGGCCCGCATCGCGCACGCCCACGGCCACGCCCAGCGCCGTCACGTACAGCACCAGCAGCATGGCCAGCGCTTCGGCCCAGGTGGGCGTGTCATTAAAAACATAGCGTCCCACCACCTGGTACTGGACGCAGACGATGATGCCGAGCAAACCCACGATGGCCAACATCAGACTGATCTTGGACAAGGTGGCACAAAAGCGGGTGAACATGGGGTGTCTCCGGTGGGGATCACAGGACTAGGCCCCAGGCAAAACGAGCCCTCTTCCCGCAGAACACCGCAGAACTGGCAATGCCCGGCTGCTGGTGTTGCCCCCTGCATGTCGTATCTGCTTTTCAAGCAGATACGAGGGGGGTTGGAGAAAGAAGCGAAGCTCTGTAGCCTGGGGTTGTGCCTAGTTAGTTGGAAGTGGTGTCTTGGACCGCTTTGACCAGGCGCTTCATGTCGGGCGTAGCCGCAAACTTGTCGTACACCGGCTGCATGGCGGCCTGGAACGACTTCTTGTCCACTTCCACGAACTCGGTGCCTGCGGCCTTGACCAGGTCGTACTCTTTCTTCTCGTAGGCCGCCCAGGCCGCGCGGTTCACCGCGATCGACTCCTTGGCCGCAGCGCGCACCATGTCTTGCTCGGCCTTGGGCAGCTTGTCGAAGATGGCCTTGGAGAACAGCAGTACCTCGGGGGCCATCGAGTGCTCGGTCTTGTTGTAGTACTTGGCCGCTTCAAAGTGGCGGAAGCCCGAACCGTACGAGGGGTAGTTATTTTCTGCCGCGTCCACCAGGCCGGTTTTCAGCGCGGTGAGCACTTCGCCCGCGGGCATGGGCGTGGGGTTGGCACCCATGGCACCGGCCACAGCCACCCACAGATCGGACTGCTGCACGCGAATCTTCATGCCCTTGGTGTCGGCAATCGACTTGACCGGCTTCTTGCTGTAGACCGAGCGCGAACCCGAGTCGTAGTAGGCCAGCAGCACAAAGCCCTGGGCTTCGCAGTCTTTGGCGATTTCTTCGCCGATGGGGCCGTCCAGCACCTTGTGCAGGTGGTCTACCGAGCGGAACAGGAAAGGCAACACGGGGATGTTGGTCTTGCCGCAGATCGAGTTCATGGGGCTGATGTTGACGCGGGTCATGTCCAGCGCGCCAATCTTCACCTGGTCGATGGTTTCTTTTTCAGAGCCCAGTGCGCCCTTGTTGAAGACCTTGATGCTGTGCTTGCCGCCGCTGGCCTTCTTGAGCTGTTCGCTCATGAACTTGACGGCGGTAACCGTGGGGTAGTCGTCGCTGTTGTGCACGTCGGACGATTTGAATTCCGTGGCCTGGGCCGATACAGCGACCAAGGCTGCGGTCATGGCCAACAGAGTTTTTTGCAATTTCATGGTGTCTCCTAATAATTAATCAAACCAAACAAGCTGCCCGACGGAGTCCGCCTGGCACCAACAACTCACACGGGAAACTGGGTAAACACGGGCTCTGGCATGCCACGCACGCCGGGCTGGAGGGCAAACACGGCACCGTTCAGCCCGGGTGCAGCGGCATCCACCGTGCCGGGCAAGATCGAGGCGACATACAGCACATCCAGGTCGGCACCGCCAAACGCGCACATCGACGGCTTGGCCACCGGCACCTCCAGCGACTGCAGCAGGCGGCCCAGCGGGTCGAAGCGGTGCACCAGGCCGGCATCGTTGCCGCAAATCCAGTAGCAGCCCTCGGCGTCCACCGCCGCGCCATCCGGGCGACCGGGCAACGGGGCCATGTCGACCAACACGCGCTGGTGGCTCAAGGCCCCATCGACTGCCAGGTCAAAAGCCCAAATTTTTTGCACGCTGGGGTGCGAATCCGACAGGTAGGCGGTGCCGCCATCGGGGCTGAACGCCAGGCCGTTGGGGGTAATCAGGCCGTCCAGCGGCAGCACGCGCAGGCCGTTGCGGTCCAGGCAGTACAGGCGGCCCAGATTGGATGCCAGGCCCATGTCCATCACCATGCTGCCCACCCAGAAGCGGCCCTGCGCGTCGCAGCGGCCATCGTTGAAGCGCATGCCGGGACCGGCGTGGGTGACGGGGGCCAGGCATTCCAGCATCACCTCGGGCACATCCAGCAGCGTTACCGCAAAAATGCCGGTTTCCATGGCGGCCACCAGCTGCCCGGCGGTGGCGGTCAGGCCAATGCAGCCCACGCGCTCGGGCAGGGTCCAGCTTTGCACCGCGTCGGTTGCAGGTGCCCAGCGGCGGATCTGCCGCGCTTCAATATCCACCCAGTACAGGGCCTGCTCGGCCACTGACCACACCGGGCTTTCGCCCACGCGGTCGCGGGTGCTGGAGATGGGCATCGCAGTGGCGCTCATGCTGCTCATGCCTCGTACGGGCCCATGCGCACAAACGCGCCACCCTGGTGCAGGGCCGCAGGGTCGCTGAAATCTGGCGCGGCAGTACGGGCGTAGACCGCCTCGCGGAACACGTCCGAGCTGTCTTGCGGCACATAGCCCACATGGCGGGCGCGGCTGTTGTCCCACCAGGTGACGGCGTTGTTGGACATGCCAAAGATGATGCTGTAGCCCAACGCTGGCGTGGTCAGGCAGGCGGTGATCAGGCGGTGCAGGTCGGCAAAGCTCAAAAAGGTGGCCAGCATGCGGCGGTCGCGTGGCTCGATGAAGGACGAGCCGATGCGCACGCAAGCGGTCTCGATGCCGTAGCGGTCGAAGTAGTAGCGCGCCAGGTCTTCGCCAAAGGCCTTGCTCAGGCCGTAGTTGCCATCGGGGCGGGCCGGTGCGTCGGCGGTGATGGTCTCGTCCTGGCGGTAAAAGCCGGTCACGTGGTTGGAGCTGGCAAAAATCACCCGCTTCACGCCAAACTTGCGGGCGGCTTCATACAGGTTGTAGGTGCCCAAGATGTTGGCCATCATGATGGGCTCGAACGGGCCGTCCAGCGACTTGCCCCCCATGTGCACGATGGCATCCACGCCCTGCACCATGGCATCGACCTGCGCCGCATTGGCCAGGTCGGCCAGCATGATTTCTTCGCCTTCGGTGGCGGCACCAAAGTCCACCACGTCGGACGAACGCAGCACGTCGCAGTTCTGCTTCAGACTTTCGCGCAGTACCTTGCCCAGGCCACCGGCGGCACCGGTCAATAAAATCTTTGCATGCAGCTTGATCACGGTAATTTTCCTGTTAAACCTGTAGAACATCTGCGGCACCACTTAAAAGGGTTGCTCCGCTAGACTTTTTGAAAAGCTTTGCTAAAGTGACAGCAGCCGAGTAAAACATCAGTCATGCGTTGTCAGACAACTAGGATTTTCATAAACACCCCCACCTTGAGTCAAGGCTTTTTTGATGGCATCCGTACAAACCCCTAGTTCCATCTACCCCTCGGCCCTCCCCTCGGCCCACCCGTCTGCCACCGCCGCCCGCACCCGCAGACCGCGCGGCCTAGTGTCGGAAATCGTCGATGCGCTGGTGCTGAGCATCCGCCAGGGCCAGCTCAAACCCGGCGACAAGCTCCCCACCGAGGCCGAGTTCATGGCCCGCTTCGAGGTCAGCCGTACCGTGGTGCGCGAGGCCATCTCCAAACTGCAGGCCTCGGGACTGGTAGAAACGCGGCACGGCATCGGCACCTTTGTGATCGAGCCGCCCGACACCCGCAACTTCAAGATCGCCCCCGAAGACTTCGCCACCGTGGCCGACGTAATTGCCCTGCTGGAGCTGCGCATCAGCCTGGAAACCGAGTCTGCCGGGCTGGCTGCCCAGCGGCGCACGCCTGCCAACCTGGCGCAACTGGCGCTGGCGCTGAAGCTTTTCCAGGAGTCCATCACCCACGAATCCGACGGCGTGCCGGCCGACTTCCAGTTCCACATGGAAGTCGCCCGCGCCACCGGCAACCAGCACTTTGCCGACCTGATGACCTACCTGGGCACCATGATCATTCCGCGCACCCGCGTCAAAACGCTGGAGAACGTGCCCGAAGGCCGGCTCGCCTACCTGAACAAGGTGCACGCCGAACACGAGAGCATCTACCACGCCATCCGCGACCAGGACAGCGATGCCGCCCGCGCCGCCATGCGCACCCATTTGTCGAACAGCCGCGAGCGCCTGCGCAAGAGCCAGCCGGTGGACGGCGCGCCCAGCGCCTGAGATTTCTGCCCAACCCAAGGGTTAGTGCGAAGCGCAAACAGCGCCTCTAGTTGTAGGATGACTGGCTAATTAATGCCCACAACATCCCGGAGACACCGCATGCCCCAGACCTCTATTTCCCGCCGCACCGCCGCCAGCTACCTGGCCTTGGGGGCCGGTGGCCTGTGGGCCGGTCGGGCTTTGGCCCAAACCACCGACTACCCGCACCGCCCGGTGGAGCTGGTGGTGGCCTACGGCGCAGGCGGCGGCACGGATGTACTGGCCCGCGCCTTCAGCGACTCGGCGCGCAAGCACACCAGCCAGCCGCTCACCGTGATCAACAAGCCCGGTGCCAGCGGCTCCATCGGCCTGACCGACGTGCTCAACGCCAAGCCCGACGGCTACAAGATCGCCATGCTCACCGTGGAGCTGACCACCCTGCCCCACGTGGGCGTGATCAAGTTCAGCCACGACGACTTCGCCCCCATCGCCCTGCTCAACGCCGACCCGGCCGCCATCACCGTCAAGGCCGATGCGCCCTGGAACACCATCGAAGAATTCCTGGCTGCCGCCAAGAAGACCCCGGGCGAGTTCCGCGTGGGCAACTCGGGTGCGGCCTCCATCTGGCACCTGGCCGCCGCCGCGCTGGGCGACAAAACCGGCACCAGCTTCAACCACATCCCCTACCCCGGCGCAGGCCCGGCGGTGCTGGCCCTGCTGGGCGGGCACATCGAAGCGGTGTCGGTCAGCGCCGCCGAAGTCACCGCCCATGTGAACTCGGGCAAGCTCAAGATCCTGGCCACCATGGCCGACAAGCGGGTCAAGGGCTTTGAGTCGGCCCCCACGCTGAAAGAGCGTGGCATTGATGTGTCCATCAGCGCCTGGCGCGGCCTGGGTGCCCCCAAGAACACCCCGCCCGAGATCCTGGCCATCCTGAAAAACACCGCCGTCAAAACCGTGGCCGAACCCGCCTACCGCGAGATCATGGACAAGCAGAACATGGGTTTTGTGTTTGGCGACGAAGCCGCCTTCAAAGCCGTGATGGTGCGCGACAGCGCCTACTTCAAGAACCTGATCACCCGCCTCAACATCAAGCTGGTCTAAAACCACATACCTTTTAAGCCACCAGCGCTTACGGAATGGGCGGCAGTAGCTACTGATTTGAGAGCGGCGGGTATTTCTGGCCGTTCACCAGCATCTTCAAGCGCGCGGCCTCCAGCAGGTCGATATCCAGCTTGTCGCAGAGTTGCAGTAAATACAGCAGCACGTCAGCCGCCTCGGCGGCGACTTCGGCTGTTTGCGGCGCGGACAGGCTGCGGCTTTGCTCTTCGGTCAGCCACTGGAAGTGCTCCAGCAACTCGGCTGCCTCTACGCTCAGCGCGGCAGCCAGGTTCTTGGGAGAGTGAAACTGTGCCCAGTCGCGCGCGGCAGCGAAGTCGCGCAGGGCTTGGGTGAGGGAGGGGATGGTGGTCATGGGGGTATCAGTTCGTAGAAGCCAAAGTTGCAATGGTCTGGAGCCGCTGCAAAACCAGGCCAGTGCGCGTGCTGTGCGCGACGATGCCAGGCAATGCGTCCAAAAACTCTGGGTGTGCCAGAAACGCACCCACTCGGCTGACGAGCTTGCACCATGGCGACCAACAGGCCCAGATTAGGATTAGCCATGCGTGCTGGCCCCGCGTTTATCTGCGTCGGACGGGTGGATCAAGGCGGGCAAACGTTGGGCCGCCATACCCCGCTCGCGCGCCCGGCCTATGCGCAGGGCATCGAACAAGGCCAGCATTTCGTACAAGCGCGCATCTTGCATCGCGGCATACGGAACACTGGGATGCAGGGGCACCAGCCCCGTGCCACGCACGCTGCCCTCTGGGTGGGGCCACACGTAGTCATCGGAGCCCGGCGCAAACACCCCGGCAAATGCCGGTGCGCTGTGGCTGGTCGGCACGCCCACCGTGGGGCCCAAGGTGTCGGCAGCGAACGCATATTTGGCACCATGCAATGCAAATTCCGCCAGATTGCGCGGGTGAGCGCGGGCCGGGTTACCCGCCGCCGCGTCTGCCGCCGCCCCAGGCAGGGCACGCCGGGAACGCTTCGGCAAAAGATAAATGCCCCCCACACCCTGTGGGGCTTCCGGCAAGGCAAACACCCGGTTGTCCAGCAGCAAGCCCGCGTGCAAACCCCGCTTCACGCAGGCGTGCGCCTCGGAAGCGCTCAGGCCCAGCGCATGCGCCAGGCTGGCGTAAGTCCACCGTTGGTCCGCCCACGCCACCAGCTTGAGGGCCACCAGAAAGTCTTGCGGTTTGAGTTGCATTATTCAATATTCGCGATTCACGAATATTGAATATAGCCAAACCCAACAAAAAATGCAAACCACGTCAAGCGAATGTCCGTCCAGACTGCGCACGGCGACTTCCAAAACTGGCGCAGATGTTGCCCAAGGGTAGGCCGATGGTGGGCATGGCGGCTTTACGCCAATGACCGTACTACGCCACCAGTTCTCGCAATCTTTTGGCCAAGGGCCTGGCGCGCTGCTGGCTGAATGCGTCACCCGGCAAATGCCCGGCCAGCGTGGATTCAAACTCGGTATTGGCAAACAGCGCCGTGAATTCCTCGGCCAGGTACAGACGCAATTCGACCGGCATGGCACGGCATTCGTCCAACAGCTCTGGCCGTCTGTCCACCACGGTGACGATGTCTTCCATGTCATGGCTACCCAGAAAATCGGGTTTGCCATGGGCATCCTTGCCACGGTCTTTGAAAGCCTCCAGCTTGGTGGCGATGAACACCGGTGCGGTAATGAGCTTGATCTTCATGCCACTGGGTAAAACCACGACCGATGCTGTGCGCAGCGCCAGCGGATACCAGCGGTTGGCAAACCCCAGAATGTCCTTTACGGTAGGCATCAAATACAACGTGACGTTCTTGTAGACCCAACGGCAAATCGGTGCATCGGCCCGCATATCGTTGCTGAACCCCTGTGCCCGCACCCGCTTTTCGATGGCGTGGTAGTCCTGTGTCGTCAGCGCCTGGGCAACGATATCCACGTCTTCGGTGATGCGTATGCGGTCGGGCCGCTCCTGCGTCAACAGCAGGCCGGTGGCACAGCCCCCGACAAACACCACGCTGTCACACACCGGGCCCAACGCATGGGCCACCAGTTCCAAAATCGCCAGATTGGGGTTGTTCATGGCCGCCATCACACCAGCCGCTCTTCTAAAAGTTGCCGCGCCATCTCCCGCTCGCGGGCCTGGCCAATGCGCAGTGCGTCAAACAAAGCCAGCAAGGTGTAGAGCGTGGGGTCTTTCAGCGCAGCCAGCGGAAGCTTGGGGTACAGCGGCAGCAAGGCCATGCCCCGCACCGGGCCATCCGCATGCGGCCATACCGGGGGCATGTCATCGGCAAACAACACCTTGGATTTGATCGGCTCCGCCCCGTATGCCGTGGGGAAACCCATAACCAGCCCGCCCCGCACGGCCGGGAAGAAATACGGTGCCCCCAGCAACACCATCGGCCGGAATGCGGCCATCACCAGGGTTGGCACCTCGCTCACCTCGGCCAGCAGCCTCGCAGCGCTGAGCCGCGCCATGCAGGCATGCGCCTCAAATTGCGACAACTGCAAAGCTTCCGCCAAGGCCACATAGGGCAAGCGCTGGCCCGCCAAGCTGACCAGCTTGAAAGCCATGGCCAGGTCTTGCGGCTTGAGCGACCACTGCGCGTGGCTCAGCCGCGATTTGATTCCCGATGAAGCCATCATTTCACTCTGTATTCAATATGAATACTGAATATGCCACAAGAATTTAGTTATCAGGCAAAAATTTATGCAATATGCATTTTGAATACAACATCCAGATAACGACTCACTCCCTGCCCGAACGCCCCCGCACCACCAGCTCGTCAAACCCCGTTGCCGTATCCAGCTCCCGCGCAAACGCCCACTCGGGCAACAGCGCCAACAGCACCTCCGCCGTCGTCCGCACCACGCAGCCCGCCGCCACATGCCCACCCAACACCGCACCCGTCGCGGTGGACAGCGCCATGTGCAGGTGCGAACTGCTGCGCTCCCCGTCAAACGCCACCGTGCCAGACAGGCTGAGGATTTCCAGGTCCCCCACCAGCCGCTGCGGCTGCTCCGCCCTGGCGAAACGCAGACCGGCGGTAGACAGGCTGCCGATGCCCGACAGCACAAAAGCCGCCTGGCAGTTCTGGCTGCGCACGGCGGCTTCCAGGGCCTGGCGCAGGTCTTGGCCGGGGGTGAGGCGCAGGGGGAGGGTTTGCATGGAATTTATAAAAAATAGGCCGCTAGCGCAAATACTACCTGCACGAGCAGCTATTTTTTTAGGAGCACGCAGCAAGACCCCTGGTCCGACTGCAACAGCCCTACTCCCCCCGCCCAGCCTTGGCTGCCATTGCCTTCGCCAGCCCCCCCCACTGCGCACTAAACAGCCCCGCGTCCATGGTCTTGACGTTCTTCATGATGGGCTTGAAGCCCATATGCGCCAGCACGTCGCGCTCCAAATCCACACCCGGGGCAATCTCGGTCAGCTCCAGGCCTTCGGTGGTGAGCTGGAACACGGCGCGTTCGGTGACAAACAACACTTCTTGCTGGCGCAGGGCCGCGTCATGGCCGTTGAAGGTGATTTGCTCAACCTTTTCGATGAACTTGCGCGACTTGCCTTCTTGCAGGATGGTGAGCTGGCCGTCGGCTACCTGCACCTTCAAACCACCGGCGGTGAAGGTGCCGCAGAACACCAGTTTCTTGGTGGAGCGGGTGATGTTGACGAAGCCGCCGCAGCCCACCGGGCGGCCATTGAACTTGCTCACGTTCACATTGCCCCAGTAGTCGGCCTGGGCCAGGCCCAGGAAGCTGGCATCCAAGCCGCCGCCGTCGTAGAAGTCGAATTGCAGCGATTGCTCGATGATGGCCTCGGCGTTGTAGACCACCCCAAAGTCACCCAGCTGCGCCGGGATGCCGCCGGTGATGCCGCTCTCTACGCTCAAGGTCAGCTGGTCGGACACGCCCTCCTCCGCCGCCACCGATGGCACACCGGCGGGGATGCCGATGCCGAGGTTGGTGACGGCACCGGGCTTGAGCTCCATGGCGGTGCGGCGGGCGATGACTTTGCGCTCGTCCAGCGCCATGGGCTCCAGCGAATTGAGCGGCACGCGCACGTCGCCGCAGAACGCGGGGTTGAACTGGGTGGCGATGGTCTGCATGTGGTTCTCAGGCTGGCTGACCACCACGTAGTCCACCGACACGCCGGGGATCTTCACCGCCTTGGGGTGCAGGCTGCCCGCTTGCACGATGCGCTCCACCTGGGCGATGACGATGCCGCCGCAGGCCTTGGCCGCGTGGGCGATGTTGATCTGCTCCAGCAGCACGCCTTCCTTGTCCAGCGTGATGTTGCCGTTTTCATCGGCCAGCGTGCCGCGGATGATGGCCACGTCGATCTTGGGGCAGGGGTAAAACAGCCATTCTTCGCCCGCAAATTCGACCAGCTTGACCAGGTCTTCGGTGGACTGGCTGTTGAGCTTGCCGCCTTCGATGCGCGGGTCCACAAAGGTGCCCAGGCCCACCTTGGTCAGCAGGCCGGGGCTGCGGCTGGCGATGTGGCGCGTGAGGTGCGAGAGGCTGCCCTGCGGGAAGTTGTAGGCCTCGACCTCGCCCGCAAACACCATCTTCATCATCTCGGCCCCGGTCTGGCCAAAGTGGCCTGCGATGGTGCGCTTGATCATGCCGGGGTGGGCAAAGTGGACCATGCCTGCGTCCTTGCTGTTGCCCATGGCCCCACAGGCCCAGGTGGTGACGTTGCGCGGGTGGCCGGTGCCCAAGAACGTGTGCTCCACGCCTTTGAGCACCTCCTCAGGCAGGCTGGAGACAGCCAGGCCGCCCAGGAAGATGGTGGCGTTGTCTTGGATGAGTGCGCCTGCTTGGGCGGCGGTGATGATTTGCATGTCAGTCTTTCAAATATTCAGGGTTTTCAATCAGTAAGGCCATGCCTTGGCCGCCGCCCACGCAGGCGGACGAGATGCCGTAGCGCAGCCCGCGGCGGCGCAGTTCGCGGGCCAGGGTGACGGTGAGGCGCACGCCGGTGGCGGCCAGCGGGTGGCCCAGCGCGATCGCACCGCCGTTGACGTTCAGCTTGTCGCGGTCCAGGCCCAGCTCGCGTTCCACCGCAATGGTTTGCGCGCCCTGGGCCTCGTTGATCTCGAACAGGCCAATGTCGTCCAGCGTCAGACCGCAGCGCTCCAGCAGGGCGCGGATGGCGGGTGCGGGGCCGATGCCCATCAGCTCGGGCGGCACACCGGCGGCGGCGGCACCGCGCAAACGGGCCAGCGGCTGCAGGCCGTGTTTGCGCACGTAGGCATCGCTGGCGACCAGCGCGCCCACCGCACCATCGACCAGGGCCGAGCTGTTGCCTGCGGTTTGCACGCCGCCGGGGTAGACGGTGCGCAGGCCTGCCAGTGCCTCCAGCGGCGAGGGGCGCGGATGGGTGTCGCGGTCCAGTTGCGCCACCTTGCGCGGCAGCTGGATGCCGCGGGTGGCGTAGCCTTCGAGTTCAAATTTCTCGCTGGTCACCGGGACAATTTCGCCCGCCAGAAAGCCATCGGCCTGGGCCTTCAAGGCGCGCTCAAACGACAGGGCCGCATACGCGTCCACATCGGCGCGGGTGATGCCGTACTTTTTGGCCAGGTTCTCCGCCGTCTCGATCATGGTGACCGGGCCTGCGGTGTCGGTCAGGGCTTCGATCAAGAAGTCTTTGAACTCCACCGGCGCGCCCAGTTTGAAACCACTGCGGTGGGTGTAAGCGGCGATGGGGTTACGCGTCATGGACTCGGTGCCCACCACCAGGGCCAGGTTGGCGTAGCCCAGGCTGATCTGGTCGGCGGCCTGGCGGAACAGCTCGAAGCCGGTGCCGCAAATGCGCTGCACCAGGATGCTTGGGGTGGCGATGGGCACGCCCGCGTACAGGCCGATGTGGCGCGGCAGCACAAAGGCATCAAAATCGGCCTGGGCCATGGAGCCGGTAACGACCGAGTCCACATCCGCCGCAGACACACCGCTGCGGGCGAACACGGTGCGGGCCACCTTGATGCCCATGTCGGTGGGCGACACGCCGCCCAGGGGGCCACAGTAGTCCACCAGCGGCGTGCGCACGCCGTCCACAATCCACGCGTCCAGTTTGGCTGAAAAGTGTTGCATGGCTTATCCCTTGTGGCTGTCGGTAACACGTAAAACGGTGGCATAGCCGCTGTCGCCCGCAGCGCAGCCGGTGAACAGGCCCACGCCGCCGCCGCGCAACACCAGCTCTTCGATCAGCTCGATGATGGCGCGCAGGCCGGTAGGGGCTTGCGGGTGGCCCCAGATGATGGAGCTGCCATAGTTGTTCATCTTTTCCCACGCGAAACCGGTGTCGCGGGCCAGGGCGATGTCGTTCACCGCAAAGGGGTTGTGGGTTTTGATGGCGTGGATGTCGGCTATCGACAGCCCGGCATTTTTGAGGGCATTGAAGGCGGCGGGCGAAGGGGCCATGGGCATGTAGCCGGGCTCCACGCGGGCCTGGCCGAAGCCCAGGATTTCCACTTCGATGTTCGGGTTGGTCGATGCCGCGCGGGCCAGCTCCCGCGTGGTGACGATGGCCCCGGCATTGCCGTCGGCCGGGTGGGTTTGGCCGCCAAAGGTCACCGTGCCGCCCTCCTTCACCGGCTTCAATTTCGCCAGCCCTTCTGCGGTGGTGGGGAAGATGCCTTCGTCGGCGCTGAGCACACCGGTTTGCTTGCGGAACTTGGAATCGGTCAAGGGCACATCGGCCATATACCGCTTCTGAAACGCCCGGTCGTCGGCCAGGGCCTGCTGGTACTGGCCGTAGCGGTGCAGCTTCAGATCGTGCTGCTCGGCGGTGCCGATGCCATAGCGCGCGGCCACGTTTTCGCCGGTTTGCAGCATGGGGTTTTTGGCATACGGGTCATGGCCCATGTTGTCGGGCACCCAGTGCTCGGTCACGCCGTAGCCGCCGGTGCCGCTGGAGTCGGGGTAGTAAACCACCGGGCCGTTGGACTGGCGGTCGGCCATCACCAGCAGCGCGCTGGTGGCGGTGCCGCACTGCACTTCTTGCGCCGCCATTTGCAGGGCGCGCACGCTGGTGGCGCAGGCCTGCTGGAGGGTGGGGCCGGCCACGCGGTCGATGCCCATCAGGCCGGTGACGTAGGGCAGGCCGTAGAAGCTGCCCTTTTGCGGATTGGTGATACCGAGGATGGCCAGGTCGATCTGGGCCATGTCAAAACCACGGGCCGCCAGGGCTTGTTTGCCCACAGCGGCGGCCAGTGGCAAGGCGTTCAGGTTGGCCAGCGAACCCTGCCATTTGGCAAATGGAGTGGACCAGTAAACCCCGTAGGGGATGTATGCGGACATGGCATTTCCTTGCGCCAATTTTGGCAAATTTGATTATTTATCATAACTATATTTGACCCCTGGAAAGCTAGGGAAAGCACCTACGATAGAGCCCCCAATCCCGCTTGTTTTAGTTATTTTTGATAACCATAATCCAACCAACGAAGAGCACACCATGACCACACACAACCCTGATATTTCCATTGAGATCTGTGGCGATGACCAAGAAATTGCCGTCATCCGCCTGACCCGCCCCGCCAAGCGCAATGCCTTGAACGACGGCCTGATCCTGGCGTTGCGCAACCTGCTCGACGGCCTGCCCAGCACGGTGCGCGCCGCGGTGATCGACGGCGAAGGCCCGCACTTTTGCTCCGGCCTGGACCTGAGCGAACTCAAAGACCGCGACGCAGGCCAGGGCCTGCTGCATTCCCGCATGTGGCACGCCGCGCTGGAGCGGGTGCAGTTCGGCCCGGTGCCGGTGGTGGCCGCTCTGCACGGCGCGGTGGTGGGCGGCGGGCTGGAGCTGGCCAGCGCCTGCCACATCCGCGTGGCCGATGAATCCACCTTCTACGCCCTGCCCGAAGGCTCGCGGGGCATCTTTGTGGGCGGTGGCGGCGCAGTGCGCATTCCGCGCCTGATCGGCACCGCCCGCATGACCGACATGATGATGACGGGCCGCGTCTACAACGCGGCCGACGGCGAACGCATCGGCATGGCCCAGTACCTGGTGCCCAACGGCGAAGCCTTTGCCAAGGCGTTGGAGCTGGCCAAGCGCATAGCCCAGAACGCGCCGCTGACCAACTACGCGCTGATGCACGCCCTGCCGCGCATTGCCGAGCAACCATCCGACCAGGGCTTCATGACCGAAGCCATGATGGCCGCCATCGCCCAGAGTGCGCCCGAAGCCAAGGAACGCGTGCGCGCTTTCCTGGACGGCAAGGCCGCCAAAGTCCAGAAAGCCTGATCTCCCATGTCCGCCCCCACCTACCGCCCCCTGCGCTTCGGCGTGACCCACGTCACCACCCGTGACACGCCCGAGGGCGTGCGTTATGTGCGGGCCGCGCAAGACCTGCAGCCCTACCCCACCCGCCTGACCGACCGGCTGGCGCACTGGGCGCACACCACGCCCGACCAGACCTGGATGGCCCAGCGCGTGAAAAACGCCGACGGCAGTCTGGGCGACTGGCGGCACATTACCTACGCACAGGCCTGGCAGTCGGCCCGCAACATCGCCCAGGCTTTGCTGGGGATGCACCTCAGCGCCGAGCGCCCGGTCGCCATCCTGAGCGAAAACGACCTGGACCACGCCCTGCTGTCCCTGGGCTGCCTGGTGGCGGGCGTGCCGCAGTGCACCGTGTCCACCGCCTACAGCACCATCAGCCAAGACTTCGACAAGCTGCGCCACGTGGTGGACACACTCACTCCCGGCCTGGTATTTGCCAGCAGCGGCGAGCGCTTTGGCCGCGCCATCACCGCCACCATGGGCCCCGACGTACAGGTGGTGCTGGGCAGCGGCAGCATCCCGGGCCGCAACACTATTGCCTTCAGCGACCTGCTGACCACCCCGGCCACTGCCGCCGTGGATGCCGCGCACAAAACCATCACCGCCGACCACATTGCCAAGTTCATGTTCACCTCGGGCTCGACCAAGCTGCCCAAGGCGGTGGTGGTGACGCACGGCATGTGGAGCGCCAACCTGCAGCAGATGAACCAGTCCATGCCGGTGCTGGCCGAGGAGCCCCCGGTGCTGGTCGACTGGCTGCCCTGGAACCACACCTTTGGCGGCAACCACAACTTTGGCATCGTCATCTACAACGGCGGCACGCTGTACCTGGACGAAGGCAAGCCCACGCCCAAGGGCATGGCCGAGACCCTGCGCAACCTGCGCGAGATTGCGCCCACCATCTACTTCAACGTGCCCACCGGCTTCGAGGTGCTGGCCGAAGCCCTGCAAACCGACGACCTGCTGCGCAAGAACCTGTTCAGCCGCGTCAAGATGTTCTTCTTTGCCGCCGCCGCGCTGTCGCAGCCCATCTGGGATGCCCTGTTTGCCAGTGCCGAGCGCGAAGTGGGCGAACGTATCGTGATGAACACCGGCCTGGGCATGACCGAAGGCACGCCGTTCTGCATCGCGGTCAACAGCCCCAATGTCAAGGCGGGCTACATCGGTGTGCCCACCCCCGGCCTGGAGCTGAAACTGGTGCCTACCGACGGCAAGACCGAGGTGCGCTACCGCGGCCCCAACATCACCCCCGGCTACTGGCGCAACCCCGAGGCCACCCGCGAGAGCTTTGACGAGGAAGGTTTCTTCTGCTCGGGCGACGCGGTGCAGTGGATCGATGACAACGACCTGCACCAGGGCCTGAAGTTCGATGGCCGCATTGCCGAAGACTTCAAGCTCAGCACCGGCACCTTTGTGAGCGTGGGCCCGATGCGCGCCAAGATCATTGCCGCCGGTGCGCCCTATGTGCAAGACGCGGTGCTCACCGGTATCAACATGAAAGAAGTGGGCGCGCTGCTGCTGCCCACACCCGCCTGCCGCGCTTTGAGCGGCCTGCCAGACAGCGCCAGCCTGCAAGAGGTGCTGCACAGCGCACCGGTGCAAGCCCACTTCCAGCAGGTCATCAACACCCTGGCCGCAGGTTCCACCGGCAGCGCCACCCGCATCGCCCGCGCCCATCTGCTGGCCGAGCCGCCCTCGCTGGACAAAGGCGAGATCACCGACAAGGGCTCGATCAACCAGCGCGCCGTGCTCAAGCACCGGGCCGCCCTGGTCGATGCCCTGCACGACGGCAGCCTGCCCCACACCATCCAACCTACCGGAGCCCCCCAATGAACATACCAGGACAAGCCGCCCTCGTCACCGGAGCCGCTTCCGGCCTGGGCGAGGCCACCGCCCGCGAACTCGCCCGCCTGGGTGCCAAGGTGGCGGTGCTCGACGTGAACATGGCGCTGGCCGAAAAGGTCGCCGCCGAGATTGGAGGCATCGCCTGCCAGTGCGACATCACGAATGCCGACAGCGTCACCGCCGCCATCGAAAAAGCCGCCGCTGCCCATGGCCCGGCGCGCATTTTGATGAACGTGGCCGGTATTGGCGGCGCCAAACGCGTGGTGCAAAAAGACGGCAGCGCCGCCCCGCTGGACGCGTTTGCCAAGGTGATTGCCGTCAACCTCATCGGCAGCTACAACATGACCCGTTTGTTTGCCGCCGCCTGCGCCAAGTTGGAGCCGCAAGACGGCGGCGAACGCGGCGTGATCATGTTCACCGCCTCCGTGGCCGCGTTCGACGGCCAGGTGGGCCAGCAGGCCTACAGCGCGTCCAAGGGCGGGCTGGTGGGCATGACGCTGCCCATGGCACGCGACCTGGCGCAGCACGGCATTCGGGTGTGCACCGTGGCCCCCGGCCTGTTTGCCACGCCGCTGATGCAGGAGCTGCCCGAGGCGGTGCAGGCATCGCTGGCGGCCAGCATCCCTTTCCCATCGCGCCTGGGCAAGCCCAGCGAATTTGCCGAGCTGGCCGCGCACATCGTGACCAACGGCCACCTGAACGGCGAAGTCATCCGCCTCGATGGCGCACTGCGCATGGCCCCTCGCTAGAAATTTAAACAAAAACTGCCTCTACCGCCCATTCCCTGGGCGCTAGCAGCTACTAAATCAGGAGCAAGAGTGCTGTTACCAGGCAGCACCCAGGCCTGAGCTACGTCCGCGCAAGGCGCAACTCTTTTCCCCTAACCAGAGCCCCCGGAGACAAATATGACCAAAACCACCCACCGCCTCACGCTGACCGCCATTGCCGCCTTCAGCGCCCTCGCCGCCGCCAGTGCCGTCCAGGCCCAAAGCGTCACCCTGTACGGTGTCATCGACACCGGCATCGAAACCGTGAGCAACACCGCCGCCGGGGGCACCATCACCCGCGTGCCGTCCAACACCGGCATCTTCGCATCGCGCTGGGGCATGCGCGGCCGGGAAGACCTGGGCGGTGGCCTGGCAGCGGTGTTCACCCTGGAATCGGGCTTTGCACCCGACACCGGATCCATGGGCCAGGGCGGCCGCCTGTTTGGCCGCCAGGCGCTGGTGGGCCTGAGCGGCGGCTGGGGCGCGGTGACGCTGGGCCGCCAGTACAGCATGCTGTACTGGTCGATGATGGATGCCGACATCGTTGGCCCCAGCGTGTTTGGTATAGGTTCGCTGGACTCCTACATTCCCAACTCCCGCCACGACAACGCCATCGTCTACCGGGGCAAGTTCGATGCCCTGAGCCTGGGTGCCAGCTACAGCCTGGGCCGCGACACGGTGAATGCTGGCCCCTCGCCCGTGGGCACCAACTGCCCTGGCGAGAGCGGTAGCGACAGCCAGGCCTGCCGCGCCTGGTCGGTGCTGGCCAAGTACGATGCCCCCAGCTGGGGTGCCGCCGTGGCCTACGACCTGCAGCATGGCCGCACCCTGGGTGCCGCCCCCGATGCCGTGTTTGGCGGCTTGAACAGCAGCGACAAAACCGATGCCCGCCTGTCCGTCAACGGCTACGCCAAGTTTGGCGATGCCAAAGTGGCCGCCGGTGTGATCCGCCGCGACAACGATGGCAGCACCACCCGCCCCAAGAGCGACCTGTGGTTTGTGGGCGCGTCCTACGCCATCACCCCCGCCTGGACGGTGGACGGCACCGTGGCCCGCCTGAGCTACAAGAACGCATCCAACGCCGACTCCACCCTGGTGGCCATGCGGGCGCTGTACAAGCTGAGCAAGCGCACCACGGTGTACGGCCAGTTGGGCCACATCAGCAACCAGAGCGCCGTGGCGGTGTCCGTCAGCGGCGGTGCCACCGGCAGCAACCCGCTCGCAGGCGGCAGCCAGACCGGCACCATGTTCGGCATCAACCATAGTTTTTAACGCTCACCCCCAGGCTGCAGTGCTTCGCATCTTTCGCCAACCCCCTTGCAGGGGGCGATACCAGTGGCCTGGCAAAGCCAGTTCCACGGTATCCCACGAAGGGTGCGTTATGACTTTGGGCCTGGCTTAACCCCATTTAACTAATTCCTTCGGAGACCACCATGCAACACCGTCGCCATTTCCTCCATACCGCCGCCAGCGCCGCCGCGCTGGCCGCCCTGGCTCCCTTGCGCGCTTTTGCGCAAGGCGTGGACCAGGTCAAGATTTACTACGGCTTTCCGGCCGGCAGCTCGGGCGACAGCGTGGCCCGCCGCGTCGGCGAAAAGTTGGCTGGCACGCCCTACTGCAAGACCGCCGCCGTGGTGGACAACAAGCCCGGCGCGGGCGGCCGCATCGCCCTGGAAACGCTCAAGGGCGCAGCCGCAGACGGCTCGGTGCTGGCGCTGGCCCCGGTGTCGGCCATGTCGGTGTACCCGCACATCTACGCCAAGCTCAGCTACGACCCGAAGGACTTCGCGCCGGTGTCCATTGGCGCGGTGATGCACCATGGCCTGGCGGTCGGCCCCGCCGTGCCGCCCACCGTCAAGTCGCTGAAAGACTTCTTGGCCTGGGCCAAGGCCAACCCGGACCAGGCCAGCTACGGCTCGCCCGGCGCGGGCAGCATGCCGCACCTGCTGGGCGCGCTGCTGGGCATCCGTTCGCATGTGGACCTGAAACACGTGCCCTACCGGGGCACCGTGCCCGGCATCACCGACCTGGTGGGCGGCCAGATTGCGTCTACCGTGAACCCCAGCGGCGACTACCTGGCCTATGTGAAGGCAGGCAAGCTGCGCGTGCTGGCCACGTCCGGCCCGATCCGCTCACCCTACTACCCCGACGTGCCCACCTTTGCCGAGCAGGGCTTCCCCGACCTGGTGGTGGAGGAATGGTTTGGCTTCTACGCCCCGGCCAAAACCCCCGCCGCCACCCTGGCCCTGGCCAACACCGCCATCACCGCCGCGTTGAAAGACAAGGTGGTGCTGGACAGCCTGGCCCTGGTCGGCCTGATCGCCCGCGGCTCCACGCAGGAAGAAATGGCCAAGTCGCAAAAGGCCGAGTTCGAGCGCTGGGGGCCATTGGTGAAACAAATCGGCTTTAGCGCGGAGTCTTAGGCCCACCGCGTGGGTAGCCGCCCGCCCCCACCCCGGCCCTCCCCCGTGGGGGGAGGGAGTCATGCGGGGCCCGGTGTGACCCCCTCCCCCGCCGGGGGAGGGTTGGGGTGGGGGCCAGCGGCCTGCAACGACAGATAAGCATCCAATACGCCTCTAGCGCATATAACGCCTACGCTAGAAGCTATCAAAACAAGAGCAAATTCATGGCCGCACTTTCCGACATCACCTTCATCCTCAACGACGTGCTGCAGGCCCCCGCCCAGTGGCAGGCGCTGCCGCCGTTTGCCGACACCGATGCCGACCTGGCGCTGCAGGTGCTGGAGGAGGCGGGCAAGTTTGTCAACAGCGTGGTGGCACCGCTGCAGCGCGTGGGCGACGAGGTGGGCTGCCGCTTCAACGCAGGGGTGGTCACCACGGCACCGGGTTTCAAAGAGGCCTACCAGGCGTTCTGGCAAGCCGGGTGGCCTTCCCTCTCGTGCGCGGTGGAAGACGGTGGCCAGGGCCTGCCCGCGGTGCTGGAGGGCGTGTTGTTTGAAATGCTGGCCGGGGCCAACCATGGCTGGACCATGGCCCCCGGCCTGCTGCACGGGGCCTACGCCTGCCTGAAGCACCACGGCAGCCAGGCGCTGAAAGACGCGTACCTGGAAAAAATCGCCACCGGTGAATGGCTGGCCACCATGTGCTTGACGGAAGCCCACGCGGGCAGCGACCTGGGACTGGTGCGCACCAAGGGCACGCCGCAGCCCGACGGTAGCGTGCGGGTGAACGGCAGCAAAATTTTTATCTCGGGCGGCGAGCACGACCTGACGGACAACATCGTCCACCTGGTGCTGGCCCGTTTGCCCGATGCACCGCTCGGCCCCAAAGGCCTGTCGCTCTTCCTGGTGCCCAAAGTCTTGCCCGACGGCAGCCTGAATGCCGTGGTCTGCGAGCGCATCGAAGAAAAAATGGGCCTGCACGGCAGCCCCACCTGCGTGATGCGTTTTGACGATGCGATTGGCTGGCAGGTGGGCGAGGCGAACAAGGGCCTGAACGCCATGTTCGTGATGATGAACGCCGCCCGCCTGCACGTGGGCCTGCAAGGCGTGGGCCTGCTGGAGGCCGCCTGGCAGAAGGCCCATGCCTACGCCCAAGAGCGCCGCCAGATGCGGGCGCCTAAATCGACAAGCGGCCCCGATTTGATCAGCGAGCACCCCGCCATCCGCCGCATCCTGGACACCCAGCGCGCCTGGATCGACGGCGGCCGGGTGCTGGCCTACTACACCGCCTTGCAGCTCGACGTGGCCGCGCACAGCGTGGACGCCACCCAGCGCGCCGCCGCGCAGCGCTGGTGCGCCCTGGTCACCCCGGTGCTGAAAGCCGCCATGACCGACCAGGCCTTTACCGGGGCCAGCGCCTGCCTGCAGGTGTTTGGCGGGCACGGCTACATCAGCGAGTGGGGCATAGAGCAGATCGTGCGCGACAGCCGCGTGGCCATGATTTACGAGGGCACCAACGAGATCCAGGCCATCGACCTGCTGGTGCGCAAGGTGCTGGCCGACGGCGGCGCGGGCATCACCGCGCTGCTGGCCGAGCTGCCCGCCAGCGCCCACCGCGATGCGCTCATCGAGACCACCGCCGCCCTGGTCAACACTGCGAAGAATGACCCCGAACTCCCCTACTGGGTGGCCGACGACTACCTGCGCGCCGTGGCCCTGGTACTGCTGGAATCCGCGTGGAGCCGCATCTGCGCCGCCAGCCAGGATGAACGCTGGACCACGCCCGCCCACGCCTTCCGCACCTGGGTGCTGCCCGAGTGCGATATGCGCCTGGGCATCATCCGCCAGCGCTTGAAAATTTAAGCCAAAAGTGCCTCCCGTGCTTATTCGACAAGCGCAAGCAGCTACTGAATAGATAGCAAACCAGTTCCCCCGCCCGTAGCGTGTACAGCGATGGTCCAGGCCGCGCTGCGGGCTCCCCTGCGCCTGGCCCTTGGAGACAACACCATGACAAGAAGATTCCACCCCGGTTGGATGGCGGCATCGCTGCTGCCCGCCGCTCTGCTGGTTGGCTGCGGCGGCTCGGACGATGCGCTGCCCCAGCTCTCGGCAGCCACCCCGGCCACCTTGCAGTCTTGCGCCACCCTGGCCAGCAGCCTGGCCCTGCCCAACACCAGCATCACCTCGGCGGTAGACGTGGCCGCAGGCGGCCTGGTGGTCACCGGGGTCAGCACCCCCATCCCGGCGCACTGCCTGGTCAAAGGCAAGATGAACCAGCGCACCAGCACGGTGGACGGTGCCAGCTACGCCATCGGCTTCGAGATCCGCCTGCCCGTGGCCTGGAATGGCCGCTTTCTGTACCAGGCCAACGGCGGGCTGGACGGCAGCGTGGTCACCGCCGTGGGCGGCACCGGCGGCGCCCCCCTCTCCCCCGGCCTGAGCCAGGGCTTTGCGGTGCTGAGCTCGGATGCTGGGCACGGCGCACCCACGCCCTTCTTCGGCCTGGACCCGCAGGCCCGGCTGGACTACGGCTACCAGGCCGTGGGCAGCCTCACGCCCATGGCCAAAAACCTGATCAAAACCGCCTACGGTAAATCGCCCGACCGCTCCTACTTCGCAGGCTGCTCCAATGGTGGCCGCCACGCCATGGTGGCCGCGGCCCGCTACGGCGACCAGTACGACGGCATCCTGGCCGGCAACCCCGGCTTTCACCTGCCCAAGGCCGCCACCACCCAGCTCTGGAAAGCCCAGCAGTACGCCAGCATCTCCACCCTGGACAGCAACAGCCAGCCGGTGCTGACCAGCGCCGTCACGCCTGCTGAATTCAAGATGGTGGGCGAGAAAATCATCGCCAAGTGCGACGCGCTGGACGGCGTGGCCGACGGCCAGGTGCAAGACACCGCCGCCTGCCAGGCCGCCTTCAGCCTGCAAAACGACGTGCCCAGTTGCAGCGGTGCCCGCGACGGCAGCTGCCTGAGCCCGGCGCAGAAAACCGTGCTGGCCCGCATCTTTGCCGGGCCGAAGAACAGCAAGGGCGAAGCGCTGTACACCGGCACCTGGTTCGACCCCGGCATTGCCGGAGCCAACTTTGCATCCTGGCACTTTGGCTCGCCCGCCACGCGCGATGCGGGTGCGGTGGCCTTCCTCTTCACCACGCCGCCCAGCACGGTGGCGGCCTTTACCGCCAGCACCGGCCTGCAGTACGCGCTGAACTTCAGCATGGAGACCGACTACCCCAAGATGTTTGTCACCAACAGCACCTACACCGAGTCGTCCTGGGACTTCATGGTGCCGCCCAATGAAACCAACCTGGCCACGCTGCGCAACCGGGGTGCCAAGATGATGGCCTACCACGGCGTGGCCGACGGCGTGTTCTCGCCTGTCGACACCGCCCAATGGATGGACAAGCTGCAAACCGCCAACGGCGGCCAAGCCAGCAACTTTGCCCGCCTGTTCATGGTGCCTGGCATGAACCACTGCTCCGGCGGCCCTGCCACCGACCAGTTCGACATGCTGGCCCCGCTGGTCAACTGGGTCGAAAAAGGCCAGGCCCCCGACAGCGTGCTGGCCCACGTGCGCGGTGCCGGTGCCAACGTGGTCAATGCCGAACTGCCTGCGTCCTGGTCGCCCACCCGCACCCGCCCCCTGTGCGTCTACCCCAAGGTAGCGCGCTATAAAGGCAGCGGCGATGTGGAAAGCGCAGCCAGCTTCAGCTGTCAATAGGTGTGCGCCAGGAGGGGCTGTGACGGCTGGCAAAATAGCGTTATGACCGTCACCAGCCCCCCCAAGTTCGCCAGCACCGTAGACAGCTCCATGCTGGAGGGCCTGGTGGGCTACAACGCCCGCCGGGCCTACCTGGTCATCCTGGATATCTTTTTCAAGCGCATGGCGGTGTACGACCTGCGCACGGTGGACTTCTCCATCCTGTCGCTGATCACCCACAACCCCGGCATCACCTCGCGCCAGCTCGCCACCACCCTCAGCCTGCTGCCGCCCAATGTGGTGGGCATGGTCAACACCCTGGAAAAGCGCGGCCTGATCGAGCGCCAGCCCCACCCCGTGGATGGCCGCGCCCTGGGCCTGCACCTCACGCCCGAAGGCGAAGCCCTGGTGTCCGAGGCCGAAAGCGCCGTGGAACAGCTGGAAATCGAAGCCACCTCCAGCCTGACCACCACCGAGCGTAAAACGCTGATTCGCTTGCTGCAAAAAATATACCGGGCGTAATTCAGTTACGGCGCAGACACATCATGCATACAATGCTATTAAACTAGTAGCAGTTTTGATTTTTGCGGTATAGTTGGTCCACTGCATTGGCGTGTAAGCGTCCTGCACGGCCCCAACCAATACACCGAGGAGAACACACCATGAGTTCCAAAGAAAACGTCGCCGTCCACCAACTGCTGGCCCTGCTGGAATCCCGCTACGCTATCCGCGTGCTGTGGGCCCTGCGCGACGGCCACGCCCAGACCTTCCGCCTGCTGCAAGACAGCGTGGGCGGTGTCACCCCCAACACCCTGAATACCCGCCTCAAAGAGCTGCGCGAAGCCGACCTGCTGACCCACGGCTCCGAAGGCTACAGCGTCACCCCCAGCGGTGCCGACCTGCTCAAGCGCCTGAGCGACCTACAAGCCTTCGCCGGCAAGTGGTCTACCGCCCAGGCCAAAAAGGTCAAGTAAACCGCTGCGGCGGACAAAAAAGGGGCTGGGAAGTGATTCCCAGCCCCTTTTGCATGCCTGATAAAGCCACGTACTCAGTGCGAGGGGTCCAAGCGCCCTGCCCAATACGCAGGCTGCCGACGGTAGTGGGCCACGGCCAGCACCTGGATGCTGCCCTCCACCGCACGGTAAATGAGCTGAAAGTGGAACACCTTGAGCGGGATCCGTCGGACATCTGGCGCAAGCACCACCCGTGCCTGCTGCGGCGCGGCGCAAGCCCGCTGCACCGCCGCTAAAAATTCAGCGTGGTAACGGCGACCCAAGCCTGGCTCTGCGTCCTCGTAAAAGGCGACTTGCTGCTTGTGCTCTCGCGCCGCTTCGGGGTGAAGCCCATAGTTCACTTGAAGAGCGCTTGCACTTGCCGGTCCAGCTCTTCGCTGCTGACCAACCGCACCGTACCGCCATCAAGCTCTGCAGCACGCCGCTTCGCCTCATCCAGCCAAAGGCCTTGGATTTCGGCATCCGATGGCTCGTCCAGGCTGTCAAGCAGCAGCTGTGCCAGGTGCGCACGCTCCGATTTGGGCAGACGCAACAGAGATTGTTCTATGGCGGCGGTGGTCATTAGGTCATCCTAGCACTGAACCTCACCGCCACGTTCACCCTCGCCCGAAACTGAACTGCCCCGGCGCCTGGATCGGGTCCACGTCCACCGGGATCACATCCTTGGGCAGGAACTTGCCTTCCAGCAGCAGCTTGGACAGCGGGTTCTCGATGCGCTGCTGGATGGCGCGCTTCAGGGGCCGTGCGCCAAACACCGGGTCGAAGCCAACCTTGGCCAGCTCGGCGATGGCCGCGGGCGACACCTCCAGCGCCAGGTCCATCTTGGCCAGGCGGGCTTGCAGCACCTTGATCTGGATGGCGGCGATAGCCTCGATGTTTTTCGCGTCCAGCGCGTGGAACACCACGGTCTCGTCGATGCGGTTCAGAAACTCGGGGCGGAAGTAGTTCTTCAGCTCGTCCTGCACCGCGTCCTTGATGTCCTCGTAGTCGCGGCCCACCATGGTCTGGATGATGGGCGAGCCGATGTTGCTGGTCATCACGATCACGGTGTTCTTGAAGTCCACGGTGCGGCCCTGGCCGTCGGTCAGGCGGCCATCGTCCAGCACCTGCAGCAGCACGTTGAAGACATCCGGGTGGGCTTTTTCCACCTCGTCGAGCAGCAGCACGCTGTAGGGCTTGCGGCGCACGGCTTCGGTGAGGTAGCCGCCCTCCTCGTAGCCCACGTAGCCGGGTGGCGCGCCGATCAGCCGGGCCACCGAATGCTTCTCCATGAACTCGCTCATGTCGATACGGATGAGGTGGTCTTCCGAGTCGAACATAAAGCCCGCCAGCGCCCTGCACAGCTCGGTCTTGCCCACGCCCGTGGGGCCCAGAAACAAGAAGGAGCCGGTGGGCCGGTTCGGGTCGGACAGGCCTGCGCGCGAGCGGCGGATGGCGTTGGCCACGGCGGTAATCGCCTCGTCCTGGCCCACCACGCGGTCGTGCAGCTTGACCTCCATCTGCAGCAGCTTGTCGCGCTCGCCCTGCATCAGTTTGCTCACCGGAATGCCGGTGGCGCGGGCCACCACTTCGGCGATTTCTTCCGCGCCCACCTGGGTGCGCAGCAGGCGTGGGGCGCTGGCAGTGCCTTTTACCGACTCCTTGGCCTGCGTTTCCTTGAGCTGCTTTTCCAGCTCGGGCAGCTTGCCGTATTGCAGCTCGGCGACCTTGTTGAAGTCGCCCTTGCGCTTGAGTTCCTCGATCTGGAAGCGCATTTTCTCAATCGCTTCCATCACCTGCGCGCTGCCCTGGGCCTGGGCTTTTTCGGACTGCCAGATTTCATCAAAGTCGGCGATTTCCTTTTGCAGCCGGACGATCTCTTCCTGGATCAGGCCCAGGCGCTTTTGCGAGGACTCGTCTTTCTCGCGCTTCACGGCTTCGCGCTCGATCTGCAGCTGGATCAGGCGGCGGTCGAGCTTGTCCATCACCTCGGGCTTGGAATCCATCTCGATCTTGATCTTGGCCGCGGCCTCGTCGATCAGGTCAATCGCCTTGTCGGGCAAGAACCGGTCGGTGATGTAGCGGTGGCTGAGCTCGGCCGCGGCCACGATGGCCGGGTCGGTGATCTGCACGCCATGGTGCACTTCGTATTTTTCTTGCAGGCCGCGCAGGATGGCGATAGTGGCCTCTACCGTGGGCTCGCCCACCAGAATCTTCTGGAAGCGCCGCTCCAGGGCTGCGTCTTTTTCGATGTACTTGCGGTACTCGTCCAGCGTGGTGGCACCCACGCAGTGCAGCTCGCCGCGCGCCAAGGCCGGTTTGAGCATGTTGCCTGCGTCCATCGCGCCCTCGGCCTTGCCCGCGCCCACCATGGTGTGCAGCTCGTCGATGAAGACGATGGTCTGGCCTTCGTCCTTGGCCAGCTCTTTCAGCACGGTTTTCAGGCGCTCTTCGAATTCGCCGCGGAACTTGGCCCCGGCCAGCAGGGCCGCCATGTCCAGCGAGAGTACGCGCTTGCCTTTGAGCGATTCAGGCACCTCGCCCGCCACGATGCGCTGGGCCAGGCCTTCGACGATGGCGGTCTTGCCCACGCCGGGCTCGCCGATCAGCACCGGGTTGTTCTTGGTGCGGCGCTGCAGCACCTGGATGGCGCGGCGGATTTCGTCGTCGCGGCCAATCACCGGGTCCAGCTTGCCCATGCGGGCGCGCTCGGTCAGGTCCAGGCAGTATTTTTTGAGGGATTCGCGCTGGCCTTCGGCATCGGCGCTGTCCACGTTCTGGCCGCCGCGCACCGCGTCGATCGCGGCTTCCAGCGACTTGCGGGTCAGGCCCGCAGCCCGCACCTGCTGGGCAAAATCGGACTTGCTGTCGGTCAGCGCCAGCAAAAACAACTCGCCCGAGACGAACTGGTCGCCGCGTTTGATGGCTTCTTTCTCGGCCCCCTGCAGCAGGCTGACGAAGTCGCGGCTGGGCTGCACCTGGTCTTGCCCGTGCACCGTGGGCAACTTCTTCAAAGCCGCCTCGGCCACGCCCAGCAGACTGGGTACGTTCATGCCCGCCCGCTGCAGCAGCGCCTGCGGGCCGTCGTCTTGCCGCAGCATGGCCGCCAGCACGTGGGCGGGTTCGATATAGCCGTGGTCGGCACCCAGTGCCAGGGTTTGTGCGTCGCCCAGGGCTTCCTGGAATTTGGTAGTGAGTTTGTCTTGTCGCATGTGGATCTCCAATGCAGTGACAGATGGGCCAGAGCGCTGCATTTTCAAGACTCTGCGGTGGCAAAGCTTGCGCCAGATCAAACCCAAGGCTTATAAAAAATCGGCCGCTTATGCTGGTGGGGTCAGCGCAGGGCAATCGCATCTAAATTCTGAGCGTCCCACCTTCTGGGATGGCATCTGAATCGCAGGCAAACTATGAAGCCCTCAAAAAGCCCGTAGTGACAACCTGAATGATTGACCGCCCCAGTCCAAGTCTGATGAGCTATTTGGACGCGATACCCGACCCCCGCGTAGAGCGCACGCAGCGCCATGAACTCCTGGACATTCTGGCCATTGCCC
>CAUPPH010000011.1:0-163841 GCA_963513125.1 uncultured Albidiferax sp.
AAAAGCTCGCCCTCACGGCATGCATGCGAAAGCTGCTGACTATCCTCAATGCCATGGTGCGTGACAGCGTCCCTTTTAACGACGCATTTCATGTTTTTAGGGCAGAAAAATCTTGATTTTTAAGACAGTTGCTGACCCCTCTGGGCGGTTGGGCATCCCAGAAGCGTGCTGGGTGTCACCGGCATGGCGGGGCGGAATGGGGGCGCGGGGTGTTGGTCTGCGGCCCGTCACGGAGAACCGCCCAGAGGGGTCAGCACAAATGCGGGCCATTGACGTTCTTGCCCCGCCACCATGGGGCGCGCAATTGTGATCTGACCCCACTGGGCTACCCAAGCTACCGCGGCTTCGCAAACCCGCCATCCGCCCAGGCCACCGCCGTGCTGCGGTTCAGTTTGAAGCCTGCAGCCACCTTGACCTCGGCCAGGGTCTCGCCGCCGTCGTCTTGGGCGCTCAGCATGGCGTAGGGGTTGTCTTCGTCGGGCACGATGTCCAGGTTGACGGTGACGCGGCCTGCCTCTGCTGTGACGGTGATGCTCTGGTGCAGGGTGGCGTGCAGTTGCTGCTCGTGGCGGCGCACGAATTCGTTGGCGGTTTTGACCAGGGTGCTGAAGGCGTTGTGGTCCAGCGGCTTGGGGTTTTTCTTGTCGCGGCCCATGGTCCAGGGGCCCACCAGCGCGGGCTCGGGCTCGCCGTCTTTCACCATCGCCACCGCCCAGCCGTCGTCGTCTTCGTTCTTGATGACCCGGGCCGTCCAGCCGTCGCCGGTCCACAGGCGGGGTTCCTGGATTTTGGGGGTGTCTTCGGGCAGGTCGGTGCTGGTGGTCAAAGCGGGCAATCAGGGGGAAGGGGGGCGCGATTTTAAAGGCCGCCAGGCCAGCACCAGCAGCGCCAGCCCACACAAGCCCGCCCCGGCGTAGAAGGTGGCCGACGCACCCAGCCGGTCCCACAGCAGGCCGGCCAGCACGCTGGCCAGCAGCAGGGCCAGGCCGCTGGCCAGGTTGAAGAAGCCGTAGGCCGTGCCGCGCAGCGCGGGCGGGGCGGTGGCGGCCACCATGGTGGCCAGCAGGCCCTGGGTGATGCCCATGTGCACGCCCCACAGGGCCACCCCGGCCAGCACCACGCCCCAGTGGCTGCTATAGGCCAGCACCAGGTCGGCGGCGATCAGCACCACCAGGCCCAGGGCCAGCAGTTGTGTGTGGCCCATGCGGTCCGACAGCTTGCCAAACGGGTAGGCCGATGCGGCGTAGACGATGTTCATCGCCACCATCACCAGCGGCACCAGGGCCAGGGGCATGCCGCCCTGCTGCGCCCGCAGCACCAGAAACGCCTCGCTGAAGCGCGCCAGCGTGAACACCGCGCCCAGGCCCACCACCCACCAGTAGGCCGGGCCCAGGCTGCGCAGGTTCTGCCGGGTGATGGGGTTGCTGCGCTGGGCTCCTGCCTGCGCGGGCGGCACGTGCAGGCCGAAAAACAGCAGCACCACCGCCAGCAGGCCCGGCACCACGGCCACCCAGAACACCGCCCGGAAGTCGTTGGCCCACAGCAGCATCAGCCCCACCGCCAGCAGCGGCCCGGTAAATGCGCCCACCGTGTCCAGCGACTGGCGCAGGCCAAAGGCGGCCCCGCGCAGGTGGGCGGGCGCGATGTCGGCCACCAGCGCATCGCGGGGCGCGCCGCGGATGCCCTTGCCCACCCGGTCCAGCAGCCGGGCGGTGAGCACCATGCCCATGCCGGGCGCAATGGCAAACAGCGGCTTGGTCAGCGCGCCCAGGCCGTAGCCCAGCAGCGCCAGGCCCTTGCGGCGGCCCAGGTAGTCGCTGAGCGTGCCGGAAAACACCTTGACGATCAGCGCCGTGGCCTCGGCCAGCCCCTCGACCACACCCACCACCAAGGCGCTGGCCCCCAGCGTGGTCACCATGAACAGCGGCAGCAGGCTGTGCACCATCTCCGACGAGATGTCCATCAGCAGGCTCACGAACCCCAGCACCCAAATGCCACGGGGAATCTGGCGCAGGGTGCTGGAGGGTTGGGTCATGGTGAATTTATAAGAAATATGCCGTTTGTGCAGGTAGAACCAGCGCAGGTAGCTACTGATTCAATAGCGTCAGGCTTGTGCCTTGCGCTGCTGGGCCAGGCTGGCGGCCTGCTGCAACTCGCGCGCCATGGCCGTGGCCAGGGTTAGCCGCCGCAGCAGCCAGGGGGTGAGGTCGTCTACCGCCGTGGGGTCGGGCCGGGGCTGGAAGGGCTGGGCGGCGGCAGAGGGGGCCTCTTCATCCGCCTTCATTTCCTGCCAGGCCGGGGCGGTTTCTTTTTTGGGCACGGGGGCCAGCTCTACGGTGATTTGCCTTGCCGCCTCTTGCAGCGCCGGGGTGGCCACGGCCATGTCGAGCTGGCTGCGGCGCAGCAACAGCAGCGACTTGATGGCCGTCAGCTGCGCCAGCAACTGGTAGCTGCGCGCCTGCACCGCCTCTAAAGGAGCCAGCGGCGGGCGCACCCCGTCGGGCTCGGCCAGGCTGCGCTGGGTGGCCAGGGTCAGGGCCGACAGGCTGTCGTAGGCCTCGCGCCGCGCCAGCCGCCAGGGCAGGTCGGATGCCTGTGCCGGTTCGCCCAGGGCCAAAGCCAGCTTGGCGTGCTGCAACTGCGCCTGCAGGCTGCGCCGCACCAGGCCGGGCAATTGGCTGCGCTCCCAGGCGGGCAGCACGTAGCTGAACAACCAGGCCAGGGCCGCGCCCAGCAGCGTGTCGCCCAGCCGCTCGAAGATGGCAAACGTGGGGGCCACGCCCACCAGCAGCAGGTGGGCCTGCAGCAGCCCGGCCAGCGTGGCAAAGATGCAGGTAAACAGGTAGCGGCGCAGCGCAAACGCATGGGCCAGCCCCATGCTCAGCGCAATCACCAAAAACAGCGTGCGCGCGCCGGGGTGGGTGGCCAGCAGCGCCATCACCAGCACACAGCCCAGCAGCGTGCCCGCCACCCGCGCATCGCGCCGCTGCAGCGTCTGAGCCAGGTTGCCGCGCATCACCACCACGATGGTGGTCAATATCCAGTACTTGTGCGCCGCCCAGGGCAGGTGCAGCGACACCAGGTAGCCCGCCGCCATGGCCAGCGTGGCCCGCAGCGCATAGCGCAGGGTGGGGGCGCGCCAGCCCAGTTGGCCTAGCAGCGGTGCCCAGGCCCAGCGCGTGGGGCTCACAAACAGCTGCCACTGCGTGCGCACCGCCGCCAGCTCCGGGCTGGCATCGCCCCGCGCCAGCGCGGCCAGGTGCACGGCCTCGTCGTTGATGTGGCCAATGCGGTCGGCCATGTTGTGCAGCAACGCGCTGGCATCGGGTGTGCCCACAGCCAGCGGCTCGGGCAGGGGCTGGGCTTCGGGCCGCAGCGGCAGCACCCCGGCCAGGGCGGCGCGCAGGTTGGCAATGGGCGCAATCGCCTGCATGCCGCGCCCCAGCAGCAGCGACAGGCTCAGCGCCTCCAGCTGCTGGGCGGTGGTGTTGAGCACGTGCTGCAGCGCGGGCAGGGTGGCGCTGCTGCCGGGGTGCTGCAGGAGAGTGTCCAGGTCCAGGTCGCAGGCCAGTTGGTGGTCGCGCGCCTCCAGCAGGCCCAGCAGCATGGCCGCCAGCCGGGTGCGCGCCGGGGTGGTGGGCGATTCCAGCACCACGTCGCGGGTGGTCTGCAGGGTGTCGGCAAACGTGGCCTGCTGCTCCAGCATCTTGGCCAGCAGCACGTGGGACTGGGCTTGTGGATCGGCATGCGGCGCAAAGCGCTGCGCCTGGGTGCGCAAGATCTGCGCAAAACTGTGCAGGCACTCGGCCAGCATCTGGGTGCGAAAGCGGTTGTTCAGCCAGTGGGTGGTCAGCACGCCCCACAGCAGGTACAGCCCCGCCCCCAGCGCAAACCAGCCGCCGTGCTCGGCAATCATTTCCAGCGATGCCGGGGGCGGTGCCGCCATCGAGAACAGCATGGAAAACAGCAGCGCAAACGTGATCGGCCCGCCGCGCTTGCCCCAGGCCATCACCATCACCGCCAAAAACGTACCCGCCACAATCACCACGCCCAACAGCAGCGCATCGGCCCGCACCAGCTGCACCAGCATGAACAGCGGTATCCCCAGCAGCGGCGCAGGCAGCATCTGCATGAACTTGCGCCGCCGAGGCGCAGGCACGTCCGGCATGCTGGTCACCATCACCCCCAGCGCCGCACTCGACGCCCCCGCCAGCCCGGCGGATTCGAACACCAGCAGCATGATCACCACCAGGCCCAGGGTCACGCTGAGGCCGTTGGTGACGTACTGGCTCAGGGCGACGCGGAGGAAGCGGTCGGTGTGGGCCAGGAGGCGGTCGGCCAGGGTGGGGGGCATGCGGGGCAATTTAGCAGACTGGAGCGAGTGAAAGACTTATACTTGCACCAGTTTTTGTACAAGTTGAAGGACTCCACCATGCGCATCATCACCTACTCGGAAGCCCGCAGCTCGCTGAAATCGGTGCTAGACACCGTGAGCGACGACGCCGATGTCACCGTCATCAGCCGCCGCGACGGTGCGGACGCAGTGGTCATGTCGCTAGACCACTACCAAAGCATCATGGAAACCATGCACCTGCTATCCACCCCGGCGAACGCCGCCCACCTGGCCAAGTCCATCGCCCAGCACAAAGCGGGCAAGGCCGTGCGCCGTGCATTGGTGAAGGAGTGAACGCGTGGCGCGCTCCATCCGATTCACCCCGGCGGCCTGGGCCGACTACACCTATTGGCAAGGCCAAGACAAGAAAACCTTGAAGCGCATCAACACCCTGATCGAAGCCGCAGCCCGCGAGCCCTTTGCCGGTATCGGCAAGCCCGAGCCGCTGATGGGCAACTTGGCGGGGTACTGGTCTCGGCGGATTGATGAGACGCATCGGTTGGTGTATGCGGTGGACGATGCGGATTTGGACGTGGTGGCTTGCCGGGGGCATTACGACGATTGAAGGGGCACTACCGCCACCGTGCTGCGGGTGGGTTGCCGGTGCGTACCATGGTCGGTTGGGGTTGGGCGGTGTGTGCGGTTAGGTTGGGCAATTTGACCGAGATGAGGCTGATGGGGATGTTGAACGTGTTCTATGAGAGCTCGTCGGGCAGCATGTAACGAAATTGCAGCTAGATGCGATTCGGCGCGGGCTAAGCCAAGGCTGGTGACAGGAGATGCTGCGTGGAGGGAGATAGTTGAAATGACATCACAATGCCGTAAGGAGCGCTAGAGGAATGCTCTGCGACCTCATAATTTTCATGAGATCGAGTTTTCTGAGCAGGAAATATAAAAATGGAATTTGACATATTTATCAGTCACGCTAGCGAAGACAAGGATGAAATCGCACGTCCGCTGGCAGAGCGACTGCGGCAGCACGGACTACGCGTTTGGATTGATGAGACCGAAATAAAACTTGGTGACAGCTTGCGGCGATCTATTGACAGAGGACTATCTAAATCCAAATATGGTTTGGTAGTTCTGAGTCCTCACTTTCTTAGCAAGGAATGGCCCCAAAAAGAATTAGATGGCTTAGTCGCTCGTGAGGATGGTACGGAAAAGGTCATCTTGCCAGTTTGGCATAACGTCTCCCGCGCCGATGTTGTGAAATTTTCACCACCACTTGCTGATAAATTGGCCGTGCCGACATCTAAAGGGTTGTCCCATATCGTGGCCCAAGTATTGAAAGTTTTTGAACTCACAGATACGGCGCCACCGTCACGCCAAGCAGATCAACAGGGTGGACAGAGCCAAGATATTGAGGATTTGCTTGTAAAAGTATTGGACAAAGTTATGGCGCTATCCGGTGACGGACCGACGTTTGTTACTGGAATACCTACAGGCCTTGCTGACCTTGACCTTATGACTGCAGGCCTTCAATCAGGGACCTTGGTATTAGCTGCAGGCGGTGTAGATAGCGGTAAAACAGCGTTTGCCATTAGTGTTGTTGCGCATGTCGCTTGTCACGAGGGCCTGCCAGTTTTACTTTTTTCACCGAATGAGATTGCGGAAAAAACTACTAATCGGATATTAGGCGTGCTCAGCAGAATACCTGCATCGAGGCTTCGGGTAGCTGGATTGAATGATGAAGAGTGGCCAGCTTATGTAAAGGCCGTCGAAAAACTGCGCACCGCCCCGCTTGCGCTTCATGACTCGAATGATTTGACGATTGATGACATTCAACGGGAATCTCGACGGCGATTAAATATGCACGGTACGTTAGGTTTGGTCGTCATCGATTCTTTGCAGCATATAGAACCACAAAATGGCGGAGATAGTGATCCTGCAGGTATCTGTCGAAAATTGAAGGCTTTAGCTCGCGAAATCCGTTGTCCAGTTTTGCTTATCTCAGATTTATCGCGCACTTCATTAACGCGAATGGACAAACGCCCAATACTGAGCGATCTTGGTGACGTCGATCGCTTTGCGGATGCGGTATTTATGTTGTATCGCCATTCGAACTACGATCTACGATATACGGTTAGTCCGGATGTTGTTGAACTCATAGTTGCCAAGCAAAAAGATGGTGGTCCCAAAGGTACCGTACGTCTGCACTTTGATGCTAGGTGTGGCTCGCTTGGGAACATATCTGAACCTGATAGCAGTGTCGCATCGGTTCCCCATGTGCCAACAGACTATTAATGTCCCGTAGTGTCGTATCCGCCGAGCGATTTGCTAATCATCGCCCAACATCCTCAGCAAGGCATTATTGCTATTGATATAAGAGCATTTGGCGCAAGCTTTGCCTGCGCCAGCAGCCTATCTGGCAAGTAAACGGCATCACCCCAAATGCTTGCCAAAAAACCGCAGCGCCCGGTCCCAGGCCTGCTGCGCCCACACCGGGTCGTACTGCGTGGCCGCAATGCGGCCGGGGCCGACGGCTTCTTCATTGGCAAACGCGTGGTGGGCCAGGTAGCGGTGGAACTCGAAGCCCACGCCTGCGGCCTGGAGCTTTTCTTCCAGCGCGGCCACGGTGTCGATCTTGAAGAACTCGTCCTGCGTGGCCCAGTGGCCTTGCAGGGGGATCTTGATTTTGCTGGCGTCGATGTATTCCAGCGGCGGGCAGCCGTACCAGACCACGGCGGCGTCCAGCTCGGGCGCCTGGGCGGCCAGCAGGGTGAGTGCGCCGCCCATGCAGAAGCCGGTGAGGCCCACCTTGGGTGCGCGGGGTTTGAGGAACTGCAGCGCACCGCGGATGTCCTGGCTGGCGGCGTCGCCAAAGTCCAGGCCGGTCATGAGGTGGTGGGCTTCTTCCTGCTCCACCGTGGCTTTGCCGCGGTACAGGTCGGGCACCAGGGCCTGGTAGCCTGCAGCGGCCAGGCGGTCTGCCACGCCCTTGATCTGGTCGTTCAGGCCCCACCATTCCTGGATGACCACAATGGCCGGGGCATTGCTGGCGGCTGGCTCGGCCAGATAGCCCTGCACGCTTGTGCCATCGGGCCGTGCGAAATTCACCATGGTTCCCATCGTTGCTCCTTGTTGGTTAATGTGAAACAACTTTCATGGCTCGGGGTGCTCTGCACCCGGGTCCATGAAAGTTAGGGGTGGGCGGTATTGTGGTCAGAACGCGTGGCAGAGAGAGTTGTGGGGGATTGGGCTGGCTGGCAACACCCGCCCTGTTCCGTCTGCCCAAGGTGAAATACTATGGATTTAATAGCTGGCTGTGCAGATTCCACCTACGCTAGCGGCCTGGTGGACTTGTAGCGCATATCCCGTGTTTCGCCCACCCCCCTCCAGCCTGCGCAGCACCCCCCGCTCCACCAAACCATTGATATCCCTTAGCGCCGGATCCGCCGAGCATTTGCCCATCTCGGCCCGACCAGGGTTTGCCGGGCGTTCATCGGCGTGCCCGCCCAGCGCGGATGGATGTGCGGCGCAAAAGTAGTGCAACATGCAAGCGCGCTTGTAGAAGAAGCGAAAATCTATTGATTCGTTAAAGGACGGCTCTTACGGAGCCAATTTCCCATGGGCATGGCGTGATGAAAAAAACTATTTTTATTGCTATCGGGTTTGTCGTCGGCACCACGTTTTTCGCCGGAGTGGTGATCTTTGTCTACCAGATGATGCATGCCGGGTAGCGTGCGCTGTCCGTGATAGGCACTCGGGCCGCCAGCGGGATATTTTCTTGAGCTTTGGATGGATACAGTGGACACAGACTGCTAAAGCGATAGCAGTCTTCGCCGACTGCATATAGGCTGCAGCGCTATTTGCATAACCTATACCCCACACTCCGCCCACCCCCCTCCAGCCTGCGCAGCACCCCCCGCGCCACCAAATCGTTGATATCCCGCAGCGCCGTATCCGCCGAGCATTTGCCGATGGCGGCCCATTTGGCGTTGGTGAGCTTGCCGTCCATACCGTCCAGCACGTGGTTCAGTACCAGGGTTTGCCGCGCGTTCATCGGCGTGCCCGCCCAGCGCTGCCAAAACTGGGCTTTCTCCAGCACGCCTGCCAGCAAGCCGTCCGCGCCCTGCACGGCGCGCAGCAGGCAGGCCAGGAACCAGGCGAGCCACGGGGTTACGTCCAGCGCGCCGCTTTGGGTGGTTTCCAGTTGGTCGTAGTAGGTTTTGCGTTCGCGCTGGATCTGGGCGCTGAGGCTGTAGAAGCGGTGGTGGCTGCCTTCGGCTCGGGCCAGGGCCATGTCGCCCACGGCGCGGCTGATGCGGCCATTGCCGTCGTCAAACGGGTGCAGCGTGACCAGCCACAGGTGGGCCAGCCCGGCGTGGAGCAGGGCATCGCCCTTTGGTGCGGCATGGAACCATTGCAAAAAGGCGGCGGTTTCTGCGGGTAGCGTGGTGGCGGGTGGGGCCTGGTAATGCACTTTCTCCCTACCCAGCGTGTCGATGGGGCCGGACACCACCTGCATCGGCCCGGCCGCGTCGTTGCGCCAGGTGCCCACCTGTATGCGCACCCGGCCGCTGTAGCCGGTGGGAAAAAGCGCCGCGTGCCAGCCCCACAGGCGCTCCGCGGTCAGGGGCTGCGCATACTGCTGGGTGGCATCCAGCACCATGTCCACCACGCCATCCACATGGCGGTCGGCGGGGGCCAAATCGTCATGTTTATCACCGATGTCCACGCCCAGCCGCCGGGCGATGGACGAGCGCACGGCATCCAAATCCAGCAGCTCGCCCTCGATGGCGCTGGTGGTGGTGACCTCTTGGGCCAGGGTTTGCAGGTTGGCCTGGTCGCGCTGCGCCAGCCCCAGCGCGGCCATGCGCCCTGCCAGGTGGCCCTGGGCGCGGTGCACCTCGGCCAGCGGCCCAGCCAGCGCCGCACTGTCAAACCGCCACTGCGGCCAGTCGGGGCGCTGCCAGATGTAGCTACGGTGGCGGGGCGTTTTTTCTTTCAGCATGCGGTGATTCTGCGGGTTATTCGCCGCATAAGATGCGGTGAATAGAGCGACGAATCGCCGCAGGGACAATACCCCCATGCCCCACGCCACATCTCCCACCCCACCCCACGCCCCCCACGCGGTCTCCCGCCTGCGCACCGCCCGGCTCGCGCGCAGCGCCAAGCCTTTTTTGGCCCGGGGCGGCTCCAAGGTGGAGCGCTGTACCGGCTGCCGCCTGGCACCCAGCCACTGCATGTGCGCGCTGCGCCCGGTGCTGCCCAGGCATCCAAGCCAGGCCGGAATGTGCCTGCTGATGGCCGACATCGAGCCGCTCAAGCCCAGCAATACCGGCTGGCTGATTGCCGACGTGGTGGCCGATACCTGGGCCTTTGGCTGGGCCCGCACCGTGGTGGACCCGGACCTGCTGGCGCTGCTGGCCGACCCGCAGTGGCAGCCGTACCTGGTGTTTCCCGGCGAGTTTGTGGCCCCCGAGCGGGTGGTGACGGCGCTGTTGCCGTCCGTGGCCCCTGCCGAGGGCAAGCGCCCGCTGTTTGTGCTGCTGGACGCCACCTGGCCCGAGGCGCGCAAGATGTTCCGCAAAAGCCCGTACCTCGACCGGCTACCGGTGCTGAGCCTGCAGGCCGACCGCATTTCGCAGTACAAGTTGCGCCGGTCGCGGCGCGACGACCACTTTTGCACCTCCGAGGTGGCCGCCCTGTGCCTGGAGCTGGCCGACGAGCCGCTGGCCGCGCAGGCGCTGGAGGCCTACCTGGATGTGTTCACCCACCGCTATTTGCAGGCCAAGCAGCAGCTGCCCGCCGATGCCGACAACCCGGCGCACCAGCGCTTGCGCGGTCTGCAGGCGATCTCGTTGCTTCAAAATGAATAGCTGCCAGCGCTAGTGCCGTAAGCGCTGGCGGCTGTTTTTGTGGAAATCGGGCGCACCGGGCCCGCAGGCATGGCTTGCAACTTGCGTAGGCGTTGTCCGGCACGGTAGCGGTTACTCTCTGACATGGCTACGGGCCCCCGGCCGCTACTTTGGGGTAGCGCATCCCGGCACAGTGGGTGGTATGGCTTTGAATGTTTCGAAGCTGCAATCCATCTTCCCTCTGACTTCTGACCGGGCTCCCCATGTACATCAAAATCGGTTTCGACATCGAGCTCGCCATCGCTTCCCCGATGGCGCTCATCCACCTGCTGCACGTGCACCCCTCGCGGCGCGGCGATCTGCTGGCACCGCAGTATGTGGAGGTGCTGCCGGGCCTGGCGGTGGAAGAGTACTTTGATGCCTTTGGCAACCTGTGCAGCCGGGTGAACGCGCCCGCGGGCGTAACGCAGGTGGGCTTTCGCAGCGAAGCCATCGTGCGCGACTCCGGCCTGCCCGACGCGGTGAACTGGGGTGCCTGGCAGCACGACCCCACGGTGCTGCCGTCTTCCACGCTGATGTACCTGCTGCCCAGCCGCTACTGCGAGGTCGACAGCGAGCTGCTGCAATTCGCCTGGAACCAATTTGGCAGCACGCCGCTGGGCTGGGCGCGGGTGCAGGCCATTTGCGACTTCGTGCACAACCACATCCGCTTCGACTACATGGCTGCCCGCGCCACCCGCACCGCGGTAGAGGGCTGGCGCGAGGGCACGGGCGTGTGCCGCGACTACACCCACCTGGCCGTCACGCTGTGCCGCTGCATGAACATCCCGGCCCGCTACTGCACCGGCTACCTGGGCGACATCGGCATACCACCGGTGCGCTACCCGATGGACTTCAGCGCCTGGTTCGAGGTGTTTCTGGGCGACCGCTGGTACACCTTTGACGCGCGCCACAACACGCCGCGCATTGGCCGCGTGGTAATGGCCCGGGGCCGCGACGCGGGCGACGTGCCCATCACCATGGCGTTTGGGCAGAACACACTGCAAAAGTTCGAAGTCACCACCTACGAGGTGGATGCCTACGGCAACGCGATCTTCACTGTCTGAACCGGGCGCACAATGCCGCCCCATGCAACGTAGACTTTTCCTGAATGCCGTGCTGGTTGGCACATCCCTGTCGGCGCTGGCCGCCCAGCCCCAGCCCGGCTACACCGTCTCTGCCGCGCAGTTGCAGCAGGCCGTGGCCCAACGCTTCCCCCTGCGTTACCCCGTGCCTGGCGTGCTGAACCTGGACCTGCAGGCCCCGCGCCTGAGCCTGCTGCCCGCGCAAAACCGCCTGGCGGCGCAAATGGCCGTGGAGGCTGCAGGCCCGGCCCTGCGGCGCAGCCACAGCGGCAGCGTCACGGTGGACTTTGCCCTGCGCTACGAGCCCAGCGACCGCACCGTGCGCGCCGTCGGGCTGCACTTTCAAAACCTGCAATTCCCCAGCCTGCAGCCCGCCGTGGTCGATCTGCTGACCACCTACGGCCCGGCCCTGGCCGAACAGGCTTTGCAAGACGTGGTGCTGCACCAGCTGAAGCCCCAAGACCTGGCCCTGCCCGACACCATGGGCCTGCAGCCCGGCAGCATCACCGTGACGGACCAGGGGCTGGTGGTGGGGTTTGTGAACAAGCCGATGTAAGGTTCACCCCCGCCGCGCCGACCAAGTGCTATCCACTCCAGGACACACCATGCCACGCCCAGCCAGCCCTTTCTCTGCCTCCCGCTTCGCCCTGCGCAAAACCCACTTGTTGGCGCTGGCCGCTGCGGCGCTGGTGGCGGTGCTGTACGCCAGCCCCAGTGCCGTGGCCGAAAAGGCCGTGCCTATTCCGGCCCCTTCCGAGCAGGCTCTGGCCGGGGTTGCGCCCAGTACGCAGGCCAGTGAAACCGTGGTGTTTGCCGGGGGCTGCTTCTGGGGCATCCAGGCGGTTTTCCAGCACACCCAGGGCGTGCTGGAGGCGGTGTCGGGCTACGCGGGCGGCCAGCAGAAGGATGCCCAGTACGAGGCCGTTAGCAGCGGCGGTACCGGCCATGCCGAGGCGGTGCAGGTGCGCTTTGACCCCAAGCGCGTGAGTTACGCGCAGCTGCTGCAAATCTACTTCTCTGTGGCCCACGACCCGACCCAGCTCAACCGCCAGTACCCCGACGTGGGCCCACAGTACCGCTCGGCCGTGTTCACCACTACGCCGGGCCAGAAGCTGCTGACCGAGCGCTACATCACCGAGCTGAATGCCGCCCAGGTGTTCCCCGCCAAGATCGTGACCCAGCTCGGCGCGCTGACGGCTTTTTACCCCGCCGAGAAGTACCACCAGAACTACGCCACCCTGCACCCCGACGCGCTCTACATCGCCCGCTACGACCTGCCCAAAATCGCCAACCTGAAAACCACCATGCCTATGCTGTACCGCGAGCAGCCTGTGCTGGTGGCCAACTAAGCGCATGGCGATATGCTCCTGAATTAAGAGCTGCCTACGCTGGTGGAATAAGCGCCAGCGGCCAATTCGGCTTGTAAGCAGCACTCACTACGGGTTCCGGTCAAAATGCCCCAGCTCTTTACCCCTCAAGGACTCCCATGACCCACCCGATCCAGCAAAAATGGCCCGCCCAGCATCCCGAGCGCCTGCAGCTCTATTCCCTGCCCACGCCCAACGGCGTGAAGGTGTCCATCCTGCTGGAAGAAATTGGCCTGCCGTATGAGCCGCACCTGGTCAGCTTCGAGACCAACGACCAGATGTCGCCCGCGTTCCTGGCGCTCAACCCCAACAATAAGATCCCGGCCATCCTGGACCCGAACGGCCCCGGCGGCCAGCCGCTGGCGCTGTTTGAATCCGGTGCCATCCTGCTGTACCTGGCGGAGAAAACCGGCCAGTGCATCCCGCAAGATGCCGCAGGCCGCTACGAGTGCATCCAGTGGGTGATGTTCCAGATGGGCGGCATCGGCCCGATGTTTGGCCAGCTGGGCTTCTTCCACAAGTTTGCGGGCAAAGACTTTGAAGACAAGCGCCCGCGCGACCGCTATGTGGCCGAGTCCCAACGCCTGCTGGGCGTGCTGAACCAGCGGCTGGCGGGGCGGGCGTGGGTGATGGGCGATGCCTACTCGATCGCCGACATCGCCATCTTCCCCTGGGTGCGCAACCTGGTGGGCTTTTACGGCGCGGCAGATCTGGTGGGTTTTGCCGACTTTCCCGAGGTGGCGCGGGTGCTGGCGGCTTTTGTGGAGCGGCCTGCGGTGGTCAAGGGCCTGGCGATTCCGGCCCGCGGCTAGTTCAAAGCACCCAAGGCCAGGCACAGATCCACCCAGGCCTTGGCCTTTTCCGGGCGGTTGCGCAGCAGGGTGGCGGGGTGGTAGCTCACCACCACTGGCACGCCGTGGTAGCGGTGCACCCGGCCCCGCATCTGGCCCAGCGGGGTGTTGTCTTGCAGCAGCAACTGGGCGGCGAACGGGCCCAGCGCCAGGATCACCTTGGGCTGCAGCAGGGCCACGGCGCGGCGCAGGTGCGGTGCGCTGTCGGCTACCGGGTCGGCATTCGCATCCAAACGCAGTTTTTGTACGCTGGTGATGCAGGCCGAGGGTGCGCCTTGCTTGTGTGCCGGGGCGATGCCCACCGCGTGCAGCATATTGCCCAGCAGTTGCGCTTCGGGCGCATCCGGTACAGCAAAGGGCCGGGCCGCGTCGTCGGCAATGCCCAGCGCTTCGCCCAGCACCAGCCAGTCTGCTGGGCCACCGGGGGCGGCGTTCAGCCACACGCTGGCGATGGCAGCGGGCCAGTCCAGTGTGGCGGTGTTTTCAATGCTTTTTATGCCGCTAGCGCTGATGGAGTGGGCGGGAGCAGCTATTAATTCAGGAGTACGTTCCAGCACCTGGGCAATGCTTTGTGGGGCCGACTTGTGCGGTGCAGGCGACGGCGCTGCTACGGCCACTGGCTCTGGCTCCGTCTGCGGCCACCACACGGGGCTGTTCATTTCGGCCAGCATGGCGCGCTGGCGGGGGTCCAGGTCCAGGCTCATAGGGGCATGCTCATGACGATGGCGTGTTCGCGCTGGCCAGCCCCATTGGGGTAGTAGTCTTTGCGCATGCCCACGCGGTTGAAGCCGTAGCGGGTGTAGACGTGCAGCGCCCGGTGGTTGCCCACGCGGGCTTCCAGCCACAGCCACTGGGCTTTTTGGCCGCGCGACCACAGGGCCAGCGCGTCCAGCATCAGGTGCGACCAGCCCTGGCCCTGGTAGGCGGGGGCGACGGTGATGTTGAGCAGGTGCACCTCGTCCACGCCCTGCATGGCCACGAAGTAGCCCAGCACGGTGTCGTCGGCCAGCAGAATCTGCGCCTGGTAGCCCGCCGCCAGTGCATCAATGAAGTTGGCGCGCGACCAGGGGTGGGCGTAGGCCGCCAGCTCCACCGGCAGCACCGCATCCAGCCAGTCCGGGGTGAGCGTCTCGAAGCGCACCTCGGACGCATCGGGGGCCAGCAGGGCGCTCATGGCTGGGCTGCCAGCGCGGCCTTGGCCGCCATGCGCTCGTCGGTGGTCTGGGCTACTTTGTCGCGGATGTAGCGCGGCAGCGCCTGGTCGGCGGGCACGGCGGCTCCCGCTGCCAGCAGGGCCGGGGCCAGGCGCAGCATGGCCGTGGCGGTGGGCAGGGCGGGGATGCGCAGGCCGCTCGATGCGGGAATGCGCCCAACGTACACGGTGAACGGATTGCCCGCCTGCGCCCAGCCGGCCTCCAAGTGCAGATGCTCGGGGCGCAGCAGTTGGAAGTCGTCGCGCTGCGTCCACTGGCCATCCTGGTAGCGGTAAAAGCCGGTGTAGACCTCGTCCATGCGCGCGTCCAGCATGGCTTGTACGCTTTGCACACCGTGCTGGTGTCGGGCTTCTTCGGCCACGGCCATCAGGGTGTCGATGGGCAGCACCGGCACATTCGCCCCAAAGGCCAGCCCTTGCGCCACCGAGCAGGCGGTGCGCAGCCCGGTGAACGAGCCAGGGCCGCTGCCAAAGGCGATGGCCTGCAGCTGGTCCAGCCGCAGCCCGGCTTGTTCCAGCAGCCCCAGAATCGCCGGAATCAGCGTGCTGGAGGCCTGCGCTCCGCCCGGCCCGGCGTGCTGCCACACCTGCACGCCATCGGTGGCGGCGATGGACAGGGTGTCGGTGCTGGTGTCGAAGGCTAACAAGTTCATGGAGGCAGATTTACACAAGAAAAAGGGGGGTAGCGCTGGATTATCAAGCGCAATCAGCTACTATTTCTATAGCTGACAACCTATGACATATTCCACACACTTCCCCCGATTTTGGCGCAGCCTGGGCGCCCTCGTTTTGTGGGCCCTGTCCACCTTAGCCACCGCCGTGCTGGCCCAGCGCCTGCCGCCCGACATCGCCAACGCCCTGGCCCGGGCCAAGGTGCCGCAAGATGCCGTGAGCCTGTACGTGGCGCGCGCCGATGGCGGGGGCCTGCCGCGCCTGAGCCACCGGGCCGGCGCGCTGGTGAACCCGGCCTCGGTCATGAAGCTGGTCACCACCTTTGCCGCGCTCGACACGCTGGGGGCCGACTACACCTGGAAAACCCGTTTCTACGCCGATGGCCCGCTGAAAGACGGCGTGCTCTACGGCAACCTGTACATCCAGGGCGGCGGCGACCCCAAGCTGGTGCTGGAGCGCATTGCCGCCACCTTTGCCGCCCTGCAAACCCGCGGCGTGCAAAAAGTGCGCGGCGACATCGTGCTCGACCACCACATCTTCGCGCCCGAAGTCCGCGACCCGGCGGAGTTTGATGGCCAGGTGCTCAGCCCCTACAACGTTGCGCCCGACGGCCTGCTGGTCAACTTCAAGTCGCTGATCTTCACTTTCACCCCCGAGCCCGACAGCGGCATTGCCCGCATCCGCAGCGAGCCGCCGATTGCCGATGTGCAGATGGACGCGCAGGTGCCGCTCAGCGCCCAAAGCTGCAACGACTGGCGCGGCGCGCTGCAGGCCGAGTTTGCCGACCCGGACCGGGTGCATTTCGGCGGCAGCTACCCGGTCAAATGCGGCGAACGCGTCTGGCCGGTGGCCTACACCGACCCCGCCAGCTACGCCCGACGCGTGTTGCAGGCCCTGTACCTGGGGCTGGGCGGCACGCTGACTGGCGTGGTGCGCGATGGCCGCACGCCAGGAGACGCCGCCTGGCTGATGGACGCACCCTCGCTGCCGCTGGGCGAGCTGATTGCCGATGTCAACAAATTCAGCAACAACGTGATGGCGCAGCAGATGTTTCTGACGTTGGGCCTGCAGGCGGGCCGCCCTGGCACCTTTGCCGCCTCCCGCGCCGCCGTGGCCGCCTGGTGGCCCCGTGCCATCGGCAGCAACGTGCCCGTGCCCACGCTGGAAAACGGCTCTGGCCTGAGCCGCGACGAGCGCACCAGCGCCAGCGCCCTGGGCCAGTTGCTGCGCCGTGCCGCCGTGCACCCGCAGGCGGCGGTGTTTGCCAATTCGCTGTCCATCGCGGGACAAGACGGCACCACGCAGCGCATGCGCGACCGCGGCCTGGCCCCCGAATCCATGGGCAACGCCCAGCTTAAAACCGGCACCTTGCGCGACGTGGCCTCGGTGGCGGGCTATGCCACCGGGCGCAGCGGCCAGCGCTACGTGGTGGTGGGCATCGTCAACCACCCCCTGGCCCCGGCCGCCCGTCCGGCGTTGGATGCCTTGGTGGAGTGGACGGTGAAGGAGTAACAGATGTGACATACCCGGCCCCATCGGTAGTAACCCGTTGAGGCTTCCGGGTATTCCCGCGTACCATTTCGGCCACAAACGAACGACCGTTCTTTTTTAACAGGAGTGAGAAATGGATTGGATTCCCACAAAAATGGCTTTGCTGGTGGCCTCGGTGTCGGCCGCGCTGGTCCTGGCTGCCTGCGGCGGTGGCGGTAGCGACACCTCCAACAAGGTCACCTACACCTCGCTGGTGTCCTTTGGAGACAGCCTCAGCGATGTGGGGACCTACAAGGTGGGGGCGATTGCCGCCGTGGGCGGTGGCCGCTGGACGGTCAACGGCACCACCACCGGCCCGGTCAACTGGACCGAGCTGCTGGCGGGCCAGATCAATGTGGCCGCGCCTTGCCCGGTCCAAACCGGTTTGTTGTCCAACGTGCCCCAAATTCCCCTGGTGCCGGTGGCCACCAACGCGAACTGCACCAACTACGCCCAGGGCAGCTCGCGCGTGACCTTGCCCTTTGGCCCCAATGCCGCGGCATTGCAGCCGTACATCGCCCCCGAGACCAATATCGGCTTGATGGCCGTGCCACTGGTGACCCAGTTCACCACCCACTTGGCGGCCCATGGCAACTACACCGGCAAGGAACTGGTCACCGTCATGGCCGGTGCGAACGATATCTTCATGCACGCCAATGCCGTGTCGGCAGCGGCTGCGGGGGGCGCGGGTGCTGTGGGTGCGGCTGCGTTGGCGGGTTGGACATCGGCTGAACAAAATGCGGTTGCCGCGGGTGGAACTGCCGCCGTGAACGCTGCCGCCACTGCGGCGGTCACCCATTCGGCCCTGAACGCCGCCGCGCTGGCGGCCGCGATCAAGGCGTCGGTGACCGGCAAGGGGGCCAAATACGTGGTGGTGGTCAACGTGCCCAGCATCGAATACACGCCTTTTGGCCAGGCCTCGGGTGCGGCTGACTTGCTGCGCGCCATGGTCACCACCTTCAATGGCACCTTGAAAAATGACCTGGCGGGTGTGGCGGGCCTGTTGGTGGTGGATGCCTACACCCAGGGCATTGCGCAGTACAACAACCCGGCGCAGTACGGCATCACCAATGTCACCGAGCCGGCCTGCACCAGCACGGTCGCCAATCCCAATATTCTGTACAGCCCATCCACCGGAGCAACGTCCCTGGTCTGCACTGTCAGCAACACCCTCAGCGGTGTGAATGTCAGTACCTACTTTTATGCCGATGCCGTACACCCCACGCCCGCAGGCTACAAGCTGCTGGACCGCTACGTTGCCGAGCAAATGGCCAAAGTGGGCTGGTTGTAAGCCATTGAAGAATAAAGACACATGATGAAATCCAACACCCTTGGCATGGCCTGTGCGCTCTTGCTGGCCGCAGGCGCAGCACACGCCCAAACGGCAGGCACCTGGATGCTGCGTGGCGGCCTGATGGGCATCACTCCCAAGGTCGATAGCGGCAACCTGTCCGCCTCCAGCCTGCCGGGCACGCAGATCGACTCCGACGGCGACACCCGTCTTGCGGGCGGCCTCAGCTACATGCTGACCAACAATTGGGCGCTGGATGTGCCCCTGGCCTTGCCCTTCACCCACAACCTGACCGGTGCCGGGGCCATCCAGGGTGTGGGCAAAATTGGCGAAACCAGGTCACTGCCCATGTCGGTATTTGGCCAGTACCGGTTTGGCGAGGCCAATGCGCAGTTTCGTCCCTTTGTGGGCGCGGGCCTGACCTATGCCAAGTTCTACAAGGAGCGCGGCACCTCCACCCTGACGGCCATCACCGGCGGTACCTCCAGCAACCCGACCACGCTGAAGCTGGATTCCAAGCTGGCCCTGTCCATCCAGGCCGGTGCCACGGTGGCCCTGAACGAGCGCTGGTTCGTCGAAGGCACCGTGGTCAAAACCTTCCTCAAGACCAAAGGCTCGCTGTCCACCGGCCAGACCATCGATGTGACGCTCGACCCGCTGACCCTGTGCCTGGGCGTAGGCTACCGCTTCTAGGCCACCCACGCGCCCATAAAAAAACCGACCCTAAGGTCGGTTTTTTTGTTCCAGAGATACCGTGGAACTGGCTTGGCCAGGCCACTGGTATCACCCTCTGGGGGTGAGCCTTATGTCACCAGCGCACGTGGATACGTCCGTAGGCGTACAGGCCAAACAGGCGCTGCGCAATTGGCGTGAAGTACAGGTTATCGGCAAACAGGTACTGGTCGTAGGTCACACCGGACGACGTGGCGGTGATGGCCGGGTTGATGGTGCTGGGGGTGCACTTGGAGGAGTTGACCTGTCCCGTGCCGGTGCCGATGCCCGCGCCCGTATCCACCGAGCTGCATGCCAAGCCGGTGACATTGGCAATAGCGTAGTTGTTGTGGTCGGTGCCAGACACCAGGTTGAAGTAGTAGGCCGAGTCGATGTAGAGCACGTTGGCACCCAGATCAACGATAGACACCAGCATGGCATCGTTGAACTTGCCGCTGGCGGTTTGCATCAGGCCGGTCTGGCCGAGCGTTGCCGCCCAGGGGCTGACCCCCAGGTTGTACGTACCCACCACCACCACGTGCTTGCCACCGGCAGCCACCAGGCGGCGCACCTGCGCGCCCAGGTCCTTGCCGTGCTGGATGGCGTTGGCCACCATCGTGTCCGAGTTTTGGCTGCCCGCTGCCACGGCATTCATCTCCACCACCAGGTCGCTGATACCGGCGTTGATGGTCACGATGTCGGTGTCGCCCAGGACCACACCGCTGGCCAGGAAGGCGTCGATCTGCTGTGCCACGGTCTGGGTGGTGGTGCTGCCGGCTGCGTCGGGCGATGTTTTGATGCGGGCATTGGCCTGCGCGTACACATAGCCGCCGCTGGCCACGGGGGTTGCGGTGATGCCGTAGCTGCTGGCCACTTGCCCCAGCCAGGTGTTGATGGCGCTGTCGTTGACCGTGTAGCTGGCTCCGGGTGTGACCACGCTGAAGGCATCGCCAAACGCAATGATGCGTTTCGGTGTCAGGGCCGACTCGGTGGTGCTGGAACCGCAGGCGGTCAACAGAACGGCCGAGGCGCAGGCCAGCCCCAGAATGGCGCGGCGCAAGCTAAAAACGGACATAGGTAACTCCAAAAATACGATGGCTGAGTTTAACGAGGCATTTCGGCCCGGGCCGGTAAAGAACCGTAAGCCCTGTTTACGCAACCGAGGCGCGCTGTAAACGGTCGCGCACACCTTCCCATTCGGGGGTGTCGGGCGGGGTTTCTACCCAGATCAGGCGCACGCCCTGGGTGTCGAAGTCGCGCAGCGCGGCAAACAGGGCTTGGGCAGCGGCGGCGGCATCCGTGGGCATGGGGCGGCAGATCACCTGGGCCGAGCGGCTGCGCAGGGGCTGGCGGGCGTACACGGCAATCGTGACGGCTTGGCCGTCCAGGCCCGTGCCCAAGAGGTCCAGCGCGGTTTGCAGTGCGGCGGCGGTCATCAGCCGCACCTTGGCCGTGGGCGCGTAATGCGCCTCCAGCGTGCCGGATGCGCGCGGGGTGTTGGCCACGTCGTCTTTGTCGCGCAGCGGCTGGCCGCAGGCCTGCTCGATCTGGTCGCGGCCAATGCTGCCGGGGCGCAGCAGCACGGGTTCGCCCCGGGTGCAGTCCACGATGGTCGATTCGATGCCCATGGTGCAAGGCCCGCCGTCCAATACGAGCAATCCATCCCCAAATTCCGACTGCACATGCGCTGCCGTGGTGGGGCTGACGCGGCCAAACTGGTTGGCGCTGGGTGCGGCCAAGCCCGCAACGCCCAGGGTCGCGCAGGCTTGCAGCACCGCCTGGGCCACCGGATGCGCCGGGCAGCGCAGGCCGATGCTGTCCTGCCCGCCTGCCGCCGCTGCGCCCACGCCGGGGCGGCGCGGCAGGATCAACGTCAGCGGGCCGGGCCAGAAGGCGGTCATCAGCGCCTGGGCAAAGGCGGGCACTTCGGATGCGAAATGGGTCACGCCATTCCGGCCCGCAGCGATGTGCACGATCAGCGGGTGGTCGCTGGGGCGGCCTTTGGCGGCGAAGATATTGGCCACCGCCACGTCGCTGGATGCATCGGCCGCCAGCCCGTAGACCGTCTCGGTGGGCAGGCCCAGCAGCTCGCCCGCAGCCAGCGCCTGGGCGGCTTGCTGGATGGCGGCAGGATCATGGCCGTCGAGCAGCATCAGAACGCCTCGATGCCGAGCAGCGCGGCGGCTTGCAGGGTGGTGGCGCGCACGGCATCGATCGTGGGGCCGGTGAACGTCAAATGGCCCATCTTGCGGCCCTTGCTGGCGCTGGCTTTGCCATACAGATGCAGGTGCGCGCCGGGCAGGGCCAAGACCTCGGCCCAGGGTGGCGTGGCCGCTTGCTCGGAGCGCACAAACCACAGGTCGCCCAGCAGGTTCAGCATGATGGCCGGGCTGTGCTGGCGCGGCTGCACCAGCGGCAGGCCGGTGAGGGTGCGCACCTGCAGCTCAAACTGCGACACATCGCAGCAGTCCATGCTGGCGTGGCCACTGTTGTGCGGGCGCGGCGCGATCTCGTTGACCACCAGGCTGCCGTCTTGCAGCACGAAAAATTCCACGCACAGCACGCCCACGTACTGCAACTCGTTTGCTATGGATTTTGCAGCTGCTACCGCCTGTTCCATCAGCGCTGGAGGCATATTTTGTGCATAAACCTCGGTCACGGCCAGAATGCCGTCGCGGTGCAGGTTGCGCTGCGGGGGCAGGTGCACCATCTGGCCGTCGGCACCGCGCGCCACGATCACCGAGCATTCGGCCGCCAGCGGCAGCATTTTTTCCAGCACGCAAGGCACATTCTTCATGTCGGCCCAGGCCGCTGCCAGCGCGGCGCGGTCGGCCACGCGGGCCTGGCCCTTGCCGTCGTAGCCCAGGCGGGTGGTCTTCAAAATGCTGGGCAGCAGCGCCTCGTCCACCGCGGCCAGTTGCTCTGGCGTGTCGATCACCGCATAGGGCGCACAGGGCACGCCGCAGCGCACGAAATGGGCTTTCTCGGCCGCGCGGTCCTGGGCGATGGCCACGGCAGACGCAGCAGGGGACACCGTGGTGTACACCGCCAGGCGGGCCAGGGCCGAAGACGGCACGTTCTCGAACTCGGTGGTGATGGCATCGCAGGTTTCCGCCAGTTGGCCCAGGCCCGGCGCGTCCAGGTAGCCGGTGGCGATGTGGTGGTGGCTCACGCGCCCGGCGGGGCTGGCCGCGTCCGGGTCGAGCACGGCGGTGAAATAGCCCATGCGTTGGGCGGCGTGGATGAACATGCGGCCCAGTTGGCCACCGCCCATCACGCCCAGCGTGGCACCGGGGAGAATGGGTGCGCTCATAGCACGGGTGGCGCGGGCGGCACCGTCATGTTGCGGGCCACCTCGGTCTGCGCCGCGCGGAAGGCTTCCAGCTGCGCACGCAGGGCCGGGTTTTCATTGGCCAGCAGGGCCACGGCAAACAGGGCGGCGTTGGCCGCGCCCGCGTTGCCAATGGCAAACGTGGCCACCGGGATGCCCTTGGGCATTTGCACAATGCTGTGCAGCGAATCCACGCCGCTCAAATGTTTGGTGCCCACCGGCACGCCCAGCACCGGCACGGTGGTTTTGGCGGCCAGCATGCCCGGCAGGTGGGCTGCACCACCGGCGCCGGCGATGATGGCCTTGAGCCCGCGCCCGGCGGCGGCTTCGGCGTAGGCAAACATATCGTCGGGCATGCGGTGGGCCGATACCACCCGTGCCTCATGTGCAATGCCAAACTGTTGGAGAATCTGCACCGCATGCTGCATGGTGTCCCAGTCGGAGCTGGAACCCATCACCACACCAATTTGAATAGAAGTCATGAGTTTGTTGCACACCCCCAGGCTCCAGTGCTAGCGCACTTTCCGCCAACCCCCTTGCAGGGGGCAACACCAGCAGCCTGGCGGAGCCAGTTCTGCGGTGTTTTTGGAAGGTGCTGGTTGTGACTGGAAGCGGGTTGGTGGGTTGTTGCTGTTTTAATTAATCTTGAATTTTACTTTTTGCCCCCAGGGCACCCCCAAAATGATCGACGTTACCTTTGCCAACTTTGAAACCGAGGTCATTGCCGCCTCCATGACCACCCCGGTGCTGGTCGATTTCTGGGCTCCGTGGTGCGAGCCCTGCAAGATCATCGGCCCGCTGCTGGAGAAGGTCGAAGCCGACTACGCAGGCCGCTTCAAGCTGGTCAAGATCGACTCCGACCAGGAGCAGCAACTGGCCGAAGCCTTTGGCATCCGCAGCATCCCCACCTGCATCCTGGTGGTCAACGGCCAGCCGGTGGACGGCTTCCAGGGCGCGATGCCCGAGGGCAAGATCAAGGAATTCCTGGACAAGCACGTGCCCGAGGGCGGTGCGCTGGAAGCCGAGCCGTCGGAGGCCGAACAAGCCCTGGCCCTGGCCGAAGCGGGCGACACCGACGCGGCCCTGGCCAAGCTGGCCGATGCCCTGGCGCTAGACCCAGCCAACGACGACACCCGCTGTGACTACGCCCGCCTGCTTATTCAGACCGGCCACCTGGAAGAAGCCGAGGCCGCGCTGCAACCCACGCTGAAATACATCCCCTTGCAGCTGCGCTTTGAAGCCCTGCTGCAGTGGATTGGTGCTCTTAATTTTGCAGCTACCTACGCCGATGGAACGGGCGATATAGCCGAATTAGACGTCAAAATTGCCGCCAACAAGCGCGACTTCGATGCCCGCTTCGCCAAAGGCCGCATCCTGATGGCCCAGGGCGAATGGACCGCCGCCATGGACGAGTTGCTGGAAATCATCATGCGCGACAAAAAGTGGAACGACGAAGCCCCGCGCAAGGCCTTCATCGCCATCCTGGAGCTGCTGACCCCGCCCAAACCCAAGGCCAGCGCGGATGCAGGCAACAAGACGGCAGGCGGCATCGAAATCTCCGGCAAGTCGGTCACCGAGCAAGACCCGCAGGCGCAGCTGGTGGCCACGTACCGGCGCCGCTTGAGCATGATGCTGAACTAAACCGCCACCGCCCCCCGCTTGCACCAGGCGTAATACCCGGCCCGCGTCACCTGGTAGTACTGGCACATCAGTTGCACAGAATGGGTGTCCCGGTTTGCCCCGATAAAGCGGAAGACTTCGGCTTTGGATCGAAAGCAAACCGGATGGCTTTTTTTAGCAGTTCATGCTCCTGTTGCAGGCGCTTGAACTGCTGCTCCATGGCGCACAGGCGCTGCAGCTCTACCACCGCCTGGGTGTCCACGGGGGCGGGCAGGCCGACCAGCTCGCCGTCGCGCACCTGCTTGCGCCATTTGGACAGCATGAAGGGGTGGATCCCCAGCGTGGCCGCCACGTCCTTGATGCGCACACCGCTTTGCTGGCTCATCTGCACCGCCCGCAGCTTGAACGCGCTGCCGTAGCGGTGCACTTTCTGGGGGCCGGGCGTGGCCATCACACGGCTCCGGGCACAGGCCGGGTGACCTGGAAGCTGGCATCCACCGCCTGGCGCTGCAGGGCGGGCAGGATCTCGGCCCAGGCGGCCCACACGCTGGGGTAGACCGGCGGGCATTGGCTGCGGATGGCCTCGTGCAGCTTGGGCAACTGGTGCCAGGGCACCATGGGCAGGCTGTGGTGTTCGATGTGGAAGTTCATATTGCAGTACAGCCACTGGAACACCGGATTGGTCACAAAGGTGCGGGTGTTCAGGCGGTGGTCGTACACGTCTTCGGCCAGACCGGTGTGCTGGGTGGCGTTGAAAAACTGGGCAAAGAAGCCGCCGTAAAAGCGTGGCAGCACCACGTACATCGCGGGCAGGATGCTCTGGCTGTAGATGCACGCGGCGATCACCACGGCAAACACCAGCAGGAAGATGCGCGCCGAGCGGATCACCTTGCTGCGCTCGGTGGCCGGGATGAAGTGCTCGCCGTCCGGGCTGATGCGGCCCACCGCCTGCAAGGCAATGTCGCGCAGCAGCAGCACACCCGATTTCAAAAAGAAGAAATCCAGCAGCGCGTACAGCCGGTTGGCCGGGCGCGGGAAGGCGATTTCCGGGTCTTTGCCGACGATGATGGTGTGCGTGTGGTGGCGCGTGTGGCTCCAGCGCCAGTAGTGGCCCTCGTGCAGGGTCATGAAGGCATTGAGGTGGTAGAGCGCCTCGTTCAGCCAGCGGGTTTTGAACGGCGTGCCGTGCGACAGCTCGTGCGCCCGGTGGTCGCTGGTGGAATACAGCACGCCGTAGACCAGGAAGCAGGGCACGGCCCACCAGGTGCCCCAGGTGAAGAAGCCCGCCACGCCGCTGGCGACCAGCAGCACGATCCACAGGCCGTAGTTCCACAGCGACTCTGTGTCAGAGCGTTTCATCAGTTGTTTCAAAAGCTTGCGGTCGATCTGCGGGGTGAACCAGCGGGCGCTGACTTCGGACTCGAATTCCTCGCGGCGCAAGTCGCCGGTAGGGGCTTGGTCGTCGCGCAAGGCATAGCGGGAATAGGGGGTGTTGGGCATGGTTTTTTGTCTCTCGTTGTGCGTGTGTGGATGCTACGAGGCCCGACCTTTTTTGGGTACTGCTGGCGCTGTTTTTGCCCCATAATGTGTCAAACCAACACCCATTTTTGACACAAACATGTCAAGCAAAAATCCCTCCCGCCGCCCCACCATGGACGACGTGGCCCGCCACTGCGGGCACAGCCGTTCCACCGTCGACCGCGTCCTCAATGGCCGCAGCAATGTGCGCGAAGACACGGCCCAGCGCATCCGCGCCTCCGCCGAAGCCCTGGGCTTTTATGCGGCGGGTGTCATCACCGAGCGCCTGCGCGATGTGCGCCCGCGCCTCACGCTGGGCTTTTTGCTGCAACTGCCGAATGCGGTGTTCTACCGGGGCCTGGCCGCCGCGCTCACCCAGGCCACGCAAGACTGCCCCACGCTGCGGGGCCGTGCGGTGGTGGAGTACCTGAAGGACCAAACCCCCGAATGCGTGGCCGAGCACCTGGCCGACCTGGGCCAGCGGGTGGATGCGATTGCGGTGGTCACGGCCGACCACGCCCTGGTCAACAACGCCATCGAGGCCCTGCACCAGCGCCAGGTGCCGGTGTTCGGGTTGATTTCTGATTTGAGCTCGCCCTTGCGCGCAGGCTATGCCGGGCTGGACAACCGCCGGGTGGGGCGCACGGCGGCCTGGTTGATTTCGGAGCTGGCCCACGCGCCCGGTCCGGTGGCGATTTTTGTGGGCAGCCACCGCTTCCAGTGCCAGGAGCTCAGCGAGATCAGCCTGCGCTCGTACATGCGCGAGCACGCCCCCGACTTTGACCTGCTGGAGACCATTTCCACGCTGGAAAGCGATGCCTACGGCGAAGAGCGCACCCACGAGCTGCTGGACAGCCACCCCGACCTGGTGGGCTTCTACATGGGCGGTAGCGGCATCGAAGGCGTGCTCAAAGCCCTGGAGCAGCGCCGCCAGCGCAACCGCGGCGGCCAGCGCGTGGTGGGCATCGGCACCGAGCTCACGCCCGTGACCCGCGCCGGGCTGATCCACCGGCACTTTGCCGCCGTCTTATCCCACCCGCTGCCCCAGCTCTGCCGCGAACTGGTGGCCCAGATGGCCGAGGCCGTGGTGCAGCCCACGGCGGGCGTGCGGCAGGTATTGGTGCCGATGGATATCCATTTGCCCGAGAGCGTGTGAGTCGCTGGGTTTTGCTATCGTATTTAACTCACTTTTTGATAGCTATTAGCGCAGTTATTGATTGCGCTTGCAGCTTATTTGGTACTTGAAAAATGGCCTGAAAATATCGATTCAAACCACTTCAGTCACCAGCCAGCCCACCACCGCTTCCAGTAACTCCGGGCCGCGTGCGGGATCGAAATCGCGCGGATCCGGGCCCACCACGCCCCACAGCGGGTGGCCTTGCACATGGCGCTGGGGGCCCCAGCCGTCTTCTTCGATGTTGCCGGTGCGCACGGGTTTGGGCGGCAGCTGGGCTATGTCCACCCGCTCGGGCCACAGGGCGTGCAGCAGCGTGGTCTCGAACGGGCCGGCGTGGTCGGGCGCAATGGGGGAATTGGGCAACATATTGATGGACAGGGCCCGCACCTGCAGCGCGTGGCCTTCGGCCTGCCAGTCCTGGGCCAACTGGCGCACCATGGCGATCTGCTCGTCGGCAAAGTGGCCGGTGAACAGCACTGCCTGGGCCACGCCAAAGTCTTCCAGCCGGGCCAGGGTTTTGCGCAGCTGGGCGATGATCTCCGAGCCGGTTTCCATCATCACCGTCCACGGGTAGATGCCGTGGCCGCCGCCCGTGCCGTAGTGCAGTGTGGGGTAGACCAGGCCGCCGCTGCGCTGGGCGGCGCGCAGGCACACGCCGTGGGCGGTGAGCGCGTCCAGCCCCACCGGCAAATGCTCGCAATGCCATTCGATGGTGCCCAGCGGCAGGTAGACGCGGGAGGCGCGGGCCAGTTCGGCGCGGATCTCGTGGGGCCGCAGCAGCTCTAGTTGGTGCATGGTCATTGGTAGTAATTCCGAATCCACAGGTGCTCGCCCAACTGGGCTAGCAGCTCGGCGGGGAAGGGCTGGCCGTCGGAATACACCAGGTTCATGTCCACCTCGGCGCGGGTCTGCATGCCCGGGATCAGCGTGGACACCTGCCGGGAATCCAGCACGTAGCGCATGGCGGCCTCGGCCAGCGTGGGGTAGTAGGGCGCGCACAGCTTTTTGAGCTGGTTCACGCGCGCCAGGGTCTCGGCAAACCGGCCTTCGCGGAACATCGTATGCGGCACCGAGCCGGGGGCCCAGCGGGCGTAGGTGTCGGCCGTCCAGTGGCCCACCAGCGCGCCCGAATCCAGCGGCACCCGGGCGATGAAAGCGGTGGATGTGGGCTCGCCCGCCGCAAACAGGCTGTGGCGCGGGCGCTGTTCAAACAGGTTGTAGACCACCTGGATGGCATCCACCAGGCCGAAGCGGGCCAGGTCGATGCCCTCGTCGGGCCGGAAGTCGCGCAGCGACACGCCGATCTTGTCGATCTTGCCCTCGGCGCGCAGGCGGTTCAGGCTCTCCAGCCAGTCCAGCGCGTACAGGCCGTCGCCCATCCAGCTGTGCAGTTGCAGCATGTCCAGCCGCTCCACGCCCAGGCGTTTCAGCGACTTTTCCACGCTGTCGCGCAGATACCAGTCGGGGTAGCGGCCCCGCATGGCCGGGTGGTCGTCGTCCGGGCGCGGCCACTGGATGGGTTGCACCTTGGTGGCCACGTAGATTTTGTTGCCCTGCCAGGCCCGCAGGGCCCGGCCAATCACCTCTTCGCTGTGGCCCTTGCCGTACAGCTCGGCGGTATCGACAAAGTTGATGCCTTTGTCAAAGGCGTACAGCAGGGTGTCGATGGAGCGCATGTCGTCCACCGCGCCCCAGTCGCCACCGATCTGCCAGGCCCCAAAGGCCACCTCACTCACCTTCCAGCCGGTGCGGCCAAAGTCGCGGTAGCGCATCGTTTACTTGGCGTATTTGGCCAGGTTGGCGGGCGTGACCAGCTCAAACGGGATGTTCACAAAGCGGTCCACCGGCTGCTTTTTGATCAGCTTGACGGCGGCATCCAGCGAGCCCCGGCCCTGGCCTGCGGCGTTCTGGAACACGGTGACCTTCAGGTCGCCCGCTTTCATGGAGGCCAGCGCGTCCGGCGTGGCATCGATACCGGCGACCAGATAGCCGGGGGTCCATTTGTTGTTGGCCTTCAGGGCCTGGATGGCACCGATGGCCATTTCGTCGTTGTTGGCGATGATGGCATCGAACTTCAGCCCGGCGGTCAGCCAGTTCGAGACGATGTCGGTGCCGTTGGTGCGCAGCCATTTGCCTTCGCGCTTGTCCAGAATCTTGATGGCCGCGCATTCCGGGGTGGCCAGCACGTCCTCGATGTCCTTGGTGCGGGTGCGGGCCGCCTCGTTCGACAGCTCGCCCATCAGCACCACGATGTTGCCCTTGCCCTTCATCAGGCGGCACATCTCCTGGGTTTGCAGCGTGCCCGAGACTTTTTCGTCCGAGGCCACAAAGGCCGCGTTCTTGGGCAGCTTGTCAAAGTCCACCGGGCGGCGGTTCACGTAGACCAGCGGAATGCCCGCGTCGCCCACCATCTTGGTCATCTTGGTGGTGGCATCGGTGTCCACCGGGTTGATGATGATGGCATCCACCTTCTGGGCGATGAAGTTCTGGATCTGGTTGAGCTGGCGGCCCACGTCGTTGTCGGCGTTTTCCATCTGCACACTGGCCCCGACGGTCTTGGCCTGGGCCAGCAGCGCATCGGACATGTAGGCCAAAAAGGTTTCCTGGTTGGCCATGGCCAGGCCGATCTTCTGCGCCTGGGCGGCGAGGGGGGTCAACACGGAAGCGGTGACGGCGGCGGCGAGGATGAGTTTTTTCATTTGGAAAATTTCCTGGTGGGTGGAGCGGGGGTTTATCGACACGCCGCTACTTTAAACACCAAGTTGAATAAATTTTCTAAGTAATTACTCTGAGAGAAATAAATTTCTTTTATTAATTTGACGGGGAAATATAACGTAACAGAGTTAGGTTTTGGCGGAGCAGTTAGGTCAGTTTTCCAATGGAAAGTTAGGGGATTTTGACTCTGCTGTTCATGCTGAAAAATAGATTATCAGGGCGGGAAAATATAATCAGACAGAGTGAATTGACACTGTGGTCTAACTGCCAGAGTTAATCCGGTGGGCGATTAACCTGTGGAGTAGACATTTCCACCTAACGCATCAAGGCCCAACGCACGCCACTGCTCAAACCATCCACCAGCGCCACCAGCGCCAGCATGGCCACCAGCACGGTGCTGGTCTCGGGCATCTGGAACAGGCCCATGTGAAAAGCCAGCATCTGGCCCAGGCCGCCCGCGCCCACCACGCCCAGCACCGTGGCGGCGCGGATGTTGTTTTCCCAGCGGTACAGGGTGTAGCTGACCAGCTGCGGCAGCACCTGGGGCAGGCGGGCGTAGAGCAGCACCGGCACGGCACCCACGCCGCGCGCGCGCAGTGCCTGGGCCGGGCCGTCGGGGGCGTTCTCCAGGCTCTCGGCAAACAGGCGGCCTAGCACGCCAGTGGTGTGCAGGGCTAGCGCCAGCGTCCCGGCGAACGGCCCTAGCCCGGCGGCGACCAGCAGCAGCGTGGCCCAGACCAGCTCGGGGATGCTGCGCAGCGCGTTCAGCAGCGCCCGCGTGGGGCCGCGCCACAGCGCCTTGTCGTCCGCGTGGGTTTTGCTGGCGGGCAGGGCCAGCGCCAGGCCGCAGACCACCGCCAGCAGCGTGCCCAGGGCCGACATGGCCAGCGTCTCCAGCGTGGCGGTGAGCAGCTTGCGCAGAAAGGCGGGTTCGGTGTTGGGCACCAGCAGCTCGGCTACAAAGCGGCCCATGCGGCGCAGCGCGTCGGCGGACAGAAATTTCGCCCACTGCAAGTCCAGCGTGATAAAGCTGGCTCCGACTAGCGCCACCACGCCAATCGCGAACCATAGCGCCTTGGAACGGGCGTGGAACAGCGCAGGCGGCAGCTTGTAAGTCTCGTTGGCAGCCTGTTTCACGCCAGCCCCTTGCGCAGCCAGGCACTGGTGTAATCCGCCAGCCACACCAGGCCCATGAACACCAGCAGCATGGTGCTGACCTCTGAGCCATTGAACATCTTCATCGACGCGTCCATGTGCTGGCCCAGCCCGCCCGCGCCCACAAAGCCCAGCACGGCAGACGAGCGGATGGCGCACTCCCAGCGGTACACGGTGTAGCTGGTCAGCTCGCCCGCGTTCTGCGGCAGCAGGCCGTAGAAAAAGGCCTGCAGCCGCCCGGTGCCGTGGCGCAGCAGGGCCTGGGTGGCGGCGGGCTCGCCGGACTCCAGAATCTCGGCGTAGACCTTGCCCAGCATGCCCGCGTAGGTGAGCGCAATCGCCAGCACGCCGGAGGTGGGGCCCAGGCCCACCACGCGCACAAACACCAGCGCCCAGACCAGCTCGGGCACGCTGCGCAGCAGCACCAGCAGCCAGCGCACCGCCAGCCGCACAGCCGCGCCCAGCGGGGCCATCCGTCCATTTGGCCCGGTCAGCGCCGAAATCGACAGCACCCGCACCGACAGCAGCGTCAGCGGCACCGCCAGTAGCAGCGCCAGGGTGATGCCCGCCGTGGCCATGGCCACGGTGCGCCAGGTTTCCACGGCCACGGTCCACAGAAAGGCGGGCTCCAGTTTGGGCGGAAAGAAGTCGCCCACAAAGCGCAGCGTGGGCCGCAGGCTGTCGGGCTGTAGCAATACCCAGGGCTGGAACTCGGTGAGCACCAGCAGCGGCCACAGCAGCACAGCGGCAGCCAGCAGCCAGAACAGGCGGCTGTGCCAAGCAGGATCTCTGGTGGAATGTTGGGTTATCGGCAATGCATCACCACGGGAGGTGTGGCGGGCAGCAGCGCGGGATCGGGCGCAGGCCCGGTCAGCTCGTCCAGGTGCTGGGCGTACAGGCTGTGCAGCCGCTCCCGGCTCACCTGCGCGGCGGGCAGGTCGAACACGATGGCCCCCTCGCGCAGGCCCACAATGCGCGGGAAATGCGCCAGCGCCATGTCCACGTGGTGCAGGCTGGCCAGCAGCGTGGTGCCGCGCGCCTGGGCGGCCTGGGTCAGGGCCAACATGGCCTGCTCGGCACGGGCCGGGTCCAGGGCCGACAGCGGTTCGTCCACCAGCCAGAGCCGCGCATCGGCCACCAGCGCCCGCGCCAGGCCCACGCGCTGGCGTTCACCGCCCGACAGGCGGTCGACCCGCTCGAATAATTTATCGGCCAGGTCGAACTGCGCCAGCGCGGCCTCGGCCGCCGGAATGTCCACCGGGTAGAACAGGCTGCGCACGCTGCGCCACAGCCCCATCGCAGGCAACTGCCCGGCCAGCACGGCGGTAACGACCCGCTGGCGCGGCGGCAGCGGCGGCACCTGCGGGGCGATGAAAAGCTGGCGGCGCAGGCCTTGCAGCTGGGCACGCGGCAAGGCCCAGGGGTCGCGCCCGTCCAGCAGCACCTGCCCCTGGCTGGGCCGTAGCGCGCAGCCCAGCAGGTGCAGCAGCGTGGTCTTGCCCGCGCCGGATGGGCCGATCACCGCCACCTGCTCCCCCGCGGCCAGCGCCAGGCCGACACCACGCAGGGCGGCAGGTGCGTGCGCGGCAGCGGCAGGGTGGCGGGCCGAGGCGTGGATGAGCTGTAATTTCATATAAAAAGTGCTTCTAGCCCTTATTCCATAGGCGATAGAAGCTATCTATTTTGTAGTGCCGCTTACTTCAGCAAAGCGGCGCTGCGGGCCGCAGCTTCGATGCCCTTGTAGTTGGCGGGCTGGGTGGGGACGAAGCGGGTGGCGCGTTGCAGCTCCAGCACTTCCTTGCCTTCGGGGGTGGCGCTGTTCAGGTCCAGAAAGGCCTTGGCCAGCTTCTCGCGCAGGGCCACGGGCATGTCGGCGTGCACGCTCCAGTTGTAGTCGAAGTAGGGCGGGGTGGTGTAGAACACGCGGACCTTGGCGGTATCGACCTTTTTGTCGGCCACAAACTTGTCCCACACCGAGATGTTGAGCGCGCCCGCGTCCACCTTGCCCGCGGCCACGGCGGCGATGGTGGCATCGTGTGCGCCCGAGAAGGCCACGCGCTTGAGGTCTTTGTCGGGGTCGATCTTGGCCTCCAGCAAAAAGCTGCGCGGCATCAGGTGGCCGGAGGTGCTGGACGGGCTGCCAAAGCTCAGCGTGTGGCCCTTCAGGTCGGCCAGGGTTTTGAGGGCCGGGTCGGCGGTGATGAAAACCGAGCGGAACTTTTCGTCTTCCTCGCGCTGCACCAGCGGAATGATCTTGCCGCCGGAGCGCACATTCGCCTGCACAAAGGTAAAGCCGCCAAACCAGGCCACGTCCACCTGCTTGTTGACCAATGCCTCCACCGCCGCCGCGTAGTCGGTGACCGGGGTGAACTCGACCTTCATGGCCAATTTGCCCTCCAGGTACTTGACCAGCGGTGCGGCCTTGCGGGCCAGCTCGGTGGGGGCTTCGTCGGGGATGGCGGTCAGGCGCAGCACCTGCTGGGCGCTGGACAGGCCCGCGCAGCACAGGGTGGCCACGGCCAGGGCGGTTTGGAGGAAAAAGCGTTTCATGGGTCGGGACCGGGTGGGTGGAGGGGGCAGAGGATGGGTGAAAACCCAGGTATTAGACCGCAGCCCGCAAAGCCCTTTGTCTGCCAGCACCCGCACAGCAGACATCGTATAAATCCAGAGAATTAAGTGTATACAACGATTTTAGATTTATAAAGTCGAACACATCGTTTTTCAACGTCCGCAGGCATACACACACCATGTCAGAACGCCACTCCCTGTACGTCCGCGTCCATCTGTCCAAAAGGGCCTACCAAAAGTACATGGACAGTCCGTGCGCCAACGCCGGTGACTTCGGTGACTGGATGGCGTGTTTTGCGGGCGTTGCGCTGTCGGGTGGCCCCCTGACGGCGGCACGGGTGGCCGAATATGCGCGGCGGGGTGGGCCGGAGGTGTCGGTGGGCACCTTCGTCGCGCAGTGGTGTGCCGAGCCCGAGAATGCCGCTACCTCCCGCTATGACGAGGCCACAGAAACCTGGCAGTTCTGCGTGCTGCAGTTCTCCGAAAACTATGGCGAATTTCTGGAGTTTTTGCCGTCGATGCGGGCCGCCTGCTTCTTCAAAGACCGTCCCGGCGACGACTTTTTGGTGGTCTACCCGTTTATCTGGGATACCGGCCACACCGTCTGCTTCCACATCGACCTCGGCCACAGCCGTTTCCAGTCCGATTTCCCTCCATGCTGGCACGCCGAGGCTCATGCCGAGCTGGGCGCACTGATGGACGATCTGGGGGTGATGGGGGTCGACTTTGTGGATCTCTAAGCCTGCCTACGCTGCCCGCGCCAGCAGGCTGCGGTGCCCTTCGGTGGCCAGCACTTGCTGGGCGTTCAGGCTGCGGATGGAGATGCTGGCGTCTTGCGGAATGCCGCCCGACAGCTGCAAGGCCAGGTAGCGGCCACAGCTCACCCGCAGGAACGAGGCAAAGTTGTCCACCTCGCCACGCTGCGCCACCAGCTCGTCGTACAGCTTGGCGCACAGCTGCGGCACGCCCATGCCGTCGCGCTGGGCGATCTCGGCCAGCACCTGCCAGAACAGGTTTTCCAGTTTGATGCTGGTGGCCACGCCGTGCAGCCGCACCGAGCGGGCGCGGCTGTCATAAAGGGCGGGGTCGGCGCTGATGAAAACTTGGCACATGGCAATTTCCGGTGGTGTGGCCCTGCATGATGCGGGGCCACACCGGCAACGTCAATGGCGGATTACAAGCTGATTTTGGTGCCCAGCAGCGTCAGAAACTGCGCAATCCAGGCCGGGTGGGCGGGCCAGGCGGGGGCGCTGACCAGGTTGCCTTCGGTGATGGCCGCGTCGATGGCGATCTCGGCATAGGTGCCGCCCGCGATCTCCACTTCCATGCGGCAAGCCGGGTAGGCCGAGCAGGTGCGGCCCTTGAGCACACCGGCCCCGGCCAGCAACTGGGCACCGTGGCAGACGGCGGCCACGGGCTTGTTGGCTTCAAAGAAATGCTTCACCGCCGATACCACCGCCGGGTAGGTGCGCAGGTATTCGGGGCCACGGCCACCCGGCACCACCAGCGCGTCGTAACTGGTGACATCCAGACCTGCGAAGGTGGCGTTCAGGGTGAAGTTGTGGCCGGGCTTTTCGCTGTAGGTTTGCGCACCTTCGAAGTCGTGGATGGCGGTTTTGATGTGGTCCCCGGCCTTTTTATCGGGGCACACGGCGTGCACCGTGTGGCCCACGGCAAGCAGCGCCTGGAACGGCACCATGGTCTCGTAGTCTTCGCAGTAGTCGCCGCAAATCATCAGAATCTTTTTCGCTGCCATGTGTGTCTCCAGTGGTTGGTAGGCCATTGTGGGCAGCGAAAAGTGGCGGTGGGTGTTAGCCGGTTACTACATCCAGCGTGAGCAATCCCCGGTAGGCTGGGTTGTCGGCCCATTGCGGTGGTGTCTCGGCCAGGCGCAGGTGCGGCCAGCGCTGCAAGACCTGGTGGAAGGTGATTTCGGCCTCGATGCGGGTCAGCAGGGCTCCGATGCAGACATGGGGGCCGGTGCCGAAGGAGATGGACGCGCCGTCGCGCCCGGCCACATCCAGCTTATCCGGCTCGGGGTGGCGGGCGGGGTCGCGGTTGGCTGCACCGATCAGCGGCACCACCAGATCACCCCGGCGTAGCGTTTGACCGTGGAGTTGAAGGTCGGCGGCGACGCGGCGGCCGGTGTACTGCACGGGGCTGTCGAAGCGCAGCAGCTCGCGCACGGCGCTGGGGACCAGGCTGGGGTCTTGTTGTAGGCGCTGCCATTGGTCGGGGTGGGCCAGCAGAGATTGCAGGCCGTTGCCCAGCAGGTTGCGGGTGGTCTCGTGGCCCGCAAACAGCAGCATGGCGCACTGTGCCAGTAGCTCGGCGTGGTTGTGCAGCGCGCCATCGGCTTCGGCTTGCAGCAGGCGGCTGACCAGGTCGTCGCCAGGGTTCTGGCGGCGTTCGGCGATCAACTTCTCGAAATACCGGCCCATCGCCAGCAAGCTGGCTTGGGCGCGGCGGGCCTGCTGGTGGGTGGCCAACGGCGCGCCGATGAACACCGCCAGGTCGTCGGACCAGACCGCGAAGTCGGCATTGGCGGCTTCTTCAATGCCCATCATCTTGGCAATGACGCGGGTGGGCAGCTGTCGGGCCACAGCCTGCATGAAGTCGAAACGGGGTGCCGCATCCACAGCGTTATCGACCGCATCCAGCAACTCAGTCACGGTCTGGGTGATGAACGGCTCCAGCGCCTGGATCTGCGCGGGTTTGAAACCGGCGTTGAGCACCTTGCGGATGCGGGTGTGGTCGGGCGCGTCGAGGAACAGCATGGCGCGGGCAAACAGCTGCTGGAAACCGGCCAGTTCGCCCTTGGTTTCCTCGCGGTCTGTCACCCATCCGCCCGTGCGCTGGGCAGAGAAGCGCGGGTCGCGCAGCACCTGCTCCACGTCGGCGTGGCGGGTCAGCAGCCAGGCCCCACCGAAGAATTCGGTGCTCCAGTGCAGCGGCCCCGCCTCGCGCAAAGCCTGGTAGGCCGGGTAGGGGTTGGCCAGAAAGGCGGCATCGACAAAGGGCGCGGTGGTGTTCATACGGAAAAGATCTCGTGCAGGGCCGCAGAGTCCAGATAGGCGGCGGCAGAACTGCTGCTATCCAGGCGCGGCACCACGCCCAGGCAGGGTGCCTGGTGGCGGCGCTGGAATTCATGGCGCAAGGTGTCGATATTGGCTTGTAGCTGGGCCATTTGCGGATCGACCGTGTTGGCGATCCAGCCCAGCAGCGGCAGGCCGCGTGCGCGGATGGCCTCTGCTGTGAGCAATGCGTGGCTGATGCAACCCAGGCGCAGGCCGACTACCAGGATGACGGGGTAGCCCAGCGCTACGGCCAGGTCGGCGGTGTCCGCATCCGGCCCCAGCGGCACGCAGAAGCCGCCCACGCCTTCCACCACGAGTACGTCGGCGCGCTCGGCCAGGGCCTGGGCTTTCTGGACCAGTTGGGCCATGGCAATGGTCTGTCCTTCCAATGCGGCTGCGATGTGTGGGGCGCAGGCGGCCTGGAATTGCAACGGGCCGACTTCTGCGCTGGTCAGGGGCAGCGAGCCTGCTGCCCGCAGCATCTGCACGTCTTCGTTCACACCGTCCGCGTCCAGCCCGGCGGCCACCGGCTTGAAGCCCGCACTGCGCCAGCCTTGTTGGGCGCACCAGTGCAGCAGGGCCGCGCTGCAGCGGGTTTTGCCGACTTCGGTGTCGGTGCCGGTGACGAAGACGTTACGCATTGAGGTCTTTCGCAGCCACCGCCAGTCCATCGACCAGGCGTTGCACGTCCTGCGCGCTGTGGGCGGCGCTGAGCGTGATGCGCAGCCGCGCCGTGCCCACGGGCACGGTGGGCGGGCGGATGGCGGGCACCCACAGGCCTTGCGCGTCCAGTGCGGCAGACAAGGCCAGCGCGGCGGCATTGCTGCCCACGATGAGCGGTTGGATGGCGGTGGCCGAATCGGCCAGAGACCAGTCGAGATGGGCGTGGGATGCTATCAATTTTGATAATTCACCACGCAACTGGGTAATCAACGCCTGCAAGTGGGCGCGGCGCTGTTCGCCCTCTTCCCCGGCCATCAGCACCAGGCTGGCGCTGAGCGCGTGGGCAATGGCGGGCGGCGCGGCGGTGGTGTAGATGTAGGGCCGGGCGGTTTGCACCAGCCACTCCATGATGGTGGGGTGCGCGGCCACAAACGCCCCGCCCACGCCCGCAGCCTTGCCGAGCGTGCCCATGTAAATCAGGCGCTCGCTGCGCAGGCCGAAGTGCGCCAGGCTGCCCCGGCCCTGGGTGCCGAGCACGCCGAAGCCATGCGCGTCGTCCACCACCAGCCAGGCATCGAAGCGCTCGGCCAGCGCCAGCAGGGCGGGCAGGTCGGCCAGGTCGCCGTCCATGCTGAAGACCGCGTCGGTGACGATGAACTTCAGCGCGGCATCGCTTTGTAGGAGCTGGCGTTCCAGCACCGCCAGGTTGCGGTGGGCGTAGCGGTGCAGTTTGGCTTTGGACATCAACGCGCCATCGACCAGCGAGGCGTGGTTCAGTTTGTCTGCAAAAATGATAGCGTCATGCGCATATAGTGCCTGCGCTATGGCTATGTTTGCCATATAACCCGTGCAAAAGTACAGCGCCCGTGCATCCGGGATACAGGGGGCCATCCAGGCGGCCAATTCTTCCTCCAGCGTGGCGTGCGCCAGCGAGTGGCCGCTGACCAGGTGCGATGCGCCGCTGCCCGCGCCAAAGCGGCGTGCGCCCTCGGCCAGGGCCTCCACCAGCACGGGGTGGTGGGCCAGGCCCAGGTAGTCGTTGCTGCAAAACGCCAGCAGGTCGCGGCCATCGACGCGCTGCTGCGGCGCGCAGGGCGACTCGGCAGTGCGGCGCGTGCGCGTCAGGGCCTGGTCGGCGCGTTCACGCAGTTGGCGGTTCAGGTGGTCGATCAGCATCGGTGGGGGCTTGGTTCAAAACATCGTCCAGCGTGGCCATCACCTGGCGGGCCAGCCAGGGCGACAGCTCGTCGTCCAGCAAATACGGCGGCAGCAGGTAGACCGTGCGGCCAATCGGGCGGATCAGCAGCGCGCGCGCGCGGCCCGCCAGGTGAAAGCGCTCGGCAAAGCGCGCACCGGCCATGGATTCCCGTACGTCAAAGGCCCAAATCATGCCGAGGTGGCGGAAGTTTTCGATGCGCGGGTCGGATTGCAGCGGGGCCAGCGCTGCGCTGAGGGTCGCCGCCTGCAGGCGGTTGTGGGCCAGCACACCGTCCTGGTCAAACCGGTCCAGCACCGCCAGCGCGGCACGGCAGGCCAGCGCATTGCCGGTGTAGGAATGCGAATGCAGAAAGCCGCGCGCCACGTTGTCGTCCAGGAAGGCTTCATAGACACTGTCGCGCGACAGCACCAGGGACAAAGGCAGGTAGCCGCCGCTGATGCCCTTGGACAGGCACAGCAAATCCGGCCAAATGCCTGCCTGCTCCACCGCGAAAAACGTGCCGGTGCGGCCACAGCCCACGGCGATCTCATCCGCGATCAGCAGCACCTGGTACCGATCGCACAGCGCCCGCACGGCTTGCAAATACACCGGGTCGTGCATCGCCATGCCGCACGCGCCCTGCACCAGCGGCTCTAGGATGAGGGCGGCGATCTGGCCGTGGCGGGACTCCAGCAAGGTCTGCAGCTCGGCGGCGGCACGCTGGGCCACGTCGGCGGCGGTTTCACCGGGCAGGGCTTGGCGTGCGTCGGGCGACATCACCTGGTGCGAACGCATCAAGAGCGGGTCGTAGGCATCGCGGAAGATCTGTACGTCCGTCACGGCCAGCGCGCCCAGGGTTTCGCCGTGGTAGCCCTGGCGCAGGCAGACGAATTCCTGCTTGTCGGTGAAGCCCCGGTTGCGCCAGTGGTGGAAGGCCATCTTCAGCGCAATCTCCACCGCCGACGCGCCATCGCTGGCAAAGAAGCAGTGGCCCAGCACCCCGCCCGTGCGGGCCGACAAACGTTCGGCCAGCTCTACCGCGGGGGCGTGGGTGCAGCCCGCCAGCATCACATGCGGCAAGGTGTCGAGCTGGTCCTTGATGGCCGCGTTGATGCGCGCATCCGCATGGCCAAATAAATTGACCCACCAGGAGCTGATGGCATCGAAGTAGCGCTTGCCGTCTTCGCCATATAGCCACACCCCCTGCCCGCGCACGATGGGCAGCGGTGGCATCTCGGCGGCGCGCTGCATTTGCGTGCAGGGGTGCCAGATGTGGGCCAGGCTGCGGGTGACGAGGGAGGAGGTGGTCATAGCGTCGCGGGCGTGTGGCGGGATTCGAGCAGCAGGCGGCTTCTTTCCAGCTCTTGCTGCAGCAGGGCGGCATCGGGCAGCAGCATTTGGTAGTTGGCCGCCATGATTTTGTTGGGCAAGCCGTCCAGCGCGTATTTAGCCAAGGCGTGGCCTTTGTCAGCACACAGAATCAGGCCCACCGGCGGGTTTTCATCGGGCAGGGTCCAGTGCTCTTTGGCGTAGTTGCAGTACATGTGCATCTGGCCCACATCGGCGTGGGTGAGTGCCGTCAGCTTCAGGTCGATGATGACCAGGCAGCGCAAGCGCCGGTGAAAGAACAGCAGATCCACCCGGTACCAGGTCTGGTCGATGCGCAGGCGGCGCTGGCGGCCCACAAAGGCGAAGTCGGGGCCCAGTTCCATCAAAAAATCTTCCAGCCGGTGGATCAGTGCGCCTTCCAGTTCGGTTTCAGAATATTCGTCGCTGAGGTTCAGAAACTCCAGCACGAGGGGGTCTTTGATGGCCTCGTCGGGGGTGACGGCATCTTCGGGCTGGGGAATGGCGCCCTTGGCCAGCATCGCAGCCTTGTTTTTAGCCAGCGTGGTGCGCTCAAAGAACTGGCTGCCGACTTGGCGGTCCAGCTGGCGCACGCTCCAGCCGCCGCGCAGGGCTTCCGCTTCGTAGAACTGGCGGGCGGGGGCACTTTTAACGGACAGCAGGCGGACGTAGGCGGACCAGGGGAGGGGGAAGGCGTTGGCGAGTTCGGCCAGAGTCCATATGCGTGGTGCTGCCTCGAATTCCGCAGACACTGTCTGCGGAATCTCCCAGGGACCTGAAAGCACCGGGAATTCGCCAGACAGCGTCTGGCGAATTGGCCAAGCCAGGTAAAACAGGCGCATCTGCTGCAAGTTTTGGCGGCTGAACCCGCGCCCAAACTGGCCAGTCAAGTCCACCGCCAGCCGCTCCACCAACTGTTCGCCATACCCCGCCCGGCGCTGGCCTTTTTGCTCGGCCTCCACGATGCGGTGGCCGATTTCCCAGTAGCTGGCGGTCATTAGCGCATTGACGTTGCGCGCAACGGCCACGTGCGCGGCCTGGACCACGGCGACAATGCCACCGCGCATGTCGGCGTAGTCCGCCAATGCAGGCGGTGGGCTGGCTTTAGCCATGGCTTGTGCCGCAGGCTTACGCCGTCAACCGCTCCAGCGCTTCCTGGTACTTGGCGGCGGTCTTGGCGATCACGTCGGCAGGGACGCGGGGGGCCGGGGGGGTTTTGTTCCAGGGCTTGCCGTCGATCTGCACCTGCTCCAGCCAGTCGCGCACGAATTGCTTGTCGTAGCTGGGGGGGTTGCTGCCTTCGACATAGCCTTCCACCGGCCAGAAGCGCGAGGAGTCGGGGGTCAGCACCTCGTCCATCAGCACCAGGGTGCCGTCGGTGTCCAGGCCGAATTCGAACTTGGTGTCGGCAATGATCACGCCCTTGGTCAGGGCGAAGGCGGCGGCCTCCGAATAAATCTGGATGCTCAGGTCGCGGATGCGCCCGGCCAGGTCGGCGCCGATGGCTGCCACGCTTTGTTCAAAAGTGATGTTTTCGTCGTGGTCGCCCACGGCTGCCTTGGCCGCCGGGGTGTAGATGGGAGCCGCCAGTTTGGAGGCGTTGCGCAGGCCCGCAGGCAGCGGCACGCCGCAGACCGATTGGCTCTCTTGGTATTCCTTCCAGCCGCTACCGGCCAGGTAGCCGCGCACCACGGCTTCGATGGGCAGGGGCTTGAGGCGCTTGACCAGCATGGAGCGGCCAGTCACCTGGGGCACTTCTTCCGGCAGCACGGCGCTCTCGGGGGTTTCGCCGGTCAGGTGGTTGGGGCAGATGTGGCCCAACTTGGCAAACCAGAACAGCGCCATCTGCGTCAGCAAAATACCTTTGCCCGGAATCGGCTCGCCCAGGATCACGTCGAATGCGCTCAGGCGGTCGCTGGCCACCATCAGGATGCGGTCGGTCCCCACGGCATAGTTGTCGCGAACCTTGCCGCGCGCCAGCAGGGGCAGGCTGTGGATGGAGGAAGTGTGGACTGTGGTCATGGGGAAATTCTCAATAGGAAATAGGCGGGCCAACCCCAGAGTGTAAAACCCCCGACCGTGCAGGCCGTGGAACGGCGTATGTCCGCCACCGTATTGCGGTCTATTTATATCAAAATAGATAGCTATAGGTGCATGTGGAATATGCACTAGATGCCATTTTCATGCTGAAAATTACCCGCTGCCGGGTGCAGGCCTCAGCCTTTTTGAAACTTGAACACCGCCGTGCCCGCCATCGCGTTCGGCAAGAAGCGCACTTCGCGGCCCTCTTGCAGGCCGAAGGCATCCAGGATGTGCAGGTCGTTCTTGCCGGCCAGCACCTCGAAGTCCTTGAAGGTGCCGACACGGATGTTGGGCGTGTCGTACCACTGGTAGGGCAGGCGTTTGGTGACGGGCATGCGGCCACGCAGGATGCTCAGGCGGTTGGGCCAGTGGGCGAAGTTGGGAAAGGCCAGCACGCCCATGCGGCCCACGCGGGCGGTCTCGCGCAGCATGACTTCGGCGTTGCGCAGGTGTTGCAGGGTGTCGATCTGCAGCACCACGTCAAACGACGCGTCCTCGAACAGGGCCAGGCCCTCGTCCAGATTCAGCTGCACCACGTTCACGCCGCGCTGCACGCATTTGAGCAGCTTGGCATCGTCGATTTCCACGCCGTAGCCGGTGCAGCCGCGGGTGGCCTGCAGGTGGGCCAGCAGTGCGCCGTCGCCGCAGCCTAGGTCGAGCACGCGCGAGCCTACAGGCACCAGGCGGGCGATGGACTCCATGTTGCTGTGTGCGCTCATGCCATCACCTCCGCCGATGTCTCTGCCGCCACACGGTCAAAGTAGGCGCGCACGGCGGTCATGTAGCGGGCATCGTCGAGCAAAAACGCGTCGTGGCCGTGGGGTGCGTCGATTTCGGCGTAGCTCACGGTGTGGTGGTGGTCGAGCAAGGCTTTCACGATTTCGCGGCTGCGCTGGGGCGAGAAGCGCCAGTCGGTGGTGAAGCTGACCAGCAGGAACTTGGCTTTGACATTGGCAAACGCGGCGCTCAGGCTGCCGCCGAACTGCCGTGCCGGGTCAAAGTAGTCCAGCGCGCGGGTGATCAGCAGGTAGGTGTTGGCATCGAAGTATTCGCTGAACTTGTCGCCCTGGTAGCGCAGGTAGCTCTCGATTTGGAATTCGGCGTTTTGCGTGGTGTAGCGGTAACTGTCATGGATGAGCTGTCGGCCAAACTTGGTGTTCATCACGTCGTCGCTCAGGTACGTGATGTGGCCGATCATGCGGGCGATGCGCAGGCCGCGCTGGGGCACCACGCCGTGGCGGTAGAAATGGCCGCCGTGGAAATCGGGGTCGGTGGTGATGGCGCGGCGGGCCACTTCGTTGAAGGCGATGTTCTCGGCCGTGAGGTTGGGCGCGCTGGCAATCACCACCGCGTGCCGCACCCGGTCGGGGAACTGCAGCGTCCAGCCCAGGGCTTGCATGCCGCCCAGGCTGCCGCCCATCACGGCGGCCAGGGTCTGGATGCCCAGGTGGTCGAGCAGCCGGGCCTGGGCGTTGACCCAGTCTTCCACGGTGACGACCGGAAAGTCCGCGCCGTAAACCTGGCCGGTGTCGGGGTGGATGTGCATCGGCCCGGTGGAGCCAAAGCAGGAGCCCAGGTTGTTCACGCCGATGACGAAGAAGCGATTGGTGTCCAGCGGCTTGCCGGGGCCGACCATGTTGTCCCACCAGCCGGCCGATTTGGGCTGGTCGGCGTAGGTGCCCGCCACATGGTGCGAGGCATTCAGCGCATGGCAGACCAGCACGGCGTTGGACCGGTCGGCATTCAGCGTGCCGTAGGTTTCAAAAGCCAGGTCGTAGGCGCGGATGGAACCGCCGCCTTGCAGGGGCAGCGGGTCGGCGAAGTGGTGGAACTGCGGTGTGGCGATCAAGGGCTTGTCCACGCCCTACACTGGCTTTGTATCGATGAAACTTTGGCGCTGCATCAGTTTGTCTTGCAGCTTGGCGAGGTTGGGGTGGCGGCTGCGCCAGGGCAGATCGGGAAAGCGAAAGTCCAGCCAGCCTAAAGCGCAGCCCACTGAAATGTCCGACAGGCTGAGGTGGATGCCGCTGCAATAAGGCTTTTCGGCCAGGCCCCGGGCCATGGCTTTCAGGCTGGCATCGACCTTGCCCATCTGGCGGTCGATCCAGGCCTGGCTGCGCTGCTCGACAAAGCGCTCGGTCCACACCGATTCCATGCGCGCCAGAATGCCCGCGTCGGACATGCCGTCGGCCAGCGCCTCCCAGGTTTTGACCTCGACCCGTTCGCGGCTTTGCGACGGGATGAGCTTGCCCACCGGTGACAAGGTGTCCAGGTACTCCACGATGACGCGCGAATCGAAGATGGCCTCGCCCGCTTCCATCACCAGGCAGGGCACTTTGCCCAGCGGATTGGATTCGGCGATCACGGTGCCGGGGGCCCACACATCGTCCAGCACAAACTGGTAGTCGAGCTTTTTTTCGGCCATCACCACGCGCACTTTGCGCACATAGGGGCTGGTCAGCGATCCGATAAGTTTCATGGGCACGGTGGTTCTGGGGCAAGGATCTGGGATGGGCCATTCTAGCGATTCACCCCCCACCGACGAGGTCCGGTTTGCCAACGGTGGCGCGCATCCTACAATTCGCAACATGAATCTCTCTACGATCTCGGCCCTGTCGCCACTGGACGGTCGCTACGCCGCCAAACTCGCCCCCCTGCGCCCTTTGATGAGCGAACTGGGCTACATGCAACGCCGCGTCCAGGTCGAAGTGGCCTGGTTCATCGCCTTGAGCGATGCCGGTTTTGCCGAATTCAAGCCGCTCACGCCCGGCGCGCGCACCTATTTGCTGAACCTGGTCACCAAGTTCAGCGAAGCCGATGGCAAAGCCATCAAGGACATTGAAAAAGTCACCAACCACGACGTGAAGGCCGTCGAATACTGGATCAAGTCCAAGTTCGAAGCCCGCCCCGAGCTGGAGCACGCCAGCGAATTCGTCCACTTTGCCTGCACCAGCGAAGACATCAACAACACCAGCCACGCGCTGCAGCTCAAGGGCGCGCGCAACCAGGTCATCCTGCCCGGGCTGGACGCGCTGATCACCAAGCTGCGCGAAATGGCCCACGCCTTCGCCGACGTGCCCATGCTCAGCCGCACCCACGGCCAGACCGCCAGCCCCACCACCGTGGGCAAGGAAATCGCCAACGTGCTGGTGCGCCTGAATGCCGCCCGCGACAAGATCGCCGCCATCCCGCTGATGGCCAAGATGAACGGTGCCGTGGGCAACTACAACGCCCACCTGTCCGCCTGGCCCGACTTCGACTGGGAAGCCTTCAGCCGCAAAGTCATCGAAACCCCCGAGCACGGCCCCGATACCGGCATCAACCCCTGGGGCCTGGGCCTGACCTTCCAGCCCTACAGCATCCAGATCGAACCGCACGACTACATGGCCGAGCTGTTCGATGCGATTGCCCGCACCAACACCATCCTGATCGACTGGTCGCGCGATGTGTGGGGCTATGTGAGCCTGGGCTACTTCAAGCAGCGCCTGAAAGACGGCGAAATCGGCTCCAGCACCATGCCGCACAAGGTCAACCCCATCGACTTTGAAAACGCCGAAGGCAACCTCGGCCTGGCCAACGCCGTGCTGCGCCACCTGAGCGAAAAGCTGCCCATCAGCCGCTGGCAGCGCGACCTGACCGACTCCACGGTGCTGCGCAACATGGGTGTGGCCGTGGGCTACGCCGCGCTGGCCTACCAGTCGCTGCTGACTGGCCTGAACAAGCTGGAGCTGAACGAAGAAGCCCTGGCCGCCGACCTCGATAGTTCGTGGGAAGTGCTGGCCGAGCCGATCCAGACGGTGATGCGCCGCTTTGGCGTGCAGGGCGCGTACGAAAAGCTCAAGGAAGTCACCCGCGGCAAAACCGTCACCGCCGAAGACCTGCACAAGCTGATCAACGGCCTGGAGATCCCCGAAGCCGACAAGCAGCGCCTGCTGGCCATGACCCCCGGCAGCTATACCGGCATTGCAGCCAAGCTGGCCCGCCAAGCGTAATTTATAAAAAATAGCCCTCTAGCGCAGGTACTACCTGCGCTAGTAGCTATAAAAACAATAGTAATTTGCATGGCCCTCAAATCCACGATCTTCAAGGCCAACCTGCAAATTGCAGACATTGACCACGGCTACTACGCCGACCACGCCCTGACCCTGGCGCGCCACCCCAGCGAAACCGACGAACGCATGATGGTGCGCCTGGTCGCCCTGGCGCTCAACGCCTACAAACTGCAAAGCGAGCTGGGTGGCGACGGCGTGCTGGCCTTTGGCGCGGGCCTGAGCAACCCCGACGACCCCGATCTGAGCCTGCGCGACTACACCGGCCGTACCCGCCTGTGGGTGGAAGTGGGCCAGCCCGAAGACAAACCCCTGATCAAAGCCTGCGGCAAGGCCGACCAGGTGCTGCTGTACCCGTTCAGCTCGTCCGCCGACGTGTGGTGGCGCACCATGGAGGCCAAGCTGGCGCGCCCGCAAAACCTGCAGGTCTGGCGCGTGCCCACCGACGCATCGCAAGCCCTGGCCGCCCTGGCCGAACGCAGCATGCAGCTGCAGGCCACGGTGCAAGAGGGCAACTTGACGCTGGGCAGCGAAAAAGGCAGCGTGGATGTGGAATGCATCCGCTGGAAGTGATTTTTCGGATCTTTTAGGGCTTTAGCGCTTATTCCACCAGCGCAGGCAGCTACTTAATCAATAGCAGGCATGCGCCCTTCGGCGGCGCGCTCGGCGTAGCGGTTGAAGCGCCAGGAGTTGCCTTCCAGCGTGATGCGCCGCCAGGTGGCGCGCTTGTCGGCCGGGCCCATGGCGGGCCAGAGCTGCACTTCTTCAAACGTGCGGCCACAGCCTTTGCAGATGGCATCGCCCTGGAAGGTGGAGCAGATGGCGATGCAGGGCGTGTCGGGCGTGGTTTCATACCAGACCAGCCAGGCCGCACGGGCTTTGGGCGGCATGGACACATCGTCTACCGTGTCTTCGTGGTGGTAGACCATCAGCGCGTACACCTCGGCCAGGGCGCGCAGCTCAGTGCACAGGGTGAAGCCGTCCGGCGACGGTTTTTGGGCGCGCCAGTAGTTGATGGCGGCTTCGATGTCGGTGATGTGGAGTCCGGCCATGGAGGGGGCAAGTGTGGCGTAAATCGTGAATAGCCTGCAAAAAGAGGGTGATTGTGCTCTAATCGACATCCCGAAGGGGAGTAGCTCCCGACCGCTGTCACAGCGGACACCTGTTAGCCGTCAATACGTTGCCCATTGCACCTGCGATGCGGTTTCCGGCTCACAGGGCATCGCCACCGATGCCGAGCAAGACCTTCGATTTCCACCTGCAAGGGTGGGTATCGAAGCGTGCTTGCTGGCCCCAAAAGACCATCCAGACACCTGCATTTCGATGCCCGCCGTTGCTGTTTTTTTAACTGCAATGGAGTGTTTCTATGGAATTTTTATCTGCCCCCTGGTGGTCGGCCCTGCTGGCGATCATTTTGATTGACCTGGTCTTGGCGGGCGACAACGCCATCGTCATCGCCCTGGCGGCGCGCAATCTGCCGCCGCATCTGCAAAAAAAGGCCGTGATGTGGGGCACCGTGGGTGCGATTGCCGTGCGTTCGGTGATGACGGTCGGCGTGGTCTGGCTGCTGAAGATTCCCGGCCTGATGCTGGTGGGCGGCCTGGGCCTGCTGTGGATTGCCTACAAGCTGCTGGCCGACCAGGGCAGTGAAGACGGGCACGACGGCCCGGTGGTCAGCACCTTCTGGGGTGCGATGAAAACCATTTTGGTGGCCGATGCGCTGATGGGCGTGGACAACGTGCTGGGCGTGGCCGGTGCCGCGCACGGCGCGTTTGACCTGGTCATCATCGGCCTGCTGGTGAGTGTGCCGATTGTGGTGCTGGGCAGCACGGTGGTGCTGAAGCTGGTGGAGCGCTTCCCGGCCATCATCCAGATCGGCGCTGCGGTGCTGGCTTTTACCGCCGCCAAGATGATCGTGGGCGAGCCGGTGTTGGCCAGCGTGTTTGGTCCGGATGCTCCCTGGAGTACCGCCGCCCATTGGGGTCTGTATGCCGTGGCCGTGGCCGGTGTGCTGGCGACCGGTAGCTGGGCTGCGCGCCGCAAGGTGGCGGTAGCCTGATGCGGGGGCGGGGGGCGCGTAATAGCGCTATCCTCGCCCGCATGAAACTACTCTTCAAATGGCTGCTCAGCGCAGCCGCATTGCTTCTGGTGGCCCATTTGTACAGCGGGGTGCAGGTGCAAAGCTTCACCACCGCACTCATCGCCGCACTGGTGATTGGGCTGCTCAATACGGTGCTGAGGCCGGTGCTGGTGGTGCTGACGCTGCCCGTCACCGTGCTCACGCTGGGGCTGTTTCTGTTTGTGGTGAACGCGCTGATGTTCTGGTCTGCCTCGGGCCTGTTGGCGGGATTCCACGTGACCGGGTTTGCGGCGGCCTTGATTGGTTCGCTGCTGTACTCGGCCTTGGGTATCGTGATCGATGCCGTGGTTTAGTTGTTTGATTTGTCCAGCGCCTGCTCTTTGAGCAAGGCCTGGATTTGCCGCGTGCGGGTGTCGATGATGGAAGCCTCGATGTCGTCCACCGGCCCGCTGCCGGGGGGCGGCTTGCGGGCAAAGTCTTGCGCGGCACGGAAGCGGTCCATCGCCCCGGGATAGTCCAGCCGGGCCACCTGGGCCTCGGCTTCGGCGCGGATGGCCCGCAGCGTCTGGCCCTGGGCGGTGTAGGCGCTGGCCAATATCTGCCAAGCCGTGCCGTCGCGCGGGTGCAGCGCCACCCAGGGCTGCAGGCGGGCGGTCGCGTCCGCTGCCTGGCCCATGCGGATGCGCACCTGCGAACCCAGCACCAGCTCGGGCCGGCCCGGGGCTTGCAGGTCCAGCAGTGCGGCGGTGGCGGGCGCGTCGCCTGCACCCCATTCGATTTCGGCGGCCAGCAGGCGGCTGGTGCGTGCCAGCGCGGCATCGGTGCCGGTCAGGGTCTGCAGCCGTGCCACCAGGGTACGGGCCATGGGGTAGTCGCGCTGTTGCAGGGCCGCCAGGGCACCGGCGTACAGCACCCCGACACTGCGCACGTCCATGGCGGGGCCAGTGGGGTGTACGGCCTTGGCTTCGGCCACCCAGGCGCGCAGCATGTCCACGCCGGGGTTGCCCAACACGCGGGCACGCGCGGCGACCATGGCGTGCAAGGCATTGGGCGGGGTGGGCGCGGGGCGCGCGTCCAATGCCTGGCGCGACTGCATGTCGGCAATCCGCTCGGTGGTCAGCGGGTGGGTGCGCAGGTAGGGCAGCGAGCCGTTGTCGCCGATGCGGGAGGCCTGCTGCAGTTTCTCGAACATGCCGACGAAGCCGATGGGGTCATAGCCCGCCTGGGTCATCACGCCATAGCCGATGCGGTCGGCCTCGCGCTCCATGTCGCGCGAGAAGTTGAGCTGGTTTTGCACTGCGGCTGCCTGCCCGCCGATGACCATGGCGTTGGCCGCGTCCGGGCTTTTGCTGGCGGCCAGCACGCCCAGGATCATGGCCCCGATCATCCACGGCGTGGTCTTGCTTTGGGCTTCCATCATCCGCGAGATATGCCGCTGGGTGACGTGGCTGAGCTCGTGGCCCAGCACCGAGGCCAGCTCGTCCGGGCTGGTGACCGCGCCCACCAGACCCAGGTGCAGGCCCAGATAGCCGCCGGGCAGGGCGAAGGCGTTGATGGTGCGGTCGGCGCCCATCAGCACCTCCCAGGCAAAACGCTGGTCGAGCTCGTCGGTGAGCTCGCCGCGCTGGCGGGCCGCGGTCAGCAGCGGTTGCCAGATGCTTTGCACGTATTCGACCAGCACCGGGTCGTCCAGGTAGTCGGGGTCGCGGTAGATTTCGCGGGCAATGCGTTCGCCCAGGCGGCGCTCGGCGCTGGTGGTCATGCTGCTGCCGTCGCCCAGGCTGGGCAGTTGGGCGGCGGGCGCGGCCCGCGCCTGTGCCGAAGCTGTCTGCGTGCCCAACGCCAGGTTTGCTATCAATAGTAGAGCTATTGACGCTCGTTGAATAAGCGCTGGAGCCTGATTTTTTATAAATTTAGATGTCAACTTGGATTCCATGGCGATGGGCCGTAACCTGGTGTGGTGTCCGTATGATCCTGCCCAACCTTAAACGTTTCGTACATCTGAATTGTGAACCGCATGTCTACCCTGACCCATTTTGATGCACACGGCCAAGCCCACATGGTCGATGTGGCCGCCAAAGCCCACACCCACCGCACGGCCATCGCCACTGGCCGCATCGAGATGCTGCCCGCCACCCTGGCGCTGATAGAGAGCGGTACCGCCAAAAAGGGCGATGTGCTGGGCATTGCCCGCATCGCCGGTATCCAGGCAGCCAAGAAGACCAGCGACCTGGTGCCCCTGTGCCACCCGCTGGCGCTGACCCGGGTGGCGCTGGACTTCTCCATGGTGGCCGAGCCTTCTGCCGTGGTGTGTACCGCCACCGTGGAAACCGTGGGCCCCACCGGCGTGGAGATGGAGGCCCTGTGCGCCGTGCAAGTCGCCCTGCTGACCATCTACGACATGTGCAAGGCGGTAGACCGCGGCATGGTCATCACAGGTGTGCGGGTGGTGGAAAAGCACGGCGGCAAGTCGGGCAGCTTTGTGGCGCAGGCTGCGCCGCTGTAGCCGCTACGGGGACAAGCTGTCTGGTATTCTGTTACAACTTTCTACCGCCAGAGGCTCCCTGTGAAGCACGTCAACCGGCAAGAACTGATCGCAAGGCTCAGCGCCATTTTTGATCTAGGCAACCCGTCTGCGCCCTCGGGCGAAGAGGCCCGGCAGCAGGCGATTGCCGAGGCGATCGACAACGCCACCCACCACGCCACCGACAGCGAGACCCGCCGGGTGACGATTCTGTTGTCCGACCTGCGCGGTTTTACCGCGATTGCCGAAAAGTTCTCGGCCATGGACATGGTGGCCGCGCTGAACCGCTACCTGTCGCGCATGACCGAAATCATCCTGCGCCACGGCGGCAGCATCGACAAGTTCATGGGCGATGCCATCATGGTGCTGTTTGGCGCGCCCCACGCCCTGCCCAACGGTATCGAGTCTGCGCTGGCCTGCGCCATCGAGATGCAGCTGGCCATGGACGAGATCAATGCCGAAAACAAGCTACACGGCATGGCCGCGCTGTACATGGGCATCGGCATCAACACCGGCGACGTGGTGGTGGGCCACCTGGGCTCGCGGCTGCACAGCGAATACACGGTGATTGGCGACCAGGTGAACCTGGCCTCGCGGGTCGAGGCGCACAGCCTGCGCGGGCAGATTCTGCTCAGCGAGAGCACCTACCAGCAGGCCCGGGACTTCATCGATATTGGTGACATCAATGAGGTGCAGGTCAAAGGCAAAAAGGGCAGCGTGCGCATGGTCGAACTGCTGGCGTTGCGCGGCAGCCACCCGCTGACAGCACCCAAACGCGAGGTGCGCAACAGCCCCCGGGTCGAGGTGGACATGCCGCTGGTGTACCAAATCCTGAAAGGCAAATCCGTGCTGCCCGAGGAACATGTGGGCCGGATTGTGGACATGAGCTACGGCGGCATGTTTGTCGTCAGCCCGGTGGCGCTGGCCCCGTTTGACGACATCAAGATCACCTTGTCGCTGTCCCTGATGGGCCGCGAACTCACCGAAATCTACGCCAAGGTGCTGCGCGTGACCGAGGTGCAGGGCGAATACAAATGCCCGGTGGAATTCACCTCGATCGAGACCAAGGCGGCGCAAACCATCAAGGAGTTTGTCGATGGCATTGTGGAGTTCAATCAGCACTGACCCGGTCACGGGATGCCAGCCAGTCGGCATAGTCCTCTGGAAAAGCCGCCTTGAAGCGCTGCATGTGGAACACCGCCACATTGTCCAGCCCTAGCAACAAGGCGCTGTCGATCACGCGTACGACCACCCGGCGCTCGGGCGAAAAATGCAGCAACTCCAGCGCCAAATGGTATTGCGCCAGCGCGTTGGCCTGGGTCAGGGGCGTGGTGCTGAGCGCCGCAAACCGCACCTGGTTCTGGAACAAAAAGGTGCCGCGCGCCTTGGTCAGCGGGTCGTCGCGGTAGGCCGGATCGCGCGCTTCGGGCGGCAAGTAGATCTGGCTGGCACGCCGGTAGTCCCAGGCTGTGTAGCTGCATAATGCTATTAAAAATATAGCTATTACCGACCATGGAATAAGCACGGAGGCCATATTTTTTATATAAGTCGGGTGCGGGGCTCGCCACAGCAATATGACGCACAGGCCCACGGCGAGCTGGAACGGGCCGTACCACAGCGGGTATTCCAGCAGGCTGTGCAAGCCCAGCACCGCCAGCACCGTCCAGGCCATGCGCCGGGTAGCGTCCGTCTCGGCCCAGGGTTTGGCGCGCAGCACCCACCAGCCCAGCAGGCCACACACCACCACCGCCACCGGCACGCCCAACTCCACCGCCAGGTGCAGCGGCAGGTTGTGCGCGTTGTCCAAAATGTCGCAAAACCGTGGGCCGTTGTAGAGGTGGATGTAGTGCGCATAGTCCAGCTCCCCCCAGCCCCAGCCCAGCCAGGGGTGCTGGGCCACCAGCGTCAGCACGTTGTGCCACAGCGTCAGGCGGCTGGAGCACAGCGCATCGCCCTCGCGCAGCCGCGCCCAGGCCCCCGTATCCAGTCCCACCAGGGTCGGCAGCAGCAGCAGGCCCAGCCCATAGGCCAGCACAAAGGCCAGCAGTACCCGCCGCACCGCGGCTTCGCGCCAGCCCCCCCAGGCGGTGGCTAGCGCCACCACCAGGGCCGTCTGCACCAGGCCGGTGCGAGAAGACGACACAGCATTGCCTATCCCCAGCAGCACCGCCAAGGCCAGAGCCAGATTCCGCTGGCCCACTGCAGGCCGCACCTGCACGGCCCACCACAGCAAAGCGGCCAGAGCGATGTGGACCAGGCTGGCAAACTGGTTACGCTGGCGCAGATTGGCAAATGCCTCGCCCAGCGCCGTGGTGTTGACCCACGGCGCCAGCGACGGGCTCAGGCCAAAGTACTGGACGATACCCATGGCGCAACTCAAAACCCCCGCCAACAGCCACCCACCGGCGGCGGCACCGGCCCAACCGGAGACCCCTTGCCGGGCCGGCTGCCAAATCGCTTGCACCCCCAAAAGCCCCGCCACCGACGCTAACGCCACCAGCCAAGGCACCAACGCTCCCATCGGACCGGGGGCAAAGGGGTTGAGCCAGGGGAGGACGAGGAGGAGGGTGGCGAGCGACAGCGCGCTGCGTGAGACAAACGGGGTGGACAAAAGTTGAAGCTCTGGTGTCAGGGTGTGTTAACGCAGGTTGAGTTGGTGCGCTCCCTGTGATCGCGGTGTAGCTGGCGGCCATTGCACCGCTGCCATGGCGGGCTGCGTCTTGGCTTGGCTTTCCCAAATTCTGCGGAGGTCTCCATCGAAGCCATCTGGCTGAACTTTCTGCATTTTCACTATCCAGGCTTGCGCCTCCTCGGGCTGCCCAAGGTATGCCAAAGCTTTGGCAACATTAAACAAGTTGTATGGTGTTGCCGAGACATAGGCAACCTTGCGCAAGTGCGTCAGCTCCTCTGTGCTGATGTTGGGTTCGACCGTCAACCGTGCATAACGAATGGATTCACGCAAGTCGTTCAGAAGCAGTACATCCGGGGGTAAGCCAGCCGGTTGTCGACCAATACGGGCTGCATCTAAACGGAGTGTTCGCGCACTGGCATCCACCTGAAGATAGTCACGCGTGATGATTCCTAGCAAGAGGCTGGCAGCTAGCCACACGCCAAATACTACCCAACGGCTGCTGTTGAACACCACGCGGTGGCGTAAGCGATGGTTGAGTATGCCTACTACCAGTCCGGTGGGGAGTAAAAAATAAGCGTGGTGCAGCGGAAGTTCAACCATAGCGTGGAGGCCGACGACCACCACAAACATTAGCAAAACGCCATCTTTGAGGTTTGATACCCGCCCTAGGCTACTTACAACCCACACCAAAATGCAATAAGAAATCAATGCGCCAATCGGAATGCCACACCACAAAATCAGATCCAGAAACAAGTTGTGTGAGTGCATAAAGAAGGTGGCAAGGCTAGGGTGGTTTTGTGCCACAGCCATTTGCGCTACAACCAATTGGTTCCAGCCATAGCCCCACCATGGCTGTTGCTGCACTGCATCCAGAAACAACGCGTATGCCTCTAACCGCAAGTGAGTGGACTCCCCCCCCCAAGTAGCCGATCGGATTTGCTGGTTGAGCCCGATTGCATCGCTTAGAAATTGCAAAGTGCTGGTGCAAACGATGAAATAGAGCAGTAGCAGTGTTGCTACCAAGGGTGCACGGGGTGGCAACCAACGCCGCCAGATCCATGTTGCGGCTGTTAACACCATAATGGAAATAAATGCAATCCGAGACTGCGTGAGAACAATCCCAAACAGTAAATATAGGCTGGCCAGGGCGGCTACGCGTCCCCTTAACTGCTGCCGAGCCATGCCCCATACGCACGCCAATAGGCCCCATAGGAGCAGGGTCGCTAGTTGATTGGGTTGACCCAGGTTGGCAGAAGGACGACCGGGTGAGAATTCTTCTGCCCATATCTGCATCGGGTCGTCCGACAGACCCATCCCTAGCCATTGGCGTAACTGCAAACCCACCGATACGAAGGCTGCAATACCTATGGCGATAAAAAGGCCATCCGCGGCTCGCCCGGGTGTCGTGTTTTCCCAGCGAGCACCAATCAAGAGTGCCAAAAGCAAGCCCACAACAAACGCGCTGCTCACCCAGGCCTGGCCACTAAAGAAAAGTATCCCTACGAAATACTGAAGGAATGGTAGAGGTAGCAGGAGTGCTATCGGAAGAGTTAGGCCGTGCCATTGCATGCGCTGTGCGCCCTGCAACGTGACAGATGCTGTTACCAAGGCCATTAAAACCGCAACCCAAGCATCGGAATGGAAGGTAGCCCAGGGATAGTAGTGGTTTGGTAGTAGCCAGGCGAGCGCCAGCAGCGGTGCCCATAGGCAGAGCCACAAGAGAGGAAGTGGGTCTTTTGTTGTCAATGTTTTAAAAGTCTAAAAGCGCATCAAGTGACGTTGCGTCAAAGTAAGCGTGCATAAAAAAAGCCCCCCGAAGGAGGCCTTGATGGCTGCATTAGCTTAGGTGCCTTGGCAGCTAGCAGGGCGATATTTCGGCAGAATGGAACCGCCGCAGACCCAAATGACTTGGTTGGATGTCGGCTCAATCGTGCCGGTCAGCGTGATAGTAGAGCCGGTAATCTTGCCCTCACCTTGCGCCGTGGCGGTGATGAGGCCTGTCGTCGTTGCTGTAGATGTATATCCTACCGACTGCACATACTTGGATGATTGGCTGGTAACAATTTGGCTAGCGGCACTGGTCGACGGCATTCCGTTACCGCTTACTTGGGCGGCCTCAGCAATCGATGTCTTGGCTGATGATGCCGCCAAAATCACTTCCGTCACCTTCGCGCGCACGGTGTAGTCTTGATACGCAGGCAAAGCCACAGCCGCCAAGATACCGATGATCGCCACGACGATCATCAATTCGATCAGGGTAAAGCCCTGTTGCAGCGAACGTTTCATTTTCATTGGGTACTCCTAAGGTGAACAGTTAAGACTTAGCGGTTACGCAGATTGCGTGCCAGCGCGTTTTGTGGGGCGGCGTCCGTGATATATGCCGCAAATTGGGTTGTTTTGTAACAAATCCTTGCATTCTCGTTTTCAGGAGTTGGCATTTTTGTCATCTCATTTTGGAGTTAGTCGATAGGGTGACATTTTTGTCACTTGCCGCCGCCCATCTCCGCTGCATCTCACACCTCAAAGGCCTGCCCAGCTTTCAACCATCGGATGTCGTGCGGCACATGCCGCCCAGCAGGCAATGCGCCGTCAAATTCGGCGATCTCGTCCATGATCAGCTCTGTCTCGAAGGGTTTGGTGTGGGTGATGAAGATGGGGAATTGCTTCTGGGGGCTGATGCCCTCCAACTCTTCGGCCAGCGCGACGGGTGACAGGTGCAGGCTGCGGCGAGCCAGATCTTTTTCGCGGTTGCTGAAGGCGGTTTCGATCACCAGCATGGCCACGTCGAGCTGTTCCAACCGCTGCCAGAAAGCGGGGTTGCGTTCGGTATCCCCGGTAAATACCCAGCACGGCCCACCCGCCGAAACGGCGTAGCCTACGGCAGGCACAGTGTGCACGGCGGGCAGGGCTTCGATGGTTTTGCCGGTGATCAAGGTGGTTTCACCGACGGTGATTTCATGGAAGCTGATGAATGGCGCGGCAACGGTGGGAATCACGCTGAAATCGGGCCAGATCACGTTGTTGAAGATGTGCGCTTTCAGGGCGGCGATGGTTCCCGACAGCGCGTAGATCTTGAGGGGTGCTGTGCGTTGGGAGGCTACGGCATCGACCATCAGCGGCAACGCAGCGACGTGGTCTAGATGGGAGTGGGTCAAAAAGACGTGGTTGATGGCGCACATTTCGTCCAGGGTGAGGTCGCCAACGCCGGTGCCCGCATCGATCAGCACATCAGCATCCACCAAGAACGACGTGGTTTTGCAGTCTTTAGCGATGGCACCAGAGCATCCCAGCACGCGGACTTTCATGACGACACCCTTTATTTGGTTTCAAAATTGGTAGCACCATCCCATGCGGGATCTGACGGCAACATGCGCATGGAAGCAACCCGTTCAGCATAGAGGCGATAAAGGTATTTTGTCGCATCCATGTCTTGTAATTTCACTATTTGCGGTTCACAGAGCATCCAATTTTGCGCGCGGTAGTGGCTCAGGAAGCTACCCCACAGCCGAAGCTCCTCTGCCAGTGGAGGGGAGATGGAGTCTGTTACGGCCAACGGTGTGTAAATTGCCACGGCCTGTTCTTTGCCTTTGACGCGGACTTTATCGAGCTCTTGCCATACGCATTGGGGTGCCAGCGCGCGAGTGGACGCGCTGACGACGATGGCCACGCCGTAGATTTTGCTCAAACCTTCCAGCCGGGCCCCGAGATTGACAGCATCGCCGATCACGGTGTAGCTGCGCCGGATATTGGAGCCCATGTCGCCGACGCACATGCTGCCGGTGTTCAGGCCAATGCCGATGCTGATCTCGGGGATGTCGCGGCTACGGTGCTCCTGGTTCAGTTGCTGTACAGCCTGCACCATGTCCAGCGCGGCCTGGACCGACAGGTGGGCGTGGTCGGCGGTGGCCACCGGTGCACCCCAGAAGGCCATCACGCAGTCGCCCATGTATTTGTCGATGGTGCCGCGGTGGGTGCGGATCTGCGCGGTGAGGTGGCTAAATACCCCGTTCAGCACTGCCTGCAATTGCAGTGGCTCCATGTTCTCGGACATCTGGGTAAAGCCACGGATGTCGCAGAACATCACCGTCAGCTCCTGGTTGCTGGCGCGCATGGTGTAGCTGTCGGGGTGTTTGAGCATTTCATCCACCAGCTCCGGCGGTACGTAAGTGCCAAACAGGTGGGCGAGTTCGCGTTTGGACCGGCTTTCGACAAAGTAGCCGTAGGCCATGTTCAGCACCGACGCGGTCACCACCATCCACAACGCGGCGGCCAGAGGCAGCACCAGGCCGTGGCCGAGGTACAGGGCACCGTTCAGGCCCACCACCAACACCAGTACGCCAATACTGAGCGCCACAGCCCGCAGCGCGGACAAGCGCGGCAGGGCCCAGGCTAAGGTCAGTCCGGCCAGCAACAGCACCAAAATGTCGTAGCCCACGGCGTAGTCGGGCTTGACTGCGATATTGCCGTCCATCAGGCCGGACAGGACATTGGCGTGGATTTCTACACCGGGGTAAGTTTCTCCCACGGGGGTGACGCGCAGGTCCAGCAGGCCGGGCACGGTGGTACCTACCAGTACGATCTTGTCTTGCAAACTGCGGTCGGGCAGGCGGTGCGCCAAGACATCGGCTGCCGACACGTAGCGATAGGAGTTGCCCTGGGCGTGCTGGGTGCCACCTGCACCGCGAAACGGCACCAACACCGCTCCGCGCGCATCCATGGGAATGGCCTGCTGCTGGCTTCCGTGTTGGAGCAGCAGGCTCTCTAGCTGGGCGGCCCCAAAATTGTCGTGCGAAAAGCCAGGGGTCACGCGGGGCAGGCCTGTCAGCAGCCGGAACATGCCTAAAGACAAAGACTCGTAATAGCGCCCCTGGTGCTCTGCCAGCAGCGGCAGGGAGCGGACCACGCCGTCTGCATCGGTAATGGCGTTGAAGAATCCGGCGTTGGGGGCGGCAGCGGCAATGCTGTCGATATTGGCGTTGTAGCCGCTCCAGAAGGTCAACCCCATGTGCCGACCCTGCAGGGCCGCTGCATCCACCACCGGGGTGGGCAAGATGCCCGAGGTGCGCCCATCACGGTCGCTGCTGAAGTAGTAGCCCAGCACCACGGGACGATTGCGCAGCGATTGGGCAAAGGCGGCATCAAAGTCAAGCGTGCCGCGCAGTTGCTGTACGGCTTCGGCAAAACCGGGTTGGTCGCGCAACTGGTGGCGTGCGAGTAGTTGCAACTGCGCCAGACCCGAGCTTTCATCCGTTTCGGCAAACACCACATCAAAACCCAGCAGGCGGATTTTTTGCCGTTCGAACAGGGCGTTGACCAGGGCTGCCAGCTTGTTGCGGCTCCAGGGCCAGCCCAGCTCCGTCAGGCTTTTTTCATCTAAATCCACGATGACGATGCGCTCGTCCAGGGTTCGGGGCATGGTGGCCCGCAGGCGGGCATCAAAAATGATGTTGTCCAGGTGCTGCAACACCCCGATCTGCATGGTCCCCACCGCGTGCAACAAGGCAAAAATGACGGGAATGAGGGTGACGAGAACCCGGGGCCAGTGTTGCAACAGTGCACGCATCAGCCGCCCCAACCGCTGCGGCGCAGCCTGGTCACGGTTGGATAAACTGCATCTGTGTGCCCGCCAGTTGCAAAACATCGCCATGCTTGAGGGCGACAGGCGTTGCTCCGATCGGGGTTGCATTCAGGGTCGGCAGCTCTGCACCCTCCACATGTCCCACCACATACCCGTGCGGACGGCGAGTGATGGCGGCGACTGCAACGCCTGGCTTGCCCAGCGTGGTGACCACTTTGGTCAGGGTGACTTCGCGTCCGGCGGCCGCACCGGTCAGTACCTTGATGGCCGCATGGCTCAGGGTAATGGTTTCGGTGCCCGCCAGGGGCATGGCAGCCGAATGGTCGGTTGCGCGTCGGTTCAAATTACCCGAGCCCGATGGCACATGGGTTGTGCCCAGCATGCCGGGCCGGGCCATGGTTGTCTTTTCAAAGCCGGTTTCGGTGGCCTCGTTGATGAACTTGAGCTTGTACTTGCCCACTTCCACCAGGTCGTTGTTTTGCAAAATCTGCTTGCGTGCAGCCTTGCCGTTGATGTAGGTGCCGTTGGTGCTGTTGAGGTCTTCCAGGTGCACCTCGTGTCCGACCATCAAGACCACTGCGTGCTCGCCACTGACCGCCAAGTTGTCGATAACGATGTCGTTATAAGGCCGCCGACCCAAAGTCGTTCTGTCTTTGGTCAGCTGCACTTCTTTGATGACCACACCGTCGATCGACACGATCAGTTTCGGCATGCTCGGCTCCTGTGACGGTTCATAGACTTGGCAATCGTAATAAGAGGGGCTAGTTGCCCAACAGCCGGGACATTAAACCCCGTTTGGGAATTCCTGCAACGGCGTGGGCCAACAACACTGTAATGTTATCCCGTCCGCCGTGCGCATTGGCGATGCTGATGAGTTGGCGCGCTTTTTGTTCCAGCGGTGCATCGGTTTCCATGATACGGGCTATCGGCACATCGTCCACCATGTCGGACAGCCCGTCAGAGCACATCAGATACACGTCGCCTTCTTCTACTGTGTGTTCGTGCACTTCCAATACCACGGTATCTTCAATACCCAGCGCGCGGGTGACCAGGTTGCGGTTCGTTGAAACCGCGGCCTGCGCCGGGGTGATAAGGCCCGCGTCCAGTTGCTCTTGCAGCAATGAATGGTCTTTGGTGATTTGTACCAGGGCCTTGTCGCGGAAGCGGTAGCAGCGGGAGTCGCCAATATGACCCACCAGCACACGGGAGTCCTGGAACACCCCCACCACCAAGGTGGTCCCCATGCCGGTGTAGTCATTGTTGGTATTGGCTGCCGTAAATACGGCCAAGTTGGCGTTGTGCACGCAAATATCCATGGCGCGCCGGACTTCTTTGCCGTTGGCTTGCAGCCCTGCGTCCAGTAACCAGCGGCCTAATTCTGTCTGGATGAAGGCGGTCGCCATGCTGCTGGCCACTTCACCAGCGTTGTAGCCGCCCATACCATCGGCCAACACGGCCACTCCACTGGGCGCATCGAAGGCCACGGCATCTTCATTATTTTCACGCAGTAAACCAGCGTGGGTTTGCGTGCAGAACTCGTACATCATCTTTGAGCTGGCTAACTTCGTTGAAAACAGAGGCTGGAGGGTGGGGTTTCATCATAGTCTGGCGACGTGGTAGGAAGCCATTTGCATGGCTTGGCAACGCAACCGTACAGCCCCTGACCGTAACAGAGGGGTGTACCTGCAACAAGAGACTTTTGCACACTCTGGAAGTATTTTGTTACATTTTGAATGCAAAAATAGCCCCAAAGAGGCTATTTTTGAAACGTGTCCAGCCGGAGGCTGTATCAGGCGCTAGGGGGGGCCGACTTGCGTTGCATCCATTTGCCCAAGGCCAGCACCAGCAACGCTCCGGCGATACCAAAGGCATAACTAGCGTTTTTGTCTGCAGGCACGTAAGCCACCAAAGCGGGATCGGAGTACGCCATGGTGCCGGCAATCCATCCCAGCAGCATGCCGCCCAAGGTGATGATCATCGGGAAGCGATCCATCAGCTTGAGAACGATCTGGCTGCCACCAATGATGATGGGGATGCTCACCAGCAAGCCAAAGATGACCAGGGGCAACTGGTGCGTCTCGCCAGCACCCTGCGCCGCACCGGCAATGGCAATCACATTGTCCACGCTCATGACCAGATCGGCCACGATGACGGTCTTGACCGCGCTCCAAAGCTTGTCGCTGGCCTGGATGTTGTCGTGTCCGCCGTCGTCTTCGGGCGCCAGTAGCTTGACACCGATCCACACCAGCAAAATGGCCCCGACCAGTTTGAGATAAGGTACTTGCAGCAGAGAGAGCGCGAACGCAATCAGCACCACGCGCAAAACAATAGCACCCACGGTGCCCCACAGAATGCCCTTGGTGCGCTGCGCGGGAGGAAGTCCTCGGCAAGCCAGTGCAATCACCACGGCGTTATCGCCGCCCAGCAGGATGTCGATCATGATGATTTGGCCGACAGCGAGCCAGAAATGGGCGGTGAGGAATTCTTCCATGGTGGTCCTTAAGAAGTGAGGTCGCGTGCATGGCGGGTAAAACCAAGCATGCGGAATTGGAGGGTTTAATTCTTACCCAAAAAATACGGCCTGGCACTGTGGATAACCGCAATACCAAGCCGATGGGAAGAGTCTGGCCTGGCACACCGCGTGGTGTCCCAGGCTTTGACGCTTAGATGTCTTACTTCAGCAAAGCCTTCAACAGCTTGGCCATTTCGGACGGGTTACGCGTGACGGTGAAGCCACACTCTTCCATCACTGCCAGCTTGGCATCGGCCGTGTCGGCACCGCCAGAGATCAGCGCACCGGCGTGGCCCATGCGCTTGCCGGGGGGCGCGGTCACGCCTGCGATGAAGCCCACGATGGGCTTCTTCATGTTCAGCTTGCACCAGCGCGCGGCTTCGGCTTCGTCCGGGCCGCCGATTTCGCCGATCATGATGACCGCGTCGGTATCCGGATCGTCGTTGAAAGCGCGCATCACGTCGATGTGCTTCAAACCATTGATCGGGTCGCCACCGATGCCGACGGCGCTGGACTGGCCCAGGCCGATTTCGGTCAGTTGTGCCACCGCTTCGTAGGTCAGCGTGCCAGAGCGGCTGACCACGCCAATCCGACCCTTGCGGTGGATGTGGCCGGGCATGATGCCGATCTTGATTTCGTCAGGTGTGATCAGGCCGGGGCAGTTGGGGCCCAGCAGCAGGGTCTTCTTGCCGCCAGCGGCTTCCTTGGCCTTCATGCGGTTGCGCAGTTCCAGCATGTCCTTGACCGGGATGCCTTCGGTGATGCAGATGGCCAAGTCCAGGTCGGCTTCCACAGCTTCCCAGATGGCAGCGGCTGCGCCAGCGGGCGGCACGTAGATCACCGACACGGTAGCGCCGGTATCCACAGCCGCTTCTTTGACGGAAGCAAAAATGGGGATGCCGAAAATCGACTCGCCCGCCTTCTTGGGGTTCACGCCTGCGACGAAGCAGTTTTTACCGTTGGCGTATTCCTGGCACTTTTCGGTGTGGAACTGGCCGGTCTTGCCGGTAATACCTTGGGTGATGACCTTGGTGTCTTTGTTGATGTAGATGGACATAAAGGTTCCTTACGCAGCAGCTTTAACAGCAGCCACCACTTTTTCAGCCGCTTCGGCCATGGTGTCTGCACTGATGATGGGCAGGCCGGACTCGGCCAGCATCTTCTTGCCCAGGTCTTCGTTGGTGCCCTTCATGCGCACCACTAGCGGCACGGACAGGTTCACGGCCTTGCAGGCGGTGATCACGCCGGTGGCGATGGTGTCGCACTTCATGATGCCGCCGAAGATGTTGACCATGATGGCCTCGACCTTGGGGTTCTTCAGCATGATCTTGAAGGCTTCGGTGACCTTCTCGGGGGTGGCACCGCCGCCCACGTCCAGGAAGTTGGCCGGCTCAGCGCCGTACAGCTTGATGGTGTCCATGGTGGCCATGGCCAAACCGGCACCGTTCACCAGGCAGCCGATGTTGCCGTCCAGGCTGATGTAGGCCAGGTCGAACTTGGAGGCTTCGACTTCGGCCGCGTCTTCTTCGTCCAGATCGCGGTAGGCCACGATTTCGGGGTGGCGGAACAGCGCGTTCGGGTCAAAGTTGAACTTTGCGTCCAAAGCCTTGATGTTGCCGTTGCCTTCCAGGATCAGTGGGTTGATCTCGACCAGGGACGCATCGGTGTCCATGTAGATCTTGTACAGTTTTTGCAGCACGTCCACGGCCTGGGCGGTAGAGCCTGCAGGCACGCCAATCGCGTCAGCCAGCTTCTTGCCCAACTCTTCGGTCATGCCAATGGCAGGATCGACGAAGTCGGTGGTGATTTTCTCGGGGCTGGAATGGGCCACTTCTTCAATGTCCATGCCGCCTTCGCTGGACACGATGAAGGCGACCTTTTGGGTCGCACGGTCGGTCACGGCGGAAACGTAATATTCTTTTTTGATGTCTGCGCCGTCTTCGATCAGCAGGCGACGGACCTTTTGGCCTTCGGGGCCGGTCTGGTGCGTGATCAGCTGCATGCCGAGGATTTCGGTCGCCAGTTGCTTGACTTCTTCGATCGAGCGGGCCAGCTTCACGCCGCCGCCCTTGCCGCGTCCACCAGCGTGGATCTGGGCCTTGACCACCCACACAGGGCCGCCGAGTTTCTGGGCGGCTTCCACCGCTTCTTGCACGGTGAATGCCGGAATGCCCTTGGGCACCGGGACACCAAAATTACGCAAGATTTCCTTGCCTTGGTATTCGTGAATCTTCATGAGGGCTCTCTCAGGAATGGATGGGGGTTTTACTCGTCTGTCTTGTATAAGACCGACGGGCTACGTTCTGTCAGCCCGCGAATGTATCATGTTGCAGCGCACAACACCTTACAACCATAGACCCACCATGCCCAAAGTCTTTATTGATGGCGAAGCCGGTACCACCGGTTTGCAAATTCGCGAACGCCTGCAGCTGATGCCGCAGATCGAAGTGGTCAGCATTGACCCCGCGCTGCGCAAGGATCCCGAGGCCAAACGCGCGCTGATGGCCGGGGTCGATCTGGTCATTCTGTGCCTGCACGACGATGCCGCCATCGCATCGGTGGCCATGATCGACAGCCTGCCGGGCCGCAAGCCCAAGATCATCGACGCATCCACCGCCCACCGCACCGCGCCGGGCTGGGTGTATGGCTTCCCCGAGCTGGCCGCAGGCCAGCAAGAAGCCGTGGCCCAAGCCGACCGCGTGGGCAACCCTGGCTGTTACGCCACCGGTGCCATCGCGCTGATCCGCCCACTGGTGGATGCTGGTTTGATTGCCCCGGACAGCGCCCTGGCCCTGCCTTCGGTCAGCGGCTATTCGGGCGGCGGGCGCAGCATGATGGAAGCCTATGAAAAGGGCGAGGCCCCGCTGTTTGAAACTTACGCGCTGGGCCTGTCGCACAAGCACCTGCCCGAAATCATGCGCTACACCGGCCTGACCCGGCGGCCGATTTTTGTGCCCTCGGTGGGCAACTTCGCGCAGGGCATGCTGGTGCAATTGCCTCTGCACCTGGACCTGCTGCCCGGCCAACCCAGCGCGCAAGACCTGCACGATGCCCTGGCGAAACATTACGCCGGCAGCACCTGGGTCACGGTGGAAGCCCCGGGTGACAGTGGCAAGCTGGATGCCACCGCCCTGGTCAACACCAACAAGATGGAATTGCGCGTGTTCGGCAACGCCGCCCACCACCATGCCGTGCTGATCGCCCGCCTGGACAACCTGGGTAAGGGTGCCAGCGGCGCGGCGGTGCAGAACCTGGAATTGATGCTGGGCTTGTAAAAAACGTTTACTATATTTTTTATAGCTACTTGCGCTGATTTAATAAGCGCTAGCGGCCTAAAACACTACATAACCGCACCCACCTGCCAGGGCACGAACTCGTTCTGGCCGTAGCCGTGCTGCTCGCTCTTGCTGTGCGTGCCGGAGGCGGTGGCCAGCATCAGCGCAAAAATCCGCTCGCCCATGGCCTGCACCGTGCTGCTGCCGTCGATGATCTCGCCGCAGTTGATGTCCATGTCTTCCTCTTGCTTCTTCCACAGCGCGGTGTTGGTGGCCAGCTTCAGCGACGGCGTGGGCGCGCAGCCGTAGGCGCTGCCGCGGCCCGTGGTGAAGCAGATCAGGTTGGCCCCGCCCGCCACCTGTCCGGTGGCGCTGACCGGGTCGTAGCCCGGGGTGTCCATGAACACAAAGCCGTGCGCCGTCACCGGCTCGGCGTACTCGAACACGCCCTCCAGGTTGGTGGTGCCGCCCTTGGCCACCGCACCCAGGGATTTTTCCAGGATGGTGGTCAGCCCACCGGCCTTGTTGCCGGGCGAGGGGTTGTTGTTCATCTCGCCGCCATTGATGGCGGTGTAGTGCTCCCACCAGTGGATGCGCGCAATCAGCTTTTCGGCAATGGCCGGGGTTACGGCGCGGCGCGTCAGCAGGTGTTCGGCCCCGTAGACCTCGGGGGTTTCGCTGAGGATGGCGGTGCCGCCATGGGCCACCAGCAAATCCACCGCCGCGCCCAGGGCCGGGTTGGCGCTGATGCCCGAATAGCCGTCCGAGCCGCCGCATTGCAGGCCGATGGTGATGTGCGCGGCGCTGCAGGGCTCGCGGGTCACGGCGTTGGCGGGCGCCAGCATGCCGGTGACCAGGGCAATGCCTTTGTCCACGGATTGCCGGGTGCCGCCGGTGTCCTGGATGTTGAAGGTGCGCAGGGTATCGCCCTCGCGCAGACTGCTGTGCGCCAGCCAGGCGCTGACCTGGTTGGCCTCGCAGCCCAGGCCCACGACGACCACCGCGCCGAAGTTGGCGTGGCGGGCATAGCCTGCCAGCGTGCGCTCCAGCAGCTGCAGGCCCAGGCCTTCGCCGTCCATGCCGCAGCCGGTACCGTGGGTCAGGGCCACCACGCCGTCGATATGCGGATAGTCGGCCAGCGCCGCCGGGTTGGTCTGGCGCGAGAAATGCGCCGCAATCGCCCGGGCCACGGTGGCCGAGCAGTTGACGCTGCTCAAAATGCCGATGTAGTTGCGCGTGGCCACCCGGCCGTCCGCCCGGCGTATGCCCATGAAGGTGGCCTCTTGCCGGGGCGCGGCGGGTTTCACGTCGGCTCCAAAGGCGTAGTCGCGGGCAAAGTCGCCCTTGTCGGGCCCCATGTCCAGGTTGTGGGTGTGCACATGCTCGCCGGGGCCAATGGCGCGGCTGGCAAAGCCGATCACCTGGTTGTAGCGCCGCACGGGTGCGCCTGCTGCAATGGCGTGGGTGGCGATCTTGTGGCCGGGCGGCACCATGCCTTTGACGGCGATGCCCTCCACGGTGGCCCCGCTGAGCAACTGGCTGCGGGCGATGAGCACGTCGTCGGCGGGGTGGAGGCGGATGAAGGGGGCAGTGGTCATGGTGGGGTGCTTTTTTGGTTAGGCCGGAGTCAAAGCGGTGTAGCACTTTGCCAACTGGCGTTGAGGCGGTGGTGGGATTTGTCCATGTGGGCGTGCATGGCGGCGCGGGCGGCGGCGGGGTCCTGGGCGCGGATGGCGGCCAGGATGGTCTGGTGTTCTTTCAGCGCAGTGCGCCAGGAGCGCGGGGTTTCAAAATAACCGCCCAGCCGGGTGAACAGCGGGCCGCGCCGTGCATCCCAGAAGCTGTGCACCGTCTCCACCAGCACCGCGTTGCCGCAGGCCTGCACGATGGCCGAGTGGAAGGCCCGGTCGCCATCCAGCGGCGGCTGGCCCAGGGCGGCCTCTTCGCGCATGGTCTGCAGGGCCTGGTCCATGGCGGCCAGGTGCTCGGGCTGGGCCAGGGTGGCGGCCAGGGCGGCGGTTTCGCCCTCCACCACGCGGCGCGCGCGGATCAGCTCCAGCGGGCCCCATTCGGCAGCGGCCACGGGCGTGCCCTTGCTGCCCTGGTTGCGCGCCAGCACGTAGATGCCCGAGCCGGTGCGCACCTCGACCCAGCCTTCCACCTCCAGCGCAATCAGCGCCTCGCGCACTGAGGGGCGGCTCACGCCCAGCAGTACGGCCAGCTCGCGCTCGGCGGGCAGGCGGTGGCCCACGGCGTATTCGCCCGACAGCATGCCCGCGCGCAGTTGGTCGGCAATCTGGCGGTACAGGCGCTGGGGTTCCAGGGGTTGCAGGGGCATAGGCTGAAAGATTAAGGGTTAGCCTTAATTGGTAAAGTGGTAAGGCCAATTCATAATCCCACAGATTCTCCTGCCGCCCATCAGGCAAAACCCCCATTCTTTGGAGCTAAAGCATGCGACTTTCAGGAAAAACCGCGCTGGTCACCGCCGCAGGGCAAGGCATTGGCCAGGCGGCCGTGCTGGCCATGGCGGCCGAGGGGGCCCAGGTGTGGGCCACCGATGTGAACCCGGCGCTGCTGGCCAGCTATGAGGGCGTGGCCAACGTCACCGCGCTGCCGCTGGACGTGCGCGACCAGGCCGCCATCCAGGCGCTGATCGCCAGCATGCCGCGCATCGACGTGCTGTTTAACTGCGCGGGCGTGGTGCACAACGGCACGGTGCTGGAGGTGCAAAACAGCGAACTGGAATTTGCCTTTTTGCTGAATGTGCAGGCGCAGATGTGGGCCATCCAGGCCGCGCTGCCGCGCATGCTGGCGCAGGGCGCGGGCAGCATCATCAACATGGCCAGCGTGTGCAGCAGCATCAAGGGCCTGGTCAGCCGCTGCGTCTACGGCACCACCAAGGCCGCGGTGATCGGCCTGACCAAGAGCGTGGCCGCCGACTATGTGGCCAAAGGCATACGCTGCAACGCCATCGCTCCTGGCACCGTGGACACCCCGTCGCTGACCCAGCGCATCAATGCCTTCCCCGACCCCGTGGCCGCCCGCCAGTCGTTTGTAGACCGCCAGCCCATGGGGCGGCTGGCGCAGGCGCATGAGATCGTGCCCATCGTGGTATTTTTGGCCAGCGATGAATCCGTTTTCTCCACCGGGCAGACGTATTCTGTCGACGGCGGCATGACCATTTAACCCAGCAAAGGAAGTTATGAAACTCGTTCGTTACGGCAAACCCGGCAAAGAAAAGCCCGGCCTCATCGATGCCGAAGGCAAGTTGCGCGACCTGAGCAAAGAGCTCAAGGACATCGGCCCGGCCCAGCTCGGCGATGCGGCGCTGGCCAAGATCGCCAAGCTCAACACGGCCAAGCTGCCGCTGGTCAAAGGCAAGCCGCGCATGGGCAGCCCGGTGGCCCATGTGGGCAAGTTCATCGCCATCGGCCTGAACTACGCCGACCACGCCGCCGAATCCGGCCTGCCCATCCCCCCCGAGCCGGTGGTGTTCATGAAAGCCACGAGCTGCATCCAGGGCCCGAACGACCCCATCATGCTGCCCAAGGGCTCCAAAAAGACCGACTGGGAGGTCGAGTTGGGCGTGGTCATCGGCACCCAGGCGCGCTACGTTTCGCAAAAAGACGCGCTCAACTTTGTGGCGGGCTACTGCACCATCAACGACATCAGCGAGCGCGAATACCAGCTGGAGCGCGCCGGTACCTGGGACAAGGGCAAAGGCTGCGACACCTTCGGCCCGCTCGGCCCCTGGCTGGTCACGCGCGACGAAGTGCCGAACCCGCAAAAACTCGGCATGTGGCTGGACGTGAACGGCCAGCGCGTGCAGACCGGCAACACCAAGACCATGGTGTTTACCGTGGCCAAGATCGTCAGCTACGTCAGCCAGTTCATGACCCTGATGCCCGGCGACGTGATCACCACCGGCACCCCGCCTGGCGTGGGCATGGGCATGAAGCCGCCCAGGTTCCTGAAGAAGGGCGACACCATGGCCCTGGGGATCGACGGCCTGGGCGAGCAGCACCAGGAAGTGGTGGCCTTCAAGCTTTAATTGTGGAATTGATGCCTTTTAGGCTGCTAGCGCTTATGGAATAAGCGATAGCAGCTATTGAAAATGTAGTGTTTGATATCTGCACTACCCCAGAGACCGCCGCTTTGCTGCGGTCTTTTGCGTTGCGGGGTCCATGGGTTTTCCCTGTCGCACAGGCGCACAAAATGCGGTCCCATCGGTAGACTTTTGAAATCCAATCTGGTTAAATTCAGAAAAATAGCACGACCGTTCGTATTTTTCAATTTAAACCCATGCCCCTCACCGAACACCCCGCCAAAGCAGCCCGCGATGCCCCCCCGGATGGCCGCGCGCTGCTCAAGGGCCGCCAGACCAAGGCCTCCATCATCGAGGCCGCTTTGGGCCTGGCCAGCCACATCGGGCTCGAAGGCCTGAGCATCGGCGCGCTGGCCGAAGTCACGCAGATGAGCAAGTCCGGCGTGTTTGCCCATTTCGGCTCGCGCGAAGAGCTGCAGATCTCCGTCATCCGCGAGTACTACCGCCAGTTCGAGGCCGAGGTGTTCTACCCCGCCATGCAGGCCCGGCGCGGTCTGCCGCGGCTGCAGGCGCTGTTTGCCAACTGGATGCAGCGCGTGGCCATCGAGCTGCAATCGGGCTGCATTTTCATCAGCGGTGCGGTCGAGTTCGACGACCGGCCAGGCCCCGTGCGCGATGCGCTGGCCAACTCGGTGCAGGCCTGGCTGGCCGCCTTTTGCCGCGCCGTGGTGCAGGCCAAAGAGGTCGGCGACCTGCGCGCCGATGCCGACGAGCGCCAAGTCGCCTTCGAGATACACGGTTTGATTTTGTCGCTGCACTATGAGCACCGATTTTTGAAAAACCCCGGCGCGGTAGACCGCGCCAACACCGGTTTCGCCCACCTCCTGGCGCGCTACGGACAGCCTGCCACCCTCTGAAAACAGCCTTTTAAAAATTCCAAGGAGCCTCCATGCCTATCTATTCCCCCCCGCTGCGCGACATGCAATTTGTGATGCACGAAGTGCTCAAGGTCACCGACGACCTCAAGCTCATGCCGCAGCACGTGGACACCGATGCCGACACCATCAGCGCCATCCTGGAAGAGGGCGGAAAGTTTGCCGCCGAGGTGGCTTTTCCGCTGAACATCAGCGGCGATGCCGAAGGCTGCAAACTGGACCAAACCACCCACGAAGTCACCGCCCCCAAGGGCTTCAAGGAAGCCTACGCCCAGTACGTGCAAGGCGGCTGGGCGGCGCTGAGCTGCGACCCGGCCTACGGTGGCCAGGGCCTGCCGTTTGTGGTCAACCAGTGCTTTTATGAGATGCTGAACTCGGCCAACCAGGCCTGGACCATGTACCCCGGCCTGTCGCACGGGGCCTACGAGGCCTTGCACGCCCACGGCACCGACGCACAAAAAGCCCTGTACCTGCCCAAGTTGACCAGCGGCGAATGGACCGGCAGCATGTGCCTGACCGAGCCGCATTGCGGCACCGACCTGGGCCTGCTGCGCACCAAGGCCGAGCCCCTGGCCGATGGCAGCTACGCCATCACCGGCAACAAGATCTTCATCAGCGCCGGTGAGCACGACCTGGCCCCCAACATCGTCCACCTGGTGCTGGCCCGCCTGCCGGACGCGCCCGTGGGCAGCAAGGGCATCAGCCTGTTTGCGGTGCCCAAGTTCATGGCCAGCGCCGATGGCACCCTGGGCGCACGCAACGGCATCTACTGCGGCGGCCTGGAGCACAAGATGGGCATCCACGGCAACAGCACCTGCCAGATGGTGCTGGACGGCGCCATCGGCACCCTGGTCGGCCAGCCCGGCAAGGGCCTGAACGCCATGTTTGTGATGATGAACGCCGCCCGCCTGGGCGTGGGCAACCAGTCGCTGGGCCTGACCGAGGTGGCCTACCAGAACGCCCTGGCTTACGCCAAAGACCGCATCCAGATGCGCTCGCTCACCGGCACCAAGGCCAAGGACAAAGCCGCCGATCCCATCATCGTGCACCCCGACGTGCGCAAGATGCTGCTCACCGCCAAGGCCTACGCCGAAGGCGGCCGCGCCCTGGGCATCTTCTGCGGCATGCTGCTGGACAAAGAGCACAGCCACCCCGACGAGAAAGTGCGCGCCGACTCTGGCGAAATGCTGGCCTTGCTGACCCCCATCGTCAAAGCCTTCCTGACCGACAACGGCCACATCGCCACCAACGCCTGCATGCAGGTCTTCGGCGGCCACGGCTTCATCAAGGAATGGGGCATGGAGCAGTACGTGCGCGACAACCGCATCAACATGATCTACGAAGGCACCAACACCATCCAGAGCCTGGACCTGCTGGGCCGCAAGGTGCTGGGCAACAACGGTGCCACGCTGAAGAAGTTTGGCCGCCTGGTGGCCGCGCTGGTGGAAGAAGAAGGCGTGAACGAGAAGATGGGCGAGTTCATCACCCCCATCGCCATCCTGGGCGACCAGGTCACCAAGCTGACCACCGAGCTGGGCTTCAAGGGCTTCCAGAACGCCGACGAAGTGGGTGCTGCGGCGGTGGATTACCTGCGTGTGGCCGGTCACCTGGTGTTTGGCTACTTCTGGGCCCGCATGGCGCAAGTCGCATTGCGTGAAATTGCCGCTGGCAACAACGATCCCTTCTACCTGGCCAAAGTGCAAACCGCGCGCTTCTACTTCGCCAAGCTGTTCCCCGAGACCGCCACGCTGATGCGCACCGCGCGCAGCGGTAGCAAGGCCTTGATGGACACCGACGCTGCATTAGCTTAACCCCACCACGGAGACAACCATGAAAAAAATAATAGCACTCACCGCTGGACTCATAAGCGCTGGAGCCGTATTTGCCCAAATGACCCCCGAGGGTCTGTGGCGCAGCATCGATGACAAGTCTGGCCAGCCCAAGGCAGAAATCCGCATTACCGCCAACGCTGGTGTGCTGTCCGGCGTGGTCGAAAAGGCCTTGATGCCCAGCCCCGAGCCGCTGTGCACCGCGTGCACCGACGACCGCAAGGACAAGCCCAAGCTGGGCATGGAAATCATCCGCGGTGCCAAGAAGGCCGAGGGCAAGGACGTGTGGGAAGACGGCAAGATCCTCGACCCCGAAAACGGCAAGAACTACACCTTGGCGCTGACGCCGCTGGAAGAGGGCAAGAAGCTCCAGATCCGCGGCTACATCGGCCCCTTCTACCGCACCCAGGTGTGGCAACGCATACAGTAATTTCGAAAGACACTTATGTCCCGATTCCCGATCAAGAAAGTCGCCGTCCTCGGCGCGGGCGTGATGGGCGCGCAGATTGCTGCGCACCTGGTCAACGTCAAAGTGCAGGTCGTGCTGTTCGACCTGAAGGCCAAAGAGGGCCCGGCCAACGGCATCACTGCCAAGGCCATCGCCAACCTCAAAAAGCTCAAGCCCGCACCCCTGGGCGTGGCCGATGACGCAGCCCTGATCCAGGAGGCCAACTACGACGACCACCTGGAGCAGCTCAAGGACTGCGACCTCATCATCGAGGCCATCGCCGAGCGCATGGACTGGAAGCTCGATCTGTACAAAAAGATAGCACCCTTTGTGGCCCCGCATGCGCTGGTGGCCTCCAACACCTCGGGCTTGTCGATCACTAAGCTCAGCGAGGCATTGCCCGAGGAAATCAAGCCGCGCTTTTGCGGCATCCATTTCTTTAACCCACCGCGCTACATGTACCTGGTGGAGTTGATCAACACGCCCACTACCCGGCCCGAAGCGCTGGACCAGCTCGAAGCTTTCGTCACCACCAGCCTGGGCAAGGGCGTGGTGCGGGCCAAGGACACGCCCAACTTCATCGCCAACCGTGTTGGTATCGCGGGCATGCTTGGGATCATCGGCGAGACGCAAAAATTCGGCCTCACCTATGACGTGGTGGACGACCTGACCGGCAAGCGCCTGGGCCGCGCCAGCTCGGGCACCTTCCGCACCGCCGACGTGGTGGGCCTGGATACCATGGCCCATGTGGTCAAGACGCTGCAAGACAATCTGAGCCTGGAAACCGACCCGTTCTACGGCAGCTACGGCACGCCGCCGGTGCTGGCGCAGTTGCTGGAAATGAAGAACCTTGGCCAGAAAACCAAGGCCGGTTTCTTCAAGAAAGTGGGCCGCGATGTGCTGCGCTTCGACGCGGCCAGTGCCACCTACGTGCCCGGCGGCGAAAAGGCCGACGAGGTCTATGGCCGCATGCTCAAAAAGCCCGCTGCCGAGCGCCTGGCCCTGCTGCGCAGCAGCGAAGGCCAGCAAGGCCAGTTCCTGTGGGCGATTCTGCGCAACAGCTTTCACTACGCTGCCGTGCACCTGCAAAGCATTGCCGAAACCGCCCGTGACGTGGACCTGGCCATGCGCTGGGGCTTCGGCATGCAGCAAGGCCCGTTCGAGCTGTGGCAAGAAGCCGGTTGGTTGACGGTGGCGAACTGGATCAAAGAAGACATTGCAGCGGGCAAAGCCCTGTGCGATGCGCCGCTGCCCGACTGGGTGTTCAACGGCCCGGTGGCCGATGCCGGTGGCGTGCACACCGCGGAGGGTTCGTGGAACCCGTCTACTTCAAAATTCGTAGCGCGCCACGCACTGCCCGTCTACGCTAGGCAGCTATTTCCTGAAAAAATATCCGGCCATACCCAAGGCTTGGGCTTGGGCGGCGGTTTCGAGACGGCAGGCAAGACCTTGTTTGAAGACAAGGCTATCCGCCTGTGGACGCTGGATGACCAGGTGGTCATCGCCAGCATCAAAACCAAGATGCACGCCATCAGCCCCGAAGTCTCCGAAGGCCTGGCCCGCGCGGTCGATCTGGCCGAGAAGGATTACGCTGCCGTGGTGGTCTGGTCGGGCGACGAGCCCTTCAGCGCCGGTGCCGACCTGCAGGCCATGCTGCCCGGCTTCATGATGGGCGGTGCCGGTGCCATCAACAAGATGGAAAAAGCGCTGCAAGCCGTGATGCTCAAAATCCGCTACGCCAATGTGCCGGTGGTGTCCGCCGTGCGCGGCCTGGCGCTGGGCGGCGGCTGCGAGCTGGCGGTGCACTCCGCCCGCCGCGTGGTGGCGATGGAAAGTTACATCGGCCTGGTGGAAGTGGGCGTGGGCCTGGTGCCCGGCGCGGGCGGCCTGACCTACATCGCCCGCCGGGCGGCAGAAAACGCCGCCCTGTCGGTGCACAAAGACCTGCTGCCCTTCCTCACCGAAGGCTTCACCGCCGCCGCCATGGCCAAGGTGGGCACCAGCGCGCTGGAGTCGCGCAAGCTGGGCTATCTGCTGGACAGCGATCTCATCGTGCCCAACAAGGACGAGCTGCTGTTTGTCGCGCTGAACGAGGCCAAGGCCATGGCCGCCAGCGGCTACCGTGCCCCGCACAAACGCCTGTTCCCCGTCGCAGGCCGCAACGGCAAGGCCACCATCCAGGGCCAACTGGTCAATATGCGCGACGGCGGCTTCATCAGCCAGCACGACTTCCACATCGCCAGCCTGATCGCCGGTGTGGTGACGGGCGGCGACGTGGACAACGGCACCCTGGTCACCGAGGAATACCTCATGGCCCTGGAACGCAAAGCCTTCTGCAGCCTGCTGGAAAACGCCAAAACGCAGGAACGCATCATGGGCATGCTGAGTACCGGAAAACCAGTACGTAACTGACGGCAACGGACCCCGACTTCCTCCTTCCCCCTCCGGGGGAAGGCCGGGATGGGGGCCTGCACCATGCACAACCACGCCACACCTGCCGCAAACGCCCACGCCCGCCTGTTGCGGGCGGGAATGACCGACTCCGAGCGGCGGCTGTGGTCGCGTTTGCGGATGGAGCAACTGGGCGTGAAGTTTCGCCGCCAGCATCCGCTGGGCAATTACATTGCCGACTTTGCGTGTTTGGCCCCCAAGCTGGTGATCGAACTCGACGGTTCTCAGCATGCCGACCAAGCCGCGTATGACGCGCGCCGAGAGGCATTTTTTCGCAGCCTGGGTTTTACAGTGCTGCGCTTTGCGACCGACGCGCCTTTTTCTAATCTTGATGGGGTTTTGGTGGTGATTTTGGAAGCACTCGCTGCCGCCTCCACCAGCCCCCATCCCAGCCTTCCCCCGGAGGGGGAAGGGGCGAATACCGCACACATTTCCAGGAGCCCTCTATGAAGCAAATCCAAGACGCCTACATCGTCGCCGCCACCCGCACGCCCATTGGCCGTTCGCACAAAGGCTATCTGCGCAACACCCGGCCCGACGAGCTGCTGGCCACCACGCTGCGGGCCGCCCTGGCCCAGGTGCCCGGGTTGGACCCCGCCACCATCGAAGACGTGATCTGCGGCTGCGCCATCCCCGAAGCCCAGCAGGGCCTGAACGTGGCGCGCATCGGCGCGGTGCTGGCCGGGCTGCCGAATTCGGTGGGGGGGATCACCGTGAACCGCTTTTGCGCCTCGGGCATCAGCGCGGTGCAGATGGCCGCCGACCGCATCCGCGTGGGCGAGGCCGACGTGATGGTGGCCGCCGGGGTCGAGAGCATGAGCATGGTGCCCATGATGGGCAACGGCCCCAGCCTGTCGCCCAACATCTTCCAAAACACCGACGACGTGGACAACTACGGCATCGCCTACGGCATGGGCCTGACGGCAGAGAAAGTGGCGCAGCAGTGGAAGATCAGCCGCAGTGCGCAAGACGAGTTCGCCTACGCCTCGCACATGAAAGCGCTGGCAGCGATGCAGGCGGGTTATTTCAGTGACGAGATTACCCCGATCACGGTGGACGACCGCAGTGTCGATCTGGACTCTGCCAAGGTTACCGTTACCCAGCGCACCGTCAGCCTGGACGAAGGCGTGCGCCCCGAGACCACGGTGGAAGGCCTGGGCAAGCTGAAAACGGTGTTTTCGGCGCGTGGCTCGGTCACCGCGGGCAACAGCTCGCAAACCTCGGACGGCGCAGGCGCGCTGATTCTGGCCAGCGAGTCGGCGGTGAAGCGTTTTGGCCTGACCCCGCTGGCCCGCTTCGTCAGCTTTGCCAGCAAGGGCGTGCCGCCGCACATCATGGGCATCGGCCCGATCGAGGCGATTCCTGCCGCGCTGCGCTATGCCGGGCTGAAGCACCAGGACATCGACTGGTTCGAACTGAACGAAGCCTTCGCCGCCCAGTCGCTGGCCGTGATGAACACGCTGGGCCTGGACCCTGCCAAGGTGAACCCCATGGGTGGCGCGATCGCCCTGGGCCACCCGCTCGGTGCTACCGGTGCCATCCGCGCCGCCACCGTGATCCACGCGCTGCGCCGCAACAACCTGAAGTACGGCATGGTGACCATGTGCGTCGGTATGGGCCAAGGGGCCGCGGGCATTTTCGAGCGCGTGTAGGCTCACGGCACTTTTACATCTGGAAAACCCATGAGCGACATCCTCACCCACACCGAAGACGGCATCTTGACCATCACGCTGAACCGCGTGCCCAAGAAGAACTCCATTACCTCTTCCATGTACGCCGCCATTTCCGACGCGCTGGAGGCGGCGCAGGCCGACCCTGCGGTGCGGGTGGCGGTGATCCAGGGGCATGAAACCATCTTTTCGGCGGGCAACGACATTGGCGACTTTTTGAAAGCGCCTCCTACGGCCGAGTCACCGGTGATCCGCTTCCTGCGCGTCATCAGCAGCTTCCCCAAGCCGCTGATCGGTGCGGTGTGCGGCGCGGCGGTGGGCGTGGGCACCACGTTGCTGCTGCACTGCGACCTGGTCTATGCGGGCGACAACGCGGCGTTTTCGCTGCCTTTCGTCAACCTGGGCCTGTGCCCTGAAGCCGGTTCCAGCTACCTGCTGCCGCGCCTGATGGGCCACCAGCGGGCGGCCGAGGCGCTGCTGCTGGGCGACCCGTTCACCGCGGAGACGGCACTGGAAGTGGGCCTGATCAACCGCATCGTGCCGCCCGCCGAGGTGCACGCCCTGGCGCACCGCCAGGCCCAGCGCCTGGCCGCCAAACCGCTGGCCTCGCTGGTGGCCAGCAAGCGCCTGATGAAGCAGGAGCAGGCCGCCCCGGTGGCCGCGCGCATCGAGGAAGAAATCGCCATCTTTGGCCGCATGCTGCGCGAGCCTGCCGCCAAAGAAGCCCTGACCGCTTTCATGGAAAATCGCCGCCCTGACTTCTCCGCTTTGTGAAACAGTACGTGCATACAATTTGGGTTTTCCACTGAAAGTCTCTATGCACGCTGGGCACCTGGGTCGTCGCGGTCTTCTTACCTGCCTGGGGGGCGTGCTCGCCGGGCTCTCGCCCGTGCTGCACGCCCAAAACCTGCCTCCCTTTAAAAAGCTGGCTGTGCGCATGCGCATCGTCATCCCCGCCAATGAAAACGGAGGCTGGGACCAGACAGGTCGGGCCTTGGGGGCCTCGCTGTTGGCCGCAGGCCTGTGCGAGCAGGTCGATTTTGAAAACCTGGGCGGCAAAGGTGGCACGCTGGGCCTGGCCACGTTTGTGCAAAAGTACGATCAGGACCCCAACGCCTTGCTGGTGGGCGGCTCGGTCATGGTGGGTGCGGTGGCTCTGCAGCGGCCCGCAGTGGACCTCAGCCAGGTGCAGCCATTGGTGCGCCTGACGGGCGACTATTTGGTGATGGTGGTCAAGGCCGATTCGCCCATTCGCTCGGTGGCCGACCTGGTGGCGCTGGTGCGCAAAGACCTCAAAGGCGTGCCCTTGGCCGGGGGATCTGCGGGCGGTATCGACCATATTTTTTCGGGGCTGTTCGCCCGTGCCGCCGGAGCTCCGGTGGGTGACCTGGTCTACCAGCCGTTTGCCGGGGGCGTGCAGGTGGCCGATGCCGTGCTGTCGGGCAAAGCCATGGTGGGGGTTTCAGGCTACAGCGAATTTTCTGATTTGTTGGCCGGCGGCAAGTTGCGGGCGATTGGCGTGTCGGCCCGCAAAACCATGTTCGGCATCCCGGCCATCCGCGAGCAGGGGGTGGATGCGGTGATGGCCAACTGGCGCGGCCTGCTGGTCGGCAACGGCGTAGCCAACACGCGGGTGGCCGAGCTGCTGGATGGCGTGCGCCGTGCCACCGCGCACCCGTCCTGGCTACTGGCCCTGAAGGCCAAGCGCTGGGATGGCGCGTGGTTGGCGGGCGATGATTTGCGCAGCTTCATGGACCTGGACCGCACCACCGCGGCGGCCATGGCCTATCTGCTCAAGCTGAAGGCATAGGGCCTGCTACGTTGATGTTTTAGTGGCATTTTTGGCCACCCGTGTTGATGGAATGGCGGTTTATTGCTATTAAATAGATAGCATTGGCTAAATATGCGCCAACGTGTCCCGCAGCCCATCGCAGTCCACCGCGTGCACCGGTTCGCCATGGTTGTAGCCGTAGGTCACCAGCAGCACCGGGCAGCCTGCGGCCCGGGCGGCCTGGGCATCGTTGCTGGAGTCGCCTACGACCAGGGTCTGGGCGGGCAGGGTGCCCAGGGCTTCGCAGGCTTTGCGCAGCGGCAGCGGGTCGGGCTTTTTGCGTTCAAACGAATCCCCTCCGAAGACGTGGCTGAAGAAGCCGCCCAGCCCCTTGGCCTGCAGCAGCGGCAGCGCCAGGGCGATAGGCTTGTTGGTCACGCAAGCCAGCTTCCAGCCGCGCTGCTGCATCGCCTGCAGGCCCGCCACCACGCCGGGGTAGACCGCTGAGAACTGCCCGTTGATGGTCCCGTAGTGGTGCTGGTAGCGCGCAAACGCCTGGTCGAACAATGCTTCGTTATTGATAGCTGCTTGCGCCGATGGAATAAGCGTTAAAGCATGTTTTAGCACTGAATTAATGAGGTTCTCGGAGCCTTTGCCCACCATGGTCGCTATGGCGCTGGGTGCGATGGCCGGCAGGCCCAGGTCGGCCAGCATGCCGTTCAAGGCGGCGGCAAAGTCGCCCAGGGTATCGACCATGGTGCCGTCGAGGTCGACGATGGTGGCCTGGATGTTGGCGTGGTTTGACTTAATAGAGTTGATAAACATGCAATAGAGTCAGTAAATAACACCCAAGTTTAGGTGTCCGGAAAACAATAAAGTCGGTAATGGATTGTGTGGGCAGACTCGCCAGTTGGAAGTTTAATTTCTTTTGCGTGAGTTGATATTTAAATGCATAATTGCATTGAATATGGATTCCATTTCAAACTTGAAATCAGAGGCCAAATCGGCAATGCTGGCTCTTGCTGAGGCGGGGGTGACCCAGTCGGATGTCGCTCACGCATTGAACGTTAACCAATCGCAAGTCAGCCGCCTGCTCGCCGGGAAGTTGACCAGGCGCTCTCGGTTATTTGATGAAATATGCATATTTGCATATGAAGCGCAAGCCGATAAGCGCGGCGATGGGCCAACGCCGGCATCTGCGTGCAAGGAACTTACTTCCGCCCTGGACGCCGTGTGGGACGGCTCAGCGCAGCACGCCAAGGTATTGGCATTGGTGATCCGCAGCTTGGGTGGCCTTGCTTTGGCCCGTCCGAGCGAGGGGCATGTACTTCTGAAACGTGGACGAGGCCGTCCGCGTATGGCCATGGCATCCAAATGATCTTGCCGAGCATCATGCCCGACGAGTGGGCTGCTGGTTAGCATCCCATGGCAGCCATTGGCAGTCATGAGCGCAGCGCCGGACATACCGCGGTAGTTCGACAGCACCGTCTCCGCACTCACCGACAGGTCGAGGTCGATGCCGTTGGCCAACTCGCTCAATGCCTGCTGCACCGTCCCTTCAAGAACCTGGCCTATCTGCAGCTTGACAACCGGGTATCCAAAGGCCCGCCAGTGTGTCCCTGGCCGAAGTGAGGTGGCCGCAAGTGGCACGGGCTCGATCTCGGCGGGCGCGGAGAGCCTCAGCAGGCAAACATCGAGGTCGACGTCAAGCACCTCCAAGACCGCCCGATGCTTCAATGCGGACGGGCTGGCTCCAAAGCTGACCTCAACACTGGCTCCTCGGGCCGCCGCCTCGCCGAGGCAGTGGTAAGCCGTCAAGATCTGGTCGACAGAAATGAGCCATCCCGTACCGGCTTCGCTGACGCCTATGACTTGGCAGGTCGCCAGCTTTACTTCCTCTTCAGTTATTGTTTTTTCCCTAGACATGGATCCAGTCGCCTTGAACGACTTCCACGTTGAACTTGGCGCCAGACCGCGAAGCATGTGTCCGAAGGCGAGTGGATGCCGGGGTCTCGTAGTTGACGTAAATCGTTCGCTCAAACGTCGCGGGCCTGTCGACGATTTCGGCGAGCACCTCGAAGTCTGGATGGTTGTGTGCCGACCCATTCGACGAGACCAGGAAAACGGGAGCGTCAATGAGCGACAGGAGGTCCACGCTTGTGTTATGAATGCTGCCGTGATGGGAGACCTTGATGACATCGAACATCTGTAGAGCATCGGCCCCGTGCATATGTTTAAGCTCTGCGGCAACGTCCTGTGCCCAAGCGTCTCCCAGGAAAAGCAGTCGCCTGCCTTCCGCCTCGATGACGGCGGCGATGGAGCTGCCATTGGTGGGAGACACGTCAGGGACGTACAGCTCAGCGAGCCTCTTGGACCCTCCAGCCGAAATGGTCTTGACCGTCGCCGGCATCGGTTCGCGAGTGGACGCGCAGAGCATCTCGTAGGCGTCTTCCACCATTGGGCCGACCGCAGCCCCACCTTTGTAGGAGAGCCTTCGCATCTGGTTAAGCCACCAAGAGCGCAACTCCTGCAGTCTAGCCATCGAGGGCCCTATCAACTGGACCTGAACGCCTTTCGGCAAGGCGTGCGCAGACCGACCGCTGGTCATGCACCTAGTGCCATCGCCAGTGTTCCACAGGTAGCCCAGTTGCTTGAGAAGCGTCGCTAGCGAGCTTCCCTGTTTTGCACTGATCGGGTTAGCAGCCGGCCCTGGTGCAGGCGGCAGTAGAAATCCTCGTCTCTGTATCGCCTCCAGCAGCTGGCTGTCGGCCATGCTGTCGGGAGTGCCTGGCGCAGACGGCAGCGAACGAAGGCTGTTGTGCCATACCTCTTTGACTTCAATGATGCTTCGTGCTCCTTGAGGGCCGTTCGACGAGATGAACTCGAGAAGACCGCCAATGTGATCTTTGTCAATGTGGGTGCAGATGAGCAGATCCAGCACATGACCTGCGTTGGCCACCTGCTGCAAGTCGTTCAGGATATGCTCGTGGAACGTGCTCGCGTAGCCCGCGTCTATGAGGATGTGGGACCCTGAGGCTTGGACAAGAAAAGCATCGCCGTTCTTTGCCGGGTACATCTTCAGTTTGAGCATGCGCTTTCTTGGGCCTTAACGGGAGTCGCAGGCGAGACCATCGCCCGCCGCCTTGAATCGATGTTGAAGATAGGAGCCACAGAAGCATTTAGGCAAGAGGATGTGAATTGTCAGCATCTGGCGTTGAGATGCGAGGTCGAGACATCGGAAGTCTGCCACAACCCCGCTCTGTCAGACGGGTACCAAATCGCCAGCCTCGACACCCTGATTGCCGACGCGCAGACAATTGTCTAAGCCGCGAGTTTCGGATGGTGCAGGGCAAGTCAATCTAGGACGCCGCGGTTGGCCTCCTGCGCGTACTCTGAATGACCGCCTTTCTTAGGCGGTAAATGGTTTTACCAACTCTATTCCCCAGCGAGGAACAGAAATGGCTGGGCGCAGCCACACTTTTTACCGACTTTTCCCTTAAAAGGTTCCAGGCGTAAGATCGCATCTTGTGGGGTGCGCCTACCTGCTTTTATTACTGACTCTATTAAGTCGAACCATGGCGGGCTTAATACAGCACCCGCCGAAACATCCCAATCGCCATCTGGTAGCCCAGTAACTGTAGTTCCGCGTCATAGCGCTCGCCCTCGTCGCGCATGAAGGCGTGTACACCGTTGAACTCGTGCCAGGTGAAGTTCACGCCCTCATCGGCTAGCTTTTTGTAGACCAGGGCGCGGCCTTCGGCGGGGATGTGCGGGTCTTGCTTGCCCCAGACCATTTGCAATTCGCCTTTGATTTCGCCGGTACGCGCCAGGCTGGCATTGCCGGGCTGGGACGGGACCAGACCCGAGTGGATGTCGGTGGCGTAGAAGCACGACGTGGCCGCAATGGCGGGGTTGAGCGCCGCGCGGTAGGCCAGGCCGCCGCCCAGACAGAAGCCCATGGCCCCGACTTTGCCGGCGTAGAAGTCCAGCGTGTCCAGGTAATCGATGATGGCCTGCGCGTCGCTGTCGTGGGCTTCCAGGGTTTTGGCCACCTTGTCGGCATTGCCCTTGTCACGGCCCGCGTCGTCGTAGCCAAGCACGGTGCCGATGGGGTTCAACTCATGGAACACCTCTGGCACCACCACCACAAAGCCGTGGCCCGCCAGGATTTGCGCGCTGCGGCGGATCGGGCCGGTTTGCTGAAAAATCTCGGAGTACAGAATCAGCGCCGGGTACTTTTTAGGGAGTTTGGGTGGGGCCCCGGCCTCGGTTTTCGGGTGGTACACATAGCAGCGCATGGTGCCGGTGGGGGGGGTTAGATCGACTTCGCTGGCTTGGATTTGCATGGTGTTTCCTCGTTTGCGCAGTGTAGCTACCCCGGCTTCAGCGCCGGGTCAGGTGGATGCCCGCCAGCATGCAGCGCACCGAGCCGCCCGCTCGCTCGATGGTCGGCACGGCCAGCGGCACGGTCTGGGCGTGGCGGGCAATCACCTGCTTTTGCGCGGCGGTCAGGCACGCTTCGGCGCGGGCCGAGAGCGCCAGCAGCCGCCCATCGCGGCCCGTGAGTTCGATCGCATTGCCCGCAAAGTCAGCGATCTGGGCTTGGCTGAGCGCCACCACCTCCCGGCCCGACTGGGCCAGCCGGGCCTGGATTTCGGCGCGCCGCTGCGGGTCGGTCAAGGTGTCAAAACCCACCAGGCAGAAGTCGGTGGCGATGCACATCAGCACATTGGTGTGGTAAATCGGCACGCCTTGCGGGTCGGCGGCATCGAACACCATGGGTTCAAAATTGAAATGGGTGGCAAAGCGCTCCAGCGCCACCGGGTTGGCGCGGTGCGAGCGGGCGGTGTAGGCCACACGCTCGGCATGGTCCAGCACCATGGCCCCCGTGCCCTCCAGAAACAGGCCGTCGGGCTCCATGCCCGAGTAGTCGATCACGTCCTGCACCCGGTATTCGGCCTTGAGCATCTCGATGATGTCCTGGCGGCGCTCGCGTCGGCGGTTGGGTGAGTACATCGGGTACAGCGCGATGTGGCCGCCCGCGTGGGTGGAAAACCAGTTGTTGGGAAACACCGCGTCTGGCGTGTCGCGCTCGCCGGTGTCGTCAAACAAATGCACCTGCACGCCGTGGCGCTCCAGGGTGGCGGCTGCGGCAGTCACTTCGGCGTAGGCTGCTGCTGCCACGGCGCTGGCGGGCGTGCCATCCATCGGGCGCTGGAAGCGGTTGTCGGCGGCGGTTTGCGGGTTGGGGGTGAAAGCGTGGGGGCGGACCATCACGACGGCATCGGGGGCTTGGATAGAACGGGGGCTTGGCATAGAGACTCCTGCGGTGGAGCCCAAATTTTCCAGCCGCCCTGCGCCAAGCAAAAGGGCACAAACTGGCACAGTTTGCGTTGTATCAGCGCAAAATGCGCACTACCACTTGCCAATATGACCCTATGGACGACACCGACCGCGAACTGATCAGCCTGCTGCGCGACGATGCCCGCATGCCGGTGGTGGCGCTGGCCAAGAAGCTGCGCATCGCGCGGGCCACGGTGCAAAACCGCCTCGCCCGGCTGGAGCAGGCGGGCACCATCCAGGGCTACACCCTGCGCCTGATGCCCGCCGCCGAGAGCTACCGCATCCGCGCCCTGATGATGGTGGCGGTAGAGGGCAACCGCGCCGCCGAGGTGCTGCAGGCCCTGCGTGGCCACCCCAATGTGTTTGGCCTGCACACCACCAATGGCCGCTGGGACATGGTGGCCGAGTTGCGGGCCGACACGCTGGAAGCGTTTGACAAGGTGCTCAACGCCATTCGCCGCACCAGCGGCATTGCCACCACCGAAACCAGCATCCTGCTATCCACCCACAAACTGTGAGTAGGCCTAATTTTTGGTGATCACGGCACAGGCCAACCGCGCGCCGGAGTTGCCGGTGGGCTGGGTAGTGAAGTCGTCGGGGTCCTTGTGCACGATCAAGCCACGGCCCACCACGTCGTTCGGGCCGCTGTCCACGGCCAGGTCGGCGGTTTCATAACGGATCTTGGCGCTGCCGCTGGCATCGGCCTGCAGGCTGGGCAGGTCGCCCGCGTGGTGCATGGGGCCGGTGGCGGCTCCGTGGGCATGGGCCGTAGGGTTGAAGTGGCCGCCTGCGGATAGGCCATCACCGCTGGAGCAGTCGCCTTTTTCATGGATGTGGAAGCCGTGCACCGTGTTGGGCAACAGGCCGTGCACTTCGCCGCGCACCAGCACCTTGCCGGGGAGTTGAATGAACTGGACGCTGCCGGTGACGGTGTTGCCGGTGGTGGCGGCCAATGTGGCGCTGGCCGACGGACCGCTAGCGGGCGTGGCGCAGGCCGTGAGCAGGATGGACAAGGCCAGGGGGATGAGGGCTTGGAGGGGGTGCATGGAGTTCCTAGGGCGGTACAGAGAACCCAAGATACCCCAAATCACTCTGCTGCTGTGAGGGGCCGGTGGTTTTCGGCTCCTCCGCTGAGGTGGCCTACTACTTGCGTCGCGCCTGCTATTTTTGGGAGCCATCCATGCCTACTGCATCCACGTTCATCCAGGCGGTCGAGTTGTGGGCTCCTGGCGCCGATGGCTATCTGCTGGAATTCCAATCCGGGATCTTCGGGGCACCAGCTTGGGGCTTTGCCACGTTGACGCGGTCGATGTGCTTTGGCCGCGGCGAGGGCCTGCCGGGCCGTGCCTGGGAGGAAGGGCGGCCCATCCTGCTCAGCCAGCTGCAAGGCAGCTTTTTTCGCCGAAGCACCGCAGCCACCTCGCTCGGTTGGACGTGCGCGGTGGCCGTACCAACTTTCGCGGGCGGCACCATCCAGTCTGTGCTGGTGTTTTTCTGCGGCACATCGTCTACGCAGGCGGGGACGCTGGAGCTGTGGCAAGCGCAACCCGGTGTGGATTCCAAGCTGACCCTGGTGGATGGTGCCTTCGGGCCCGACGCACAGGCATTGGAGGCCTTTACCCGGGGCGTGACCTTGGCCCCCGGCGCGGGGCTGCCAGGCGCCGCGCACCACAGCGGTTCGGCCAAATTTATCGATGATTTGGGTGCCGCGCAGGACGGCTTCGTGCGTGCCGCGCTGGCCGCCGACCAGGGCCTGGTGCGGGGCCTGGCGATTTCTTGCGGGCAGTACCACGGCGTGGACTACGTGCTGGCCTTCCTGGCGAGCCAGACATTGCCTTTGGCCCAACGCGTGGAGTGCTGGGCGCTGGACGACACCGGCAGCCGCCTGCAGCGGGTCTTTGCCTTCAGTGAGCTCAACGGCGGCTACTCGTCGGTCACGGCCACCATGCAGCTTCCCACCAGCGTGTCGGGCGGAGCCATCGCCAAAGCCTGGCTGGGCGGTTTGCCGGCTATCAATGACCAGCCCATCAGTGAACCCGGCCCTCCCTCCGCGGCAGCCAGCGGCCTGGGTGCGACCGGTCTGCTGGCCGTGCCGTTCCTGCGGGATGGCCAGGTGGTCGAGGTGCTGGTTCTGTACCTTTGACGGGCCGTATCTAGTCCGCCAGCAGTTGCCGCAGCACAAACGGCAAGATGCCGCCGTGCTGGTAGTAGTCCACCTCGATCGGCGTGTCGATGCGCAGGCGCACCGTGACCTCTTGCTGGGTGCCGTCGGCGCGGTGGATCACCAGGGCCACGTCCATTTGCGGCTGCAGGGCGGTGCGGACCACGACATCGATGGTTTCATCGCCGCGCAGACCCAGGCTTTGCCAGCTGTCGGTGCCCAGAAACTGCAGCGGCAGCACGCCCATGCCCACCAGATTGGCCCGGTGGATGCGCTCAAAGCTGCGCGCCACCACGGCTTTGATGCCCAGCAGTTGCGTGCCTTTGGCTGCCCAGTCCCGGGATGAGCCGGTGCCGTACTCCTCGCCGCCAAACACCACCGTGGGTACCCCGGCTGCCATGTATTTTTGCGCGGCCTCAAAAATGGACATCTTTTCCGGCACGCCCAATGCCGGGTGGTACAGCGTGAGGCCGCCTTCCTCCTGCGAGCCGGTGACATCGGGCGGCAGCATCAGGTTTTTGATGCGCACATTGGCAAAGGTGCCGCGCACCATCACGTCGTGGTTGCCCCGGCGCGAGCCATAGCTGTTGAAGTCGGCCCGGGGCACGCCGTGTGCCAGCAGCCACTGCCCTGCGGGGGATTTTTCGGCGATGGAACCGGCTGGTGAAATGTGGTCGGTGGTGATGGAGTCGCCAAACAGCGCCATGGTGCGTGCGCCGGTAAAGCCCGCGACCGAGAGCGGGGGCACCAGGCTGAAGCCACCAAAGAACGGCGGCTCGGCGATGTAGGTGGACTGCGGCCAGTCGTACACCTGCCCGGTCGTGCCCTGGATGCTGCGCCACAGCGCGCCGGGGTCGGACTTGATCTTGTCGTAGTTGGCGCGGTAGGCCTGCGCGTCGGTGGCAAAGCGCAGGTTCGCATCGATCTCGTCCATGCTGGGCCAGATGTCGGCCAGAAACACCGGCTTGCCGCCCGTGCCCCGGCCCACCGGCTGGGTGGCCAGGTCGGTCATTACATTGCCCGCAATCGCGTAGGCCACCACCAGCGGCGGTGAGGCCAGAAAGTTGGCCTTCAGGTTGGGGTGGATGCGGGCCTCGAAATTGCGGTTGCCTGACAGCACGGCCGCGCAGACCAGTTGGTTCGCACCGATGGCCGCGTTGATCTCGGGCGATAAATCCCCTGCATTGCCGATGCAGGTGGTGCAGCCATAGCCCGCCAGGTAAAAGCCCAGTTGTTCCAGGTACTGCAGCAGCCCGGCCTTCTGTAAATACTCGGTAACGATGCGCGAGCCGGGGGCCAGCGAGGTCTTGATGTGCGGCAGCACCGTCAGGCCGGCCTCCACCGCTTTCTTGGCCAGCAGGCCCGCCGCCAGCATCACGCTGGGGTTGGAGGTATTGGTGCAGGAGGTGATGGCCGCGATCAGCACGTCGCCATTGCCGATGGTGGTGTCGTTGGACGGCAGCGGATGGCGCAGCGCCAGTGTGCTGGCAGGCTGGTTGAAGCCATTGGCTGCGTTGGGTTGGCTGTACAGCGTGGCAAACGTGGTGGCCAGTTGGTCCAGTGCGATGCGGTCCTGCGGGCGCTTGGGGCCTGCCACGCTAGGTACCACGGTGCCCAGGTCCAGCCGGACTATCTGGGTGTAGTCGATGTCACCGGGGTTGGGCATGCCAAACAGGCCCTGGGCCTTGAAGTAAGCCTCGAAGCGCTCGATCTCGTCGGCGGTGCGGCCGGTGTTGCGGAAGTAGGCAATGGTCTTGTCATCCACCGGAAAGAAGCCCATGGTCGCGCCGTACTCGGGGGCCATGTTGCCGATGGTGGCGCGGTCGGGCACGGGGATGGACGCGGCCCCCGGACCAAAGAACTCCACAAATTTACCCACCACCTTCTCGGCGCGCAGGATGTTGGTCACAAACAGCACCAGGTCGGTGGCGGTGACGCCCTCGCGCAGCGTGCCCGACAGCTCGAAGCCCACCACGTCCGGGGTCAGCATGTAGACCGGCTGGCCCAGCATGGCGGCCTCGGCCTCGATGCCGCCCACGCCCCAGCCGACCACGCCAATGCCGTTGACCATGGTGGTGTGGCTGTCGGTGCCGACCAGCGAGTCGGGGTAGTACACCGGCACGGGCCCCGTGTCTTGCGGACTCTTGTACACGCCGCGCGCAAAGTACTCCAGGTTGACCTGGTGCACGATGCCAAAGCCTGGCGGCACCACGCGGAAGGTGTCAAACGCCTGCATGCCCCACTGCATGAATTGGTAGCGCTCGTGGTTGCGCTGGAACTCCAATTGCATGTTTAGGTCCAGCGCCTGGGGTGTGCCGTAGTAGTCGACCATCACCGAGTGGTCTACCACCAGGTCCACCGGCACCAGCGGCTCGATGGTCTTGGGGCTCTTGCCCAGGGACGCGGCCACCGTGCGCATAGCCGCCAGGTCGGCCAGCAGTGGGATACCGGTGAAGTCCTGCAGCACTACGCGGGTTACGACGAACGGGATTTCTGCGGTGCGCTCGGCGTTCGGCAGCCAGTGCGCCAGCTGCTCCACATGCTGTGGTGCGACCTTCTTGCCGTCGCAATTACGCAGCACCGACTCCAGCACGATGCGGATGGACACCGGCAGGCGGGCGATGCTGGGGTACTGCTGGGCCAGCGCGGGCAAAGACCAATACTGGCCGGTGCTGCCGCTGGCCGTGGTGAAGGTTTGCAGGGCGGTGGCAAACGCGTGGGGCGTGCTGTTGGGCATGGGGGCTCCTTGGTCATATGCCACCAAGATAGCAGGCTTGGATGAACCTGGCTGTCAGTGGGGATGCCGTGGGGCTCAAGCGGGTTCTGCCGGGCTTGTTTTGAAGGCTTTGCGCGGGGCCGCGTTGCTGCGCATGCTGTCGACATCGCTTTCGGCTTCGAAGTCGCGCGCGAAGGGTGTCAGCGTCTGCGGGTCACCGGCCAGTCGCACACCGGAGACCAGGCGCTTGAAAACCGCCAGTTCCTCCTCGCTGGGCGGCCAGGCTGTGTCAAACTGGTCTTGGTGCTGCTCTACGGCGTTGCTGAATGCCTGGGCGGCCAGGTCGTCGGCGTGGGATTCGCCGTTCAAAAAGCTCTCCCACGCCCGGCCATGAACTTCGTACAGAGCACCGATGGCGATCAGTTGGTGTTCTGCCAGCGCATCCGAGGGGGGCGGTGGCGCGGTGGTGGTGCCCGGATGGACCCTGCGCTTCCATGCGGCCTTCAACACGTCCTGCCAGGTGGTGTCCTGGGCCTCGCCCTGTTGCAGCATGGCCAGGTAACGCAGGCGGTTGCCAAAGCGTTTGATGGCGCGGGGTGTCTCGTGTTTTTGGGCGACCATGGGGGCCCAAATTTCCAGCGCTTTCTTGAACTCGGCAGAGTCCATGGCTTCGTGCAGATGCGTGCCCAGCAGCCGCACCACCACCACGGCACCCACGGCCATTAAGGGCAGCAAGGCCAGTGCCAGCCAAGCCAGGACATCGCCGCCCTCTACGCGGTCGCCCACCGGGATGCTGGCCTGGCTTTGGAGGCGGGCTTGGATGGGTGCTTGTACGGGCGCGGCCGCGACCGATTCGCGCGCGGGCGGGCTGGGTGTCGGTGCCGAGGTCGCAGGCGGTGGTGCCGATGCGGTGCTCGCCGGTGCCGGTACTTCCGGGTCGGGTTGCGGGATGCTGCCCGCCAGCCATACGCCCGCCGCCACGGCCAAGGCGCACAGGGCCAGCGGCCAAAGCCGCCATAACGCCTCGGCACTGTGCTGCATGCGGTGGCGTGGCAAGGGTTCGGGCGCTTGAAGCAGTTGGTGGGCGGTCTCGCTGTGGGCGGTGGGCACGGTGATCTCGATGTTCACCAGCTTTTGCAAATAGTCTTTGGCGTACTCGCGGCGCTTGGTCAGCCCCGCATCCGTTCCCGTGGCCACAGGCGTACCGGAGTCCATGCTCTCCATCTCAGCGGCAATCTCTTTGAAGGCCAGGCCCAGGGCTGCTTGCACGCGGTCGCGGTCCATGCCAAACATCACAAAGCAGTCGCCCGCAGAGGTCAGGTAGTTCACCGCCTCCATCACATCCAGCACCACCGCCGGGCGGCAACGGTCCAGGTCGTCCACCACGATCATCAGCCGGTACGGCAAGGCCTGCACCAGTTCACCGAACTGTTGGGCAAACTGGGCCCGAAAGTCGTTTTGCGCAGTTGCCGCTTTCAGGCCCATGCCGTCACGCACCTTGGTCAGCAGCAAGGCCGGGTTCACCTTGAACGCCTCGGCCCCCTTGAAAATGGCCGCCAGGCTGGTCAAGGCCGCCACCAGTCCGGCCCAGGCGGCAAGCTGGGGGGCTACCCGCTGCTGCATGGCCGCCACCATGGCCGTAGCGGTCTGGAAGCCGCCGCTTTGGAACGCACTCCAGCTCAGCGCCAGCAGAAAGCTCACCAGCGCCACCATCACGCACAGCACGCCAAAATGCCGCCGGGAGCGCAACCACAGCAAACGCAGGCGAAACAGCGGGCCGTACCGACTGCACCAGGGTGGCACCGCCTGCGCATGCACCGCACCCAGCAGCGCGGCAAACAAATGCTCTTCCTTCTGGTGGTGCCAGGCGTTGAACCAAATGGGCCGGTGGCCATGGCCGCGCAGGTCGGCGCAGACCAGCCGCATCAGCGAGCTCTTGCCACTGCCCCAGCGCCCGTTGATGGCCAGCGTCAGCGGGGGCCGGGTGGCGGGGTTGCGCAAAAAGCGGGAAATGCCCCGCGCCAGTCCGCCAAATTCCAAGCGGTCGTCCGCCGCCTGGCGCACTTCGGCATCGGATGCGGCCACCCCGGCAACCGACGCAGGGGCCTGGCCCGTGGGCCGTTGGCTCCAGGCGCGCCAGGCCAGTGCGGCAGACAGGGCTACGGCCAGCCAGTACCAGGGGGCGGGTGCACGGCGGTAGCGTTCGGCATACGCCCAGGTGTTGCCGCCGTCCTGGGTGTCCAGGATGCTGCCGTTGAAGCCCACCACCCAGCCGCGCAGGCCGTCGGGGTTGAAGGTGACGGCGTTGAAATCGTTCTTTGTGGGGCTGGACTGCGCCTGCCACGTGCTACCGCCATTGCGGGTGGACAGAATCGTCCCCCCGTGCCCTACCGCCCAGCCCCGTTGGCCATCCGGGTTGAACACCACCGAAGTCAGCGCAGCCGAGGTGGTGCTGGTTTGCGGCTGCCAGGTGGTGCCGCCGTCGGTGGTGGCCACGATGGCTCCGCCGGAACCCACCGCCCAGCCACGTGCGCCGGCCTGGTGGATGGCCACAGCGTTCAGCAGTTCCGGGGTGTTGCCCTGCTGCGCAGTCCAGTTGGCACCGTAGTCCTTGGTAAACAGAATGGTTCCCTGGGTGCCGACCACCCAGCCGAATTGGCCGCTGGGCGAGATGCACACGGCGCTGAGGCCTGCGGTGCTGGGGTGTGGTGTCCAATTCTCGCCCCCGTTGCGGGTGACCATGACCATGCCTTTGGTGGCCGGGGAATCGTTGGATGCACCGACCGCCCAGCCGCTTTGCCCATCGGGCGTGACGCTGGCCGCAGACAACGGGATCGCCGAACCGGTAGCCCGCGCCTGCCATGTGGAACCCCCATCGCGGGTGGTGTGGACCTTGGCTTCGTCGCCCACCAGCCAGCCGTGCATGCCGTCCGGGGAGAAGTGGATCGAATGGGGATAACCGACACCCCTGACCGGTTTCGGCAGCCAATCGTGGCCGCCATCGGTAGTGGAAAGAATGGTGTTGAGACCGCCTACGGCCCAGCCCCGCAGTCCGTCGTCGGCCATTGCCACCGAGGACAAGGTGTTATTCAGCCCCGCCAAAGCCCCTTCGGCATCGATATCCCCAGGGGGCGGCGCGTTGGCCATTGCGTCCTGCCGCCGGTGGATATTCCACTCCAAAGGCTTCCAGAACCTGACCCACGGCGAAGCGGTTTGCGCCCAATAGCTATTGGGCACCGGCAGCGGTGCCTGCCACCACGTCAGCACCGTGGCCACCGCCAGCAACAGCCCCGCCGCCGCCAGCCAACCCCAAGCCAACAGCGGAGGAGTGGGGCCCGATGGCGGTTTCGAAGTGGAGCGACTGCCGACCTTGTCCATGCGCTGGCCTCCTGGCCCCACAAAGGGCTTGCTGCACTACCCGGCATGGTGGCATGGCGGGCTGCACCCGGCAATGCAAGGTGCCGACGGACTTCCTACAACTTGTGGATAGCCGCCCGTAGCGGGCCGGAAGAAAAAATCGACGCATGTCCTCTTTAGTCAATATTCATGGCCGAAGCAGGCCAATGGAAAAACGCTTTGCTCCCTAGACTCAGCTCGACAAGCAGGACAAATAGTCAAGTGGCACAACGTGCTCGGTGCCCTGACTTTTTTCACTAAAACTTAAAAAGGAGACAACATGACCGAGATACAAGCACTCCCCCCGCAGGAGCTCTCCACCTCCCGCCGCCAGGCCCTCAAAGGCATGGGGGCTGCTGCGGTGGCCGCCGGTTTGCCCGGCCTGGCGCTGGCCCAAACCAAAACCATCCGCATCGGCTACATCAGCCCGCTGACCGGGCCGCAGGCCCCGTTCGGTGAGACAGACAAGTACATGGTGGCCAAGATGGAGGCCCTGCTCAAAGACGGGCTCACCATCAACGGCACCAAGTACGCGGTCGAGATCCTGGTGCGCGACAACCAGTCCAACCCCAACAAGGCAGCCGAGCTGGCCGGCAACCTGATCCTCAACGAAAAGGTGCATCTGATGCTGCCCGCCAGCACCACCGATGCCATCAACCCCGTGTCCGACCAGTGCGAGCTCAATGGCGTGCCCTGCCTGTCCAGCCAGGCACCCTGGCAGAGCTTTGTGTTCCCACGCGGCGGTTCGGCCGAGAAGCCCTTCAAGTGGACCTACCACTTCTTCTGGGGGCTGGAGGACGTGCTGGCCAGCTTCACCGGCATGTGGAACTCGGTGCAAACCAACCGCAAGGTGGGCCTGCTGTTCCCGCGCAATATCGATGGCGAAGCCTGGGGCAACAAAGAGTGGGGCCTGCCACCGGCGGTGACCAAGGCGGGCTTCCAGACCGTCATCCCCAGTTCCTTCCAGCCGCTGACGAATGACTTTTCGGCCCAGATTTCCGAATACAAACGGGCCGGTGTGGACATCATTGGCGGCATCAGCTATCCCGCCGACCTGAAGACCTTCATCACCCAGTGCCGCCAGCAGCAGTTCAAGCCCAAGGTCGTCACCGTGGCTGCCGCGCTGCTGTTTCCGTCGGGTGTGGAGTCCATGGGCCAGTTGGGCGAGGGCATGAGCACCGAGGTGTGGTGGACACCCGCTTTCCCGTTCAAGTCGTCGCTTACCGGGGAAACCGGTGCCAAGATGGCCGCAGACTGGGAGGCCAGCACCAAGAAGCAATGGACCCAGCCACTGGGCTACGCCCATGCCCTTTGGGAAGTGGCGTTGGACGTGCTCAAGCGCAGCAAAGATCCGATGAGCCGCGACTCCATCCGCCAGGCCATCACCGAAACCAACCTCACCACCATGGCAGGCCCCGTCAACTTCAAGGGCGGGCCTACACCCAATATCTCCAAGACACCGGTGCTGGGCGGCCAATGGGTCAAAGGCAAGGCGCACAAGTACGACCTGCGTATCGTGGACAACAGCACCAGCAAGCTGGTGGGCACCGAAGGCAAGCTGCAGCTGATCTGACCGCCATGACCCCCCCACCGCTGAGCAGAAAGTTGCATCCATGAGTGCCGTGCCCCTCTTGAGCGCCCAGGGTTTGAGTAAGTCCTTTGGTGCCGTGCGTGTGATCCACGAGATCAGCTTCGACGTATGGCCCGGCGAGGTGCTGGGCGTGCTGGGCCCCAACGGTGCCGGCAAGACCACGCTGTTCAACCTGGTCAGCGGCGATGTGGCGGTGGATGGCGGCAAGCTGCACTTCCAGGGCGAGGCTCTGAAGGGCGGCGAGCCGCCGTTCAAGCGCTGCCGCCGGGGTATTGGCCGCACCTACCAGGTGCCGCGCCCCTACAGCGGCATGACCACCTTCGAGAACCTGCTGGTGGCCGCGATGTTCGGCGGCATGCAGTCCGAGCGGGTGGCCAACGACCGTTGCGCCGCGATTCTGGACGACTGCGGCCTGGGCGACAAAGCCAACCAGTTGGCCGGTTCGCTCACCCTGCTGGACCGCAAGCGGCTGGAGCTGGCGCGCGCGCTGGCCAGCGGCCCGAAATTGCTGCTGCTTGACGAAATCGCTGGTGGCCTCACCGATGAAGAGTCGCATGCCCTGGTGCAACTGGTGCGGCGCATCCGCGAGCGCCAGGTCACCGTGGTCTGGATCGAGCATGTGCTCCACGCGCTGATGGCCGTGGCCGACCGCCTGCTGGTGCTGAACTTTGGCGAAAAGATTGCCGAAGGCAGCCCGCAGGCGGTAATGGCCAACCCCGAGGTGCAACGCGTCTATATGGGAATTGATTCATGAGTGTCCCCGCATCGACCCCCCTGCTCTCCACCCACGGGCTGTGTGCCCGGTACGGTGACTTTCAGGCTCTGTTTGGCATCGATTTCGAGATCGCGCCCGGCGAGGTGGTGGCCCTGATCGGCGCCAACGGCGCGGGCAAATCCACCTTGTTGCGCAGCCTGACCGGTTTGCTGCCCGTGGCCCAGGACATGGTGCGCTTCGGCGGCCAGGCGGTTGGCGGCAGTGCACCGCACCAGATGCTCCAACGCGGCTTGGCCCTGGTGCCCGAAGGCCGCCGCCTGTTCACCGGCATGACGGTGGAAGACAACCTGCAGGTCGCCATCGACCATGCCCGGGCGCTGGATGCCCATAGCACGGCTGCGCCCTGGACGCTGACCCGCCTGTACGCGCTGTTTCCCATCCTGCTGCAAAAGCGCCGCACGCCGGTGGAATTGCTGTCGGGCGGGCAGCAGCAGATGGTGGCGATTGGCCGTGGTCTGCTGAGCCAGCCGCGCCTGCTGCTGTGCGATGAACTGTCGCTGGGCCTGGCACCCCTGGTGATCCGCGAAATCTATGCAGCTCTGCCCACCATCGCCGCGGTGGGCACGGCCATTGTGCTGGTGGAGCAGGATGTGGCGCTGGCCTGCCGGGCTTCGCACCGCCTGTACTGCATGCTGGAAGGCCGCATCACCTTGACGGGCCGCTCGGCCGAAATCGCTCGCGACGATATCGCCCGTGCCTACTTTGGAGCCAGCCATGCAGTGGCTTGACGCACTGGTCCAGGGCCTGCTGCTGGGCGGCATGTATGCGCAGTACGCCATCGGCATGGCATTGATGTTTGGCGTGATGCGCATCGTCAATACCGCCCACGGCGACATGATGGTTCTGCTGGCCCTGGTGGGTGTCAGCCTGGCCGGGGCCCTGGCCATTGGCCCGTATGTGGTGGTGGCCATGCTGGTGCCCATCGCCATGGTGCTGGGCTGGTTGCTGCAAAAGACGGTGCTCAACCGGGTGCTGGGCAACGACCCCTTGCCGTCGCTGATCGCCACCTTTGGCCTGTCGATTGCGCTGCAAAACCTGATGCTGCAAATTTGGTCAGCCGACACCCGCTCCTTGCCGGGCGACGGGCTGGAGTTTGCCAGCCTGGCGCTGGGCGACTTTTTCGTGGGCGTGCTGCCGCTGCAAATCTTCGCTGCCGCGCTGGTCATGACCGCAGGCCTGGACCTGACGTTGCGTTACACCGCCTTTGGCCGCTCGCTGCGCGCCGCCGCGGCCGACCCCGAGGCCGCAGCCATCACCGGCATCAACCCGCAGCGGGTGTATGCCGCCGCCACGGCGTTGGCCGTGGGCATGCTGGGCATCGCGGCAGTGTGCCAGTCGCTGCGCGCCACCGTGTCGCCCTCGGACGGCCCGGCACAGCTGATCTATGCCTTTGAGGCGGTGATCATCGGCGGCATGGGCTCGGTCTGGGGGGCCTTTCTGGGGGCGATGGTGCTAGGCGTGTCGCAGGCCATCGGCTTTCGGCTGGACGCGGGCTGGGGCATTCTCAGCGGGCACCTGGTATTTCTGGCCGTGCTGGCCGTACGCCCACAAGGGCTGATGTCTCGGAGAGTCTGAACACCATGAGTGCTGTGATCCATTCCATGGCCGCGACGGCCATTGCCATGCCGGTGCCCAAAGCCCATGTGCAACGCCACACCCGGTCCAGTCGTATCGCCATGGGTTTGTGCGGGCTGGCCGTCGCCACCATGTTGAGCATGCCCTGGTGGGCCGACTCCGGGCTGATCCGCTCGGTGGTCGAGCTCAGCTGCTACATCGTGGTGGCGCAGATGTGGAACCTGCTGGCGGGCTACGCCGGTTTGGTGTCGGTGGGCCAGCAGGCCTTTATTGGCGTGGCGGGCTATGCCATGTTTGTGCTGGCCAACAAGTTCGGGATCGACCCGTTTTTGGCATCCGCCCTGTGCCTGGTGGTGCCCGCCTTGCTGGCCGTGCCCGCCTATGCGCTGCTGCACCGGCTGGATGGTCCCTATTTCGCCATCGGCACCTGGGTGGTGTCCGAGGTGTGCCGGTTGTTTGCCTCCAGCCTGGATTACGTAGGCAGCGGCTCGGGCATGACGCTGAGCGCCATGGGCAAGTACAGCCTGGAGCAGCGTGAGTTCGGCACGCTGTGGCTGTGCGCAGGCATGGTGCTGTGCGCCGTGGGCGGCAGCTACGCCCTGCTGCGCTCACGCTACGGCCTGGCGCTGACGGCCATGCGCGACAACCCGGTGTCTGCCGCCAGCCAGGGCGTGGATGTCAAGCGCCTGCGCTTTCTCATCTACCTGGCCGCCGCCGTGGGCACGGGCATGGTGGGTGCGGTGTATTACCTGAGCGCGCTGCGCATCTCGCCCTCGGCCGGGTTCGACCCGAACTGGTCGTCCATCTGCATCTTCATCGTCATGGTGGGTGGTATCGGTTCGATCGAGGGGCCGTTGGTCGGTGCCTTGCTGTATTTCGCCGCCGATCGCCTGTTTGGCCGCTTTGGTGCCACCTACATGGTGGTGCTGGGGCTGATGACGCTGTGCATGGCGCTGTTTGCCCGGGGCGGGCTGTGGGGCCTGTGGTGCAAGCGGGTGGATGCCCCCTGGTTCCCGCTGCGCCGCCGCCTGTTGCGCCGAGCCGATGCCGCCAAAACCTGAATTTTGACAACAAACCCCAAGGAGACAAGCATGAACACCAGCGTACTGACCCCACCCGACCGCGCCCTGATCCAGCTCCCGCCCGAGCCGCATGCCGGCATCATCACCGAGTTCGGCCTGCACGGCGACCATGTAGGTCCGTCGGAAACCGAGTCGCCCTGGGTGCCGTTTGGCGACAGTGCGGCCATCCGCCATTTGTCGTTTGACGTGCGCACCGGTGCCGTGGCCAACATCCTGTGGGTCAAGGGCGGTGGCCGCATCGGCACGCACCGGCACCGCGGCGCGGTATCCGCCATCACGCTGGAGGGTACCTGGGGCTACTACGAGTACGACTGGGTGGCCCGGCCTGGCAGCTTTGTGTACGAAACACCGGGCACGGCCCACACCTTGTATTCCGACGACCCCAACGGCATGAAGGCCATGTTCTGGATCAATGGTGCTATCGAGTTTTTTGACGACGCAGGCAAACTCACCGACACCTTCGACGTGTTCTGGTTCATCAACCACTACGTCAGCCATTGCCGCGCGAACGGGTTGCCGATCAACAAGTCCCTGTTCCTGTAAGCGGAGTGGCCGAAGTGACTATGAGCCCCACGATGCAACGTTTTGCGGTGCACGGCCTGGCCTGCACCGTCACCGGTGCCGCCAGCGGCATTGGCCTGGCCTATGCCGAGGTGATGGCCGAGCATGGTGCGCGCGTCACGCTGATGGACCTCAACGCCCCACGGCTGCTGGAGGCCGAGCAGCGCCTGCGGGCGCAGGGCTACGCGGTGCGCAGCGAATGTGTGGACGTGACCGACCGCGAAGCCCTGTACGCCGCGTTCGACCGCAGCGCCGCCGCCCATGGCGGGCTGGACGTGCTGTTTGCCAACGCCGGTATCGACGCAGGCCCTGGGTTTCTGACCCCGGACAACACCCGCAACCCCGAAGGTGCGCTGGAGGCCCTGGACGAGCGCCACTGGGATGCCGTGATTGCCACCAACCTCACCTCGGTGTTCACCAGTCTGCGCGCCGCCGTGCGCCACATGAAGCCGCGCGGCAAGGGCAGCATTGTGGTGACCACGTCCAATGTGGCCATCATCAACGAGGCCATCGTCGGTACACCCTACATGCCCGCCAAGGCCGGTGCGGCCTCGCTGGTGCGCCAGGCGGCGATGGAGCTGGCGCGCTATGGCATCCGCGTGAATGCGATTGCGCCCGGCCCGTTCGCCACCAATATTGCCGGGGGGCGGCTGCGCAATCCGGCCGACCGCGAGGCTTTCCAGGTGCGTGTGCCCATGCACCGGGTGGCCGATACCGACGAGATCAAGCCCTTGGCACTGTTTCTGGCATCGGACGCGTCTTCATTTGTCACCGGTTCCCAGCTGGTGATCGACGGCGGGCAGATGCTTGGCCGGGTGGACTGAAAGAGCACCATGATGCAAGCCGCCATTTTTGATGCCCTGCGCCAGCCGCTGCAGATCACGGATCTGGACGACCCGGAACCCGACCGCTACCAGGTGCTGCTCAAGGTGTGCCGCTGCGGCATCTGCGGCAGCGATCTGCACATGACCGAAGACCCGGTCTTCGGGGCCCGGCAGGGCGATGTGCTGGGCCATGAATACTCGGGCGAGGTGCTGGAAGTCGGGGCCGAGGTCACGCACCTGCAAGTGGGCGACCAGGTCAGCGTGGCCCCGCTGCGCGGTTGTGGCGATTGCGACAGCTGCCGCCGTGGCGACCCGGCATGGTGCGCCCAGATGCAGCTGATCGGTGGTGGCTACGCCCAGTATGCGGCGGTGGCGGCGCGCCAGTGCCGCAAGTTGCCCTGGGGTATTTCGGCTGCCGACGGTGCGCTGGCCGAACCGCTGGCCGTGGCCTTGCATGGCGTGGGGCAGGCGGGCCTGAAGCCGGGCGACCGGGTGCTGGTGGTCGGTGCCGGGGCGATTGGCCTGGCCGTGGCCTTCTGGGCCCGGCGCATGGGGGCGGCGGCCGTGGCGATGAGCGATGTGCACCTACACCAGGCGGAGCGCGCCATGGCGCTGGGTGCCAGTGCGTTCCTAAAGGCGGACGAGGACTTGGCGGCGCAGGTGCGCGACCACCTGGGTGGCGAGCCCGATGTGGTGTTCGAGTGCGTGGGCAAGCCCGGTTTGATCGACCACTGCATTGGGCTGGTGCGCCCGCGCGGCACGGTGGTGGTGCTGGGCCTGTGCACCGCCCGCGACCATTTCGACGCGTTCCGAGCCATCTCCAAAGAGGTGCGCATCGTGATGTCGGTGTTCTTCAATATGCGCGAGTTCCATACGGCGATTGACGCGCTGGATGGCGGGCGTTACGCGCCCCAGGCGCTGATTTCGGAAACCATCGCTCTGGGGGATTTGCCTACCGCGTTTGAGGCGCTGCGCCAGCGCACCACCCAATGCAAAGTGCTGGTGGACCCGTTCGCTGCGCCGCGTTAAAGCCGATGCGGCTCAGTGCAGGGATTGGCGCTGCAGCTGGGTGGGTGTGCAGCCAAAGCGTTGCTTGAACGCGCGGGAGAAGTGCGAAGCGCTGGCAAAGCCGCAGTGGTAGGCCGTCTCGGCCACGGTGGCACCGCGCCGCTGCGGGTCCAGCAGCTGCTCGCGGGCCTGGTCCAGGCGGCGCGCCAGCACATAGTCGGCTACCGCCATGTCCTGTGCCGCAAACAAGCGCCGCAAATGCCGCTCGGAAATACCGGCAGCGTGGGCAATCTGGTCGGCATGCAGGCCTTCGTCGCCCAGGTGTTCTTCGATATACGCCTTGGCGGCCAGCAGATGGGTGGCGCTGAGGGCCGAGGTGACGGTGTGGCCGTCGCCTTGGTGGATCAGCACGCCCAGCAGGTCACAGACCTGGCTGTCCAGTGATTCACTGCTGTGGGGGGGCTGCGCCGGGCCTTCGATCAGGTTCAGCAACAGGTTGCTCAGAGTGTGGCTGTACAGCCGGTGGGTGTGGGTGCTGGCGGCGATGTGCAGGGGCTGGTTCAGGTGGGTGCGCACCAGCTGAGCGTGGAACAGGTCCGCCGGAATGTCGACGTGTAGCTGGCTGAAGTTTTCTGCACCACCCAGCAAAAACGGGTAGCGCGCGTCGTAGACCAGCACATCGCCCTTGTGCACCTTCACGCAGTGGCCGCGCTGGTAAATGAAGGTCTCGCCCTCGCGCACCACGTTGATGAAAATCGACTCCCGGGGGGTGGCGCGGATCATGTCCGGCGTGCGCTCGATGACATGCGCATTGGCGCTGGTAATGGCCAGCCGCAGACGGCCCTGGTCCAGGCTGGTCTGCCGGGCCAACAGCCCGTTATCAGAGTAGGAGGCGCACCGTATGCCGACGAGGTTGGTGCGGCACTCGTCTTCCCAGTAGCGCACGCGCAGCTCGGGGCGGACCTGGGTGGTATCGATCGAGGTGCGTCCTCTGCCGGGTGTCGTCATGTCGTGGGGGTCGGTGGTGCAGGGGGGCTTTCGCCTTTCACGACAGTGTATTTTTAGATCAAATTTTCTACGCTAGCGCTTACCCTTGTGGACAGTTCGCATTACAGCCTGGCAATAGCCGCCCGTAAATCACTCACGTTCAACACCTCCGACAGCACCTGCGGCGCACTGCCCGCCTTGTACAGCACGTACACCGGCACGCCGTTGCGGCCCAGTTGGCCCAGGGCGGCGGTGATGGCCGGGTCGCGGCGGGTCCAGTCGGCGCGCAGCAGCTGCACGTTTTTGGCCTCCAGGTCGGCCAGCACGGCGGGGTCGGCCAGGGTGGTTTTCTTGTTGTACTGGCAGGTGACGCACCAGGCGGCGGTGAAGTCCACCATCACCGGCTGGCCGGTGGCCAGGGTCTGCTCGACGCGGCCCGGCTCCCAGGGCTGCCAGCGCTCGGTGGCGGCCACCGCGCCAGGGGCAGGCGCAATATTTATAAGATTTTGGCCTGTAGCGCTTATGACACCAGCGAGAGCAGCTATCGAAAGCGTAGCAATCACCCAGCGCGTGCGCCCGGCCAGCCCCAGCGCCCACAGCACCGCTGCCACGGCCACCAGCAGCAGCAGCAGGCTGCCCGCGCCGTCGATGCCGCTTTGCTGGCCCAGCACCCAGACCAGCCAGGCCACGGTGGCAAACATCGGGAACGCCATGCACTGGCGGAAGGTGGCCATCCACGCGCCGGGCCGGGGTAGCAGCCGGGCCAGGCCCGGGCTCAGGCTGGCCAGCAGGTAGGGCAGGGCCATGCCGAAACCCATCACCGCAAAGATCGGCAGCGCCTGCGCCACCGGCAGGCCCACCGCCAGCCCCAGCGAGGCCCCCATGAAGGGCGCGGTGCAGGGCGAGGCCACGGCCACCGCCAGCACGCCCGACAAAAACGCGTTCAGCGCCGGGTTGCGTGCTTGCAGCGTGGCCACGCGGCTGGGCAGAAACTGGCCAAACTCGAACAGCCCCGCCAGGTTCAACCCCACCACGGTGAACAGCACGGCCAGCCCCGCCACTACCGCAGGCGACTGCAGCTGAAAGCCCCAGCCCAGTTGCTCACCCGCAGCCCGCAGGCCCAGCATCAAGCCGCCCAGCGCCAGAAACGACAGCACCGCCCCGGCGGTATAGGCCAGGCCGTCCACGCGGTGGGCGCGTTTGTCGCCCGCGTGCTGGGCAAAGCCCATCAGCTTGATGGCCAGCACCGGGAACACGCAGGGCATGAGGTTCAGGATCAACCCGCCCAGCAGCGCACCCAGCAGTGCGGCCACCCACGACAGGCTGGGCGCGGCAGGGATTTGCGAAGCCGCGCTGTTGGCCCGCAAAGCGGCTTCGAGTGCCGGGGAGATGGTCGGTGCGGCCACGGTGCGCGGCCACTCGCCTTGCACATCGGCCACGGTGCGAAAGCCCTGGCCGGTGGCGGTGGCCAGCACCAGCGGCATCTCGGTGGGGCTTTGGCTGCGCATGGCGGTCAGCGGTGCGGTGGCGGACCAGGTAGCGCCGTCCCAGCGCTGGGTGATGGTGGCGGCAGGGGTGGTGATTTCCGGGGTTTCGGGGAACAGCTCCAGCGTCTGGCCGCGCAGTGCGGCGGGCAGGTCGGCCACGGTGACCTGGATGTCTGCGCCCTGTACCAGCACTTGGCTGCGCGTCTTCAGGTCGGTGGGTTGGGCGCCCAGTGCGGCATCGAACGCAGCGGCGTGCATGCCGGTGGAGCTTTTTACCGGCAGCTTCAGCACGAAGTCGCCTTCTTCGGGGATGCATTCCTGGCGGCACACCAGCCAGACGGCGTGCAGTTTTACTTCCAGGTCGCTGGCCAGCAGCGACGGCTTGAAGTCGGGCGAGATGGTCAGCGGCACCGGTAGCAGCAGCGTGCCTTCAAAGCCGTAGTTGGCCAGGGTGCCAATGCGGATCTTGTGCGGCACCGGCCAGGCGATGTCGCCTGCCGTCACGCCCGGTGGCAGCGTCCACACCAGGCTGGTGGCCAGGCCCGAGTCGCCAGGATTTTTCCAGTAGGTGTGCCACTCGGGCTGGTGCGCAATCTGCAAACCCACCCACACCGGCTGGCCGGGCACCACCCCCTGCGGCGCATGGGCCAGCAGCTCGGCGCGCACCTGCGGCGTGGTGACGACAGAATTTAAGCTTTTTTGGGCACTAGCGCATATGGGTAATGCGCTAGTAGCTATGAAAAATAGAGCAATGAGGAGGCGGTACAGCATGGTCGATGGGAGTGGTGGGCGGGCGGCAAAGTTCCAGTTCAAGTGCTGCTGAACACCGCAGGCAGCTTCTTCGGCGCAGTGATGCGCAGCTGTTTGTGGATGCTCTCGCGCCCAAACACCACCTCGATATCGCCCACCGCCACGCCAAACAAGGGTGCCAGAAAGCGCACCATGTGGTCGGTCGCCTTGCCGTTCTTCGGCGTGGCCGTCACGCTGACCTTGAGCTGCGTGCCCATGGGCTTGGCAATCGCGTCGCAGCAGGCCGAGGGCTTGCCCAGGATGTTGACGACCAGCACGTCGCCCTCCCAGGCAAAAAAGGAGTCGCCGGTGGCGTTGCGGGGCGCGGCCATACAGCTGGGTTTAGTTCGGGTTTTTGAGCCGCAGCAACCCCAGGCCCAGCAGGCCAAAGGCACCGCCGGTGACGCGGTTGAACGCCTGGGCGCGGCGTGGGGTGGAAAACCAGCCCTGCAAGCGCGTGGCCAGCAGCGCATAGACCACGTGGGAGGTCAAGGCGCAGGCGGTGAAGGTGCTGGTCAGCGCCAGAAACTGCGGCAGCATGGGCGCGTCCAGGTGCAGGAACTGCGGAAACAGCGCGGTGAAGAACAGAATGCTCTTGGGGTTGGTCAGCGACACCAGCAGGCCTTGCCGGGCCAGCGCCAGGCGGGATTTGTCGGCTTGGTCCACGGCCTGGGTGGTCTTGCTGAACACCGAGCCGGGGTGGGTCCACTGGCGCCAGCCTAGGTACATCAGGTACAGCGCCCCGGCCGTCTTCAGCCCGGCGAACAGCCATGCCGAGGTGTGCAGCAGGGTGCCCAGCCCTGCCATGGCAATGCCCGACACCACAAAAACCCCGACCGCGCTGCCGACGGAGCTGCCCAGCAGCGTCTTGCGCAGGCCCCAGGCCATGGTGTTGGACATCGCCAGCAACACGGCCGGGCCGGGGGTGAAAGCGGTCACCAGGGAAATGGTGATGAAAAGGAGCCAGGCGGAGGGAGTCATGGGCTGGGCGCAGTGCGGTAAGGGGTTGCCAATTTACCCGATACAGGCTTCAACCCCACGGCCACCACCACCAAGCCGCCCCACCCAGCACAACCCACACGGCCACGACCAGCACCGCGCCGATCCAGCTACGCGGCTTGGCCTTTCGGGCCTGCATCCACGCGTCGGCCTGGCCTCGGCACTCCGCCAGTACCTCGGGCGGCAGCAGCCGGATGGCCAGCCAGATCAGGCCCGGCAGCAGCAGCACATCGTCCAGATAGCCCAGCACGGGGATGAAGTCGGGAATCAGGTCGATCGGGCTCAGTGCATACGCCACCACCAGGCCACCCAGCGCCTTGGCGTACCACGGCGTGCCCGGGTGCTGGCCCGCAAACCACAGCGTCACGCCGTCGCGTTTGATGCGTCGGGCCCAGGCTTTGGTACGGTCGAGGAGGTGCATGGGGGGAGATGGTGGGGGGGACAAATGGACTGTAACCCCACGTCATTTAACATCGAAGGTTTCGCACTGACCCAGAGAACACCATGGTTGCCAATATTCTGCAAAAACTCCCCGCTGGCGAACGCGTCGGCATCGCTTTCTCCGGGGGGCTGGATACCAGCGCCGCCGTGCACTGGATGCGGGCCAAGGGGGCGATTCCCTGCGCCTACACCGCCAATCTGGGCCAGCCCGACGAGTCCGATTACGACGAAATACCGCGCAAGGCGCTGGCCTACGGTGCCGAAATGGCGCGCCTGGTGGATTGCCGCCCGCAGCTGGTGGCCGAGGGCATTGCCGCCATCCAGGCCGGGGCTTTCCACATCAGCACCGGGGGTGCCACCTACTTCAACACCACGCCGCTGGGCCGGGCGGTGACCGGCACCGCGCTGGTGGTGGCCATGCGCGACGACGGCGTGAACATCTGGGGCGACGGCAGCACCTACAAGGGCAACGACATCGAGCGCTTCTACCGCTACGGCCTGCTGTGCAACCCCGAGCTGCGCATCTACAAGCCCTGGCTGGACCAGCTGTTCATCGACGAACTCGGTGGCCGCAAGGAAATGAGCGAGTACCTGGTGGCCAACGGCTTCGACTACAAGATGAGCGTGGAAAAGGCCTATTCCACCGACTCCAACATCCTGGGCGCGACCCACGAAGCCAAGGACCTGGAGTTCTTGAACGCGGGCATGCACATCGTCAAACCCATCATGGGCGTGCCGTTCTGGCGCGACGACTGCGTGGTCAAGGCCGAATCGGTCACCGTGCGTTTTGAAGAAGGCCAGCCGGTCGCGCTGAACGGCCAAACTTTCCCCGATGCCGTGGCCCTGATGTACGCCGCCAATGAAATCGGTGGCCGCCACGGCTTGGGGATGTGCGACCAGATCGAAAACCGCATCATCGAAGCCAAGAGCCGCGGCATCTACGAAGCCCCCGGCATGGCGCTGCTGCACATCGCCTACGAGCGCCTGGTCACCGGCATCCACAATGAAGACACCATCGAACAGTACCGCGCCAATGGCCGCAAATTGGGCCGACTGCTGTACCAGGGCCGCTGGTTCGACTCGCAAAGCCTGATGCTGCGCGAAACCGCCCAGCGCTGGATCGCCCGCGCCATCACCGGCGAAGTGACTTTGGAGCTGCGCCGCGGCAACGACTACTCGCTGATGGACACGGTCAGCCCCAACCTGACCTACCACCCCGAGCGTTTGACCATGGAAAGCGGAGCCGGTGGCTTCACCCCCGTCGACCGCATCGGCCAGCTCACCATGCGCAACATGGACATCGCCGACACGCGCCAGAAGCTGGCGGTGTACACCCAGGCCGGTTTGCTGGGCACCAGCGGCTCCAGCACCACGCTGATCGCCAACCCCGGCGCGGTGTAAATCCCCTGCCTTACCCCCTCGCCCCTCCGGGGAGTGGGCTGGGGTGAGGGGCTGCCCTTCCTAGGCCGTGTAAGCCCCGTCCACCAGCCGCTGCGAAATCCACCAGATATTGCCGTGCGGGTCGCGCACGCCGCCCTGGCGGTCGCCGTAGGGCATGTCGGCCACGGCCATCTCCAGCGTGGCACCGTGCTGTAGCGCCTGCGCCATAGCCGCGTCGGCATCTTCCACATACAGGTAAAACGCGGCCGCCATCGCCGGGTAGGCCGGGCTGGCCTCGCTGGCCATCACGGTGGACGTGCCCAGCCGCACCTGCACATTGGCCACCAGGCCGTCGGGGCGCAGGCTGCGGCAAGTTTCGGTGCCACCTAGCCCGGCCACCAGAAAACGCGCAAACGCGTCGGCATCTTCCACGAAAAAATACGGCGCGACGGTGTTGAAGCCGGGTGGAATGCGCATGGCGGTTCTCCTAAAACTGGGTTCTCAGAGCGTAAACCAGGCCCACGGCCAGCGCCACCAGGGCCCCACTCACCCAGCGCAGCCGCACGCGGTTGGCCTCGGCCCGCTGCACCAGTTCGGCGTTTTGCGTGGCCAGCGCCTGGATCAACTCGCTGGACGCGCGCATCTGCGTGTGCAGCTCGGCGCTGGCGGCCTCCAGGGCGAGGATGCGGGCCTGTAGCTCGGCCACCACCACGTCGTGTGTGGGCAGCACCGGGGCCGGTGGCGGCGTGGGCGCAGGCGGTGTTTTCTTGGCCACGCTGTCCCACAGTTTTTTGGCCCCTTGCGCCACCAGCGGCGCGGTCGAGATCACCTCGGTCCACGGTACGGTCTTGAGCAGAGAAAACCAGCCTAAAGCCATGGTGGGGTCTTTCAAAATGGGGTGGCAGTGCGCTATTTTTTACATAGCTGCTTGTACCGATGGAATAGGCGCTAGAGGCCTTTTTTATTCATAAAACAGCGTCTGGCGGTCGCACTAGCTTACATGGGTGCGGCGGCGGCGGATGCAAGTGCTGGCGGTGGCGTGGCATGTCAGCCGCGACCCGTAGGGATGCCAGTCCTCCACCGCAATCGCCACCCCCAGCTCGCGACCGGCGCGATGCCCGGCACCGCCGGGCCGATCCCGCATTGGGGTCCCCATCTGTATGCGCCGAGGAGCACAGCTTTGGGCGGATCAGGGCTGGCGTCTGTCTGAGCCGCAGGCGAGTTTAGCCAGACCCCGCCCAAAGCGAGCACCGCAGGTTCCCGTAGCGCCAGCGGAGGGCGCAGACAGTTGGGGCGCCTTTCTTTTGGTGACTTTTCTTTTGCGCAAAAGAAAAGTTACTGCGCCGCCGGGCGCATCACCCGGCCAGGGATGTCGGCAGGCACCCAGAAAACGTCAACGCCAACCCGCCAATCGGGGTCGGAGCCCAAATGCGGGCCGCAGCCCTCTCGCACCGTCCGCAATCTGCGCGCAATTGGGATCCGACCCCCATTGGCTACGGGGATCTGACCCCGCCTAGCTGACCCCGCCTAGCGGTCCAGCCCCCCCAGGCAGATGTACTTCATCTCCATGAACTCATCCAGCCCGTACTTGGACCCCTCACGCCCCAGGCCCGACTGCTTGACGCCGCCGAACGGCGCTTCGGCGGTGGAGATCAAACCGGTGTTCACGCCCACCATGCCGGACTCGATCTGCTCGGACACGCGCATCACGCGGCCGATGTCACGGCTGTAGAAGTAGGCGGCCAGGCCGAACTCGGTGTTGTTGGCGCGCTCAATGACCTCGGCTTCGGTGTCGAACACGAAGATCGGCGCCAGCGGGCCGAAGGTTTCGTCCTGGGCGAACAGCATGTCTTCCGTCGCGCCACCAATGACGGTGGGCTCAAAGAACAGGCCGCCCAGCGCGTGCGGTTTGCCACCGGCCAGCACCTTGCCACCCTTGGCCACTGCATCGGCGATGTGCTCTTTCACCTTGGCCACGGCCTTGGCATCGATCAGCGGGCCCTGGGTGCTGCCGGCATCCACGCCATTGCCCACCTTGAGCGCCTGCACCTTGGCTACCAGCTTGGTGGTGAAGGCTTCCAGCACGCCGCGCTGCACGTAGATGCGGTTGGCGCAGACGCAGGTTTGGCCGGTGTTGCGGTACTTGGAAATCATCGCGCCGTCTACGGCGGCATCCAGATCGGCATCGTCGAACACGATGAACGGCGCGTTGCCGCCCAGCTCCAGCGACAGCTTTTTGATGGTGTCGGCCGACTGGCGCATCAGCGTGCGGCCCACTTCGGTGGAGCCGGTGAAGGTGAGCTTGCGCACGATGGGGCTGCGCGTCATCTCGCCACCGATCTGGCTGGCGGAGCCGGTCAGCACCGACAGCAGGCCCTTGGGCACACCGGCGCGGTCGGCCAGCTCGGCAAAGGCCAGGGCCGAGTAGGGTGTTTGCGTGGCGGGCTTGACCACCATGGAGCAGCCTGCGGCCAGTGCCGGGCCCACCTTGCGGGTCAGCATGGCGGTGGGGAAATTCCAGGGCGTGATGGCGGCCGTGACGCCGATGGGCTGCTTGATGGCCAGCAGGCGGCGGTCGCCAGTGGGCGCGGGAATGGTGTCGCCATAGATGCGGCGGGCCTCGTCGGCAAACCACTCGATGAAGGATGCCGAGTAGACGATTTCGCCCTTGGCCTCGGCCAGCGGCTTGCCCTGCTCGGAGGTGAGGATCAGCGCCAGGTCGTCTTGGTGCTGCAGCATCAGGTCGTTGAGGCGGCGCAGGATGGCTGCGCGCTCTTTGCCCGACACATTGCGCCAGGCGCGCTGGGCCACTTCGGCGGCGGCAATGGCGCGCACCGTCTCGGCTGTGCCGCACATCGGCACGGTGCCCAGCACCTCGCCGGTGGCGGGGTTGGTCACCGGCACGGTTTCAAAGTTGTCGGCATCGACCCAGGCACCGGCGATGAAGGCCTGCTGGCGCAGCAGGGTGGGGTCTTTGAGGGCGAGGGGCATGGGGGAAATCCTTGGGGTGTCTAGAAGAGGCCTCCACCCCGGCCCTCCCCCGGCGGGGGAGGGTGGCAGGCAGGGGCGGGGGGGTGCTCCCTCCCCTTCCGGGGGAGGGTTGGGGTGGGGGCAGGGCTTTATGCCGTCATGGCTGCGGCGAGGATGTCCAGGCCTTCGGCCAGCACGCTGTCTTCAATCGTCAGCGGGAACAGGAAGCGGATCACGTTGCCGTACACGCCGCAGGTCAGCAGCAGCAGCCCGGCCTTCTGGGCGCGCTGCACGATGAGCTTGGTGAAGTCGGTGTCGGGCGTGCCGTCGGCCTTGGCAAATTCCACGGCGGCCATGCAGCCCAGGCCGCGCACGTCGCTGATCTGCGGCACGGTGGCGCGCAGGCTGTTGAGGCGGTCGGTCAGCACCTTGCCCAGGCGTTCGGCACGGGCGCTGAGCTGCTCGTCGGCAATCACGTCCAGCACGGCGTGGGCCGAGGCGATGGCTAGCGGGTTCCCGGCGTAGGTGCCGCCCAGGCCGCCGGGGGCGGGCGCGTCCATGATCTCGGCGCGGCCACACACGGCCGACAAGGGCATGCCACCGGCCAGGCTCTTGGCCATGGTCATCAGGTCGGGCACCACGGTGTGGTGGTCCATGGCAAACAGCTTGCCGGTGCGCGCAAAGCCGGTCTGGATCTCATCCGCAATCATCACGATGCCGTGCTGGTCGCACAGGGCGCGGATGGCGACCATCAGTGCCGGGGGCATCACGTAGAAGCCGCCTTCGCCCTGGATGGGTTCGATGATGATGGCCGCCACCTGGTCGGGCGCGATGTCGCACTTGAACAGGTTCTGGATGGCGTGCAGCGTGTCGTCCACCGTCACACCGTGCACGTCCATGGGGGCGGGCACGTGGTAGATGCTGCCGGGGAAGGGGCCAAAGCCCACCTTGTACGGCACCACTTTGCCGGTCAGCGCCATGCCCATGAAGGTACGGCCATGGAACGCGCCGGTCAGCGCAATCACGCCGGGGCGGCGGGTGTGGGCGCGGGCGATCTTGATGGCGTTTTCGACGGCTTCCACACCGGTGGTGAAGAAGGCGGTTTTCTTGGCGTGGCTGCCGGGGGTGAGGGCGTTCAGGCGCTCGGCCAGGTACACCGAGCTCTCGTAGGGGACGACCTGGTAGGCGGTGTGGGTGAAGTGGTCCAGCTGCTCGCGGATGGCGGCAATCAGGCGCGGGTGGCGGTGGCCGGTGTTCAGCACGGCGATACCGGCGGCAAAGTCGATGTAGCGGTTGCCTTCCACGTCCCAGATTTCCGAGTTCAGCGCGCGGTCGGCGTAGATGGGAAAGCCAATGCCCACGCCACGCGGGGCGGCCGCGGCACGGCGCTGGTCGAGCTGGGCATTGGTGGGGATGGCGGATTGGGTAACGGCAGAGGGGGCGACGGCGGTGTTCATGGGCTTCCTTTGGTGATAGGCAAAGTTTAGAATTAATTTGGCTCCACAAATAGAACCAATTACAGTTAGTTAATGGAACCAATTCGCCACGTTCTGCCCGATTTCATGCTGCGCCAGTTTGACGCGGCCAGCCCCCACAACGACCACCGCCAGCTCTACGGCATCCTGCAGCGCGGCATCCGCACGGCGGTACTGGCCGCAGGCACCCAGCTGCCGCCCAGCCGCGTGCTGGCCCAGGCGCTCAAAATCGCCCGCAACACCGTGGTGCACGTGTACGAGCAACTGGCGCTGGAAGGCTATGTGCAGGCGGGCGTGGGCCGGGGCACCTTTGTGGCCGCCGTGGGCCCGCGCCTGGCCGACCGCAGCGCCGCGCCCCGGCAGGCCCGCACGGCATTGCTGTCGCGCCGGGGCAGCCAACTGGTGCGCGAGGCCGGGGCGGCACCGCTGCAATGGGGCGCGTTCACCCCCGGCGTGCCCGAGGTGCGCATGTTCCCCACCGCCATCTGGAGCCGCCTGCAGGCCCGCGCCGCCCGCAGGCAAACCCCGGCGCAGCTCACCTACGCCACCGGCCCGGGCGATGCGGGCCTGCGCCAGGCCGTGTCGGATTACCTTCAGGGCACGCGCGGCGTGGTGTGCAGTCCGGAGCAGGTGGTCATTACCAGCGGCACCCAGCAGTCGCTGCACCTGGTGGCCCAGCTGCTCACCGACCCCGGCGACAAAGTGTGGCTGGAAGACCCCGGCTACTGGGGCGCGCGCAGCGTGTTCCGCGCCCACGGGCTGGACCTGCAGGCGGTGGCGCTGGACAGTGAGGGCATGGCCCCCAGCCCGGCGCAACTGCGCCAGCCGCCGCGGGTGATGTTCCTCTCGCCCTCGCACCAGTACCCGCTGGGCGCGCTCATGGGCCATGGCCGCCGCCAGCAGCTGCTGGACTACGCCGCGGTGCACGGCGTGTGGGTGGTGGAAGACGACTACGACAGCGAATTCCGCTACGGCACCCGCCCGCTGCCCGCGCTGCAGGGCCTGGACACCCAGGGCCGCGTGGTCTACCTGGGCACGTTTTCCAAAACCCTGTACCCCGCCCTGCGCATCGCCTACCTGGTGCTGCCGCCCGATTTGGTGGATGGCTTCGCGCAGGCGCTCAACGAGCTGTTCCGCGAGGGCCAGACGGTGCAGCAGGCGGTGCTGGCGCAGTTCCTCAGCGAAGGCCACTACGCCACCCACATCCGCCGCATGCGCGCCACCTACAGCGCCCGCCACGACGCGCTGATCCACGCCATAGGGCAAGAATTTGGCAGCCAGTTGCCCATCCTGGGTGGCGATGCCGGCCTGCACCTGGTGCTGGGCCTGCCGCCGCATCTGGACGATGCCGCCGTGGCCCAGGCCGCCCTGCGCGCGGGCATCAGCACCCGCCCGCTGTCGCTGTACCACCTGCGGCAGCCTGCTGCGACCAAGGGCCTGCTGCTGGGCTACGGTGCGGTGCCAGAGGAAGAAATCGGCCCCAGCTTTGCGCGGCTGGCGCAGGTGGTGCGGGGTTTTTTGTAGGGGGAGGGCATGTCTGCAAACACCCGCTTCGGACCATGGATGCCATTTTTGGCATGAAAAAGGCCTTCTCCGCCAGTCGAATAAGCGTTAGTAGCTATTAAAAGAAGAGCATTTGTGCTTCCCGACGCTGGGGGGCAGCGCAAGGCCTCGCCGGGCTATAGTGGGCTGTCAGTCAGACTTTCATCTATGGGTCCGTTTCAGACCCTGCCACCCGTTCAACACATCCTCTTCACATGCCAATGCCTTCTGAGTCTCCGGTCTGGATCCAACGCTTTTCACCCTATCTCGAAGTCGTCAATACCGTGCTGCAGATCGTTGCGCTCATTGCGGGCGGGGCGTGGGCGCTGTGGACCTGGAACCAGACCAGCGCCCCCGGGCTGGGAACCCGGCTGCAGGTGTCTGGTGATTTAAAACACACCTGGAGCGAGGCCTCGCAGGCGTGCGTCGGTGAGCTGACGGTGTCCGCTGAAAACATCGGACAGAAGAACATCACCGTGGCCCGCGCCGAATACGAGCTGGTCAAATCGGCACCGGCCCGCCTGGGTGCCACCGAGAAGTTCAAGCTCGTAGGCACACTGCCCGCAGAGTCCGAGCTTCTGGCCAAGGGCGAGTTCAGCGGCAATTTCGTCGTCCACACCTACCCGCCCAAGGTCTCGTCACAGCAGACGCTGGTGTTCCTCCTCAGCGCAGAGCAAAAGGAAGAGGTTTGGTACCGGGTGGAACTGTTCGACGCGGATGGCGATTCACTGGGCAACCAGTTTGGTTCCATCAATGCCTGCGAACGCGAGGCCAAGGGCCAGGCGGAAAAGTAGGCTGCGGCCTGCGATGCATTGGTTAGACCCATTCCATGACCTTGGCGCAGCAAAAGACCATCTCCGGCGGCTCGCGCGCAGTAGCACCCTGCGCTGGTTCACGCTATGCGCTGCGGCCACCACGGTGGGAACGCTTGCGGGCGGCCTGCTCACCCGGCATCCCGTGTTCTTTATGGTGGGTGGTATGGCGGGGGTTCTCTGGTACTGCGGGCACCACACCCGCCCACACATCCAGAACGCGGCCCAGGCGTTGGACCGGGGCGTGACCGAGCCAGGCCGGGTGCGCATTGAGATCACCAATTGGTCGGATTCAGATGCCTACACGGCGAAGACGGTGGCAACGCGGTCTGGTGCGTGGGCGTTTTCATTCATCGCCCAGGGCTGGGTGCCGCAGGCTGGGGAGTTCGATGCCACCTGCTTTCTGCTGCCCGGTGTGCCATGGCCAGCCTTGGTGCTGGTGGGGGGAAATATCTGCTATCCACGGGAAACGCCGAAGCGGGTGGGGTAGTGGCAGTGGTGCCCAGCGCCAGGGCGTAACACTACTTTAGTAGCCAGTTGGCTACAATCGGCAGATGTACAGCGTGATTGAAACCGAAGAGTTCAGCCAGTGGCTGGGCGCGTTGAAAGATCGCGCTACGCGCATTCGGTTGGCCCGGCGGTTGGACAAGGCCCGGCGCGGCATTCTGGGAGATGTCAAGCCCGTCGGCGAAGGGGTGTTTGAGATGCGTGAATTTTTTGGCCCTGGCTGGCGCATGTACTACGTGGAGCAATCGGGCACGATCGTTCTCATGCTGGGCGGTGGCGACAAGGCCAGCCAAAGCAAAGATATTCAACGGGCCATCGACATGGCAAAGGAGCTGTAATGGGCAAACTCAAAACCCGGTCGTTTGATGTGGCCAACTACCTTGGCGATGACGAGGATGTCGCCGAGTACATGCGCCAAGTGCTGGAAGACGGCGACCCCGCAGAGCTGGGTGCCGCACTCGGGGCCATCGCCCGCGTCCGTGGCATGGCGCAGTTGGCCAAGGACACGGGTTTGTCCCGCGAGAGCCTGTACAAAAGCCTGTCGGGTGAGCGGGCTCCCAGTACCGATACGCTGTTCAAAGTGCTGCGCGCCTTGGGATTCAAATTGTCTGTGCAGGTGGCGACCCCGGGCTGAGGTTGCATCGCGCGCTGCTTCTGGCGGACTTGAGTGCCATATTCATCAGAAGGTCACTGTGCCATACGGCTTGGGTCTCAACCTGTGAACTACAGCGTTACCCGGTCGAGTGCCCCCATCCCAACCTTCCCCCGGCGGGGGAAGGAGCCAGGCAGTGAACGCCCGCACGTACCGTGGTGCACATCGGTATCTCTCCCTCCCCCACCGGGGGAGGGCCGGGGTGGGGGTACATCGCGCCGGCGCGATGCCCGGCGCAGCCGGGCCGATTCCGCATTCGGGGTTCCCCATCTGTATGCGCCGAGGAGCACAGCTTTGGGCGGATCAGGGCTGGCGTTGTCTGAGCGCAGCGAGTTTAGCCAGACCCCGCCCAAAGCGAGCACCGCAGGTTCCCGTAGCGCCAGCGGAGGGCGCAGACAGTTGGGGCGCCTTTCTTTTGGTGACTTTTCTTTTGCGCAAAAGAACAAGTGACTGCGCCGCCGGGCGCAACTCCCGGCCAGCGGCGACTGTGGCATTCAGCAATGCATGCGCTCCACGACACTCGATCAGCATCTTTAAGAAAAAGAGGCTACAGCGTTGATTCCAAGGGCGTGAGCAGCTACTGAAAGAAGAGCATTGCACTCCATCAACGGTTAAAAGAAGGATGCTGATGTGCGAAGAGTTGGGGCTCGCCGGGCTATAGTGAGTCCTCGTTTAGCTGCGGGGTTTCTCCGGATTTGTGTATCCGTAGACAAACTGGTTGGCCTTGCGAAAAATCCAATCTGTAGGTCATTTTCATTAGATGCAGATGAGGAACTCAACTCATACCAGTCGACCTGATCAGCGCCACTTCAGGGCCATTCGTCAGCTTAGGGAAACATGGACAACATTACCTTCTTCAATCGTTTAACGCTGGCATTGTTTGACAAGCTGTACTCCGAATTTCCAACACCCGTTGATCTGGATGTCAACTCGATTGCGATGTCTGTCATTCCGGAGGATGCTGAGGCCAATGAGACTTGGAGTGGACTTCAAGCAGCAGAAGACGCAATCGATTTTCTTTCTCAGGAGGGCTTCCTCACTCACAAGGGGTCGTATCTTGAAGGGGGATCGTTTCTGCAGGCTCGCCTCACGCTGAAAGGGTTGGCCATTCTTGGGTCAACTCCGGGTTCGCTTGAAGGCAAACAGTCGCTTATTGAAAGGATTCGAAAGGTGCTTGCTGGTGGGGCAAAAGAAGCAGGTTCTGAGGCAGTCAAGTTGCTTACTCAGCAAGCATTTGCGGCCGCAGTTGCTGCTAGCCCAATGGTAATCGCGGCGGTTTCAAAGTGACGTTGAATTGGTTAGTCCAGGGGACCTCTGTCGTTGACGGCTGAAGTCATACCTTATTGTTCCAGTCAACCACCACCCCCCCCGCCGCCCCCTTCACTGCCCCCGTCAACCGCTGCGCCACCAGCGGCTCGCGCTCCCAGTGGTGCCAATACAGCGCCACCTCCACCGCACTCCCCGGCAGCAGTTCCTCCAACGGCAACCGCCCCTCGCGGTGCACCAGGAACTGGTCAGGCACCATCCCCCAGCCCATGCCATGCGCCAGCGCGCTGTCGTACGCATCCACCGCCGGTACGAAATGCCGGGGGTATTGCGGGGCGCTGAGGGCGAAGTGCTGTGCCAGGAAGGCGTCTTGCAAGCCGTCTTTGCGGTTGAAGATGATGGCGGGGGTGGCCAGCAGGCGGTGGACGGACACGGCACCGGTCTTGGTGCGGCACTGCTGCACCAGGGCGGGCGCGGCCACGCAGCGGTAGCGCATTACGCCCAGGGGTTCGGCCAGGCAACCGCGCATGGGCTGGGCCAGGGTGCTGACGCAGCCGACCACGTCGCCACACTTGAGAGCCTCGTGGGTGTGGTCCTGGTCGTCGATCACCACGTCCAGCAGCAGGCGGTGGCGGGCCAGGCTGGCGGCCACGCCGGGCAGCAGCCAACTGGCCAGCGAATCGGCATTGACGGCCACGCCCAGGGTCTGCCAGGCGCTGGCCGCCCCTTTGGCACGGGGCACATTGCCCAGCAGGTCGGCTTCCATCATGCGCAACTGCTTGATGTGGGCCAGCAGCGCCTGCCCGGCGGGCGTGGCGCGCACGGTTTTGCCGCGCACCAGCAGGCGCTGGCCCATGGCGGCCTCCAGGCCCTTGATGCGCAGGGAGATGGCGGCCAGGGTCAGGTTCAGCGCCTGCGCGGCGGGACCGAAGCCACCGTGTTCCAGCACGGCGGCCAGGGCTTCGAGTTGACGGGCATCGAGCATAGTTAAAAATTTCTTGTGCAATGCAAGTTTAATTTAGTTAACTTTAACAAGCCACGCAAAGCGCAGACACTCCGGGCATTCCTTTTCGAGAGCCCGCATGTCCAGCTTCTTCTTCACTCCTGCGTTTTCTGCCGGTTTGCTGCTCAGCCTGTCGCTGATCGTGGCCATTGGCCCGCAAAACGCCCACGTGCTGCGCATGGGGCTACGCGGCCAGCATCTGGGGCTGACGGTGGCGGTGAGCATTGCGTCGGACGTGGCGCTGATTGCGCTGGGGGTGCTGGGGCTGTCGCAGCTGGGCGGCCTGCCGCGCTGGGTGCAGGCGGTGATGGTCTGCGGCGGCGTGGTGTTTTTGCTGCTCTACGGCTGGAAGGCCTGGGGCCGTTTTCGCGCCGGGTCGGCTGCGCACCAGGCTGTTGGTGATTCGGTGCCCGCCATGAGCCGCCAGCAGGCGGTGGGTGCGGCGCTGGCCGTGGCCTGGCTGAACCCGCACGCGCTGGTGGAGACGCTGGTGCTGATCGGCACGGCCTCGCTGGCCTGGGGCACGCCGGGCAATACGTTCTTTGGATTGGGCGCGGCCAGCGGGTCGGTGCTGTGGTTTGTGGGTCTGGGGGTGAGTGCGCTGTGCCTGGGGCAGCGCCTGCAGTCTCCCGCCCTGTGGCGCGCGCTGGATGGTTTGGTCGCGCTGATGATGTGGGGCACGGCAGGCATGCTGGCCTACGGTTTACTGTAAACAGATGCTCCTATTTTTGATGTCAAAAATAGGAGCTACTAGCGTAGGTTAAATATGCGCTTTGGGCTATTTTTATGCCTGAAAAATAGCCCAAAAATACCTAACCCAGGTCGGGACTATCCACCAGCGTGGACAGCGGCAAGTCCGCAATCTCCTGCAGCAGCAGCGCCAGTTGCTGGCCCGATGCGTCTACCAGCGCCTGGCCTTTTTCTGCCGTGGCCGCTGCCGCGTTTCCGGCCGCACCGCAGGGGTTGTAGTCCTGCATTTGCCAGCCCAGCTTGGCGCTTTTGCCGTTGCCCAGGATGGGGTATTGGGCGGCGCGGTCTTGCGAGGTGGATGGGAAATCGCGGGCCAGCGCCATGCGCACGGTGTGCGGGCGCAGGGCCAGCATCATCGAGGTCTCGGTGTCGCCCGCATGGATGCCGAAACGGTGCTCTTCGGGGCTGAACAGATCGTTGGCATCGCCCAGCGGCAGGTTGAACCAGCTGGCGCTGTAGACCAGCAAGCCGTGCTCGGTGCGCAGGGTGCGGGCCACGATGTCCATCAGGCTGACCTGGCCGCCGTGGGCGTTGAAGATCAGCAGCTTTTTGACCCCGCTGCGGGCCACGCAGGCCCCCAGTTCGGTCCACACGCGGATGAGGGTTTCGCTGGAGAGGGTGAGCGTGCCGGGAAAGCGCACATGCTCGGGACTGAAGCCCACCTGCTGGGTGGGCAGCACCAGCACCGAGGCATCGGCGGGCAGGTGCGGCAGCGCGGCGGCGATCACGCCATCGATCAGGGTGGTGTCCACGCTCAGCGGCAGGTGCGGGCCGTGCTGCTCGGTGGCGGCCACAGGCAGCACGGCCACGGTGCGGGCGGGGTCAAGCTGCGCGAAGTCGCGGGTGGTGAGGTCGGCCCAGAAGCGAGGTGGAGTGTGCATGGGCCGAATTTCACCACAGGCTTTGGCAGAACGCCAAAACCCGCGGGTCCATGTCATGCAGCAAAGCCCACACGGCCACCGCTGCCAGCGATGCGCCCGCCGCCCGCATGCCCCATTCTTTCCGCTGCGGGCTGCGCCAGGCCTGCAGACGCACCCACAGCCAGGGTCCGGCCACCAGGGTGATGCTGCTGCCCAGGGCGAACAAGGCCATGCACAGCGCGCCCTCCAGCGGGCCGCCGCTGAGGGACGCGACCAGCAGGGCCGAGTACAGCAGGCCGCAGGGCATCAGCGCCCAGGCGGCCCCGGCCAGCACGATCCAGGACCGGCCCGCTGTACCGGGGAGCAGGTGAGAGCGCAGGCTGGCCCAGAGGTTGCGGCCCAGGCCATCCACCCACAGGGGTTGCCGTGCCAGCACCAGCAGCGTGCCGCCCCAGACCAGCACGGCCACGTGGAACAGCGTCCACACCGGGCGCAGCGCGGCAGATTGCGCTACCAGCCAAGCCAGGTTTTGCACGGCGGTAGCGGCCAGGCCGCCTGCCAGGGTGTAGCCCAGCAAGCGCCCGGCCTGCAGTTGCAGCATGCCCTGGCGGGCCCCGGTATCTTTTTTCCCCAGGCGCACCACCCCCGCGCAGGCCGCACCGCACATGCCCGCGCAGTGCGGGCCACCGGCCAGGCCCATGAGCAGGGCGGTCCACGCCAGGGTGGAAACCATCAAATGATCCGAGAGAAGCGGGCGCGGTTCTGGTCGGCTTGCAGGTAGCGGTCGAACACCATGGCCACGGCGCGCACGAAGAACCAGCCGGTGGCGGTGACCTGGATGCTGGTGGCATCCACCGTGGCCATACCCGCCTGCACCAGGGGCTGCAGGGCCTGCAACTCGGCGGCAAAGCTGGTTTTGAAGTCCACCAGATAGGCCAGCTCAATGGATTCGAACTGCACCATGCCCTGGCACATGATGGCCATGATGATGGCGCGGCGCACCACGTCGTCGCGGCTCAGGGCCAGGCCGCGTACCACCGGCAACTGGCCTTGGTCGATCATGTCGCAGTAGGCCTCCAGGGTTTTGGCGTTCTGGCTGTAGGTGGGGCCGATGCGGCCAATGGCCGACACGCCCAGGCCGATCAGGTCGCAATCGGGCTGGGTGCTGTAGCCCTGGAAGTTGCGGTGCAGCCGCCCCTGGCGCTTGGCCACGGCCAGCGCGTCGTTGGGCAGGGCGAAATGGTCCATGCCCACGTAGACGTAGCCCGCGCCCATGAGTGCGTCCAGCGCCTGCGACAGCATGGCCAGCTTGGCCGCGCCACTGGGCAACTCGGCGTTCAAAATGCGGCGCTGCGGCTTGAAGCGCTCGGGCAGGTGGGCGTAGGCGTACAGGGCGATGCGGTCGGGGCGCAGCTGCACGATTTGCTCCAGCGTGTGGGCAAACGAGGTGGGCGTTTGGCGCGGCAGGCCGTAGATCAGATCGGTGTTGATGGAGTCGAAGCCCAGCCCGCGTGCGGTCGCCACCAAGCCAAATACGTCTTCGGCGGGCTGTACGCGGTGCACGGCTTTTTGCACGTCGGCATCGAAGTCCTGCACGCCAAAGCTTAGGCGGTTGAAGCCCAGCGCGGCCAGGGCCGCCAGCCGGGTCGCGTCCACGGTGCGGGGATCGACTTCGATGGCGTATTCACCGCCCGGCGCCAGGTTGAAGTGGCGGCGCAGCAACGCCATCAGCTGGGCCAGCTCGGCGTCGCTCAAAAAGGTGGGGCTGCCGCCGCCCAGGTGCAACTGGCTGACCGCCCGGCCCGTGCCGAGCTGGGCGGTGTGCAACAGCATCTCGCGCTCCAGGTACTGCAGGTAGGCCGCACCGCGCTCGTGGCGCTTGGTGATGATCTTGTTGCAGGCGCAGTAGTAGCACAGCGATTCGCAAAACGGGATGTGCACGTACAGCGACAGCGGTAGGGCGGTGGCGGTGTTGCGGCGCAGGCGCAGGGCGCGCGCGTAGTCCTCGCCGGTGAAGGCTTCCACGAAGCGGTCGGCGGTGGGGTAGGAGGTGTAGCGCGGCCCCGGCACGTCAAAACGCTGCAGAAGTCCGGTGGGGACACGGGGAAATACACGGGTCATGGCGAGCGCTGTTGTTGCATCCCTGCAATGTGCCGCGAAGGGAGCGGGCCTCACTTGACCTAAATCAAAACCCTTGCAGATCGGTGTGTTGAAAATATGGCCATACAAAAAGTCCATACTATGTGCATGACACCCATCGCCATCAAAGTTGCCTGCTCGAACTGTAATCTGCGCGAGCTGTGCATGCCGCTCGGCCTGAACCAGGACGAATTGAACCGTATCGACGACCTGGTGGCGGTGCGCCGCAAGGTCAAACGCGGGGCCACGCTGTTTCGCAACGGCGAGGCGTTTACCGCGCTGTACGCCATCCGCACCGGGTTTTTCAAGACCTCGGTCACCACCGAGGACGGGCGCGACCAGGTCACCGGCTTCCAGATGGCGGGCGAGATCATCGGGTTGGACGGCATCGTTAACGACCAGCACACCTGCGACGCGGTGGCGCTGGAGGATGCCGAGGTGTGCGAGATGCCGTTTGAGCGCATCGAAGAGCTGTCGCGCGAGGTGAACGCCTTGCAGCGCCATGTGCACAAGATCATGAGCCGCGAGATCGTGCGCGAGCACGGCGTGATGCTGCTGCTGGGCAGCATGCGGGCCGAGGAGCGGCTGGCCGCCTTTTTGCTGAACCTGGTGCAGCGCCTGCACGCGCGCGGCTTCTCGCCGCTGGAGCTGGTGCTGCGCATGACGCGCGAAGAAATTGGCAGCTACCTGGGCCTGAAGCTGGAGACGGTGAGCCGCACCTTCTCCAAGTTTGCCGAAGACGGCATTGTCGAAGTCAAGCAGCGCCACATCCGCATCCTGGACACCGACGCGCTCAAGCGCATCGTCAATCTTCAGCCCTGTCTGTAAACGCCTCTGCGGCAGGCTGCGCCACCAGCAACGTCAGGCTGCCCACCAGCGCGGCCACCCCCCAGAAACCAAAGAAGGCCAGGCTGTACACGCTTTGCCGGGACCACTCCAGCGACTGTCCCTGCCATTGCAGGCTGTGCGGATCGACCACGGCGAACACCAGGGCCTCCAGCAGGCATGCGCCTAAAAAGGCCGGCCACAACACACTGATCCAACGCGGGGGTGCCATCGTGTGCTCCGCTTATTTGGGCCGCACCGCGCCGGGAGGCGATGCCGCGTGGTTGCGCCCCTGCATGGCGGGGGCCAGCGAGCCCTGGGTGGCCAGGGTCTTGTTGATGTTCAAACCCTGGCGGTAGTAGTCCTGGGCCAGTACCGGGTCTTGCTGGGTGAAGGCGATCCAGGCGGTGACCAGCCCGGCCACCACCACCACCAGCGGGCCGGAGATGACCAGCCAGACGTGGCCGTATTTCCACCAGGGTTTCGACGTGTTTTCAGGCATGGTTTGTCTCCTTGGCTTAACGGGGCACGATGAACGTGGATTTTTCTGAAACGCGGTCTTTGCCGTCGGCACTGGCAATGTCGAACACCACCGGATGGGAACCCGGTGTGGCCGAGCCGTAAGGGATGTGCAGGCGCACCGCCACCCAGCGCGACTGCACGGCACCTACCTCCACCACGGTTTCCGATGCAACTTCCAATCCGGCCAGCCCGTGGGCCGACAGGGTGTAGCGCTGGGGCTGCTCGGTGGCGTTCATCACCTGCAGGCGGTAGACGTTTTCCAGCTGGCCCCCGCCCACGATGCGCGACAGGGCGGCGCGGTCGCGCACCACGTCCACCTTCAGCGGGGTGCGCATGGCCAGGCTGATGCCCAGGCACAGCATCAGTGTCCACAGCAGCACGGTGTAAATCAGCACCCGGGGGCGCAGCACGCGGCGCAGCATCTGGCGGGCCGTCCAGCCTCTGGCCATGCCGTTCTGGGTGGCAAAGCGGATCAGGCCGCGGGCATAGCCCATTTTGTCCATCACGCCATCGCAGACATCCACGCAGGCGGCGCAGTTGATGCACTCGTACTGCAGGCCCTGGCGGATGTCGATGCCGGTGGGGCAGACCTGTACGCACAGGGTGCAGTCCACGCATGACCCCAGGCCCAGCACCGTCGGGTCGGCTTTGCGCGAGCGGGCACCGCGCGGCTCACCCCGGCCGGTGTCATAGCTGACGATGAGCGTGTCCTTGTCGAACATGGCGCTCTGGAAGCGGGCGTAGGGGCACATGTATTTGCACACCTGCTCGCGCATGAAGCCTGCGTTGCCGTAGGTGGCGGCGCTGTAAAACAGGCCCCAAAACACCTCCCACGAGCCGAAGCTCAGGTCCAGCGACTCCTGCAGCAGCTCTTGCGTGGGCGTGAAGTACGACACAAAGGTGAAGCCAGTCCACAGCGACAGCACAATCCACACCGCGTGCTTGGCCCATTTTTTGCCCATTTTCTGGGCCGACAGGGGCGCGCCGTCCAGGCGCATGCGCGCGCCCCGGTCGCCCTCGATGCGGCGCTCGATCCACATGAAGATCTCGCTGTACACCGTCTGCGGGCAGGTAAAGCCGCACCACAGCCGCCCGGCCACGGCGGTAAACAAAAACAGCGACAGGGCCGACACCACCAGCAGGCCGGTCAGGTAGATGAAGTCCTGCGGGTACAGCACCAGGCCAAACATATAAAACCGCCGCGCCGCCAGGTCCAGCAGCACCGCCTGGCGTTCCCCGTACTGCAGCCAGGGCAGGCCGTAAAACACCAGTTGCGTGAGAAACACCATGCCCCAGCGCCAGCGGGCAAACAGGCCCTGCACCGAGCGCGGATAGATCTTGGGCTGGGCCGCGTACAGCGACACCAGCTCCTCGCCATCGGCGGCAACGGTGGTGACTGGGGTGATGGGGATGGTTTTACGCATGGCCTAGGGCGTGGGCTTGTTAGACATGCCCCACACGTAGCTGGTCAGTACATGGATCTGCGCCTCGGTCAGCTTGTCGTGCTGGGCGGGCATCTGGTTGGTTTTGCCGTTGTTGACCATGGCGACGATGGCGGCCTCGCCCCAGCCGTGCAGCCAGATGTCGTCTGCCAGGTTGGGTGCGCCCAGGGCCGGGTTGCCCTTGCCGCCCACGCCGTGGCAGGCGGCGCACACGCCAAACTTGGACTTGCCCAGGGCGGCGCGCAGCGAATCGTTGGGGCTGCCCGACAGGCTGAGTACGTAGTTGGCCACGTTCTTCACGTCGTCAGGCGTGCCCACGGCGGCGGCCATGGGCGGCATCTGGCCAATGCGACCCTGGGTCAGGGTTTCCAGAATTTTGTCGGGCGTGCCGCCGTGCAGCCAGTCGCCGTCGGTCAGGTTGGGAAAGCCCTTGCTGCCGCGTGCGTCCGAGCCGTGGCATTGGGCACAGTTGTTCATGAACAGGCGCTCGCCCACGGCCATGGCCTGGGTGTTGCCGGCCAGCTTCTCGGGGGGCAGGGCGGTGAACTGGGCGTACAGCGGCTCCAGTTCGCGGTTGGCCTGCACCACTTCGGCGTTGTATTCGCCCACCTGGGTCCAGCCCAGCGTGCCCTTGTAGCTGCCCATGCCGGGGTAGACCACCAGGTAGCCGATGGAGAACAGCACCGTCAGGATGAACAGGCCCACCCACCACAGCGGCAGCGGGTTGTTCATCTCGCGCAGGTCTTCGTCCCATACGTGGCCGGTGGTGTTGTCGCTTTGGAAGGGCACCTTTTTGCGGGCTGTGACCCACAGCAGCAGCAGGCAGGCGGCGATGCTGACCGCCGAAACTGCGCTGATAAAAACCGACCAGAAGTCGCTGTTGAAATCGCTCATAAGAATCTTTCTGGGTCAGTCCTGGAGGAAGGGCAACTGCGCCGCATCGTCAAACTGGGCTTTGTTGCGGCGCGAAAACGCCCACACCCAGATGCCGATGAAGGTGATGAAGCTGCTGACAGTGGCGATAACGCGCAAGGTGGTGACATCCATGGTGGGCTTTCTGAATCAGGGGGCGCTGGCGGGGGCGGCAGGGGCCGCGGTGCTTTCAGCAGCTTTGGCCGCCAGCTGGTCGGTCAAGGCCCGGCCCATGACCTGCAGGTAGGCGATGAGAGCGTCTTGCTCGGTCTTGTTTTTCACCGCCTCCGCGCCACCGGCGATTTCGGCATCGGTGTAGGGCACGCCTACGGTGCGCAGGGCCCGCATGCGCGGGGCGACCACGGTGGGATCGACCAGGGCGGTTTCCAGCCAGGGGTAGCTGGGCATGTTGGACTCGGGCACCACGTCGCGCGGGTTGTTCAGGTGGATGCGGTGCCATTCGTCGCTGTACTTGCCGCCCACGCGGTGCAGGTCGGGCCCAGTGCGCTTGCTGCCCCACTGGAACGGGTGGTCGTAGACAAATTCACCGGCCACCGAGTAGTGGCCGTAGCGCAATGTTTCGGCGCGGAACGGGCGGATCATCTGCGAATGGCAGTTGTAGCAGCCCTCGCGCAGATACACGTCGCGGCCCATGAGCTGTAGCGGGGTGTAGGGCTTGAGCCCGGTGACCGGCTCGGTGGTGGACTTCTGGAAGAACAGCGGCACGATCTCCACCAGCCCGCCCACGGCGACCACCAGCAGAATCAGCACGATCATCAGAAAGTTGTTGGTCTCGATCTTTTCGTGCGAGAAAAACGGAATCGGTTTCTTGTTGTCAGCCATGGAGTGGTCCTCAAGCGTGGGCAGTTTGGAACGACGGCACGGGCACCAGCACCGAGCGGCCCCGGGTCGCCGTCATCCACACGTTCCAGGCCATCACCAGCATGCCGATGAGGTACAGCAGGCCGCCCAGCATGCGCACCACGTAGAACGGGTAGGTGGCTTTGACGCTTTCCACAAAGGTGTAGGTCAGGGTGCCGTCGGTGTTCACCGCGCCCCACATCAGGCCCTGCATCACACCGGCAATCCACATGGCGGCGATGTAGAGCACGATACCCACGGTGGCCAGCCAGAAGTGCAGCTCGATGGCGGGCACGCTGTGCATCTTCTTGCCGCCAAACATGCGCGGAATCAGGTGGTAGAGCGAACCCATGGACACCAGGCCCACCCAGCCCAGAGCGCCAGAGTGCACGTGTCCCACCGTCCAGTCGGTGTAGTGGCTGAGTGCGTTGACGGTCTTGATGGCCATCATCGGGCCCTCAAAAGTGCTCATGCCGTAGAACGACAGCGAGACGATCAAAAAGCGCAGGATCGGGTCGTCACGCAGCTTGTGCCAGGCGCCCGAGAGCGTCATCACGCCGTTGATCATGCCGCCCCAGCTGGGGGCCAGCAGAATCAGCGAAAACACCATGCCCAAGGATTGCGTCCAGTCGGGCAGGGCGGTGTAGTGCAGGTGGTGCGGACCGGCCCACATGTAGGTGAAGATCAGCGCCCAAAAGTGCACGATGGACAAGCGGTACGAGTACACCGGCCGCTCGGCCTGCTTGGGGATGAAGTAGTACATCATTCCCAAAAATCCAGCCGTCAAAAAGAAGCCCACGGCGTTGTGGCCGTACCACCACTGCACCATCGCATCTTGCACCCCGGCATAGGCCGAGTACGACTTCATCCAGCCCGCAGGCACCTCGGCGCTGTTCACCACGTGCAGCAAGGCCACGGCGATGATGAAAGCCCCAAAGAACCAGTTTGCCACGTAGATGTGCTGCACCCGGCGGCGGCCCACGGTGCCAAAGAACACGATGGCATATGACACCCACACCAGCGTGATCAGGATGTCGATGGGCCACTCCAGCTCGGCATATTCCTTGCCGGTGGTGTAGCCCAGGGGCAGGCTGATGGCCGCAGCCACAATCACCGCCTGCCAGCCCCAGAACACGAACGCCGCCAGCGGCGGGCAAAACAGCCGCACCTGGCAGGTACGCTGCACGACAAACAGGCTGGTGGCCATCAGCGAACAGCCGCCAAACGCAAAAATCACCGCATTGGTGTGCAGGGGCCGCAGCCGCCCGTAGCTGAGCCAGGAAATGCCAAAGTTCAGCTCCGGCCAGGCCAGTTGCGAGGCAATGACCACCCCCACCAGCATGCCCACCACCCCCCAGACCACGGCCATCAGGGAAAACTGCCGTACCGCCGTGTCGCTGTAGACCTCGTGGACCCCAGGTGGGTCGGTCTGTGTATTTGTATAAGCCATGGAACCCTCGTTTGTGTTCCTGGCAGTGTCGGCGCGGGGTCCTTGCCGCACCTTGATGCAGGTCAATCGTTGTGCAGAATGCGCTCGCCTTCTTGCTCAACCGATTCGAACTGGCCTTGAAAAATCGCCCACCACAGCCCGCCCAGGATCAGCAGCACCAGCACGACGGACAGGGGGATCAGGAGGTACAGGATGTCCATCAATATGTCTTTAGATGAGTGCTATTAAATAAATAGCTTTTCGCGCTTGTGGAATAAGCGCTAGAGGCAGTTTTCATATAAATCCTATTGGCGCGACAGGCGGGCGGCGTTCAGCACCACCAGCAGCGAACTCAGCGCCATGCCCAGCCCGGCCAGCCAGGCGGGCAGCCAACCGGCCAGGGCCAGCGGCACGCACACCGCGTTGTAGCCCGCAGCCCAGGCCAGGTTTTGTCGCACCACCCGCAATGTACGCCGGGCCAATAGCAGCGTCTGCGGCACCCGGCCCAGGGTGTCGCCGGTCACCACCAGGTCGGCCTGCCGCTGCGCCAGGGGCACGGCCTGGCCGAAGGCGAAGGACACGTGGGCGGCGGCCAGCACCGGGCCGTCGTTCAGGCCATCGCCGACCATCGCTACATGGTGGCCCTGGCGTTGCAAGGCCTGCAGGTGCAGCAGCTTGTCGGTAGGCGTGCAGCCGCCGCGCGCCTGGGTGATGCCGACCTGGGCCGCCACCCGGGCCGCCGCCGCCGGGTGGTCGCCCGAGAGCAGCTCTACCCGCACGCCAGCCGCCTGCAGCGCCTGGATGGCCTGCACCGCGTCGGGCCGTACGTCTTCGGACAGATCAAACGTGGCCAACCAGCCCAGCCCGTCGCCCAGGTAGACCTGCCGCAGCGTCTCGTCCACCTCGAACCCGGCGGGCACGCTGCACCAGGTGGCCGACCCGAAGGTGACGCGGCCCAAGGCATCCATGCCGCGCATGCCGTGCCCGGCCACTTCTTCCACCTGGCGTAGTTGCTCCGGCACCACCCCTTGGGCCTGCGCGGCGGCCACTACCGCGCGCGATGCCGGGTGCAGCGACTGCCCGGCCAGCCCGGCGGCCAGCCCCAGCGCCACGGCGGGCGGCATGCTGCCCCGGGTGCGGATGGCCACCACCGCCATGCCGCCCTGGGTCAGCGTGCCCGTCTTGTCAAAAACCACGGTGTCCACCTGTGCCAGGTTTTCCAGCGCCTGCAGGCGGCGCACCAGCACGCCCGATTGGGCCAGCCGCCCCGCGGCAGCCAACAGTGCCGCCGGGGTGGCCAGCGACAGCGCGCACGGGCAGGTCACCACCAGCACGGCCACCACCACCATCAGCGCATGGCCGGGGCCACTCGGCCACCACAGCACGCCCGCCAGCGCCGCTGCCAGCAACACGCCCACCAGGAAGGGCCGCGCCACCCGGTCGGCCAGTTGCGCCAGCCGGGGCTTCTGGCTGGCAGCCTGGGCCATCAGCGCCACGATTTGGGCGAAGCGGGTGTTTTCGCCCAGGCGGTCTACGTGCAGCTCCACCGGGGCGCTGAGGTTGTAGCTGCCGGCCAGCACCGGCTCGCCTACTGCGCGGCCCAGCGGGGTGGATTCGCCGGTCAGCAGCGCCTCGTCCACCTGGGTGCGGCCTTGCAGCAGGGTGCCGTCGGCGGGGAAGGCCTCGCCGGGCAGCACGCGCAGGTGGTCGCCTACCTGCAAGCGCCGTACGGCTACCCGTACAAAGGCGGAGCCATCCCAGCGCTCCACGCTGTCGGGCAGCCGGCTGATCAGCACCTCCAAAGCCCCGGCGGTGCGGTCGCGCAGGCGCAGCTCCAGCCACCGGCCGGTGAGCAGAAAGAACACAAACATGGTCAATGAATCGAAATACACCTCGTGCCCCAGCACGCCCTGCGGGTCGAAGGTGGCCGCGCTGCTGACGGCAAAGGTGACGGCCATGCCCAAGGCGGCGGGCAGGTCCATGCTGACGCGGTGCTGGCGTATGTCGCGCCAGGCGTTGGCAAAGAACGGCCCGCAGGAAAACACCAGCACGGGCAATGTCAGCACCCACGAGGCCCAGCGCAGCAGCTGGGCCATGTCGTCGGTCATTTCGCCCGGACCGGCCACGTAGGCGGGCATGGCGTACATCATCACCTGCAGCATGCAAAAGCCCGCCACCAGCCAGCGCCACAGGGCCCGGCGTTGTTCTTGTTTGCGGCGCGCCCGCTCGGGGGCATCCAGGGCCGGAATCGCGTGGTACCCGGCGCGCTGCACCGCCGCCAGCCACTGCGAGGGCTGGGTGTGGGCTGCCGACCAGACCACCCGTGCGCGGCGCGATGCCGCACCCACCTCGGCCAGCTGCACGCCCGGCACGGCGCGCAAGGCCTGCTCCACCGTCAGCGCACAGGCCGCGCAGTGCATGCCGTCGATCAGTAGCTGCGATTCCTGGCAGTCGGGCCACTGCGGCGACGGCTGGGTGAATGCGGCCCATTCCGCAGGATCGTCCAGCCACACCGGTGCCGATGAAAGAGGGAGCGCGAGGTTGGCAGACATGCGGCAAGCGTATCGGTGTAGGACAGCGCCGTTTTTGATACAGATCAACGCCAAAAGCAATAAATGGGATTAATCTGGAGGTACCAACTCCAGGAGATACAGCATGTACACCAACATTCTTGTGGCCACCAGTGGCGACGATCTGTCCCACAAGGCCGTGGTCAGCGGCATCGAGCTGGCCGCGCTCACGGGGGCGGCCCTGTACATCGTCAAAGTGGTGCCGCACTATGCGCGCAGCTACTTTGAGGGCTCTATCCCGGTCAGCATGGACGACTCGGCCCGTATCGAACAGCAATGGCTGGACGAAGGCAAGCTGGTGGTCGATGCCTACAAGGGCGAGGCGCAGGCCAAGGGCGTGAACGTGCACACCGTGGTGGTGCAGTCGGACCTGGTGGCCGAGGGCATCATCAGCGCCGCCACCAAGTACAGCGCCGACCTGATCGTGATGGCCTCGCATGGCCGCAAAGGCATCAAACGCCTGTTGCTGGGCAGCGAAACCCAGCACGTGCTGACGCATTCGCACACGCCGGTGCTGATTTTGCGCTGATTGCCATCGGTTTTTAGGGCGAAATAGCCTACCCGCGCTTATTTCACAAGCGCGGGTAGTTATCATTTTGATAGCGCGGGGCGAGGGAGTGTGGCCATACGTCACACAAAACGCAGCCCCATCCAGCCATAATTTCAACCGGCATGTCGCCACGTGGTCGCGGGAGAAAACGATGGACTGGTTTGTCGAAGCCCTGAAGAAATACGCCGTGTTTTCGGGACGCGCGCAACGCAGCGAATACTGGTACTTCTTTCTGTTCTACGTGCTGATCTCGCTGGCGCTGGGTATTGCCGACGGGCTGGCGGGCTCGTACAACCGGCATGCGGGCATGGGCCTGCTGTCGGGCGTTTTCAGCATCGGCATGCTGCTGCCTTCGCTGGGGGTGTCGGTGCGGCGACTGCACGACATCGACCGCAGTGGCTGGTGGGTGCTGATTGCGCTGATCCCCGTCGTGGGTGCCATTGTGCTGCTGGTGTTCAGCGTGCGCGACAGCCAGCCCGGCACCAACCGGTTTGGGCCCAATCCCAAGGATACCTTGCCGGGGGACCGGTTTTCACTGACCTGAGGCCCACCGACATCTCCATGTGTCTCCTCGCCTTCCAATGGCAGCCCGATGCCCCCGCACCCCTGACCATCGCCGCCAACCGGGATGAGTTCTATGCCCGTCCCACCACGGCGTTGCAGGTCTGGGCCGACGGGCACACCGTGGCCGGGCAGGACTTGCAGGGCGGTGGCACCTGGATGGGCGTGCACTGCCCCAGCGGGCGGCTGGCGGCGCTGACCAATGTGCGCGACCCGGCGGCGATGCGGGCAGATGCGCCCTCGCGCGGCGGCATCGTCACGGCGTTTTTGTACAGCGGCCTGGGTGCCGCAGACTTTGCGCAGCAATTGGCCGCAACATCCGATGTCTACAACGGCTTCAATCTGCTGCTGTTCGACGGCCAGCAACTGGTGGCGTTCGAGAGTCGCCAACGGCGGCATTTCCAGCCCGCACCCGGCGTGTGGGCGGTGTCGAATGCCGACTTCAATACGCCCTGGCCCAAGCTGGTGCGGCTGCGCAGCGGCTTGGCCCGCGCGCTGCACATCCACCAGGCGGCAGCGTCGCCCACTATCGCCCCGGCGCTGGAGGCCGACCTGTGGCTGCTGCTGGCCGACACCCGTGTGGCCGCCGATGCCGAGCTGCCTGCCACCGGGGTCAGCCTGGAACTGGAACGCACGCTGTCTGCCGCCTTCATCTGCACGCCGCACTACGGCACCCGCGCCAGCACGCTGGTCCACCATGGGCGGGGCCAGGTGCAGATCATCGAGCGCAGCTTTGGCGCGGGTGGGGTGCGGGAGCCTACCGGTACCGTGCGGTTAATGGTGGATGGGCTTTTTTAGGCCCCCACTCCTGTTAAGGCGAGAAGGGTCCGCCGTGAGATACCGTGGAACCGGCTTTGCCGGGCCACTGGTATCGCCCCCTGCAAGGGGGTTGGCGGAAGACGCGTAGCGCTGCAGCCTGGGGGTGGGCGTTATTTCACCACTTCATTTCACCCTTGGCCACCTTGGCGCTCAGCTCCAGCGAGCTGACTTCGCCTGCCGTGGGGAATTCTTTTTTCATGGCTTCGATCAGTTCGGCCGAGTTCTTGGCTGTGGCGGTGTGCTTGTCGAACGCCTGGATGTAGCCGGCGGTGTACCGGGCGGCGTTCAGCGGCTTCGACGGGCCTTCCAGGTAGTGGCCGGGCACCACCACTTTCGGCTTGAGCTTCTGGATCTGGGTCAGCGTGGCCAGCCAGCCGGTGTGGGAGGCGGGGGTCTGGGTGTCGGCCATCCACACATGCAGGTTGTTGGCCAGCGGAATTCCGCCCACCACCGCCTTCAGGGAAGGAATCCATACAAAGCTGCGGTCCGGTTGCGCATCGCCCTGGATCTCCAGCTTGTGGCCTTCCAGCGTCAGCGTGTGGCCGGCCAGCACCTCGGGCAGCAGCGTGGCGCTGGGCGCGTCGGTCTTGAGGATGGGGCCCCAGTAGGCCAGCTTGCCTGCGGCGCTTTCCTTGATGTGCTGCACGGTGTGGGCGGTGGCCACGATCTTGGCGGCGGGGAAGGCTTTGCTAATGGTTTCCAGGCCGAAGTAGAAGTCCGGGTCGCCATGGCTGATGTAGATGGTGGTGAGGTTCTTGCCGCTGGCGCGGATTTTCTCCACCACTTTGGCGGCCTGCGAAGCGCCGAACTGTGCGTCGATCAGCACCGCGTCTTTCTCGCCGGTGACCAGCACCGACGAGACGGGGAAGATGGCCTCATGGCCAGGGTTGTAGACATCCAGCTTGAGCGGGCCTGCGGCCAGAGCGGGGGCGGACAGGGTGGCTGCGGCGATGGCGGTAAGGGCCCAGCGGGCGGCGGTAGAGCGGATAGTCATCAGTTTCTCCAAACAGGGTTATGTTGCGATGGAGCGAATGTTAGTTGTGTTTATTGGCTAGAAAAACCCTAGAATTCGCCTTAGTTTGTTTCTAAAATCGGTCGAATGGTATGGATACCTTGAAGGCAATGCAGGTGTTTGTGGCTGTGGTGGACGCGGGCAGTCAGACGGCGGCAGCCGATACGCTGGGCCTGTCACGCCCGGTGGTGTCGCGCTATATCGCCGAGCTGGAGGGCTGGACCGGCGCACGCCTGCTGCACCGCACCACCCGCAAGCTCAGCGTCACCCCGGCGGGCAGCGAGACCCTGCAGCGCTGCCGCGCCGTGCTGGCGCTGACCACCGACATGCAGCAGGCGGTGGCAGTGCCCGACAGCACGCCCCAGGGGCTGTTGCGCATCACCGTCAGCACCTCGTTTGGGCAACTGCACCTGGCGGCGGCGGTGGCCGATTTTGTGAAGCGCTACCCTGCCGTGTCGATTGATCTGGTGATGCTGGACCGCGCGGTGAACCTGGTGGAGGAGCGCATCGATCTGGCGGTGCGCATCAGCCATGAACTCGACCCCAATCTGATTGCCCGGCGGCTCACGGTATGCCGCTCCATGGCGTGCGCCGCGCCCGATTACCTGCGCGCGCACCCGCCCATCCGGCGCATGGAAGATCTGGCCGCGCACAACTGTCTGACGCACTCGTACTACGGCAAAACGCTGTGGAATTTTGAGTTGGACGGCCAGCCTGCGTCGGTGGCGGTGGGCGGCAACCTCAGCGCCAACGAATCCACCTCTCTCTTGCAGGCTGCCCTGGCCGGTGTGGGCGTGGCCCTGCTGCCCACCTTCATGGCCGCGCCGCTGGTGCACGGCGGGCAACTGGTGGCGCTGTTGCCCGAGGTGCGCCAGCGCGAACTCAGCATCTACGCGGTGTACAGCTCGCGCAAAAACATGTCCACCGCCTTGCGGACCCTGCTGGACTTTCTGGCCGCACGCTACCCGCCCGAGCCGCCGTGGGATGCGGCGGTGTAGTTGCTATTTAAAGCGTAGCAGCTTGTGTAGGTCTAATCAGCGCAGGAGGTAGAAATGGCCCCTATCGGCGCGGCTTGCCGACCACGTCGGTCGCCGCCGTGTCGCCACCCTGGGCGCGGCGGGTGATGTCGTGAAAAATGGGGCGGGGCAGCTTTTTCAGCAGCCAGGCCATGGCCAGCGGCACCAGCACCAGATCGTCCAGCAACCCGGCCACCGGGATGAAGTCGGGGATCAGGTCCACTGGCGACAGCAGGTACAGCACGATGCCTGCCGTGCCCCACTTCAGCCACGGCGGCGACTGCGGGTGCTGCAGGGCGTACCACAGCAAACGCGCGTCACCCTTGACCACAGACCAAACCAGCGATACACGTTTCCACATGGCGACTTCCTTGCAGTGAACTGTTAATGGATAGGCCATAACGTGGAGGCCACGTGCGGGATGACAAGCGGCAGATTTGTTACAGATGGTTCGCCGCTGTGGTGGGCCTGGGCGCTGCGCGCCGAATCCACTGCCGAGCCCGCAGGCTTAGTTCAGCGTGTGGCCTGCCGTAGCCCAGGTGGTGCGCGATTGGCTGAACCACAGGCTGGCCCGGTTCACTGCGGCGAACCAGGCGAAGGGCTTTTTGCCAGACTGGGCGGCGTGCTGCACGGGCGCTGGGCTGGCTGCGCGGGGCGCGGTGCTGGAGGCAGAGTGGCCTGCCAGGGAGAAGGGAGTAGCGATCATGCGAGCCTCTGCAAAGTAATTAAGGGTTAACCCTAGTGTAAGGGTTTTCCCTAAATTACGCCGTGATGCTGTTATTGGGCCAAAAAGCAGGCATTAAACCAGCACTTTGTGCTGATGGATTCAGCGCAAGCAGCTATCAAGTCAGTAGCAATCGTGCTACAGCAACACGCTGCCGCTGACGCAGGTGACCGACGCGCCACCCACCCACACCTGCCCTTGGGTATCGCGCTCGATGTGCACGCGGCCCGCGCGATCCAGGCAGGTGCCCTGGCTCACCAGGTACTGCTCGGGCGCATAGCCGTCTGCAATCAGCCACTGGGCCAGGCTGGCGTTCAGGCTGCCGGTCACGGGGTCTTCCAGCACGTCCACGGCGGCGGCGAAGGCGCGCACTTCCATGTGCGGCTCGGGTGCATCGTCTACCGGGGCGCTGCGGCCAAAGGCGCGGGCTTCGCGGCTGGAGCGGGCGATCAGCATTGGCGCATCTGCCAAGAGGTAAAGCCCCGCCACGCCCACCACCAGGCCGGTGTTTTTCAGCGCCAGGTGGTCGGGTTTGAGCTGTAGCACGGTTTGCGGGCTGTCGAGCAACAGACCCAGCCAGGGCAGGCCGTTGTCCAGCATTTGTGCGGCCACCACGTCGCGCGGTTTCAGGCCCAGCGCGGCAGCCACCTGGGCCAGCAGCATGGCGCTGGGCGCGCTGCGCTTGAGCGGCGGGGCGGCGAACAGCAGGCGATCATTTTCTCTGCGGATCGGCACCAGCCCCACTGCGCATTCCTGCACCACCATCTTGGCTGCACGCGGTTGGCCGCCTGCTTGCAACCAGGCGTGGCAACTGCCCAGCGTGGGGTGGCCAGCAAAACGCAGCTCGCTTTTCGGGTCGAAGATGCGCACCCGGTAGTCGGCACCCGCCGCCCGGCCCGCGTCGGTGGGCGGCAGCAGAAAAGTGGTTTCCGACAGGTGCGTCCAGGTGGCAAAGCGCTGCATCTGCGCGTCGCTTAAGGCCGCGCCGTCCAGCACCACCGCCAGCGGGTTGCCCTGGTAAGGGGTGGGGGTGAAAACGTCTACTTGCTGGAAGGGGCGGGTGGTTTGCATTACAGGGTTTTGATGGCGTCAGCCAGCGCCTTGATGCCGATGTTGATCTGCTCCACGCTGGCGGTGACGAACGACAGGCGGATGGTGTGTGGGTCGGCGTTGTCGGCATAGAAAGCGGTGCCGGGCACGAAGGCCACGCCCTTGTCCACGGCCTTGGGTAGCAGGTCCACGGCGTGCACCCCTTCGGGCAGGCAGGCCCACAGGAACATGCCGCCGTCGGGCACGTTCCAATGCGTGCCCGCAGGCATTTCACGGGTCAACGCAGCCAGCATGGCATCGCGCTGGGCCTTGTACAGCGTGCGGATGGTGGGCACGTGGCGGGCCAGGAAGTTGTCTTGCATTACGGCCACTACCATGCGCTGGTTGAAGCTGGGGCTGTGCAGGTCGGCGGCTTGCTTGGCTTGCAGCAGCTTGGGCATCATGGCCTTGGGTGCGATCACGTAGCCCAGGCGCAGGCCGGGGGCCAGCACCTTGGAGAACGAGCCCATGTAGATGCAGCCCTCGGGGTTGCGGCCCGTCAGCGGGGCGGGCGGGGGCGTATCAAACCACAGGTCGCCATAGGGGTTGTCTTCCACCAGCGGCAGGCCCAGGCGCTCGGCGCGCTCGATCAGCGCAGCGCGGCGGGCTTCGGGCATGGTGCGGCCGGTGGGGTTCTGGAAGTTGGGCAGCACGTACAAGAAGCGGCCACCGGAGGCTTTGGCACTGAGGTCGTCCAGGTCCACGCCCTGGTCGTCGCAGGCCACGCTGACCACTTGGGGTTCCATGGGGGCAAAGGCCTGCAGTGCGCCCAGGTAGGTGGGCGTTTCCACCAGCACTTTGCTGTCTTTGTCGATCAGCACCTTGCCGATCAGGTCCAGCGCCTGCTGCGAGCCGGTGGTGATCAGCACCTGGGCGGGTTCCACCTTCCAGGGCAGTTGGGCCGCCACGATCTCGCGCAGCGGGCCGTAGCCTTCGCTGGCGGCGTACTGTAGCGCGCCCTTGCCGTCTTCGCGCAGCACCTTTTCGCAGGCCGCTGCAAATTCGGCCACCGGAAAGGTCTTGGGCGAGGGCAGGCCGCCCGCAAAGCTGATGATGCCGGGGCGCTCGGTGACCTTGAGGATTTCGCGGATCACCGACGAGTTCATTTTTTCAGTGCGGGCGGCGAGGGTCCAGGGGTTGCTCATGGTGGTCTTTGGTCAAAAGGGGTAGAAGTAGATTGTCAGCTAAGCCAGCATGGGTGCGAGCGAGGCGACCAGTAAAACCGCCATGATGCCGTTAAAAATCCGGCGGTAGCGCGGGATGCGCAGCCAGTGGCGCAGGCGGCTGCCGCACAGGGCCCACAGGCTGATGGCGGGGATGCCGATGAGGGCAAACCATGCCGCCGCGCCCACCACCACTGCACTGCCGCTGTGCGCGGGTACATAGCTGCTGAATGCGCCCACGGCCATGACCCAGGCCTTGGGATTCACCCATTGGAAGCCCGCCGCGCCCCAGAAGCCCAGCGGGTGGGCCGCCTCTGTATCTTTTGGAGCCCCCGTGGTGGCCACGCCCCAGGCCAGATACAGCAGATAGGCTGCACCCAACCACTTCAGCACCAGGTAGAGCTGGGGCACCTGCGCAAACAGCAGGCCCAGCCCCAGGCCCACCGCGGCCAGCAGCACGAAGAATCCGCTGGAAATCCCCGCCATGTGCGGCAGCGTGGCGCGAAAGCCGTGGTTCACGCCCGAGGCCAGCAGCATCAGGTTGTTCGGGCCGGGGGTGATGGAGCTGACGAAGGCAAACAAGGTCAGCGCGGCGAAGAGTTGGGTATCCATACAAGCTCCTGACAATCAACGGACCGGCATGCGCTTGCTGGCAAACACGGTGGCAATCACCGCCAGACCAAAGCCCAGCGTCACCACGTCCAGCGTTTCGCCCAGCAGGGGCACGGCAAACAGCATGCTCAAAAACGGCTGCACCAGCTGCACCTGGCTGACGCGCACCGTGCCGCCCAGCGCCAGCCCCCGGTACCAGGCAAAAAAGCCCAGCCACTGTGAAAACACCGCCAGGTAGGCAAAACCGGCCCAGGCATGGACCGACACCGCCTGCGCGGGCTGCGTCCACAGTGCCACGGGCAAGGTGATGGGCAGGGCCAGCACCAGCACCCAGCAAATCACCTGCTCGCCGGGCATGCGCTGCGCCAGCCGCCCGCCAAATCCGTAGCCCACGGCACCCAGCAGCATGGCCAATAGCAGCAGGCCGTCGGCAGGCTGGATGTGCAGACCGCTTTGCCCCGAATGCAGCATGGCAAACGCCACCACCATCCCGCTGCCCAACAGGGCGCACAGCCAAAAGCCGGTGGACGGGCGCTGGCGATACATGATCGCCCCCACCACCGCCGTGGCCAGCGGCAGCACGCCAATGATCACGCTGGCGTGCACCGCCTCCACATGCCGCATGGCAATCGACGTGAGCAGCGGAAAGCCAAACACCACGCCCGAGGTGGTACATAGCAACTGCACCCAGTCTTGCCGCTGCGGCCAGGGCGCGCGGGTGAGCCACAGGAACAGGGCCGACAAACCGCCCGCCAGGGCGGCCCGGCCCATGGCCACAAACACCCCGGACATCTGCGGGTCGGCGGGCGTGCCCACCGCCAGCCGCGTCATCGGCAGGGTCAGCGCAAAAATCACCACGCCCAGCAGGCCCAGCCACAGGCCCCGGCGTTCGGCGCTGTGCATCGGTACAGAAAGGGTGGCGGTGTGCAGGGTCATAGTGCATTCAATGTAGCCGCAATACCAACACACTAGCAGTACACTTTACCCTGTCAGTTTGTAGACTGTATTGCCCGTAAGGCCAGCACACAGGAGCCACCGCCATGTTGATGAAGACCGCCGACCAGTCGCTCACCGAGCAGCTCGCCAGCCATTTCGCCGAGCGCATCCGCAGCCGCCTGCTGGCCGCGGGTGCGCGCCTGCCCTCGGTACGCCAGTGCGCCCAGCAGCAGCAGGTCAGTGCCTCCACCGTGGTGGCGGCCTACGACCGGCTGCTGGCGCTGGGCCTGGTGGAGGCCCGCAAGAACCGGGGGTTTTATGTACGAGAAATGGCCCCTGCGCAGAATCTATATGCACGAGAAGCTACACAATCCATAGCAAACCCGGCGCGCCGACCCATCGATGCCACCGCCTTGATGCGCGGCATGTTCCAGGGCGACAGCGATGCCCCCCAGCCCGGCATGGGCGTGCTGCCGCCCGACTGGCTGGCCAACAGCTTCATGCCCGCCGCGGTGCGCCGGGTGGCCGCGGGTACGGCCGACTTTTCGCGCCGTTACGGCGACCCGGCGGGCGACCTGGGCCTGCGCCAAAGCCTGTCCAAAAAGCTGCTGGGCCTGCACGTGCCTGCCGCGCCCGAGCAGATCATCACCACCGTGGGGGCCACCCACGCGCTGGACATCGCCAGCCGCACCCTGCTGCGCGCCGGTGACTGCGTGATGGTGGAGGAGCCCGGCTGGGCGGTGGAATTCGCCCGGCTGGAGGCCATGGGCATGCGCATCCTGCCGGTGCCGCGCAATGCCGATGGGCCCGACCTGGAGGTGATGGCCCGCTACTGCGAGGAACACAGCCCGAAGCTGTTTGTGAGCGTGAGCGTGCTGCACAACCCCACCGGCTTTTGCCTCACCCCCGGCAGCGCGCACCGGGTGCTGACCCTGGCCAATGCCCACGACTTCTACATCGTGGAAGACGACACCTACAGCCACCTGGCCCCCGAACACGCCACCCGCCTGTGCGTGCTGGACGGCTTGCAGCGCACCCTGTACGCCAGTGGCTTCTCCAAAATCCTGGCCCCCGGCTGGCGGGTGGGCTTTCTGGCCGCCCCCACCGCCCTGGTGGACCGCCTCACCAACACCAAGCTGCTGGCCACGCTGACCACCCCGTCCCTGCTGGAAAAAGCCCTGGCCTGGTGCATCGACCAGGGCCAACTGCGCCGCCACTCCGAGGGTGTGCGCGCCCGCCTCGACCAGGCCCGCACCCGCAGCACCAAGCTGGCCCTGGCCGCAGGCTGCACTTTCGCCTCCGAGCCCGCAGGCCTGTTCGGCTGGGTCGAGACCGGCGTGGATACCGATGCCCTGGCCCAGCGCATGCTGGACGTGGGCTACATGCTCGCCCCCGGCGCCCTGTTCCACGCCAACCGCCAACCCAGCAGCCTGATGCGCATCAACTTCGCCAACACGCAGGATGCGGCGTTCTGGAAAGTGTTTGCGCGGGTGCGGGACAGCCGTTGACCGGGTAGCCAAGGTCAAAATAGGGCGATGAAGATTCCCGCCCGCTACCTCCTCCCCGCACTTGGTGTCTGTCTGGTCTTGACCGCCTTGGGCAGCGCACAAGCCCAAACCGAGCCCGCCACGCCCCGCCAGCGCATCGGCCTGGTGTTGGGTGGCGGCGGTGCGCGCGGGGCGGCGCATGTGGGGGTGCTGGAGGTGCTGCACCAGTTGCGGGTGCCGGTGGACTGCGTGGCGGGCACCAGCATGGGAGCGCTGGTGGCGGGGGCGTTTGCGGCGGGATTGGCCCCGGACGCGATGCGCCAGGCCCTGGCCAGCGCCGACTGGGCGGATTTGTTCCAGGATGCCTCGGCCTTCAGCGAAACCGGTTACCGCACCAAGCGGCTGGCGCAGCGCTACCTGCCGGGCTCTGAGCTGGGCATCGGACCTGACGGCGTGGTGGCCCCGCCGGGTGTGCTGACCGGGCAGAAGATCAAGCTGTTTTTCAACCAACTGGTGCGGGCCGACCTGGCCGAGCGCGAGATCCAGACCCTGGCGCTGCCGCTGGCCATCATCGCCACCGACATCGGCACCGGGGCCCGCGTGGTGCTGCGCGAGGGCAGCCTGACTTTGGCCATGCGGGCCAGCATGTCGGTGCCCGGCCTGATGGCCCCGGTGGATTACAACGGCCACAAGCTGGTGGACGGCGGGCTGGTGGACAACCTGCCGGTGGGCGAGGTGCGGGCGCTGTGCCAGCCAGACGTGGTGATTGCCGTCAACGTCGGCTCGCCGCTGCTGGCCCCGGACCAGGTGGGCTCGCTGCTGAGCGTGTCGGCGCAGATGATCAACATCCTGACCGAGCAAAACGTCAGCCAGTCGATGGCCCGCATTCGGTCTACCGACATCTACATCCGCCCTGCGCTGGAAGGCATCACCTCGGGTGACTTTGACAAAAACGCCATGGCCGCTGAGCGCGGTCGCCAGGCCGCGCTGGCTGTGGCCCCCCAGCTACGGGCGCTGGCCGCCGACCCGGCGGTGTATGCCGCCTGGGCGCAGCAACTGGCCGGAGCGCAGCGCCTGGCCCCGGTGATCGACGCGGTGGAGGTGGTGGGTTTGAAGCGCAGCAACGCCACCGTGGTCACGCAGCACATTACCCAGATCCCCGGCCAGGCGCTGGATAGCCCGGCCCTGTACCGCGACCTGCAACGCACTTTTGGCGACGGCCAGTACCAGAGCGTGGATTACACCCTGGTGCGCCAGCGCGAGCGCAACATCCTGCGCGTCACCCCGCTGGAAAAGCCCTGGGGTCCCGATTACCTGCGCTTTGCCGTGAACCTGGAAAACGATTTCAAGCACAGTGCCACCTACAGCATCCGTGGAGCCTACCAGCGCACCGCACTGAACCGGCTGGGCGGCGAGCTGCTGGTCAGCGGCCAGATCGGTAGCGAAATGGCGCTGGGGGCCGAGCTGTACCAGCCGCTGGAGCCCTCGCAGCACTGGTTTGTGGAGCCCAGCGTGCGTTACACCTCGCAAGCCGCGCCGGTCTACCAGGACAACCGCAAGATGTCCGAGTACGACGTGCGCGCGGTGCGGCTGGAGCTGGCCACCGGGGCCAATCTGGGTTGGCTAGGGCAGGCCCGGCTGGGGGTGTCCAGCACCCAGGGCCGGGCGACCCTGGCCACGGGCGTGGCGCTGCTGCCCAACCAGTCGCAGCAGGTGAACGGCTGGTTTGCCAGTGTTGACCTGGACCAGCTCAACCGCCTGTACGTGCCGACGGGGGGCTGGGCGCTGCGCGGGCGGTATTTTTCTGCCCCGGGGCAAAGCTACAGCAAGCTGGACACGTCGGCCCAGGCGGTCTACCCGCTGGGCCGGTTTGTGCTGACCGGGCAGGTGGCCTATATCGGTTCGCCTCAGGGCCAGTTGCCGATTTTTGACGCGGCCACGCTGGGCGGGTTTTTAAAGATGTCGGGCTATGCGCAAGGGCAGCTGGTGGGCGACGACATGCGCTACGCACGCGTGGGGGTGGAGCGGATAGTGGGTCGCTTGCCGCTGGGTCTGCGTGGCGACATGCGCGTAGGTGTGGCGCTGGAGGGGGCCCGTTTTGGCACCCGTTACTCGGAAACCCAGCGCCGGGGGATGCTGGATTCGGCCACCGTCTACCTGGGCGGCGAAACCCCGCTGGGGCCGGTCTATTTGGGTGCAGGCATGGCCAGTGGGGGGCGGCCCAGCCTGTATCTGTTTTTAGGGGTGCCTTGAGTGCCTGCTGTTTACTGCGTGCTGTGCGGACCCAGGGCCGCAAAGTAGGTGCAGCACATGCTTCTTGCAAATTGCCGGCTTGGGGACTATTTTCAGAGGAGCAAACTTGGCAATCCAGACCGGCACGAATGCCGGTTTTCGCCATGCAAGGCCGTACAGGAGGCTCCCATGACGCTTGTCGATCTGTTGTCGGTGGTCAGCAGTGTGGCCGCTTCGGCTGCTGCGGTGATGGCCTACCTGGGCAAAGAGGCTGTGGGGGTGCTGCAGCGGCAGCACGACTCCGACCTGCGCCAGATGGAAGAGACGCACAAGGCCGAGCTGGCCAAGCAATTGGAGGACTTCAAGAAGTCGTTGGCGTTCTTGGGTGCGGTGGACAGCGAGCTTCGCAGCATGCGGATCACCTCCTACAGTGATCTCTGGAAGCAAACCAGGGTGCTGCCCAAATGGCCCCGCGACCCCACGGTGGATTGCCAGTCGTTGACCGATCTCTCCACCGGTCTGCGGGGCTGGTACTTTGGGGGCAAGGATGCCGTGCCCGGTGGGATGCTGCTGACGGTAGACGCGATGAACGCGTACAAAGCACTCCAGTCCCAGATTGCCGAGGTGGTATCGGCGCACGCTAGCGATCCTATGCTTGCGCCCGGTGACTATGAGGCTGTTCGCGCGTGCGCCAGCACCTTGCGCACCGAGCTCACCAAAGACCTGCTTTCCCGCCGCGAAACACCGGGAAGTTAGCCCGTGAGGGCCCGCAGCAGCGCCCGGTTGACATCTTCCAGATCCATGCCGTGCTCGTGGCACAGGGCACGGATGGCGGTGCCGTTGTCGGATTCCAGGGCGGTGGCGATGTGCAGCAGGGGCGCGTAGGGGCCGGTGTTGCGCACGGTGGCGTTGTAGATGCGGCTGCTCAGGGGCACGCGGTGCAGGGCGCTGCCCAGGGTCTCGCCCATCAGCACGTCGATCTGCGAGAACAGGCCGCAGAGGTAGATCTCGCGGGCCAACTGGTGTTCAGCCCCGGAGTCCATCAGGTTTTCCATCAGCCGGGCGCGCAGCACCATGGCGGCTTTGACAGGGCGCAGGTTGGGGTCGCGCGAGGCCTGCGGCAGTTGTTCGACCAGCCAGCGCTTGAGCTGGCTGGTGCCCAGCAGCATCAGGCCGTGGCGCAGGGATTCGACCTCGGTGCGCAGGCCCACGGCGGCCGAATTGGCGTAGGCCAGGAAGCGGAAGGTCAGGATGGGTTCCATACCCAGCAGGGCTTCGATTTTTTCCACCGACAGGTCGTCATCCACCGCTTGCACCAGTTGCACCATGGCCAGGTGGTCGGGGGCGGTGGCCTGGCGCTGTAGGGCGTGCAGGATGTCTTCATCGGGCCAACCCAGCAGGGCGGTGGCGTGCTGCTGGTCCAGGCAGTGCTCCATCAGCAGGCGACTGGCGATGCCCTCGTACAGCATGCCGGGCTGCACCGTGCTGGCTCCAGGGGGTGTTCCTGCCCGGGCGCGGGCGGCGGCCTGCAGGGCGGCCAGCGCGGCCTGGGGCGACAGGCGCAGCAAATGGGTAAAGAAGCAGGGGGCTAGTTCGGGGCCTGGGGGCTGGTCGGATTCGGCCCGCCACACCAGGCGCAGGCCGCGATGGTGGGCGCGTTGTACCCGCTGCGGCATGGCGTGGCTGCCCATCCATTCGCTGCGGACTTCAATCCAGTAGGGGGCTGCAGTGCGTGCCGGGGCGTGGTCCAGCAGGTCGCGCAGCAGCGCGGGGGATTTGACCGACAGCAGCAACGGCGGTGCGCCGGGTTTGCCCTGGTCTTGCAGGCTGCCGACCAGGCGATCCGAGTCGATGCTGGCATCGGCCCGGCCCTCGATGAAGAGCTGCACCGCCGCCATGCTGCGCGCAGCATTCCACAGCGGGCGGTAGCCCAGGGTGATGCTGCCCAGGACGGAAGTGGCCATGGCGGAAGCGGGATAAACCCGTTCAACTGATGTAGTTGAACAATGATAGCTTCTGGATCGACGCGTAGGACTTCAGAGCGGCCTGGTAGGCGGTTTGCTGGTTGCTCTGGTCGGCGGCGGCGGCAATCATGTCGATGTCTTCGGCGTTGGACTTGTCGGTCTTGGCCTGGATGGTGTTGTCGGTCTGGGTGCTGGTGATGCGGTCGGCGCGGGTCAGCAGGTCGCCCGCCTTGCCCCGGCTGGCGCTGATTTTCTCCAGGCTGGTGTCGAGTTGGGCCAGCGAAATCGCCTGTTCCTGGTTGAAGTTGGCGTCGTTGCTGTTGGCACCCACGGTGGTGGAACCCACGGCGTACATGCTGGCGATGGTGCGGTCCATCACGTCAAAAATACTGGGCCGGTTGGCGGTGACGTTGGCGTTGACCTCCAGCGTGTCGCCATTGAACGGGGTGCCTCGCACCACCATCGAGATGCCGCCCATCACGATGGACTGTCCTTCGGTGTAGGTTTGTGCCGCCGAGGTGGTGGCGGTGGTGTTGTTGGTGACGGTGTAGGTGGTGGCCCCGGTGGCGGGGGGCACGGGCGCGGTGAAGTTGATGGTGAAGTCGGTGCCCTGGGCCGCCATCTGCGGGGCATCGGTGACCACGCCAATGTCGGTGAACACCCGCCCGGTGTTGGCTGCGCCCAGGCCGACGGTGAACACGCCGTTGCCCTCGGGCACGTCCATCCAGGCGGCGCGGCCATCCAGCGTGAACGGGATGGCCACGGTGCTGGCGGCGGTTTGGCCGGGCAGGCCGTTGTAGTTGTAGTCGGGGTCGGGGGCAATGCCGTCGGCGCTGGTTTCAAACGGGGCCGAGGTGCTGCCCAGGCCGTTGAACAAGGGCATGCCGTTGCTGTCTTTTTTGTTCGCCAGGGTGATCAGTTCATCGCGGATGCCGACCAGTTGCTTGGCAATGGTTTCGCGCTCCACCGGGCTGTTGGCACCGTCGCCCGCCTGCACCACCAGGGTACGGAACTCGCGCAGCAAGTCGTTGGCATTGCCCAGCGTGGCTTCGGCCTGGGTGATGGCGCTGACCTGGGTGTCCAGCGCGCGCTGCTCGGTCTTGATGCGGTCGATGCGGGTGTTGGCGCGTTCGGCCTGCGCGGCACCTGTGGGATCGTCGCTGGAGCGCAGGATTTTCTTGCCGGAGGTCAGATTTTCTTGCAGCGCAGACATGGTGGCGTACCGGGTCGTCAGATTGCGAAGCGCGTTGTCGTAACCGGTGGCACTGGCCAGGCGGGTGAAGCTGTTGCTCATCTATTTCTCCTAACGGCCGACGCTGGCCATCAGACTGTCAAAAATGGTTTGGGCCACCTGGACCATCTTGGCCGATGCCTGGTAGGCCTGCTGGTACTGCAGCAGCTTGGCGGCTTCTTCGTCCAGGTTCACGCCCGAAACCCCGGTACGCGAGGTTTCCAGGTTGTCGGCAATCGATTTGGACACCTCGGCGGTGTACTGCACGCTTTGCACCTTCACGCCCACCTGCGACATCAGCGCGGCATAGCCGTCGGCCAGGCTGGAGCCATCGAACAGGGCCACATCCCGCAGGTCCAGTAGCGCGTCGGCATTGCCGGCGTTGAGCTTGGCGTAGGCGAGGTTGGCCGGGCCCAGGGTGAGGGTGTCGCCGTTCTGGGCCGCCCCCGACAGGGTCAGTGACCAGCCCGAGGCCGGGTTGGCTGGGTCGAACGCAATCGGCGTGCCGGGGCTGTAGGTGAATGTGCCCGCAATGTCGCTGCGGGTATAGGTGTTGGTGCCGGTGAATGTCAGCGTGACGTTGGCCGGGATCGGCACCGACTTGGCCGCCAGGTTGGCCACCGCCAGGCTGCCGGTGTTGGTAATGCCCATGGCGGCCTGCACCGGACTGGACACGGCCAGTTGGCGCGGCGAACCGAAGGCGGTGGTGATCTTGTTGGCGACGGCGCGAAAGGGCTGCAGCAAGAAGCTGTCGCCGGCCACGTGCGCGCCACCCACGGCAATTGCCAGGCCGTCATAGCTGCCGGTGGTGGGGTCGGGGTTGACCACGGTGTTGTCGGACAGACGCTGCACGGTGAAAGCGACGGGCGAGGTAAAGGTGATCTTGTAATCCGAAGCCTGCAACTTGGCGACGGTGGGCGCGTCCACGCTGATGCCCACGCTGCCGCTGCCGGTGTTGGACAAGGCCGCAGCCCCATTGGGCATGCTCACCGGGCTGAACAGGTTGCCCCCGGGGTTGCCGTCCAGGTCCAGCCCTAGCTTGTGCTGGGCGTTGACCACGGTGGTGATGCTGGTGGCGATGCGGCCCAGAAGGTTGGCCCCCTGGGCCAGGTCTTCGTTCTGGAACTTCAGCAGCCCGGCAATCGAGCCGCCGCCCAGCATGTTTTCCGACAGCACCACGGTCTGGCTACCCAGCACCATGGTGATCTGGCTTTGCGATGCGTCCTGGGGATTGGGCTGCACTTGCAGCGCCGAGGCCTTGGTGCCCAGCACTAGCGGCTGGCTGCTGGCAGCAAACACGGTGACCGTGCCGTCGTCGGCATCGAGCTGGGTGGTCTGGATGTACTGGTTGAGCTGGCTGATCAGGTTGTCGCGCTTGTCCAGCAGGTCGTTGGGCGCATGCCCTTTGCCCTGGGCCTGTTGGATCTGCCCGTTGACGGCGGCCAGGTTGGTGGTGATGGTGTTGATGGCCGCAGCCGCATTGATCAGCTCGGTGGTCAGGCCGGTCTGCAGGTTGGCCAGTTGCGTGGCGGCATCGTTGAAGCGGGCCGCGGCCTCGTCGGCACGGGTCAGTACCACGGTGCGGGCGGTCAGGTCGGTGGGGGCGCTGGCCACGTCGGAGAACGCGTTCATCATGTCGGTGACCGCCGCGCCCAGGCCGTTGGTGCCGCCCTTGAAGATGTCTTCCAGCTGCAGCAGCTTGTTGGCCCGGCTCACGTCCGAGGCCGCAACCGACTTGGACAGCGCGGCCTGGCGGGTCAGGTACTCGTCATGGTTGCGCTGGATGGTCAGCACGTCTACGCCCTTGCCAATGTAGCCACCGCCGGTGAACTGGCCTTCTACCGTTTGCAGCACCACGTTCTGGCGCGAATAGCCCACCGTGCTGGAGTTGGCAATATTGTTGCCAATGGTCTGCAGGGCCACTTCATTGGCCAGCAGAGCCCGCGAGCCGACGTTGAGGAGGTTGCTCATGGCGGTCTCTTAAGGGGGCTTAGGCGTAGGCCCGGCGCAGTTGCTGGGTCACGGTGATGGCCCGGTTCAGCTTGGCGGCGTAGTCGGGATCGGTGGCGTAGCCTGCGCGCTTGAGCTCGGTGGCAAAGGCCTGGGACGAACCGGTTTGCTGGCGCGCCTGGGCGTAGCGCGGGCTGTTGTTGATCAGATTTGCATAGTCGTTAAACGAGTCCTGGTAGGAGTCGTAGGCGCGGAACTTGGCGCTGACTTTGCGGGCCTCGCCGTTCACCACCTCGGTGGTGGTGATGGTGGTGGTCTTGCCGGTCCAGCCTGCACCGGCCTTGATGCCGAACAGGTTGAACGAGGTGCTGCCGTCGGGGTTTTTGATTTCCCGGCGGCCCCAGCCGGTTTCGTGCCCGGCCTGGCCCAGCATGTAGCTGGCGGGGATGCCGGTGGCCCGCTCCACGGCGGTGGCGGCGGCGTTGTGCTGCTCGACAAAACCGGTCTGGCTGACGCTGGCGGGTTTGATGGGGGCTATCGGCGCGGTAGGGGTCAGCATCTTGGGTGCGGCACCGTCGGCGGGCACGGTCTGGCGCGTTAATTGGCGCACGATGGCCTCCGACAGGCCGCCGGGCTGGCCCGACATGGTGACCGACAACTGCTGGTCCAGCAGGTCGCTGCCCAGATCACCTTGCGGGCTGTCGAACAGGCCGGATTTGGTGGTGGCTTCGCGCATGCTTTTGATCAGCTCGCGCATGAACAGCGACTCCAGCTGCTTGGCCGTCTCTTTGATGGCGGCGGGGCTGTCCTGCCCGGCCTGCAGCTTCAGCGCATTGAGCGACTTGGCATCGGCGGCCAACAGGTTGTTGCTGTTGCTGTTGGAAACTTGGGTCAGTGCCATTTAGATCACCTCCAGTTCAGCATTCAAAGCGCCTGCTGCCTTGATGGCTTGCAGGATGGCCAGCAGGTCCTGCGGCGTGGCACCCAGGGCGTTCAGCGCGCGCACCACGTCGGCCAACTGGGGCGCGGGCGGCACCTGGATCAGGATGCCGGGCTCCTGCTTGATCTGGATATTGCTTTTTTCGGTGACCACCGTCTGCCCTTGCGACAAGGGATTGGGCTGGCTCACCGAGGGCGTGGTGCTGATGCTGATCGACAGGTTGCCGTGCGCAATCGCGCAGGGGCCGAGCGTGACCGACTGGTTCAGCACGATGGAGCCGGTGCGCGAGTTGATCACCACCTTGGCTGCCGGGGCCGAAGATTCCATGGTCAGCTCTTCCAGGTCGGCCAGGAAGTTGACGCGGGCATTCGGGTCGTTGGGGGCGCGCACCCGCACTGTGCGGCCATCCATGGCGTTGGCCATGCCGGCACCCATCTTGTTGTTGACGGCGGCGGCCACGCGGCGGGCGGTCTGGAAGTCGCTGGAGTTCAGGTCCAGGGTGATGAAGTCGCCCTCTTGCAGCGGCGTGGGTACGCTGCGCTCTACCTGTGCCCCCCCGGGAATGCGGCCTGCGCTGAGGTGGTTGATCTGCACCTTGCTGCCGCCCGCGGCGGCCCCGGCACCGGCCACCACCATATTCCCCTGGGCCATGGCGTAGATTTCGCCGTCGGCCCCGCGCAGCGGCGTGGCGATCAGCAGGCCGCCCTTGAGCGACTTGGAGTTGCCCATGCTGGCCACGTTGATGTCAATCGTCTGGCCCGGCTGGGCAAACGCAGGCAACTGCGCGGTAACGATGACCGCCGCCACGTTTTTCAGCTGCAGCGACGATGCCAGGTTGGCGGGCAGGGTGATGCCCATCTGCTGCAGATAGCTGGACAGGCTTTGCGAGGTGTAGGGCATCTGGGTGGTTTGGTCACCCGTGCCGTCCAGCCCCACCACCAGCCCGTAGCCGGTCAATTGGTTGCTGCGCACGCCCTGTACGGCGGCCACTTCCTTGATGCGCAAGGCCTGTGCGGGCAGCGCCAGCAGCAAGGCCACGCACAGCCCCAAGCCCCATGTCGCGGCACGGCGCATTGGCAGGAGGCGGAAAAGTGGCATGGCGAACAACCTGTTCTACGTCTGGCTCGGCCGGAATGGTGGAACCTTTAGCATTATTTTGCGGTGCGTCTGTGGACTGGAACGGCGGAAAAGGCGGTGGTTTCCGGTCAATTGGACTTGCTATTTTTTTGATAGCTGCTTGCGCACGTTCCATAGACGCAGAGTGCCGATTTCCTTTAAACGCCCAACCCGGTCGGGGAAGGTGTCAGAACGGCATCACGTTCATGAAAAAGCGCCCCAGCCAGCCCATGGCTTGCGCTTCGCCCTGCTGGCCGCGGCCTTTGGACTCGATGCGGGCGTTCGCCACCTGGGTGGAGGCGACCACGCTGCCGGGCTGCACGGCGCGCGGGTCGACCGTGCCCGAGAAGCGCAGCACGTCGACGTTCTGGTTCACGCCGATCTGCTTTTCACCGGCTACCACCAGGTGGCCGTTGGGCAGCACCTCGACCACGGTGACGGTGATGGCCCCCGAGAAGGTGTTGGCGCTTTCGGTGCCGCCCTTGCCCGAGAAGTCGTTGCTGGAATTGGCGCCGATGTTGAATTTGTCCAGCAGCGGAGCCTTCAGGAAGGGCAGGCCGGTAATGCCCGCAGAGGTATCTGCCGTGCGGCCTACGGTGCTGGTGGACTTTTGGCTGGCGCTGATGTTTTCCACGATCTGGATGGTCAGGTTGTCGCCCACCAGGCGGGGGCGGCGGTCTTCAAACACCGGGCGGTAGGCGGCAGACGCAAACAGGCTACCGGTGGGCCGGGCGTTGGTGGCTACGGTGGCCGCAGGCATGGGCCGGGGCGCGGTGGACTGGGCGAAGTCCACCTTGGGCGACGGGGCCAGGGTTTCGCAGCCGCTGAGGCAGGCCAGCAGCCAGGCGATGGTCAAGGCGGCACGCATCGTCAATCTCCTACAACTGGGCCAGCTTTTGCAGCATCTGGTCCGAGGTCTGCACGGCCTTGGAATTCATCTCGTAGGCGCGCTGGGTCTGGATCATGGTCACCAGCTCCTGCACCACGTTGACGTTGCTGGTTTCCACAAAGCCCTGGCGCACCACGCCCATGCCGCTCACGCCCGGCGTGCCGGTGGTGGGCTGGCCGGAGGCGGCGGTTTCGGCGTACAGGTTGCCGCCCTTGGGCTCCAGGCCGGCCGGGTTGATGAAGTTGGCCATGGCGATATTGCCCGCCGGTTGGGGCGTGGGGTTGCCCGGCAACACCACGGTGACGCTGCCGTCGGTGCTGATGGTGACGCTTTGCGAGTTGACCGGAATGGTCACGCCGCTGGCCACGGTGAGCCCGGCGGAGGTGACCAGGCGGCCTTGCGAATCCACCTGGAACGAGCCGTCGCGGGTGTAGCCAATGGTGCCGTCGGGTTGGTTGATCTGGAAGAAGCCGTTGCCGTTGATGGCCACGTCCAGCGTGTTGCCCGATTGCTGCAGGCTGCCCTGGGCAAACGAGCGGGTGGTGGACACGGTGCGCACGCCCAGGCCCAGGTGCAGGCCGGTGGGGAGCTGGTTTTGCTCGGTGCTGTTGGCCCCCACCTGGCGCAGGTTTTGGTAGATCAGGTCTTCAAACACCGCGTTGGCGCGTTTGTAGCCGGTGGTGGAAACGTTGGCCAGGTTGTGCGAGATCACATCCAGCTGGGTTTGCTGGGCTTCCATGCCGGTCTTGGCGATCCAGAGGGAGTTGATCATGGTGGTACTTTCTAGTTAGGCCTGGACATTGAGCAGCTGGCTGGCGCTTTTGTCATTGGTTTCGGCGGTTTGCAGCAGGCGCATTTGCGTCTCGAACTGGCGGGCGGTCTGGATCATGCCGACCATGGTGGCTACGGCGTTGACATTGCTGCCCTCGATGGCCCCGCCCAGCAGCTTGGCGTTGGCATCTTGCGGCAGCGGGTCGCCGGTGGCCCCGCGGAACAGGCCGTCGTCGCCGCGCTTGATGGGGTTGTCGACATCGGGGGTGACCATCTTCAGCCGCCCCAGGCTGGTGGAGGCTTGCCCGGCCACTTTGGCACTGATGGTGCCGTCGGTGCCCAGTGTGATGTCGGCGCCCTGGGGCACGTCGATGGGCGCACCGCCGTCCGACAGCACTGGCAGACCGGTAGGCGTGACCAGGGTGTTGGTGCTGGAGATTTCAAAAATGCCGCTGCGGGTATAGGCTTCGGTGCCGTCCAGCCCCTGCACCGCGAACCAGGAGTTGCCCTGGGCCATGGCATCCAGGTTGCGGCCCGTGCGCTGCACCGGGCCGGGCAGGTTGGAGTGGCCGGTGGTGGTTTCCAGCGCAAACACGCGGGTGCTGGAGCCGGGGCCGTTCAGCGGTACCGAACGGTAGGTGGCCAGTTCTTCGCGAAACCCGTTGGTGGAGACGTTGGCCAGGTTGTTGGCCAGCACCGCCTGCCGGTTGGCCGCCGTGTTGGCCCCCGTCATCGCGGTGTAAATGATGTGGTCCATGGCGGGCTACGCTAGGGTGGCGTGGTGGATTAGCGCAGGTTGACCAGGGTGGACATCACCTGGTCTTGCGTCTTGATGGTCTGGGCGTTGGCCTGGTAGGCGCGCTGGGCGGTCATCATGTTGACCAGTTCCTTGGTCAGATCGACGTTGGAGTCTTCCAGCGAGCCCGAGCGCAGCCCGCCCAGGTTGCCGGTGCCGGGCACGCCTTTGGCCGACGGGTCACCGCTGGACGGGGTGGACAGCCAGACATTGCCGCCAACCGGGGCCAGGCCCTGCACATTGGTGAAGGTGGCCAGCTGGATCTGCCCGGCGGCCAGCGCCTTGCCGTTGGAGTAGGTGCCCAGAATCACACCGCTCTCGTCGATGCTGATGGCGGTGAGCGTGCCGGGGGCCTGGCCGTCTTGGGTGGCCTTGGCGATGGAGAACTTGGCCCCGTACTGGGTGGCATCCTTGACGTTCATGGCCACGCTGAAGGTGCTGGCCGGGTTGGTCGGCGAGGGCAGGGTCAGCGTGCCGATGGTGGCGTTGGGCGTGTTGCCGGTGCCGTTGAAGAGCAGGCCGGTGGTGGTCAGGGTGGGGGCCGCACCGTCCACGCTGGAGTACACGTCCCAGGTGTTGACGGCGGTTTTGGTGAAGTAAATGCTCACCGGCACGCCCACGCCCTGGCCGTCGTAGGCGGTGATGGAGGTGCCATAGGTGGCCAGTGGCGGCACCAGGCCTGCGGGGGCGACCCCGGTGGCCACCACGGCCTCGGCATCCAGGTTGAAGCTCAGGTCCATCTTGGTGGTCTGGATGGCGGCAATCTCGCCGCCGGTGGGCAGAGTCAGCGGGCCGATTGCACCGCCGGTGGGAATCGAGCCATCGGCAGCGGCGGTAATGCCCATCAGGTGCGCACCCGCGTTGGAGATGATTTCGCCTTCCTTGTTCAGCTTGAAGGCACCGTCGCGGCTGTAGGCCAGGTTGCCGTTGGGCAGCTCGACCTGGAAAAAGCCGTTGCCGTTGATGGCTACGTCCAGCGCATTGCCGGTGATGCTGATGTTGCCCTGGGTGAACTGCTGCGACACGGTCTGCACTTCCACCCCGATGCCCTGGCTGATGCCGCCCGAGCTGCCCAGCGACGAGGCGTACAGCTCGGCAAACTCGGCCCGCGAGGCCTTCATGCCGGTGGTGTTGGCGTTGGCGATGTTGTGGCCGATCACGTCCAGGTTTTGGCTGGAGGCGTTCAGACCGGAAAGACCTTGTTGAAAGCTCATGGATGGCTCCTAAAAATACGGTAGACGGCAGGATTACAAAATGGCCTTGACGGCGCTGTAGGCGACCGAGCCGCCGTTGGACAGTTGCAGATTCAGCGCGTTGTTGACGTTGCTGACGGCCACCACCTTGTTGCGCTCCAGCGCTGTGCTGGTCACGGCGGTGGTGCCCTGGGTGGCGACGACCTTGAAGCTCAGCTCGCCTGCGTTGGTGTACTGGGACGCGTCCCAGGTGAAAGACTGGCGGCCTGCCTCCTGTGCGCCCAGGTTCACTGTGCCCAGCAGCGTGCCCCCGGTGGTGCGCACTTCCACCTTCACCGCGTCGGCGTTGCTGGCCAGGTCAAACGAACCCTTGCCCACGCCGTCGGTCACATTCAGGGTGTTGCCCTCGGTCAGCACCTCGCGGCCGATGGTGCTGCTGCCCTGCAGGGACTGCAGGGCAGCAATTTGCGCCGCCATGCTGGTCATGGTGTCGTTCAGTGTCTGGATGCCCGAGACGGTGTTGATCTGCGCCAGCTGGCTGGTCATCTGCGCGTTGTCCATCGGGTTCATCGGGTCCTGGTTGTTCAGCTGGGCCACCAGCAGTTTCAGGAACCGGTCTTGCGAGGCCTCGGCACTCGTGCTGTTGGTGCTGGTAGTGCCCACCAGCGAGCTGCTGGCGGCGTTGAGGGCGGTGACATCCAAGGCCATGGCGTGCTTTCAGTAAATTTATTGGCCCATTTGCAGCGTTTTCAGCAGCAAGGACTTGGCGGTATTCATCACTTCTACGTTGTTCTGGTAGGAGCGGGAGGCAGAAATCATGTTCACCATCTCGTCCACCGCGTTGACGTTGGAATGGGTGACGTAGCCCTCGGCATCGGCCGAGGGGTGGGTGGGGTCCAGCACTTTGCGGCCTGGTTGCTGGCTCTCGGAAATTTCTTTGACCCGCACCCCGGCGGCGCTTTCGGCCCCCAGCAGCGTGGTCTGGAACACCACCTGGCGTGCCTTGTACGCCTGGCCATCGGGCCCGGCCACGGCGTCCACGTTGGCCAGGTTGCTGGCCACCACGTTCAGGCGCTGCGACTGGGCGCTGATGGCGCTGCCAGAGACACCGAAGATCGAAAACATGGACATGGTGTGCTTTCTTATTGGCCAGTGATGGCGCTGAGCATGGTCTTGGCCGTGCCGTTGATAAAGCGCAGCGTGGCTTCGTAGCGCACCGCGTTGTCCACAAAATTGGCCCGCTCGCGGTCCAGATCCACGGTGTTGTTGTCCAGGTTGGGCTGGCTTTGCGCGCTGTAGCCCCGGTTTTGGGCGTTGCCCAGGCTACTGCCGTCCAGATTGGGCAGGTTCAAGTGCCGGTTGTCGGTGCGGTGGCCCGCAATCAGCCCCTGGCTGGCGGTGGCGGCGCTCATGGCTTCCTTGAAGTTGAAGTCGCGCGCCACAAAGCCGGGTGTATCCACGTTGGCAATGTTGCTGGCGATGGTGCGCTGGCGTTCGGCGCGCAGCACCAGGGCCTTGCTCTGAAAGTCCACCGAACCGACCATTTTGTCCAACATGCGACACCCCGCTTGGTAATCAATTGCAAAACCTCCGGTGCCATCCCGGATCTCGCTTTGGCAAATTATGGGAAAACTTGAGCCTTTTGAGCCCCGGAAGAAGCGGGTGATTGCGGCGCAGTTCGCGGCTTTGCGGATAGCGCTCTGGCTTTAGTCTCGCCAGTAGGAAATTGGAGGTTCTATGCCACTGCTGCTACCAAACATGCTCTGCGCCGCCCTTGTGCTGTGCGCGGCGGGTGCGCGTGCCCAGGCCGAAGCCGACATGGTGGGCACCAGCCAGCGCTGGCTGGAATCGGCCATGGTGCAGGCCGCACCGGTGAATGGCATGGCGCTGCGCATGGAGGTGGCGGTGGGCGCGCTGGACCCGCGCTTGCAGCTGGCACCCTGCGCCAAGGTCGAGCCGTACATGCCGCCGGGCACCCGTTTGTGGGGCAAGAGCCGCCTGGGCCTGCGCTGCCTGGCCGGTGCCACCCGCTGGAATGTGTTCATACCGGTCACGGTCAAGGCCATGGGCCAGGCCTGGGTGGCCAAAACCAATGTCATGGCGGGCAGCGTGCTGACGGCGAATGATGCGATGGAGGCCGAAGTCGATTGGGCCGATGACGCGTCTCCCGTGGTCGCCAACGCCGAGCAGTGGATCGGCCAGGTGGCGGCCCGCTCCTGGGTGGCCGGGCAAACCGTGCGCCAGGCGATGGTCAAGCCAGCCCAGGTGTTCCAGGCGGGCACGCAGATCCGGGTGTTGGCCCAGGGCGTGGGTTTCCAGGTCATGTCCGACGGCCAGGCGATTACCGCCGGGGTGGTGGGCCAAGCCGCCAAGGTGCGGCTGGACAGTGGCCGGGTGATGTCCGGCGTGGTGCAGGATGCCCGCACCATCGTGGTCGAGATGTAACAGCTGGTTTTTTAGCCATATAACATTTAAGAAAATGCCAAAGCTGCCGAAACCATTGCTACGATGCCTTAACGTCAAGGCTGCTGGAGAGCGTGATGAAAATTGGACAAGGGATAGATGTAACGGCCGCAATGAATGCCGCCGTGCTCAAGAAAGCCGACCAGGACAAGGAAGCTGCGCCTGCGAGCGTGGCCCAAAAGGGCGCGCGCGCCATTCCCGCCGCCGGTGCACAGGTGTCTGTGTCCACGCTGGCCCGCTCGCTGGAGCAGAACGATCGGGCTGTGGGCTCCGACTTCGACAGCAAGAAAGTCGCCGACATCAAGGCCGCCATCAAGAACGGCACCTTCAAGATCAACCCCGAAGCGATTGCCGACAAAATGCTCGACAACGCGCAAGAGATGCTCAGCGTTATCCGTTAACCGGCTTTCCTCGCACGACTCTCATCCAGGAGCAGCCCGCATGACGGCCCGCCCCGTAACACACAGCTTGGAAACCAGCCTGCAGCGCGTAGAACAGTTGCTCGAAGATGTATCCGCCGCCCTGATTGCCGGCGAACCCCTGGTTTTGGAGGCCGCCAGCACCGCGCTGCGCCAGGCCATGGCCGATATGGCCGTGTGGGGCCGCACCCCTGGTGGTCTGCAGTCACTCAATGCCGACATGCGCCGTCGGCTGGAAAAAGTTTCCCTCACCCTATCCCAACAGCGCGCCAACCTGGCCCGCCGTGCCGTGGTGGTCGACCGGGCCCTGGCCACCGTGTTGCCCCAGGTGCAAGCGCCAGGCACCTATTCGGGTGGCAAAGCGGCCACGTACCGGGGTGGTGCGGCGCGCATCTACGCCACGGTTGCCAGCTGAAAACTCGGGTTTTAGGCCATTTTTAAGGCATGAAATTGCCTGCTGCCGCAATGTATATCTGCATGAGCAGCTATCAAAATATTATTTAAATAATATAGCGTGCAGTTAATGGCTGCGCATCTTGGCGCGCAACCGGGCTATCGACTGGCTGTGCAGCTGACAGACGCGCGACTCGGTAATCTCCAGCACCGCCGCAATTTCTTTGAGGTTCATATCGTTTTCGTAGTACATGCTCATGATGTACTGCTCGCGGTCGGGCAGGGTTTTGATGGCATCGACCAGCGAGGAGCGCAGGCGTTGGTCGCGCAGCAGAGAGACCGGGTCGGCCGCCTCATCGGCCACGTGCCGGTCCAGAAAGCCCGCGCCTTCTTCCGAGTTGCCGTTCATGTCTTCCAGGTACACCAGTTGCGTGCCGCGCACCTTGCCCAGCAGCTCCTGGTAGTCGGGCAGGCTCATCTCCAGCTCGGTGGCGATTTCGGACTCCAGCGGGCTGCGGCCCAGCTTTTGCTCCAGCCGCTGCACCGCGCGCTCGATCTCTTTTTGGCTCTTGCGCGAGCCGCGCGACATCCAGTCGCCCTCGCGCAGCTCGTCGATCATGGCGCCGCGGATGCGCTGGGTGGCAAAGGTCTCGAACTGCACGCCCTGGGCCACCTCGTAGCGGGTGAGCGCCTCGGACAGGCCGATCATGCCGACCTGGATCAGGTCGTCCAGCTCGATGTTGGGCGGCAGCTTGGCAATCATGTGGTGCGCCAGCCGACGCACCAGCGGCACATACTGGCGCAGCATGTGCTCGCGGTCCAGATGGCCTTTGGCGGTGTACATCAACGGCTTCCCACCCCATGGGCCATGGGGATGGCGCTGGCCATCAGGCGCAGGGCGATCTGGTGTGCGTCGTCCCAGCGGGCGGTTTTTTGGGGAAATGAGCGCACGGTCATGAAGTCGGTCTGGCAGTCCAGGTGCCGGTGGGCGCAGTGTTGCAGCGCCCGCCCGGTGGATTTGGCCAGCAGCTCGGCGTTTTTGAAGGGCGTGGTGACCACCGAGGCAATCAGCGGCACCAGTCGGGCCTGCAGCAGCAGTTTCTTGAAATTCTGGTAGCCCCCGAGGATGGAGGCGCGCAGCGGCGTGACGGCCAGCAAGGGGCGCACCTGGCTGCCCGGCAGCAAAGTGGCCAGCAACTGGGCATCGGCATACACCACGACCAGGTCGCAGCTGCGAAACAGGTGGCTGAGGGCTTGGAGGGGTGGGGGAGACATGGGGGAATCCTGGCGGGTCTGCAGTGCCAGACGGCTCAGCCCCAAACGGGCAGGCACGATGTGCCAGGGGGGCGCGTCATGGTCTGCATCAGGGGCGGCATCTTCTTGCCAGTGTGCGTGGTCCAAAAGATTCTGCAAGCCTGGATTGTCTTCCGTTTCTGCCGAGCTTGCGTCTAAAACCGTGATGCGCAGGCTAAAACTTTGCAGGGCCGCGCAGATCTGCCAGAGCAGCGGCAACTCGGTGGCGGTGTCGCCCCGGGTCACCATGGCGATCACGCTCCAGGCGGCTTGCGGCGCGATGCGGCGCAGGCTGGCGCCCTGGTCGGCACTGGTGTCAAGCATGCGCCCGTTCCTGGCGGCTGGAATCCATCGGGGCTGGGGTGAAGAAGAAGTTCAGGTCGGCGGCCTTGGGATCGAATGCCGACTTGGTGGTGGAGCGCATCGAGGCGCGCACCAGCTTCTTGGCATCGGCGGGTTCCCAGTCTTCGGGCACACGCTGGCCGTTGCATACGCCGCGCAACACCAGCTGGTGGCGGATGATGGCATCCAGGGCCGGGCCGAGCTTGGCGGCTTCGTCGATTTTGGACAGGATGGCCTGTTGCAGGCCCCGGGTCTTGAACGAGGTGAGTACTTCGTCCATGGTGTCGCCGTGGCTGCCCGCGTTGAGCACCAGCAGGCGGTTCACGCCGGGTAGGTCCAGCACGTCCATCATGTCGCGCTTGCGCGGGTCTTTGGGGGCGATGCCGGTGGTGTCGATCAGCACCATGCGCTTGTTGCCCAGCAGGCCCAGCAGGTCTTGCAGGGCGGCGCGGTCGTGGGCCAGGTGGGCCACCACGCCCAGCATGCGGCCAAAGGCGCGCAGTTGCTCGTGGGCCGCAACGCGGTAGGTGTCCAGCGTGATCAGGCCCACGCTGTTGGGGCCGTGGACCCGGGCGCAGTGCGCGGCCAGCTTGGCGGCGGTGGTGGTTTTTCCCACGCCGGTGGCACCCACCAGCGCGAACACGCCGCCTTGCTCAAAGATGGGCTTGCTACCGGCATCGGTGCGCAGGTTTTGCTCCAGCACGCCCATCAGCCAGCGGATGGCTTCGGCGGGCGTGGCATCTTCGGGCAGGCGCTCCATGACGGCGCGGGCCAGGTCGGGCGAGTACCCTGCGCGGATCAGCTTGAGCATCAGGTTGGACTGGATCGGGTCCTGCTTGGTCTTGCCCAGCCAGGCCATGGTGTTGAAGCGCTCTTCAATCATGTCCTTCATGGCCTGCAGCTCGTCCACGATGCCCTTGGAATTGATGGTCGCGGCGGCTGCCGGGGCGGCTTTCTGGCGGGCCACGGGCTGCGCAAACGGCACGGCGTGTACGGCAGGTTTGGCACGTTGCGGGGGCGGGGCCATGGGCGCAGGCGCGGCCTGTACCGAGGTCTTGGGAGGGAAGATTTCTTCACGCAGGTCGGGGCTACTTTCGTGGCGGCGGCGCAGCATGCGTTCGCGCACATAGTCCTGGAACGACAGCGTGCTCATGGCCAGTTGCTCGGTGTCTTCTTCCACCGGGGTCTGCGCCATGGCCATGGTGGCTGCCGAGACGGGGGCCTGTGCCACGCTGGGCCGGTCAAGCGACGACAGGGAATCTTCTGCGGTGGCCACCACTTCCACGCCGTTGGGCGTGGGGCGGTTGGACAGAATCAGCGTCCCCTCACCAAAGACCGCACGGGCCTTGGCCAAAGCTTCGCGGGACGTGGCTGCGTGAAAGCGTTGGATGTTCATGTCAGTGCACCTTTGAGGATGGGGCCAATGCGGATGGTGTGGGTTTCAGGTATTTCGCTGTGCGCCAGTACCTGCAGCCGGGGGGCTACGCGGCGCACCAGCCGGGAAATGGCGTTGCGGATCTGGTCAGGCACCAGCAGGCAGGCGGGTACGCCCAGCTCTTCCTGCTGCAGGGCCACATCGGCCACGTTGCGGGTCAGCAGGTCGGCCACGCCGGGGTCGAGTGCCGGGCCTGCGGCATTGCCCAGGGCCTGCACCAGCATGCGCTCCAGGCTGGGCTCGATGGCAATGACGTTGAGTTCACGGGTCGGGCCGTAGATCTGCTGCACGATGGCTGGGGCCAGGGCGATGCGCACGCGGCGGGCCAGATCGGCGGGGTCGGTGGTGGCCACGGCGTGCTCGGCCAGGCATTCGACGATGGTGCGGATGTCGCGGATGTGCACAGACTCTTCCAGCAACAGCTGCAAGACTTTCTGGAACGTGGCGATAGACACCATTTTGGGAACCACTTCTTCGATCAGTTTGGGGGCCAGTTTGCTGACATGCTCCACCAGTTGCTGTGTCTCGGTGCGGCTCAGTAAACGGGCCGCCTGCACTTGCATCAAGTGTGACAAATGTGTGGCCATCACGGTTTCCGAATCAACCACGGTAAAACCGGCCATTTGTGCCGCTTCCTTCTGCCGCTCGTCGATCCAGTGGGCGGGCAGGCCAAAGGCCGGGTCGGTGGTGGCGGTGCCGATCAACGGGGTGGTGATGCCCCCAGGGTTGATGGCCAGGTACATGCCGGGGAAGGCTTCGCCTTCGCCCACCACCACGCCGCGCAGGGTGATGCGGTAGCCGCTGGGTTTGAGTTCCAGGTTGTCGCGTACGTGTACGGGTGGGGGCAAAAATCCCACTTCCTGGGCGAATTTGCGGCGCACGCCCTTGATGCGGGTGAGCAGGTCGCCAGGGCGGGTTTTGTCCACCAGGGTGATGAGGCGGTAGCCCAGCTCCAGCCCCAGCAGGTCGACCGGTTGAAGGTCGTCCCAGGTGGCCTCGCCGTCGGTGGGCGGCGGCCCCACCAGCAGGGTGGATTCTTGCGGAACGGGCCGGTTGGCAATCGCCCAGGCCATGTAGCCCAGTACGGCCGCCATCGACAAAAACACCACGTGCGGCATGTTGGGAATGACACCCATGACCGCCATGATGCCGGCCGTGATGCCCAGCACCTTGGGCGAGTCGAACAACTGGCCGATGATCTGCTTGCCGATGTCGTCGTCCTTGCCCACGCGCGACACCACCATGGCGGCGGCAATCGAGATCAGCAGGCCAGGGATTTGCGCCACCAGCGCATCGCCTACGGCCAGCAGGATGTAGGTGTCGGCGGCTTTGGCGGCGGTCAGGTCGTGTTGCAGCACACCGATGGTGAAGCCACCCACGATGTTGATGATCAGGATCAAGATGCCGGCAATCGCGTCGCCGCGCACAAATTTCGAGGCACCGTCCATGGAGCCGAAGAAGTCGGCTTCTTCGCCTACTTCGGCGCGGCGGCGTTTGGCTTCTTTTTCGTTGATCAAACCGGCGTTCAGGTCGGCATCCACCGCCATCTGCTTGCCGGGCATGGCATCCAGGGTGAAGCGGGCAGACACCTCGGCAATCCGCTCCGAACCCTTGGTCACCACCACGAAGTTGATGACCACCAGAATCGCGAACACTATCAGACCCACCGCAAAGTTGCCGCCGATCAGGAAGTGGCCAAAGGCTTCGATCACCGCACCGGCGGCACCCGGGCCAGTGTGGCCTTCCAACAGCACCACGCGGGTGGAGGCCACGTTGAGCGACAGGCGCATCAGCGTGGTGAGCAGCAGCACCGAGGGGAAGGCAGCAAAATCCAATGGCCGCACCATGTAGGCCGCCACCATCATCACCATCAGCGCCACTGCAATATTGATGGTGAAAAAGGTGTCCAGCAGCCACGCGGGCATAGGCAGGACCATCATGGCCAGAATGACCATCACCATCATCGGGGCCGATACGCCCTGCAGCATTTTGCGGTTGGTGTTGAACCACTGCTGTACGGATTGGAGCTGGGGGTTCATGGTGCCGTCTCAGCCAGGATGGTGTTGCCCAGTGGGTCCAGCTCGGGCGGCACATCGGGTTGCGGGAAGCTGTCGGGCATCTGGCCCTCGCCGCGCATGGCGGCTTTTACACGGTACACATAGGCCAGTACCTGGGCCACGGCGGTATACAGGGCGGACGGGATTTCGCCATTGATCTCGGCGTGCGCGTACAGGGCCCGGGCCAGCATGGGCGACTGGAATACGGGAATGGCATGGCTCTTGGCCACGTCGCGGATTTTCATGGCCACCAGGTCGGCCCCCTTGGCGATGACCTGCGGGGCGCGCATGGTTTTTTCGTCGTACTTGAGGGCTACGGCAAAGTGGGTCGGGTTCATCAGCACAAAGTCGGCCTTGGGTACGGCACTGACGCTGGTGCGCTGGGCGATCTCGCGGGCCCGGGCGCGCATCTGGCCCTTCATTTGCGGGTTGCCGTCGGACTCCTTGTGCTCCTGCTTCACTTCCTGGTGCGACATTTTCAGGCGCGACTTCATCAAGAAGGTTTGCAGCGGCACGTCGATCATTGCCACTGCAAACACCACCAGCAGCAGCAGGCTCATGCCCGAGGTGATCCAGTTCGCCACGTGCTGGATGGAGGCGGAGGAGGGTTGCAACACCAGTTGCGCAACCGACTGCAGGCTATTGGACAAATACACCCAGGCCACCGAGACCAGCACGGTGGTGATGAGCAGCAGTTTGAGGATGTCGGTGGCTTGTTCTTTGGAAAATAGGCGGCCAAACCCCGCGATAGGGCTGATGCGGCTGAAGTCCGGCATGATGGGTTTCAGACTGGCCACCCAGCCACCCGATGCCACCGCACTGCCGATGGCTGCCGCTAGCACAATCGCCGCAAACACACTGCTGGCGACCATGCCGACCAGTACCACATCCTGCAGTCGGTCCAGCATGCTGCCGTTTTGCGCCAGGGTGGCTGCATCGAACGAGAGCTGTTGGCCCAAAACCCGCTTGAAGTGGTCTAAAAAAGAGGGGGCGAGTACCAGCACCGCGACCGAACCCGTACCCAACACCGCCAGATGGGACAAGTCCTTGGAACGCGAGGCCTGCCCATCCTTGCGCGCTTGGTCAAGCTTGCGCTGGGTGGCGGGTAGGTCTTTGTCTTGGCTGGATGATTCCATGGCAATGGGGTTTTAGGAATCCCCATTGTCGGCATCTCGCCGCTTGGCTAAAGCCCGATAAACGGGCTTTAGCGTGGCCTATTAAAAGCCTAGGCTGGCGAGTAAATCGTCCACTTGGGACTGGTCGGTCACGATGTCGGTGCGGGTTGTCGGATCGACCACCGGGCCGGCTAGGCCTTCGGGTGCTTTAGGCTGGGTGGGTGTCGGGCTGGGGGCGGTCTGGATCAGCAGCTCGACCAGCTGCTTTTCGATCGTCGATGTCAGGTTGACCACCCGCGCAATCACCTGGCCGGTCAGGTCGTGAAAGTCCTGTGCCATCATGATTTCGGTCAGATGCATGTCAATTTCTTTGCTCGCGCGCTCGACGTCGGCCACAAAGTTGTACACCGCACCAGTGGCAACAGCAGCCACCGGATCCTTGACGATGAACGCGGCCAGTTTGCTGGTTTCGGCGGCGATGAAATCGTGCTGGATCTTGGCCAGATCGACCCGGCTGAGTACTTTTTCAGCGGCCTCGCCGGTCAGGCGGGCGATGTAGGTCAGGCGGCTTTGCGCGTCGGGCAGCTCTTCGGCGCTGTCCTTGAGCTTGTCGGTATAGCCGAGTTCATTGAGTGAATCGTGTAGCTGACGGGTCAGCATGCCCAGCTTTTGGTGCACCGCTGGCTGGATGTCTCCATCGGCGGGTAGGGCAGCGGCGGTCATGCTGGGATCAGCCCATTCTTCTTCAGGATGTGCGTCAGCTTGTCTTCGAGCGTGGCTTTGGTGAACGGTTTGACGATGTACCCTGCCGCCCCCCCTTGGGCGGCGGCAACGATGTCTTCCTTGCGGGCTTCGGCGGTCACCATCAGCACCGGCAGGTGCTTCAGCTTCTCATCGCCCTTGATTTCGGCCAGCAACTGAAACCCGTTCATGTTGGGCATGTTGATGTCGCTCACCACGAAATCGAAATGCACACCACTGCGCAGCTTTTGCAGGGCCGCGAGGCCGTCCTCGGCTTCATCCGCATCGGGGTAACCGCTTTCTTTGAGCAGGTTACGCACAATGCGGCGCATGGTGGAGAAGTCGTCCACGATTAGAAAACGCAGGTCATTTGCCACAGGTGACCCTTTCGTTGGAAGTTGCTGAAATAAGGCGCATTTTGGAGGCTCTCGGCGATCTCATGGTTTTTGTACACCCCGTGCGGGCGTTTGAACGGCATTCTGCTCGGGTTCCGGCGCTGTTTCATTTGTCACAGAGGCTGCTATTGTGGCATTGCCCATGAGCCGCGCCTCGGCTTCTCTGGTCATGATCGTAATGCTGATGCGCCGATTGACCGGAGCCAGCGGTGTTTTGGGGTCCAGCAGGCTGCTGGCCGCCAGCCCCACCACGCGGGCCATTTTGTCATCGGGCATCCCGGCGGCCACCAACTCTCGGCGCGAGGCATTGGCCCGGTCGGCGGACAGCTCCCAGTTGCTGTAGCCCCGCTCGCCATTGCCATAGGGCGTGCTGTCGGTGTGGCCAGCCAGGCTGATGCGGTTTTCGACTTCGCTGAGGGCTTCACCGATAGCCCGCAGAATGTCGCGCATATAGGGTTTGACCAGGGCGCTACCGCTGTCGAACATCGGTCGATTTTGTTCGTCCACGATCTGGATCTGCAATCCGTCGGGCGTGGTTTCCATGCGGATTTGCGAACGGAATTCGGCCAGCTTGGGATTGTTGGTGATCAAGGCATCGATCTTGTCCCGCAGATTCTTGATGCGCGAGGCATCCTGCTTGGCAATTTCGGCCTTGGCGGCTGCTTCTTCCATCTTCTTTTTGACCGGGTCGTCACCGGTGCCGCGCGTGCCTTGCCCTGCCGACTTGGTCAGGTCCGAGCCGCCGCCCGACAAGATGCTGTTGCTGGCCCCGGCACCGCTGCCGCCTTGCATGGCCACCTTGAGCGGGGTGTTAAAGAAGTCTGACAGACCTTTTTTGTCGCCCTCAGAGGTGGAGCCCAGAAGCCACATCAGCAAAAAGAAGGCCATCATGGCCGTCACAAAGTCGGCGTAGGCGATTTTCCAGGCACCGCCATGCACGGCGTGGCCGCCTTTTTTGATCTTCTTGACGATGATCGGTTGGAGTTTTTTGCCTTCCGTCGCCATATCAGTCTGCTAAAAAATTACTTTTTGCCACGCACATGGCCTTCCAGCTCTGCGAAGCTGGGGCGGTCGCCCGAGAACAACACCTTGCGGCCAAACTCGATCGCGGTGGCCGGGTTGTAGCCCTGCATGCTGGCCAGCAGAGTGGTTTTCATGCATTGCAGTTCCTTGGCACTGTCTTCGGTTTTCTGTTCCAGCAGGCCGCCCAGCGGCTCCACCACGCCATACGCCAGCAAAATCCCCAGAAACGTTCCCACCAGGGCTGAGGCGATCATGCCGCCCAATACGGCAGGGGGCTGGCCCACCGAGCCCATGGTGTTCACCACCCCGAGCACCGCCGCCACAATCCCGAAGGCGGGCAGGGCGCCGGCAAGGCGGGCGATGGCGGCGATCGGTGCGTGGGCTTCGGCGTGGTGGGTGTCGATTTCGCTGTCCATCAGCGACTCGATCTCGTGGGCGTTCAGGTTGCCCGACACCATCATGCGCAGGTAGTCGGTCATGAATTCGACCACGTGGTGGTCGCTGCCTACCGTGGGGTATTTTTTGAAGATTTCGGAGTTTTCGGGCGACTCCACATCGCCTTCAATCGCCATCAGCCCTTCCTTGCGGGCTTTTTGCAAAATGTCGTACATCAGAGACAGCAGCTCCATGTAACGCGTCTTGGTGTACTTGGAACCTTTGAGCGCCTGCGGCAGCAGGGCCATGGTGGCCTTGAGCACTTTGGGCTGGTTGTTCACCGCAAATGCGCCCAACGCGCCGCCGAAAATAGTGATCAGCTCAAACGGCAGCGCCGTCAAGATGACGGCGATGTTGCCACCGTGGAAGATGTAAACACCAAAGATGCAACCCATGGAGACGGCATAGCCGATGAGAACAATCATGTTTGGATGGTGGCAGTCATTAGGGGAAAAGTGAAGGCTGAGCGGTTTGACCCTGTATGTAAATGTATCGGATTTGCGAGGGCTTTCACCAGAAGATGGGCCCCAAAACGGCAGCAAATCCGACTTTGCGACTCCTGGGCGCTGGTTATCCTTGTCCGATAGATACCCTCTGCGCCCCAAGCCGCAACACCATGACCGACACGACCCGCCTGCTGCATGCCGATGCCACTCCTTTGGCAGGCTTGCTGGCGCAGGCGATAGAGGCCCACCGGGCCCTGGATTTTGAGGGGGCCGAGGCCGCTTACCGCGCCGTCTTGCAAGATGAGCCTGAACACGCCGATGCACACCACAACCTGGGCGTTTTGCTTGCGGTGCAGTTGCTGCGTCCCCAGGACGCGCTGCCGCACTTTGAATTCGCGCTGAATGCCGATGCCGAACGCAGCCAGTTCTGGTTCAGTTATATCGATGGCCTGGTGCGATGCCAGCACTTTGACCTGGCCCGCCAGGTGCTGCCGCTGGCCCAGGGTCTGTCGGTGGCCATGGTCAACGCGCTGACCGAGCGGATGCCCGCCGGACTGGTTGAGCCTGCGATGTCGCAAGAGCCCACCCAGGCGGAAAAGCAGGCCCTGGTGGACCATTTCCGGCACAAACATTACGAGCAGGGCGAGGCGCATGCCCGGGCCATGGTGCAGCGCTATCCCAACAGCGGCTTTGCCTGGAAGGCCCTGGGCACCATGCTGCAGCCTCAGGGCAAGAAAGAAGAGGCGCTACAGGCCAAGCAGCGCGCGGTAGATCTGCTGCCCGGTGATGCCGAGGGCCTGTGCAACCTGGGCCGGGCGTATTTCGAGCTCGGCCGGATCGCCGAGTCGATTGCCGTCTTCCGCACCACCGTGGCGGTGCAGCCCGACTATGCCGAGGCGTTCAATAACCTGGGTCTGGCCTTCAATGCCGATGGTCAGATCCATGAGGCGCACCGCTGCTTTGAGCGCGCCATTGCCTTACAGCCCGACTTTGCCGAGGCCTACAACAACCTCAGCGGCATCTTCAATGCGCACGGCCTGATCGACGAGGCCATCCATGCGCTGGAGCATGCGATTGCCGCCCAGCCCGACCACCGCGTGGCTTTCGACAATCTGCTGTTTGTAGCCAATTACCACCCCGATGCGAGCGCGGAGGCGATATATGCCCGTTACCGCGAGTTTGATCGGCGCTTTGGGCAGCCGCACCGGGCGGACTGGACCCCGCACAGCAACCCGCAGGGCGCAGGCCGGCGTCTGAAGGTGGGCTACGTGTCACCCGATTTCAAAGGCCACGCGTGCAGCTTCTTCATGGAGCCGCTGCTGGCGGGGCACGACAAGCGGATGGTGGACGTGTACGCCTACGCCGAGCTCAGCCACGA